>MKWL01000013.1 GCA_001899305.1 Thiobacillus sp. 0-1251 | reverse complement strand
TTCAGCCGATCGCCATGGACGAAGGTCTGCGTTTCGCCATTCGCGAAGGCGGTCGTACCGTCGGTGCGGGTGTCGTGGCCAAGATCGAAGAGTAAGCCGGTTTGACCGGAAGGATGGGGTCAGGCCGTATGCCTGCCCCCGGCCTTGAGTAATACAGGCCAATAGCTCAATTGGTAGAGCGTCGGTCTCCAAAACCGAAGGTTGGGGGTTCGAGACCCTCTTGGCCTGCCACAGGATAAGCCGTAAGGCGCACAGCATTCATGGCTGACAAAATCAAGCTGCTGGTAGCGGTATTGCTGGTCATCGCAGGGGTGGCCGGCTTTTATTTTTTTGCGGATGCGCCAACCGTGGTGCGTGTCCTGTCGGTGATCGGCGGCGTCGTGCTGGCGGGTGTGGTGGCGGGGTTGTCGGCCCCGGGCAAGCGGTTTTACCGGTTTGCGCTGGACTCGCGCGATGAGGCCAAGAAGGTTGTTTGGCCGACGCGCAAGGAGACTGTCCAGATGACGGGCGTGGTCATGGCTTTTGTGGTCGTGATGGCATTGTTCCTGTGGGCGGTAGATGGAATTTTGTTGTGGCTGGTCAAGCTGGCCATGGGACAGGGGAGTTGAGTATGCGTTGGTACGTGGTTCATGCCTACTCCGGCTTCGAGAAAAGCGTTGCGCGCAACCTGGTTGAGCGCATCGAGCGTGCTGGCATGAAGGATCGTTTCGGCGAAATCCTGGTGCCGGTGGAGGAAGTGGTGGAAATGAAGGCGGGGCAGAAAAAGACTGCCGAGCGCAAATTCTTTCCCGGCTACGTCCTGGTTCAGATGGAGATGGACGACGATACCTGGCACCTGGTGAAGAGTACGCCCAAGGTCACCGGATTTGTCGGCGGCACGGCAACCAAGCCGGCACCCATTTCCGAGAAGGAAGTGCAGGCTATCCTCGACCAGATGCGCGAGGGGGTAGAGAAGCCCAAGCCCAAGGTGCTGTTCGAGGTGGGCGAGGTGGTGCGGGTCATCGATGGTCCGTTCACCGACTTCAATGGCAATGTGGAAGAAGTGAATTACGACAAGAGCAAGCTGCGCGTGTCGGTCATGATTTTCGGTCGGGCGACGCCTGTGGAACTGGGCTTCGGTCAGGTCGAGAAAAGCTAGTTCAGGCGAAAGTAAAGTCTGGCTGGGTGAGGTCGCTTCGGCATCAGCCTGGAAGCGGCATCAAATAGGAAGGTAGGTCCGGGCAACCGGCGAGGAGCGCGAGTAGGGCAACCCCAAAGCGCGTTGGTACTCATTTATTAGGAGCCATCATGGCAAAGAAGATTGTCGGCTACATCAAGCTGCAAGTGCCGGCGGGTAAAGCCAACCCGTCGCCCCCCATTGGTCCTGCGCTCGGTCAGCGCGGCCTGAACATCATGGAATTCTGCAAGGCGTTCAACGCCAAGACCCAGGGCATGGAGCCCGGTCTGCCGATTCCGGTCGTGATCACTGCGTTTGCGGACAAGAGCTTCACCTTCATCATGAAGACGCCGCCCGCGACCGTGCTGATCAAGAAGGCGATCAAGCTCGATAAGGGCAGCGCCAAACCGCATCTTGACAAGGTGGGCACGATCACCCGCGCCCAACTCGAAGAGATCGCCAAGACCAAGGAACCCGATCTGACTGCGGCCGACATGGACGCGGCGGTACGCACCATTGCCGGTACGGCCCGTTCCATGGGCATCATCGTGGAGGGAGTCTGAGATGGCTAATACATCCAAGCGCCTGCGTGCGCTCAAAGAGAAAATTGACCGCAACCGCAATTACCCGGTGACGGACGCCTTGCAGCTGGTCAAGGAAACAGCTACGGCCAAATTCGACGAATCGATCGATATCGCCGTGAACCTTGGCGTCGATGCGCGTAAATCCGACCAGATGGTGCGCGGCGCCGTGGTTTTGCCCAAGGGTATCGGCAAGACCATTCGCGTGGCGGTGTTCGCCCAGGGCGATAACGTGCAAAAAGCGAAAGAGGCTGGTGCGGATATCGTCGGCTTCGACGATCTGGCGGCGGAGATCAAGGCCGGCAAGATGGATTTCGACGTGGTCATCGCCACGCCAGACGCCATGCGCGTGGTCGGCCAGCTCGGTCAGATTCTGGGTCCGCGCGGCCTGATGCCGAACCCGAAAGTCGGCACCGTGTCGCCTGACGTGGTCGGCGCAGTGAAAAATGCCAAGGCCGGTCAGGTGCAATACCGTACCGACAAGGGTGGCATCGTGCATTGCACCATTGGCCGTGCTTCGTTCAGCGTCGAGGATCTGAAGGAAAACCTGGCGGCCTTGCTGGACGCATTGCAGCGGGCCAAGCCGGCCAGCTCCAAAGGGGTCTACTTCAAGCGCCTGTCGGTGTCGAGCACCATGGGCGTGGGCGTGCGCGTCGACCAGGCCAGCGTCAGCGCATAAATTTATTTGAGGGCACGCCGGAAGGTGTGCCCCAGTCTGAACTTTGGGCCGTCAGCCAGATGTTTGGCTGACGGGTTGTCAAAGACCGTAGGCATCCGCAAGGATTTAATTGCCGGTGACTGACAAGTGGGCGATGAGTTACATCCTCTGTTTGCGGGTACCGGGCCCTACGCAGATGGCGTTCCCCAGCAGGATTTTCCTGTCAAGGCCGCCAGCCGGAGCGCCCCGTGGGCACAAGCGGGTAACGCTCCGTAACTGAGAAGGAGGTAAGACCTTGAGTCTGAATCTTGAAGAAAAGAAAGCCGTCGTTGCCGAGGTTGCTGCGCAGGTTGCGGCTGCCCAGACGGTTGTTGTTGCCGAATACCGTGGCATCACGGTGGAGCATATGACCCAGCTGCGTGCGCAAGCGCGCAAGGAAGGGGTCTATCTGCGTGTGTTGAAAAACACGCTGGTACGCCGCGCGATCGTGGATACGCCGTTTGCAGGCATTGCCGACCAGCTGGTCGGTCCGCTTGCCTATGGCATTTCCAAGGATCCGGTGGCTGCCGCCAAAGTGATGCACGAGTTTGCCAAGACCAACGACAAGTTCGTCGTCAAGGCCGGTGCCATGCCCAACTTCATCATGTCCGCCAAGGATGTGGGGAATCTGGCCAGCATGCCCAGCCGCGAAGAACTGCTGTCCAAGCTCTTGGGCACCATGCAGGCCCCGATCGCGCAATTCGTTCGTACGCTCAACGAAGTGCCGACCAAGTTCGTTCGCGGGCTGGCTGCGGTGCGCGACAAGCAGGCTGCCTGAGCAGCCTGCCGACATCCGCATATAAACGACATTGATTTTTAATCTGAAGCATAATTGACAGGAGTAATACAAATGGCTGTTGCAAAAGCTGACATTCTGGATGCCATCGCTGGCATGACCGTGCTTGAGCTGTCCGAGCTCATCAAGGAAATGGAAGAGAAATTCGGCGTTTCCGCCGCTGCCGCTGCGGTTGCCGTGGCTGCCCCCGCTGCCGGTGGCGCTGCTGGTGCTGCTGCTGAAGAGCAGACCGAGTTCACCGTGATGCTGACCTCCGCTGGCGAAAAGAAAGTGGAAGTCATCAAAGTGGTGCGTGCCGCTACCGGCCTGGGCCTGAAGGAAGCCAAAGACCTGGTCGATGGCGCACCCAAGGCCGTGAAGGAAGGCGTGTCCAAGGCCGATGCCGACGCGCTGAAGAAGCAGTTGGAAGAAGCTGGCGCAGGCGTCGAAGTCAAATAAGTACGGTCCCCTGGGCGGCGCGCGCAAGCGTGCCGCCGTTTCCGGAGACGCATTTATTTCGCCACATTCATATTGCGGTGGTGTGTTGCGGGGAAACCCGCGGCAGACGCAAGCAGCAAATACCCGGAACCCGGAATCGGCTTCCGGGTCATTTGCTTTTTGCGTGTGCCCTACAAAGCGCCGGCGCGTAACCCGCGTGCCCGCCCGCCCCTGATCGTCAAGGAGACCCCATGGCTTATACCTTTACCGAGAAAAAACGTCTGCGCAAGAGCTTTGCCAGCCGGACCAACACCCTTCCGGTGCCGTTTCTTCTGGCGACCCAGCTTGAATCCTATCGTGCCTTCCTGCAAGAGGGCCGTTCGCGCGACGAGCGCCTGAACGAAGGCCTGCAGGCTGCATTCACCTCGATTTTCCCGATCGTCAGCCACAGCGGCAACGCCCGTCTGGAATACGTCAGCTACCTGCTGGGCGAGCCGGTGTTCGACATCAAGGAATGCCAGCAGCGCGGTCTGACCTTTTGTGCGCCGCTGCGTGCCAAAGTGCGCCTGGTCATCATGGACAAGGAGGCATCCAAGCCGACCATCAAGGAGGTCAAGGAGCAGGAAGTCTACATGGGCGAAATCCCGCTCATGACGCCGACCGGCTCCTTCGTCATCAACGGTACCGAGCGTGTGATCGTGTCGCAGCTGCACCGTTCGCCCGGCGTATTCTTCGAACACGACCGTGGCAAGACCCACAGCTCGGGCAAACTGCTGTTCTCGGCGCGCGTGATTCCCTACCGCGGTTCCTGGCTGGATTTCGAATTCGACGCCAAGGACATCCTGTTCTTCCGCGTCGACCGTCGTCGCAAGATGCCGGTCACCATCCTGCTGAAGGCGCTCGGCTATACGCCGGAGAGCATCCTTGATGCCTTCTTCAGCAAGGACACGTTCTACATCAACACCCAGGGCATCCAGTTTGAACTGGTGCCGGAGCGCCTGCGCGGCGAGTTGGCGCGTTTCGACATCTGCGGCAAGGATGACCACGTGATCGTCGCCAAGGACAAGCGCATCACCGCCAAGCACATTCGCGAGCTTGACGCCGCCGGCGTCAAGAAATGGGCGGTTCCGGTCGAATTCGTGGTGGGCCGTGTGCTGTCGCACGATGTGGTCGACAAGAATACTGGCGAGTTGGTGGCGCGCGCCAACGACGAGATCACGGAAGACCTGCTGACGAAGCTGGCCGAAGCGGGCGTCGACAAGTTCAATACGCTCTACACCAATGACCTCGATCACGGTGCCTTCATTTCGCAGACCCTGCGCACTGACGATACCACCGACGAATACGCCGCCAAGGTGGCGATCTATCGCATGATGCGTCCGGGCGAACCGCCCACCGAAGACGCGGTGAACGCGCTGTTCGTCAACCTGTTCTTCAGCGAAGAGCGCTATGACCTGTCGGCCGTCGGCCGCATGAAGTTCAACCGCCGTATCGGTCGTGACGAGCTGACCGGCTCCGGCACGCTGTCGACCGAGGACATCGTCGCGGTGATCAAGATCCTGGTCGAGCTGCGCAACGGCCGCGGTGAAATCGACGATATCGATCACCTCGGCAACCGTCGCGTGCGTTCTGTCGGCGAACTGGCGGAGAACCAGTTCCGCGCTGGCCTGGTGCGGGTCGAGCGCGCTGTGCGCGAGCGCCTCTCGCAGGCCGAGTCCGACAACCTGATGCCGCATGACCTGATCAACGCCAAACCAGTGTCGGCGGCGATCAAGGAATTCTTCGGGTCGTCGCAGCTGTCGCAGTTCATGGACCAGACCAATCCGCTGTCCGAGATCACCCACAAGCGCCGCGTTTCCGCGCTGGGCCCCGGTGGCCTGACCCGCGAACGTGCCGGCTTCGAGGTGCGCGACGTGCACCCGACCCACTATGGCCGCGTCTGCCCGATCGAAACGCCGGAAGGTCCGAACATCGGCTTGATCAACTCGCTGGCCTTGTTCGCCCGCACCAACTGGTATGGCTTCATCGAGACGCCTTATCGCAAGGTCGTCAACCACAAGGTGACCGACGAGATCGAATACCTGTCGGCGATCGAGGAAAGCAAATACGTCATCGCACAGGCCAATGCCGATCTTGATGCCAAGAGCAAATTCAAGGACGACTTGGTCTCGTGCCGCTACAAGAACGAATTCACGCTGTCGACGCCCGACAAGATTGAATACATGGACGTCGCGCCGGCGCAGATCGTGTCGGTGGCCGCGTCGCTGATTCCGTTCCTCGAGCACGATGACGCCAACCGTGCGCTGATGGGCTCCAACATGCAGCGCCAGGCCGTGCCCTGTCTGCGTCCGGAAAAGCCTTTCGTCGGCACCGGGATCGAGCGCACGGCTGCGGTCGATTCCGGCACGGTGGTGACTGCGCATCGTGGCGGTATCGTCGACTATATCGACGCCAGCCGTATCGTGATCCGTGTGCACGACGAGGAAGCGCGCGCCGGTGAAGTCGGCGTCGACATCTATTCGCTGATCAAGTACACGCGTTCCAACCAGAACACCAACATCAACCAGCGTCCGCTGGTGAAGGTGGGTGACGTCATCGCCCGCGGCGACGTCATTGCCGACGGCGCATCGACCGACATGGGCGAACTGGCGCTCGGACAGAACATGCTGGTCGCGTTCATGCCATGGAACGGCTACAACTTCGAAGACTCGATCCTGATCAACGAGAAAGTCGTCGCCGAAGACCGCTACACCTCGATCCATATCGAGGAACTGTCGGTCGTGGCGCGCGACACCAAGCTCGGGCCCGAGGAAATCACCCGCGACATCTCCAACCTGGCCGAGCGCCAACTGGGACGTCTGGATGACTCCGGCATCATCGCCATCGGCGCCGAAGTCGAAGCCGGCGACGTGCTGGTCGGCAAGGTCACGCCCAAGGGCGAAACCCAGTTGACGCCGGAAGAAAAGCTGCTGCGCGCCATTTTCGGCGAGAAGGCATCCGACGTGAAGGACACGTCGCTGAAGGTGCCGTCCGGCATGTCGGGCGTGGTGATCGACGTACAGGTCTTCACCCGCGAAGGCATCGAGCGCGACAAGCGCGCGCAGTCGATCATCGACACCCAACTCGCCGAATACAAGAAGGACCTGACCGACCGTATGCGCATCGTCGAGGACGATACCTTTGCGCGTCTGGAAAAACTGCTGCACCTGAAGGTTGCCAATGGCGGGCCGAAGAAACTGGCCAAGGGCAGCAAGATCACCAAGGACTACCTGGAATCGGTGAATCGCCACGACTGGTTCGACATCCGTCTGGCCGACGACGAGGCCAGCCGTCAGGTCGAGTCGCTGAAGGACAGTCTCACGCAGAAGCGCATCGAATTCGATGCGATGTTTGAAGAGAAGAAGAAAAAGCTCACCGCCGGCGACGAGTTGCCGCCTGGCGTGCAGAAGATGGTCAAGGTCTACCTGGCGGTCAAGCGCCGTTTGCAGCCCGGCGACAAGATGGCCGGCCGCCACGGCAACAAGGGCGTGGTATCGAAAATCACGCCGGTCGAGGATATGCCCTTCATGGCCGACGGCCGTCCGGTCGATATCGTGTTGAACCCGCTCGGCGTGCCGTCGCGGATGAACGTCGGCCAGATTCTGGAAACCCATCTCGGCTGGGCCTCCAAGGGTCTCGGCGAGAAGATCGGCCAGATGCTGGCGGCCCAGACCAAGACGCTGGTGAAGGACCTGCGCCACTTCCTCAAGGAAATCTACAACCAGTCGGGCAAGTCAGAAGACATCGACGGCTTCACCGACGAGGAAGTGATCGAGCTGGGACGCAACCTGCAAAAGGGCGTGCCGTTTGCCTCGCCAGTGTTCGACGGCGCCTCGGAAGAGGAAATCCGTCGCATGCTGACGCTGGCCGGCCTGCCCGAAGGTGGTCAGGTCACGCTGTACGATGGCCGTACCGGCGAAGCCTTCGATCGTCAGGTCACGGTGGGTTACAAGCACGTACTGAAGCTGCACCACCTGGTCGACGACAAGATGCACGCGCGTTCCACCGGCCCGTACTCGCTCGTCACCCAGCAACCGCTGGGCGGCAAGGCGCAGTTCGGCGGCCAGCGCTTCGGCGAAATGGAAGTGTGGGCACTGGAGGCGTATGGCGCATCCTATGTGCTGCAGGAAATGCTGACCGTGAAGTCCGACGACGTGAACGGCCGTACCAAGGTGTACGAGAATATCGTCAAGGGCGATCACAAGATCGAGGCGGGCATGCCGGAATCCTTCAACGTGCTGGTGAAGGAAATCCGCTCGCTCGGCATCGACATCGATCTGGAACGTTATTAATTTAGGGGTGAGGACACAGCCATGAAAGCATTGTTAGATCTTTTCAAGCAGGCCACCCACGAGGAAGAGTTCGACGCCATCAAGATCGGCCTGGCGTCGCCGGAGAAAATCCGCTCCTGGTCCTACGGCGAAGTGAAGAAGCCGGAGACCATCAACTACCGTACCTTCAAGCCGGAGCGCGATGGCCTGTTCTGCGCCAAGATCTTCGGTCCGGTGAAGGATTACGAATGTCTGTGCGGCAAGTACAAGCGCCTCAAGCATCGCGGCGTGATCTGCGAAAAGTGCGGCGTCGAAGTCACGCTGTCCAAGGTGCGCCGCGAGCGCATGGGCCACATCGAACTGGCTTCGCCCGTCGCCCACATCTGGTTCCTGAAGTCGCTGCCCAGCCGTCTCGGCATGGTGCTCGACATGACGCTGCGCGATATCGAGCGCGTGCTCTACTTCGAAGGTTTCGTGGTGGTCGAGCCTGGCATGACGCCGCTCAATCGTGGCCAGCTGCTGACTGAGGAAGACTACCTCGCCAAGCTGGAAGAATACGGCGATGAGTTCAAGGCGCTGATGGGTGCGGAAGGCGTGCGCGAGCTGCTGCGCTCGCTCGACCTGCATACCGAAGTGGAGACCCTGCACGCGGAAATCAGCAAAACCGGTTCCGACACCAAGCTGAAGAAGCTGTCCAAGCGCCTGAAGATTCTCGAGGGCTTCCAGAAGTCCGGCATCAAGCCCGAGTGGATGATCCTCGAAGTGCTGCCGGTGCTGCCGCCCGAACTGCGTCCGCTGGTGCCGCTGGATGGCGGCCGCTTCGCCACGTCCGACCTCAACGACCTGTATCGCCGCGTCATCAACCGTAACAACCGCTTGAAGCGGCTGCTGGAACTGAAGGCGCCGGAAATCATCGTGCGCAACGAAAAGCGCATGCTGCAGGAAGCGGTTGATTCTCTGCTTGACAACGGCCGTCGCGGCAAGGCGATGACCGGTGCCAACAAGCGCCCGTTGAAGTCGCTGGCCGACATGATCAAGGGCAAGAGCGGTCGTTTCCGCCAGAACCTGCTGGGCAAGCGCGTCGACTACTCGGGCCGTTCGGTCATCGTGGTGGGCCCGACGCTCAAGCTGCATCAGTGCGGCCTGCCGAAGAAGATGGCGCTGGAACTGTTCAAGCCCTTCATTTTCAACCGCCTCGAAGTGCTGGGGCTGGCGACCACGATCAAGGCCGCCAAGAAGATGGTGGAAGACGAAGAGCCGATCGTGTGGGACCTGCTGGAAGAGGTCATCCGCGAACATCCGGTGATGTTGAACCGTGCGCCGACGCTGCACCGCCTGGGCATCCAGGCGTTCGAGCCGGTGCTGATCGAAGGCAAGGCGATCCAACTGCATCCGCTGGTGTGCGCGGCATTCAACGCCGACTTCGACGGCGACCAGATGGCCGTCCACGTGCCGCTCTCGCTGGAGGCGCAGGCTGAAGCCCGCACCCTGATGCTGGCGTCGAACAACGTGCTGTCGCCCGCCAACGGCGAGCCCATCATCGTGCCGTCGCAGGATATCGTGCTCGGCCTGTATTACATGACGCGCGAAATGGTCAACGCCAAGGGCGAAGGCATGATGTTTGCCGACGTCACCGAGGCGCGCCGTGCCTACGACAATCGTGAGGCGGCGTTGCATGCACGCGTCACGGTGCGTATCAAGGAAGTGACGCTTGACGAGAACAAAAATCGAGTCGAGACCATCAAGCGGGTGGAAACCACGCTCGGCCGTGCGCTGCTGTCGGAAATTCTGCCGCCGGGGCTGCCGTTCAGCTTCGTCGACAAGGCGCTGAAGAAGAAGGAAATCTCCAAGCTGATCAACGCCAGCTTCCGCCGCTGCGGCCTGCGCGAGACGGTGATCTTCGCCGACAAGCTGATGTACACCGGCTTCACCTTCGCGACCCGCGCAGGGATGTCGATCGCCATCAAGGACATGCTGATTCCGAACGAGAAGGGCCAGATCCTGGGCGCGGCCGAAGCCGAGGTCAAAGAGATCGAATCGCAGTACACCTCAGGTTTGGTGACGCAGGGCGAGCGCTATAACAAAGTGGTCGACATCTGGGGCCGTGCCGGCGACGCCGTGGCCAAGGCCATGATGGCGCAGCTGGGAAGCGAGAAAGTCGCCGATCGCAATGGCAAGGACGTCACCCAGGAATCGTTCAACGCGATTTACATGATGGCTGACTCGGGCGCGCGGGGTTCCGCTGCGCAGATTCGCCAGCTGGCCGGCATGCGCGGCCTGATGGCGAAGCCGGACGGTTCCATCATCGAAACTCCGATCACGGCGAACTTCCGTGAAGGCCTGAACATGCTTCAGTACTTCATCTCGACTCACGGCGCGCGTAAGGGTCTGGCCGATACCGCACTGAAAACCGCGAACTCGGGCTACCTGACGCGTCGCCTGGTCGACGTGACGCAGGATCTGGTGGTGGTCGAGGACGATTGCGGTACCAAGAACGGCCTGGTCGTGAAGGCACTGGTCGAAGGCGGTGAGGTGGTTGAAGCGCTGCGCGAACGGATTCTCGGCCGCGTGGCTGCCAGCGATATCATCCATCCCGAGACCCAGGAAACCGTGTTCGAAGCCGGTACCCTGCTGGTGGAAGACGTGGTCGACACCATCGAATCGCTGGGCATCGACGAGGTCAAGGTGCGTACGCCGCTGACCTGCGAGACCCGCTATGGCCTGTGTGCCAAGTGCTACGGCCGCGACCTGGGGCGCGGCTATCTGGTCAATGCCGGCGAGGCGGTCGGTGTGATTGCCGCCCAGTCGATCGGCGAACCGGGCACCCAGCTCACCATGCGGACCTTCCACATCGGTGGCGCGGCGTCGCGTGCTGCCGCCGCCAGCCAGTTGGAAGCGAAGTCGAATGGTTCGGTACAGTACACAGCCACCATGCGCTACGTGACCAACGCGCGTAAGGAACTGGTCGCGATCTCGCGCAGCGGTGAAATCATTATTGCCGACGACAGCGGTCGCGAGCGCGAGCGCCACAAGGTACCGTACGGGGCCACGCTGATGGTGACCGACGGTGCCAAGATCAAGGCAGGCGCCGTACTGGCCACCTGGGATCCGCACACCCGTCCCATCATCACCGAATATGCCGGCCGGATTCGCTTCGAGAACATCGAAGAGGGTGTCACCGTGGCCAAGCAGCTCGACGACGTCACCGGCCTCTCCACGCTGGTGGTGATCGATCCCAAGCGCAAGGCCAGCGGTGCAGGCAAGGGCCTGCGCCCGCAGGTCAAGCTGCTGGACGAAACCGGCAACGAGATCAAGATCGCGGGAACCGACACCCTGGTCAACATCACCTTCCAGATCGGCTCCATCATCACGGTGAAGGACGGCCAGGATGTGGCAGTGGGTGACGTGCTCGCGCGTATCCCGCAGGAAACCTCGAAGACACGCGACATTACCGGCGGTCTGCCGCGCGTGGCCGAGCTGTTCGAGGCGCGTTCGCCGAAAGATGCCGGCGTGCTGGCGGAAGTCACCGGCACCGTCTCCTTCGGCAAGGACACCAAGGGCAAGCAGCGCCTGGTCATCACCGACATGGACGGCGTGGCGCACGAGTACCTGATCACGAAAGAGAAGCATGTGACCGCACACGACGGCCAGATCGTCCAGAAGGGCGAAATGATCGTCGACGGCCCGGTTGACCCGCACGACATCCTGCGCCTGCAGGGCGTGGAAGCGCTGGCACGCTACATCACCGACGAGGTGCAGGACGTCTACCGTCTGCAGGGTGTGAAGATCAACGACAAGCACATCGAGGTCATCGTGCGTCAGATGCTGCGCCGCGTCACTGTGGTGGATCCGGGCGCGACCGGACTTATCCCTGGAGAGCAGATCGAGCGTTCGGAAGTGCTGCAGATCAACGACGAGATGGTCGCGGCAGGCAAAGAACCTGCCACCTACGATCCGATCCTGCTCGGTATCACCAAGGCGTCGTTGTCGACCGATTCCTTCATTTCGGCGGCCTCCTTCCAGGAAACCACGCGCGTGCTGACCGAAGCGGCCATCATGGGCAAGAAGGACGAGCTGCGCGGCCTGAAGGAAAACGTGATTGTCGGTCGCCTGATCCCGGCAGGCAGCGGTCTGGCCTACCACAATACCCGTCGCCGCCAGGCAGCCGGGGAGGACTTGGGCGCTGCGCACCTGATCGAAGGCGGTGAAACCAGTGCCGACCAGAATCAGGAAGTGGCTTGACAGGGGGAGGTCTCTCCCCTAGAATCACGCGTCTTTTTCCGGCCATACGTGTGCCGGGAAGCGCAGGACTGTAGCCCGGGACGGCGCCGCGTTGAAAAAATGCGGTTGGCGCCGTCCCGCTTGTTTTACAAACGATACGCTCACCTTAATTTTTCGGAATTTTTGACATGCCAACGATTAACCAGCTGATCCGCAAGCCGCGCCAGGCGCCGGTGGAAAAGAGCAAGGTTCCGGCCTTGAAGGCCTGCCCGCAACGCCGCGGCGTGTGCACCCGCGTGTACACCACGACGCCCAAGAAACCGAACTCCGCCTTGCGTAAGGTGTGCAAGGTCAAGCTCACCAGCGGCTTCGAGGTCATCAGCTACATCGGTGGTGAAGGCCATAACCTGCAGGAGCACTCGGTTGTGCTGGTGCGCGGCGGCCGCGTCAAGGATTTGCCGGGTGTGCGTTACCACACGGTGCGCGGCAGCCTGGATACGGCTGGCGTGAAGGATCGCAAGCAGTCGCGCTCGAAGTATGGCGCCAAACGCCCCAAGAAGGCGTGATTGAACTTGGCGTCCCCAAAAAGCCTAATTGGCCAGCAAGCTTAACTAGATAGAGAGACAGGAAAATGCCCCGTCGTCGCGAAGTCCCCAAGCGTGAAATCCTGCCTGATCCGAAATTCGGTAATCAGGAAGTTTCGAAATTCATGAACGTCGTCATGTCCAGCGGCAAGAAGTCGGTCGCCGAGCGCATTGTCTATGGCGCCTTCGAGCAGATCACCAGCAAGTCCGGCAAGGATCCGCTGGAAGTGTTCAGCACGGCGCTGAACAATGCTCGTCCGCTGGTCGAGGTGAAGAGTCGTCGCGTCGGCGGCGCCAACTACCAAGTCCCCGTCGAAGTGCGCTCGAGCCGTCGTACTGCGCTGGCAATGCGTTGGCTGAAGGATGCGGCACGCAAGCGCGGCGAGAAGTCCATGGGCGCCCGTCTGGCGGGCGAGTTGCTGGATGCGGCCGAGGGTCGTGGCGGCGCAGTGAAGAAGCGCGAAGAAGTGCACCGTATGGCTGAGGCCAACAAGGCCTTCTCGCATTTCCGCTTCTAAACCCAACGTATTGATTGGCAGGTAACTAAAGTGGCACGCACGACTCCCATTGAGCGCTATCGCAATATCGGCATTTCGGCCCATATTGACGCCGGCAAGACCACCACCACCGAGCGCATCCTGTTCTACACGGGTGTGTCGCACAAAATCGGCGAAGTCCATGACGGCGCGGCCACCATGGACTGGATGGAGCAGGAGCAGGAGCGTGGCATCACCATTACCTCTGCTGCGACGACCTGCTTCTGGAAGGGGATGGATGGCAAATTCCCCGAGCATCGCATCAACATCATCGACACCCCGGGGCACGTCGACTTCACGATCGAGGTCGAGCGCTCTATGCGCGTGCTGGACGGCGCGTGCATGGTCTACTGTGCGGTGGGTGGTGTGCAGCCACAGTCCGAAACCGTGTGGCGCCAGGCCAACAAGTACGGCGTGCCGCGTCTGGCCTTCGTCAACAAGATGGATCGTTCCGGCGCCGACTTCTTCAAGGTCTATGAGCAGATGCGCTCGCGCCTGAAGGCCAACCCGGTTCCGGTGCAAGTGCCGATCGGGGCGGAAGACAAGTTCGAGGGCGTGGTTGACCTGATCAAGATGAAGGCGGTCTATTGGGATGAGGCCAGCCAGGGCATGAAATTTGACCTGCGCGACATCCCGGCCGATCTGGTTGAGGTCAGCAAGAAATGGCGCGAGACCATGGTCGAGGCGGCTGCGGAGTCGTCCGAAGAGTTGATGAACAAGTACCTCGAAGAGGGTGATCTCTCCGAGGCTGACATCCTTGCGGGTTTGCGTGCGCGCACCATTGCCAGCGAAATCGTGCCGATGATGTGCGGTACCGCGTTCAAGAACAAAGGCGTTCAAGCCATGCTCGACAAGGTGGTCGAGTTGATGCCTGCGCCAACCGATATTCCGCCTGTCAAGGGTGAGCTCGACAACGGTGAGCAGGGTGAGCGTCGTGCTGCGGACGACGAAAAATTCTCGGCGCTGGCATTCAAGGTCGCGACCGATCCCTATGTTGGCCAGTTGATTTTCTTCCGCGTCTATTCCGGTGTGGTGAATTCCGGCGACACGATTTACAACCCGGTCAAGGGCCGCAAGGAGCGGATCGGCCGCATCCTGCAGATGCACGCCAACCAGCGCGAAGAAATCAAGGAAGTGCGCGCGGGCGACATCGCGGCGGCGGTGGGTTTGAAGGATGTGACCACGGGCGATACGCTGTGTGATGTGGCCAGCCCGATCACGCTGGAGCGCATGGAGTTCCCTGAGCCGGTGATTCACGTTGCGGTCGAGCCGAAAACCAAGGCCGACCAGGAAAAAATGGGTATCGCGCTGGGTCGTCTGGCGCAGGAAGACCCGTCGTTCCGCGTGCGCACGGATGAAGAATCCGGCCAGACCATCATTTCGGGCATGGGCGAACTCCACCTCGAAATTCTGGTGGATCGCATGAAGCGCGAGTTCGGCGTCGAGGCCAACGTTGGCGCGCCGCAGGTGGCCTACCGTGAGGCGATCCGCAAGGAAGTCGAGCAGGAAGGCAAACATGCCAAGCAGTCGGGTGGTAAGGGTCAGTACGGTCACGTCTGGATCAAGATGGGGCCGAACGAGGCTGGCAAGGGCTTTGAATTCATTGATGCCATCAAGGGTGGTACGGTCCCGCGCGAATTCATCCCTGCGGTCGAGAAGGGCCTGAGAGAAGCGCTGAACAACGGCGTGCTGGCTGGTTTCCCGGTGGTGGACGTGAAGGTTACCCTCTTTGACGGGTCTTACCATGACGTGGATTCGTCTGAACTGGCGTTCAAGCTGGCAGCGATTCTGGCTTTCAAGGACGGGATGCGCAAGGCGAGCCCGGTCCTGCTGGAGCCAATGATGGCAGTCGAAGTGGAGACGCCGGAAGACTACATGGGTGACGTCATGGGTGACCTGAACCGTCGCCGCGGCATCATCCAGGGCATGGAAGATGCCGCCGGGGTCAAGCTGGTCAAGGCCGAGGTGCCGCTGGCCGAGATGTTCGGCTATTCCACCGATTTGCGCTCAATGTCGCAGGGACGCGCGACCTACTCGATGGAGTTCAAGCATTACTCCGAGGCGCCGAAAAGCGTCGCTGAAGCGATCATTGCCAAGAAATAATTTTGATCTTATAGGGTATTGAAAAATGGCTAAGGAAAAATTCGAGCGGACGAAACCGCACGTAAACGTTGGCACCATTGGACACGTTGACCACGGCAAGACCACCTTGACCGCGGCGATCACCACCATTCTGTCGAAGAAATTTGGCGG
>MKWL01000012.1 GCA_001899305.1 Thiobacillus sp. 0-1251 | reverse complement strand
CCCGAAAGGTCACAGGGTGCGGACGGATTGAGGGTGCTGCCGGCCCACAGTTCGGTCATGCGGCCCAGGGCGTCGTACTTGTTGCAGGTGACCGGGGCACGGCCATCTATTTCCGGTGCAGGGCGGAGTTGCATACATCAATCCACTGCTTGATCTCACGTTGGTTAAACAACCCGCCATTTAAAACAATTTCCTTCTCACCTGACACCTTTTGCACGGTGATGACGATGCGCTGATAGGGTGTGTAGCTGAAGGCGACAAAACCAAATGCACATTCCGCTTTGACAACATCTGCCAAGTTGATATGCACTCTGCGCAAGAGCGACCGGTAATGTATCGAGTCCTGGGTTAGTGACAAGGTAGTGGTTTTAATCAAAAGGACGGCGATTATCAACAGGATCGCCATCATAGTAGTTGGAAGCCAAAGACTAGGCTCCGTGGGTATGCCTGTGGCTACCAACACAAATACTGCCGCAGGCATGCCCACTAAGAACCAGGATGCTTGCTTAGAGGTTCGCAACACATGCTTCGGATTAGGAACCATGTTTGTTATCTCTCCGTAGCCAATGGCATACCCTTGACTGAGCTGCCTGCCAGTATTTGCACGATCACGTTCGTCACTTCGATCTCAGCATGCTGAAACCACCGCTCGAGTAATTTCCGCTGCCGAGGGTCGGGCTCTGTGGAGCACTCAACTGGGCAAAGCTTGCCATGTTCTGACTACCACTGTTGGAGCCTGTGTAGGCATTGCCATTGCCATTTGCAGGCGTAGATCTGACTTGATTGGCTCCATTTTGCAGAGCATCGCTGAGTAGCCCTTCCGGAACAGTATTTTCCCGAACCATGACGGAAGGAACCATCTTCGCCGCTGTCTTGGGCGCCACTTGTGAAATAGTACCGTTCACGTATTTGGTCATCAGGCCTTGTGCTGTTGACGCATATCTCGGCTTGATTACCCCCGCAAAAGGTTTCAACACACCAGCGGCTGCGCCGCCTGCTACGGTTGCGGTGACTGCGCTTCTTACGCTGTACCCACCCTTTTGTGCGCCGGTTGCTATATCTATTCTTTGTTGAACAGTGTTCCCTAGCAATGCGCCAGCGCTGCCATAGGCGACAGTTGTCGCCACGCCGCCGCCATAAAGCAGCGCCAAGCCGCCAGCCGCACCAGATGAAGCGGCTCCCAGATAGGTTCCAGCAGAACTTAGCTTGCCTGCCCGATAATCTTGAACGCCCTGCATGGCCACATTAACCAATGCTCCACCTGCTGCGAACGCACACGGCACACAGAATTGACCGCTGGGATCTGTGAAATTTACTGGGTCGTTATTCACGTAGCTGTACCGATTGACCCCATCCGGCATCCCCGCCGGATCGCGTGAGATGAATCTTCCCAGCGCCGGATCGTAATACCGTGCCCGGTAATAAATCAGTCCGGTCTGGTCAGGCTCCCGTCCCGTATAGCCATACTGGGCAATCATCCCGCTCGCCTGGACTTTATTTCCCCACGCATCGAACACCTGCGCCGCCACGATGTTCCCCGCCTGGTCTGACGTGGCGACGATGCTGTTGATCCCGTCCTGGTGGTAGTAGATCGCCGTCGCACTCGGATC
>MKWL01000011.1 GCA_001899305.1 Thiobacillus sp. 0-1251 | reverse complement strand
GAAGCCGGCAAGACCATGGACGAGATCGTCACCTCGGTCAAACGGGTCACCGACATCATGAGCGAGATTGCGGCGGCGAGCCAGGAACAGAGCGCCGGGATCGAACAGGTCAACCAGGCCGTCGGCCAGATGGACGAGATGACGCAGCAGAACGCTGCCCTGGTCGAAGAGGCTGCGGCTGCGGCCGAGAGCCTGCAGGACCAGGCGGGCAAGCTGGCCGAGGCGGTGAGCGTGTTCAAGCTGGAATCCGTTGCGCAGGCCTACAGTCGGCCGGCCGAATTGCCGATATCGAATGGCAACGTGGCCAGGCTGCCGGCCGCCCAGAAACGCACGTCGCCCAAGGCGGTGCAGCTGGCGCGTCCGAAGAAGCTTGCAGCCGGCGGTGGCAATGACGAATGGGAAGAATTCTGAGCGGTGGAACGGGAGAGCGAAGCGCCGCGACCAAACCTAAAAAAGGAAAAAAGCAATGCGATCCAACCTGCCTGTCACCAATACCGAATACGTCCTGAAGGACCATGAGACGCCGACTTCGAAGACGGATACCCACGGCAGAATCACCTTTGTCAACCGGGATTTCGTCAACATCAGCGGCTTCAGCGAGGACGAGCTGATCGGCGCACCGCATAACATCGTGCGCCATCCCGATATGCCGGTCGAGGCGTTCGCCGATTTATGGAACACGCTGCGGAGCGGCAAGGCCTGGACTGGGCTGGTGAAGAACCGGTGCAAGAATGGCGATCATTATTGGGTGGAAGCCAATGTGGCACCGATCGTCGAGAACGGCACGGTCGTCGGCTATACCTCCGTTCGCAGCAAACCCAGTCGTGATCAGGTGCAGGCAGCGGACAGCGCCTATCGTGCGATCCAGGCTGGCGATTCGACGCTCGAAATCCACGACGGCGAGGCAGTCAAGCGTTCCTTCGTCCAGCGCTGCCGCCTGCTGAAGAATCTGTCGCTGAAGACCATGCTGGCCATCGCCGCCGGGTCGGTCGGTGCCCTGTTTGCCGGGATCGGTGTTCTGGCCTGGCTGGCGACGACCGGCGACGGTATGTCCTATCTGAACTGGTTGATGGCGGTCTCGGTATTGGGCGTGCCGCTGGCCGTGGTGTTCGGGGTGTTGTCCTATCGCAGCGTGGTGGTGCCGCTTGAGCATGTTCGAGAGGAAATCGACCGGATCAGTTCGAGCGATCTGACCGGACAGATCGAGGCCAAGGGGATCGTCGAGCTGGCCAGGTTGATGCAGTCGCTGCGCATCCTGCAGATCAACACCAAGTGGCTGGTCGGGCAGATCAGGGAAAGCACCGATCTGGTGAATTCGGGCGCAAGTGAAATTGCATCGGGCAATGCAGATTTGTCTGCGCGGACCGAATCGCAGGCCTCGAGCCTGGAAGAGACGGCCTCGTCGATGGAAGAGCTGACCAGCACCGTCAAGCAGAACGCCGAGAGTGCGCACCATGCGAGCAAGCTGGTTTCCTCGACGGCGGAGATTGCGGTCAACGGCGGGGACGTCGTCGGCAAAGTCATCCACACCATGGGGTCGATCAAGGACAGCTCGCGGAAGATTGCCGACATCATCGGCGTCATCGACGGCATTGCCTTCCAGACCAACATCCTCGCCTTGAACGCAGCGGTCGAAGCTGCGCGTGCGGGCGAACAGGGCCGCGGCTTTGCCGTCGTCGCCGCCGAAGTGAGGAACCTCGCCCAGCGCAGCGCCGGCGCGGCCAAGGAGATCAAATCCCTGATCGAGGATTCGGTTGAAAAGGTCGAGACCGGCAGGAAACTGGTGGACGAGGCTGGCGAGGCGATGGAAGATATCGTGACCTCGGTGCAGTTGGTGGCCGATATCATCGGCGGAACCGCGACGGCGAGCCAGGAACAGAGTGCCGGCATCGAGCAGATCAACCAGGCTGTCGGCCAGATGGACGAGATGACGCAGCAGAACGCAGCACTGGTCGAAGAAGCTGCGGCTGCGGCCGAGAGTTTGCAGGATCAGGCGGGCAAGCTGGCCGAACTGGTCAAGACTTTCAAGCTGGTCCGGACGGGACACATGTCGAATGGCGGCCGTCAAACCACGGCAGCCATGAGGCAATCCCGCCCCCAGCCCGCTGTAGCAGAAAGCCTGGCAGCGTAGACGGATAGATGGTTGGATGACGCCCGTCGGATGCGTCCGACGGGCATGGCGTGTGACGGAATGGTCCAGAACAGGGAAATCGGGCTTGGTTTGATTCGTGCGTTCAGCCTGGAACGCAATATAGATTGGACGCGCATTTCGACATGAAGCCTGTATTGAAGACTCCGCCTGACAGCGCCAAGGTATTTTCATTTACTCCGCGCGATTTCTCCCGGATACGGTCATTGATCTACCGGCAGGCCGGGATTGCGCTGACCGACAGCAAGCAGGAGATGGTCTATAGCCGCCTGGCGCGCCGCCTGCGGGCCAAGGGCCTGAATTCCTTCGAAGAATATCTCGACGAACTGGAAAACGGGCGCGACAGTGACGAATGGGAGGCGTTCACCAATGCGCTGACGACCAACCTGACCTCGTTCTTCCGCGAGGCCCATCACTTTCCGATTCTCGCAGAGCATATGCTCGGCATGAAAGCGCCGCTTTCGATCTGGTGTTCGGCCAGTTCGACCGGCGAAGAGCCGTATTCGATCGCCATGACGGTATGCGAGGCATTCGGAACGCTCACGCCGCCGGTCAGCATCGTGGCCACCGACATCGATACCAATGTGCTCGAGACGGCGGCGAACGGCGTGTATCCGATCGATCGCATCGACAAGATGGCACAGGAGCGGATCAAACGCTTCTTCCAGCGCGGCAAGGGCGAACGTTCGGGTCTGGTGCGGGTGCGCCCCGAACTTCGTCAGCTGATCACGTTCAAACCTCTCAATCTGCTGGCCAGCAGCTGGCCGGTCAGCGGGCCGTTCGATGTGATTTTCTGCCGCAATGTGATGATTTATTTCGACAAGCCGACACAGAGCCGGATTCTGGAACGCTTCGTCCCGCTGATGAAGCCGGAGGGGCTGCTGTTCGCGGGACATTCCGAAAACTTCATGTACGCGTCCGACGCCTTCAAACTGCGCGGCAAGACGGTGTATGAGCTGAATTCCCGCCATGCCGGCGCCAGGAAACACGCATGAATCCTGCCATCGAAGAGCAGCTTGCGACCAATCTGTATTACGACCGGACCTTCGACTGCGAAGCCGCCAAGATATTGCCTGGCGAGTATTACTTCACCAATCGTCCCATGCTGATCGTTACCGTGCTCGGCTCCTGCGTCGCGGCGTGCATCCGGGACAAGGTGTCGGGAATCGGCGGCATGAATCACTTCATGCTGCCGGACGGGGGCGGCGATGCCGGCAATCCGATGTCGGCATCGATGCGCTACGGCGCATATGCCATGGAGGTGCTGATCAACCAGCTGCTCAAGGCAGGCGCCCGGCGCGACAATCTCGAGGCCAAGGTGTTCGGCGGCGGCAACGTCCTGCGCGGCTTCACCAGCATGAACGTGGGCGAACGCAATGCCCGGTTCGTACGCGATTTCCTGAAGGCGGAAAACATCCGTGTGGTGGCGGAGGACCTGAATGACGTGCACCCGCGCAAGGTGTATTTCTTTCCGCAGACCGGCAAGGTCCTCGTGAAGAAACTCAAGCAACTCAACAATTACACGCTGGTGAAACGCGAGCAGGACTACGCGAGCCGGCTTAAGACCAATGAGGTGGTCGGCGAGATCGATTTGTTCTGACCGCCGGCAGGGATGAGACCCGGAATTTAGCATGACGAAAATCAAGGTTCTGATCGTGGATGACTCGGCGCTGATCCGCGGCGTGATGAAGGAGATCATCAACAGCCAGCCGGACATGGAGGTCGTGGGCGTGGCCCCCGATCCGCTGGCGGCGCGCGATCTGATCAAGCAGACCAACCCGGACGTCCTGACGCTGGATGTCGAAATGCCGAAGATGGACGGTCTGGAGTTTCTCGAGAAGCTGATGCGCTTGCGCCCGATGCCCGTGCTCATGGTGTCGACGCTGACCGAACGCGGCTCCGAAATCACCATGCGGGCGCTGGAACTGGGGGCGGTGGATTTCGTCACCAAGCCCAAGATCTCGATCCAGAGCGGCATGCTGGAATACACCGACCTGATCGCGGAGAAGATCCGCATCACGTCGCGGGCCCGGATCAAGCAACGCACCCCAGGCTCCACCCCGACGCATGCCGCGGGACCGCTGGCGCCGTTGCGCAATCCGCTGACCAGCAGCGAGAAACTGATCATCATTGGCGCTTCCACCGGTGGTACCGAAGCCATCAAGGATTTCCTGATCCAGTTGCCCTCCGATTGCCCGGGCATCCTGATCACCCAGCACATGCCGGAAGGTTTTACCCGTTCGTTCGCCAACCGGCTCGACAAGCTGTGCAAGATATCCGTCAAGGAAGCCGAGGGCGGGGAGCGGGTGCTGCCCGGCCATGCCTACCTTGCGCCGGGGCATTCCCATCTGATGCTGGTGCGCAGCGGCGCCAACTACATGACCAAGCTCGACCAGGGGCCGCCGGTCAACCGCCATCGTCCCTCCGTCGACGTCCTGTTCCATTCGGCGGCTGTCAGCGCGGGCCAGAATGCGGTCGGCGTCATCCTCACCGGGATGGGCAAGGACGGCGCGGCGGGCATGCTGGAAATGAAAAAGGCCGGGGCCTACAACCTGGCGCAGGACGAGGCATCGTGCGTGGTGTTCGGCATGCCCAAGGAAGCCATTGCCAGCGGCGCCACGCATGAGGTGGCCCCGCTGCACGAATTGCCGGGGCGGGTGATGGAGTTTTTTGCGGCGCATGGCAACCGCGCGATGCGGGTGTAAACGTCCGTTTATACCCGTTGCGCAGGCGGATTTCGCGCTTAAGTTTGACGCCGCAATGCCGATTAATCCAGTAACAATGAACTGCACCAATGGAGTACTGCATGGCCGATCCGAACACGAAATTCCTGGTTGTCGACGATTTTTCCACGATGCGCCGCATCGTGCGCAATCTGCTCAAGGAACTGGGATACTCCAACGTTGAAGAAGCGGAAGACGGTGCCGACGGCTTGGCCAAACTGCGTGCCGGGAATTTCGATTTCGTCGTGTCCGACTGGAACATGCCGAACATGGATGGCCTGACCATGCTGCAGAACATCCGTGCCGATGCCGCCCTGTCCAAGCTGCCGGTCCTGATGGTGACCGCCGAGGCCAAGAAGGAAAACATCATCGCTGCGGCGCAGGCCGGCGCCAGTGGCTACGTCGTCAAACCTTTCACCGCGGCCACACTCGACGAGAAGCTCTCGAAGATATTCGAAAAACTCGACAAAGCGGGAGCCTGACGTGGAGACGCAATTCGTCGGCTCTGCTACAGCCGTGACCGTGTCGCACGCCGCGAGCCCCCAGGGCTGCGAGTCGGAGGAGATGCTGGCGCGGGTCGGCCAGATTACCCGCACCCTGCACGACAGTCTGCGCGAGCTGGGGCTGGATAAGGTACTGGAAAAGGCGACAACGGACATTCCCGATGTACGGGAACGTCTCAACTATGTGGCGCGCATGACCGAACAGGCGGCGCAGCGCGTGCTCAATGCCACCGATGCGGCCATTCCCATGCAGGAACGCATCGATGCGGGCGCCGACGAAATCTTGAACGGCTGGCAGGCCGCCTTCAAGGCGCCGTTTTCCGAAGCCAATTACCGCGACATGGCGACCATGACCATGCAATGCCTGGCGGACATGCGCAACGACACCAGCGCCACCAAGCAGCAGTTGCTGGACATCATGATGGCCCAGGATTTCCAGGATCTCACGGGTCAGGTGATTCGCAAGGTGACCGATCTTGCGCACAACCTGGAACGGCAGCTGGTGCAACTGCTGATCGACTATGCGCCGGCCGAAGTGAAACGGGAATCCAGCAGCGGCCTGCTCAACGGACCGCAGATCGATCCCACGAACAAGAGCGATGTAGTAGCCGACCAGAGCCAGGTGGACGATCTGCTCGACAGTCTCGGTTTCTAAAACCTTTCGGAGCTTCCGGATTCAAGCGCCGGGCTGCAGGGATTTCCTGCAGCCCGGCGTTTCCGTTTCGCCCGCCCTGCCTGCTAGGGATGAAGCGCCCGGATGACTGCCGTCGTGGCCGCGAAGCCGTTCCGGAACATGTGCTCGAACTGGGGCGTGAAGTAGGGCAGGGTGATGTCCAGCGCAATCAACCCCACTCCCAGGGTGATGGGAAAACCGATCGCAAAGATATTGAGCTGGGGCGCCGAGCGCGTGAGGATGCCGAGCGCCAGGTTGGTCATCAGCAGGATGGCGATCAGCGGCAGCGCCAGTTGCAGGCCGACGGAAAACACGACGGAGCCATAGTTGGCGACGCTGTAGAAACCTGCTGTCGAGAGCGGCTGCGGACTGATAGGCAGGCTCTTGAAGCTCTCGACGAGAATGCCCAGCAGCAGCAGATGCGCATTGACCGCGAGGAACAGCAGCGAAGCCAGGAGATTGAAGAACTGGGAAATCACGATCGTCTGGCCCGCGCTTTGCGGATCGAAGAAGGACGCAAACCCCAGGCCCATCTGCAGGCCGACGATTTCGCCCGCCGCCTCGACTGCGGCGAACACGATGCGCATGATGAAGCCGATCGCCATGCCGATGAGCAGTTGCTGGATCAGAATGAACAGGCCGTGCCAGGAGCCGAGTCCGACATCGGGCATGGGCGGCAGGGTGGGAGCGATGATCAGGGCGATGAATACGCCCAGGCCGATCTTGACGCGCCGTGGTACCGAGCTGTGGCCGAATACCGGCGCCACCATGATCAGGCCCAATATGCGGGTGAGGGGCCAGATGAAGCTGATCAGCCAGGCGTTGAGCTGGGCATCGGTGAGGCTGATCATGGATTTCTGCGGGAGGTCAGCCGATGAGACTGGGAAGGTCGGTCAATACCCGTCGCATGTAGTCGGTCATGACCGTCAGCATCCAAGGGCCGGCAATGGCAAACGTCGCGAGCACGGCGATGACCTTGGGAATGAACGAGAGGCTGGCGTCATTGATCTGGGTGGCGGCCTGGAAGACGCTGACGATCAGGCCGACCACCAGGGTGACCAGCAGGACAGGGGACGCCACCAGGATGGTCATTTCCAGCGCGGTGCGGCCCAGGGTCATTACGCTTTCGGGTGTCATGGCGTGTGTCTTTCAGGGGCGGGTTAATAGAAGCTTTGCGCCAGCGAGCCCAGCAACAGATTCCAGCCGTCCACCAGGACGAACAGGATGATCTTGAAGGGCAGCGAAACGATGGCGGGCGACACCATCATCATCCCCATCGCCATCAGGATGCTGGCGACGACCATGTCGATGATGAGGAAGGGAATGAACACAGCGAAGCCGATCTGGAAGGCGGTCTTGAGTTCGCTGGTGATGTAGGCCGGAATCAGCACGCGCATCGGCACGTCGGCAGCGGTTTTCGGCGCCGCCGTGCCCGACATCTTCACGAACAGGGCGAGATCGGTTTCGCGCGTCTGCTTCATCATGAATGCGCGCAGCGGAACGGCGCCCTTGTCGAGCGCCTCGCCCATCTGGATACGGTTCTCGGAAAGCGGCTGATAGGCTTCGGTGTAAATCTTGTCCAGGGTCGGCCCCATCACGAACAGGGTCAGGAACAGCGCCAGGCCGATCATCACCTGGTTGGGCGGCGACGACTGGGTGCCCAGCGCATGGCGCAGCAGCGACAGCACGATGATGATGCGGGTGAAGCTGGTCATCATCAGCAGCGCGGCCGGCAGGAAGGACAGCGAGGTGAGCAGCAGCAGGGTCTGCAGGCTCAGCGTGTAGGTCTGGCCGCCGCCGCTGGGGGTGCTGGTGAAGGCGGGCAGGCCTGCGCTCTGCGCCAGCGCCAGCGAGGGCAGCAACAAGGCGAACAGCATGAGCAGTGCACGCATCGTGCGGCGATGCAACTTATTTTCCACGACGTTTCTCGATCAGATGCTGCAGGCCTGCCGCAAAGCTGGTGTTGAGGGAAGGGGCGGACGTGGGTTGGATTTCGCCGCGGGGCAGGGTCATCAGGGCATTGACGCTGCCCGGCGCCACACCGACCACGAGCCACGATTCGCCGACTTCGACCACCACGACCCGTTCACGCGCACCGACGGAGGCGCTGCTGATGACGTTCAGTACGTTGGATGCCCCGCCACGGGTGACGCCGAAACGCTTGGCGACCCAGGCCGTGGCGGCAATCAGGAGTAATACGGCGACGAGGCCGATGAATACCTGGAGCAGGCTGCCGGCGGCCGAGACCGCAGGAGCCGGCGCGACGGCATCGGCGGCATGCGCCAGGATCGGCAGGCTCGACACGACGCTTGCGGCGAAACGCTTCATTTGTTGAGTTTCCGGATCCGCTCGGCCGGTGTGATGATGTCGGTGAGACGCACGCCGAACTTGTCGTTGACCACCACCACTTCGCCCTGCGCGATCAGGCAGCCGTTGACGAGCACGTCCATCGGTTCGCCGGCCAGTCCGTCGAGTTCGACCACCGATCCCTGGGCCAGCTGGAGCAGGTTCTTGATCGCGATCTTGGTCCGCCCCAGTTCCACGGTCAGCAGGACCGGGATGTCCAGGATGAAATCGATATCCTTGGCCAGTCCGCCCGCGGCGGTGTTGCCCGACAGTTCCGGAAAGATTTCAGGACTCGACTGGACGGCCGCAGGCGTGGCCTGTTCGGCCATGGCGGCCGCCCAGTCGTCTTCCGCGATGGTTTGGGTGATGTCTTCAGACATGTTGATCTCCTGTTTGCGGGTCGTTCGTGCTGGTCGACAGCAGTTTCTCGACCCGCAGGGTGTATTGACCGTTGAACTTTCCGTATGCGCATTCCATGACCGGGACGCCGTCCACCTTGGCTTCGATCGTTTCGGGGATGTTGAGCGGGATGATGTCGCCCACTTTCATGTCGACGATGTCGCGCAGGCTGATAGCGGCCGTGCCCAGGTCGGCGACGATCTCGACTTCCGCCATCTGGATCTGCTGTCGCATGAGGCGGATCCAGCGCTTGTCGACTTCCAGGTTTTCGGCCTGCAGGCTGCTGGTGAGCAGATCCTTGATCGGTTCGATCATCGAATAGGGCATGCAGATATGCATTTCGCCGCTGATCTGTCCGAGCTCGATGGCGAAGGTGACCGCCACCACCACTTCGTTCGGGGTGGCGATGTTGGCGAACTGGGTGTTCATTTCCGAGCGAATGAATTCGAACTCGACCGGGTAGACCGGCTCCCAGGATTTCGAATAGGCCTCGAACACGATGTTCAGGATGCGCTGGATGATGCGGTGTTCGGTCTGGGTGAAGTCGCGTCCTTCGACGCGGGTGTGGAAACGCCCGTCACCGCCGAACAGGTTGTCGACCATGAGGAAGACCAGGTCGGGGTTGAAGATCATCAGGGCCGTACCGCGCAGCGGCTTGAATTGCACCAGGTTCAGGTTGGTGGGCACGACCAGGTTGCGGATGAATTCGCTGTACTTGGATACCCGCACCGGACCGACCGAGATCTCCACGCCGCGCCGCAGGAAATTGTAGAGGCCGATCCGCAACTGGCGTGCAAACCGTTCGTTGATGATCTCGAGCGTCGGCATCCGGCCGCGCACGATGCGTTCCTGCGTGGCGAGATTGTAGGGACGGGCGCCCGAAAAATCGTCCGATTCGGCCGGCGCCTCGTCGACTTCGCCGGTCACGCCTTTCAGCAGCGCGTCGACTTCGTCCTGCGAAAGAAAGTTGTCGGCCATGGATGAGGTCTTCTTACTGGATCACGAACGTGGTGAACAGGACATCGTCCACCTGTTGCGGTTTGCCGTTGGGGTCGAACGGCAGCTTGATCTGCGCCAGGATTTCCTGCGCCAGCTTTTTCTTGTCGTCCGGCGTGACCAGCTCGTCGGCCTGCTTGCTGGAGAGCAGCGTCAGCAGACGGCTGCGGACGCGCGGCATATGCAGCTTGATGTCATCGACCTGGGCCGGATCGGCCACCTGCAGCGTGATGTCTGTCTGCAGATACTGTTCGCCTCCCTGGAGATTGACGGTGAAGGTTTCGAGCGGCAGATACACCGGGGGTTTGGCCGGCTCGGCAGCCTTTTCCTTGGTGTCATGCGCACCATGCATGAAGAACCACGCGCCAGCGCCGCCGCCGCCCAGCAGGACCACGAGGGCGCCTGCGATGATGAACAGCTTTTTCTTCGATTTCCTGACCGGAACGGCTTCCTCGGCTTCGGATGATTCGACAGGTACGGCAGGTGCGGCCATTGTTGCTTTCCTCTACATGTGCAATGGGGGGCAGATGTTTGTCATTATGAAAAGGAACATGCGTCTTCGATTCGGTAAAAAGAGGGGGAAAAGGGACGCATATCGTGTGATGTCGCGCCTGTCCGGTCAGGCGAAGGTATCGACCAGACCGCGCCCGGATTGACGGATCGGCGTCTGAACGGCCTGGAGGCCGGCCGATGCGGCATGGTCGGCGCCGGAGAACGGAAGCGCGATGCGTTGCGGCTGACGGTCGGGCGTACTGTTTTGCTGCGGCGTATCCGCGCTGACCGTCGCCTGCCCAAGCTGGATGCCGGCGTCGTTCATCATTTCGCGCAGCCGCGGGAAGGCGGATTCCAGCGCCTGGCGTACTTCGGGCTGGGCCGAGAAAAAGCTGGCCGTGGCCTGGTCGTTGGTGACGTGCACCACAATCTGCAGCGGCCCGAGGTTGGGCGGGTTGAGCGTGAGCGAGGCGGTTTGCTGGGCGCCCGATGCCATCCACACCAGTTTTTCGCCCAGCGCCTGGCCCCAGGCCGTCGTTCCGACGGAGGGGGCCAGGCGGGAGGACGCGTCGGCTGGTGCGAGCTGGGTGTCGATCGATGCGTGCGGAGTCGTCCGCAGTGCAGGATTGCTGACGATATCCGGCAGTAGGTCGCCCGTCTTCACGGCGTCGGCGTGCCGGGCTGCCGCCAGCTGTCCCTGGAACGCGGCGGCTGCATCAGTCGGAGTGGCCGTCCGTGCGGCCCCGGCTGCAGCATGTGTGTCTTCCTGGCCGACAAGACGCGGGTCGAGTTTCTGCGTGCCGCGTTCGCTGCCGGCCTGGCGGGCATCGTGTTGCGCGGCTTGTTGCACGGTCTGCGTGAGCGGAATGGCGCGGCCCTTGCGGGCATCCTGGGCGGATATGCCCGGTGCGCCCAGGGCAGGGACGGCCGACGCACCGCGGTCGGATGCCGTTTCCGGAACGGCGCCTTCCGCGGCGGCGGCCTTTGTCCCGACGGGGACCACCGTCGGCTTGAATACGTCCGGGCTGATCGGCAGACCAAGCAGGGTTTCCGGTGCGACCGTGGCCGCCTCGGCAGCGTCCGTCTCACCTTTCTTGTCATGGTCACGTTCGGTTTTCCCGTCCGCCTTGGCCGTCTGCGTGGAATCGGTCTTGCCTTCGGCCGCTCCGGCAGGGCGGGAAGCGGCCGGATCCGGCTTCGCGTCGGCATGGCTGCTTTCCTGGGGCGCGTCGCTTTTGCGGGTCTGGGCGATCTCGCTGGACAGCACCTGGCTGAATGGAACGTCCGGCGTACTGGCGTCTGCCGATTTTCCGGCCTGTGGCGCGGGCTGAACGGCATTGCCGGACGTGGGATTCATGGGGGTCGCATTCATGGTGTCGGTCCTGCCTCAGGAAGGGGTTCTTTTGTGTTGCGAGCGCCGGGCGGCATGCTCGTCGTTCTGCTTCTGGTCGCGCCACAGCTCGCGGCGTGACTGTTCCTTGTTCGCGCGTTCGGCCAGCGTGACGAAGGACATTTTCTTCTGCTCGCAGGCCTGCCAGGCGGCACGCGCCTGGGCAATCCGCAGTTGGGTGTCGTTGACGACCTTCTGCTGGCCCGAGATGGCATGGTCGAGCTTCTGCATGAACATCTGGAAGTTGTTGAAATGCGTCGTACTGATCCCGCTCGTCAGGTTGCTCTGACAACGCTCCGCATAGTCGTTGCGGTACTGCAGCAGCAGATCGAGCTTTTGCACCGCTTCGTCGCCGACGCGCAGGGCGAGGCCCAGCTGCTTGGCGGCCTCGTCGGTTTCCTTGTGTGCCAGGTCGATCAGGGTGTTGAGAGCGGAAGGAGACGCCATTCAGTGTGCTCGATTCGTCGGAAGGGTTATTGGAACAGGGCGGCGAGATCGGCCAGGCTTTCCTGGACGTCGGCGCGTTCGTGGATGGCCTGCTGCAGAAAGGCCTCCATGCCGGTTTGCAGCCGGATGGCCTCGTCCAGCAGCGGGTCGGTGCCGGCCGCGTAGGCGCCGACGTTGATCAGGTCGCGGCTGCGCTCGTAGCGCGAATAGAGCTTCTTCAGGCGGCGTGCGAGCTGCTGCTGTTCCAGCGTCGTGATGCTGTGCATGGCGCGGCTGATCGACTGCTCGATGTTGATGGCCGGGTAGTGCCCGCTCTCGGCCAGCGAGCGATCCAGCACGATGTGGCCGTCGAGAATGGCGCGTGCGGCGTCGGCGATCGGATCCTGCTGGTCGTCGCCTTCGGTGAGCACGGTATAGAAGGCCGTGATCGAGCCGCCGCCCGGCTTGCCGTTGCCGGCACGCTCGACCAGCGCCGGCAGCTTGGCGAATACCGATGGCGGATAGCCCTTGGTCGCGGGCGGCTCGCCGATCGCCAAAGCGATCTCGCGCTGCGCCATGGCATAGCGGGTGAGCGAATCCATGATCAGCAGCACGTTCTTGCCCTGGTCACGGAAATGCTCGGCGATCGAGGTGGCGTACGCTGCGCCCTGTAATCTCATGAGCGGCGGCGTGTCGGCCGGCGCGGCCACGACCACGGCGCGCGCCAGGCCTTCCTCGCCGAGAATCTGCTCGATGAATTCCTTGACCTCGCGGCCGCGTTCGCCGATCAGGCCGACCACAATCACGTCCGCGCTGGTGTAGCGCGCCATCATGCCGAGCAGGACGCTCTTGCCGACGCCGGAGCCGGCGAAGAGGCCCATGCGCTGGCCACGGCCGACGGTCAGCATGCTGTTGATGGCGCGTACGCCGACATCGAGGATGTCGGTGATGGGGGCGCGCGCCAGCGGGTTGGCGGCGCGATTGTTGAGCGGCGCGGTAGCCGAGGCGTGGACGGGGCCGAGACCGTCGAGCGGACGGCCGCCGCTGTCGAGCACGCGTCCCAGCAACCCCTCGCCGACCGGCAGATGGCGGGTACGGTCGCTGGGCCGCCGGCGCGGATGATTGACCTGGCCGGCACGGGGCAGTGTGGGAATGACCTCCACCGGGAACACGCGTGCGCCGGGCACGATGCCCTCGACGTCGCTTTGCGGCATGAGGAACACATGATCTCCCGCGAATCCCACCACCTCGGCCTCGAGTTGCGAACCATTGGGCAGCGGCACGGTGCAGGCGCTGCCGACCGGCAGTTTCAGTCCGACGGCTTCCATCACCAGCCCGGCCACCCGGGTGACGCGGCCGGATATCTGCATGGGTTCAGCGATCGCCAGCAGTTCCCCGCAGTCCTGCAGGTAGGCCTTCCAGCGGGTGCTGTGGGCATGCATGTCCCTATCCATCAGGCGGCAAGCCAGTCCGAATTCTTGCTGAGCGCTGCGGTCAGACGCTGCCAGCGGGTGGGCAGCGAGGCATCGATCTGGTTGCTGGCCGTTTCCACGCGGCAGCCGCCAGGTTCGAGCTGCCCGTCGTCGGCAAGTTGCCAGCCCATTTTTTCGAGTTCGTCGCCGATCCGCTCCTTGACCAGCAAGGCATCGGCCGGATTCAGGAACAGCAGGGCCGGTTGGTGCAGAACCGGCAGGTAGCGTACCGCTTCCTTGACGATGGGAATGACCAGCTCGGGGCGGATCGCCAGCGCCGATTTCAACAATGCACGGGCCAGATCGATCGACAGGTCGAGAATTTGCTGGGAGATGATTTCATCAGCCTGGGCGACCTCGGTCGAGAAGGTGTTGGCCAGATCGTGCAAACGGGCCGCTTCGCGGGCGGCCTCCTCGCGCCCGGCGGCGAGCCCTTCGGCATGGCCAGCCTGATAGCCTTCCTGTCTCGCCTGTTCCTGGATGGCGGTGATCTGTTCGATCGTCGGCAGGACGACGGCGGTGTGGCCGGCCTGCTTGGCCGGATGCAGGTGGGCATCGAAGCTGGTCATCTCCCAGGGCTGGCAGGCGGCCTGATCGACGCTGGACAACACGCTAGACATACTGTTCCTCTCCCTTGGCGCCCAGCGAGATCTGGCCTTCGTCGGCCAGGCGGCGGACGATCATTAGGATTTCCTTCTGCTGCGCCTCGACCTCGGACAGGCGCACCGGACCCTTGGATTCCAGGTCTTCCCGCATCATTTCAGCGGCACGTTGCGACATGTTCTTGAAGATTTTCTCGCGCATTTCTTCCGACGCGCCCTTGAGCGCGATGATGAGCGAGTCGGACTGAACTTCGCGCAACAGCAACTGCACGCCGCGATCCTCGATGTCCATGATGTTCTCGAACACGAACATCTCGTCCATGATCTTCTGCGCCATGTCGGGGTCGTAGCTCTTCAGGTACTCCATGGCGGACTGCTCGTTGTCGCCGCTCATGAAGTTGAGGATGTCGGCCGCCGCGCGCGTGCCGCCCATCGGCTGTTTCTTCAACACGTCGCTGCCGGACAGCAGCTTGGTCAGGACGTCGTTCAGTTCGCGCAGGGCGGCAGGCTGCACGCCGGAAAGCGTGGCAATGCGCAGCAGCACGTCGTTGCGCAGGCGCTCGGTGAAGCAGCCCAGCACTTCGCAGGCCTGGTCGCGTTCCAGGTGAACGAGGATGGTCGCGATGGTCTGCGGGTGTTCGCTGTGGATGAGATCGGCCACCGATTCGGCGTCCATCCACTTCAGGCTTTCGATGCCGCTGGCATCGCCGCCGCCGCCGAGGATGCGGTTGAGCAGCGAGTTCGCCTTGTCGTCGCCCAGTGCCTTCTTCAGTACGCTGCGGATATAGTCGTCCGAGTCCAGGCCCAGCGAGGAATTCTGGTCCGCCACGTTGTTGAAGTCGTGCAGCACGGTCTCGACCTCTTCCTGCGGAATGGCCTTCATGCTGGTCATTGCCTCGCCCAGCTTCTGCACTTCGCGCGGGCCGAGGTATTTCATGACTTCCGACGCGCCTTCCTCGCCCAGTGCGAGCATCAGGATTGCGCCCTTTGTAATGCCGTTGTCACTCATGGCTGCCTACCCAGGTTTTGACGATGTTGGCGACGACGCGCGGGTCTTCGCTGGCCAGTTTCTGCGCGCGCGCAAGGTTTTCCTGGTAATTGCGCTGACCGGGCAGCGCCATCATGTCGCCGCTGCCGCCACCGTGATGCAGATGGGCATCGTGGCCGGGTGCAGGCAGGGCGGGGGCCTCGGCGATCTTTTTCAGCATCGGCTTGAGCATGCGCAGATACAGCAGCAGCAGCGCCACGGCCATCAGCAGGTATTTTCCCGTCTGCAGGGCCAGGTCGATGGTCTGGGGCTGCTTCCACAGCGGTACTTCGGGGATGATTTCCGGCGGCTGGCTTGCAAAGGAACTGTTCACCACGTTGAGGGTGTCGCCGCGTTCCTGGTTGTAGCCCATGGCTTCCTTGACCAGATTGGTGATCTGGGTGATCTCGGCCGGGCTCAGCGGCTTCATGGCGACCTTGCCGTTCTTGTCGACGGTTTTCCGGTAGTTGACGACCACGGCGACCGACAGACGCTTCAGTCCGCCGCCCGCCTTCTGCACGTACTGGATGGTCTTGTCGACTTCATAGTTGACGGTGGAGTCCTTGTGCGTGTTGGTGGCCGGGGCGGCCGGCACGGCTGCGGCAGGCGCCTTCTGGCCGGGCACCGTGATCGGGGCGGTGGCCGGGGCCGGCGGCTGGTTGGTCAGCGCGCCCGGTACGCCGGCGGGACTGGTGCTGCCATTCTGCGATTCGCTGGTCTGCTGGCTGCGGATGGCCATGGCATCGGGCGTCTGGTTCGGCTTGTAGGACTCGACTGCTTGTTCGCTGCGCGAGAAGTCCATGTCGGCCGTCGCTTCGGCCCGCACGTTTTCCGCGCCGACGATGGGGGAGATGATGGATTCGATCCGTTTGGCGACGTTCTGCTGGTAGTCCTGTACGTACTTGATCTGGCTCGGGTCCATGCCGTTGGCGCTGGCTGCCTTGCTGGTGTCGGACAGCAGGTTGCCGTTCTGGTCGACGATGGTCACGTTCTTCGGCGAGAGTTCGGGAACGCTGCTGGCGACCAGGTGCACGATGGCGCTGACCTGCTGGGCGTCCAGCACGCGGCCGGGGTGCAGGTTGAGCAGCACCGAGGCGGTGGGCTGTTTTTGTTCGGAGACGAAGACCGAGTCCTTGGGCATGGCCAGGTGCACGCGCGCGGCCTGCACCGCCGAGAGGGATTCGATCGAACGGGCCAGTTCGCCTTCCATGGCGCGCTGGAAATTGACCTGCTCGAGGAACTGCGAGGCGCCCAGCTTCTGGTTCTCCATCAGTTCGAAGCCGACATTGCCGCCCTTGGGCAAGCCTTGCGCAGCCAGTTTCAGGCGTGCATCGTGGACGCGGTCGGCCGGCACCAGCAGGGCGCCGCCGCCTTCGGCGTACTTGTAGGGGATGTTCATTTTCTCGAGCTCGGCGACGATCGCTCCGCCGTCACGGTCGCTGAAGTTCGCGAACAGGACGCGATAAGAAGGCTGCTGCCCCCATAGCCAGACGGCTGCCATGATCGCGATGACCGCAGCTGCGCCCAGCATCAGCATGATTTTTCGTCCGCCGGCCGTCCGTGTGAAATCCATGACGTTGGCCGGAACCACCATTTCACCTGCACCCGCCATCATTCTGCCCCTATCGTTCTGGCGTCATGGTGCGCCTTGTTTTCGATTGCCGTGTTCATGCCGTGTGATCCCATGAGGATGTCGCTATGTGAACGAATTATCGGCAGTGCAACGGTTTTCAATCGGGAGAATAGAAGCCGGTTTCAGGCGCTTATCGCGCTTATGGCTTGTGACCGGGCTGGTAAGGTGAGCACGTGGAAAACCGCCTGAGCAGGCAAGGAGGGCACAATGAGCGTAGGCATGATCGATACCAGCAGGATCGAGGCGATGGTGGCGCAGCTGAAGGCTGCTGCGGCCCGCGCCACGCCCGGAGGGGCCAATCCGATAGGCGAGGGCGCCCTTCAAGCCAAGCCGGCTACCGGCGCGGTCGATTTCCAGTCGGCTCTGAAATCCTCGCTCGACCAGGTCAACGAGGTCCAGTTGCAATCGAAGAAGCTGGCCGACCGTTTCGAGATGGGGGATCCCAGTGTCAGCCTCTCCGACGCGATGATTTCATTGCAGAAATCCAGTATTGCCTTCCAGCAGACCGTGCAGGTCCGCAACAAGCTGGTATCCGCCTATCAAGAAATCATGAACATGGGCATCTAAAACAGAGCGCCCCCCGCGCAGCGGGAGGCTTCAAGTTGCAAGATTCAAGATACAGGATTCACGCGGCGCCCAGCTTTCAGTTCTGGGCATGGACTTCATGCAACGCGCATCATCTCAGTGCACGGTGCTCAGTGCTTGGCGTAAGGCATTTGCCAGGTCCTCAGCGACGAATTTCGCGACATAGGCATCTGCGCCGACCTTCCTGACGTGCGCCTCGTTGGTCGATCCGGTCAGCGAGGAGTGGATCACCACGGGAATGGCGCTGAATCGCGGGTCCTGCTTGATGTTGCGGGTCAGCGTGAAGCCATCCATCTCGGGCATCTCCAGATCGGTCAGCACCAGGGCGACCCGGTCGTGGACGGTTTTGCCTTCTTCCTGCGCCTTGGCGGAGAAGGCCTGCAACTGGTCCCAGGCCTCCTTCCCGGTCTTGCACATGATGTAGGGTAGGCCCATGGCCTCGAGCCCCTGCTCGATCATGGTGCGCGCGATCAGTGAGTCGTCGGCCGCCAGGATGACGGTGCCAGGTTTGAGATCGACATGCGGGCCGATATTCTCGGGATCGATTTCCAGTTCGGTCGACGGCATGACCTGGCGCAGGATCGTTTCCACGTCGAGCACCTGGGCCAGCCGATCGCTGTTCTCGCCGTCCAGGCGGGCGATGCTGGTGACCATGCCGCTCGCGCCATTGCCTTCGGCAGACAGCACCTGGCGCCAGTCGAGCCGCACGATGTCCTCGACCGATTCGACGGCAAAAGCTTGCGTACTACGGGCGTATTCGGTGATCAGCAGGATGTTCAGCCCCGTTTTCGGGGTGCAGCCCGCCACGGCCGGCAGGTCGATGACCGGCAGGATCTGGCCGCGCAGATCGACCACGCCCATCATGTGGGGCGGCGATCCGGCGACGGCCGTGATGGTCGGCATGGGGATGATTTCGCGAATCTTGAACACGTTGATGCCGAACAGCTCGTTGCGGTCGAGACCGGGGTCATCGCCCAGACGAAACAACAGCAGTTCCAGTTTGTTGGAACTGGTCAGATTGGTCCGTTCGTCAATTTCCTGCTGGATCGTTTGCATGGCGAGATCTCCTTGAAGCATTCATGTAGGGGTGGGCGTACGTTCTAAAGGCTGTTTCGCCGCGCACGCTCGATATCCATGACAAAGCGCTGCAGCTTGGCCGCCATGTCATTGGGTAGATCGATGAACTTGCAGCCCAGACGCGTCTGGAACGCACCGTTCTGCAAGCGTATCTGGGCCGAATTGCGGACCTCGAGGGTGGTCACGATCGCTTCCGTCTCGGGCAGCAGCAGCTTGCAATCGGGCATGATGCGGCCGGCTGCATTGCCGAGGCGTCCGCTGGTGTCGGCCAGCGCCACGCCGCCGCAGCCGATATCCACGATGTGCGCGGAGATCGGTTCGTTATCCTCCGTCGAGAGGGCGGGAACAATGCACCTGACCGGGTTGGCGATGGGCATCGGCACCCTGAAATGCTCGCGCCGTTGCAGGCGGATGATCGCGCGTGGCAGGGCGATGCGCAGCGCCGGCAGCTTCTCGTATTCGCACAAGGTCACCGGGCCGGTCGCAAAGGTGATCGACACCCCGTCGAGCTGGGTGACGAACTCCGCCCCCTTGCCGGACAGCAATTCGTGGTTGAGCGCGTCGCCACGGGCACTGTCGAGGATCAGGGTGTTGCTGGATTCGTTCACCTTGAGCACCGAGGTGACGATGATCTGCCGGCTGCCCGGCAGATCGAGATTGACCAGCAGCTTGCGTTTCTGGATCGCACGCAGCAGGAAGAGTATCTCTGTGCGCGAATGCAGGGTAAAGCGTGCCAGCTGGCCTTCGTGTTCGGAGGAATGGGGGTCGTGTTGCTCGGGTGAAGAAGCCATTCTGATCAAGTGTTGTTATGTGGCAATGCCTGTTTATCGGATTCTTCCATGTGGTAAAGCCAGGCCAGCAACTCGGCCACCGCAATATAGAGTTGCGGCGGAATGTGGCTGTCGAGGTCGATCTGCATCAGCAGCGCCAGCAACTCGCGCGATTCGTGGACGTATACGCCTGACGCGCGTGCTCTCTCGATAATAGTATCGGCAAGAATGCCCCGACCCTTAGCGACCACACGCGGCGCCGCATCGCCGGTCCGGTAGGCGAGCGCCGCCGCGGCCCGCTGTTTGTCAGGTGCCGTCATCGTGTTGCACCGTCAGGCTGTGGAGCGCGCAGCCGGCGTCGGCCAGCCGCTTCGCCAGCTGTCCCCGGTTTTGCTGCAGCAGGGTCTCGGATTCGGGCTGTTCCGGCACCATCCGGATGCTGAATGCCTGGTGAGCATCGAGCTTGATGTGCACGGTCAGGTTGCCGAGTTGTGGCAGGCTCAGTTTGAGATGCGATTCCCAGCCTGTTCCGGCGTCGTTGGCAGCATCGGCGTGCGCCTGCCCCTGCTCGGTATCGGTTTCCTGGCGCAGATGCCATTCCAGTGGCTGGCCCGGCCATACTTCCCCGCGCCAGACGAATTGCGGGGACTCCAGCACCTGCAATTGCTGCGACAGCAGGGCGTGCATGGGATTGAGCGGCTTGTCGCCGGCCGCTTCGGCGGTATTGGGCAGGGCGAGCGTACCGGCGGGGTTGGCAGCAGCGCGCGCGGTTTCCGTCGCGACGAGTCGATTCTGCGGCTCCTGCATCAGGCCGTCCAGACTGTCCTGGCCAACCGCCCAGTTGGCGAGGTGGGATTCATAAAACAGGCCGCTGCGGACCAGCGCGGTACGCAGCGCAAGCGCCATCACCGCCGGGTTTGCGTTCGGCTGGTCGAGCAGAGGACCGTTCGGGGTGACCGTGGGCAAGGCATTGTGTCCCGGCAGGTGCTGCATCAAGTCGCTCAGCATGCGTGCCGTCTGGCTCAACTGCGGGGTGTCGCTGGCGGCAGCTTGCGGGGTGGCGAGCAGAAATACGGGTTGCGGCATGTGGCCGGCGAAGCGCAGACGTAGCGTATCGCCCGGCGCCGTTTCGGGCGGCAGCCGCATCGCAACGGTTTGTCCGTCGATCTCGACCAGCGCCAGGCCCTTGCTCAGGCTCTTGACCAGGCCGGTCAGCGTCTGCCCCAGAGCCAGGTGTTCGAAGGTGGGACGCGGGGTGGTCTGGTCGCGTTCGGTGGCGTTCAGAACCGCCTGTACAGGCACCAGTCCGGACACGGGCCGCGGCGTGGTGTCCCGCGAGAGCGGGGCATCCATCATGCGAGCCATGAACTGAACCGGGAACATGGGAGAGGCGTCAGGTTCGCTGCGCGTTGTAGGCCTTGACGCTGCGCTGGCTCGCGCGCGACAGGCTCAGGCGCTGCTGCAATTCGTGCAGGCGCGGTTCGGCCAGTGCACGGATCTGGGCATCATTCTGCAGGATGGTACGGATGATCGCGACCTTGGTGCGTTGTTCGCTTTCGTTCAGGCGAACCCGATCGGTTTGCATCAGGCTGCCGACATAGGCCTGGCAGCGTTGCTCCAGCACGGCCAGATCATCCCATTCGCCCTGGCGGGCGGCATTCAGCATGCTGCCGGTCAGTTCGGAGAGCGATTCATAGGTGGTGAGGATTTCGTGGCTGGTCATGAAAGTCTCCGGTTCAAGCGGCGATGGGATGTTGGAGGGGGACGGCGTGGGATTGGCCGGTGACGCCGATCTGTTTCCAGGCGTCATGCAGTTCACGCAACAACCCCAGCACTTCTTCCAGGGGCTCGGTCTGGTTGTTGAGATGAGCGAGCATCAGGCGCTTGCCCATGTAGTCGTACAGGGCGTCGAGCTGCATCGCGAGTTTGCCCCCCTGGCGGGTATCGAGTGCAGTGCGCAGGCCTTCCAGAATGATGGTGCTGGCCTTGGTGATGGCGGCCGATTTCTTGACCAGATCGCCTTCATTCATGTGCCGGATTGCCATCCGCACCGAAAGTTCGGCCCCCTCATACAGCATGATGATGAGCTGGTGCGGATTGGCGGCCACCACGCCGGTTTCGAGACCGACGTTGGCGTAGGCGTTGGCGGCAACTCTGGATTGTGTGTACACGTCTTCCTCCTGGTTTATTGATGCGGACGGCCGGCGGGGCAGTCACGTGGCGCGTTCGGAACGATGCAGACGGCGCTCATTTGGACGAGGTGCTGCTCAGCTGCTGGGTCAGATACGTGCTGGTGGAATTCATGCGGCTCAGCAGAAGGTTCAGGTTGGTATATTCGGCCGTGTATTTCTTCTGCAGGGCCGTCATCTGGTTCTCCAGCCGGTCGATTTCGTCGTTGCGGTCCTGGACGTATTTGTTGAGACTCTGGGTGCGCGTATCGATCAGGCCGCCGGGATCGAGCGTGGACTGGGCCCAGTCGGCCAGCCGGGTAGCGAAGCCCGTCGACGACGAGAACAAATTGGTCACATCGCTGAAATTGGCCGAGATGGCGCTGTTGAGCTTGCTGCTGTCCAGGCTCAGCGAACCGTCCTTCTGGAAGGCGATGCCGACCTCGGCAAGCGAAGTCAGGGTGCCGCCACTGGCGGGCGTATTGAAAATGCTGCGCAGCTGGTCCTGCATGACGCGCAAGGTGCCGTCCCCCGCCAGGGCGCCCCCTGCCGAGCCGTTGGTGGCGTAGGCGGAACGGGATTTGATCTGGCCGGCCAGGGCGTTGTAGGCGTCGACAAACCCGGATGCCGCGGTGTTGATTGCCGTGGTGTCGCGCGCGACCGTCAGGCTGGCTGGCGCGGCGGTGGTGTTCGTGAGCGTCAGCGTGACACCCTGGATGGCCTCGCTCACCGTGTTGGAAGCGCTGGTGATCGCGATCCCGTTCACCGTGAGATCGGCATTCTGGGCGGCGATGGTCTGGGTCAGATTCTGCGTGCCGGCCGGATCGTAAGCCAGCAGGCTGTCGATGGAGCCGTCGCCGCCGCTGGTGGTGATTTTCATGCTGTTGCTGGCACCGGAACTGCCTGAGGTCAGCGCCAGGCGGTAGGGCGTGCCCGACCCGTCGTTGACGATGGTCGCGGTCACGCCCATGGCGGCGGAGTTGATCGCGTCACGTATGCCTTCCAGGGTGTTGTTGGTGCTGTCGATGGTGATGCTGGCGGTGCCGTTGCCGTTCGACGTGAAGGCCGCGCCGCTGTATACCCCGTTGGTCAGGGTGCCGCCGCCGATGGTGCCGAAGTCGAACGTGACCGTGGTGGCGGTGCCGTTGCCGATGGCGGCCGTGCTGCTGGCCTGTCCTGCGGCAACCAGGCTCTGCGACTGCGCCAGCTTGCTCACCTCGACCGTGTAGTTGCCGGGCACGGCGGTGCTGCCCGCGGTGGCGGAAAAGACGCTGGGATCGGAGGGCGTGGCGGCGAGTTTCTGCAGGGTGGTGCCCAGATTCTGGGCTGCGGTCTGGAAACTCGAGACCAGGCCGCTCAGCGTGCCGAAGGAAGAAATCTTGGTCTGGTAGCTGGTGATCTGGGTGTTGAGCGTGTCGATCGGACGTCGCTCGACGGCCATCAGCTGCGAGACGAGAGTGGGAACATCGAGTGCGGTCGTGGTCGACGAAGTAATGGCCATGATGGACCTCCTGACTCAAGCCTTTTGTTTCAGCAGCAGACCTTGCTGGAATTGTTCGATACCTCGCGAAATCGCAAGGGTTTCTTCGGACGGAAATTGGCGAATCAGTTGACCCGTACTGGTGTCCACCATCTTGACCACGACTTTTTTCGTGTCGGTGTCCACGCTGAACTCGAGGTTCTGGTTCGATTGCTGCATGGCTTTGTTGAGCATTTCCACGGCGTTTTTCAGTTCTGCCGCGGAAGGCTGTTGGGGAACATTATGGGCCGGGGTGTTGGCGACGACCTTGGATTCGGTATGGGCGGCGCCATGGGCGCGCGCGGCCGGGAGCGCGGCCTGATTCATGAGGGGGGTGTTCTGGATAATCATCGCGATATCCTTCATGTCAAATCCCCAACCGACTGCTCCGGTTGGGGGTGTCTCCTATCAAAAACCGCTTAACGCAGCAGGGTCAGCACGGTTTGCGGCGTCTGGTTGGCCTGCGCCAGGACCGCGGTACCGGCCTGTTGCAGGATGTTGTTCTTGGCCTGGGCCGCGGTTTCGGCAGCGTAGTCGGTATCCATGACGCGGCTGTAGGAAGCCGAGTAGTTCACCGAAGCGGTCTGCAGCGTGGCCACGGCGGAAGCCAGCGACGACATGTCGGCGCCGAACTTGGCACGGGCGGTGCCGATGGCGGTCAACTCGGTGTCGAATGCAGCCAGGTTGGAGTAGGACGTCGCAGCGGTGAAGGTGCCGCCCGTGCCGCCGGCCGTGCCGCCGCTTTCGTCCACCGTCACCGCAGTGCTGGCGGTAACCAGGCCGTCGATACGCGCGTTTTCAGCGAGGAGGGCGGTTGCCTCCTGGTTGGAGACCGCACCGGTCTGCACATAGATTTCGCGCAGGCGCTGGGTGTTTTCCGTGATCTGGGCCAGGTAGCCGTCGGAGATCTGGGCCTTGGAAATGCCGTCGTTGGCATTGCGGATCTGCATGTTCGCGCCGCGGATCTTCGAATCGTAGGTGGTGGCGATGCCCAGGCCGGTCGCGTCATCCGCGGCGCTGTTGATGCGCAGGCCGGAGGACAGGCGTTGCTGGGCGGTTTGCAAAGCGATCGCCGATTTGTTCAGTGCAGCGCCAGCGAAGAGAGCGCCTACGTTGGTGTTGATTACTTGTGCCATTTGTTTCTCCTTAAGTGGGTCGATGGTTCCGGCTTCTATGCCCCAAAGGGTGCTCTGGTGCCGTCAACGTTGGTCTGCCCGTTGGGGCTACATGAACCGCCGTTGTGTGAGGAATCGTCGGGGGTTGGAGAAAGTTAAGGCCGCTGTTTCAAAAATCTGCATGATCTTCATTCCCCGGCCTTGACAGGCGCGTCCGAAGCCAGACAGACGCGGTTCTTGCCGCTGTGCTTGGCTAGGTACATGGCGCTGTCGGCCCGGGCGATGGAGGCTTCCTGCGATTCGCCAGGCACGCGCTGGGCGACGCCGGCGCTGAAGGTGATCAATACTTTTTCGTTGTTGTCGAGGAAATATTTCTTGGTGAGGCTGCGCTGCAGGCGGGTGATGATGCGCGCGGCCTCATCGAGCGGAGTGTTGGGCAGAATGATCAGGAATTCCTCGCCGCCCATCCGCGCGATATGGTCGGTGATGCGCAGTTCTTCCTTTGCCACCTTGACCAGGTGGATCAGCGCCTCGTCGCCGGTCTGGTGGCCGCGCTTGTCGTTCAGCGCCTTGAAATTGTCGACGTCGAGCACGGCGATGCTGAAGGGCGTGTCGTAACGGTCGGCACGCGATGCCTCGCGCGCAAATTCGTCGTCCAGCCCGCGCCGGTTGAGACTGCGGGTCATCGGATCTTCGCGCACCAGGGCGCTCATCTGGGCGAGTTCGGTTTCCAGTTGCTTGATGCGGCTCTCCGCCTGCACGGCGGCATCGCGCTCCCCGATCAGTTGCTCGTGGGCGCGCCGGGTGTCGGCCTGCGCGCTGCGCGTTTCGTCCAGCAGGTTCTCGAGAATGCGGTTCAGTTCCAGTACGTCCTCGGTATTGCGGATGCGCTCGATGTGGGTGGCGATCTTGCCCTGGTATTCGTCGTTGGCCGCCACGGCGTCCCGCATGCGGCTGACGAAGGTGGTCATGGTGGCTTTCAGCGTGGCGGTGGCCTCGCGCAGGCCGTGCTTGACCATGCTCTGCTTGTAGATGACTTCCTTGAGCCGCTTCTCCGCTTCCTGCAGAGACTGGATCTGGAGCGGGCCTGCGATGACTTCCTCGACCATGTCGAGCTGGCCGCGCAGCCAGGTGTCATCGTCCAGCAGTTCGCCGATGTTTTCGACCAGCAGCAGCAGGATGCGCTTGAGCATCTCCTGCTGCTGCTGGAGATCCGGGGCCTGCATCTCGATGCCGACCCACAGGGATTTCAGTCCGGACGTGACGCTGCGCAAGGCCGATGCGCTGTTGGCGTCGCGCACCGCGGCGGCGAGATGCTGGGCTTTCTCGGCCAGGCGCGGACTGTGCGACAGCTGGGTGACGACGCCGAATTCCAGGGTTTTGGCCAGCAGGTCGCGCAGCAAGGCCAGGTTTTCCCCGCCGCCTCCGCTGCTTTCGCCCTGTTGCTTGAGCTGCAGGGTGATCTGGCCCAGTTGCTTGCGGCATTGCGTCCAGTCGTTCTTGCGGATGGCCTGGTTCAGCGTTTCCACGGGCGCAGCCAGTTCGGGATGATGCAGGTTGAGGTCCATCACCAGGCCGGACAGGGCGCTGGCGGCCGTGGCTGCATTCGAGGGAATAGCGGACTGGGCGCTCGGCCCGCCCACGATTTCCTCGTACAGCGTCTGGTAATTGTCCGGGGTCGGCGCGATCCGCCGCAGGGCCAGGCGGCGCAGGGTTTCGCGCGCGACTTCGGTCGGATTGGCAAGATTGATTTTGTCGTTCGGCTCAGCCATGTCGGCACTCAGGCCCGGGAAGGGCATTGACTATGCCTCGCATGGTAGGGCTGGCCCCGGCAGGATGAAGTCCGGATTAAGGCGGGAAAACCCCGGTATTTCTGAAGACAGCTGCACGTTTCAAGTTACAAATTACAAGGAAAAACTTGAAACGTGCTGCGTGTGACTTGCAACTCAGTCCAGCAGCCCGTGCTTGATGGCGTAATGCGTCAGTTCGGCGTTGTTTTTCAACTGCATTTTCTGCAGCAGGCGGGCCCGGTACATGCTGATGGTCTTGACCGACAGGGCGAGCTTGTCGGCGATGGCGGAGACGGTCAGCCCCGAGGCGATCATGCACAGGGTCTGGTATTCGCGGTTGGACAGGGCCTCGTGCGGCAGGCCGGCGCGTTCGCCGCTGACCTGGCTGGCGAGTTCCTGGGCGACTTCGGCGCTGATGTATTTCTTGCCCGAGGCGACCAGGCGGATGGCATCGACCAGCTGGTCGGGCGCGCTCTGCTTGTTGAGATAGCCCGCCGCGCCGGATTTCAGCGCCCGCACCGCATATTGGGTCTCCCGGTACATGGAGAGCATCAGCACCTTGATGCCGGGATGCTCCTTTTTCATGAGTTCCAGCGTTTCCAGACCATTGCGGTCGGGCATGGAGATGTCCATCAGTACCATGTCCCACGGTTCCAGCCGTGCCATCTGCAGGGCGCGGCTGGAACAGTCGGCCTCGCCGGCCACTACGATGTCTTCGACGTCGGCCAGGATCAGCTTGAGTCCCTCGCGAACGATGGCGTGGTCGTCGACGATGAGGATGCGATAGGGTTTTGCGGCTGCCACGAGCGTTCTCTGCTTGGTATGGGGACGATTATGCCGTCATTCCGCCGGATCGGGCACAGCGACGGCCAGGGGAATGCGCAGGCTGACCTGGGTGCCCTTCCGTTTGGCGGGCTGTACAGTGAGTTCGCCGCCCAGTGCGGCTGCGCGCTCGATCATGCCGAGTATGCCGAAGCCATGCCCGTTTCCCGGCGCGGGCTGGAGGCCGCGGCCATTGTCGGTCAGCGTGATCCGCAGGCTGTCCGGTTCCCGCACCAGCCTGAGTTTCACCCGCGTGGCGCGGGCGTGCTTGGCGACGTTGGTCAGCGCTTCCTGCACGATGCGGAACGCGGCGATCTCCGCATCGGGGCCGAGCGGGATGGCATCCTCGGGCGCACTGAATTCATGGGGAATATCGGTGTTGCGGGTAAAACGCTGCAGCTGCCAGGCGATGGCGGGAACGATGCCGAAATCGAGCGCTGCCGGCCGCAGGTTGGAGGCGATCCGGTGCGCGGCCTCGAAGGTCTGGTCGACCACGTTGTCCAGGTAGGCCGTGCGCTGGATCAGCAGCGGCTGGTCGGACGGGAGGTGCCGCATCAGCCAGGATAGCCCGATCTTGATGGTGGTGAGGTTGCCGCCCAGGTCGTCGTGCACCTCGCGGGCCAGGTGCAGGCGCTCCTGTTCCTTGACCGCTTCGACGTGTGCGGCCAGTGCGCTCAACTGGGCCCGCGACCGCAGGAGTTCGGCCTCGGCCTGCTTGCTGTGCGTCATGTTCAGCATGATGCCGTCCCAGATCGTGCTGTCCTCGTCCTTGCGCTGGCTGACGCGTATCGCGACCCATTTCACGTCCTTCCAGGCTTTCATCCAGATGCGGCCCTCCCAGTTGAAGGTCATGTGGCCGCCGTCGGCTTGCGCCAGCTGGGCCAGATAGTCGGGCCGGTCCTCCTCCAGGATCAGCTTGTAGAAGCGCTCGGGCTTGCCATGCAAGGCGGACGCCTTGATGCCGAGCAGCTGGGCGGATTGTTCGCTCACGTAGCGCAGCGTGGGCGGGGCATCGTGCCGGCGCTGGATCTGGAACGCCATGCCCGGGATATGCGCCACGATCGCGTGCATGTCCGATACCGAATGCGCCAGGGCCTGCCGTGTGGCCTCGCGCTGGCTGACGTCATTGGCGATCCAGATGAAAACCGGTTTTTCGTGGTCGGCCGAGTACAGCATCCGGACCTCGACGGGATACAGGGTCCCATCCCGGCGGCGGCAGTGCACGCTGAGCGCGGTGCGGCGCTTTTTCCCGTGTCTGAGCAGGGTGAGCAGGGTATGGAAGGCCTGCCTGTCCTCGGGAGGCAGAAAATCCAGCGGTGTCAGTTTCTGCAGGGCTCGGGGCTGGTATTGCAGATTCTTGGCCGCCGCCGGATTGGCCTGGACGATCCGCAGGGTGTCGGCGTCGAACACCATCACCTCGGTTGCCGATTCCTGCAGGATGGCCTTGAGCAGGGTGCCTTCGTCGGCCGCTCTGGATGAAGCCATAAATCTCCTCGATATTGGAATGAGGGCGATCCGGTCGCCTCGGGCACATTATTATCGGCGCAAACGCGGATCCGGCCAGGCATCACTTGAAAGCGGACAAATCCCCCAGATTTACTAGGCTGATTAATGAGGAATGCCGTATGTCCACCATCCGCCCCGCTGCCGTTGCGGGATTGTTCTACCCGGACAACCCGATTGAGCTCAAGCGCACCGTCGCCGACCTGCTGGCCCACGCCGGGGCAGGCGCTGCCCGGCCTGCCCCGAAGGCCCTGATCGTACCGCATGCCGGCTATATCTATTCCGGTGCCATTGCCGCCAGCGCCTATTCGGCATTGGCCGATCTGCGCGGCCGCATCCGCCGGGTGGTGCTGCTCGGTCCCACCCACCGTGTCCCGGTCCGCGGGCTGGCGCTGCCCGAGGCGGAGCGTTTTGCCACGCCGCTTGGCGACGTCCCGCTGGACTGCGCGGGCATGCAGGCGCTCGCCGGACTGCCGCAGGTGGTGCTCAGCGCGGCGGCCCACCAGATGGAGCATTCGCTGGAAGTGCAGTTGCCCTTCCTGCAGCAGGTGCTGGGCGACTTCCAGTTGCTGCCGCTGGCAGTGGGCGACGCCAGCGCCGCCGAGGTGGCCGAGGTGCTGGAGCAGGTGTGGGGCGGCGACGAGACGCTGATCGTGATCAGTTCCGATCTGTCGCATTTCCTGCCCGACGCGCTCGCCCGCCAGGTGGACGGCGAGACCGTCAAGGCCATCCTGGCGCTGAATCCGCATCTCAACCACGAGCAGGCCTGCGGCGCGACGCCGGTCAACGGTCTGCTGTTGGCCGCTAAACGGCACGGCTTGCACCCGGTCGCGCTGGACGTGCGCAACTCCAGCGACACCGCAGGTGACCCCGAGCGGGTGGTCGGCTACGCCGCCTTCGCTTTCCAGCCGGCGGCCGACAGCGACCGGCCGGATGCGGAGAAGGGCGAGACCCTGCTGAAGCTGGCGCGCACGGAAATCGCCTCGAAGCTGGGCCACCCGGGCGCGGCATCCGCGCAGTCCGATTGGCTGGCCGAACCGGGTGCGACCTTCGTCACCCTGACCCGGCAGGGCAAGCTGCGCGGCTGCATCGGCACGCTGGAGGCGCATCGCCCGCTCAGTGTCGACGTGCGCGAGAACGCAGTGGCGGCGGCGTTCCGCGACCCGCGCTTCATGCCGCTGTCCCAGACCGAGTTCGACGAGATCCGGGTCGAGGTGTCGCTGCTGTCGTCGACCGAGCCGCTGACGGCGGCTGATGAAGCGGCGGCGCTCGCTGTGTTGCGCCCGCACATCGACGGCGTGGTGTTCGAGTATGGCCACTACCGCAGCACTTTCCTGCCGCAGGTATGGGAACAACTGCCGGAGCCGGCTGAGTTTCTGGCCCACCTGAAACGCAAGGCCGGACTGCCCGCGGATTTCTGGGCGGAGCAGGTGAAGCTGTCGCGCTACACGGTGAGCAAGTGGAAAGAGGAGGGGCCGCATGAGCAGTGAGCCTCGGCACGTGCGAACGACCGCGAATGTGGCCGCCACCGACGCGCTATCCAATGCCCCTACGTCCTTTTGAAGAGGTGGCCGCATGAGCATCCCCGAATCGCACACCCCCGCGCGCTGGTGGCATACGCTGCCCGACGGTCGCATCCAGTGCGATCTCTGTCCCCGCGACTGCAAGCTGCACGAGGGCCAGCGCGGCTTGTGCTTCGTGCGCAAGATGGAAGGTGGCCGGATGGTGCTCACGACCTATGGCCGCTCATCCGGCTTCTGCGTCGACCCCATCGAGAAGAAGCCGCTCAACCACTTCTACCCCGGATCGTCGGTGTTCTCCTTCGGCACGGCCGGCTGCAACCTGGCGTGCAAGTTCTGCCAGAACTGGGACATCTCCAAGTCGCGCGAGACCGATACGCTGATGGACCAGGCCGCGCCGGACGAGATCGCCATCGCGGCGGAACGCGCCGGCTGCAGGAGCGTGGCCTTCACCTACAACGACCCGGTGATCTTTGCCGAATATGCGATGGACGTCGCCGACGCCTGCCATGCGCGCGGCCTCAAGACGGTGGCGGTGACCGCCGGCTACATCCACGATGAACCGCGCCGCGCGTTCTACGCGAAGATGGACGCGGCCAACGTCGACCTCAAGGCCTTCACCGACGACTTCTACGTCAAGCTGACCGGTGCGCATCTGCAGCCGGTGCTCGACACGCTGGTGTATCTCAAGCGCGAGACCGACGTCTGGTTCGAGATCACCACGCTGCTGATTCCCGGCCACAACGATTCCGACGCCGAGCTTGAGGCGATGAGCCAGTGGATCCTGCGCGAACTCGGCCCCGAGGTACCGCTCCATTTCTCGGCCTTCCACCCCGACTGGAAAATGCAGGACGTGCCTCCCACGCCTGCCTCGACGCTGAGCCGTGCGCGCGACATCGCGTTGAAGGCCGGACTGCATTACGTCTACACCGGCAACGTGCACGACACCACCGGCGGTACCACCGCCTGCCCAGCCTGCCATGAAGCCCTGATCGTGCGCGACTGGTATCGCATCGAGCATTACAGTGTCACGCCCGACGGCCATTGCCCGCATTGCGGTCATGCCATCGCAGGCCGCTTCGGCACGTTCAGCCACCCCTTCGGCAATCGCCGCATTCCGATTTCCATGCACCGGGAGGACCGCGCATGAACACGTCCACCCTGGTCCACATCCCTGCCGGCAACGTCACCGTCGAGGGCATGCTGGAGATTCCCGACGGCGCCATCGGGTTGGTGCTGTTCGCCCATGGCAGCGGCTCGTCGCGTCATTCTCCCCGCAACAACTACGTTGCCGGCGAGCTGCGCGCAGCCGGCGTAGGCACGTTGCTGATGGACCTGCTGACGCCGGAGGAGGATCGCGATTACGCCCGGCGCTTCGACATCGGGCTGTTGACGCAGCGTCTGCTGGATGCAGTGCGCTGGGTCCGCGTACAGGCCGCCACCCGGAACCTCCCGCTTGGATTGTTTGGCGCCAGTACCGGCGCCGCGGCTGCACTCGAGGCCGCGGCCGAACTGGGCGGCGAAGTCCGCGCGGTGGTCTCGCGCGGCGGTCGCCCCGACCTCGCCAGCGAGCAGGCACTGCTGCGGGTGAGCGCGCCCACGCTTTTATTGGTTGGCGGCCATGACGACGGCGTGATCGACCTCAACCAGCTGGCCTACGATCAGCTGAATTGCGAGAAGGACATGGTGATCGTTCCTGGCGCCACCCACCTGTTCGAGGAACCCGGCACGCTGGAAGCCGTGGCCAGGCAGGCCGCAGCCTGGTTTGTCCGTCACCTGCACCCCGCAGCCTAGGGCTTGCCGCACAAACCCGGGCCGGCCGGCGTGGCAGGTCACACGTGGAACAGGTAGATGTAGCCCACGGCAATGCCCAGGAACAGGAGGGTCATGCCGCCGCCCGCCCGCAGGTAATCCGCATTCCGGTATCCGCCCGGGCCCATCAGGAGCGCATTCACCTGGTGCGTGGGCAGGATGAACGAGTTCGACGCCGACACCCCCACCAGCAGTGCTGCCCCGCGGGGGTCGATCCCGGCGAGTTCCGACAATTCGATGACCAGCGGTACCAGCAGGACGGTGGCCGCGACGTTGGACATGAACAGGGAGAACAGGGTGGTCAGGGTGGCGATGGCCAGCAGGATGAGGAGCGTATGGCCGTCGGTCAGCACCCGCATCATCTGATGCGCGACATAGCTGGCGGCGCCCGTCGACTCCATCGCCACGCCAAGGGGGATCAGTCCGGCAAGCAGGAAAACCGTGCGCCAATCGACCGAGCGATAGGCGTCGTCGATGCTGATCACACGCAGCAGGATCATGGCCAGCGCGCCGCTCATCAATGCAATCGACAAGGTCGTCCCGCTCAAGGCCAGACCGATGGCGCCGGCAAAGCACAGGCCGGCGACCCAGGCCTTGGATTCGTCGATGTCTTCCGCCTCGACCGGGGCGGCGACCACGAAGTCCCGATCATGGGCCAGCGTCTTCAGTTCGCTCCAGCGGCCGTGGACGACGATGGCGTCGCCGGGTCGCAGAGGACGGTCGGAGAAATCGCCGCGCTCGGCCTGCCCCTCGCTCAGCAGCAACAGGGGCTCGACCCGGTAAGACCGGCGAAAGCTGATGTCGCGGATGCTCTTGCCCGCAAGCGAGGAACGCGGCGCCAGGATGAGTTCCGCATACCCTGCCGCAGTGGGATTCTGCAGCGCCTCGAACCGCTCCACGGTTTCGCTCAGATCAAGCGCCCATTCAGCGGCGAAACGCTCCGCCTCGTGCCGCTCGCCGATCAAGGCCAGCACCTGCCCGGCGGCAAAGTGGGCATGCCGCCAGGGCGCATAGAGGATTTCATCCCCGTCCGCCAGCGCGATCAGGTGCAGCTGATAAGCCGTCTCCATGTGAGCGTCCTCGCGGGTCTTGCCGATGAGCGGGCTGGCCGCGGGAACGCGTAGTTCGTGGAGGTGGGTAGGGAGCTGCCATGATTCGATCAGCTCGCGCTGTTGCTTCCCGCTGGTGTCCTCCCCGGTTTTCGCAGGCAGCACGTATTTTCCGGCGAGCATGAAATAGACAATCCCTGCGCCAAGCAGGACCAGACCCAACGGGGTCACGCTGAACAGGCCAAATTTTTCCTGTCCTCCAGCCTGCATCAGGTCGTTGAGGATGATCAGCGGGCTCGAGCCGACCATGCTCAGCGTACCGCCGAGAATTGCCGCGAAGCCCATCGGCATCAGCAGGCGTGAAACCGGGATATGGGTCCGCTTGGCGATCCGCAGCATCGCCGGAAGGAACAGCGCTGCCGCGCCGACGTTTTGCATGAAGGCGGATATGCCGCCGACGACCCCGGAAACGGTGCCGATCAGGCGGGGTTCGCTTCTGCCCGCAAAGCGCATGATCGGCTTGATCACGCGGTTCATGAGGCCGGAACGATCGACCCCATAGCCGAGAATCATGACCGCGATGATCGATACGACGGCGTTGCTGGCCAGGCCGGAGAAGGCCTGCTGCGGCGTCACCAGTTGCAGCCAGCCCAAAGCCAGCATGATGAGGATCGCAATGACATCGACGCGCAGCGCCTCGGTTACGAAGAGGAAAACGGTGACGGCCAGCACGGCGAGTACCAGGGCGATTTCAGGGGTCATGTCCGCTCTCTTTTTGTATTCAAACTACCTCAGGCCAGTATAACGTGCGTCTGTGCGAGCCGGTTCGGGCCTTGCCCGGCTTTCGGCCATGCCGGGGACATGGCATGATCCGAGGGAACCCGCGGATGAACATGGAAAGCATTGCCGAAACCTCGCCCGTCTTCGTTGCCCGCAACCTCGCCAAGGTCTACCGCATGGGCGAGGTCGAGGTTCAGGCCTTGCGCGGCATCGACCTCACGCTCTATCGCGGCGAGCTGGTGGTGCTGCTCGGCCCGTCGGGCAGCGGCAAGTCCACGCTGCTCAACATCCTCGGCGGGCTCGACGCGCCGAGCAGTGGCGAGGTTTATTACCTCGACCACAAGCTGACCGGCGCGACCGAGGCGGAGCTCACGCGCTTCCGCCGCGAGCATGTCGGCTTCGTGTTCCAGTTCTACAACCTGATTCCCAGCCTCACCGCGCGCGAGAACGTCGCCGCGGTGACCGAGATTTCCGAGTCCCCGATGCGGCCGGAGGATGCGCTCGGTCTGGTGGGGCTGGGCAACCGCCTCGACCATTTTCCGGCGCAGCTCTCCGGCGGCGAGCAGCAGCGCGTCGCGATCGCGCGCGCCGTCGCCAAGAACCCGGCGGTGCTGCTGTGCGACGAGCCGACCGGCGCGCTCGATTCGGCCACCGGCGTGGTGGTGCTCGAGGTGCTGGAGAAGGTCAACCGCGAGCTCGGCACGCTGACCGTGCTGATCACCCACAACGCCGGCATTGCCGACATGGCCGACCGCGTGATCCGGCTGTCCGACGGCCGCATCGCCGATATCCACGAAAACGCCACCAAGAAGCCGGCGTGCGAACTGGCCTGGTGAAACATGTCCTCGCCCGAGCCGCTTCCTGCAAGTTTCTGGCAGCCGGCACTGGCGGACCTACAGGCGCAGCTGGGCAGTTCGCCTGAGGGCCTGAGCGAGGCGGAAGCCGAAGCGCGGCGCCGTATTTTCGGCTCCAACCAGCTGCGCCCGCATGCCGAACGGGCATGGGTGCAGCAGTTTCTGGCCCACTTCAAGAATCCGCTGGTGCTGGTGCTGCTGGCCGCCAGCGCGATTGCCGGGATGCTCGGCGACATGAATAGCTTCATCGTCATCAGCGTCATCGTGCTGATGAGCGTGACCCTGGATTTCTTCCAGGAGTTTCGCGCCAGCCGTGCCGTCGAGAAGCTGCGGCATTCGGTGGCCTTGCGTGCCAGGGTGGTCCGTGGCGGCCAGACGCGCGAGATCCCGGTCGCCGAACTGGTGCCTGGCGACGTGGTCCTGCTCGCGGCAGGCGACCTGGCGCCGGCGGACGGGCGCGTGCTCGATGCGCGCGACCTGTTCGTCAACCAGGCCCTGCTGACCGGAGAATCCTACCCGGTGGAAAAGCATGCACAGGATGCGCTTCCCGACGCCGACATGGCCAGCGCGACGAATGCCCTGTTCCTCGGCACCTCCGTCATCAGCGGGGCCGGACGCCTGCTCATCGTCCGCACCGGTTCCGCGACGGCCCTGGGGCAGATCGCCGACACCCTGGTGCAACGCCCGCAGGCCACCGCCTTCGAGCGTGGCACGCAGGCCTTCGGCGCGCTCATCCTGCGCCTTACCGTGATCCTGGTGCTGGCGGTGCTGCTGATCAACGCCGCGTTCCACCGCCCGCTGTTCGAGTCCTTCCTGTTCGCGGTGGCGCTGGCGGTGGGCCTGACGCCGGAACTGCTGCCGATGGTGCTGTCGGTCACGCTGTCGCAGGGCGCGATGCGGCTGGCGCGGCGCCGCGTCATCGTCAAGCGGCTGTCGGCGGTGCAGGAGCTGGGTGGCATCGACGTGCTGTGCACCGACAAGACCGGCACGCTGACCGAGGGTCATATCCGGCTGGAGCGCCATGTCGACGCCCTCGGCCGCGACAGCGAGCGCGTGCTGGAACTCGCCTACCTCAACAGCCAGTTCGAGACCGGTATCAGGAGCCCGCTCGACGAGGCGATCCTGGCGCACACCCACATCGACGTCGGCGCCTGGCGCAAGGTCGACGAGGTGCCGTTCGACTTCGAGCGGCGGCGGGTCTCGGTGCTGCTCGAGCGGGGCGGGGCGCGCAGCCTGTTCGTCAAAGGCTCGCCCGAGGACGTGCTGCGGCTGTGCACCCGGTACGAAGACGCCGAGGCACAGCCGTCCCTCGACGACGCCGCGCGCGAACGCATCCTGGCCCTCTTCGAGGAACTGAGCCGCGACGGCTTCCGGGTGCTCGGCATCGCCTGGCGCCAGGCCCCGCCGCATCAGGCTCACGCCGTGGTCACCGACGAGAGCGAACTGGTGTTCTGCGGTTTCGCGGCCTTTCTCGACCCGCCGAAAGCCAGCGCGGCGCCGGCGCTCGCCGCGCTGGCGGCCGGCGGCGTGGCGGTGAAGATCGTCAGCGGCGACAACGAACTGGTCGCGCGCTACATCTGCGACAAGCTGGGCGTGCCGATCACCGGCGTGCTCAACGGCAGCGACATCCAGGCCATGAGCGACCCCGCCCTGCACGCGCAGGTGGAGCGGGTGACCCTGTTCTGCCGCGTCACGCCCGCGCAGAAGACGCGCATCCTCAACGCCTTGCGGGCGCGCGGCCACGTGGTGGGCTTTCTCGGCGACGGCATCAACGATGCGCCGGCGCTGCATGCGGCGAACGTCGGCATCTCGGTCGACAGCGCGGTCGACGTCGCCAAGGAGGCGGCGGACCTGGTACTGCTGGAACACGACCTGAACGTGCTGCAGGAGGGCGTGCGCGAAGGCCGGCGCACCTTCGGCAACGTCACCAAGTACATCATGATGGGCACCAGCTCCAACTTCGGCAACATGTTCAGCATGGCCGGCGGCACGCTGTTCCTGCCTTTCCTGCCGATGTTGCCGATCCAGATCCTGCTCAACAACTTCCTCTACGACCTGTCGGAGATCGCCATCCCGCTCGACCGCGTCGACGAGGACACGCTGGCCCGCCCGCGGGTGTGGGACATGCACTTCATCCGCAATTTCATGCTGGCGCTCGGCCCGGTGAGTTCGGTGTTCGACTTCCTGACCTTCTTCGTGATGCTGAAGGTGTTCCAGGCGAATGAGGCGCTGTTCCACACCGGCTGGTTCATCGAGTCCATCGCCACCCAGGTGCTGGTCATCTTCATCATCCGCACCCGCGGCAGTCCGTTCGCCAGCCGACCGAATGTCTGGCTGGTGGCGCTGTCGCTCGCGGTGGTGGCGGTGGCCGCGCTGCTGCCCTGGCTGCCGTTCGCCGGCGAGTTGGGCTTCGTCGCGCCGCCGCCCGCCTTGTATGCGGCGCTGGCCGGCATCGTCGCCGCCTATCTCGCGGTCATGTTCTGGGCCAAGCGGATGTTCTACCGGCGCTGGGAACGGCGCAGCGGGAGGGCGCGATGAAGGCGCTCGACCGCAAGCTGTTCCGCGACCTCTGGCACCTGCGCGGCCAGGTGCTGGCGATCGCCGCGGTGATCATGGGCGGCGTCGCTACCCTGGTGATGTCGCTCTCCACCTACGATTCGCTGGTCACCACGCGCGACCGTTTCTACAGCGAATACCGCCTGGCCGACGTCTTCGCCAGCCTCAAGCGTGCCCCCGAACCGGTCGCCGAACGGCTCGCCGCGATCCCTGGGGTCGAGCGACTCGAAACGCGGGTGAAGGCCGGGGTCAAGCTGGAAGTGGCGGGCTTCTCCGACCCCATCACCGGCCAGATCCTGTCCCTGCCGGATGTCGGCGAGGCGCAGCTCAACCGGCTCTACTTCAAGCGCGGCCGCAGTGTGCAGCCGTGGAGCAGCGACGAGGTGGTATTGTCCGACACCTTCGCCGATGCCCACCATCTGCAGCCGGGCGACACGCTCGCCGCCATCATCCACGGCAAGCGCAAGACGCTTACCGTGGTCGGCGTCGCGGTGTCGCCCGAGTATGTCTACCAGATCGCGCCCGGCTCCATGTTTCCCGACTTCAAGCGCTACGGCGTGCTGTGGATGGGGCGCAACGCGCTCGCCACCGCCTACGACATGAAGGGGGCCTTCAACCAGGTCAGCCTGACGCTGGCGCGCGATGCCAACGAGCAGGACGTGATCGACCGCGTCGACGCGATCCTGGCCGACTACGGCGGCACCGGCGCCTACGGACGCCGCGACCAGTTCTCCAACCGTTTCCTGAGCGAGGAACTGAAGCAGCTGCGGACCATGGCCACCATTTTCCCGGCCATCTTCCTCGGCGTCGCCGCCTTCCTGCTCAACGTGGTGCTGAGCCGGCTGATTGCCCTGCAGCGCGAGCAGATCGCCATCCTCAAGGCCTTCGGCTACAGCTATGCGGTGATCGGCATGCACTACGTCAAGATGGTGCTGCTGATGGCGCTGCTCGGCGTGGCGGCCGGGGTGGCGCTCGGCACCTGGTTCGGCCAGGGGCTGTCGCACGTCTACAGCGAAACGACCTTCCGCTTTCCCTATCTGGATTACCGGCTTCGCCCCGGGGTGATCCTGATCGCACTGGGAATCAGCAGCTTCGCGGCGGTCAGCGGCACGCTGGTTTCGGTCATGCGCGCCGTGCGGCTGCCGCCGGCCGAGGGCATGCGCCCCGAGATGCCGACACGTTACCGTACCAGCCTGGTCGAGCGCCTCGGCCTGCAGCGCTGGCTCGCCGCGCCGTCGCGGATGATCCTGCGCCACATCGGGCGGCGCCCGCTGAAGTCGCTGCTGACCGTGCTCGGCATCGCCTGCGCCTGCGGGCTGATGATGGTGGGCAACTACCAGAAGGGGGCGATCGATTTCATGGTCGACGTGCAGTTCCGCCAGGCCTCGCGCGAGGATCTGGCGCTCGCCTTCATCGATCCGACTTCCGGCCGTGCCCTGCACGAGCTTGCCGCGCTGCCCGGCGTCGAATACGTCGAGGGCTATCGCGACGTGCCGGCGATCCTGCGCTTCGGCCAGTACCGCCATCGCGCCGCGCTGTTCGGCATCCAGCCGGAAGGCCAACTGCACCGCTCGCTCGACAGCCGGCTGAAGCCGGTGGCGGTACCGCCGGGCGGCGTGGTACTCACCGATTACCTGGCGAACGACATCCTGCACGTGAAGCCGGGCGACATGCTGACCGTGGAGGTGCTGGAAGGCAGCCGGCCGGTGCGGCAGGTGCCGGTGCTCGGCATCACCCAGCAGTATCTGGGCGTGTCGGCCTACATGCAGAAGGACTCGGTGAATGCCCTGATGCGCGAGGGCAATACGGTGACCGGCGCCTATCTGGCGGTGGAACCGGGCAGCGAGGCGGAACTGTACGCCAGGCTGCACGACCGTCCGCGCGTGCTCGGCATGGTCGCCAACAAGACGGCGGTGCAGAGCTTCTACGCCACCATCGGCGAGTTCATCCTGTTCTACAACCTGGTGGCCACCGTGCTCGCCGGCGCCATCGGCTTCGGCGTGGTCTACAACAGTGCGCGCATCGCCTTGTCGGAGCGCGGGCGTGAGCTCGCCAGCCTGCGCGTGCTGGGCTTCACCCGCGGCGAGATCGCCTATATTCTGCTGGGAGAACTGGCGCTCTTGACACTGGCGGCGATTCCGGTCGGTTTCCTGGTCGGTATCGGTCTGGTCAGCATCCTGGTGGTGGCGTTCCAGAGCGAGCTCTACCGGCTGCCGCTGATCCTGACGCCGGAAAACTACGCCATGGGGGCAAGCGTCGTCATCGTCTCGGCGCTGCTGTCCGGGCTGCTGCTATGGCGACGCCTGGGCCGGTTGGATCTGGTGGCGGTGTTGAAAACACGCGAATAGGACAACAACGGAACATGCGTCTACGCGCAAAAATCGGAATGCTCGCCACGGCCGCACTGGTGGTGGTTGGCCTCGCGATCGGCTTCATGCCGCGTGCGGTGCCGGTCGACGTCGCCGAGGTGAAACGGGCGCCGCTCACGGTGACGGTGGAGGAGGAGGGCAAGACCCGTGTGCGCGAGCGCTACCTGGTGTCGGCGCCCGTGGCCGGCTACGCGCGGCGCATCGACCTCAAGGCCGGCGATGCGGTGGCGGCCGGCCAGGTGCTCGCGGTGATCGAGCCGGCGCGTCCGGTGGCGCTTGATCCGCGCACCCGCGTGCAGGCCCAGGCGCAGGTGAGCGCCGCGCAGGCCGCGCTGGCGGCCGCGCAGGAAAATGCGCGTGCCGCCGCGGCCGCGGCGCAACTGGCACAGCAGGAACGCGTGCGTGCCGAGTCGCTGCGGCAGTCGAATTTCGTGTCCGCCCAGGCGCTCGATGCGGCCCGCACCGCAGAAACCCGCGCCCGCGCCGCGGAACAGGCTGCGCAGTACGCGGTCAGGGTGGCGCGTTTCGATCTGGAGACGGCGCGCGCGGCGGCCGCCAGCGCTGCGCAGCTGCAGCGCGGCGGCACGGCCGAGGCACTGCAGGTGCAGGCACCGGTGGCCGCGCGCGTGCTCAGGGTGCAGCATGAAAGCGAAGGCCCGGTGGCGGCCGGCCAGTCCTTGCTCGAGATCGGTAATCCCGAAAGCCTGGAAGCCGAGGTGGAGGTGCTGTCCACCGATGCGGTGAAGATCGCAACCGGCTCGAAGGTGGTTCTGGACCGCTGGGGCGGCAACCCGCCGATCGAGGGCAGGGTGCGCGTCGTCGAACCGGGCGGCTTCACCAAGATCTCCGCGCTCGGCGTCGAGGAGCAGCGGGTGCGCGTCATCGTCGATTTCACCTCGCCGCGTGAGGCGTGGGCGCGGCTCGGCGACGGCTATCGCGTGGAAGCGCGCTTCGTGCTGTGGCAAGGCAAGGACGTGCTGCAGCTGCCGAGCAGCGCGCTGTTCCGCAACGGCGAGGGCTGGGCGGCGTTTCGGCTGGAGGGCAGTCGCGCCCGCCTGACGCCGGTCGAAATCGGCCAGCGCGCCGGGCTGGCGACCCAGGTGCTGTCAGGACTCAAGGCCGGCGACCGGGTGGTGGCCCATCCGGACGAAACGATCCGTGAGGGTGTGCGCGTGAAGCCGCGCTGACGCTCAAGCCTGCTTGAGGATGGCCTCGACTTCGGCGTCGTCCACCTGCGGAAAGTCCGTATAGAACTGCCCCACTGCCTGGAAAGACATTGGCGTCGACAGGCACACCACCTCGTCCGCATAGGGGCGGATCTTCTCCACCGTGTCGGCCGGTGCCACCGGTACCGCGCAGATCAGGCGTGCCGGTTTCTTGTCGCGCAGCGCATGCAGCGCGGAAATCATCGTTGCACCCGTCGCCAGCCCGTCATCGACCACGATGACGATGCGTCCGGCGGGGTCGATCGGTGGGCGCAACGGCGTGTACTGCACGCGTCGTTTCCTGATGACGTCGAGCTGGGCTTGTCTTTCTTGCGCGAGATAGGCAGGCGTGCCGCCGACCGACTCCGCGTAGTCGGCCACATACGTCCAGCCCGATTCGTCGATCGAGCCAATGGCGAATTCAGGATTGAAGGGGGCGCGCAGCTTGCGCACCAGTACTACATCGAGCTCGCCTTCGAGGGCCCGCGCGAGTTGCTGCCCCATCGGTACGGCGCCGCGCGGGATGGCAAGAATCAGGGGGTGCTGGCCTTTGTACGAGGCCAAGGCTGTCGCGAGACGCTCGGCTGCCTGATGGCGGTTGGCGAAAACCATGGCTAATCCCTATTCGATTTAATGTCTTTATCTTAGTTGCAATAACGACGAGCACGCGATGCCATGGGCCATTTTATGTATGGGCGGGAAGCCGGAACATTTCCTTGCCTGCGTGCCGGGACTGTTCCAGAGAACGCGGGTCAAGCCATTGGTGTTCCGTATTGAAACATCATGAAACGCCGATTGGGGGAATGAGGGCTCACTACGGCGCGTATGCGGGGGTGAGGATAGTGGCACAGTCATTGCTGACGGGTTGGGAGGTACATTCTGGAACGGCTGCCCATACTGATCATGCTGCCCGCCATCATTGGTTGCACTGCGTTGTTTTGTCTATTGACTGGTCTGCAACAGCAGGCATGGGCGCATTCCGATTCGTCCATGTTTAGCGCGCCTGCCGCAGCCCATCATCATGACGATGAAGAGACGGAGGCGGAGCCGGCGAAGCTTTATCCGGCCAAGGTATCGATCGATCCCCGTCATATGGTGAGTGTGGTAATCAAGATCAACGCTCGCATGGCCAATCTCCGCAACGTGTACGTCGGGAAAAGAGTGAGCCGGGGCGAGGTGCTGGGCGAGATAGAAAGCGCCGAACTGGAGACAGTGCAGGCTACCTATCTGGGCTTGTTTGCCAACATGGATGCTGTCCGGGCATTTTCCATGACCAGCGAAGAGAAGATGGTCGATGCGCGCATGAATCTGCTCTGGCGCGGTATGTCGGAGGAGGATATCAAACGTCTGGAAGCAACGCGCCAGCCGCTCAAGCTGATCAAGATCAAGGCCCCGATCTCAGGCTACCTGTATAGCCTGAATGTGGTCAATAACCAGATCCTCAATGCCGGAACACAGGGCGGCCAATACGCGACCAGTGGCACCACGATCGCCACGATCGCTCAGCCTGGCGCAATCGTGGTGGAAGCGAGTTTGCCGGTAAGTGAGGCTTCGGCGGTCAAGCCGGGACAGTCAGCGACGGTCTACGTGAACGATCCAGCCAAGGGGCGGATAGCGGTGGCCGCGAAGGTGCAGCGTGTGTATGCCTTTGTGAACCCGGTCAATCAGAGGCAGTGGGTGCGGTTACAGGTTTTCAGAGAGCCTGAGCATCTGGGGCTGCTGAATGGGGGGGTGGCTACGGTCAGTTTTTCGGGGGACGCGCATGTTCATTAAGGTGGTATTGGCGCTTCCCATTGTTTTGCTTGCGCTGAGTATGCCCGCCCTGGTTCATGCGCACGGCGACTCTGGGGTATTCGAACAGATCATTGAACGCAGCCGTGAAGCCAGCGAGGTCAGGCTGCCCTCGGGCGTGCGTGACATTGGAGACGTTATCACGCTCGCAGCGGTCAGGGCCGATGCCCCTGCCAAGCGGCTGCAGACTTACGGCCAGGTCGTGCCCAATGCCGAGGCAGTTCTGGATGTCAATACTGTCGTCAGCGGCCAGATTGTTCAGGTCTTCGTGCGCCCCGGCGACAGCGTGAGAAAGGGGCAGCCGATGGTGTCCATTTTCAATCCCGAGTTCATCACGACCCAGAAGGGGTATCTGCAATTCCTGCAAAACGAGGAGCGGCTTCAGGTTCTTCGCGAGGAGGGGCGGCTGCCCAATTACCTCAAGGACGCCAAGGAAAACCTGCGCTGGTGGGGGATGACCGATCCGCAGATCGCCGCGTTGATCGACAAGGGAACGGTGGTGGAACACCTCATCCTGGAGGCGCCCACTGACGGATTCGTTACCGACCTGTTCGTGCAGCCCGGATCGCTGGTCAATGCAGGCGACCGCACCATGAAGCAGTTCGTGGTGATAGGAAAGTCGGTGGCGCGCATGGTATCCAGCAAGCAGTCATTGTGGGTGGAAGGCTATGTCTATGCCGGCCAGGAGACCCTGCTTCGGCCTGGCATCAAGGTCGAGGTCGCCTTGCCTGGCGGCGTGAAGATGCAGCGTCCGATAGCCGAGGTGGTGCCGGGTATCGATCCCCGGACGCAGCGTGCCCGTTTCCTGTTGGATCTGGGGCGCAGCGTGCCTGGGCTGGCCACCGGCCAGACGGTGGAGCTTGTGCTTGTCCTGGATGGACAGGTGGGAACTTGGGTGCCGCGCCAATCGGTTCTGGGTCAGAAGCTGGATCCGGTCGTGTACGTGCAAGCTGCACCCGGACGCTATCTGCGCAAGCCGGTGGCGGTATTGAGTGAAACGGAGAGTTGGCTCCAGGTGGCGGGTGTCGACCCGCGCGACCGGGTGGTGGTCGACGGCAAGATGATTCTGGAAGGGGTGTACCGCATGTCCGGCAATCATGCCAGCGTAGCAGACAGCGACCACCATCACTGAGACGGATGAACGAAGATGTTTGATTGGGCAATCAAGTGGTCCCTCAAGAACCGGCTGGCCGTGGTGTTGCTTTATGTGCTGATGGCCGGCGCGTCGATCTTTGCCGCACTGCACATGGCGGTAGATGTATTCCCGGAATTTGCGCCGCCGCAGGTGCAGATCCAGACCGAAGTGCCGGGATACTCGACGAAAGACGTTGAAGGGCTGGTCACCCGGCCGATCGAGATCGTCCTGCAGGGAGCCCCGTATATCGATCAAATCCGATCCAACTCGTCGGTTGGCCTGTCGCGCATCACGATCACATTCAAATGGGGTGTCGATATTTACCGTGCCCGCCAGATCATTCAGGAACGTTTGCAACTGGTGCAGGGCCAACTGCCCGAGTCGGCCCAAGCGCCCCAATTGATGCCGGTCACGTCAGCAGTGAGCTGGCTGCTCAAGTTCGCCTTGGTCGACTGGTCTGGCGAGAACCGCGAACATGAGTTGCGCACGCTGGCGGACTGGGATATTCGCAACAGGGTGCTGGCCCAACCGGGGGTTGCGTCCGTGGTGGCCGTGGGTGGCGGGGTGAAGCAGTACCAGGTGATGCTTGATCCCATTCGCATGCGCAAGTACGACGTATCCAGCGAAGACGTGATGCAGGCCCTGCGTCGCGCCAATCTGGTGGCGCCCGGAGGGTTTGTCTATCCCACCAGCGAGGAGGAATATTTCATTCGTGTCAATGGCCGGGTGCAGAGCCTCCGTGATGTGGCGGAGACACTGATTGCCATGCGCGAAGGACAGCCGATCCGGGTCGAGGATGTGGGGGAAGTGCGCTTTGGGAGCGAGGTCAAACGAGGCGATGGCCAGATCTTCGGTGGCCCGGCCGTGATCGGAACCGTCTCCAAGCTGTGGGGCGCGGACACGCTGGAAACCACACACAACGTCGAGAAGGCACTGGCCAATCTGGCGCGCAGCCTGCCCGCGGATATTCAGTTGATTCCCGATGTATTCCGCCAGGCAAGTTTCATCGAGACCGCCATCGCCAATCTGCGAGGCGCATTGCTCGACGCCTCCCTTATCGTGGCGTTGGTGCTGCTGCTGTTCCTGTTCCGTTGGCGTCCCACTGCGATCAGCCTGATTGCCATTCCCGTTTCCCTGATGGCCGGTGTGCTGGTGCTGTGGCTCTTTGGCATCGGAATCAACGCCCTGACTCTGGGGGGGCTGGTGTTCGCCATTGGCGAAGTCGTGGACGATGCCATCATCGACGTCGAGAATATTCTGCGCCGCCTGCGTGAAAACAAGCAGGCGGCGGAGCCGTTGCCTGCACTGGAGATTGTTTACGAAGGTTCGCGTGAGATCCGCAATTCGGTGGTGTTCGCCACCTTCGTGATTGTCGTGGCTTTCATCCCAATCTTTTTCCTCCAGGGCATCGAAGGCCGTATCTTCCGACCGCTGGCGATCTCCTACTTGGCGGCCATCGCCAGCTCTCTTGTGGTTGCCATCACGCTCGTGCCGGTGTTGAGTTACTACCTCATGGGGCGGCGGCCGCAATATCAGAGCTATGGCTTGAGCCCCATTTCCGACATGCTGCTCAGCCGTTATGAGAAGGTATTGAAACCCTGTCTGGATCGGCCCTTGCCGACGGCCGCGATGTCCGCATTGATCCTGGTCGCGGCGATCCTGGTGATTCCGTCCCTTGGCCGATCCTTTATTCCCGCCTTCCACGAGGGAAACCTGGTGATCGCGACCACGCTGATGCCGGGTACGTCACTGGAGGAAAATTTGCGTGTGGGCCGCAAGATCGAGCAATTGATCGGCGATATGCCGGAGATTGCCAGCCTTGCCCAGCGTGCCGGACGCTCGCGTCTGGACGAGGATGCCCAGCCAGTGAATTTCAGCGAGTTCGATATTGCGCTCAAGCCGGGTACCCGCAACGTGCCCGAGGTGATGCAGCGCATCCGTGACAAGCTGGCGCAGATTCCAGGCATGTCGGTCAATGTGTCCCAGTTCATCACCCACCGTATGTCGGAGATCCTGTCCGGGGTGCGTGCCCAGGTTGCAGTGAAGATCTATGGCCAGGATTTCGAGGTGCTGCAGCAGAAGCAACAGGAAGTCTATCAAGCGGTGAAGGGCGTGACGGGCGTCGTGGATTTGCAGATGGAGCCGATGGTTTTGGTACCGGGTGTCGATATCCGGGTCAATCGGGCCGTCGCAGCCGCCTATGGATTCACCCCGGGTGCGGTCGTTACCCAGGTGAGTGCCGCGTTCAATGGGGTGGCGGTATCCAAAGTTCTGGAACAGGACCGTACCTTCGATATTTTCATGCGTGTGAACGAAGCAGCCCGCAGCGATATCCAGACTCTGGGCGAAATGCCGCTGATGTCACCTGGCGGTGCAGTCATTCCATTGCGTGAAGTGGCCGAGCTGAAATCGGTGCAGGAGCCTTACATGATCAACCGCGATGGGGCCGCACGCCGCGCCGTGGTGCAATGGAACACCGAAGGACGCGATCTTGACGGGGTGGTACGGGAAGCCCAGGACCGCATTCGCGACAAGCTTACGTTGCCGCCTGGCTACAGTATTGAGTTTGGCGGCGACTACGAGGGTCAGCAACGTGCATCCCGCACTCTGCTGGTGACGTCCGCCGCCGCAATACTGTTGATGTCGGTCGTCATGTATCAGGCGTTCCGGAGCTGGTCGTTGGTATCGCTGGTCATGCTCAATTTGCCTTTGGCCCTGATCGGCGGTGTATTCGCACTCGCACTGGCCGGAGAGACCCTCAACGTATCCTCGCTGATCGGCATGGTGGCCCTCTTCGGTGTGGCCACCCGCAATAGCCTGCTACTGATATCCCGCTATCAATCCCTGCTTCGCATGCGCCCAGATCTCAATGCCGGAGAAATCGCCTTGAAAGGGTCGGTGGACCGCCTGGTCCCTATTTTGATGACGGCATTTACAGCCGCACTGGCTGTGATCCCACTGATTCTGGGCGACCCCACTGGAAAGGAATTGCAACGGCCGCTGGCCATTGTTTTGCTGGGTGGCATGTTGAGCTCGACCCTGCTCAATCTGCTGGTGATCCCGACGCTCTTCCATTGGATGGCCAGCCGCCGCAAGGGCTGGCTGGTGCCGAGCGGATTGTGAGCCGATAATCCTCGTCCGGACTGCGCTGACCTAACATGAAGTAGATGGTTTATCCACGGCCGCCAAGGCTGGAGCAAACGCAATGCAGGTGAAATTTTTTCGAATGGAACGTGGAATCGGGCTGCCTGAATCGGAGCGGGCGGGCAACCTGCTCGAGACCGGCGTGATGCTGTGGGTGGTGTTCCTGCTTTTACTCCCGATCCTGCTGTTTGGAAATCTTTCTCCTCATCTGCTTGCGCAGCAGTTTGTCGAGATCAAGAGCCACATGCTGATCGAGTCATTCTGCGGTTTTGTGGCACTGATGATCGCCGGCATGATTCTGGCCGTGAGCGCGAGACAAAAGAGCTATGGTGGGGCATTTTTCGGAATGGCTTTCCTGTCCATGGGGGTCATGGACATCCTGCATGCCTGGTCCAATCCGGGCCCGGAACTGCACCATTTCGTCGCCTACCATACCGTCTCTTCCCTGTCTGGAAGCGGGCTGATCCTGGCCGGCATCGTGGCCCATATTTTCTCAGATCGGAAACGCTGGCCTACTCACAGCGATATGCTCACAGTGGGAGTGGGCGGGCTGGTCGTATTGATGGTGGCAGTCTTGTATCAGATATTCATTCCGAACCTGATGTCAGGCACCTACCCCAATTCTCTGAGTTTTCTGCCGACCACGCATAGCGTGCATTACCTGGCCAGCTTTCTTTATGCGCTCGATGCCGTTGCTTTTTACGGCTATTACCGGAAGTATCGGAAAAGCCTTGCACTGGTGATCGCCAGTCTGCTGTTGGTGTTTGCGCAGAGTGCCTATTTGTTCAACTTCTCCAAACTATGGGACATCATCTGGTGGGGGTGGCACGGGGTCAAAATGATGTTCTATCTGGGCGTCATGGTCACGGTGTCGGTCGGTTTCCTGCTGGCACTCAATACCATTGAGCGCTCGCGCCATGTTCTGATGCGCGCCAACCGGCGGCTGCATCGCACCCAACGCAGGATCAGAAACGTCAATCAGGAACTCAGGATACGCAATCGCATGGCGCGCGAGGCGATGACCTCGCCCGATCTCAACAATGCGCTCGATGTGGTGTCCAGTGCGGTCAACCAACTGCTGGGTATCCCCTGTGGCGAGTTGATCCTGAGCATCCCGGCGGATGAAATCGACGAGTTCGAGCGACATATGCCCCAACTGGGATCGCACTGGCCCATCCGGGCCAAGGCGTCGAACGCCACCTGTTTTGGGCAAAGCTGTCAGTTGGTGAGGGAGTCGGGGGGAAGCTATTACGAATGCTCTTCCGGCACGGTCGATCAGTCGGTTTGCCTGTCGCTCACCGCGAGCGGCCAGGAGATCGGTCACCTTCGCTTGCTCATGGAAGATCGTGAGCACTTGCGCCAGCGCATGGGCCAGTTGCAGGCGTTGGCGGCGGAGATTGGCACGATCGTCAACAATGCACTGCTTTACCATCGTTGGCTTGACGCCAACGAATTCCGGGCCGCTTTGCTACGAGTATCGGCCATGATGACCTCAACCCTGAACCTCAAGCGGGTGCTTGAATCGGTGTGCAGCGAAATCGCCGACCTGCTGGACAGTGAAGGGGCGCTGGTCTGGCTTCCCAGCGATAAGGAACCCGGGCGCTTCACTCTGGCGGCCCGATGGTTTGCCGACAGCGACAAGGCTTGTACCGCTGAACTGGAGGCCTGGTGCCGTGACGGCCATTCATGCGCACGGCTCCTGAATAATATCGACGGCCACTTCCGCCCACGTGCCATGCTGTGGCCGGACAGTCAGGCGTTATGGGTTTCAGAACAGCCATTGAGTTGCCATTGGGGGGCGATGGCGCTGTTTCCCCTACTGGACGAAGAACGCCTGATCGGCGCCATGGTGTTGATACGCAAGGAGCGGGTGCAATTCAGCGAGGCTACCCTGGCCAAGGGGGAACTACTTGCCGGCCAGGTCCGTATTGCAATCAACAATGCCCATAGCTACCAGCAATTGTCCGAAATCAACCAGCAACTTAAACTGTCCGAGGCAAACAAAATCCGCGCGGAACGCCTGGCAGCGCTGGGCCAGATGGCTGCCTCGGTGGCGCATGAGGTACGCAATCCGCTGTCGGCCATTACCAATTGCCTGGCGGTGTTGAAGGCGGAACGCAGTAACGAGGGCCGAAGCCGCGATGCCTTGGAAATCATCCAGGACGAGGTGGCGCGGCTGGATAATCTGACGCGCGACTTCCTCATGTTTGGCAAGCCGCGTGTGATGGCAAACAAGCCGGTGGTACTGGAAGCGCTGGTTTACAAGGTGTGTGCAGCACTGGAGCGTCATGTCCAGCAACAGGGACAAATGATCGAAGTGGAAGCGGGTATCTCGGGCAATGCCATGTCCCATCTGTTCGATGCGGATGGTCTGGAAGTCGTTCTGTGGAACCTCCTGCTCAATGCGTCGCAGGCCATTCATGGCCGGGGCCATGTGTATGCCACGGTACGCGTCTATCCCGGCTGGTTTCTGCTGGTCGTGGCGGATACTGGCAAGGGCATCCCCCCCTTGGAGCGCAAGCTGATTTTCGAGCCGTTTTATACCCAGCGCTCACATGGTGCCGGGCTTGGGCTCGCCATCGTGCAGCGCTTCGTGCAGGAGTGGGGCGGTCGTATCCGCATTGCAAGCCAGATGGGGCATGGTACCCGGTTTTATGTGCGCGTACCCTTGCCCGAGCCGGTCGACGCAACCCTTGACCGTACGATAGCGATGGCATGAGCAGCAAACCTCTTCATATCCTGTTGGTGGACGACCAGAAAAGCCTGCGCCGTAGCCTGTCGCTCATGCTGCTGGGGGCCGGCTTCGACACCAGCGAGGCGGAAAGCGGCAGCCAGGCGTTGGCGATCTTGAGCCAGGCTGAATACGATCTGGTGATTACCGATTTGCGTATGGATGACATGTCCGGAATTGATCTGCTGCGCGAGATCAAGCAGATCAAGCCCCACCTGCCGGTGATCCTGATCACGGCCTATGGCAGCATCGAATCGGCAGTCGATGCGATGCGCCTGGGCGCATTTGATTACCTCACCAAGCCGTTCAGCGAACACGATATTCTGGAAAAAATCCATGCCAGCCAGGCATTGCGCAATTACGCCACCGCAATGCGGAGCCCTCCCACGGCGGAGTCGCGCGAGGCAGACGACATCGTGGCCGATACTCCGCAGATGCGCGCGACCCTGATCAAGGCGGAACGGCTGGCAGCCACCGACATCAGCGTGCTCATTACCGGCGAGACCGGCACCGGAAAGACTCGTGTTGCCCGACTCATCCACGAGAAAAGCGCGCGCAGCGAGCATGCCTTTGTCAGCATCAATTGCGCCAGCCTACCGGAGCAGCTTCTGGAGAGCGAACTGTTTGGCCACGTGCGCGGCAGCTTCACCGGCGCGACCGATTCTCGTGCCGGTCTGTTCGAGGAAGCGGATGGCGGCACCATTTTCCTGGACGAGGTGGATACCCTGTCGCCCGCGATGCAGGCCAAGCTATTGAGCGTACTGCAGGAGCGGCAGATCCGCCGGGTGGGATCGAACAAGAGCAAACAAGTGGATATCCGGGTGATTTCTGCCACCAATCAGGTGCTCGATAGCCTCATGGAACGTGGACATTTCCGTTCCGATCTGTATTTCCGCCTCAATGGTATCCGGCTGCATCTGCCGCCGCTCAGGGAGCGAGGCGAGGACCTCAAGCGGTTGCTGACGCGTTTTCTCGAAGTCTACAGTGCCAAGTACAAGCGCAGCGGACTCAGTCTGACGCCGCGCGCCCTGGCCTGTGTACAGGCTTATCCGTACCCGGGGAATATCCGCCAGTTGGAAAACTTCGTGGAACAAATGGTGGTTTTCGCTGACGAGCAGGGGGTGATCGATATCAACGCCCTGCCAGAAGATCTGTTGCAGCATCTGGGCAACATATCAGAGGCCGATGTCCCCGCCCCATTGCCGCAAGGAGAGGGGGGCAGCCTTGCCAAGACCGAGCGCATGTTGATCGAGGCTGCCTTGCGGCGTGCCAGGCATATCGGCGAGGCTGCGCGTGAATTGGGTATCGGCCGTACCACCCTGTGGCGCAAGATGCGCGAATTCAATCTCCAGTTCACGCCAAGCCGGCGCGAATAGTGTCCCGCATCGTCTGGCATGCTGTTTGCTCAAGTTCGGCAGGGCCGATTCACGGCCTGTTGTTTGAAACAAACAGGAGAGAAGGTGATGAAGTTTTTTTCCCGCGTTAAACGCAACAGTCGCACGCTATTTTTACTGGGCTTGCTGACGATCTTTCCAGCGACATCGGCCATGGCCGATGAACCCCATGTAGTGGCAACCGAGCTCAAGTTCGAAGTGACCGTGGCAGACAAAATTGCGGCCGTGCGCGATATGCTGATCTCGCAACTCGAAGCCAGGAATTACGCCATCATCAACGTGCTCAATGTGCAGGAAGGCCTGCAGGGGCGCGGGATCGATGCGCCGCCGCTTCAGCTCATCGAGTTCTGCAATCTGACCAAGGCCTACACCGTCACCCATCATGTGCCCAACTTCGAGATGTTTGCGCCATGCCGGTTGGCGCTCATCGAGCATGACGGCAAGACCACGGTCATGATGCAGCGTCCGGCCCATATTTTGAGCTTGCTTGCCAACGACAAGAATCTGACAGACGAAGGCAGGGCAACCCTCAAGCAGTTTGATGATGACTTGCGCGCCATTCTGGATAGCTTGGCCAGTGGTGGGTTCTGATGGCCGGACGGGCTCGTTTCACAATGGAACGAACCCGCTCGGCGCATCGTTCAAATCCATACGTAGCAAGCTGCTGAGGGCGGGAACGGAAATGGCCTGCGCCTCCTGCAGTGCACGAACAGGTGCCCTGGATACACTCAATTCGATGACAAGGAGTATTTGATGAAGGACAGATGGAACGGGAGACTTGAAACCCGTTATATGCGTCGGATCGCCGTTGCCGCGCTGCTTGGGGCGATAGGGCAGGCTGGTGCGGCAGAGCATTCCCACCATGGCCATCATGTGGCGTCTCCCATGGATCACAATCATGGAGGCTCGAATGCGACGGCAGAACTGGTGGCCATTTCAGGCAGTCAAGTGAATGGCACGCTGCATCTGGTTCAACATGACAACAGTAACGTGCTGATCAAAGGAAGCGTGGCGGGCCTGACGCCGGGCAAACACGGTTTCCATATTCATGTGAACGGCAATTGTGATTCACCGGATGGAATGAGTGCAGGCGGTCATTTCGCGCCTTCTGGCGGGGTCCACGGCGCGCCCTCCGGCGAGGCACATCATCTGGGCGACCTCGGCAATATTGAAGCGGATCGGAACGGCGTCGCCAACGTGAGCGTGGACGTGCCGGGTGTGAGTCTGGCGTTGATCGGCCTCAATTCCATTGTCAATCGCGCGATCGTCATTCACGCCAAAGAAGACGATTTTTCCGATCCGGCCGGCAATTCCGGTGCGCGTGTGGCCTGTGGTGTAATCGAGCAGGACAACGATATGCGCATGTAAGCGTCCGGCCACTTCGTGAGTGTTTCGTCTGTTCCGGTCTGTGGGGTTGCCCGTGATCGATCCAAGCGATTCCTTCCCTATATAGCGCAATTCATTTGAGGGCGCTCAGCCCGCAACGATCGCCAGAGAGAGACTGACGATGCGCTGATTCCAGGCTTTCTGCATTTCCATTCAATGGCTGCTTAAGCCGTGGATGAAAGTCTGGCCTCATCTAATCGCTCAATTTCCTCCTCCTTTACCGGTAGCCCTGCGCTACCGGTTTTTTTGCGTGGGTGATGTGGGATTGCGCAGGTCGGACGAGTTTTTTCAACGTGAAACATTCACTGAAACAAAGTGGGGTGGCGTGTGTTCAACCTGTTGAAAATAAATAATAAATTAAATTGGCATGGGAAGTGCTAGAGACCAACCGCGACAAGGTGTCGCAGCTTTGTTGGGCGGGCTTTCTGGAGAGTGGTTTGGCCGCCAGATCTCTAGATGGCAGTTCGGTTGTGTGCCATCCGGTTCTGATTTCAGGTCGGTGTGCGACAAGGTTTAACAACAGGAGAATTTACAGATGAAATCTAAGGCAACAACGGTATCAGGTGGGCTGGGGAAGCGACGCGTCGTTTCTGCACTTTGCACGGCGGGGCCAGCTCTTTTCGCGTTGGGGCTGCTTGCAATACCCGTTAGCGTGGTGTTGGCGGATGGTAAGGATGGAACCTTCCCATCTGCCGAGCAGGTGGGGGGTGAAGTGTTCATCAAACCGATGGCGGTCGGCACAAAAATGCCGACTGATATCGAGATTTATGACTCCAATGCAAAAAAGGCCGATCTCGGCAGTCTGGTGGCAGGCAAACGGACGCTGGTGGTGTTTTTCATCTCTGCGGTGCCGGTTTCGGTTGAACAGCTGAAAAAGACCGAGGTATTCGTGGACAAATATGGACGCGGCGCGAACGTCGTCTTTATCAATGCGGACACGATGGGCACGCACCTGATGGGCGGCCCGACGCAGGCGATTCCTTCCACGGCGGCAACCATGCGCCTGATCAAGAAGGAGCATAACTTGAAGCGGGATATGTATGTGGCGCCCAACGATGTGTTGAGCCCTAAAGGCGTTTCTACGCGTCTGGGGATTCGCGGCTTGCCGACCAGCTTCCTGTTGTCGGCCAACGGCACGATCGAAAAGGTCTTCGTCGGCCCGCAGGACTGGAAGAAAGGCGACATCTGAATCGACGCTAGGGCGTCTGCATAAAGCAATACAACGCAAGGAGTTAAATTAATGAGTATTTCCAGAAGGCAGTTCATACAAGGTTCGCTCGCTGCCGGCATGGCCGGGGCAGCAGGTGTTTTGGGTTCGGGGAGCGCCTTGGCGGCTCGCCACGATCCGCTCAACGAAGCGCAGGCCGATTTTTTCAAGAAATTCGATCGTAACGTCGTGCTGCTGCCGAGCAAGTACGGCGGCTACGTGCAGGCGCTTGACCTCGCCGTACCGGAAACCCTGGCTTGGTACAACTACGGCCTGGCGGGCGTCAACATGCCCATCCCGCACCACATCGCGGCCATGCCCTCGGCCGATCCTTACAAGGGATTCGACTTTTACCAGACCATGCAGCCGCCCGGGACGCCTTATGTCAACGAGAACTCCCCCGAATGGCGCGATCGTGGCGATTTCAAGATGTTCAAGATGCGCTACGACGGTAGCGGCAAGCAAAACCACATCGAAGTGGTCAACGACATCGGCGTGACCACGGGTATGTCGCTGGGGGTGCACGTGTCCATCGGTGTGGGCGAAAACGCCAACAAGTATGTCGCGTTTGCGGATGGCCAGAAGGACATGGTGCTGATCACCACCATCGATGACAACCCGAAAATCGTCAAGGCCTTCCGTGCCGATTACGATCCCGTCAAGCGACAGCTTCACATCAGCCATATCTTCCCCGATGCCACCACCGGCAAGTTCGACTACGTGGGCCGCAAAGGCATGAAGACGACCCACGAGGCGATGCTGGGCGAAGAGTTGATGCCGGCCGACCCGACTGCGGTCTTCGTGGATGCCTTTACCTGGCATCCGACCCTGCCGTTTGGGGCGATCCTGATTCGCCGCCTCGGTTGCTGCGCGATCGTCGATACGCGCACCTGGGAAGTGGTTGCGCTGCTTTCCACCGCCAAGGGCGCGCCTGACAATTTCCCGCTGACCCGGCAACAGGGTTTCACCTGGACCTTCTCCGTGCCGTCTGTGCTTACGCCTTTGCACGAGGCTGGCTTCATTACGAGCGGCGAATACTTCTGTGCATGTAACAACGTGCTGCAGAACAACATCGCGATCTACCGTTCGACCGATGAGAATCCGCTCAAATGGAAGAAGGAAGCCTTCGTCGAAGGGTTCGGCGACAAATATCTGCCGCTGCATATGGGCAACGTACCGGATTCGCGTTTTGCCTACTTCACCATGTGGGCGCGCAAGCCGAACAATGGCTACATCTGCAAGGTGGATACCAAAACCTGGAAGGTGACCGCGAAGTGGGATACCGGCCCGGATCCCCACACCTGCGACTGCTCGGTTGACGGCAAATACATGACTACGGTGTACAGCGGCAACCAGGGCGGACAGTCCGGCTTGGTGATTCTTAACGTCGAGACCGACAAGATCGAAGCCCGTATTGCCGTTCCCGGTGGCATGCACGACCACGTCGTGGTACCGGAAAGCTGGGAAGGCATGAAGTTCTCGCGCAGTACTTCGGTGTAACGGAACGTTTCGTTCTCTCCGTCGGCGGCATCGCCGTCGACGGGGTATCCGATGAAAAGATTATCAAAGAACTGAAAGACGAGCATGAATATTCAAAGAACAATCGTGAATACATTTGCCTCGGCAAGGCGCTGGATTGCCTGCCTGGGGCTGTTATCTGCGTTGGGCCTGCCGACTGCGGCACTGGCGCACAGTAACGAATATCTGGCCACCATCAAGGGCGACCACGGCGGTTTGCTACGCATGGCGGAGATGTACCACTTCGAATTGGTGGTGAAGGACGGCGAGGCCCAGGTATGGGTCACCGACCATGGCGATACGCCCCAATCGACCCAGGGCGCGAGCGCCAGCCTGCGTTTCATCGCGGGCACGCAAGCCATGACGGTGAAATTGAATCCGGCCGGCGCCAACGAACTGGTTGGAAAAGATTCCCGGATCAGGCTTGTTGCCGGTACCAGGATCCTCCTGACCGTGACCATGAAGGGGCAGAAGCCTTTGCAAATTCGTTATCTGCTGGGCGACATGAAGGCGGATCACGCGGGAAAGCATTGAGCCGCGGTTCTGGAATCATGATGTATCTGCAACTGCATGACGGTCTGTGCTTACCGGCACTGGCAGGTATCGGCGGCTAGTGCCGGAGAGGAGAGCAGACATGCGGATGACACATCCCGGGTATTCCCGCTTCTGTCGGGCCGGCCTGATCACAGGCATTGCATTCCTGGTGGCAGGCGCGGGGATGGTGCACGTGGCCTTTGCCCAAACACCCATGCAGCATAGGGGCAACCGCGATCAACTGCTTGCGACCAATGCCTGCGTGAAATGCGATCTGGCCGGGGTTGATCTGGCTGGTCTCAATCTCATGGGGGCTGATTTGTCCCACGCAGATCTGTCCCGGGCCAATCTTGCCGGTTCGTATCTGATCGGCGCCACGCTCTATCAAGCCAAACTGACTGAGGCCAACCTGAGCGGTGCGGTCATCGGCGGGGCCAATCTGAGCGGTGCGGATATGAAAGGCGTCGACCTGAAACGAGTGATATCGAGCCGCGCCAATCTAAACATGGCCAATCTGGCTCGTGCCGATTTCTCCGAGGCCAAGCTGGAATATTCCAATATGGAAGGGGCCATCCTGACCGGTGCGAATCTGAGCCGGACAGATTTGTACGAGTCCCGCTTCCTATTCGCCGATCTGACCGATGTGAATTTTATGGGCGCAAATTTGCATGAGGCCGATTTCAGTCATGCCGACGTCAATGGGGTGGCGACCGATGTCACGACGACCTGTCCTGATTTGAAGCCCGGCCCCTGCGATATGCATACCTTGAGTGAAAGCGGAGAAAAGCCCGGCGCCATGCGGTAGTCGCATTTCGCGGGCGAGGGTGCTACGCCCCGGCAGGATCTATTCCCGTTTCTTCTCACGCGGTACGGGGGGAGAAGAAAATGTTCGTAATTTTATGGCGTTAATTAAAACTGACAGGGCAAGACTGATGGAGAAACAAATTGCAATCGTCACGGCAGCTAGCCTGAGCCTTCTGCTCACTGCCACATTCATCCCCTCTGCGCAGGCCGCGGAGGCATCCAAGCCGGAACCAACCGGGCAGGAACTGGCTTTCGATAACCGCAAGGGAAATTGTCTGGCATGTCATGCCATGCCCGGAGAGCCTAAAGCGGTGACCAACACCAACATCGCCCCGCCGCTGATAGGCATGGCTGCACGTTTCCCGAATCGGAAAGATCTGTACGCACAGATCTGGGACGCTACGCGCGCCAACCCCGACACGGCCATGCCGCCATTCGGCAAGAACAGGATCTTGACCGACGCGGAGATCAACAAAGTCGTGGATTACGTTTATGGGCTGTGAATGCCCGGCCGCCATCTGATTTTAAAAGAGAAAAGAAACATGAAACGAGCAACATGGATGCTGTCCTGTCTGGGCATGCTGGCTTTCAGTACCGAAGCGCTGTCCGTCTCCCCGGAACAGGAGCGGCTGAACCGCGTGCAGGCGGTGCAGCAAAAATACCCCGATATCAAATTCGAAGACTACGTGCATGGTGCGCTGGCCTTCAGCGCGGATGCCAAGGCGCAATATGAAAACATGATGGCGTTCCCGCCGTTCGAGTCCGAGATCGACAAGGGCCGCCAGTTGTGGGAGACCCAGTTCAACAACGGCAAGCGGTATGCCGATTGCTTTCCCGGAGGTGGCAAGAATGTAGTCGGCAATTACCCTTACTACGATGAAACCATGAAAAAAGTGGTCACCTTCGAAATGGCGCTCAACCAGTGTCGTACCAATAATGGCGAAGCGCCCTACAAGCAAGCTGACATGAATACCATGGGCCTGCTTACCGCTTATGCCCGGACTTTATCGGATGGCATGCTCATGAACATCAAGGTGAAGGGCGGTGGCGCCCTGGCGGCTTTCGAGTCTGGTCGCCGCTTCTTCTATCAGCGTCGCGGCCAGCTCAATTTTTCCTGCGCCAGCTGCCACGTAGATCATGTCGGTGAAATCCTGCGTACCGAATATCTCTCGATGTTACCGGGACAGGCTACGCACTGGCCGGCCTTCCGAGGTGGAGATTACACTTTGTTCACACTGCAGCGGCGCTACTCGGCATGTAATCAGCTGGTGCGTGCGGTGCCCATGGAGATCGGTGGAGAAGAGTACAACAATCTGGAGTATTTCCATTCGTATCTCAGCAATGGTCTACCGCTCAAGTCATCGGTTTTCAGGAAATAACGAGCATGGGCGGCAGAATGCTGCCGTCCGGGCAATTGTCAGGAGGAAAAAATGAATTCACGTCGTATTGCAATCGGTTGGCTGGTGTGGAGCGGGTTTGTGGTAGGTGGGCTTGGATACGGCGTATGCGCTGCCGAAAACAACCGCAAGCCGGTGTTGTCAGCCGAGGCCACGGAAGCCTTGGCGCGAGCGGAGTCTAGCGTGGATCTGGCGACAGCCAAAAAGGCGTTGTGGACCACAGCGGCCAGTGCGCTAGTCCAGGCCCAGGAAGCCGCCAAGCAACAAGATGATGCAGCTGTGATGAAGTACGCTGCCGTTGCCAACGAGCAGGCGGCTCTCGGCATGGCGCAACTCGATTCCCCGCTAACCAGTCAGCATTAGCCAGTCAACGCAGCCTCGGATTGCTATGGCGCATATGGCGTCCCCCGTTGTCTGTGGCGAGGTTATGGAAAAAAGCGCTTTCGAAACAACCGGGGCTGCAAATGTGAGCAGTGTGCGCATCGTTCCTAGGTGGCGCACACTGTCCTGTTAGAACTCGTATTCGGTCTGCAGCCTGAACGTATTGTCCGGGGTGGCATCCGACACGCCGAACAGCCAGGCGGCGTTGTACTTGATGGCATGGTGGTGGGCGGTGGCCAGTTTGCCGAAGACGGCCGGTCCTATCTTATGCGACTGGTCCCGGGAGGCTTCCCAGTCGTTCCAGGGGCCAGTGCCGCCAAAGCCCTGGAGCCCGTATTCGAAGGCGGGCTGCCAGCGGTATTTCACCTGCCACTGGTAGCCGGCTTCGGTCGGGCTGGATACGGCGGCGTTGAAGCGCTTCTCGAACAGGATGTTGCCATTGAATTGCAGCTTGCCGAATTCGGTCTGGAAGAGCGGGCCGACTTTCAGTTCGATGCCTTCGTCGTGGTCGCTCGGCACTTCGATCTCAGTGATGAAGCCGACGTCTACCGGATATTTTCCGGTCTCGGTGAGCTGGAACTTGTTCTCCCACTCGACGGCATCGTACTTGACGCCGTCGCCGCCGGTCTTCGCATACTTCAGATAGACCTCGGTGAACCACCAGTCGTTGGCGCCGTAGCCCAACCCCAGCGAGGCCATGGATTGGCGCGGTGCGCTGTCGACGGTGCCGAACTTGAAGTCGATCTCCTTCTCGCCTTTCTCCACGGTGGGCGTGTAGACGTAGTCGGTGGGACCGGCGAGGGCGGATTGCAGATACAGCATGCCCATCGCAGCAATCAACACTGCGTTGCGTTTCATGGGATTCCTTTCAGGTTGCCTGGGGGATGCGGGGGCGACTCCAGCGCATCCCGAACAGGATGACGAGGAAGGTCAGCGTGTAGAACAGCACCTGCATGCCGCTGGGGCGGGCCTCGTAGCCGGCGAAGATGTGCAGCAGGTTGCCCAGAAACGAGTCCATGGGCAGCAGGGACGAGGAATCCCACAGCGGGCTGGCGAGCGGGCGAATGAGGTCGCCCTGGATCAGCAGGCGTGCCATCTGCCCGGCCATGCCGGCTGCGAGGAAAAGAATCAGGGCGCTGGTGACAGTGAAGAAATGGCGCAGCGGAATTCGGGCGAGCCCCGAATACAGTACCCATCCCGCGCCGATGCCGGCCGCCAGGCCCAGCAGGCCGCCGCTCAGCATGGAAACCCGGCTTGAGCCATCGCCCGCGGCCAGTCCGTACAGGAACAAGGCAGTCTCCGAACCTTCGCGCAGGACGGCCAGAGCGATCAGGATGGCCAGTGCCGACATTTCCCGCTGTCCCGACTTGACCGCATGTCCCATCGATTTGGCTTGTGCGGCCATCTCGCGCCCGTGGGTGGCCATCCAGATGTTGTGCCAGCCCAGCATCAGCACCGCGATGCCCAGGATGGCGGCATTGAACAGTTCCTGTCCGGCGCCTTCGGCCATATCGGCGATGGTCTCGGTTAATCCGGCCACCACCAGGGCGCCGCCCAGGCCGGCGCCGATACCGATGGCGAGCCAGAGGTTGCGGCCGGCCAACCCGCGCGTGGCGGCGGCGATGATGCCGATGAGCAGGGCGGCCTCGAGGCTTTCCCTGAAAACGATGATGGCCGATCCGAACATGCTTTACTCCGCCACGATCACGCCGCGCGCGGTCTTGTCGTGGAATTCGCCGTAGAAGGGATATTTGCCGGGCGCGAGCGGACCGACATAGATCGTGACCTTGCCATTGCCGGCCACCAGTTTTTCGCGGTTGAGTTCATGGCTTTCGAATTCTTCCGGCGTGCTATCCAGATTGCTGACCAGCAGCTTGATCTTCTTGCCTGCGGGCACTTTCAGTTCGCTGGGCGTGAATTGATGGTCCTTGATCGTCAGCGTAGCTTCCAGATCGGCTGCCAGGCTGGCAAGGGGGAACATCAAACAGGCAAGGGCAAGGGCTTTCATGGGTGTCTACAATCATTCACGTTTTCATAACGATAATCGTTCTCGTTAATATGTGCAAGAACTTCCTGAAGGTCGCCTCGCAAGCAAAAGCGGGAGGCTGCCTGGACGCGTAGACGGGGTGCCCTGCGAAATTTCAGAAGGGGAATCGCGATGTCATGGCCGGCCGGGCCTTGCCGGCGACCAGATGGGTGACTTTGGGCGGCTCGCTGCCGAGATGAAATGTACGTGTCTGTTCCAGGACGTCCCGATCCGCAACCGTGACCCGTTCGTGCTGGCGCAAGTGCTCGTGCCAGGATTCGACCATGAAGCATTCCACCATGCGTTCGGGATGTTCGACGTCCCAGAACAGTTCCCACATGAAGGCGCCATCGCGCCGGCGGATCCGGCTGATCTGCTGCATGGTTCGGGTGAACGCCTCGGTCTGGGCCGGATCGATCCGGTATTCCACCGTGACCATGACCGGCCCGCGGTCGCTTTCGCGTTCCCCGGCCATCATGGGCGTGGGCCAGAACAGTGAGGGTGAAAGATCGACGACATCATGCCGCCCGACCCGGTACGAGCGGGTGAGGGCAATCCCGACCAGTGCGCCGACGGCGGCGACACTCAGCGCGAGCGGGATGCCCGTCCAGGAGGCGACCTGGCCCCACAATGCACTGCCGGCCGCCATCCCACCCATGTAGACGACCCAGAACAAGGCCAGGCCTCGCGCGCGCACCCACCCGGGCAGGGCTGTCTGCGCGGCGGTCATCAGCGACGAGACCACGCTGATCCAGGCAACCCCGATCAGCAGCATGGCCGTCCCGGCCGCAACCACGTTCCCGCTGTGGGCGAGCGCCAGCATGGCCAGGGCGTACAGCCCGGTCGCGCCGGCCACGATCCGGTCGCGCGAGAGGCGGGCGTGCGCATGGGGCAGCAGCAGGGCGCCGGCTACGGCGCCCAGGCCCAGACAGGCCAGGAAGAGTCCGTACGTCCCGGGGCCGCTGTGCAGTTCCTGCCTGACGATGAGCGGCAGCAGGGCCCAGGAGGCGCTGGCGAACACGAAGAAGGCGACGCCGCGAGTGAGCACTGCGCGCAACTCGGGCGAATGGCGCGCATAGCGCAGACCGGCACGTACCGCGCCGGCAAGCCGTTCGGCGGGTAGTCCACTCGCCGTGGGCGGGCGCTGCCAATGCCTCAAGGCGGCAATGACGGCAATAAACGACACGGCGTTCAGCACGAAGACCGCGCCCGGCCCGGCGGCGGCCACGATCACCCCGGCCAGCGCGGGGCCGACGGCTCGGGCGACGTTCAGTCCCATGGAATTCAGCCCGATCGCTGCCTGGAGTTGAGCGCGTGGCACGAGTTCCGGCGTGATCGCACCCCAGGCCGGCATCATCATGGCGTTGCCGATGCCGAGCGCGAAGGTGAACAGCAACAGGAGGGGCGCGGTGGTCAGGCCCGCGAGGGTGAGGACGCCCAGCGTGGCCGCCATGGCCAGCATCCACACCTGGGCGGTGATGAGGTAGCGGCGGCGGTCGACGATGTCGGCCAGGGCCCCGGCCGGCAGCGCCAGCAGGAAGACCGGGGCCGTGGTGGCGGCCTGTACCAGCGCCACCATCAGGGGGTTGGGCGCGAGCGAGGTCATCAGCCAGCCGGCGCCGACCTCGTGCATCCAGGAACCGATGTTCGACGCGACCGACGCAATCCATAACGTGCGGAACACGCGGTTGTGGAGGGGCGCCCAGGGCGAAGTGGGCTTGGGCGTCTCGGCTGTCACGATGCGTTCGCGTCAGGCGCCGTTCAGCGCATTTTTCCAGGTGCGCAGCGGAATGCACGTCTGCAGGCGATGGAGGGCGCGGTCGATCAGGGCGGCATGGAGTTCGTGCCCGACCGGCGAGGCCACGTCCAGCGTGGCGTCTCCCTGGCATTGCATGAGTCGTTCATAGGCGGCATAGGCATGCTCGACCGGGATGATCGGGTCATCTTTTCCGTGCAGCACGTGCAAGGTCGTGAATTCGGGCGCCCGGTCGGGCAGCGTCGCAAAGCGGCCGGAAAACGCCAGGACCCGGCCGACGCCGCCATCATGCGCAATGCCGTATTCCAGCGCCATGATCGCGCCCTGCGAGAAGCCGACCAGCGCCGTGTCCGGCTGCATCACCTTGAGACGGTCCTGGGCCTGTCGAATCAGCGCGTGCAGCGCCGGCATGGCCGCGGCTACCCGGGCGGCCCGGTTGTCGTCGTTCAAGCCATCGAGGGAGAACCACTGCCTGCCGCTGTCGTGTCCGTCGAACGCGGCAATGCCTTCGGGCAGCAGGAACGCGGCCTGGGGAAAGGCGGCACCGAGCGTGTCGGCCAGCGGCAGCATGTCCGCGGGCGTCCTGCCCGCGCCATGCAGCACAATGAAAAGCTGCCGGACCGGCAGCGTGGCGGGCAGCAATTCGATTCCTTGAAAGTCGTGTTCGCTCATGTGCTGTCTCCGCTGCCGGTCCGGCAGGCTGTTTTATCCCGGCTTGAACAGGTCTTTGTATGCCCGCGGCTGGGAACGCCAGTACTGTTTCGGCGCATCGACCTGGTCGCCGAGTTTCGCCGCTGCGTGCCAGGGCCAGCGCGGGTCGTACAGCATACCGCGAGCGAGCGCCACCATGTCGGCCTGGCCCGAGGCGAGGATCGTTTCCGCCTGCTCGGGCTCGGTGATCAGGCCCACGGCGATCGTGGGCAGTCCGGTTTCGCGCCGGATTCTGTCGGCGAAGGCAACCTGGTAGCCCGGTCCGACCGGGATTTCCTGCAAGGGGGAGAGTCCGCCGCTGGACACGTCGATGAACGCGCAACCGCGGCGCTGCAGTTCCTGTGCGAACGCGACGCTCTGCTCGATATCCCAGCCGCCGTCCACCCAGTCGGTGGCGGAAATCCGGATGCCCACCGGCGTGTCATCCGGCACGGCGGCGCGGAGAGCGTCGAACACCTCGAGTGGAAATCGCATGCGATTTTCCAGCGTGCCGCCGTAGCGGTCGTCGCGGGTATTCGACAGGGGCGACAGGAACTGGTGCAGCAGATAGCCATGTGCCGCGTGCAGTTCGATTACGTTGAAGCCCAGCCGCTGCGCACGCTGAGCCGCCGCCACGAAATCGTTGCAGATGCGTGCGAGTCCGGCTTCATCGAGGGCGGCCGGGCGGGTGTCGTCTGCCGCATAGGGCAGGGCGGACGGCGCGACGGTTTGCCAGCCGCCGCTGGCCGGCGCGATCGACTGCCCACCGGCCCACGGCACCTCGGTGGAGGCCTTGCGGCCGGCATGCGCCAGCTGGATGGCGATAGGAATCGGGGAATGCCGGCGGATCGACTGGAGGACGTGTGCCAGCGCCGCCTCCGTCTCGTCCGACCAGAGTCCGAGGTCGGCGGGCGAGATGCGGCCCTCCGGCGCAACTGCCGTGGCCTCGATGAACATCAGGCCGGCGCCGGACAGGGCCAGGTGTCCCAGGTGGATCTGGTGCCAGTCGGTCGCCCGACCCTCGTCGGCTGAGTACTGGCACATGGGGGCGATGACGACGCGGTTGTCCAGAACCTGTCTGCCGAGTGTGATGGGAGAAAACAAGATGCTCACGATGATGGGTTCCTTTAAGGGGGCAATGGGCTAATTGGCTTCCGTCGGGTCACGCCACACATAGGCGTCCATGGCGAGGCCGCCATAGGTGAAGGGAGGTTGATGGCGCGTGGGCCGATCGCCGTCCGCGGCGCCCAGGGCGACGAAAAACGGCAGGAAGTGTTCTTCGGTCGGGTGCGACGCCGAACCATGGGGGACCGAACGATAGTCCAGCAGGGCCGCGACATCCTGCGCCGCGACGCGTGCGGCGACCCAGTCGGCAAAGTCCTTCGCCTGCGGAACCGGCGTCGGGTCGCCAGTCGCCTGCCACTCCAGCCAGCCGAAGTTATGCGTGATCGAACCGGTGGCGACGATGAGCACGCCTTCCTCGCGCAGAGGCGCCAGCGCCTGCCCCAGCGCGAAATGGGCGGCCGGGCCGGCGTTGCGCACCAGCGAGAGTTGCGTGACCGGGACGTCGGCCTGCGGAAACATTGCCGACAGCGGCACCCAGGCGCCGTGGTCCAGTCCGCGGCTGGGGTGCAGCTCCGCCGGCGTGCCAGCAGCGGACAGCAGGGCGACGGCGCGCTCGGCCAGCGCCGGCGCGCCTGGCGCGGGATACTGCATGGCATGCAGTGCCGGCGAAAAACCGGAGAAGTCGTGAATGGTTTCCGGCGCACCGGACAGGCTGGCCGTGGCCTGGCGCGCTTCCCAGTGCGCCGAAATCGCAAGAATCGCCGTCGGCCGCGGGATTATCCGACCGATATCGCGCCAACAGGCCACGGCCTCCGGTGCCTTCAGCAGGGCATCGGGGGCGCCGTGGGACACGAACACGACGGGCAGGCGAGACATATCGGACTCCTTTCTCCGCCAGAGAGGCAGCGGCGGATTACTGCTTGTTGACCGCGACCGCTTCCATCGGGATCTCGAGGGTCACGTCATCGGACACATAGGGTGCGTATTTGCCCATGTTGAATTCGGTACGCTTGATCTTGGTTACCGCATTGGCGCCGATCGCGTCCTTCTTCATGATGGGATGCGGCATCGCCTGGAACGAGGTGACGGTCAGGGTCACCGGCTTGGTGATGCCCTTGATCGTCAGGTTGCCATCGACCGACACCGGCTTGTCGCCGTCGAATTTCACGGACGTCGACTTGAACGTGATGGTCGGGTACTTCGCGGTATCGAAGAAATCCTCATCCTGGATGTGCTCGTTCAGCAGGGGATAGCCGGTGTTCACCGACTTCGCGTCGATGGTGACGTCCACCGAGCCCGTCTTGGCGGCCTTGTCGTAGACGATCGTGCCGCTGGTCTTGTCGAAGCTGTGCACCTGGTTCGAGTAGCCGAAGTGGTTGTACTCGAAGCGCGGCTGGGTATGCGTGGGGTCGATGACGTAGGTTTCCGGCGCAGCAAAGGCGCTGCCGGCGACGGAAGCGAAGGCGAGGGCAAGGACGAGTTTCTTCATGGTGAGTCTCCTGGGTGAAAGGTTGGTGAGCGGAACTACTTCTTGCCGGCCGCCGCAGCGGCAACAAGCCGGAATTTGATCTGCACTTCGTTGGCGACGGTGCCGTAGTCGGCCCACATGCCTTCGCCGATGCCGTAGTCGCCACGCTTCAGCACGAAACTGCCTTCGAACACGCCGAGATTGCCTTCCTGCCTGAACGTGGCGGGCGTTCTCGTATCGAGTGTGCGGCCCTTGATGCTCATCTTGCCGGCCACCTCGAAGCGATTGTTGCCCAGCGGCTTGATCGACGTGGACACGAAGCGCGCAACGGGAAATTGCTTGGTGTTGAACCAGAGCTTGCCGGCCACTTCGTCGTTGCCTTCCTCGGAGCCGGTATCGATGCTGGCGAGCTCGATGTCGATTTCAGCCTTGGCGAGCGCCGGCTTCGCCGGATCGAAGTTGATCCGGCCGTCGAAGCGCTTGAAGCCGCCATCGAGCGGCACGTTCATCTGCTTGTATGCAAAGCTCACTGCGCTCTTGTCGGCCAGCAGTTGGTTGAATTCGATGGCCTGGGCACCCGCCGACAGCAGCAGGGCGGCCAGGCCGACGAACGGCGCAACGTGCCGCGTGCCAGGTTTCATGAGGCTTGAGAAGGAAGCGCGGGCGGTGAGATTCATGATCTGAACTCCTGAGTGCAGACGAGACGATAGGTTCACTGTACGCAAGCCGGGCTTGGAGAAATAGGCTACATTTGGCAAATTATTGTTGCTCACAAGACAACAATCAGACAGAGGCATACATGGACCGACTCGACAGCATGCGGCTCTTCGTGCGGGTGGCCGAACTCGGCAGCTTCTCCGCCGTCGCGCAACAGATGAACGTGGCACGCTCGGTGGTGACGCGGCAGGTGGCGGCGCTCGAAGCACACCTCGGAACGAAGCTGCTGGCCCGCAGCACACGACGCCTGAGCCTCACGTCGGCCGGCGCCACCTACCTGGAAAAATGCCGCGAGATCCTCGGGCTGGTGGATGCCGCCGAAGCCGGCCTGACCGAGGACAGTCAAGCGCCGCGCGGCCACCTCCGCATCACCTTGCCGTTCTCCTTCGGCATTCGCCAGTTGATGCCGATGTTCGGCGACTTCATGGTTGCGAATCCCGAGATTACGATCGAGCTCGAATTCAGCGACCGTCGCACCAACCTGATCGAGGGCGGATTCGATCTGGCCATTCGCATCACCGACCGGCTGGAGCCGGGCGACGTGGCGCGCAAGATCGGCAGCAGCCGGAGCGTCGTGGTGGCCGCACCCGGCTATATCAAGCGCCATGGCCGTCCGCGTCACCCGAAGGACCTGATCCGGCATGAGTGCTTCGGCTATGTGCTCGCCACGCGCTCGAGCTGGGCCTTTAGCCTCGATGGCAAGACCGAGTGGTTTCCCGTTGCCGGTCGGCTTGAGGCCAACAGTGGCGACGCCCTGCTCGCTGCCGCGATAGGCGGGCTCGGGATCACTTATCTTCCCACGTTCATCGTCGAAACGGCGGTACGCGAACATAGCCTGGATATCCTGCTGCCCGCGTTTCGCGCGCCTGAACTGGGAATCTACGCGGTCTTTCCGAGCAATCGCTACGTGCCGCACCGAGTCCGGGCCCTGGTTGAATACCTGGCCCAGCGGATCGGCAGCAAACCGCCCTGGGACGAAATCCTGCCCAAGGGGTAGCGTCGCGCCAGGGCGATCCTGTCGATGAGGGCGCCAACCGCGTCTGCGTGAACGCATCGGTTAAACTCGGCCCTATCCCGACCCCGCACCAACAATACGAGTACATCCAAGGCATGACCGCACCTGAAACCAAACCCTGTCCTTTTTGCCAGCTCGACCCGCACCGCATCGTCGCCGAAGATGAACTCACCGTGGCCTATCGCGACGGGTTTCCCGTCTCGCTCGGCCATACGGTGATCATTCCGCGCCGTCATGTCGCCACCCTGTTCGAGGCCACCGAAGCCGAGCAGACTGCGCTGCTCAGCATGCTGGCACAAGCGAAGGACATCCTCGACAAGCACCACCAGCCTGACGGCTACAACATCGGCATCAACCACGGCCCGGCCGGCGGCCAGACCGTCCCGCACCTGCACATCCATCTCATCCCGCGCTACCGCGGCGACAAGGAAGATCCGCGCGGCGGCGTGCGCTGGGTGCTGCCGGACAAGGCGAAGTACTGGGCATGAGTGTGCCCGGCGCCGCAATCTGATATTTTTCGGCCCTTCAACAACCCGATCCTGGAACACCCGCGATGTACAACACCTTCAAACCCGAACAGCCCATGAGCCTGATGGATTTCGTCCGCGCCGCCAAATCCTGCGTCAGGGAAATCACCCCGCAGGCGCTGCTGGACAAACTCAATGCGAGAGAGGACCTGCTGCTGCTTGACGTGCGCGAACACGGCGAATTCGAGATGGGCCACATCAAGGGCGCGCAGCTGGTGCCGCGCGGCATCATCGAGGCGGCTGCCGACCCTGCCTATCCCAAGCACCTGCCCGAACTGGCCGCCGCCCGCGACCGTCAGATCGTCGTCTACTGCGCCACCGGCGGACGTTCCGCCATGACGGCCGCCGTGCTGCAGATGATGGGATTCAAGAACGTGTTGAACATGGAAGGCGGCTATACCCGCTGGGTGGACGACGGCATGCCGCAGGTCCACGAGGCCACGTATTGATCCGGCAGGCGGAAACGCCGACACCTGAAACCCGCAAGGCCCGCAGCGATGCGGGCCTTGCGGCATTGGGCATGCCCGTTTCATCGGGGCCTGGGGCAGGACAGGCGAAGCGTTTCCGCAAGCCTGGGCCGAGCGGTCTGGCCTTCCCGATCCAACAAATCCTTCGAAGAACCCATTATCATCGGGCATCGGGTCTGCTCTCAGACTGCGTGCGGCTTCAGATTGCCCGGCCTGAGCCGTTCATGAAGTCACGCCCGCACCAGGCGCCCCATAATAGATATATAAACACGCGCGTTTTCCTGTAGCGAACGATTGATATACCAAGGTTGATCGATGAGCACTGATCCGGAACAGATTTACGTCACGCAACCCTATCTGCCGCCCCTGGACGAGTTCATCCCGTACCTGGAAAAAATCTGGGAGAGCAAGCAGCTCACCAACAATGGCCCCTTCCATCAGCAACTGGAACAGGCGCTGGGCGAGTACCTGGGCGTCGAGCACATCGCCCTGTTCACCAACGGCACGATCGCCCTGATCACGGCATTGCAATCCTTGCGCATCACGGGTGAGGTCATCACCACGCCCTATTCCTTCGTGGCCACCTCGCACTCCCTGCTCTGGAACGGCATCAAGCCCGTGTTCGTGGACGTCGACCGCGACACGCTCAATCTCGATCCGGCGAGGATCGAGGCCGCCATCACGCCGCAGACCACGGCCATCATGCCCGTGCATTGCTACGGCCGCCCGTGCGATGTCGAGGCCATCCAGGCCATCGCTGACAACTACAACCTCAAGGTCATCTACGATGCGGCGCATGCGTTCGGCGTGCGCGACGCGGGCGGCAGCATCCTGCGGCATGGCGATCTGTCGGTGCTGAGCTTTCACGCCACCAAGGTGTTCAATACCTTCGAGGGCGGGGCGATCGTCTGCCCGGATGCCAAGACCAAAACGCGCATCGATCATCTGAAGAATTTCGGCCATGTGAGCGAGGTGGCAGTCGTCGCTCCCGGCATCAACGGCAAGATGAGCGAGTTCAATGCGGCACTGGGCATGCTCCAATTGAAATACATCGACCAGGCGCTTGCGCGGCGCAGGGAAATCGACGCGGCCTATCGCAAACGCCTGGCAGCGGTGAAGGGGATTCAATGCATGCCGGCGGAACGGGGAGATATTTCCAATTTCGCCTATTTCCCGATTCTGGTCGAGGCCGACTACCCGATCAGTCGAGACGGCCTTCACCAGATACTCAAGGACAACGGCATCCACCCGCGCCGTTATTTTTATCCGCTGATTTCAGACTTTTCGATGTATCGCGGGCTTCCCTCCGCGCACCCTGACAATCTCCCGGTCGCGGTCGAGGCCGCAGAAAAAATCTTGTGCCTGCCGATTTACCCAAACCTGGACGACAGGCAGATCGACACCATTACCCGGCTGATTGCAGCGCAGTCATGCATGTAGAACAGAGCGTCATGGAAAGGGTGGGCGCATGACCGCTGCGTCGGGAAATAAAAAACTGATCATCTACGGCAATGGCCAGATGGCACGCATGTTTCTGGAGTTCGCGCGACTGGAATATGAAGTTGTGGCGTTTACGGTCGACCGCTCCGTCCTGACCGATCCCTTCATCGAAGGCCTTCCCGTCATCCCGTTCGATGACATCGAGACGGACTACCCGCCGGCAAACCATTGCCTGATCATCGCCGTCGGCTATCGGGAGATGAATGACCTGCGGGTCCGCAAGTACCGGGAAGGCCTGGCCAAGGGCTACGCCTTCGCCAGCTATGTCCACGCCTCTGTGGTGCGCCACGCCAGCGTGTCGGTGGGCGAGAACACCATCATCCTCGACCATGCCGCCATCCATCCCTATACGCAGATCGGCAACAGCGTCTTCATTGCCAGCAATGCGTCGATCGGACATGGTTGCCGTATCGGCGACGCCTGCTGGATCAATTCGGGCGTTGCCATCGGGGGCGAGACCGTGATCGGGGACGCCTGCTTCCTCGGCATCAACGCCACCCTCGGAGACAATATCCGGATCGGCAGGCAGTGCTTCGTGGGCGCCAACACGCTGGTGACCCGGAACACACTCGCCGACGAGGTGTATGTTTCGGCGAGCGGCGAACGCTTTCCGCTGGCAAGTCAGGCTTTTCTTCAATTTATCGCCCGTTCCACCCGTTAGCATACCCATGCTGACTTCATCGCACCCTGCCGCCCTCTATGGGCACTTCCGGCATGCCGCCGAACACAGCCCCGACAAGCTGGCGCTCGTGGTGGGCAACGCCCGTTACATCTATCGCGACCTGCTGCAGGATGTGGATGCGCTGGCGGATGGCCTGTCGATTGCCGGGGTGCGTGCGGGCGACCACCTCGGCGTGCTGCTGCCCAATTGCGCCGAGTTTGTCCTGACCCTGCTCGCCGGTGCGCGCCTCGGCGCGGTCATCGTGCCCCAGAGCATGGGATTGGGCGCGGAAGCGCTGGCCGCCACCTTCAAGGCCGCCGATGTCCGGCATCTGATCGCATGGGCCGGCGCGATTTCCAATCTGGCCGACCTGCGTCTTCCGCCCGGCGGCATGCGTGTCGTGGCCGGCGGTGTCCGGGAAGGCTGGACATCCGTGCCGGCGCTGATCGATACCGGCCGCGCCATGCCCGGGACCGCGCCCGGGTTGCCGGAGGCGTTGCCGTATCTCATGGTCCTTACCTCCGGCTCCACCGGACAGCCCAAGCCCATCCTCCTGAGCCAGCGCACCAAGCGGCTGCGCGCCGCAGCGGCTGCCGAATTGTATGGCGTCACTGCGGACGACGTGACGCTGGCCGCCACGCCGCTCTACCATTCGCTGGCGCAACGTCTGGTGCTGATGCCGCTGATTTCCGGGGGGACGAGCATCGTCATGGCGCACTTCACTCCGGCCAGCTGGATCGCCACGGTCCGCGAACATGGCGTGACTTTTTCCATCGCGGTTTCGTCCCAGCTCAGGCAAATACTGGACGCCTTGATCGCCAGCCAGGAAACGCTGCCGTCGCTGCGCTGCCTGGTGTCGTCTTCCGCGCTCCTGGACGATGAAACGAAAGCCAGGCTGCTGGCCCACCTGTCCTGCGCGTTTCACGAATGCTACGGCGCGTCGGAGATTGCCATTGCCACCAATCTGGCACCCGACGCGGCGTCCCGCAAACTGGGCTCGGTGGGTACCGCCATTCCCGGAACGGACGTCCTGATCCTCGACGAAAACGGGCAGGCGGCGCCGCCGGGCACGCCAGGCGAGATCGTGTGCCGCACCCCCATGCTGTTCAGCGGCTACTATGGCCAGCCGGCCGCCACGCAGGCCGCGATGTGGGGCGACTATTTCCGTACCGGCGATCTCGGCAGGATGGACAGCGAGGGTTTTCTGTACTTTCTCGGACGGATCAAGGACATCATCATCAGCGGCGGCATCAATATCTATCCGAAGGACATCGAGGAGGTGGTCGCCAGCCATCCGGCAGTCAGGGAATGCGCGGCCATTCCGCTGCCGGACGACCAGCTGGGCGAAGTGGTCGGCGTGGTCGTCGCCTTCCATGTGCCCGACGCTCCACCTGCACCGCGCGACCTGCAACGGCTTTGCATGCAGCGCCTCGGGGACTTCCAGCAGCCGCGCCGCTTCTTCGTCGTCGATGCGCTTCCGCGGAACGCCATGGGTAAACTCGACAAACCTGCACTGCGACAGGCCTATTCAACCGGCCTGCATAAAGGATAAGCATGGCGCATACCCAACTTCCCCCGCTGCGACTGGGCTTCATCGGCGGCGCCCTGAATTCGGCCGTGGGCTACACGCACTACAATTCCAGCCGGCTGGACGGCCATTTTCGCGTGGACAGCGGGTGCTTCAGCCGGCGTGCCGACGTCAACGAGGAGACGGCGCGGACGTACGGCATCCCGGCCGAGCGCACGCACGCCACCTGGCACGCGCTCCTGGAAAGCGAGAAGTCATCGCTCGATGCCATCCTGGTACTGACGCCGACGCCGGATCACCGGGATAGCGTGATCGCCGCGCTCGATGCCGGCTATCCGGTCATTTGCGAGAAGGCCCTGGCGGTGTCCAGCGAAGCGTGCCGCAGCATCGACGACGCGGTGGCCCGCAACCATGGGTTCCTGGCGGTGACCTACAACTACTCCGGCTACCCGATGGTGCGCGAATTGCGCCGCATGATCGCCGACGGCCAGCTGGGGCGCCTCCAGCAGATCCAGATCGAGATCCCCCAGGAAGGCTTCCTGCGGCAGGCGGCTGCGCCGCAAGCCTGGCGTCTCAAGGACCATGCCGTTCCCACGGTGTCGCTCGATCTCGGCGTGCACGCCCACCATCTGGTCCATTTCCTGACCGGCGGCAAGGCGCCGCTCGAAGTCATCGGCGATCAGGCCACCTATGGCCAGTTCGGCGACATCGTCGACAATGTCTATTGCCTTGCGCACTACGAGGACGACCTGCGGGTACAGTCCTGGTTCGGAAAAACGGCGCTCGGCAACCGCAACGGCCTGCGCATACGCGTCTACGGCAGTCTCGCCAGCGCCGAGTGGTTCCAGATGCAGCCCGAGGATCTGCTGTTCAGCCAGGCCGACGGCCGCAGGCTGCTCATCGACCGCGGGTCCGGCGACGCCGACCTGGCCCGGCAGTTGCGCTACAACCGTTTCAAATCCGGCCATCCCTCCGGGTTCATCGAGGCTTTCGCCAATCTCTACGCCGATATTGCCGACCAGTTGCGCCAGCATCAATCCGGCGCCATGACGCGCAACGCGTTCGTCTACGGTGCCCAGGAATCGGAAGAGGGCTTGCGCTTCCTGGAGGCCATTTCCCGATCCGCGCAAACACGAAAATGGGAAACGGTATGACGCGCCCCGACCAGACGAACGCCAGGTCCCAAGCCGTTTACGATTTCATCGTGCAGCTGCTCGAAGAAAAGGGCGCGGTCCCGGAACCTGCCGCGCTGCCCGCCTACCGGTACCTCGACGTCGGCCATATCGATTCGCTCGCCTTCATCAAATTCGTCTTTCGCATCGAAGAGCGCTTCGGCATCCAGTTCTCGGAAGCGGACATGCTGGGCGACCAGGCAAAAACCGTCGGCGGACTGGTTGCATTGATCGACGACAAATGCGATCGATCCCCCGCACCTTGATTCCATTGAGCAACCTGACATGAGCCAGCCAGACAACAACGCATCCCTGCTTGCCGAATACGGACGCTACATGCTTCCCGTGCTGAGCTTCCGCGACATCGTCCTGGTGCGGGGGCAAGGCAGCTACGTCTGGGATGCCGACGGTAACCAGTACCTGGATCTGAACAGCGGCCAGTTTTGCGCGGTGCTGGGCCACTCCGATCCCGGCGTCGCCCGCAAGATGCAGGAGATCGCCCAGACCCTGCAGGACACGGACACGTCTACCCTGACCCGGTCGGTCCTGCTGGCCGCCAAGCAGATTCATGACCGCGCCCCGGAGATGAACGGCCGCATCCTCTTCCTGTCGACCGGCGCAGAGGCCGTCGAATGCTGCCTCAAGTACGCGAAGCACATCAAGGAGAAGCCGGGCGTCATCGCCTTCGACAAGGCCTATCACGGACTGACGCACGGCAGCGCCGCGTACTCGATGTCGCGCGACCGGATCCGGCCGCCGGTCGAGCACTCGTACGTCACGCCTGCGCCGCGTGCCCATGCCGACGACGAAGCGGAAACCGACCGCTGCATCGAGGCGTTCCGGCAGACCATCGGCGATTGCAAGGACGACATTGCCGCGGCGATCTTCGAGCCCATCATCTCGGGCGGCGGATTCTACTTTCCGTCGCGCCGCTATTTCCAGGCGGTCCGACAACTCTGCGACGACAACGGCATCTTCCTGGTCTTCGACGAGTGCCAGACCGGCTTCGGCAGGACGGGCAGCTGGTTCTACTATCAACAGCTCGGATGCGTGCCCGATTTCGTCGTGTCCGCAAAAGCCATGGGGATGGGCTACCCGGTCTCCTGCGTCATTGCCAACGGCCATACCGTCCCGCATGCGAAGTTCGCGATGGAGTATTTCAGCTCCCACCAGAACGAGTCATATGCCGGCGCCCTGGTGTCCCACCTGATCGACGAGATCGAGAACCGCGGCCTGCTCGAGCGGAACCGCGCCTCCGGCGCCTACCTGCTGGCTAAACTCGGCGCGATTGCTGCCGAATCCTCCCTTATCGGCAATCCCCGAGGCCAGGGGCTGATGTGCGCATTCGACCTGAGCGACACGGGCAGGCTCGACAGCAAACAGGCGGGCGACCTGTTCTGCAGGCTGGCGCAGCAGAACGGCTTGCTGCTCCAGCATTGCAATCTCGGCCGCACCATCCGCCTGCTGCCGAACTACGCCGCCACCGAGGCGGATTTCGATTTTTTTGCGGACCGATTGAAGGCCACGCTGGCTCTGTTCCAGGCAACACTCGATCAACCTCTCTAGCGAGCGACCCCCATGTTATTTTCAGAGATCGACACGACTTACCTGGCCAACACGATCAAGGGCCTGCAGGGGAAAAAGCTCATCTTGTGGGGCGCCGGGCGACGGCTCAAGGGCTTCGTCGAGCAGTACTGCGGTGACGGCAAGCTCCTGCCCACGCCTTACGGCGTCTGCGACAGCACGCGCGAGATCGCCGAGAAGACGCTCTGGGGCATCCCCGTCCTGCCTTTCAAGGACGTGCAGGCCATGCTGCCCAAGGACACCGTGATCATCATTACGGCCGGCCTGCTGGAACTGCAGGCCAGGGTGGTTGCAAGCGAGCTCTATTATTTCCCGCTGTTCCATTGCCGGACCTTCGAGGTCTACGACTACCTGCAAAAAAACATGGACCAGTGCGACCGGGCCATCGGCCTGCTCGCCGATCCGGTGTCGAAGAAGACCTACCGGGGCTGCATCGAAAACATCCTGTGCGGACGGCTCTGGGACCAGTCCCTCTTCAGCGCCAGCCCGTATTTCGGTAACGACATCAACGAACGGCTCGACGCCTCCGGCCAGCTCGTGTTTGCCGGCGCCTTCAACGGCAAGCATCTCGACCGCGCCCTTGAAAACAATCCCGCCATCCGCATAGCGGCCTTCGAACCGAGCAAGACCTGGTCGGCCTACCTCCGGGAGAAATTCAAGACCGCGCCGCAGGTGACGATCCACAACAAGATCCTCTGGAGCGAGAACACGCTGCTGAGCTTCGACGACGACATGTCCAATTCCGGGCTCGACGCGCACGTCACCGCGGACGCGGCCAACAGCACCTACCAGCACGAAGGCGTCGCCATCGACGACTATGTCGAGGGCAAGGTGTCGATGATCGCCCTCGACGTCGAAGGCTCGGAGCAACGCGTCGTCCAGGGCGCGCATCGCACGATCGAACGCGACCGTCCCAAATTGTGCCTGTGCCTGTACCACAACCTCGACGACTACTTCAGGATCCCCGTCATCATCAGCGAGCGTTATGGCTACCGCCTGCACGTCAAGCATCACTCCACGATCAGCGCGATCGAAACCGTCCTCTATGCGGTCTGACTGCACGGCGTCCGCCCATGCTTGATTTCGCGTTCTCCATGCCGACCCGGATCCTGTTCGGGTCCGGCGCGCGATCGCTGCTGGAACGGGAGCTGGACGAACAGCCCGTTGCGAAGGCCCTGCTGGTCTATGGACGCGAAAGCGCGCGCCTGAATGGCAGCTACGACGACATGACCGGCCTGCTCGAAGCGCGCGGCATCGCGTACCTCGAGCATCCCGGATGCCCCGAAGACCCGGATGACGAATTCGTCGGAGCAGGCGCCGAACTCGCGCTCGATCACGGTGTGGATTTCGTCCTGGCGATCGGCGGCGGTTCGGTGATCGACGCCGCCAAGGCCATCGCCCTGCTGGCGGCCAACCAGGCACGCGACATCTGGGCGTATCACGCGGCACGGCAAGACTTCACCGCGCCCGCACTGCCGCTCGGCGTGGTGCTGACCACCACGGGAACGGGCACCGAGGCCAACGGCGGCTTCGTCATCAGCCGCCGCGCCGACAACGAGAAGATCGCATTCAGCAGCCTGTCCACGCGCCCGCGCTTTGCCTATTGCAATCCCGACTACACGATCACGCTGCCGCCGCAGGTGCTGGCCGACAACTACACCGACATCCTGTCCCATCTGCTGGAACAGTATTTTTCGATGGAGGACAGCACGGGCATCGTCGATGCGATCATTCTCGAAGCCATCCACTACCTGCTGAAGAACACGCCGGCACTGCAAACCTGGAAAGATTCGTATAGCTTTCGGGCCAACACCATGTTCGCGTCGACGCTCTCGCTGTCCTACCTGTTTTCCTGCGGCAAGAAAGTCCCGTGGATCCTGCATTACCTGACCCATGCGCTGGCTGCCCACCGTCCCATTTCGCATGGCGCATCGCTCAGGGTCGTCATGCCGGGCTGGCTCGTCTGGCTGTCAGGCAAGCCCGTCTATGCCACGCGTACTCGCCAGCTTGCCGACAAGCTGGCACTGTCCGATGCGGCCCAACTAGGGCAGCATTTTCTCGATCACTTCACGCTGATGGGCTGCGATCCGCATCCGCTGCTCAGCGATGCGGAGAAGGTGCAGATGGTGGCGCGGCTGTCGACCGACACGGATTTTCTCGCCCGTGCAAACCTGGACGCGCGCGATCTCAGATGCATCCTCGACTGGACGCATCATGCCTGCTGAATCGGCATCGCCTGACATGAATACGACAACAATACTGATCTTCCCGCTCGATATCGACGACGCGGACGTCTTCATCCTGACCGCGAAGGCACTCGGCCTCGCGGTCGTCGGCGCCAGTTCCGCCATGGCCGGCCCGGGGGACAAAGCGGTCGACGATTTCATCCGGCTGCCCTTCATCACCGACCCGACCTTCGACCAGGCCTTGCAGAACGCGCTTGAGCAGCACGCGGTGACGACGATCCATGCGCCGCATCAGGGCGTCTGGCGCCATCTGAACACGCTCCTGAAAACACACCCGGGCCGCTTCCGCTTCACGCTCTGCAGACCCGATCCGTTTTCCGCGACGCAGCAGCGCTTTGCGCCACACGAGGCATGGGCTGCTTCGATGTCGTCCGATTCCTCGCTTGCCGGACTTGCGGCGCCCCAGGCGATCCGTCCATCCTTGTCGCCTGCGCGGTATTCCGCGCTGCACCGACAGTTCCTGAGCATTCCCGGCGATTCCGACGTCGGGAAGCTGCGTGCCTTGTGCGACATAGCCCGCCTGCTGCCGCCCGGCGACCTGCTCGAGGTGGGATGCCTGTACGGGCGATCGGCATTTGCGCTGGGCTATCTGGCCCGCCAGTACACGCTGGGCAGCATGATCTGCGTCGATCCGTGGAACACCGCCGAACTGACCGACCAGGGCGCCGCCGCCGCGATCATCAACGTCGAACTCGCCAACACCGACATCGACAGCGAAAAAATCTTCCGGGTATTCCTGAATGCCGCAGCCTTGCTCGACAACGTGGGGTATATCCGTGCAACTTCCGAGAAAGCGACAGGCCAGTATGAGGCGGCCATCCGCAGCGGCGCGCTGCACAGTCCCGAACTGGGCAGCATCCCGGTCAGCGGGAAGCTGAGCCTGCTGCACGTCGACGCCAATCATCGCTACGACCACGTGCGGCGGGACGTCGAGCTATGGAGTCCTTATCTCGCCGAGGGCGGCTGGCTGCTGCTGGACGACTATGTGTGGGCGTTCGGCGACGGCCCGCGGCGGGTGGGCGACGAACTGCTCGGCAGCCCCCTCTACGATTCGGCGTTCGTCAGCGGCGACACCCTGTTCCTGCGCCGTACCGGCGTGAATTGAGGCGCGCGCCTCAACTGCTACACCATGTCCGCCACATCTCCCGGTAGGCGGCTTCCAGGTGGCGCGTGACGGTTTCCGGGCCATAGTTCGACGCACTCATCCGCTCGCGCAGGGATTGCCGGATTCGATCCAGTCCCGGCAAGTCCTGCGCCATCCGCATGACGAGCTGAAAATAGTCTTCCTCGTTGTGCGTGATGAAGTCGCTCAGGCCGACACGCGACAGCAAGGGAACCGCGCAGCGCGACACCATGTGTTCGCCGGCGAGGGTGATGACCGGCACCCCCATCCACAGTGAGTGCATCGTGGTGGTGCCGCCGTTGTAGGGGAAGGGGTCGAGCGCCAGGTCGATCGTGTGATGCAGCGCCAAGTACTCGCTGAACGACATGCGCGGCTGCAGGATCAGCCGATCGGCTTCCACGCCCGCCTGGCCGAACCGTTCGATCACCCGCTGCCGGACGCCGTCATCCGTTATGTTGCCAAGCATCAGCCTGGCGTGCGGTAGTGCTTCCAGGATCCGTGCCCACAGATGGACGACCGATGGGTTGATTTTGATCAGATTGTTCAGGGAGGCGAACACGAAGGTGTCGGCGCTCAGGGCCGGCAAGGGATTGACGGACGGACAGCCCGGTGCCGGCCGGTAGGCCACGCCCGAGTCCGGCATGCGCACCAGCGATTCGCTGTGGTAGCGCTCGGTCAGCCCGGGTGGGTCCATTTCCGCATTGGTGATCCGGTAATCCATCGCGGTCAGCCCGGTGGACCCGGCGTAGCCGATCCATGTGGCCTGCACCGGCGCCGGTTTGCGGGCGAACACCGGCAGGCGGTTGTAGCCGGTATGTCCGGACAGGTCGACCAGGATGTCGATGCCGTCCGCGCGAATGCGTTCGGCGAGTTGCTCGTCGCTCATTTTCGAACAGGCCAGCCAGTGATCGGCGTGGGCGGCGATCTGCTCGGTATGGGCATCGCGCTTGATGTGGTTGTAATAGCAATAGATCTCCACCTGGGACTTGTCGTGTCCGGCCAGGATCGGCTCGATGAAGAAGGCCACCGCATGATTGTAGAAATCCGCGGAGACATACCCGATCCTGAGGCGCCGCTCGGGGTCGCGGCTGTTTGCGTGGGCCCGCCAATGCGCCTTGAGCGGAGTTTCGAAACGCTCGGCGTAGCGCTGGTGTTCGCTGAATACTTCCGCCGGCGTGACGGTGTCCATGTACTGCATCGTATACAGCAGGTTGCTGTAGGCGATCGTGGAATCCGGCTTGAACGACAGGACCTGACGGTAACAGGCAATGGCCTCATCCAGCCTGCCTTGCGCCTGGAGCGTATTGCCCAGGCCGTTGTAGGCTTCGGCGAAATCCGGCTTGAGCAGCAGGGCCTGCCTGCCACATGCGGCGGCTTCGTCCAGCCGGCCGCGTTCCCTGAGGGCGTTTCCCAGACTGTTGTAGGTCTCGGCGGAGTCGGGCCTGATCTCGAGCGCCCGCTTGTTGGAGGCGATGGCTTCGTCCAAACGGCCCAGCGCATAGAACGCCTCGCCCAGATTGCTGTAGGCCTCGGCGAAATCCGGCTTGATCGAAACGGCTTGCCGGCAGCAGGCGATCGTTTCGTTCAGCTTGTCCTGCTTCTGGAAAATGACGCCCAGGTTGTTGTAGGCCTCGGCGAAATCCGGCTTGAGCCGGATGGCCTGCTGATAGGCCTCGGCCGCCTCGTCCTGCTTGTCCTGGTCCTTCAGCACATTGCCCAGGTTGTTGTACGCGTCGGCATAGTCAGGCTTGAGTTCGATCGCCCGCCGGTAGCTGGCGGCTGCTTCGTCCAGGTCTTCCCGCTCCCTCAGCGCATCGCCCAGGTTGTAGTGCACTTCCACCAGATCCGGATCGAGCCGGAGGGCCTTGCGGTAGCTGGCGATTGCCTCGTCCAGCCGGCCTTGCGTCTGCAGCGCATCGCCCAGGTTGCTGTGCAGCTGGGCATAGTTCGGCGTGAGCGCGACGGCCTTGCGGTAGCTGGCGATCGCCTCGTCCATCCGGCTCTGTTCCTTGAGCGCATTCCCCAGGTTGTAATGGGCGTTGGCATGATTGGGCTGCAGCGCAATGGCTTGCCGGTAGCGGGCGATCGCCTCGTCCAGCGCGCCTTGCGCCATCAGCACCACCCCCAGGTTGTTGTGCCCGTCAGCAAAGTTCGGCGCGATCTCGGTCACACTGCCGAGCAGGATGGCCGCCACATCGAGCATGCCGATCTGATACGCGATCATCCCTTGCATATGCAAGGCATCCGGATGATTGGGCGACAGTTGCAGGATCTGCTGGCAAACCGCGTCGGCCTCGCGCAACTGCCCGGCCTGGTAGTGCTCGGAGGCGCGCTGCAAGGCATTCACGAGATCCATCGCCGCCGAAGCGGGGGAGGCGGGTTGCCCTGCCGTGAGCAGGCAGCACTGCTTGTACTTCTTTCCGCTTCCGCACGGACACGGATCGTTACGCGCGATTTTCTGGGTTGTCATGGCACATTAGGGGACGGAGGCGGAGCCGGTTCAGCGGCTATTGTAGCGATCCTTGGAGAAGGCCCGCACGATCGCGGCGCGAATGAACGGAAACGTGGACCAATCGACGACGAACCGGCCATCCGCAAATGCGCTGTCTTCGCTTCCGGGCAGCATCAAACCGGGATAAAACGCCCATCCGCCACCCCATAGTCATTTCCTATATAAGTCATTGACATTAAGTCTTTGAAAATGGCAATCGCTTGATTGATGATTGGGGTCGTCAATAATTTCTGTTGCTGCGCCTCTCGGTTTTGCACGGTCTTGCGATGCGAAGGCGCCAGGATCGTTGATGTTCTGGAGGATCAAACAAAAATCCTCTCAGGATAAGGAGGATTTTGTACTGAAAATTAAGGATTCTTGGATGCGTTAAACGATGGCGTGAAGCCTTTTGCCGCGATACGTGTATTGGGCCGTGCGGTCTTTGGCCAAATCACCGGGATCTCCGGACAGAGGCATCACCCCGCCAGCTCAAGCGAACGCCACCACCGGATGTCCGGGGTGCCTGTCTTGCTAGTCTTTCATGGCGTGTCGATCAAACGAATCGCCATGCCTTCCCCTACGGGAAACCTCGCCGAGCTGCTAACGCTACTCCTCTTGATACGCATCAATGAATCCCCCTAATCGTTGATGGACGCTTGCATGGAAACTATATGGTCAATCTAACGGAATTCGGGATAGTTGTAAGGAAAGCGAGGCTTGACGCCAAGGTGACCCAGAGCGAAATGGCGGCCGCATTGGGCGTGACCTCGGCTTTTTTAAGTAATTTGGAAAAAGGGCGAAGCAAGATCCCGGAAGAATGGGCAACGAGAATCGAATCGTTCTTCAAGCATAAAGGTATCGCCACGCCGAACCTGCGCAAACTGGCAGATGTGGCGAACCGCTCAATCTCGCTGGAAGGCATGAACCCACAGAAAGCGATGATGCTGGCTGCATTCGCAAGGGCAAGCTTTTCCCAGCAGCAGATGGAAAAGTTCTCGCAACTGCTCGGCGAGATCAAAGAGAACTAGCCGAGGCTGATTGTCGACCCTGAACGGGCGCATGCGAAGGGCGGCAACTGGAAATGAAAAAGGCCCGCATTGTTGCGGGCCTTTTTGTATCTGGCTCCCTGATCGGAGATCAACCGAGGATCTCGGATTTTAAATTGATTTAGCTAATTTATGGATGATGAACTCGCCTATGGGCGGGGGTTTCTAAGCGCGTAGCTAAGCAGATTACTACGGGCTCCATGCGATGGTGTCAATTCATCCTTCGTCATCAAATGGTAAATATGGATCGTCTCCCTCATCGTGCAAGCCAGGCGTTAGCAGTTCGAACTCTATCCCTTCGTCCGCTAACTGTGCACGTGCGGCCGAAAGTTCGGCTGCTGGACCGGTACCAGTCTCCATGATCGCAAGGAGGGCAGTATCGGGGCGGAATCTACGAGCAAGTGTGACAAGCTTTTCAATGTCGGTAAGTCGAAGGCTGCGCCACGATGATTTGACCTCACAAAGAACAGATCGGCCATCAAGTAGCACAAGCAGATCGGCCTCTGCATCGACCTTGTCAGAATCGGAATTAAAGCCGAACCACGTTGGTTCAACAAAGGCAAACGAACGTCTCGAGCGCTCGCACAGTACTGACAATACCCAGATAAGGGATAGGACACTGTGATCCCGTAAACTTTCGAGAAGAAACTCGTTCGGGCGAAACAACCAACTGATATTGACGGGTGCCTTCGTTGGCTGTTTGCAAACTTCACAGTTGAGCTCAGGTGCCAGCGCTCCAAGACCTACCCAGTTCTTATGATGGCATTTTCGACATGTCCATCGATGACCTTGATAAAGCATTTGCCGATGGCGTAGTTCAGCAAGGCACAGATCAAGCGACTGCTCTTCGTGCTTGTCCCAATCGACACTGGTATCCATGCCCGGCTGCTGGTTCTTTGCCCAAAACGATTCACGATAGGTTTTCCATCGGTCTCTAAGAGCATCGTAGGTTACATAATCCATTGGGCGCTTAATCTCTCGCGCGGCCCGGACAATCAGATCAGCAAGAGCCAGCCTTTCACCTTCGCTCGCTAAATCGAAAGCCTCTTGACCCCGAGATTTCTTTTGAAGCCGGTTAACAGTGGGCATCATTTGGTCCATCGGGAGGCTTGGTGTACCCCCAAGCTTGGCAAAGTTCTCACGGAGGAAGGGGTGTAGGAGAAACTGTGTAGCTCGCCGAAGTCCGCCGGCCATACCAAGAACACCGGTCAAATAGCGGGCCTCGTTGGATGGCTGCATCCAGGCAATCTTGCTAGGTGGATAAACCTTCCAATCTTCGCAGTTGGGATCAATCCATGCACCGTCCGAAGCTAGGGCATATTGCATTGCTTCATAGGCAGTTGGGACAACAATTGTTTCGATTGGATTGTCGCGGTTTACAAAAATTGCTAGGTTTCCATCGCGACTTCGCCGCGACTCCGGTGGAAGAACGTGGGGGCTGTTTCCAACAAAAGTCACGTTAAATGCACGAGCCATTCGCCAACGGCGAGGTAGTACCCAGCGATTTTCGGCACCAAATCGCGAATTTGGACCGTCATACTCAAAGATGAAATCCGCGCCCCAGTAGCCATTGGTGAATACCTGTCGCGGAGGGGCATCTGAAAGGTGGCCTGGTGCAATCGCTGGTGGATGAGCCGCTGGTGGTGACCAGGTATACCTACTCCAGTCTGGTTGCTGAAACTGAAACAGCCCACCGCCGAATCTGTTGCCCTCTCTTGCCATCCCGAGTGCCTTGTCCGAGGGAACGATACTGTCTAATTCGGAAACTGTTTCAATTGCGACCGTGCTCCATATCCTGTTAGCTTGGAGAAGCTGTTGAACTTCGGCTAGTTCTTTCGAGCTGTGTGATGTGGAGCGAACGGTTATCTGGGGCTGACCGCCAGAGCCACCATTAACGTGGTTTCGGCGATTCAGCATATGGATAAGAACAGCCAAAAATTTAGGATCCTTGATCCGATCAAATTCAACGCGAAAGCAACAAAGATCGCTATCAAGCCATGCCGGTATTAATAAACGGACGTTCCAAAATAAGACACGGTCGGAGAAGCTGTCTCCGACTACAAGATTGAACGAAGAGCCCCAGTGGCCGGTGGGTATGTCGAGTTTGGATGCGTAAAGTGCGGAGGCAAGTGACAGACTGGTAGCTCGTTTCTCAGCGAACTCATTAAAGGCTGCCATTTCGTCAGGAACCGTATGAAGATCAAGCGGAACGCCATATCTGCGATCAGCCTGCTTTTCTGGTGAAACAATAGTTAGCAGGCGTGCTGCAGTGGCAGCGTCGGGCGGATAGATTCCGCTACCTAGACTATGGTGGTAGGTGCCAAAATTGTCCGTCAAAAAACGGGTCGGCCGTTCGGTATGCCAGCTGTCAATAATGGTGACTGGCGCTCCGTCACCTGTCCGCGGGCTGTAACGTGCCTGTTTGAAGATGGTGGATAGGGATGAAAGTGGCGGAAAATCGTAGGATGGCTTGAAACCAAATACATCCAGTCTTGGTTCGCTTTCCAGCTTATGAAACGAATATTTGGAAGGAGAAAGCCGCTCATGAATCTCTAGGATATCTGTCCTACTGAGCGATACATAAGAATAAACAACGTCTGGATCGTAAGTTTCTAGCCATGACCAGTAGGCGGTCGCAATTCGTCCATTAACGCAGGGAACGATCAGGCTAAAGCGGCCACCCCAACGGTTGTAGCAATCCGCGAAAATACCATCCAACATGAGATCCGCATGTACGCTATCCTCAACCAGGAATGCAACTCTCAATGGGCGTGGGCGGGTCCAACCTTTAAGTTCGAGAGACATAAGTGAAATGTTTTGCCTAGCTATGTGGAAAGCTTAGTGATTCATCATCCCCAGTTGCGGACATGTCGTGTGTAGTAATGGCGGCAGTTATGGGCGACTACCGTCTATCGTTAGAAGCAGATAATCGATTATTTATGCATCTGCTTGAGTCTAACGGCTGTCGGAATAATACAGACTTTAGCCAGGCGACCACTGACCATTCCTTGTCTGCGGCACGGAGCCTAAATGTCAGACCGGACGGGCTCTTAGTTTGGCTGCTAGTAAAGGTGAGTGAATTGCTCAAGGGAGAAGACGTAGGCTGGCTACTATGGGGCTACTAGCGCCACAAAAGCAAAAGGCCCACATCTCTGCGGGCCTTTCTGTATTTGGCTCCCCGACCTGGGCTCGAACCAGGGACCTGCGGATTAACAGGCCTATCGGAGCCTCTACTAGCCGCATTTTGACACATTTAGGCGCGTGACTGAAAGCACAAAAAACCCGACACGCGGCCGGGTTTTGTGTGCTTGGTTTGGTAGTCAGTCAATCCGCCAAGGCAAGCTCACGAGCTGAATCAGCAATCCGCTGAAGTCTGGCCTGAACTGCCTCTAGTCCATCCGTCAGGTAAAAAAGTCTGTCGACGGCTTCTGCAACTTTCTCTTGGTCGTCACGTGAAACGGCGAGTTCATCTCGGATCATTCTGATCGCGGCATTGATCGACGAAACCTGATACTCGACGTCGTCGGCTAATTGAGTCGGATTGCTGCGGGGTAGAATACTGGAAGCCATTGCGTTCTCCTTTAACGTGGTGGTCAGGGGCGGGCCTCGTGCTACAACACTTGGATCGCCCCGCACCGACACAATGCCGGCGCATTCATCCTACGCGCAGTCGCACAAAAAGCAAACAGCGCACGACCTTGTTCAGATACTCAAGGGGTGCTGCGTTGCAGGTGGCTTGTGATCAATAACGCGCACAACTGACCGCTCCTGTTTGAGGGCGGTAATCGTGCCAGACTGTCTTAGCCGCATTTCCACAAGCATTCGGTCGCCTTTGCCGAATCTTCGTCCCGACTCAACCTGTGCCAGGAAATCGCGGTCTTCAACATCCGCCCAAAAGCTTGTACTGCCATCCGAAAAACGCCACTTATTCCCGTCCCTGAATACGGGAGACTCAAGTAGGACCCACTGAGTAATCAGGTTTTCAGTTAAGGTTTCACGGGCGATGAGAACGCCGATATAGGACGCGTCCGAGGTATTCGCATCGGCAATCTGTTCATTGCCATGCGAAATGGAAACAGAATCCATACCCTGCAACAAAGGCTTCGCAGCGAAACGCTGCGCCGCATTTGCCGCGTCTGGATTGGTGATGATATTGATGGTCTCTGCGCGGTAGATCGCAACCTGCCCGTGTGTGTTCTCCACCCGAATTGAGCCGTCTTGTAGCGTCGTGGTGCTGGCCGGGTTCTCGCCTTGAAGATGCTTCCAGGCTTCAAAGCTTTGGCGGATCAATTCGTACATCTCCTTGGGGCTTACTACGCCAGAAAAAAGCGTCGCCAAAATGCCGCCAAAATCGAGCGCGAACTGCACCATGAATGAGCCATGCTCGAAAGCTCGAACCTCTGTTTTGATCTTGGCCTGTTCACCATATGCGGCGCGAGCCGCCAAGGAGATAAAGTCGGCAAAAGCAATAATTCCGGCTGCCGCTTCATAGGCATCCATTTGTCCGTCATCCACTGCCGGGCCGGAGTATTTGAGAGAAAGCTGTTCTTTCATGGGGAGTTCGTGGTTTTCGGATGTAACTCGTTCTTAGCGTCGCGGGGAGTGTAGCGCACACGCCAAAATCGTCACAGCGCGTTTTAAATCGACCGCCCCTTATCGCCGTCTATCACTCCCCGAAACCACGCTGGTTTGCCGCTAGTGTCTTGCTGAGCCAGCGCGGCATCGAGGTCCTGGCGGGCACGAATCAGAATTCCTTGGGACGGTGATTCGGTCGGCACATGATCAGCGCAGTAAACCAGCATGGCGCGCAAGACATCAGGCCGCAGCGCCCCAGTGGCTAGCAATACCCCGACAAGCGCTTGCCATAAATGCAAAGTTGCATCCTGCTGACCCTTGGCGAGTTTCAAGAAAACCATCTTGTCGATCTCATCCATAGCGGCGCGCCCCTTCTAGCAGGGCGAGCGCTTCGCGCGCGCCCTGCCCTGCAGCGCGGCGCACGTCCGGCGCGTTGTTGCTGCCGTAGACGTTGACGATCACGGTGTGGCCGCTGCCAGCGCTTTGCCCGCGCGTATGGTCGACGACGGTTTCGCGCGGGTGCATCACGGCGAGAAACCCACCCTTGCCGTCGATCCCGCCAGCGCGCGCGCCGTCGCCTGTGTAGCCGCCGCCATCGAATTTAAGCAGATCGCCAATCCAGTTCAGCGCGGACCCAGCCCAGCCGCTACCGCTGGTGGCGCCATTGTCAGCCAGGCCGCCGAACAGATTTTTGGCGAGATCGGCGGCGACGGCATTGGCGATCATGCGCTGGACCGTTTGGCCGAAGCTCTGCGCCATGCCCTTGAGACCCTTGTCGAAAGGATCGAACAGGAAGTCGGCGAAACTGTTCTGGATGTTCTCGGCGGCGGTCTTGGCGAAGGTGTCGAGCTCTGCCACCTTGTCCTTGGCCAAACCCAGGCGCGTCGCCACGGCGTCCAGGTATTCCGATTCGGACAGCTTGCGCAGGTTGCCGTCGGCATCCTTGATGCCTTCGCTGAAGGCCCGTGCCAGCAGGATCATGTCTTCCTGGCTTTTCTGGAGCTTCGAGAAATCGGTATTGGCCAGCAGATCGTTGAGCCGGCTCATGTCGATGTTGGCCAGGTCGTCCAGGTTTTGTTTCCATTCCAGCGTGGTCTTGATTCCATCCGCCTCGACCAGGCGGAAGAATTCGGCATCGTCCGCCGCCTGTTTGAAGTTGTTGGAAAAGGTCGACTCGACCAGCTTGGTCATGGCCTGGGTATAGAGTTCGGTATTCTTGCGCCCGCCGTCGAAACGCTGGTTGAGCAGCGCCACCTGCTTGTCGAATTCCTGCAGGCGTCCGATGTCGGTGGAGCGAAGCAGGCCGGCCAGCGGATCGGCCTTAGTCGTCATCGATGCGGGTAGTTTTATGCTGTTGTCAGCGCCAGATGGTGTCTTTTTGTATTGCTGTTCAGCGAGAACCAGAGCACCTTGCATAGAAATCGCGCGATATTCTGCCTTGAGTTTTTGCAGGCGGGAAAGTTTCTCGTCCAGGGCTGCGCGATCTCCGAACGGATCAAAACCGCCCTTTGGAATAAGACTGAGTTCTTTTTGCGTGGTTGCTATCTCGCGATTTACACGTGCAATGCTAGCAGGTAGATCAGCGCTGAATTGACCTGTGAGAATCTCACCCAGGGTTGCGCTTTTCAATTTGCTGATGGTCTCAAATCGCTCAACTACTCGATTGATTGCATCAACCAGGGGGATCAGCCCATTTGCCGCAGCTCCAGCAGCGTTGATCTTAAGCGTGGCGAGACTATCGTTGAATTTGTCGGCATTCGGCGCGAGCCGCGACATGGCCTCGGCAAACGTCTCGGACTGGCGCGCAGACTCGCGCAGGGCGTCGCCGCCCTGGCTCAGCAAGGGCAGCAGTTCGGCGTAGCGCTTGCCCAGCACATCGTTGAGCGCGGCGTTGGTCTTGATCGGGTCATTCGAACTGGCAACGGCATCCGCCAGCTGGAAAAATGCTTCCTTGGAATCACGCGAGGTGATGCCCAGGGTTTTGAGCGCCTTGGCCTGAGTGGACAGGCCCTGCTCGGCCTGACCGATCGACAGGGTCAGCTTCTGGATTCCCTTGCCGACGCTGTCGAGGCTGGTGCCGCTCTGCTCGGCGGCGAGCTTGAACGAGGCGAGATCCTTGACCGAGACGCCGAGGCGCTGGCTCATGTCGTTGAGGCCGTCGGCCGCATCGATTCCGGACTTGGCGAAGGCGGCGAGACCCACCACCGAGAGCCCGGCGCCGATGCCGATCGTGCTCAGCAGGCCTGAGAGTTTTGCGGCGCTCGATTCGAGCCCGCGCATATTCCGCTGCGCGCTATCGAAAGCGGACTTGGTGTCATCCTTGGCGCGGATGAGAATTTGGGCAAATTCAGCTGCCATTTCACGGCCTCCAATATTGAATAGGGGTGGCGGTTTTCGCAGACCTTATTTACCCACGCATGGGTGGTAAGGAGGCCGCGGGTCTACCTGTATCCGCCCAGCCGACGGCGTTATCGGCTGCAGTCCACGTCATCGCTGGTGACTAAAGCCGGACAGGCTATGAACGTGGGCACCTCGCCCTGCCGGCAGTCGGAATTCATTTACGGACCAAGCCCAGGTGAGAGACACGCCGCGTGTCATCTTTCGCTACGCCGTGTCTGCTGACCCCGCCCGCTTCCTTGAACGCCAGCGTCGGCTCGCAGTGAACGCGCTCCTTCGTGGCGACGTTGGCAGGCTCGATGCGTTGCCCGCTCATGAGGTCGCCGATCAGCTCGTTATCGGCGAGTTCGAGCAGGGTGCCGACTTCAACAGGTTTGCCGTCCATATAGAACCGGCGAACCGCACGGAAAAGCCCCGGCGCGATCACGTGATGCTTTCCGCAACGCAGAAGGCACCGGGTGCGGTGACCGCAATATCGACCGACAGCCAAGCCCGGTACGAAATGATCCCGCGGGTGAAATCGCTGTAAGGGTTAACCATGATCTCGATGCCATCCATAAATAGCGCAATCACAACTTCGCCAAACGCCCCGACGATCAGGGTATCGGCCGGCGCGACCCTCGAGGCAATGGCCGGATAGCCCGCCAGCACGTTGTCATGCCAGATCGAAAACCCGCCCCCAGTTATGCGCTCGCGCCGCGACAGTAGGCGCCGAACGGCGGGAGGCGCGAACCAAGCTACACCCTCCTGGCCGTCTGCCTCCGCAACGGTGTACAGCATGTCCGTCACGCCATCCCAATCGAGCGAGGTGCCAGATACGCCGAGAACACCGGTTGTGCCGATGATGCCCTGGGGCTGGCCGCTGGTGCCGGAGCCGCTAAAAATCGCCTGGTCCAGCCCGGTGCCCATGGAGCGGAGCAACTCGCGCCGCAGGAAGGCGTCGATATCGGTCTGTCGCGTCAGCTTTGCGCTCACCTGGGTCAGAATGGCGGCATCCTTGGGAGACAGCGCCATCTCGCCGAGGGTGGCCTGGCTCTCGGTGATCGCGGAAAACTCATCCGGCAGCCAGGTGACGGTAGAAGGGGCCGCGACCTTTGGAACGGAGACGTCGCCCTTGAAACGCATCATCTGCGCGCCGCTGCGCAGCGTTGCGGTGTAAGGCCGCAACACGTCGAGCGCAAAAGGTGCCTCGGTTCCGATCAGCGCCGCGCCGGAGGCACTGGCCGCCGTCAGGTCACGCCGCATCACTTCGAACGGCAGAACGAAACCATTTTCGGTAACCGGCTTGCCGGTGACCTGTGAGAATTCGCGCAGCATGCCGCCTTCGTAGGTTTTGGCGAGAGTGCCTTCGGCTGCGCCGATTAGTGCGCGCCGCATCGAGAATTCTTTGATCTCGCGGGAGGTCCAGAGTTGGTCTGCCATGATTCGCCTCGTGTCTGTTTGGGTATCTGCACCGTATCGCAGCGCGCACTAAGTAGGCGGGGGCAAAATGCTTAGGTAACTCTCTGGCGTACGTGGCAACGGCTCGCCCAAATCGCACGCATCGAACAGCAATCTATCGACGTCGCTCGTGCCGGCAGGTATGCCCAGGCGGCGCCAAACGTCGTATCGACCAGCGTGAAATTTGCGGGCGAGTTCGGCCAGTTGCTTGCATCGGCTCCAGCGACTTCCTTCGAGCAGCATTGAGGCATCGGTCACCAGCGAATTGCGCAGTTCCATTCGGGTCGCGAGTGGACTACCAAGGCCGTGCATTCGGTTGAGTGGCAGCGGATCGTCCGACGTTTGGCTGACCCAGCGCCGCATGCCAGCTGCGACCTCCGCAACGGCCTCGGGTGATGCGTCTCCGCGCATGAATGCCAGAATAAGATCCACGCGAAGCTGGCCGGGGCGCTATTCCCCGCCCCCTTCGATGGCGCGAAGGGGGCCCAGTGCCTTGAGCGAACCAATGTCGGCACTAAGCCGCCGCGCCCCCGCCCCCCTTGAATAGCGATGACGCCCGCACATCAGTCCGCACTCTCCCAGGTCAGGAGCGAAGTGCGAAAGCGGGTGGCCTCCACGGCGGCGTGCGCCGTCCACATGTCCATGGGAATCTTTCGGCGATATCCACCTGGCACGAGCAGCCGGGCTGTGCGGCCGTCCACTTTCATCGACGCCCGCGACACTTCCGGATCGCCCTGTTCGATTTTCCGCAGGAAGTTCCGGATGCTGATCGGATCAGTGTCCGTGCCCTGACACCAAAGCAGGTACGCGCGATACAGCTCACTCGTCCGACACACGGTATGGGGAACGGGCAGGCGGTTTTCTTTCCATGCTGCGACGAACGCGGGGATTCCATACTCGCGGGATTGCGCGTTTGAAATGCGCCCGCCTGTTTTTGGCTGACGTGGTGTCGTATCGAGATCGGATCCAAGTCCAAGCCCGGCCGGCCGGGTCTCGGCTATGCCGAGCACGGCGAGCAGATCCACCCCTGTGATCGCGGCCGCCCCGCGGCTGGCGCACTGAATCGCCACATCGCGCGGTAGGCCTGCAGCGTTGGCAACGCGCAGCAGAGAGCTGAAAGCCCGGCCAGCAACCTGCACGCCTCGCGTCATCGCGGCCGGATCGGTCTTGTCGCCGGCGCTCATTTGGCCACCCGAGAAGTGAGCGCAAGGGGAAAACCACGGGCAAGCCACTTGGAAACCACGGCAAAACCACCGCTAAGGCATTGATACAACTCACACCACGGCACATACAGGGGAGGTACGTGCACGGGGGCGCGCGTGCGCATGTGTACGCATGTGCGCATGTGCGCATGTGACGGTGGCGTCCCCGTGGTTTTTTCTAGGATAAGTGCTGGCGCGGGTTCCAGCGATGTTTGCCCGTGGTTTGCAAGTGGTTCGCCACGTGGTTTGCCGGTGGTTTTGAAGCCGGCCGCCTGTCGGCGCGCCTGGTGCAATGCGGATCTCATATCATCCTTTCGGTTCAAGCTGTTGCTGGTTGCCTATGCAGCCACCCCACGCCCTAGAAAAAACACGCGGTCCTTTTATCCGCATATGCTTTTCGCTGGGGAGGACCCGTTGCATGGTTGTTGTTGCGTCGTTGCACGCGCAACGGCGTCACCGCATGCGTTCAACGTGGGGGGCGGGGATTTCATTGGGTGCCTTTTCAACCGGCTGCGCGCTGCCCGATTTCGACGGCAGCTTGCTTGAATCGCTGTGGGTGGAAACGCATGCGCCCGGCGATGATGATTACCGCGCCGGACTCTGCCAGCGCGTCCCGGCGCCGACGCACGAACCAGCGCACGCTATCTTCGGTTGGGAACGCCTGCTTTACGTTATCGAGTAGGCTCTTGAGGTCGACGTATTCGTCGAGGGGTGGTAACTCGGTGTGCTGCATTTCATTCTCCTTTTGCTTCAAGCGCCTTGCCGTGCGCCTACGTGACTAAGCGTAAGGAGAATCTGTCTACTATTTAGGCCGGATTGGTTGCATTTTTTTGAGCTTGAGAATTTTATAGACGGCCGCGCGGCTCAACCCGTGCTTGGTCATGATGACATCCACCGGGACTCCATTTTCACGGTCCCGGATAATGCTGCTGTTGCGCTTGTCTGCGGCTTCCTTCGTGCCTCCCGGAATCGAAATGTGCTTTCCACCGAATACGGTACGGGTTGTATCAATCACGCGTTTGATGTCTTCGTCCGACATCTTTTCTCGCTTTCCTACGCGCTCAATAATCTCGAAGAGATCATTTGACTTTTTCACATCTTGCCCTCGAAAACCCGCGCCATCAGGCGCCGCCGGCTGTCCGTATTCAGGTGCGCATACCGTTGCACCATGCGCAGTTGGCGATGCCCGAGGGTGTCGGCGATCTCAAGCAGTGACGCGCCGCTCTGCGCCATGTAAGACGCCGTGCAATGCCGGCAATCGTGAAAGCGGAAGTCCTTTATGCCGGCGATGGCCACGGCTTCGTTGAAGACCTTGGCTGTGGCGTAGGGCTGCGATGGCCGCAGGCGGCTGCGGAAGACCAGCGCCTGCGACGTCGGCACATCCTTGGGGGCGAAGCGCACCAGTTCGGCGACCACTTGCGGTAGCAGCACCAGGACGCGCCGGTCGCCGTTTTTCGTGTCGTGTAGTATGGCCTCGGCGCGCTCCAGATCAACGTCGCACCAGCGCAGCCCGAGCAGTTCGCCGCGCCGTGCGCCCGTGGTAAGCGCCATCAGCACGAACACATAAAGCCGCGGCCACGGCGATTCGAGGCAGGCGGCGAGCAGACGGGTGCGTTCGTCGTCAGTGAGGTAGCGCACGCGACCGCGCGTTTCGGTGCGCTTCTCGACGTGGCGAGTGGGGGCGTCGAAGCCGCGCGGCACCAGGCGCTGCCGCTTCGCCCAGGTGAACAGCGCGGCGAGCGCGACCTGGTAACGGTTCAGGGTCGCGCCGCTGCGCTGGCCTGATTTCTTGCGGAAGATGGGATTGTCGTCGGCGTCGCGGCCACCGTATACGCGCGCGGGCTCGCTGGCCAGCACGCGCATGGCGTCGTCGATATCGTCTGGAGTGATCTCGCTCAGCACCTTGCCGCCGAGCAGGCGTTTCCAGGTGTTGAGGCGGTGATAGCGCGAACTGTCCCGGCCCTTGTAGGCGTCGAGATAGGCCTCCGCGATCTCCGCGAGGGTGGTGCCGGCTGCGGCAACAGCTTGGGCATGTTCAGCTTCTTTCATGTCAGGCTCCTAAGTGGTGCCGATTTAGATCGGCGGTCTTAGCAGAGGCCCGACAAGGGCTTGAAACTAAAGGAATTTGGCTCCCCGACCTGGGCTCGAACCAGGGACCTGCGGATTAACAGTCCGTCGCTCTACCGACTGAGCTATCGGGGAATGGGAAGCGCGCATTCTAGAGATGGCGGGCGATTCGGTCAACCCTCAGCCGTCATTTTCCACCTGCAATTCGGGCACGTGGCTGAAGGCGATGCGCATCGGCGCGGCGCCGCGGCTGCTGTGGGCGCCGCCGAAATACAGGGTGTTGGGGCCGTAGCGCTGGTTGATCTGGTCGAGCACGTTGTTGAGGGGCTCGTGTTGGTCCTCGGGGTCGAACAGGTCGCGTGTGACCTGGCCGTGTTCGACGAGGTCGGACAGGGTGACGCCGACCTTGAGGATGGGCCCGGGGTCGGATGGACGACGCTGCCACAGTTCGGCCAGCACAGGGTTGAACTTGAAGGTGTCGGCGTGCGGCGAGAAGCGCGCCTGGTCGACCCAGCGGGGATGGCCGGCGCCGGTCTTCATGTATTGCAGGTGCAGGCTCAGGGTGCCCGCGCAGTAGCCGTAATGGCGCAGCCGCATCGCCGCCTTGTGCAGCAGGCGCTTGAGCACGGCGAGGGCGGAGGCCGGGTCGCGCAGTTCGGGGGCAAGCACGTGCGAATGGCCGATGCTGGCGCGATGGGTGGGGGCGGCGGCTGTCGCGTCGCCGCGCAGCTTGGCATAAAAGCGTTCGCCTTCGATGCCGCCCCAGGCATGGCGCAGGGTCTCCTTGCTGGCGGTGCAGAGCTGCTCGACGGTGTGGATGCCAAGCTGGTTGAGGCGGTGTTCCATGGCGCGGCCGATGCCGGTCAGCGCACCGAGCTTGAGGCGATACAGCCGCCCGGGCAGTTCGTCCTGGCGGATGACGACGAGGCCATCGGGCTTTTGCATGTTGGACGCGGTCTTGGCGAGGAAGCGGTTGGGCGCGATGCCGATCGAGCTGTGCAGGACTTCGCCGACCTGGTCGTAGATCGCCCGCTTGATCTGCCTGCCGAGGCGGATGGCGTTGGTTTCCTCGCGGTCGCTGCCCATCAGCTCGCAAGCCATTTCGTCGATGGAGAGCACGTCGCCGACGGGGGTGCAGGATTCCACCGCAGCGATGATGCGATGGTGGATCTCCACATAGATCGAGGGCCGTGCCTGCACGAAGACGATGTCCTTGCAGAGCTTCCTGGCCTGCCACACCGGGGTGCCGGTCCGGATGCCGAAGCGCTTGGCGTCGATGCTGGCGGCGATGCAGCAGGTGGTGTCGGCCATCACCGGCAACACGCCGATGGGCCGGCCGCGCAGTTCGGGGCGCAGCTGCTGCTCGACCGAGGCGAAAAAGGAATTGAGATCGACGTAGAGCGACTGCAGGGACATGGCGGCTGCGATATCCCGGCGTTCCCGGATGAGGGGTCAGGCCGGGCTGGGATTGCGATTGGAATAGTGTATATCCATACACTATTTTTGATCAATTCAGCCCGGGTTTGCCAGGTTCATCCGCTCCAGCCGCTGGCAGAGCGTGTCGATGATGCGGCGCGACAGCGGGGCGGAATGGCGCATCAGTTCTTCGAGGAGATGGGGCGGCAAGGCCAGCACGGTGATCTCGCTGTCGGCGACGACCGAGGCGGTGCGCTTTTCGTTCAGCAGGTAGGCCATTTCCCCGAACAGCTGGCCTTCGTTGAGTTCGCTCAGCCTTCGGCGGCCTTCGGCAGTGTCCTTGTAGACGCCGGCGCGGCCGGCGTAGAGGAAGTAGGCGATGCGCGAGTCGTCGCCTTCCGCGATCAGCACATGGCCGGCCGGGTAGGTCTGGCCGTATTTCTCCAGCAGGCGATGGGCGCTGCCGAAGACGTAGCTTTCGAGCTTGCTGGTCCCTTCGTCGGTGGCGGCGAGGAACAGCTTCTCCAGTGCCGTGATGTCGGCCTTGCCGCAGGCGTACAGCGCCTGCGCCCACAGATAGAGCAACAGGAAGGCGAAATAGGCGCCGATCAGCACGAATACCACGCCGCCGAGTGCGCCGTACAGGCTGTGATAGTTCTCCAGCTTGAAGAAGGCGCCGAACAGGGCGAACAGCAGTCCCAGGCTGACCGTCGCGGCCAGCGCGAACGCGGCGGCGACGCGCGCGCGCGGATGCCTGCGCGGCAGCCGCCAGTAGGCGGCAAACAGCAGCGCCCAGATCATGGCGAAGCCGAACAGCGAGTTGAGCGCCTTCAGGACCAGCGCGTTGCCGATGCCGATGAAGTCGTTCTGCGCCAGGAAGCTCAGCGTCACCTGCGCCAGGGCGGCCACGCCCATCAGCAGGAACAGCACTGGCAGGATGATCAGCGGCAGCACCCACGACACCACCAGGTTGCGCTTGGTCTGGTCGGGAAAAATGATGCGGAACGCGCCCTGCATCGTGTTCACCAGCCCGCGCGACGACAGCAGCAGGGTGACGAGGCCGACGCCGCCGGCGGCGAGCTGGGTCTGGCGTGGAATGAAGCCGAGCGAGGTGAGCGTGTCCAGTTGCATCTGGCTGTAGAGCGCGGCCATCAGGATGGTGGCAGGCACCGAGTTCTCGGCGATGTGGCCCAGCAGCTGCAGGGCGTAGCTCAGCAACAGCAGCAGCGGGGTGGCGGACAGCAGGAAGTAGAACGAGGTTGCCGCGGCGTGGTTCTGCAGGCTGTTCTGCTTGAACAGGCGCGCGGTGGTGTAGCCGAGCTGGAGCAGCCAGCTCAGCGTTCCCGGAAGGGAAACAGTCCCGCGCGGGGAGTGCAGGGCGGAGGGTGGGGACATGCCGCTAGCCTACCCGCGCCCGGCGCGCTAGGCCAGCGCGGCGGCGATGCGTTTCAGCGCCTTTTCCAGGTTGGCGTGCGAGGTGGCGAACGACAGGCGGATATAGCCTTCGGCGCCGAAGGCCGAGCCGGGGACGACGGCGACGTCGGCGCTTTCGAGCAGGTATTCGGAGAAGGCGATGTCGGTCGCTTCCTCGATGACATCGCGCGCCAGCAGGTTCAGGATCGCGGGGCGTACGTAGGGGAAGGCATAGAACGCGCCGCCGCTGTCGACGCAGCTGAAGCCGGGGATGGCGTTGAGCCCGTCGACGACGAGGCGGTGGCGTTCCTTGAAGGCGTCGAGCATCGGCGTGATGCAGCCCTGGTCGCCGGTCAGCGCGGCCTCGGCAGCCATCTGCGAGATCGAGGTGGGGTTGGACGTGGACTGCGACTGCACGTTGGTCATCGCGCGCAGGATCGCCTCGGGCCCCGCCGCATAGCCGATGCGCCAGCCTGTCATCGAGTAGGCCTTCGACACGCCGTTCAGCACCAGGGTGCGGTCATAGAGGTCGGGGCAGACATTGAGGATGTTGACGAAGGGCACGTCGTTCAGCCGGATGTGCTCGTACATGTCGTCGGAGGCGATCAGCACCTGCGGATGCTTGCGCAGCACGTCGCCGAGCGCCGCAAGTTCGTCGCCGCTGTAGACTGCGCCGGTGGGGTTGGACGGGCTGTTGATGACGACCAGTCGGGTCTTCGGCGTGATCGCCGCTTCCAGCTGCGCCGCGGTGATCTTGAAGCCCTGCTCGATGCCGGCCTCGACGATCACCGGCTTGCCGTCGGCGAGGATGACGATGTCGGGATACGACACCCAGTACGGCGCCGGGATGATGACCTCGTCGCCGGGATTGATCACCGCCTGCACCAGGTTGAAGAAGCTCTGCTTGCCGCCGCACGACACCAGGATCTGCTTGGGGCCATAGTCGAGGCCGTTGTCGCGCTTGAACTTGGCGATGATCGCGGCCTTCAGGCTGGGCGTGCCGTCGACTGCCGTGTATTTGGTGAAGCCTGCGTTGATCGCCTTGATCGCCGCGTCCTTGATGTGCTGTGGCGTGTCGAAATCGGGCTCGCCGGCGCCGAGGCCGATGATGTCGCGGCCGCTCGCCTTGAGCGCGGCGGCGCGGGCAGTGACGGCCAGGGTGGGCGAGGGTTTGATGGCCTGTACGCGGCGGGAGAGTTCCACTATGGTTCCTTCAGAGCATCCGCTGGAGCGGAAGTGCTACTATCGACAAGTTTTAGCCGCGCGATTTTAACCCGAATGTTTCATAAATTCGCGTGATGATCGCGCAGGATTTTGTTTTGTAGGGGAATTTTTGGAGGGAGAGCGTAGTGATTCATACGCCCGACGGAGAAAAGTTTCCTTACGGAACAAAATGCCGGCGAGGGCGCGCGGCAATTTATGAAATATTCGGGTTCTGATGTTCGTCACCTTCCCCAATAGTCCCTTCCGTCTGTTCCAGCCATTTCCGCCGGCTGGCGACCAGCCGACCGCGATCGCCCAGCTGGTCGAGGGGATCGAGGACGGCCTGTCGTTCCAGACCCTGCTGGGGGTGACCGGCTCGGGCAAGACCTTCACCATGGCCAACGTCATCGCGCAGACGGGGCGTCCGGCGCTGATCATGGCGCCCAACAAGACGCTGGCGGCGCAGCTGTATTCGGAGATGCGTGAGTTCTTCCCGGAAAACGCGGTCGAGTACTTCGTGTCCTACTACGATTACTACCAGCCCGAGGCCTACGTGCCGGCGCGCGACCTGTTCATCGAGAAGGACTCCAGCATCAACGAGCACATCGAGCAGATGCGGCTCTCGGCGACGAAATCCCTGCTCGAACGGCGCGATACCGTGATCGTCTGCACCGTGTCGGCGATCTACGGTATCGGTGACCCGTCCGACTACCACAGCATGATCCTGCTGCTGCGGCAGAACGAGAAGATGACGCAGCGCGAGGTCATCACGCGGCTGACGCAGATGCAGTACGAGCGTAACGACATCGATTTCTCGCGCGGCCATTTCCGGGTGCGCGGCGACGTCATCGACATCTTCCCGGCGGAACACGCGGAAACCGCGATCCGCGTCGAGTTGTTCGACGACGTGGTGGAAACCCTGCACCTGTTCGACCCGCTCACCGGCCAGATCCTGCAGAAGGTCGGGCGCTTCACCGTGTTCCCCTCGAGCCATTACGTGACCCCGCGCGAGACCACCTTGCGCGCCATCGAGCAGATCAAGGTCGAGCTGCGCGAGCGGCTGGAGTGGTACTACGCCAACAACAAGCTGGTCGAGGCGCAGCGGCTGGAACAGCGCACCCGCTTCGACCTCGAGATGATGGTCGAGCTCGGCTTCTGCAAGGGCATCGAGAACTACTCGCGCCACCTGTCGGGGCGCAAGGCCGGCGAGCCGCCGCCGACGCTGATCGACTACCTGGCGAAGGACGCGCTGATGTTCATGGACGAGTCGCACGTCACCGTGACCCAGGTCGGCGGCATGTACAAGGGCGACCGCTCGCGCAAGGAAAACCTGGTCGACTACGGTTTCCGCCTGCCGTCGGCGCTCGACAACCGGCCCTTGAAGTTCGAGGAATTCGAGGCACTGATGCCGCAGACGGTGTTCGTGTCCGCCACCCCGGCCAAGTACGAGGCCGAGCATGCCGGCCAGGTGGTCGAGCAAGTGGTGCGCCCAACCGGCCTGGTCGATCCGGTGGTCGAGGTCCGGCCGGTCGGGACGCAGGTCGACGACCTGATGAGCGAAGCGCGCAAGCGCATCGCCGTCGGCGAACGCGTGCTGGTCACCACGCTGACCAAGCGCATGGCGGAAGACCTCACCGACTACCTCGCCGAGCACGGCATCAAGGTGCGTTATCTGCATTCGGACATCGACACCGTCGAGCGCGTCGAGATCATCCGCGACCTGCGGCTGGGCGAGTTCGACGTGCTGGTCGGCATCAACCTGCTGCGCGAAGGTCTCGACATTCCCGAGGTATCGCTGGTCGCGATCCTCGACGCCGACAAGGAAGGCTTCCTGCGCTCCGAGCGTTCGCTGATCCAGACCATCGGCCGCGCCGCGCGGCACCTGAACGGCACCGCGATCCTCTATGCCGACCGCATCACCGATTCGATGCGGCGCGCGATGGATGAAACCGAGCGCCGCCGTACCAAGCAGGTCGCCTTCAATACCGAGCACGGCATCACGCCGCGTGGCGTGGTCAAACGCATCAAGGACATCATCGACGGCGTGTACGACGCCGATGCCACGCGCCAGGAGCTCAAGGCGGCGCAGACTGTGGCCGAATACAAGTTGTTGGATGAAAAGGCGCTGACGAAGCGGATCAAGAAGCTGGAAAAAGAGATGCTGGATGCGGCGAAGAACCTCGAATTCGAGAAAGCTGCGGAACTTCGCGACCAGTTGAAGGAACTCAAGCAGGTGTTATTTGGTGTGGAAGAACATGACTAAGGTACTGATGGTGTGCATGGGCAATATCTGCAGGTCTCCGATGGCGGAGGGCATGCTTCGCCAGGCTGTCTTGGACGCCGGTCTGGACCGGCATGTCGAGGTGGATTCGGCCGGCACGCATGCCTACCACATCGGCTCGGCACCCGATCCGCGTGCGCAGCAGGCCATTCGCCAGCGCGGCATCGATATCAGCCAATTGCGCGGGCGCAAGGTGGCGGACGAGGATTTCGAACGCTTCGACTACATCCTGGTGATGGATGGCGACAATTACGACAAGCTGATCAAGCGCGCGCCGGCGCGCCACCACGGCAAGATCCGCCGACTGCTGTCGTTCAGCCGCAAATACCCCAACCTCGATGTGGTCGATCCGTATTACGGTGGTCCGCAGGGATTCGAGGAAAACCTCGACATGATCGCGGATGCGGTACAGGGCCTGATCCGCGAAATCACCTCAGCTTCAAGCGTAAACACCCGAAAATCCGTTTAGCGCTTCGTCGACTTGCAAGGCCGGGCTGCTGATTGCCCGGCTTGTCTCCTCTCCGTGATCACCGTTATTCCAGGCTGGGTATCGCCAGCGGGAACGGGATGTGTTGTGCTGTCATCTAATGGCGTGACAGCAAATCGCACATCAGGAGACATTCATGCAGCAGCCTGTGCCGCAAGTACCCATCAAGGATTTGACGGACGCCGAATTGGCGGGACGCATTGCATCGGGAGACAGGCTTGCGCTTCAGTGCCTGATGCGCCGCTACAACCAGACGCTCTACCGTACCGCACGCAGCATCCTGAAAGACGATGCCGAAGCCGAGGATGCCGTTCAGGAGGCCTATGTGCTGGCCTATCACGCAATGGATCATTTCCGCGGCGATGCGAAATTGTCGACCTGGCTGATCCGTATTGCGGTCAATGTGTCGATCCGGCGCGCACGCAAGCTCAACCGCAGCGCCAAGGTGATCGACCTGGTTGCTGATCCGGCGGATTTCCGCGAGACCGGGGGGATGGCGCAGGGAGCCGAGATGAATGAACACACGCCTGAGCAACCTGAACGTGCCGCCTTGCGCGCGGAAACCCGGCGGTTGATCGAGGACAAGATCAGCCGGCTGCCGGATGCCTTCCGCACGGTATTCGTCATGCGTGCAATCGAGGAAATGTCAGTGACCGAGACGGCGATTTGCCTGGATATTCCAGAAGCCACAGTACGCACGCGCTATTTCCGGGCGAAAGGCTTGTTGCGTGAAGCCCTGGCACGCGAAATCGACTTCAGCCTGAGCGAGGCATTCTCGTTTGCCGGCGATCGTTGCGATCGCATCGTCGCTGGCGTGTTGCGCCAGCTCGGCAATTCATCCCCTGGTATTTGATTCGCCTAGCTGTCCGGCACACGGCGCAGCTGGGCCGCGGCTGGGCATGCAGGTTTGTTCGCAGCACTTTTGAAAAGGAAAAACACCATGTCTTCACGCATTCAATCCCCGGATGCTTCACTCTCCCTCGCCTCTGACGCGCCGAACCTGGAAACACGCCGTTCCTTCCTCGGGAAATCTGGGCTTGTGCTCTCCGGTGCGGCGGTCGCGTTGCTGGCCGGCCGGGATGTGCTGGCAAAAGGGAACCGGCCTGCCGGCTCCGATGTGAACGTGCTGAACAGCGCATTGGGCGCAGAGCTCGAGGCCATCGCCGCATACCAGGTAGGGGCGGAAAGCGGCCTGCTGCAGAAGCCCGTACTCAACCTGGCCGTGACGTTCCAGGGGCATCACAAGGAGCATGCCGACGTGCTCACAAAAACCATCATCAAGCTGGGCGGCCAGCCCGTGTCGGCAAAAGAGAAGTACACCTTCCCGGTGGAGACTTTGAAAACCCAGTCCGATGTATTGCGTTTTGCCGCCATGCTCGAAAAGGGCGCAGTCAGTGCCTATCTAGGCGCGGTACCGGTCTTCGAGAATCGCGATCTGGCCAAGGCCGCAGCCAGTATCCTGGGCGACGAGGCCATGCATTGGGCGATCCTGCGCAACGCGCTGGGCGACGCGCCGGTGCCTGCTGCGTTCATGTCGTGAAGCTGGCGCCTATGTCGGCCGCTGCCGTGCTCGCCGTTGTCGTCGGCGCGGCTGCGGCGAAAGGCGAATTGACCGGTGATCCGAAAGCAGGCGAAGCGATCTATGCGCGCTGCTTTGCCTGCCATGCGCTCGCTTACAACCGTACCGGTCCGAAACATTGTGGCTTGCTGGGACGGCGCGCAGGCAGCGTAGCGGGCTTTGAGTATTCGGCGGCGATGAAGCGCGCGAACTGGGTCTGGAACAGGCAAACCCTCGATCGTTTTCTGGCCGATCCGTTGAAGGCCGTGCCTGGAACCACGATGGGATATGCCGGCGTGAAAGACAGGCAGGAGCGTGCCGATCTGATCGCCTATATCGAACAGGCGGGCCGTTCCGAGGTCTGCCGCGCGCGTTGAGTCGAATTGCCGGTTGTCTCGGGTGCAGCAAGAACATGGGCCGCTTCAAGCGGCCCATGTTCTGTGTGGCGGTGCGGTCGATTAATTCGACTGCGTTTCCACCTGCACCAGCGGTTCCTGGGCCGGCGTCACTTGCGGACGGGTACGTCGGCGCGTGGGGTGCGGAGCCGTTGCAGCCGGTGCCGGCATCTCGGTGGCGCTCGTCACGGGCGCCGTGGTTTCCACCTGCATCAGGCTGGCGGCTTCGGCTTCGGCCTTGACCGCGGGACGGCGACGCCGACGTGAGCGAGACGGTTCGCTGCGCTCAGCCGTGTCGACGGCAACTCCCTGGGTTTCCACCTGTTGCAGATCGGCCTTGCTGGCTGCCAGATCTGCCAGGATGGTGGCCGGCGATGCGGTGACCGCACCGGGCAAAGGTACGCTCGGCACGGCCACGGTTTCCAGTTGCAGGGCCTGCTGCGCAGGGGCAACGACCGCTACCGGGGCGGGTGCTGGCTTGGGTTTGCGCGCGATTTCGATGATGGCGCGATAACCGGCGGTTTCGATGACGGCGTGCGGCGCGGCCGCGCTGCCTGCCTCGGCCGTATCCGGACGGGCATCGCGCGGGCGGCGATTGCCGCGTCCGCGGCGGCTGCGCGGCTCGCGTTTTTCCTCGGTGCCGGCTTCACGTGGCGCCTCGGCCGTTTCCACTGCGCGCGGTGCGGCTTCGGCTTCGGGGCGCGGCTTCGGCTGGCGCGGCGGACGCGGCTGTTTGGGTTGCTCGTTGCCGCGGGCTTCCCGGGGCTCGCGAGCCTCACGGCCTTCGCTCTGGCGCGGCTCCTGCTGGCGGGTTTCGCCGTTGCGAGGCTCGCCCCGTCCTTCGCCGCGGCCGCGGCGCTGGCCGGGTTTGCGCTCGCGCTCGCCCCGGCGCTCGCTCGGGCGTTCGCTGCGCGCGATGGCGGGAACCGGTTCGGCCGCGGGGGCGGTTTCGGCTGCAGCAGGTTCTTCAGCCCGTTTCTTGAACCAGCCGAAGATGCGTTCGAACAGGCCCCCCTGGGCTGCTGGCGGCGCGGCTGGCACCACTGGGCGTGCTGCGGGGGCCGGTTGCGGCGGTGCGATGGATTTGACGGCGGCTTCCTGGCGTGCGGGCGCGGCAGCCTGGGCGGTCTGGTAGACCGATTCGGTTTCCGGCACGACCGCCATCTTGTAGCTGGGCTCGGCCGAGCCAGTCAGGTTCAGTTCGTCATGACGCAGGCGGGTGATGGTGTAGTGCGGGGTCTCCATATGGATGTTGGGGATCAACACCACATTGACCTTGAGACGCGATTCGACGGTATGGATGTCGACGCGCTTCTCGTTCAACAGGAAGGTGGCGACGTCGACCGGCAGCTGCACGTGTACGGCGCCGGTGTTCTCTTTCATGGCCTCTTCCTGCAGGATGCGCAGGATGTGCAGTGCCGACGATTCGGTGCCGCGGATGTGGCCGGTGCCGTGGCAGCGCGGACAGGGCGTGTAGCTGGTCTCGCCGAGCGAGGGTTGCAGCCGCTGGCGCGACATTTCGAGCAGGCCGAAGCGCGAGATCTTGCCGGTCTGCACGCGGGCGCGGTCGTGATGCAGGGCATCGCGCAGGCGGTTCTCGACCTCGCGCTGATGCTTGGGGTTTTCCATGTCGATGAAATCGATCACGATCAGGCCGCCGAGGTCGCGCAGTCGCATCTGGCGGGCGATTTCGTCCGCCGCTTCGAGGTTGGTGTTGTAGGCGGTCTGCTCGACATCGCTGCCCTTGGTGGCGCGCGCCGAGTTGACGTCGACCGACACCAGCGCTTCGGTGTGGTCGATCACGATGGCGCCGCCGGACGGCAGGTTGACCTGACGCGAGAACGCCGATTCGATCTGGTGCTCGATCTGGAAGCGCGAGAACAGCGGCACGTCGTCGCGATAGAGCTTGACCTTGTTGACGTTGGTCGGCATCACGTGCGCCATGAACTGCTGCGCCTGTTCGTAGATGTCTTCGGTGTCGATCAGGATTTCGCCGATGTCGGCCGAGAAGTAGTCGCGGATGGCGCGGATCACGAGGCTGCCTTCCTGATAGATCAGAAAGGCGCCAGGCTGCGAGGTGGAGGCGCCGTCGATGGCTTTCCACAGGCTCAGCAAATAGTTCAGATCCCACTGGAATTCTTCGGCGCTGCGGCCGATGCCGGCGGTGCGGGCGATCAGGCTCATGCCTTCGGGGATGTCGAGTTGCGCCAGGGTGTCGCGCAGTTCGTTGCGCTCTTCGCCTTCGATGCGGCGCGACACGCCACCGCCGCGCGGGTTGGTCGGCATCAGCACGACGTAGCGGCCGGCCAGCGAGACGTAGGTGGTGAGGGCGGCGCCCTTGTTGCCGCGTTCGTCCTTCTCCACCTGGACCAGCAGTTCCTGGCCTTCCTTCAGGTTCTCGGGGACACGACCGCCGTTGGGCAGGCAGGCGCGGGAGATTTCCTTGAACGGCAGGAAACCGTGGCGCTCGCAGCCGTAATCGACGAATGCGGCTTCCAGGCTGGGCTCGACGCGGGTGATGACACCCTTGTAGATGTTGCCCTTGCGTTGTTCCTTGCTGGCGGACTCGATGTCAAGGTCGACTAGCTTCTGTCCGTCGACGATGGCAACCCGGAGTTCTTCCGCCTGGGTTGCGTTGAAAAGCATGCGCTTCATATTTACTCCCGCGCGCGTGCATACGGGACAGGCCAGACTGCCGCCTAAAGCGGGCGGCTCATGCGATCACGGGTTGGATTGAGTGAAATGGCATGGGTGAGGTGTCCTGTTCCTGGAGAGGGTCGCCGGCATGGCCGGGGCGGTCTTTCCGATTCCCGCTGGCACGGAGCCGAGCGTGAATGCTGATTTCGTATGCTTCTTGTCGCGTCATTGATAACATCGCTGCTTTGCCGATTGCGCGGGGCGGGTGGCTTCGACTGCTCGCGCCAACGTGAGGTTGGCTGGGCGGCAGGAATCCAGACGGGCCGGGCTGGCGGCGGCCGGTGAGCGTTTTAACCGGCGTGATCTCTAAAATCTCCGGCATGGATGCCGGGCAATTGGACAGGCAAAACTTGGCCTGAACCGGCGGTAGTGTATATGAAAATGAAGGACTTAGAGAAAGATTCGGTCAGGCGGTTGAAGATCGACGACAGCGCGGACAGCCAGCGGCTGGACAACTTTCTGATGGCGCGCCTGAAAGGCGTGCCGAAAAGTCGCATTTACAAGCTGGTGCGGGGCGGCGAGGTGCGTATCAACGGCGGCCGGGTCGACGTCGGCTACCGCCTGAAGCTGGGCGACGAGGTGCGCATTCCGCCGGTGCGCGTGGCCACGCCGGTCATCACCCCCGCCACCCACCTGCCGCACGGCGGAATCCGCCTGGTGCCTAACATTCTCTATCGAGACGACGCCCTGATCGCGCTGAACAAGCCAGCCGGCATGGCGGTGCACGGCGGCAGCGGCATTTCGCGCGGGGTGATCGAGCAGATGCGGCTGGAACTGCCGGAATGCCGCTACATGGAGCTGGTGCACCGGCTCGACCGCGAGACCTCGGGCGTGCTGCTGATCGCGCTGAAGCGACGTGCGCTCACCGGCCTGCATGCCGCGATGCGCGACGGCAGGATCGAGAAGCGCTACCTGACGCTGGTCGCGGGACGCTGGCCGAATCCGGTGCAGCATGTGAAACTGCCATTGCACAAACGCGTCACCGACGAGGGCGAGAAACGAGTGACGGTGCGCGACGAGGGGCAGACCGCCCACACCATCTTCCGCCGCCTGCAGCAGTTCGATGCGTTCACCCTGCTGGAGGCGGAACTGAAGACCGGACGCACCCATCAGATACGCGTGCACACTTCGCATCTGGGGTTTCCGATCGCGGGGGACGACAAGTACGGCGATTTCGAGCTCAACAAGCGCCTGATGAAGCAGGGACTGAAGCGCATGTTCCTCCACGCGGCGAAGCTCGTCTTCGACCACCCGATCACTGGCGAGCGCATGACGGTCGAAGCGCCGCTTCCCGCCGATCTGACTTCTTTTCTGGATACCTTGAAGCATGCCCAAGCAGTTTGATTTGTTGATTTTTGACTGGGACGGCACCCTGATGGATTCCGCCGGGGTGATCGTCGACTCGATCCAGCGTGCCTGCGAGGATATCGGTTTGGCCGCACCGAGCGATCGCGCATCGCGCCAGATCATCGGCCTCGGGTTGATCCAGGCGCTGCAGACCCTGCTGCCGGATCTGCCGGCGGACGATTATCCGCGCCTGGTCGAGCGCTACCGCCACCATTACCTCGGCCGCGACGCCGACCTGCCGCTGTTCGACGGGGTGGCAAGCGGGATCCGCGAACTGCATGACAGCGGCTTTACGCTCGCGGTGGCCACCGGCAAGAGCCGGCTCGGCCTGAACCGTGCGCTCGACGCCAGCGGCCTGGGGCACTGGTTCGCTGCCACCCGCTGCGCCGACCAGACGCACTCCAAGCCGCACCCGGCCATGGTGCTGGAGCTGCTCGACGAACTTGGCGCCGACCCCGCGCGCGCGCTGGTGATCGGCGACACCAGCCACGATCTCCTGATGGCGTCGAATGCCGGCGTCGCCAGCCTGGGGGTGACCTATGGCGCACACGAGGCGGGCGACCTGCATCCACACGCGCCGCTCGCACTGATGGACAGTTTTGTCGAGGTACACGCATGGCTGAGCGCGAACGCCTGATCTGCGCCGCCAGCGATCTCGTCGAACTGGGCCGTGGCGTGCGCTTCGAGCTGATGCGTTTCGGTCAGCCGCAGCAGGCGTTCGTGGTACGTTATGACGGCCAGCCACGTGCCTTTCTCAACCAGTGCGGCCATGTGCCGGTTGAACTCGACTGGCAGGAAGGCGAGTTCTTCGACGACTCGCGGCTATACTTGATCTGCTCCACCCACGGCGCGCTGTACCATCCGGCAAGCGGGCACTGCGTCGGTGGGCGGTGTGCCGGACGCGGCCTGATCCCGATCCCGGTCGTCGAACGCGACGGCCATGTGTATGTATTAGAAACAGCCTGATGGAAAAAGAATGAGCGAACCAGAAAAATCCGCCCCGGCAAACTGGGAACGTGGCGTCCTGGAAAAATTGGCGCTGTCGGCCATCCAGGAACAGCGCCGCAGCCGCCACTGGAGCATCCTGTTCAAGACGCTGGGCTTCCTGTATCTATTCATCATACTGTTTCTCGCGGCGGGCTGGTTCGGATCGGACGGCGTGTCGATCAAGGAACACACCGCGCTGGTCGATCTGCAGGGCGAGATCGCATCCGACAAGGCCAGTGCCGATACCGTGATCGCCAGTCTGCAGAGCGCGTTCGACGACAAGAAAACCAAGGGTGTGATCCTGCGTATCAACAGCCCCGGCGGCAGCCCGGTCCAGGCCGGCCAGATCCACGACGAGATCAAGCGCCTGCGTGGCCTGCATCCGGACATTCCCCTGTATGTCGTGGTGGACGACATCTGCGCCTCGGGCGGCTATTACGTCGCCGTCGGGGCCGACAAGATTTTCGTCGACAAGGCCAGCATCGTCGGCTCCATTGGCGTACTGATGGACGGCTTCGGCTTCACCCAGACCATGCAGAAACTCGGTGTCGAGCGCCGCCTGCTGACCGCAGGCGAAAACAAGGGTTTCCTCGATCCCTTCTCACCGGTCGATCCCAAGCAGGAGGCCTATGCCAAACAGATGCTGGAGGAGATCCACGGCCAGTTCATCAGCGTGGTTCGCGAAGGCCGCGGCAAGCGCCTGAAGGAAACGCCCGAGATGTTCAGCGGCCTGGTGTGGAGCGGCGAGAAGAGCATCCAGTTGGGCCTGGCCGACGGCCTGGGCAATGTCGAATCGGTTGCGCGCGACGTCATCAAGGCCAAGGACATTGTCGACTTCACCCAGCATGAAGGTCTGGCAGAACGCCTTGCCGGACGCCTGGGGGCATCGATGGCGAAGGCGCTGACGCCGTTCGAAAAAGCGGGTGTCACGCTGCGTTGAGCGATTACCGGCCGATCGCCTGCGCGCAGCACGAACGCCTGGAGTTCGCCGCACTCACGAAGCAGTGGCTTGAGGTGACGGTGGACGGTATTGCGCAGCAGTTGCTGCCGCTTGACGTGTACACCCGCGATGGCGCCGAATGGTTGCAGGCGCAAACCGAGGTGGGTGACGTCGTCACGCTCAGGCTCGATACGCTGACATTCTGATTGCCTGCGTTCTAGGCAGCGACCCCGAATACGACCAGACGATCCTTGACCGCATCGGTCTTGTCGCGCCAGTCCTTGGCGCTACGCGTCTGGATCAACTGGCTCGGCAGGCTGAGATCCGCGCCGATGCTGACCAGGGTGTCGGGCGACAGGGTGGTGGCCAAGGCGTCCAGCAGGGCCGAGCTGCGGTAGGGCGTTTCGATGAAGAGTTGGGTCGCCTTGTCGCGGCGCGCGGTTTTTTCCAGTTCGCGGATGGCCTGGCTGCGCTCGGGTTCCTTGGCGGGCAGGTAGCCGTGGAAGGCGAAGCGTTGCCCGCCCAGGCCCGAGGCCATCAGCGCCAGCAGGATCGACGACGGACCGATCAGCGGCACCACAGGAATGTTCGCGCGATGCGCAGCCATGACCAGCGCCGCGCCGGGATCAGCGACCGCCGGGCAGCCTGCCTCGGACAGCAGGCCGACATCGTGTCCGGCCCTGAGTGGCGCCAACAGCGAGGCAATGGCGGCATGCGGGGTGTGTTCGTTGAGCTCTTCGAGGTTCAGCGACTGCAGCGGCTGCGGATGGCCCATCGCCTTCAGGTGCGCGCGCGCGGTCTTGGCGCGCTCGACGACGAAGTGGTCGAGCCGGCGCGCGACCGCGAGGGTGTCGGGTGGCAGGCAGGCTTCCGGGCTGACCGGGCCCAGCGGGACCGGGATCAGGTAGAGGGTGCCGGCTGGCATGTGAGGACGTCGACGCCTTCGTTCAGCAGCATCCCGGTCAGCGCCATCAGCGGCAGGCCGATCAGGGCAGTGGGGTCGGGGCTGTCCATGCGTTCCATCAGCGCGATGCCGAGCGATTCGCTCTTGGCGGAGCCAGCGCAGTCATAGGGCTGTTCCTTATGGAGATAAGCCGTGATCTGCGCGTCGCTGAGCGGGCGGATGTGCACCACGGTGGGCACGTCGCGCGTCTGCGTGCGGCCGGTACGGCTATTGAGCAGCGTCAGGGCGGTGTGGAACACCATGGCCTTGCCCTGCATTTTCTTCAGCTGGGCGAAGGCCTTGTCGAAACCACCGGGCTTGCCGAGTTGTTCGCTGTCCAGCATCAGCACCTGGTCCGAACCGATGATCAGGGCGTCGGGATAGGCCGATGCGGCGGCCTGCGCCTTGAGCACCGACAGGCGCAGCGCGGTGGCCGAGGGGGGTTCTTCAGGCAGCGGCGTTTCGTCGACGTCGGGCGACATCACCTCGAAGGGCAGGTGCAGGCGCGACAACAGTTCGCGCCGATAGCGGGAAGTCGAAGCCAGGACAAGCTTGACTTGTCCGGATTGGGCGTGGCCCAGTGTCATTCCGGCTGAATCTCGACCAGTGCCATGTCCGGTGTGACCGCATCGCCTTTTTTCGCGAAGATGCTGATGACGACGCCGGCGATCGGTGCCTGCACTTCGTTTTCCATTTTCATCGCCTCGATCACCAGGACGCCGTCGCCAGCCTTGACGGTCTGGCCGATGCTCACCAGCACGTCGACGATGGTGCCGGGCATGGCGGCGGTGACGTGGCCAGGGTGGCTGGCGCGCGGCTTCTGGCCAGGCGCGGTCGGCGCGGCGGCAGCCTTGCGCGGTGTACTGTCGCCCCCCGCAGACACCATGACCTCGTTCAGCGGCTCGACCAATACTTCTTCCGAGACGCCGTCGATCGATACGAAATAGGGGCGCTGGGCAGCATCGCTGCGGCCGCTGCCGGACAGCTTGATGTGGTAGGTCTCGCCGTGCAGCGTGATCTTGAACTCGTCGGCCGCATAGTGCTGGGCGGATTCCTGCTGCGACGCGCCCGGCGGCAACAGCTGTTCGGGCTTGAGGCTGCCGGCCGCGCGTTCTTGCAGCCAGGTCTTGCCGATTTCAGGGAACATGGCATAGGTCAGCACGTCCTCGTCGGACTTGGCCAGGCCTTCGATTTCGCTGCGCAGCTTGTCGAGCTCGTCGGCGATCAGGTCGGCCGGACGGCAGGTGGTGACCTCGAGGTCGCCGATGGCGAGCTTGCGCACTTCCTCGTTGACGTGCCCCGGTGCCTTGCCGTAGCGGCCCTGTAGGTAGAGCTTCACCTCGTTGGTGACCGACTTGTAGCGTTCGCCCGTGAGCACGTTCAACGCGGCCTGGGTGCCGACGATCTGCGAGGTGGGCGTGACCAGCGGCGGGTAGCCGAGATCCTGGCGCACGCGCGGGATTTCGTCGAGCACCGCGTCCATGCGATCGAGCGCGCCCTGTTCCTTCATCTGGTTGGCCAGGTTGGAAATCATCCCGCCCGGCACCTGGTTGATCAACACGCGGGTATCGGTGCCGGTGAAGGCCGATTCGAACTGCCAGTACTTCTTGCGCACCTCCTTGAAATAGGCCGAGATTTCCTCGATCAGCGGCAGCGACAGGCCGGTGTCGTAGGCGGTGCCGGCGAGCGCGGCGACCAGGCTCTGCGTGGTGGGGTGGCTGGCGCCCTCGGCAAACGCGCCGACGCTGGTGTCGATGATCGTGGCGCCGGCTTCCACGGCCTTCAGGTGCGTCATGTGCGCCAGTCCCGAGGTGGCGTGGCTGTGTGTGTGAATGGGCAGGTGGGTGGCTTCGCGGATCGCGCACACCAGATCGTATGCGGTGTAGGGCGTGAGCAGGCCCGCCATGTCCTTGATCGCGATGGTGTCGCAGCCCATCTCGGTCAGTCCCTTGGCGAGTTCGACGAAATGCGGGATGTCGTGCACCGGGCTAGTAGTGTAGCAGATCGCGCCTTCGGCGTGCTTGCCGGCGGTTTTCACCGCCTCGACCGAGACCTTGAGGTTGCGCAGGTCATTCATCGCGTCGAACACGCGGAAGACGTCGACGCCGTTGTCGGCCGACTTCTGTACGAAGGCCCGCACCACGTCGTCGGAATAATTGCGGTAGCCCAGCAGGTTCTGGCCGCGTAGCAGCATCTGGATGCGCGTGTTGGGCAAGGCCTTCCTGAGCTTGCGCAGGCGTTCCCACGGGTCTTCGCGCAGGAAGCGCACGCAGGCATCGAACGTGGCGCCGCCCCAGGCTTCCAGCGACCAGAAGCCGACTGAGTCGAGCTTGGCGCAGATCGGCAGCATGTCCTCGGTGCGCATGCGGGTGGCGATGAGCGACTGGTGGCCGTCGCGCAGGACGAGGTCGGTAACGAAAACTTTGGTCATGTCAGAGTCCCTGGTGGGCGGCGATGGCGGCGGCGATGGCGGCGGCGATCACTTCCGGCGGTTTCTTTTCGGTGTACTGGGTGAGTTCGGGGTGCGTTTCGACGAAACTGGTGTTGAAACGCCCGCTGCGGAACTCGGGATTCTTGAGGATTTCCTGGTAATACGGAATCGTCGTCTTCACGCCATACACGAGCATGTCGGACAGCGCGCGGCGGCCGCGCTCGACGGCGGATTCCCAGGTCAGGTTCCACACCGTGAGCTTCGCGCACATCGAATCGAAGTAGGGCGGGATCACGTAGTCGGTGTAGATCGCCGCGTCCACCCGTACGCCTGGGCCGCCCGGCGAATAATAGCGCGTGATGCGGCCCAGGCTGGGGAGGAACTCGTTTTTCGGGTCTTCGGCGTTGACGCGGAATTCGATGGCGTAGCCGCGATGCGCGATGTTTTCCTGCTTGTATTGCAGCGGCAGGCCGGAGGCGATGCGGATCTGCTCCTGCACGATGTCGACGCCGGTGATGGTCTCGGTGATGGGATGCTCGACCTGCAGCCGGGTGTTCATTTCCATGAAATAGAACTGGTTGTCCTGGTCGAGCAGGAACTCCACCGTGCCGGCATTGACGTAGCCGACTGCCTTGGCGGCGCGTACCGCGAGCTTGCCGATGTACTGGCGCTGCGCCTCGGTCAGCTGCGGGCTCGGCGCGATTTCGATGAGCTTCTGGTTGCGCCGCTGGATCGAGCAGTCGCGCTCGAACAGGTGGATGATGTTGCCCTGGGTGTCGCCCAGGATCTGCACCTCGATGTGCTTGGGCTGCACCACGCATTTCTCGACGAAGACCTCGGGCTTGCCGAAGGCCTTGCTGGCCTCGGATACCACGCGGTCGTAGTTCTTCAGCAAGTCTTCCTCGCTGTCGCAGCGGCGGATGCCGCGGCCGCCGCCGCCGTTCGTGGCCTTGAGCATGACCGGATAGCCGATCCTGTTGGCCAGCGCGCGCGCTTCCTCGACGTTTTCCAGGTTGTGATCGGAGCCCGGCACCACCGGGATGCCGGCGGCGATCATGGCATTGCGGGCCTGGATCTTGTCGCCCATGCGGCGGATCACCTCGGGCGAGGGGCCGATGAAGCGGATGCCGCGGCGTGCGCAGATGGTCGCCAGGTCAGGGTTCTCGGAGAGAAAACCGTAGCCGGGGTGCAGCGCGTCGCAGCCCGATGCAGCCGCCAGGTTGACCAGCGTGTGCGCGTTCAGGTAGCCGAGAATCGGGTCCTTGCCGATGTGGTAGGCCTCATCGGCCTTCTTCACATGGAGGGCGTGACGATCGGCATCGGTGTAGATAGCGACCGACTTGATGCCCAGTTCGGCGCAGGCGCGCACGATGCGGACGGCGATCTCGCCCCGGTTGGCGACCAGTATTTTCTTAAGCATGGGTTCGCCTGAAGTTGGGATGGCTAGGGTTTCTTTGACAAAAAGAACGCGAAATCATATCATTGCGGGCTAATGTTGTTGACCATATCCACCGGGGTGCGTCGCCATGCTTCCGTTTGTTGAGGTCGATCCATGGCGTTTTTGCAGGGATGCGCAGTCGTGGGAAATCCAGTCCGATGTGGCTGCGTTTCCGCGGCTCGCCCGTGAATTTACGCAAGGCGCGCTGTTCTGTCGAGTTGTCGGGCGTGTGGACCAGCGTGGCAGCTTGTCCCTGCACGTGTCGATCAGCGGCGAGGTGGGGCTGACCTGCCAGCGTTGCCTGGGAAACATGCCTTATACGGTCGGGCTTGAGCGCACGTTGTATCTGGCGCGCAACGAGGCCGAGCTGGAACGATTGGACGCGTTGCCTGGCAGTGATGCGATTCAGGCAGGCGAGCGATTGAGTCTGGTCGAGCTGGTTGAGGATGAAGTGTTGTTGAGCCTGCCGCTTGCACCCATGCACGCAGAAGGTGAATGCTCCCTACGTGGAGCGCAATAGGTTTTGGGTGCCGGAATCCGGCGCCACGATTTTTAAGGAGTATGAAATGGCAGTCCAGCAGAACAAAAAATCCCCGTCCAAGCGTGGCATGCACCGCTCGCACGATTTTCTGACCAACCCGCCGCTGGCCGTCGAGCCGACCACGGGTGAAGCGCACCTGCGCCACCATATCAGCCCCAACGGCTTTTATCGCGGTCGCAAAGTCGTCAAGGCCAAAGGCGAATAATTCATTTGCGCGTCATGGCGTGATGGTTGCCGCCCGGCGCGATCCACTCAGCCAACGATTCCGGCTGTATGAGAAACATCACAGTCGCCATTGATGTCATGGGGGGCGATCACGGCCCCCATGTCACGGTCCCGGCGGCGATCCGTTGTCTTGCGCGTCATCCTGACCTGAACGTGATTCTGGTCGGGCCGCAGGACATTGTCGCGGCCGAACTCAAGGCGCGCCGGGCCAAGACCGGTCCCCGTCTCATCGTGCGCCACGCCAGCCAGGTAGTGGCGATGGACGAGGCGCCGGCATTGGCCCTGCGCGGCAAGAAGGATTCCTCGATGCGCGTGGCCATCGACCTCGTCAAGTCCGGCGAGGCCGATGCCTGCGTGTCGGCGGGCAATACCGGCGCCCTGATGGCGACCGCGCGCTTCGTCCTGAAAACCCTCCCCGGCATCGACCGTCCCGCCATTGCTGCCGTCATGCCGACGACCACGGGGCATGCTCTGGTGCTCGACATGGGCGCCAACGTCGATTGCTCGGCCGAACACCTGCTGCAGTTCGGCATCATGGGCGCGATGCTGGTATCGGCCGTGGAGCACAAGCCGAACCCGAGTGTCGGCCTGCTGAACATCGGCGAGGAAGACATCAAGGGCAACGAAATGGTGAAGCAGGCTGCCGAACTGCTGCGCGACAGCCACCTGAATTTCTACGGTAACGTCGAAGGCAACGACATTTTCAAAGGCACGACCGACGTGGTGGTGTGCGACGGCTTTGTCGGCAACGTGACGTTGAAGGCCTCCGAGGGGCTTGCCAAGATGATTTCCACGACCCTGCGTGCCGAATTCCGCCGCAACTGGCTGACTCGCCTGGCCGGCCTGCTGGCCATGCCGGTGCTGAGCGCTTTCAAACGCCGGATGGACCCGCGCCGCTACAACGGTGCCACGCTGCTGGGGCTCAAGGGGGTCGTGGTGAAGAGCCATGGTTCGGCCGACCGCTTTGCCTTCGAACACGCGATCGAAACCGCCAGCGACGAAGTCCGCAACAACGTGCTGAAACGCATTACCGATCAGATCCAACTCCTGCAACGGGTAGCCGCTTGACCTATTCCCGCATTCTCGGCACCGGCAGCTATCTGCCTGCGCGCATCCTCACCAACGCCGATCTCGAAAAACTGGTCGAGACGAACGATCAATGGATCGTCGAACGCACCGGCATCCGCGAACGCCATATCGCCGCCGAAGGCGAATTCACCAGCGACCTCGCCATCCAGGCGGCACGCGCCGCACTCGACGTGGCAGGTCTGAAGCCCGACGACATCGATCTGCTGCTGGTTGCCACCACGACGCCCGACCTGGTGTTCCCCAGCACGGCCTGCATCGTGCAGTCCAAACTGGGGATGACCAACGGCAAGCCCGCTTTCGACCTGCAGGCGGTATGCAGCGGTTTCGTATACGCCTTGTCAGTGGCCGACCAGTTCATCAAGACCGGCGCGGCCCGGCACGTGCTGGTGATCGGTGCCGAAACGCTGTCGCGCATCACCGACTGGAACGACCGTAGCAACTGCATCTTGTGGGGGGACGGCGCGGGTGCCGTGGTGCTGGGGGCGTCTGCCGAGCCGGGCATCATCGCCACCCATATCCATGCCGACGGTCGCCACAAGGAATTGCTGCGCACCACCACCGGCGCTTCGACCGGTATGCGCGAACCGGCACTGATGCGGATGGAAGGCAACGCCGTGTTCAAGATGGCGGTCAATACGCTCGACCGCATCGTCGACGAAACGCTGGAAGCCAACGGTCTTTCCAAATCCGACATCGACTGGCTGGTGCCGCACCAGGCCAATATCCGCATCATTTCGGCCACCGCGAAAAAGCTCGGCATGAGCATGGACAACGTCGTCACCACGGTCGCCGGCCATGGCAATACCTCGGCGGCCTCGGTGCCGCTGGCGTTCGACGTGGCGGTGCGCGACGGCCGCATCCAGCGCGGTCAGACCGTGCTGATGGAAGCCTTCGGCGGCGGCTTCACCTGGGGCTCGGCGCTGCTCAAGTATTAAGAAGGACATGTGATGAAACTCGCATTCGTATTTCCCGGGCAGGGCTCGCAATCGGTCGGCATGATGCAGGGCTGGGGCGGGCGTGCCGAAGTGCGTGCCACCTTTTCCGAAGCCTCCGACGCGCTCGGCCTGGACTTGTGGGCACTGGTGACCGACGGCCCGACTGATCTGCTGAACCAGACCATCAACACTCAGCCCGCGATGCTCGCGGCCGATATCGCCGCCTGGCGTGTGTGGCAGGGAGCGGACGGCGCGGCGCCCGCGTTGCTGGCCGGCCATAGCCTGGGCGAATACGCGGCTTTGGTCGCGGCGGGTTCGTTGGGCTTCGCCGACGCGATCAGGCTGGTGCGCTTCCGCGCCGAGGCCATGCAGGCTGCAGTGCCCGAAGGTGTCGGCGCGATGGCGGCGATTCTGGGACTGGACGACGATGCCGTACGTGCGGTCTGCGCCGACGCGGCGGCAGGCGAAGTCGTCGAGGCGGTCAATCTCAACTCGCCCGGCCAGGTCGTGATCGCAGGCAACAAGGCCGCAGTCGAACGCGCGATGGCGCTGGCGAAGGAAAAGGGCGCCAAGCGTGCCCTGCCGCTGCCGGTCAGCGTGCCGTCGCATTCCTCGTTGATGCGGCCGGCTGCGGACAAGCTGCTGGCGCATCTGCAGGGTGTGGAGATTGCGGCGCCGACCATCCCCGTGCTGCACAATACCGACGTGCAAAGCCATGCCGATGCGGATGCGATCCGTGCCGCGCTGGCAAAGCAGTTGCATACCCCGGTGCGCTGGGTCGAGACCGTGCAGGCCCTGAAAGCCGCCGGTATCGAGCGGGTGATCGAATGCGGCCCTGGCAAGGTACTGGCAGGCCTCAATAAACGCATCGACGACAGCCTGCCGGCCGTGGCGCTGGTCGACGAAGCCAGCCTGCAGGCTGCATTGAACAACTGACAGGAGACAACATGCTGCAAGGACGCCTCGCGCACGGCGCGAATCTTGAAGGGCAGGTGGCACTGGTCACCGGTGCCAGCCGCGGAATCGGCCAGGCGATCGCGCTGGCGCTTGGCCAAGCCGGCGCCACCGTCATAGGGACCGCCACCAGTGACAAGGGCGCACGGGCGATCAGCGATTACCTCGCCGCGGCCAGCATCAAGGGCAGCGGGATGAAGCTCAACGTCACCGACGCGGCCGAGGTTGACGCGGTCATCGCGGCGATTGAAAAGAACTTCGGCGCCATCGGCATTCTGGTCAACAACGCCGGCATCACTCGCGACAACCTGTTGATGCGGATGAAGGACGAGGAATGGGACGATATCCTGGCGACCAACCTGACTTCTGTCTTCCGTCTGTCGCGCGCGGTGCTGCGCGCGATGATGAAGGCGCGCGCCGGCCGCATCATTTCCATCGCGTCGGTGGTGGGCGCGATGGGCAATGCCGGTCAGACCAACTACAGCGCGGCCAAGGCCGGCATCATGGGCTTCACCAAGTCGCTGGCGCGCGAGGTCGGCAGCCGTAATATCACGGTGAACTGCGTGGCCCCGGGTTTCATCGACACCGACATGACGCGCGCCTTGCCGGACGCACAGCGCGAGGCGCTGCTTGCCCATATCCCGCTGGGCCGGTTGGGCGCCGCCGAAGATATCGCGCAGGCTGTCGCTTTCCTGGCATCGCCGGCCGCAGGTTACATTTCCGGCACCACCCTGCACGTAAACGGCGGCATGTACATGGCGTGACCGCCCCCGAAAGTTTGGTAAAATCGTCCGGCTTCAATTTTGTTGAAGCCTTATTTCAAGAGAGGATCAGTAATGGATAACGTACAGCGTGTAATTAAGGTCGTCGCCGAGCAATTGGGCGTCAACGAAGCGGACATCAAGAATGAGTCCTCCTTCGTCGGCGACCTGGGCGCCGACTCGCTCGACACGGTTGAGCTGGTGATGGCGCTGGAAGAAGAGTTCGGCTGTGAAATCCCCGACGAAGATGCGGAAAAGATCACCACCGTCCAGCAGGCGATCGACTACGTCAACAGCCACTCGAGCTGATCGTTCACCCGGCTATTGAGTCGATCCGGCCATGTGCGAAGCTGCGCGTGCGCGTTGCCAGCCCGCTTGCTTGGCGGGGTTCGCTGGTCGTCCAATAGTGCGCTTTTCAATGTTCAATGATTCGGCGTACACCCGTATCGTGTCGGATCACTAAAAAGGACTGACTTTTGTCCAAGCGTCGCGTTGTCGTGACCGGCCTGGGAATCATCTCCCCCGTCGGCAATACCATCCCGGAGGCCTGGGACAATCTGGTTGCCGGTCGCACCGGGATCGCCCGGATTACCCGTTTCGATCCTTCGCCTTTCGCCTCCCATATGGCGGGCGAGGTGAAGGGTTTTGACGTCGAGCAATATCTCAATCCCAAGGAAGCACGCCGCATGGATGTCTTCATCCAGTTCGGCATGGCCGCCGGCATCCAGGCAATCCGTGATTCGGGCCTCGAAGTCACCGAAGCCAATGCCGAACGCATCGGCATCAACATCGGCTCCGGAATCGGCGGTTTACCGCTGATCGAGGAGACGCATTCCCTGCTGATGGAATCCGGCCCGCGGAAGATTTCTCCCTTCTTCATTCCGGGGTCCATCATCAACATGATTTCCGGCAACCTTTCGATCCTGTATGGGATGAAAGGCCCCAACCTGGGGGTCGTCACCGCTTGCACCACTGGTCTGCATGCCATTGGCCTGTCGGCCCGCCTGATTGAGCATGGTGACGCGGACGTGATGGTCGCCGGCGGCGCCGAGTGCGCCACTTCACCGCTCGGCGTGGGCGGTTTTGCCGCCGCGCGTGCGCTGTCCACCCGCAACGACGACCCGGCCACTGCCAGTCGCCCGTGGGACAAGGATCGTGACGGCTTTGTGCTGGGTGAGGGCGCCGGTGTGCTGGTGCTCGAGGAATACGAACACGCCAAGGCGCGTGGTGCGAAGATCTACGCTGAGGTGACGGGTTTCGGCATGAGCGGCGATGCCTATCACATGACGGCGCCGAGTACCGATGGTCCCCGTCGTGCCATGCTGAATGCGATGCGCGACGCTGGCGTGAATCCCGACCAGATCAACTACATCAACGCGCACGGTACTTCGACCCCGTTGGGCGACAAGAACGAAACCGACGCGATCAAGCTTGCCCTGGGCGATGCGGCCTACAAGACCGTGGTCAACTCGACCAAGTCGATGACCGGTCACCTGCTGGGCGGCGCCGGTGGCGTGGAATCGGTGTTCACGGTGCTGGCGGTGCATCACCAACTGTCGCCGCCGACCATCAACATCTTCTCGCAAGATCCGGAATGCGATCTCGATTACTGCGCCAACACGGCGCGCGACATGAAGATCGACTTTGCGCTCAAGAACAATTTCGGGTTTGGCGGCACCAACGGCTCGCTGGTTTTCAAGCGCGCCTGACCTCCGCGGTGGACCGCGCCCCATCGCATCCGATCAAGCCGGCTGCCTGACGTGGCCGTGCTTGATGCCTTGCGTGCGGTGTGTCCAGACGGCACCATGAGCGGCTGTTCCAAGGGACACACCATGCCGATTATCCATGAACCGCAGCGGGTATCGCGCTGCAACCGCACCGGCAGCGATATCAGCCGTGACGGCCGCTTCGTTTTCAATGTCCGGACGCGCAGCATCCTGCTGCGCGGTCTGTGGCACCTACTGGAAATCGCATGATGCTCGTCAATGGCCAGCCGGCCGATTCGGTCGATGCCCGTGATCGTGGGCTGGCCTATGGCGACGGTGTGTTCCGCACCCTGCGCACGCAGGGCGGACGGCCGTTGTGGTGGCGCGATCACTACGTCAAGCTGGTGGCCGACTGTGCGGCACTGATGCTGGACTGCCCCGACGAAGCCGTGCTGTATGGGGAAGTCTGCCGTGTGGCCGAGACCGGGGAGGGGGTCGTCAAGATCGTGCTGACGCGCGGCACCGGCGCACGCGGCTATGCGCCGCCGCCAAGCCAGGCGGCCACCCGGATCGTTTTCTCTGCGCCGTTACCGGCGTATGCGCAGGCCGGTGCGCCGGACGCAATTGTGGCGCGCTGGTGCACCCTACGGCTGGCACGGCAGCCCCGGCTGGCCGGGATCAAGCATCTGAACCGCCTGGAGAACGTGCTCGCGCGTGCCGAATGGGCCGATCCGGCGATTCTCGAGGGGCTGCTGTGCGATGACCTTGGCGCGGTGATTGGCGGGGTGATGAGCAATCTGCTGCTCGTGAAGGACGGCGAGCTGTTCACGCCGGACCTGAGCGAATGCGGCGTGGCGGGCGTGGCCAGGACGCGCCTGCTGCGGGCTGCGCCGCGTCTCGGTATTCCGGTCCATGTCGGCCGTCTGTTGCCCGCGGCTATATGTGCTGCCGACGAAGTGATGGTCTGCAACAGTGTCATCGGCGTGCGCCGTGTGGCCAGGCTGGATGACGCAATATGGCCACCTGCGGGTTGGGCTGCGCTTTTGAGTAAGGCCTTGGATGAAGACGTCGATTAAACGATTGATTGCGCTCGCTGCGCTGCTTGCGCTCATGGGGGCAGGCGGACTGGCATGGTATGGCAACCGGCCCTTGCAGATCGAGCCCCTGCCGAAGACGCTCAACGTGGTACCCGGCACGAATTTGCGCAGCCTGAGCGCCATGCTCGAACGCGAGGGCGTGGTCGGCAATGCGCAGGTGTTCTGGCTGCTTGGACGCATACTGGGCAAGGCCGGGACCCTCAAGGTGGGCGTGTATACCCTTGACAGACCGCTGACACCGCTGGAACTGTACGCGATGATCCAGCGCGGAGAGGTCTCGCAGGCCATGGTGCAGTTCATCGAGGGCTGGAACTGGCGCGAGGTGCGTGCTGCGCTTGCCGCCCAGCCCATGCTGAAGAATGAAAGCGCCAGCATGAGCGATACCGAAATCCTGCAGGCCATCGGCGCCGGGGAGGATCACATCGAAGGACTGCTGTTTCCCGATACCTATTTTTATGCGCCTCATACCTCCGATCTCAGTGTGCTGCGCCGCGCCTATCGCCGGCAGCATGAGAAGCTCATGGCCGCCTGGGAGACCCGTGCCCCCGGGCTGCCATACCGCACGCCGTATGAGGCATTGATCATGGCATCGATCGTGGAAAAGGAAACCGGCGTGGCATTCGAGCGCCCCAGGATCGCCGGCGTCTTCCTGAACCGGCTCCGACTGGGCATGCGCCTGCAGACCGACCCCACCGTGATCTATGGCCTGGGCGAGCGCTTCGACGGCAACCTGCGCAAGGTCGATCTGCAGCGCGATACCCCATACAACACCTATACGCGCGCCGGGCTGCCGCCCACGCCCATCGCCATGCCGAGCGAGGCAGCCATCCAGGCTGCGCTCAATCCGGCCAGGACGGATGCGCTGTACTTCGTTGCGCGGGGCGACGGCACCCATGTATTCTCAAGCACGCTCGACGCGCACAACCGCGCGGTAAATCGCTACCAACGCTATCAACGATGATCCACGGAAAATTCATCACGCTCGAAGGCGTTGACGGCGCCGGTAAAAGCACGCACCTGGGATTCGTCGCCGACTGGCTGCGCCGGCAGGGCAGGGAGATCGTCGTCACCCGCGAACCGGGTGGGACCCCGCTCGGCGAGACCTTGCGTGAACTGCTGCTGCACCGTGACATGGATGCCGACACCGAACTGCTGCTGATGTTCGCCGCCCGGCAGCAACATCTGGCCGAACTGATCCAGCCTGCGCTTGCGCGCGGCGCTTGGGTCGTGTCCGACCGTTTCACCGATGCCAGCTACGCCTACCAGTGCGGCGGGCGCGGCATCGCCGCGGAACGGATCGCCGCGCTGGAAGCCTGGGTGCAACGCGGCTTTGCGCCCGATCTCACCCTGCTGTTCGACGTGCCGCCCGACGTGGCGGAAGCGCGCCGCTCGGCTGCGCGTACCGCCGACCGCTTCGAACGCGAGGCCGACAGCTTCTTCAGTCGCGTGCGCAACGCCTATCTCGAGCGGGCACGGGCCGAACCCGCGCGTATTCGCGTGCTGGATGCGCGTCACAGTATCGCCGACCTGCAAGCCGAGATCGGCGCATTGTTGAAGGAACTGGGGTGAGCGCGCCCTATCCCTGGCTGGATGCGTCCTGGCAGCGATTGCTGGCGACCCGGGCGCACCCGGCGCAGGCCTTGCTGCTGGCGGGACCGCGCGGGGTGGGGAAAGGCGCGTTGGCGCGGGCATGGGCGCAAGCGCTGCTGTGCGAGGCGCCGCAGCCGGATGGCGCGGCCTGTGGCGAATGTCCGGCCTGCCACTGGTTCGGGACGGACGCGCATCCTGACTTCCGGCTGCTCACGCTGCAGGAGAAAACCGGCAAGGAGGGGGAAACCCGCATGGCGACCGCGATCGAGGTCGACCAGGCGCGCGAGGCGGTCGACTTCGTGCAGCTCTCCACCTACCGGGCGGGGTTTCGCGTGGTGCTGGTCGATCCGGCGGACGGCCTCAATCTGGCGGCGGCTAACGCGCTGTTAAAGGTGCTCGAGGAACCGCCGTTAAATACGGTATTCGTGCTGGTTTCGGATCAACCGCGCCGACTGCTGCCGACCATACGCAGCCGCTGCACCCGGATCGACATCGGCCTGCCGCCGGCCGATCAGTCAGCGCAATGGCTGGCCGGGCAGGGTGTGGATGACGCGATGGACCTGCTGGCGCTGTCTGGCGGTACGCCGCTCGACGCGCAGCGCTGGGCAGAGGGGGCCGAGCTGGACGAGCGGCGCGGCGTGCTGGAAGGCTTGGCAGATCCCGGCCGGCTCGATCCGGTCACCCTGGGCGAGCGCTGGAAGACGGTCAATCCGCAGATCTGGCACAACGTGGCATACAAGTGGCTGGGTGATTTGCTGTCGGTCAGGTTGCAGGGCAGCGTACAGTTCAACCGCGATTTTGCGGAAGTGTTGGTGCGATTGGGTGGCAAGGCCGATCTGGCTGGATTGCTGGCGCTTGCCAGAACGCAGGCGAACGAAGGCCGAACGCTGGCGCATCCGCTCAATCGGGCGTTGCAGCTCGAGGCCTGGCTGATCCAGTACCGGCACCTGTTTGATTGAAAAGGATCGATGATGAATGCAGCAGTCAACGATGTCGCAGGACAGGTGCGCCCTGGCGTGCTATCCCTGTCCATCAAGGAAAAGTCCGCGCTTTTTGCCGCCTACATGCCATTCATCAAGGGCGGCGGACTGTTCATTCCTACCAACAAGCAATACAAGATGGGCGAGGAAGTGTTCATGCTGTTGACGCTGATGGACGATCCCGCCAAGCTGCCGGTGTCCGGAAAAGTGGTATGGGTGACGCCTTCCGGCGCCCATGGCAGCCGTACCCAGGGTGTGGGCGTGCAGTTCGCTTTCAACGAGAGCGGCAAGGCGGCGCAAAACAAGATTGAAGGTTTGCTCGGCGGTTCGTTAAAATCGGTGCGTCCCACTCACACCATGTAACGCCGTCTGCGGCGTTCCCGAGCCGCATGTATATCGATTCCCACTGCCACATCAATTTCCCCGATCTCGCCGGCAAACTGCCGGAGGTCTTCGACCTGATGGCGGCCAACCAGGTGAGCCACGCGCTCTGCATCAGCGTGGAGCTGGAAAAATTCCCTGAAATCCGTACGCTGGCCGAGGCGCATCCGAACGTCTATGCATCCGTGGGCGTGCATCCGGATCATGAAGACTGCACCGAGCCGACCGTGGAGGAATTGGTCGCGCTGGCCGACCATCCCAAGGTGGTGGCGATCGGCGAGACCGGGCTGGATTATTTCCGCCTGACCGGCGATCTCGAATGGCAGCGCGAGCGCTTCCGTACCCACATCCGCGCCGCGCGTGCCTGTCGCAAGCCGCTGGTCATCCATACCCGTTCAGCAGCCGACGACACCCTGCGCATCATGCGCGAGGAACAGGCGGGCGAGGCGGGCGGCGTGATGCACTGCTTCACCGAGAGCCTGGCGGTGGCCGAAGCGGCGATCGAGCTGGGTTTCTACATTTCGTTTTCCGGTATCGTCACCTTCAAGAACGCCGCTGCGCTGCGCGAAGTGGCAGCCTCCATTCCGCTGGAACGCATGCTGATCGAGACCGATTCGCCTTATCTGGCGCCGGTGCCGCACCGCGGGCAGACCAATCAGCCGGGATTCGTGAAGCATGTTGCGGAAGAAATCGCGCGGGTGCGTGGCATGACGGCCGAAGCGGTGGGTGAAGCCACGACGCGGAATTTCTTTCATCTGTTTGCCGCAGCCCGAGCCTGATTCCCCATTTCCGGTACTGCGCGGCCGAGACCCCCAACCCGGGGGCAAGAAATAGGGGCAAGCCTGGCTGGCTCGGCTCAAGTAGCTGGGGGCGAACCCCCCAAGCCAAGGCGTCAGAGGCCGGCGGTTTCCAGTTCGAACTGGATTGCCTGGATGCCCGCGCGTGCGCAGGCCTCGTCCTGTTCGCCCGTTGCAGCGCCAGAGACGCCGACCGCGCCGACGATGTTGCCGGCAGCCTCGATCGGCACGCCGCCAGCAGAAAACACGAGTCCTTCGACCTTGCCGACCGAGAACGGTTGGGTAAAACGATCAACCATCGCCGAGGTGGCAGCGTTGAAGTTGACCGCCGTATAGGCCTTCTGCTTGCTGATCTCCAGGGTGATGCGCGGCGCCAGCGTGTCGCGCAATACCACCATGGCATCGCCACTGCGATCGACCACGGTCACCCCGATCTGGATACCCTGCTTGCGGCAGGCCTCCATCGCGGCATGGGCGAGTTTTCCGGATGCCTCGACGGTGAGCCTGGGAATTTTGACGATGACGGGTTCTTCCGCGGCGATCGTAGGCGAGGCGAACAATACGGCACAGCTTGCAGCGATCAAAGGGAGTTTGCGCATGGGATGTCCTCCAGTTGGTTGATGCGGGGAATGTGCTGCGGCCATCCGGAAAAGGCCGCAGGCAGCCATCTCTCTCCGTATGGAAGGATGCCACATACGGAGTGGAATCAGACTATTGTCCGAAGAACGACTTCACCTTATCCATGAACGACTGTGCGCGGGGATTATTGTTGCGCCCCGGGCTCAAGTCATCAAACTCGCGCAGCAGTTCGCGTTGGCGCTCGGACAGGTTCACCGGCGTCTCCACCAGCATGTGGCACATCAAATCGCCCGGCGCGTGGCTGCGCACGCCCTTGATCCCCTTGCCGCGCAGGCGGAACACCTTGCCTGACTGCGTTTCGGCGGGGATCTTGATCTTGGCGTGGCCGTCCAGCGTGGGAATCTCGACCTCGCCGCCGAGCGCGGCGGTGGCGAAGCTGATCGGCATTTCGCAATGCAGGTCGTCGCCGTCGCGCTTGAACACCGGGTGCTCCTTGAGGTGGATCACCACATAGAGATCGCCCGGCGGGCCGCCGTTGACGCCGGCTTCGCCTTCGCCGGCCAGACGGATGCGGTCCCCGCTGTCGACGCCAGCGGGAATCTTGACCGACAGCGTCTTGTGTTTCTTGACGCGGCCTTCGCCATGGCAGCTGGTGCAGGGGTCGGCCACCATCTTGCCGGTGCCGCCACAGCGCGGGCAGGTCTGCTGCACCGAGAAAAAACCTTGCTGGATGCGGACCTGCCCGTGTCCACCGCAGGTGGTGCAGGTGGTCGGCTGGGTACCGGGCTTGGCGCCGCTGCCGTGGCAGGTGCCGCATTCTTCCAGGGTGGGAATGCGGATCTTGGTTTCGGTGCCGCGCGCGCCTTCCTCCAGTTCGATTTCCAGGTTGTAGCGCAGATCGGCGCCGCGATAGACACGGTCGCGACGGTTGCCGCCGCCCCCTCCGAAGATGTCGCCAAAGATATCCGAGAAGGCGTCGGAGAACCCGCCGCCGCCAAAGCCGCCGCCCATGCCGGCCTGTTGGTCGATCCCGGCATGGCCGAACTGGTCGTAGGCGGCCCGTTTGTCCGAATCGGACAGGATTTCGTAGGCCTGCTTGGCTTCCTTGAATTTCTCCTCCGCGCTCTTGTCGTCAGGATTGCGGTCGGGATGGTGTTTCATGGCCAGCTTGCGGTAGGCCTTCTTGATTTCTTCGTCCGAAGCGTTCTTGGTGACGCCGAGGACTTCGTAGTAGTCGCGTTTTGACATGTTGGGTGCAGTGAACGGTTAGCAGTGAGCAGAAAGGCAAAAAGCGGTGAACGGCTGTTGCCGCTCACCGCCCACCGTTTGCCGTATTTTACTTGTCCTTCACTTCTTCAAACTCGGCATCGACCACGTTGTCGTCAGCAGCATGGCTGCCCGCGGCACCCGCCTCTGCGCCCGGCTGCGCGCCGCCTTTGGCCTGCTCGGCCTGGTACATCTGCTCGGCCAGCTTGTGGCTGGCGGTGGCGAGTGCGTTGGTCTTGGCCTCGATGGTGTCCTTGTCGCCTTCGCGCACGGCGTCTTCGGCTTCCTTCAATGCCGCCTCGATCGCGGCTTTTTCGTCGGCCGACACCTTGTCACCGTACTCGGTGAGCGACTTCTTCACCGAATGGATCATGCCGTCGGCGGCGTTGCGCGCGGTCGCCAGTTCGACGGCCTTGTGGTCCTCGGCGGCATTGGCTTCGGCGTCCTTCACCATGCGCTGGATTTCCTCCTCACTCAGACCGGAACTGGCCTGGATGCGGATGGTGTTTTCCTTGCCGGTGGCCTTGTCCTTGGCCGACACGTGCAGGATGCCGTTGGCGTCGATGTCGAAGGTGACTTCGATCTGCGGCATGCCGCGCGGCGCGGGCGGGATGTCGGACAGGTTGAACTGGCCGAGGCTCTTGTTGCCCGAAGCCACTTCGCGCTCGCCCTGCAGCACGTGCACGGTCACCGCGCTCTGGTTGTCGTCGGCGGTGGAGAACACCTGCGAGGCCTTGGTCGGGATCGTGGTGTTCTTCGGGATCAGCTTGGTCATCACGCCGCCCAGAGTTTCGATGCCCAGGGAGAGCGGCGTGACGTCGAGCAGCAGCACGTCCTTGACCTCGCCCTGCAGCACGCCGCCCTGGATCGCGGCGCCCACGGCCACGGCTTCGTCCGGGTTGACGTCACGGCGCGGGTCCTTGCCGAAGAAGTCCTTCACCGCGTCCATCACCTTGGGCATGCGGGTCTGGCCGCCGACCAGGATGACGTCGTCGATCTGCGAGGTGGTGAGGCCGGCATCCTTCAGCGCCATCTTGCACGGATCGATGGTGCGCTTGATCAGGTCTTCCACGAGCGCTTCAAATTTGGCGCGGGTGATCTTCACCGCCAGGTGCTTGGGCCCGGAGGCGTCGGCCGTGATGTAGGGCAGGTTGACTTCGGTCTGCTGGCTCGAGGACAGCTCGATCTTGGCCTTTTCCGCCGCTTCCTTCAGGCGCTGCAGCGCGAGCACGTCCTTCTTCAGGTCGACGCCCTGTTCCTTCTTGAATTCTTCGGCGATGTAGTCGATCAGACGCTGGTCGAAATCCTCGCCGCCAAGGAAAGTGTCGCCGTTGGTGGACAGCACTTCGAACTGGTGCTCGCCGTCCATCTCGGCGATCTCGATGATGGAGATATCGAAGGTGCCGCCGCCGAGGTCATACACGGCGATCTTGCGGTCGCCTTCCTTCTTGTCCATGCCGAAGGCAAGGGCGGCTGCGGTCGGCTCGTTGATGATGCGCTTGACGTCGAGGCCGGCGATGCGGCCGGCGTCCTTGGTCGCCTGGCGCTGGCTGTCGTTGAAGTAGGCCGGTACCGTGATCACGGCTTCGGTGACTTCTTCGCCCAGATAGTCCTCGGCGGTCTTCTTCATCTTGCGCAGGGTTTCGGCCGACACCTGCTGCGCGGCCATTTTCTTGTCGCGCACTTCCACCCAGGCGTCGCCGTTGTCGGCCTTGACGATCTTGTAGGGCATCAGGCCGATGTCCTTCTGCACTTCCTTCTCTTCGAAACGGCGGCCGATCAGGCGCTTCACCGCGAACAGGGTGTTCTTCGGGTTGGTGACGGCCTGGCGCTTGGCCGGCGCACCGACCAGAATCTCGCCATCTTCGGTGTAGGCGACGATGGACGGCGTCGTGCGTGCGCCCTCGGCGTTCTCGATCACCTTCGGCGTGCCGTTTTCCATGACCGCCACGCAGGAGTTGGTGGTACCCAGGTCAATGCCAATAATGCGTCCCATGATGCGTTCCTTCTTAAAGAGATTGAATTGATTCGAATGTGGGGGAGGCGGCGCCTATTTCAAGGCTGTTTCAATCCTTGCCCTTGGCGACCATCACCAGTGCCGGCCGCAGCGTGCGGTCGTGCAGGCGGTAGCCTTTCTGCAGCACCGTGACCACGGTGTTGGCCGGCTGTTCGGATTCGATCATCTGGATGGCCTGGTGCTGGTGCGGGTCGAATTTCTCGCCCATCGGGTTGATGTCGTTCAGATTGAATTTGCCGAATGCGGAAACCAGCTGTTTCAAGGTTAGTTCGACGCCATCCTTGAGGTTTTCCACGCTCGGCGACTCCGCTGCCAGCGCGGCTTCCAAGCTGTCCTTCACCGCCAGCAACTCATTGGCGAAGTTTTCCACCGCGAACTTCCGCGCCTTCTCCACGTCGTCCGCCGCGCGGCGGCGCATGTTCTCGGTCTCCGCCTTGGCACGCAGCCAGGCGTCGTGATGTTCGGCGGCCTGGAGTTCGGCCGCTTTCAGCATCTCCTCCAGGCTGGGCATGGTTTCTTTCTCGGCCTGGGTTGCGGCCGGGCTTGCATCGGTGTTGAGTTCGTCCTGCATGTGGGCTCCCAATTGGTACTGGCGAAGAACTGGGGACGAATGACCGGGATTCAAGGGGCTAAAGTCATTTTTTCTGCCCCTGCGGCGGGAAACCACGGATTCTGCATTCAATTTGCCGGGCGTGGGCGCTTCCGGTATGATGCGCCGCTCTCGGAGAGGTGGATGAGTGGTTTAAGTCGCACGCCTGGAAAGCGTGTTCAGGATAATATCCTGACGGGGGTTCGAATCCCCCCCTCTCCGCCATTTGTATTCATAAATATCTGATTTATATAGATTAATAATAAAATCAGATTGTCTAAGTAACTTCCTAAGCATATATTGATTTGCACAAGCGCGCTATTGAAAGGCGAGACGTTTTTTTGCCGCCAAACAGCGTGTTTATTCCTTTGCCGATACGATTGAACTGCCGTTCTATGGCAAGCGGGCCGGGCAGGTGCAGCAACACCCCGGCCTTAATCACAACGCGAAAGGGAGTCCCAAACCATGGCCGTCCATAACCCAACCTTTACCGATTTGAGCGCGATTCACTCACTACTTGTCACGATCGAGGAGCTTGCCGCTGCGGCAATGGAGCTCAAAGACAATGACAGCAAGCTCCGCACGTCGATGCTCTGGAGCATTCAGAAGATGACAGAAACAGCGGCTAGGGATGTCGAACAAATGGAAGCAGCAGGGGCATAGTTATCCCCCCAGGGCAAGCCCGGACGCGCGCCGGGTTATTTATGCCGCATGGGAAAAGGGGGTCAACCGCCAGGAAAGAACCACGCCACGGAGATTCTGGCGGGTAGTTTCTCAGATGGCTTACCGCTCGGTCCGCTCGGCGTCGAGTGTGGAGTCGATACGCTGCTGGATGATGCGTAGGCGCTCGTCGTCGCTCATTTTTGCTTTGCCCGAGGGAGTGCTGTCGATTGCTTCGCCCGAGGTGTGCAGCAGCCAGGCGGCGGCATCCTCGCCGCGATGCACCTGCCAAGCTGAATACGCCAGCGCGCTCGCTAGCAGCAGCGCGCCAGCCAGGCCGCTGCCGAGGCGGTCGCGGCTATTCATATAAACTGGAAACGCCAGCGGCCACGCCAGCAGCAGCGGCCAGACGGTACGCGCCGGATCCCGCTGCGGTGCCGACTCCACGGCCGCCGCGATCGCTGTGATGGCGACTGCCGCAGCCGCGATGCCGGCCAGCCATCCGAGTGGGTGTTCGCCTAGCGCCAGCAGCCGCGGCACCGCCCACGCTGCCAGCGCGGCCAGCGGCGGGGTGATGATCAGTAGCGCGACGGCGATGGGGGCGGCGTCGCCCGCCCGCGGGGGATGGCTGGTCGGGGGGTTCATGGTCTCTCCCTGGTAGTTTTTTTGGTCGCTCGAGAACTATACGGCTATTTGGCCGCCCGAGGGGCCGACACTGCGTCGACGATCAGCAACTCGCTAGCCGCGCGCCGGGTTTTTTTACGCTGCATAAGCCATGGGCACAACCGACCGAAAAAAACCGCGCCACGGCAATTCTGGCGGGGCGGTTTTTCAACTAGCGGCGCGCATGAAAAAGGCCAGACACTTAGCCTGGCCTTTTCCTACCGGTACTACGCCTTTCATCCGGGCGCGCAGACGGGACCACGTGAAAGATTGTCCTCTGGTGGAAGGAAAGAACTCCCCGAGAGCAGACACGCCTGTGCGCCGCCATAGGCGAGGTGGTTGACGAGGTTCCCAGAATATGGAAGCCCTCATAAACCAGCGAGCGGTGAGTATGGCGGCGCTCTCTCCCCGCCGCTCGCTAAATCAATCAGGTTTTCGCAGGGCCATACCGGGGATCCGGCCGCGATCATCCTCGAACGGATTTTTCACTTTCGAGCCGGCCCGAGCAATGCCCGGGGCAATCCCTGAACGCAAGGCGCCGCCCACGGCGTCGAGCAACTCCACGGCATTCAAGTCCTGCAGGCGGGTCTCGGCGTCGATCAGTTCGTCGGTGATTTCAGCCTCGGGGTTATGAACGCGATAGGCCAGGAATTGAAAAACATCCTGCATTGCTTTTTTCGGTGTGTATCCATCAAAGTACATGCGGTTTCTCCCAATCAAAAATTCAGGCCGGCGCCGCGGGCAGATTGAACCATGCCGCGAACGTCGTTCTCAACGGCCGCAATCTTGGCGTCGAGTTTGGCCAAGCGATCGACTTTATCGCGGTGGTCCATTGCGTGTTCCGGCCATGACATGGCCTCGACGATTCGGCTTGCGGCGGCTTTCATTTGATCGGCAAACGCGAGGCACATGCCGGCCTCCATTGAGAGCGGAGTAGGCATGTAGTCCGGTTTCGTCGTGGCAAGGATAGGCATATCGATGCGGTCAGGATTTCCGCCAAGGGCAAGCTGCCGAACCGTTGCAGAAAGCGTCGCCATGTGCCGTGCGCCCTCTTCATCGATGCGGCGGTGCATGGCCTTAACCGTATCCTCTTTCGAGAGCGGCGCGGCGGCGAGAATGTCCCGCTCACGCTTCAGGGATTCGAGCTCCGCACGCTTGGATCGGATCATTGCGCCGGCGTCGCCCAGCAATTTTTTAATGCCAGAAAAATCAAACAGACTCATTTTTTCTACCTCCATCAAGTGAACTGTACGAGAGCGGCATGCTCCCAAAGACCGAAACCGACGCCACGGCTGGAACTGACTCCATACAACCGCTTGTCTTCGTTAAAGGCAGTCTGACCACCGGCGGGAGATTCTGAAATCGTTATGTGCTCCTCCTGGCGGATGAAAGCCTTGGCGGTATCGCCGTCTGCCCTGAAAACCGCAATCCGGTCGGTCCAGCCAAGCCACGTGCTGGGCATCGGGACCAACCGCACAATGATTCCGCCGCCGAGCGACGCCTGCACGTCAACAATGCGCCCTTCGCGCCGGATCAGCGCCGGGCAGTTGAATGCACGGCCAGCGGCGGCCGCATAACCAGCAGGCATGAACACGGTGAAGCGCGTAGCCCCCAGGTTCATATGCTCCAGGTCATAGTCGACGACGGTCAGGATGGCCTGGATGCCTACCCACACAGCGGCCAATATCTCTTCGCCAGTGGGCGCTGTCGGGGATGCTGCTGGTGAGGTAAACCGATTCGACTGCGGGTTAGCGTCGAGGCCAGTCTGCTGCCGCACATGCGCGGGGTTGAAGAATGGCTGCCCGTCGTAGCAGGTTTCAGTCTCGCCAGCACTGACCAGTTCCGCGATCATCTTCGCCCAAAGCTCAACCGATCGCGCCGAGAGATCACGCACGCGCAGCATCACTTGGCTGGTCTTGTCGCGGCGGATTTCATCCAGAAACGCCTCGATCGTTCCCTCAAACGTGCGGTTTCGAATGCCTATCCCGTCCTCACGGGCGGCCCTGGCAAAACGCCCCGCTACCCATTCGCGCATGGGCTCGCCCCAGATCCAGACGTGCTGTTCTAAAGCCTGGTCGCTGCCGGTGGCCAGTGCCAAATCGCTAACCCAATGCCCGGCGAGGCTGCGTTCCAACGCGGAGAAGAACTCGCCCTTTACGCCTTTTTCGGTGATCGATTGCGCACCCATATCAAACCCTCCTGCCATGTTTAAGCGCTTCCATCCGCACCGCGCGCTCAAGTTCCGCGGCCACGGCGCTGCTGGCGCGTGTCTCGAACGTGCCGACGCCGGGCAGGGTGAGGTTCAGCACTTGGCCATTGCCACCAGCGCCACCAGAGTCGGCAGGGCGCGGCAAGCTGCCAACTGCGGAGGCAATGAGACCACCGCCGGCGAATTTAGGCGGGTTGTACCGAGCCCGAGCAGCGTCGACGGCTGCCGCGATGTCGACGCGTTGCTTGTCCACCACTCGGCGCGCGGCTTCGACCAAACCGCCTTCGGCAAACCGGGGGAGACTTCCGTAGAGATTCATGTGGTTGAGGCGGGCAAGACCGATCTTCTTCACCGCCGCCGCGCGCAACACATATTCGCCGTTTGAGACCCGCGCCAGGATGTCGTCGCTGGTGCCGGTGCCAGGCCCCTGGAGTAGTCCGCCCGATGCCTTGGCGGGCAGCGCGGCGGCCGTGCCGGTCTGGTTGATCGTGAGCGTCACGGCCTTGTCCTGGATCGCATCCCACAACTCCTTCACCTGATCGACCGCGACGCGCGCCTCTTCGACATTGGCGTCGAGCGTCACGGTCTTGCCACCCTCCAGCGCCTTCAGAATGCCCTGGAGTTGCCCGATGCGTTCGTCGTTAAGCGTCTGTTGTTTCGTGATTGCTGCCTGTTGTTCAGCCTCGCCGGCTGCGGCGCGCTCAAGCGCAGCAGCCTCGGCCAGCTTGGCGCGGTTGACTGCTTCAGTCGCGCGCGCCTGGTCGTCGAGACCGGCGGCGAGCTGCTGCACCAGAGCAACCTGCGCGCGTACCTCTTCCAGCGAGCCGGTGCCGCGAATGTTCTGCAACTTTTGTTCGGCCGCAATCAGCCCGAGCGTGGCGCCGGCCTGGCCTTCCACTGATCTGTCGCGCGGCGTTGCCGTCGCTTCCGCCCGCAGCTTTTTGGCCTGCGCCAGGTAATCCTTTTCGGTTTTCAGCGAATCGGCATAGGCGCCGATCAGCGCGTCGCGCAGGCGCTCGGCATCCTTGATCTGCTCGCCCACCGCTTCCTTGCGATCCTTGGTCTGCTGCTTGACCGACGCAGCCACGGCAACTGTCGCCGCCGCTGTGGCCTGCGTCGTTTTTTCTGCCGAATTGACGACGGCCTTTCCGCCTTCGAGTACCCGTTTTTCGAATGCATCGAGCTCCCGGCGTGCTTCTTCGGCATCCTTCTTCATCGAGTCGCCGATGAACTTGAATCCCTTGAAATCGAGATGGGCAAGCGCGACGAGTTGGGCGGCGATCCCGCCGATTTCGCCGCCGATTCCCTTGAACACAAAAACGACGTTGGCACCGACAACAGCCAACGTTTCGATTCCCGTGGTACCGATCGCGTTGATGACGCCAGATAGACCTTTGCTGGCGGCTGTGGCCTGGTCGAACTGGCCGACAACAATGCGCAACTTGTTACCCAGATTGGTGAACGTGCTGCCGATGGTATCCGGCAGGCTTGCGGCCTCTTTGCGCAGGGTTGGCAGTTCCTTCAACAGGCCGTCTATCAAAACATCACGGGTAAGCTGGCCGGCCTGGGCCATTGCGCGCAGCTGACCGACTGGCACGCCAAGCGACCTAGCGAGACCCTGCAGCAGCCGGGGCGCGGCCTCATTGACCGAGTTGAATTCATCGCCGCGCAGCACGCCAGACGCAACAGCCTGTGAAAATTGGAGCATTGCAGCCGCGGATTCCGCCGCACTGGCCCCGGATAGTTTCAGTGACAGCGCAACCGCCTCGGTCACGCCGGCAACGTCCCGTTGCGAGACGGCGAGGTCTTTCACACTGCTGGCAATCCGCACGTAAAGCTCGGCGGTCTGTGCCAGCGGAACACGGGCTGCAGATGAAATCTGCACGACGTCCGTATTCGCGGCGGCGAACTCATCCGAGTTGCGGCTGGCCAGTTTCAGGCGGGCCTGCAAATTGTTGTATTCGTCCGCCATCGCGGCGATTTTCCCGACACTGAGAACGGCGCCAAGCTGGAATGCGAGCTTTGAGAACAAGCCCGACAGCGCGGTGCCCACGCCCGCCGATCGCTTCTCGACATTGCCGAGTTCATCGTTTACCGATTGCGCCTGTGAGGCGAAATTCCGTTTGACCTGCTCGACCTGCCCGCGAAGCCTGGCCTGCGCAGCGGTCAGCGAATTGGTATCAATGCCAGCCCGCTGCAATGAGGCGGACAGTTGCGCCAGCGTGGCGCGCTGGGCCGCCAGTGCGGCATTAAGCGCCGTGGTATCGCCGCCCGCCCTGCCCAGAGACTTGATCTGTTTTTCAAGCGCGGCAGCATCTCGCTGCGCCGCCTTGAAAATCGCAATATCGCCCTGCTGTTTTTTCAGCGCGGCCAGCGTGGCGTCGAATTCGCGCCGCAAATCGGCCACCGCGCGCCGCGCGGCGTCACTGTTGGCCTCTATGTCGAACCGCAGTTTCTTATCGGCCATGTCCCGTCACCGTGTCTTTAATTGCCTCAGACGCATCGTGAAGGCTCATGCCAGTCCGGCTTGCCACATGCGCGACAAGATCGGTCCGGTAGTAGCTTTGGCGGCCGCTCTTGAACTCATCCATGGCATCAAGCACCGACATGGTGCCGGTCGGCGCCTTGGATACACCTGCGCTCGAGCGCGCGGCAGGTGCGGCCGTTGCGGCCGGTTTGCTGAAAATGCGGGCCGTTGTGGTCGGTTTGCTGAAAATGCGGAAAGCGCCGCGGGCCTCGGCTGCCTTGAAGGCAACATAGACTTCTTTGCTCGAAAACTCCTCAGCCAATGCGGGGCGCGAATCGAATTCGCGGGCGGCTTGTGCTCGTACCTGGTCAGTGTTCATCATGGTTGCCTCTCCTTTGATCACATCATGGTTGCTGGCCCGTGACATTGCACGGCGTGTTTTTGTCACTGGCATAGTTGAACCGGCCCTTTGCTTCAGCGCGCCGAAATGCGAGATAGACCTCCAGGCTTGTGAACTCTTCGCGTAGCCAGCTCGACGCCATCCATTCAAGGCTGGCCTCGCTTTCAATGACTTCCATGGTTTTCATGTGCAAGCTCCTTTGCGTGCTGGCTTCGGCTTCGCCAACGATGCGATGCAGATGCCGGGTGGTGGTTGGGATCTTCTCGGGTGTCGCCAATACCGCGCGAAACAGACAGGTGTGCAACTTCGATGCACCGGGGGGCGGGTCGGCTTTACCTTGCCATGCAGGCCAGATGCGCGTTGTAAATTTCCGCAACTCCAGCCCCAGCGCGACAGACCTATCCCATGGCGTATCCGCTTCGATCTGTCTGGCCGCTGCGCACAGCCACAAATCACGATTCAGCAAATCGAACTTGCGGCGGGCTGTAGGTGACGGCAACCCGCAGCAGCGCGCCAGGTCAATTTGCCCTCCACACTGGAAATAAGTGCGGATACCGCGCAGCAGAATTCCAACGGCCGCGCTTGCGGCTTCAGGGTCGCCAGATGCTGCTCTGGCAAGGGTTTCGTGGTTCTTCTGGTGAGTAGTCAATGACTTTCCCCTCGAAACATGTCATAACCCCCTAGCAAACACGCCATGACTAGAGATTTTTCGCGAGTCGCTGACCCGTATGCTGGGGGTCTCCGGAAGTACCTACCGCCCCCCCCTCTATACATCCCACTCGGCCTTGAAATCAGTCCAGCCGCAGGGGAGGCAGCGTTCGCCCAGCGCATAGCCGAGTGTGACCCCGGCCCGATCAGCCTCGCGATCGATGCTGACCAGATCGGCACGAGTGATGGACACTTTTCGGGTCTCGCATAGCGAGAGCCAGTCGTCGGCAATCCGGACGGATACGCCGGCTTTAAGCAGAAAAGATCGCGCGTCGAATTCATCGCGCGGTGTTTTTATGGCGGATCCTGATGGTTCATTGGTGGATTGGCTCACCCCCACGGGAGGGGTCGGCGAACCGCTGCGGGAGGGGTCGCGAACCACAGCGGGAGGGGTAACCCCAGCGGGAGGGGTAACCCCAGCGGGAGGGGTAACCCCAGCGGGAGGGGTAACCCCAGCGGGAGGGCGTAGCTTTTCGACAATCAGCTGATACCGCCTTGACCGACCCGGATCACCCCCGAACTCATTGCCGACGACTTCGATCCATCCCTCATCGATCAGGCGGTGAATGATTACCCTGGCCTGCTTTTCCGTGCGGCCGATCTTTTTGGCAATGGCGGAAATTGACGGATAAAGACTTCCGCCAAGATCGTTGCACCAGTCAGCCATCGCCAACATGGCGAGCTTGTCGCTGCCACCACGGGGAAATCCATCCCATACCAGACTCATAACGCGCACGCTCATGAACATCTTCCCCACTCGGTGAGGTCTGAGCGAAGGTAGGCGCCGCGCACTGCCTGGACGGCGATTTGAATGCGGCTGTCGAATGCTTCGGTCAGGACGATGATCCCGGAACTATGGTCGAGCCAAATGCGCCGGATGACGTGCAACATGTTCTCGACATCAAAGCCAACCACGCACGCGACGCCGAGTTCATCGTGCCAGCGGACAGCATCATGAAAATCGGCGACCACGATGATCAGGTCGCCAGGCTGCCCGATGACGTGGCAACACCCGCGGGTCTTGCCTGGCGTTAGGAAGCGGGCGCGACCGTCTGCCTCGATCACCCACAAATTGCGCATCGCGCCGGCGCGCATGACCGGTACGAGTGTCCGCTGCCCGAGCTGGCGTACGCCATGCTGGACATCCCGGCCAGCCTGCCAAATTCGCTGCATCCGCGCTTGCCACGCAAGCCGGTTGCTGTGGTGCAATGGTTCAGCAGCACTCACGGTGTCACGCGACTGAGGCGGGGAGGGGTATTGTGTTTCGCGCGCTCATTCCGACGCGCTTTGAACACGACCGCGGCGGCCGGGATTCTTCGCCGGAAGCGGTTTGAAGTTCTCAGCCGCGCCCGACTCCATGCGCTGCTGCCATTCGTGCGCGGCACTCATGCTGACGTATGGCCTGGATGCTATGCGGTATGTTTTCGGCCCCAGCCCGGCCTGATCCAACTCATGAAGCCGGCCGCGGCTGATTTTGAAGGCTTCGCAAAACTCCGCGATGGTGAAGGCTAATTTATTCATGTGACACTCCCTGAAAAGGTGTGCCAACACTAATCAAATACTCACACTTTCGGGGTTAACCACAGGCTAAATTCTTTGTATCAGCGCCTCTGCAAACCTACGCCAGTAGGGCGTTCCATCAAATTTTTGCTTTGCAAAAATAAATGATTTTCCGGGTATTGATCAGACCGCAAAAAAATTTATCGCGCCGATATTGTTTCGCAGTGCTTCTGCCAGTCCTGCATCATGCGAATTCGTTTTTTGAACAGGTCGCCACGGCGATAAGCGGCCTCGACTTTGTTGTCGATGGTGTGGGCGAGGGCCATCTCGGCCATTTCGTGCGGATAATCAGTCCGCTCGGCCGCCCAGTCGCGGAAGGTAGAGCGGAAGCCATGCACGGTCAGATCGCCGCGTCCCATGCGTTGCAGCACTTTCAACATCGCCATGTTGCTCAATGGTTTTTTGGGCTTGAGCCCAGGGAAAACAAACTCGCCGCCCAGCGGTAGTAGTTCCTTCAAAATTTTGATGGCGCGGGTGCACAGTGGAACACGATGTTCCCTTTCTGCCTTCATGCGCTCGGATGGAATCGTAAAAGTTTTGCTGGCCAGGTCGATCTCATCCCAGCGCGCGCCGATAATCTCCCCGGTGCGGGTGGCGGTCAGGATGGTGAATTCCAGTGCCAGCGCAGCCACGCCAGCCTGCGCGCGCAATTGCTTGATGAATCCGGCCATTTCCGAATAGGGCAGGGCAGGGTGGTGCGCAACCTTCGCAACCTTGCTGCGTTTTGGAAGCAAGTTATCGAGGTGGCCACGCCAGCGGGCGGGGTTGTCTCCGCTGCGGTATCCGCTCACGGTCGCCCATCCGAGAATGGACTCAATGCGGCCGCGTAGCCGCGTGGCGGTTTCTGTTTTCGTCGTCCAGATCGGCTGCAGCACCTTCATCACCAACGCGGTATCGACCGCTGAGACGGCCAGGCTGCCGATCGTGGGCGATGCGTAGGTATTGATTGTGTTCGTCCACTGGTCGGCGTGCTTCGGGTTTTTCCAGCCGTGTCTGTGGGCCTCGATATAGGCTGTCGCGCATTGATCAAACGTCATCATCCTTGCGCGCGTCGCCAGCGCGGCCCGGCGTTTCTCATGCTTGGTGTCGATTGGATCGTTTCCGTCCAGAAGCTGCTGGCGAGCCTGCTTTGCACGCTTGCGTGCTTCAGTAAGTGTTACGGTGTGGCACGCGCCCAGTCCGAGTGAGCGCAGGCGGTAGTTTTGCGAGTAGCGAAACAGCCATGACTTTGTTTGCCACTTACTGACCTGAAGATACAAGCCAAGACCGTCCGGGTACATGCCGGGCTTGTCCACAGTGGCGACAAACTCAGGCGTCAGCTTTTCGATTTGCTTCGCCATCTCAAATTATCCATTCATCTAAGTATTCCTCTAAGCATATATTCGAATGAATAATAACGGCTGGTTATGGAATGTTGTGAATCGCAGTGCTTTGAATGTATTGATTAAATATGCAATTGTGAAAAGCTGTGAATAATGGCGGAAAGGACCCCCTCTCCGCCAGCATTCCCTTCATTTCCCCTATCAGCTTCCCTTAATCAGCGACAGAGACCGTATGACCTAGGTGTCGACGGCTCCCGGCTGGCGACCGCGGGTGCATGCGGCAGCCCGGGCAAGCAGCAGCGCACGTTCACGCGCGTTGCGGGTGAGGGTGGCGGCGCGTTCGAACTCGGCACGGGCTTCGGCGATGCGGTCCAGGCGGGCCAGCAGATCGCCGCGTACGCTCGGCAGCAGATGGTAATTTTCCAGGCTGGGTTCGCCAAGCAAGGTGTCCACGATTTCCAGCCCGGCTACGGGACCAAAGGCCATGGCCACCGCCACGGCGCGATTGAGCGTGACGACCGGCGAGGGGGCAACCTGGGCGAGCGCGTCATAGAGGGCGGCAATACGTGCCCAGTCGGTGACGTCGGCGGTGGCGGCACGCGCGTGGCAAGCCGCAATGGCCGCTTGCAGGGTATAGGGGCCCAGCGGACCAGGCTGGGATTCGGCGTGCTCAAGCGCGGCCAGGCCGCGGCGGATGAGCAGAGGGTCCCAGCGCGCGCGATCCTGGTCGAGCAGCAGAATGGGTTCGCCTTTCGCGTCGATGCGCGCGGCAAGCCGCGAAGCCTGAATTTCCATCAGGGCGACCAGACCGTGAACTTCCGGTTCGGACGACATGAGTCCGGCGAGCACGCGGCCCAGGCGCAGCGCCTCCTCGCACAGCGCCGGACGTACCCAATCGTCGCCTGCCGTGGCCGAATAGCCTTCGTTGAAGATGAGATACAGAACCTCGATCACCGACGCGAGACGGTCCGCCAGTTCCGCGCCACGCGGCACTTCGAACGGCACGTGCGCGGCCGCGAGCGTGCGTTTTGCGCGCACGATGCGTTGCGCAATGGTGGCTTCTGGCTTGAGGTAGGCGCGTGCGATCTCGTCGGTGGAGAGACCGCCCATGATGCGCAGTGTCAACGCGCTGCGCGCTTCGGGCGAAAGCACGGGGTGGCAGGCAGTGAAGATCAGGCGCAGCAGGTCGTCGCCCACGTCGTCGCTGAGCGCGTCGTCGACCCGGTCATTGAAGTCGTCGATAGCCATTGCGTGCTGTGCGTCGAGCTCGCGGCTGAGCGCCTCGTGTTTCGGCGCGGCCAGCTTCTCGTGACGCAGGTGATCGAGTGCACGGCGCTTGGCGGTGGTCATCAGCCAGGCGCCGGGATTGTCCGGCACGCCTGTCGCCGGCCAGTGTTCCAGCGCGGCGACCAGCGCATCCTGCGCAAACTCCTCGGCCAGGCCGACGTCGCGCAGCATGCGTGCAACGCTGGCAATGACCCTGGCCGCTTCGATGTGCCAGATCGCCTCGATGGTGCGGGCGGCTTCGCTGCCCGGACTAGGCGTGCCCATAGGCCTGTTTCAGCGCGGCAATATCAAGCTTGGTCATCGGCAGCAGCGCCTGCATGGCCCGATTGGTGCGGTCGGCATCGGGATCGTTCATCATGTCGCCCAATATGCGCGGCACGATCTGCCAGGGCAGGCCGAATTTGTCCTTGAGCCAGCCGCATTGCACGGGCGCCCCCCCATCGGCCACGAGCGCGGCCCACAGACGGTCGATTTCGTCCTGCGTGTCGCAGTTGACGATGAGGGAGACGCCATCGTTGAAGGCGAAGTGCGGTCCGCCGTTGACCGCCAGCCAGGTCTGGCCGAACAGTTCGAAACTCACGGTACGGACACTGCCCGCGGGGCCGCCGAATTCGTTGGCGCCACAGCGCGTGAGTCCCGTGATCTTCAATTCACTGAAAACCGACGCGTAGAACTGGACGGCTTCTTCGGCCTGGTCCTTGAAACACAGGCAGGTCGTCAGGGTATGCATGGATTTCCCCCGGGCTTCATGGTGGTCTCAGAGGCTGATCAGGGTCTTGAATCCGCCCCAGAACATACGCTCGCCGTCGAAGGGCAGGGCCGCCGGATCCATCATGCTGCCCAGGCGCGGGTCGGCCATGACTTTTTTATTGATGCGGTCGCGGTCCTTGCGGGATTTGTACACGATCCAGGCAAATATCACGGTTTCGCCGTCCTTGAGCTTCACGCTCTGCGGGAACGACGTGTGCTTGCCAGGCTGGACGTCGTTGGCAAGGCATTCGATATATTCGAGCGCGCCGTGCTCGCGCCATATCTTGCCTGCCTTGCGGGCCATGCGACGATAGGCCGCCAGATTGGCGGTGGGAACGGGGAGGACGAAACCGTCTACGTAGGGCATGGACATCTCCTTGTTATGCGGGCTGCATGTGGACCAGTTCCCAGATGTGCCCATCCGGGTCCTGGAAGCCATGGCCGTACATGAAGCCATGGTCCTGGGGTTCGTTGTAGGTCGAACCGCCAGCAGCAACGGCAGTGCGTACCATGGCGTCCACCGCTGCCCGACTGTCGCGCGACAGGCAGACCAGCACTTCCGTATGTCGCATGGCATCGCATACCGGCTTGGGCGTGAAGCTCTGGAAGCGATCGCGTACCAGCAGCATGACGAAGATGTTGTCGCCGATGACCATGCAAGTTGCTGTGTCGTCGGTGAATTGCTCGTTGAAACTGAAGCCGAGCCGGGTGAAGAAAGCGATCGAACGCCTGAGGTCGGCAACGGGCAGATTGACGAATATCTGGGTGGACATGGAATTCTCCTAAACAGGGACGCTCAACCAGGCGAAGGACACATGCACTCCGTGGGAGGTGGGCATGGGTAATGCATACGCTTTTCCAGTGACCTAGCCGACATAACAAGGCGCGACCTCGCGCACCTCGACGGTGGCCCATTGCGCAGCAGGGCACGCGCTGGCGATGGCGATGGCCTCCTCGCGCGTGGCGCAGTCGATCAGGAAAAAGCCGCCGACCATCTCCTTGGCCTCGGCAAAAGGCCCGTCGCGCAAAATGGCCTTGCCGTCGCGTTGCTGGATCCGCACGCCGTGTTGGTCGGGGCGCAGCGATTCGCTGGCGCGCAGCAACCCGCGCGCCGCGAGTCCCTGGCCGTAGCGCAGCATGTCGTCATAAAGCTGCCGGGCTTCTTCCTGGGTGCGCGTATCGCGTTGTCCGCGCGGTTCGACGATCAAAAGCAGATATGCCATGGTTTCTCCTGGGTGGGTATCGACACGGGGACTCCCCGTTTGCCGGTGAGCGGCCGGGTCGGACCACGATATGGGAAGGGTTTTCCACCACATGTCGACTAATGCGGGTGCGTTGATCAGCGACCGAGTGCCGCAACCGCAGCCTGGATTTCCTGCGGACTGAGGTCGCGGGTATGGGTGGCGATCGACCACTGGTGTCCGAAGGGATCTTCGATCCTGCCGTAGCGGTCGCCCCAGAACATGTCGTCGACCGGCATCGTGACTTTGGCACCGGCGGCGACGGCGCGTTCGAACGTTGCGTCGACATCCGTGACATAGAGATGGATCGTCACGGGTGAGCTTTGGCCGGGTTGCGGCCCCAGCGAGCCGCAGTCGGGAAATTCGTCGACCAGCATGAGGTTGGAATCGCCGATGCGTATCATCGCATGCATGAGTTTGCCTTCCGGGCCGGGTAGCCGAGCCAGTTCGACGGCGCCGAAAGCCTTGCCGTAAAACGCGATGGCATCGGCGGCACCGCGGCACACCAGGTGAGGGGTGATTGTATGCATGCCATTCGGGATGGGGCTTGCTTGGGTGGGGCTCATGTTCTTTCTCCTGTCAGATTGAGGGGAACGGAAACGATTCCGATCCGGCGCTTCACTTCGTACGACGAATGGCGTGCTGCCAAATCGACAGATTGCCGCTGGCGGTGTCCAGGGGTGTCGTTATTGTTTGGCCGTGTCCATGTCGCGGAAACGCTCGATCGCGGCCGACGGCGCGAAGTCATCCAGTTCGTACAATTGCCGTACTTCGATTTCTGCCGGCCTGCCCGCACCGACCGGATTGGGGAATCGGCGCGCCCATTCCAGGCCTTCTTCGCGTGTCTTCACCTGGATCAGCGTATAACCCGCGATCAGTTCCTTGGTCTCGGTGAATGGGCCGTCGAGCACGCTACGCGTCTCGCCGTCATAGCGGATGCGCCAGCCTTGCGCGCTTGGCTTAAGGCCGGACGCATCGAGCAGCACGCCGGCCTTGGCCAGTTTCTCGTGGTAATCGGCCATTTCGGCCAGCAGGGCTTCGTCGGGAGCCGGGCGCGCTGCTGTTTCGGATTCGGCGGTGGCTTTGACGATGATCATGAATCGCATGGGTTTCTCCTGGTTGTTTCGGGTGGGAATCGGACCATAGTCTGAGGTCAGCGCAGGTCCTTCATCACTACGACGAAGCAGGCCGGGGAAAATCGACACCTGTCTGGCTGTTCTTCGGATCCCGGCAGAAGGGATCAGAGGCCGGCGCAAGGGGTGGGCATGCCGGGGTGTCCGGAGCATACGCGGCGTTGAAAATAAATTAGAATGCCAAGCTTCTGAAATTTCAAGCTTCGGAAGCCTGTCGATGCGGCCCAGCCTGGAGATATCTCCTTGCGCCGCCAACACTAAGCGACCCTTATAAATACAGCAATGCCCAAATACGCCTACCATGGCAGGCTTTCCGTAGTCGTTCCCGTCAAGAACGAACAGGACAACGTCGAACCGCTGGTGCGCGAAATCGCGGCGGCGCTGTCCGGAAACACGACATTTGAAATCATCTATGTCAACGATGGCAGTACCGATGCCACGCAGGCACGACTGGATGCGCTGAAAACCGAATTTCCCATGCTGCGGGTGATTCGGCATCGCAGTTCGTGCGGGCAGAGCCGGGCCGTGACGACGGGCGTGACTGCAGCGCGCCATGAGTGGATCGCGACGCTCGACGGGGACGGGCAGAACGACCCTGCCGACATTCCCGCCTTGCTGGCCCGGCTGGCCGATCCGGCACAACCGCCTAATCTGGAACTTCTGGCAGGTTGGCGAGCCCGCCGCAACGACACCTTCCTGCGCAGGCTGTCGTCGAAAATCGCCAATGGCGTACGCTCGCGCATGCTGAAGGACAATACCCCGGATACCGGCTGTGGCCTCAAGGTATTTGCCCGCCAGACCTTCCTGCAGCTCCCCAATTTCGACCATATGCACCGCTTCCTGCCGGCATTGGTGATGCGCAATGGCGGCGCAGTGGTATCGGTTCCGGTCCATCATCGTGCGCGCGAGCGCGGCAGTTCCAAGTACGGCGTGCACAACCGGCTGTGGGTAGGGATCGTCGACCTGTTCGGCGTGGCCTGGCTGCAGCGCAGGGTGCGTCTGCCGGTCATCGAGTCCGATTCCGATCTGTAAATGAGGGCGCGCGTCATCGTCAAAGGCCTGGCGCTGATATTGAGCCTGGCGCTGTTGGGCTACCTGTTCGAGTCAAGCGATCTCGGCAACAGCATCAACGAAACCTGGATCGATGCGCGGGTGCGCGGGCATGGCATCAATGGGGCGCTGCTGTTCCTGCTGATGGGCGGGATTTTTACAGCCATCGGCCTGCCGCGCCAGATCATTGCCTTTCTCGGCGGCTATGCCTTCAGCATTGGGCTGGGCACCCTGCTCGGCGCGCTGGCCGCACTTCTGGGCTGCATGCTGAGCTTCGGCTATGCACGCCTGTTCGGCAAAGGACTGCTGCGTGCGCGGCTGGGCGAGCGCGCCGGGCGCTTCGACCGCTTCATACACGACCATCCGTTTGCCATGACGGTGCTGGTCCGCCTGCTGCCGGTGGGCAACAATCTGCTGACCAACCTGGCGGCGGGGATTTCCAGCATCCGCCCCATACATTTCTTCGCCGGCACGCTGCTCGGCTATCTGCCGCAAACGCTGGTGTTCGCACTGGTCGGCAGCGGCGTCCACCTCGCGCCGGCCCTGAAACTCGCGCTCGCCATTGGTCTGTTCCTGATCTCGGGCGCGCTGGGCGCCTACCTGTATAGACATTTCCGCCACGGCCAGAGCCTCGACGCGCAGATCGATGCGGCACTGGACGAAAATATCGATGCCCATGAATCCACAACGCACATCTGATCTCTCCGGACGCAACCTGTTGCTGTTCAGCCTGCTGCTGCTGGCAGCCTTGGCTGCGGTGGCGATTCTGACACGCCCCCTGACCCCGATCGACGAGACGCGCTACGTCAGCGCAGCGTGGGAGATGTGGCTGCGCGGCGATTTTCTGGTGCCGTTCAAGAATGGCGCACCCTACAGCGACAAGCCGCCGTTCATGTTCTGGATGTTCCAGGCCGGCTGGGCGCTGTTTGGCGTCAATAACTGGTGGCCGCGCTTGGTGCTCCCCTTGTTTTCTGCCGGCGGACTGTTCCTGACCTATCGACTTGCCCCCCGCCTATGGCCCCAGCATGCAAGCCTCGGCGGACGGGCCGCACTGGTGCTGGTGAGCGCCTTGCTGTGGATCGTCTTTTCCACATCGGTCATGTTCGACGTGATGCTGACCTTCTGGGTACTGATTGGTCTCCACGGCGTGTTGGCGGCCACCGATGGAAAGCGCCGCGGCTTTGTCATGCTGGGGGTGGCGATCGGCCTGGGCGTACTGACCAAGGGACCGGTCATCCTGCTGCATCTGCTGCCCGTCGTTGCGCTGACGCCGTGGTGGAATCCGGGCCTGAAGTGGAAACGCTGGTTCGGCGGCACGCTGATGGCAGTACTGCTGGGCGCGGCCATCGCGCTGGCGTGGGCGCTGCCGGCCGGGTTTTCAGGGGGCGAGGCGTATCGCAATGCGATTTTCTGGGGTCAGACCGCCAACCGCATGGTCGAGTCCTTCGCGCACCGGCGGCCGTTCTGGTGGTATGTGCCCCTGCTGCCCTTGTTGCTGTTCCCCTGGTTCGTTTGGCCGGCCTGGTGGAAGGCGCTGGTCCAGCAGCGTCGCGAGGGCCTGGATCGCGGTTCTCGCTTCTGCCTGGCGTGGATGCTGCCGGTGTTCGTGGCTTTTTGCTTCATCAGCGGCAAGCAGCCGCATTATCTGGTTCCCCTGTTTCCCGCTTTCGCCTTGCTGACGGCACGGCTGATGGCGGGACGTGCGGACGCGCGCGTCGGGCTGCCGGCCTTGCTGGCGGCGGTGCTTGGGGGTGTGCTGGTCCTGGCTGCCACAGGACATATTGCAGCCTTGCATCGTCAGGTGACGGCATTGCCGCCGGCCTGGCCGGGTTGGGTCCTGATTGTGCTGGCTTTTGCCGCGTGGGTGGCGGGCCGGCGCGGTGTGGCGCCGATACCGAATCTGGCCCTGCTCGGCGCGGCCCTGATGGCGCTGGTGCAAATCGCTGCGATGCATTCGATCGAGCCCATGTACGACGTCAAGTCGATGGCACAGGCGATCAAACAGGTACAGGATGAAGGACGGCCGGTGGCGAATATCGCGACCTACCATGCGCAATACCAGTTTCTCGGCAGGCTGGAAACGCCCTTGGCCGAAGTGACCGGGGCCAGCGCGGCGCATTGGCTGGCCACCCATCCGGAAGGCTATGCCGTGGTGTATCTGGACAATAGCCGTCAGTTGACCGGGGTTTCGGCGCGCTACAAGCAGCCCTACCGCGGCGGCGGCGCAGTCCTGGTGAACGCACAAACGGCGGCCGCACTACTGGCCGCCCCGACTGAATAAGGCGACTCAGGCCTCGGCGTCGCGTTGCGGCAGGACCACTTCGCGCGAGGGCGAAATGGTCGAGATGGCGTGCTTGAAGATCATCTGGGCGGCCTGATCCTGACCTTTCAGCAGTACCACAAACTGGTCGAACGATTCGATTCGTCCCATGAGCTTGATCCCGTTCACGAGAAACACTGAAACCGGGATGCGTTCCTTGCGCAGGGTGTTGAGGAAAACGTCTTGCAGGTGGTTGTATTCTTTGCTGGCCATGATCGGCTCCCTATCAGGTGAAGACGGGGCGAAGCCCCGTTTAATATTATTAGCGGATTACTCGATTTTTGCATCGGCGCGCGCTGCCGTGATGGCGTCGCGGATGCGCTGTTGCTGCAGCTGCTTGACGATTTCACTCCGCACGGCATCCAGCGGCGGCAGCTTGGGCGTACGCGTATCGTCGAGACGGATGATGTGGTAGCCGAATTGCGTCTTCACCGGGGTTTTGGTGATTTCGCCTTTTTTCAGGCCAGCCAGCGCGTCGGAGAATTCGGGCACGAAGGCACGCCGGTCGGACCAGTCCAGTGCGCCGCCGTTCTTGGCGGAGCCGGGATCCTTGGAATATTTCTTCGCCAGATCTTCGAATTTGGCCTTCTTGCTGCCCAACTCGGCGATCAGTTTCTTCGCTTCGGCCTCGGTTTTCACCAGAATGTGGTGGGCCTGGTATTCCGGCTCCATCGGCTCCGTTTTGGCTTTGTCGTACATCGCCTGGATTTCGGCGTCGGTGACCGGGTGGGCCTTGACGTAATCCTCCAGGTAGGCCTTGGCAAGCTGATCCTTGCGGCGGATATCCAGTGCCGCGGCCAGATGCGGTTCCTTGTCGAGTCCCTTGTCGAGCGCGGCGCGCGACAGCAGTTCAAGATTGATCAGGGACTCGCGTACGCGGGCATCCAGTTGCGGGGAGTCGGGCTGGCCCTGGGCCATTTCGCGCTTGACCAGGTCGCCGTACAGGGCGGGAATTGCCTTGCCGTTGACCACAGCCAGCGGCTTGTCGGCGGCCGCGGCCGGAGTGGGGGTCGCAGGCGCGGGTGTTTGCGCCTGTGCCAGCGGGGTGAACGCCAGCATGATCAGGGCGGGGAGAAGGGCAAGACGCATTCGGATTCCTTTCAGAGTTCTTCCGGGGTTAAAGCAGTGATCGACAACGCATGAATCTCGCGTTGCATGAGCTCGCCCATGGCTTCGTATACCAGTCGGTGGCGGGCGAGGGTGGAAAGATTACGAAATTTATGTGACACCAAGGTGAGACGGAAGTGCCCGCCACCCGAGGCTGCCCCGGCGTGGCCTCGGTGCTGGGCGCTTTCGTCTTCCAGCGTGTAGGTTTCGGGCTCCAGCGCGGCAAGGCGCTGGCGGATCAGGTCGGGCGTGCTCATGCGGGCAGGGTTTTCCTGAAGGGTTTGACGCTGACGCCGGCATAGACGCCCGCCGTGACATAGGGATCGGCCTCGGCCCATGCCTGTGCGTCGGCGAGCGTGTCGAATTCGGCGACGATCAAGCTACCGGTGAACCCTGCAGCGCCTGGGTCATTGCTGTCAATGGCCGGGAACGGGCCGGCCAGCAACAACCGTCCGGCATGCTGCAAGGCATGCAGACGTTCCACATGGGCGGGGCGGGCGGCCAGTCGCCGATCGAGGCTGTCGGCCGTATCCTGGCCGACGATGGCATAGAACATTATTGCTTTTCTTCCTTGTCGAACGATTCTTTATCCAAATACCGGGTCAGCATCATGCTTTGGCCGATTACGAACACCAGCATCAACCCCAGACTGCCGAACAGCTTGAAATCCACCCAGGTATCCGTCGAGAAGTTGAAGGCGACAAACAGATTTGCAACCCCCATGAAGGCAAAAAATCCACCCCAGCTCGCGTTCAACCGACCCCATGCGACGTCAGGAAGTTCCATCTGTTCGTTCATGACGCTTTTGATGACATTGCGGCCGAAGGCGGCGGCCCCGAAAATGATGCCGGTGAAAATCCAGTAAAGCACGGTCGGCTTCCATTTGATGAAGCTTTCGTCGTGCAGCCACAGTGTGGCGCCGCCGAACAGCACGATGATGCCAAGGCTGACCCACATCATGGTGTCGGCCTTGTGGCCGCGCAGCTTGACCCAGGCGATCTGCCCGACGCTGGCGACGATGGCGACCAGCGTAGCGAGGTAGATGCCGGGCTTCTCGCCCACGCCTGTCGGTTGGGGCAAGCCGAGACCGGCCAGCAAGGTACGCGTGGCGTCGGCGTTGGCGTCGCCCAGCTTGTAGGCGATGAAAAAGACGATGATGGGGAAGAGGTCGAACAGCAGTTTTTTCATTATGGTGGGGCCGCGCAGTCAGCCGTAATTCGGGCGATTTCTTATTTTGCTATGATTCCCCCTCCTGACCAAGCGCTTTTGGCGCTGGTCGCCAGACCCGATCATCGATGCTTAATATCGATCTGCATTGCCATTCCAACGTGTCAGACGGCGTATTGCCGCCCGCCGAAGTCGTTGCGCGCGCAGCCGCGAACGGCGTGCATGCGCTCGCGCTGACCGACCACGACGACGTGGCAGGGCTTGCTGCTGCGCAGGCGGCGACCGAGGGCACGGAGCTGGCGCTGATCCCGGGCGTCGAGATCTCGGTGACCTGGAGCGGACAGACGGTCCACATCGTCGGCCTGCGCATCGATCCTGTTCATCCGGAACTGGCGGCCGGCCTGCACAACATCCGCATGGGCCGTATCGAGCGTGCGCAACGCATGGGGGACGACTTGGCGCGATCCGGCATCGTCGGTGCGTATGAAGGCGCCTATGACTTTGCCGCCAACAAGCAAATGGTCGGCCGCACGCATTTCGCCCGCTGGCTGGTGGCGCAGGGCCATGCGCCCGACATGCGCGGCGCGTTCCGGCGCTTCCTGACGCGCGGCAATCCCGGCTATGTCGAGCACCAGTGGACCACGCTGGAAAATGCCGTCGGCTGGATTCGTGCCAGCGGCGGCATGGCCGTGATCGCGCACCCGGGGCGCTACGCTTTCAATGCGCGCGAACTGCACCTGCTGCTGGACGCCTTCCGCGCGCTGGGCGGCGAAGGCATCGAGGTCATCACCGGCAGCCACCATCCATCCGAATACGGCAAGTTTGCCGACCTGGCTCGTGCATTCGGCCTCAAGGCTTCGCGCGGGGCGGATTTTCATGCGCCGGGCGAGGGCATCGATATCGGCCGGCTGCCCGCACTGCCGCACTACTGCCAGCCGGTCTGGCAAGGCTGGCCGGAGCTTGAAGCGCACTTTTCCCTTTCCCCGACCTGACGATTTATGGCGCAATTTTTCAATATCCACGCAGAAAACCCGCAACCTCGCCTGATCCAGCAGGCGGTCGACATCCTCAAGCGCGGGGGCGTGATCGTCTATCCAACCGATTCCTGCTACGCATTGGGCTGCCATATCGGCGACAAGGAGGCGGCGATGCGGCTGCTGTCGGTACGCGGACTCGATACCGGACACGACCTCACGCTGATCTGCCGCGACCTGTCCGAACTCGGACGCTACGCCCAGGTCGGCAACACCCAGTTCCGTTTCCTGAAGGCACATACCCCGGGCGCCTATACCTTCATCCTGCGCGGTACCCGTGAAGTGCCGAAGCGTCTGCTGCACAAGAAGCACGACACCATCGGACTGCGGGTTCCCGCGCATCCCATCGTGCAGGCGCTGCTGGCCGAACTCGGCGAACCCATCCTGTCATCCACGCTGCTGCTGTATGGAGAAGACGTGCCGCTGACTGAGCCGTGGGAAATCCGCGAACGCCTGGAACACCTCGTCGACCTGGTCATCGACGGCGGCGCCTGTGGCCTGACGCCGACCACCGTCGTCGATCTCACGACCGACACGCCGTCCGTGCTGCGTTTCGGCAAGGGCGACACGGCGGATTTCGAAGGCTGATCGCGCATGGAACTCACGCTGATCCAGAAAATCGTGGTGTTCGCCCTGCCGGTCATCTTTGCGATCACCCTGCATGAAGCCGCGCACGGCTATGTGGCGCGTTTCTTCGGCGACATGACCGCAGCGGCGGCAGGCCGCATCACCGCCAATCCGCTCAAGCACATCGATCTGGTGGGAACCATCCTGGTGCCCCTGGTGATCCTGCTGACCAGCAAGCTGCTGGGCGGCGGGATGATCCTGTTCGGCTGGGCCAAGCCGGTGCCGGTCAACTTCGGTCGCTTGCGTCGCCCCAAGCAGGACATGTTGTGGGTGGCCCTTGCCGGGCCCGGCATGAACTTCATCATGGCCGTGTTCTGGGCGCTGATGATCCAGCTCGGGCATGCCCTCGGCAGCAGTTTTGTCAGCGCGCCGTTGATGCTGATGGGGGCGGCGGGCGTATTCATCAATGTCATCCTGATGGCGCTGAACCTGATCCCGCTGCCGCCGCTCGACGGCGGCCGCATCGCCGTCAGTCTGCTGCCGGTGAAGCAGGCCATGCAGTTCGCGCGGCTGGAGCCGTATGGCCTGTTCATCCTGCTCGGCCTGATGTTCGTGCCAATCGGCGGCACGACTATCCTGGGCTTCGTCCTGTGGCCGCTCATCAGCGTGTTCATCGGCCTGACCGCGCTGGTCACCGGGCTCGAGCCCGCCCAGCTGGTCGGCCTGATCCAGCTCGTGCTGTCCTGACCGCCACCACTCACCACTCACCACTCACCACTTGCCACTCACCAACCATGTATTCCGATCGCGTTCTCTCCGGCATGCGCCCCACCGGGCGCTTGCATCTTGGCCACTATCACGGCGTCCTGAAAAACTGGTTGCGCCTGCAGAACGAATACCAGTGCCTGTTTTTCGTCGCCGACTGGCACGCGCTGACCACGCACTACGACACGCCGCAGGGGATCGACGAGAACGTGCGCGACATGGTGGTGGACTGGCTCGCGGCAGGCGTCGATCCGGCGCAGGCGACGCTGTTCGTTCAGTCGCGCGTAATCGAACACGCCGAACTGCATCTGCTGCTGTCGATGATGACGCCGCTGGGCTGGCTGGAACGCGTGCCCACCTACAAGGACCAGCAGGAAAAGCTGGCCAACAAGGATCTCTCGACCTACGGCTTTCTCGGTTATCCGTTGCTGATGAGCGCCGACATCCTGATCTATCGTGCCAACCGCGTGCCGGTCGGTGAAGATCAGATTCCGCATATCGAATTCACCCGCGAACTGGCACGCCGCTTCAACCACATGTATGGACGCGAGCCGGGGTTCGAGGACAAGGCGCGCGCCGCGGTCAAGAAGCTCGGCTCGAAGAAGGCCCGGCTCTACGAGGAATGCCGCACCGCCTACCAGGAGAAGGGCGACGACGAGGCGCTGGAGTCAGCCAAGGCACTGTTGAATGACGCACAGAACCTGTCGATGAACGATCGCGAACGTCTGTTCGGCTATCTCGAGGGCTCCGGCAAGATGATCCTCGTCGAGCCCGAGGCCCTGCTGACCGAGGCCTCGAAAATGCCGGGGCTGGACGGGCAGAAGATGTCCAAGTCCTATGGCAATACGATTGCCTTGCGCGAGGATCCCGAGACGGTTACCAAGAAGATCCGCACGATGCCGACCGACCCTGCGCGTGTCCGCCGTACCGACCCCGGCAATCCGGCCAACTGTCCGGTGTGGCAGTTCCATCTGGTGTATTCCGACGACGCGACCCGGCAATGGGCCACGGCGGGCTGCACCAGCGCCGGCATCGGCTGCCTCGAATGCAAGCAGCCGGTCATCGACGCCGTGCTGGCCGAACTCGCGCCGATCCGCGAGCGTGCGGTGTATTACGAAGACAATCCCGACCAGGTGCGCAACATCCTCGCCGACGGTTGCGAGAAGGCGCAGGAGTTGGCGCGCGACACCATGCGCGACGTGCGGGAGTCGATGGGGCTGACGTTCGGTTATTGAGCGCTGGTACAGACAGGGATCCTATCCGGTTTGAGCTCGTCGTTCGTTCCGGCTGCATTGCCTGGCTAACGCTCGATCGCCTGCAATGTGATGCGTCGTGCGCCCGCACGCAGACTGCGCAGGGAAATTGGCCTATAAATATAAATGAGGGTGCAAGAGTATTGATCGTGAGACAGGCCAGAGACAGGTTGGCCTTTGAGCATCGGCATTTAATGGAGGAATAGGCAATGAGCACGCAAAACGTATCTGGCGAATCGGATGTTCCCGACGTAACGAAAGAGCAGCTTATTGCTGATTTCAAGACGGTCATATCGGATGCCGAGGCTTTGATCAAGGCGACGGCCAACCAGGGCGGCGAGGCACTGGCTTCGGTGCGCGCCAAGGCCGAAGCGTCGCTTGCCAAGGCGAAAGCACAGATGGCTGATGCCGAAGCTGCGCTGCTGGTGCGGGCCAAGGCGGCTGCCAAGGCGACGGATGCCTACGTTCACGAGAATCCGTGGAAAGCAATCGGCATTTCCGCCAGTATCGCGCTGCTTGTCGGTTTCATCATGGGGCGCCGCTAGCGACATCTCATGAGTGACCCCAAACCAGGTGGAAGCGGGGGGTTGTTCGATTCCCTGAAGGGGCTCGCCGCAAGTCTCATCGCTATCGTGCACACCCGGCTCGACCTGCTGTCGACGGAACTGGAAGAAGAGCGGGCGCGGCTGGCCTCAGTGCTGGTGATGCTGTTTGTGGCGCTGTTCTGTATCGGTATCGGTGTGGTGCTGCTCGTTTTCCTGATCGTGGTCGCCTTCTGGGAGAGCCATCGCCTTCTGGCACTGGCGGGACTGACGGCATTTTTCCTGGTGGGCGGTGCGACGGCGATTGGTTTCGCCCGGCACCGACTCAGAACTAAACCGAAGCTGTTCGCCGCAAGCCTGGCCGAGTTATCGAAGGACCGAGAGCACTTGGTGCAACGATCATGAGCAATACTTCGAACCGTCTGGCCGAACACCGTGAGAACCTGGTGGCGCAGGCTGCAGCGCAACGGCGCGCATTGGCGCAAACCGTTGCACCCTGGCATGCACCGTTGGCATTGGCGGATCAGGGCTTGGCGGCACTTCGCACCGTCAGACGGCATCCGGCCCTGTTGCTAGGGGCTGCACTTGTGTTCGCACGCCTGCGGCGGGGACGCGCGGGCAAATGGCCCCGATACCTGTGGGCAGGATGGCAGATCGGGCGTCGGATATTCAGGGACTGAACAATTCAACAGGAGAATGGAAATGCGCTACCTGCTTATTGTGTTGTCGATGCTGTTTGTCCCATTAACGACGGTGCGTGCGGACGTCAGTGTCGGCGTCGGCATCAGCGTGCCCGGCGTCAGCATCGGGATCAACATGCCGGCCTATCCGCGGCTCGTTCGGGTGCCAGGCTATCCGGTCTACTACGATCCGCGCGTGGATTTGAATTTCTTCTTTTATGACGGACTGTACTGGGTATTTATTGGGGACAACTGGTATGTGAGCAGCTGGTATAACGGGCCGTGGGATTTGGTGGATTACTATGACGTGCCGCTGTATATCCTGCGTATCCCGGTGCGCTACTACCGTCGTCCGCCGCCCTATTTCCATGGCTGGCGCGCCGACGCGCCGCCGCGCTGGGGCGAGCACTGGGGCCGCGAGTGGGAACAGCGTCGAGGCGGGTGGGACCAATGGGACCGCCGTTCCGCCCCCCGCCCCGCACCGTTGCCGTCCTATCAGCGGAATTATTCGGGAGATCGCTATCCGCGCGAGCAGGAACGTCAGCATACGATTCGTTCCGAACGCTACCGTTACCAGCCGCGCGAGCCCGTGACACAGCAGCATTATCAGATGCAGCGCGGCCCATCCGGGCAACAAGGGCAGGGGAAGAGAAACGAAGGGCGCGGTCCGGATCACCGGTGACCCGAACGAACGATCGATAAAGAGTAGACGGAAGGTGTTGGCGTGCTGGTGACGTTTACGTGCAAAGCCTATGCGGACATTACCATGTTCGGTGATGTCGCATTAGGCATGTTGAGAATGATGGGACACAGCGAAACGGTTCCCGGCGCGATTCTGGCCGAGGATGTGCCTGCGGCGCTGGATCGTTTGAAGCGCGCGGTCGAAACGGCCAAGGCGGCTGCGCCGCACGATGCATCGGAGAGCAGGGGTGACGATTCCGACGAGCCGCCTGTCAGTCTGGCGCACCGGGCCTTGCCCCTGATCGAGTTGCTTACGGCTGCCGCGCGGCAAAAGGTCGACGTGATGTGGAAATGAAGCGGACGCGCTATCCGTAAGCTTGATCCGATCAATGCTCGGTTCCAGGTTTCAAGCCACGCAGTTTCTTGGTCTCGCCCCGCCGCTGCTTGCTGTCCAGACGCCGTTTTTTTGACGCCAGTGTGGGACGGGTCGGACGGCGCGGCGTTTCCACTTCGCAGGCTTCGCGAATCAGTGCGAGCAGCCGTTCCAGCGCATCGTCACGGTTGCGCCGCTGGCTCCGATAACGCTCGGCTTCGAGGATCAGGATCCCGTCCTGGGTGAGGCGGCGGCCCGCGAGGGCCATCAGGCGGACGCGAACCGGCTCGGGCAGCGAGGGGGAATGGGCGACGTCGAAGCGCAGTTGCACGGCGGTCGACACCTTGTTGACGTTTTGCCCGCCGGGGCCCGAGGCGCGCACGAAGTCTTCCTGGATTTCGCGCTCGTCGAGCTCGATCTGGGCGTTGACCCGGATCATGGCCGTCGTGTTTCGATCACCACTTCACCACGTGCACGTTGTTGAGTGTGCGGCCCAGAAAGCGTTCGCCAATGGTCTGGAAGCGCAGCGGCACGTCGGTGACGTAGAAATCGTAGCGCGGCTGGGCGTGGCTGGGATTGGCGAGATGCTTCTCCGCCAGGACGGCCGCGACCTGTTCGGCCATGGCTTCGGCAGAATCGACCAGCGCGACTTCGTCGCCGACCACCTGGCGCAGCAGCGGCTTCAGCAGCGGGTAATGCGTGCAGCCCAGCACCAGGGTGTCGATGTGTTCGGCCAGCAGCGGTTTCAGGTAGTCCTGTGCCGCCAATCGCGTGACTTCGTGGTCGAGCCAGCCTTCCTCCACCAGCGGCACGAACAGCGCGCAGGCCTGCGAATGGATGCGTGAGTCGGGCGCATAGTCGTGGATGGCGCGCGCGTAGGCGTTGCTGTTGATGGTGGTGGGGGTGCCGATGACGCCGATTTTCCTGCCGCCTCGCGCCGACACCGCGCCGGCGTCGATGACGTCGAGCACCGGCACCGGCGACAGGTCCTTGACCACCTGCGCCGCCACCGCCGCCATGGTGTTGCAGGCGATGACCAGCAGCTTGACGTCCTTTTCCAGCAGGAACTGGGCGATCTGGGTGGTGAAGTGGGCAATGGTCTCGACCGACTTCACGCCGTAGGGCACGCGCGCGGTGTCGCCGAAGTAGACGATGTTCTCGTAGGGCAGGCGCTCCATTAGGGCGCGCACCACGGTCAGGCCGCCGATGCCGGAATCGAATACGCCAATGGGGGAATGTGCATTCGTGGACATGGGTGGCAGCATGACGGGATGAAAACACACGCATTCTACCTTCAGGGCCGCCTGTGGCGGCATCCGGCATGAGCGGCTGCGCTTGCGATTCGGCGTGCGACGCGCCGCCGCCCGATCCAGGCTACCGGCGTGCGCTGTGGATTGCACTGGTGCTGAACGCGCTGATGTTCGGCGTCGAAATCGTTGCCAGCCTGGTGGCACAGTCGGTGTCGCTACTGGCTGACGCGGTCGATTTCCTCGGCGACGCGGGAAACTACGGCGTGGCGCTGTTCGTCCTCGGGCTGGCGCCGGTGTGGCGTTCGCGTACCGCGCTGTGGAAAGGATGGCTGATGGTCGGCTACGGTGTGTTCGTGCTCGGCAAGTCGGCCTGGCAGTGGTCGGCGGGCGTGGTGCCGGAACCGTTCATCATGGGTTGGGTGAGCCTGTTGGCGCTGGCGATCAACGTCGGTGTCGCCGCGCTGCTGTATGCGTATCGCCAGGGCGACGCGCAGGCGCGCTCGGTGTGGCTGTGTTCGCGCAACGACGCGCTGGGCAACCTGGCGGTGATGGGAGCGGCAGCTGGGGTGTGGGTGACCGCGCATGGTTGGCCGGATATCGCGGTGGCGCTGGTGCTGGCGGGGTTGGCGTTGAGTTCGGGCGCGTCAGTTATCCGGCATGCGCAGCGCGAGTTGCGCGTGAATTAAAACAGCGTCAAGCAGGAATTACAGGCGGTCTAAACTATTTCCTGGCGCGCCAGGGCCCACGCGACATGCTCGCGCACCAGTTCGGACGGGTGTGCGAGTTGTGCAGCAAGCGCAGCTTTGATTTCAGGCGAAGCGGGCGCGTTGCCCAGCGCGACGGCGATATTGCGCAGCCAGCGTTCATGCCCGATGCGGCGGATAGCTGAGCCGGCCAGACGGTCGTTGAAGTCCATCTCGCTCCAGGTGAACAGTTCGACCAGCCGCGCGCTGTCGAGCCCGTTCCGAACTCTAAAATCGGGCAGCGCGGCGGTCTGCGCAAAGCGGTTCCACGGGCATACCAGTTGGCAATCGTCGCAGCCGTAGATGCGGTTGCCGATGAGCGGGCGTAATTCAACCGGAATGCTGCCCTTGAGTTCGATGGTGAGGTAGGAAATGCAGCGCCGTGCGTCGAGCGAATAGGGCGCGACGATGGCCTGCGTGGGGCAGATGTCGATGCAGGCCTGGCAGGTGCCACAGTGCTCGGCTTCCGGCACATCCACCGGCAGCGGCAGGTCGGTATAGATCTCGCCGAGGAAGAACCACGAGCCGTGCTGCCGGTTCAGCAGCAGGGTGTGCTTGCCGCGCCAGCCGAGGCCGGATTTCGTGGCGAGTTCGACTTCCATCACCGGCGCGCTGTCGGTGAAGACCCGGAAATGATGGTCGCCGATTTCTGTGCTGATCTTTTCGGCCAGGCTTTGCAGCCGGTTGCGCAACACCTTGTGGTAGTCGCGGCCCAGCGCATAGCGGGAGACATAGGCAGCGTCCGTGTCATTCAGTACCGCATGCGGATCGGTCGACGCCGGCGGAAAATAGTCCAGCCGTGCGCTGATGACACGGACGGTTCCGGGTACCAGTTCGGCCGGGCGGCTGCGCTTCGTGCCGTGCGCCGCCATATAATCCATCTCGCCATGAAAGCCCCGATCCAGCCATGCCTGCAAGCCTGCCTCCGCGGCGCTCAGCTCGCCGTCCGCAATGCCCACCGCGGCAAAGCCGAGCTCGCGCCCCCATCGCTTGATTTGCTGCGCCAGTCGAGTTAAATCCCGCTCATGCATAAGACCGATGATACCGTGCACTGCCGCCGTCATCTGGCCGACGAGGCCGCGACGCTGGCATTCGGCGCGCAGCTGGCGCAGGGAATGACGGCGGGGCTGACTTTTTATCTGGAAGGCGATCTCGGCGCCGGCAAGACGACACTGGTGCGCGGGGTGCTGCGCGCGCTGGGTTATGGCGGTCGGGTGAAGAGTCCGACCTATACGCTGGTAGAAAGCTACAACCTGCCCGCATTTGAACTGTATCATTTTGATCTATATCGTATGCATGATCCGCGCGAGTGGCTTGACGCTGGGTTTCGCGACGTGAGCGATGGCCGGGTGGTCAGCTTGATCGAATGGCCGGACAAGGCTGCCGGCTGGTTGCCTGCCCCGGATGTGGTCATTCGGTTGACAATCGCCGACGATGCGCGCGAAATTGAATGTGAAGCGGCGAGCCCGCGTGGCGCCCACTATCTGGAGACATGTTGCACGCCTTGTTGAGAATTTTCCTGTTGTGCGGTTTGCTTGCGTCGGGCTGGGCCCAGGCGCTGCAACTCAGCGCCACCCGTCTGTGGCCGTCGTCCGACTACACGCGGATCACCCTGGAGGCGCCACAACCGGTCGCGTACAAATACTTCATGCTGTCGAACCCGCAGCGGCTGGTGGTCGACCTAGAGGGCGTGGAGGCGGGTGCGGCGCTTGACGCGCTGGCCGGACAACTCAGCCCGGACGATCCCTACATCGGCGCGATCCGCGTGGGACTCAACCGCCCGGGGGTGATGCGCCTGGTGCTGGACCTGAAAACAGCCGTCAAGCCTTCCGTATTCCAGCTGCAGCCGCTGGGACAGTATGCGCATCGTCTGGTGGTGGATCTCTACCCGGCCCAGGCGGGTGATACGGTGGCAAGCGACCCGGCCGCGACCTCGCAGCCTGCAGTGGCCACGCCAGCCAAACCGGAAGTGCCACAATACACGCGACTGATCACGGTGGCGGTCGATGCCGGCCATGGCGGCGAGGATCCCGGTGCCAGCGGGGCGAACGGCTCGCACGAGAAGGACATCACGCTGGCGCTGGCCAAGAAGCTCAAACAGAAAATCGACGCCCAGGAAAATATGCATGCCGTCCTGATCCGCGACGGCGATTATTTCGTGCCGCTCGGGCAGCGGGTCGTCAAGGCGCGTGCGCTGAAGGCCGACCTGTTCATGTCGATCCATGCCGATGCCTTCATCAAGCCGCACGCGCGTGGCTCGTCGGTGTTTGCACTGTCCGAGAACGGCGCGACCTCGGTCGCCGCGCGCTGGCTGGCCAAGCGCGAAAACGACGCCGACCTGATCGGCGGCGTCAACGTCGACGTCAAGGATCCCTTCCTCAAGCGCACGCTCATCGATCTGTCGCAGACCGCCACCATCAACGACAGCCTGAAGCTGGGGCGGGCGGTGCTGAAGGAAATCGGCGGCGTCAATACGCTGCACAAGGGCGAGGTGGAGCAGGCGGGCTTTGCCGTACTGAAGGCGCCCGACATTCCTTCGATCCTGATCGAGACCGCGTTCATCTCCAACCCTGAAGAAGAAAAACGCCTCAACGACCCCGGCTACCAGGACAAGCTGGTGGATGCCATCGTCGATGGCGTCAAGGATTACTTCGCCAAGCATCCGTTGACTGCGCCGTCGCGGCTGACGCGCAACCCATGACCGTGAGCCTGCTCGGTGCGGCGGCCCCTGGATTCGACCGGCCGCTCGATGTGCTGGAAGCGTGTCACGGCCGCATAGCCCGGCAGTGCGATACCCTCGGCAAACTGCTGGCGCATCTGCCGGCACATGGTGCGGATGCCCAGGCACAGCAGGCGGCGGGCGCGATCCTGACCTATTTCGATACGGCTGCGGTGCATCACCACGACGACGAGGAGCGCAACCTGTTTCCGCTGCTCGAACAGGCCGGCGCGCCGGGCGCCTGTGATCTGGTCGAAACCCTGACCCTGGAACACGACGAACTGGCGCTGTTGTGGCGACGGCTGCGCGGCCAGCTGCAGCAGATCGAAGCCGGCTCGGCCGCCACGCTGGATGAGGCGTTGACGCATCGTTTCGTCGCACTCAATCGCAGCCATCTCGAATTCGAGAACACCCATGTGCTGCCGCTGGCACGGCAGGTTCTGGACGCTGCCGCCATCGAGCGTCTGGGGCGTGCCATGGCTGCCCGGCGGGGCGTCGCGTTTGCAGGCTCGCTATGACCATCCGTGTTCTGCCCGATGTGCTGATTTCGCAGATCGCAGCGGGCGAGGTGGTCGAACGTCCGGCCGCGGCGCTCAAGGAGATCCTGGAAAACAGCCTCGATGCCGGGGCCACCGACATCCAGATCGATCTGGAACAGGGCGGCATCAAACGCATTCGTGTTGCCGACAACGGCGGCGGCATCGCGCACGATGAATTGGCGCTTGCCTTGACCCGTCATGCCACTAGCAAGATCGCCAGTCTGGCCGACCTGGAGCGGGTCGCGAGTCTGGGGTTCCGCGGCGAGGCCTTGGCTTCGATTGCCGCCATCGCGCGGGTTCAGCTCATCAGCCGCAATGCAGATGCGGAGCACGCCTGGGCGGTACAGGCTGAAGGCGGCCGCCTCGACGTACCGGCGCCCGCCGCGCGCGCCACAGGCACCACGATCGACATCCAGGACCTGTTTTTCAGTACCCCGGCGCGGCGCAAGTTCCTCAAGACCGAAGCCACCGAATACGCCCACTGCGCCGAGACCGTGCGGCGGTTGGCCCTGGCGAACCCGCAGGTGTCATTCACGCTGAGCCACAACGGCCGGACACAGTTGCGCCTCAATGCCGAGCCTGCCTCTGCGCGAGTCCGGCAGGTGCTGGGCGAGGCGTTCGAGCAGAACAGCATCGCAGTCGAGGCTGCGGCCGGCGTGCTGCGGGTGTCCGGCTGGGTGATCCGTCCCAGCGCCGCCACGGGCAGCCGCGACAGCCAGCATGTATTCGTCAATGGCCGCTATGTGCGCGACAAGCTGATCGTCCACGCGTTGAAGGAGGCCTACCGCGACGTCCTGCATCACCAGCTGAATCCGGCGTATTGCCTGTTCATCGAATTGCCGCCGGATCTGGTCGACGTCAACGTGCATCCGGCCAAGACCGAGATCCGGTTCCGCGACAGCCGCGGTGTGCACCAGTTCCTGTTCCATGCGGTCGAGCGCATGCTGTCGGCGCCGGTGGCGGCGGATGTCGCCGTGGCCGCATCGGGGGCGTCGCAGGCTTCCCCGCAGCCGGGCTGGGCCGCGCCCCGGCAAACGGCGATGCCGCTGCAGGTGAACGAAGCGATGGCGTTCTATGCGCCTTTGGACCAGGGGACCCGGGTGCAGGATTCGGAGGGGGTACCGTCGATGCGTCTCGTGCCGGATGACGGGGCCGATGCGCCGCCGCTCGGCTATGCGCTGGGCCAACTGCACGGCGTGTACGTGCTGGCACAGAACGCGCAGGGGATGGTACTGGTCGACATGCACGCCGCACATGAACGCGTCGTCTACGAAAAACTCAAGACTGCGCTGGATGCGCGCGCCGTGCCGGCGCAAACCCTGCTGATCCCGGTCGCACTGGCGGTCGACGCCCGCGACGTGGCGGAAATCAGCCCGCACCTGGATCAGCTGGCCGGGATCGGCTTCGAGTTGTCGGTGACCTCGCCGACCTCGGTGGCGGTGCGTTCGGTGCCGTGGCTGCTGAAGGACGCCGACCCGGTCGAGTTGACCCGCGCCGTGCTGGCCGAAATTGCCGAATTCGGCGTGGCGCGTCTGCTCGCCGAGCGGCGCAATGAATTGCTGGCGACACTCTCCTGCCACGGTGCGGTGCGCGCCAACCGCCGCCTGACGCTGCCTGAGATGAACGCGCTGCTGCGCGAAATGGAGGCCACCGAACGGGCCGGGCAGTGCAACCACGGCCGCCCGACCTGGTTCCAGGTCAGCCTCGGGGAACTCGACGCCATGTTCATGCGCGGCCGTTGATTTTGCGACTGGCGCGTTTATATATAAGCTTTGGCTAATTAATTTGGCGAAGCGAGCCCATCATGAACGAACGTACCGAACGCAAAACCATTCCCATCCAGGAGGTCAACGAGGCCAGCAACTGCGCCAGCGCCGAACCCTACGCGTTGATGGTGCTGGGCGATTCGATGATGCCGGAATTCGAGGAAGGCGAAATCATCGTGGTCGAGCCGTCCGGCCTGGTCAGGGACGGCTCCTATGTGGTGGCCTACGTGAATGAGGAATACATCTTCCGCCAGATCGTGAAGCGGGACGACGGCTGGATGCTGAAGCCGCTCAATCCCCTGTACGAGAACATTCCGGTTGCCGATATCGACGTCGCCAAGGGCGTGGTGATCATGAAGAAGCGCCCCGGTAGGCGGAGAGAACAAAAAAGATATATATGATTTGTTGATCCATAGGGTCAGCCTGGCCGGGCATCATTATCAGAAATTATGATTGGCACATAGATAAATTAAATAAATTAGTTGACTAAATTACTCAGGTATGTAGACTGGAGTCGTAGTACTTCCCTTCTACAACAGGAGAAAAACCATGAGTGGATTGATCGCTAATTTTCCGACCGACGGTATCGTGACAGTCAACCGGGTGGTTCTGAAACCGGAATACACGGTGGACGACTTGCAGGAACGGGTGGCGTTTTTGTGTGAGAACGTCAAAACCTACCATTCCGATACCGGTTTCGTCGGCGGTTTCGTCGCCCTGAATTCCGGCCAAGTGTCGAATGAAGGCTCGACCATCGGCCAGGCTGTCGAAAGCCCGATGAAAGGCAAGGAAGCCTTGATCGTGACGTTCTGGACCGATTTCGAGAACCACGAGAGATCGCATCGTTCCGAAACCTTCCAGCCGCTGTTCCAGAAAGTGCTGGATCTCTGTGAAAACGGCAACGAGGAGATCGCCTACGAAATGCTGTGGTCCGGCAAGGCCTACGGCCCCGAGGAAATCGGGGCGGCCCGCAAGGCCAAGACGCAGTACGCGCACGCGGCCTGACGTCTCGGGCACCGGCAGTCGAAGCGGCAGGGGAAACCCTGCCGCTTTTTTATGGCACGTTCTACCGTGCCGTCATACGTGGCCAAGTGGCCGGGATCAGGCTGCGCTTTCCATGGCGCGCACGTATTGTCCGTCGCGGGCCAGGCCATTGAGGTTGCAACGTTTGAGCAGTGCCTGTTGCGCAGCGGCGACCCGGTCTTCCCGACCTTGCCAGGCGGCCAGCACCGGTGCCTGCAGTGCCCGTCCATAGGAAAAGCTGACCTGCCATGGTTGCGGTCCCAGCGCATTCATGGCATTGAGATGCTCGGTCGCGTCTTCCGCGCTCTGCCCGCCGGACAGGAACACGATCCCCGGCACCGCGGCCGGCACATAGCGCCTGAGGCAGCGTAGCGTAGCTTTGGCCACCGCCTCTACGCCGGCCTGGTGTGCGCACTTCTTGCCGGCGATCACCATGTTCGGTTTCAGCAGCATTCCCTCGAACAGCACGCCATGGGCGTCGAGTTCGGCGAACACGGCCTGCAGTGCCTGTGCCGTCACTGCCTCGCAGCGTTCGATGCCGTGGGCGCCGTCCATCAGTACTTCCGGTTCGACGATCGGCGCCAGCCCGGCCTCTTGGCACAGCGCGGCATATCGCGCCAACGCGTGGGCATTGGCGCGGAGGCCGAAAGCGGACGGGATAGCACGTTCGTCGATCTCGATCACGGCTCGCCACTTGGCAAACTGCGCGCCCAACTGCTTGTATTCGGCAAGCCGGTCGCGCAAGCCATCCAGTCCCTCGGTCACCTTCTCGCCGGGGCGGCCTGCCAGCGCCTTGGCACCCTGGTCGACCTTGATGCCCGGGACGATGCCGCGGTCTGCCAGCAGCCTGGGGAAAGGAATGCCGTCGCGAGTATGCTGGCGCAGGGTTTCATCGAACAGGATGACGCCGCCGAGGGTGCGCTCGATCCCTTCGGTGGTGAACAGGATTTCACGGTAGCGGCGGCGATTTTCCTCGGTGGACTCCACCTGGATCGAATCGAGGCGCTTCTTGATGGTGGGATTGCTTTCGTCTGCTGCCAGCACGCCTTTCTGCCGTGCGACGATGGCATTCGCCACGGATCTGAGTTCGTCGGTATTCATGGACTTACGGCCCTCCGGATGGGATAAGCGCATCGGATTTCAGGCAGGCATCCTGCCTGCTGTCTCTCACTCTAGACCTTATATGGCTGCGCTCCATGGGGACTTTCCGCATACACGGGAGCCGGCCGCGACGGCAAGCTGGGGGATAATCGCCCTCCATGCCTGCATCCAGCCCTCCGCCCGCCATTTTTCTCATGGGTCCGACCGCCTCGGGCAAGACCGCGCTGGCGGTCAGCCTGGTCGAGCGCTTCCCACTCGAGATCATCAGCGTCGACTCGGCGCTGGTGTATCGCGGCATGGATATCGGCACCGCCAAGCCCGATGCCGCCACGCTCGCCCGTGCGCCGCACCACCTGCTCGATATCCGTGATCCCACCGAAACCTATTCTGCCGCCGCCTTTTGCGACGATGCGAGGCGGCTGATGGCCGACATCGCCGCGCGCGGCATGGTGCCGCTGCTGGTCGGCGGCACCATGCTGTATTTCCGCGCGCTGCTGCAGGGACTGGATGATCTGCCGCGCGCCGATGCGGCGCTGCGAAAGGAGCTGGAGGCGGAGGCGGCCGCGCGCGGCTGGCCGGCGCTGCACGCCGAGCTGGCCGTAGTCGATCCGGCGACTGCGGCGCGGCTGGCACCGAACGATTCGCAGCGCATCGGCCGTGCGTTGGAGGTTTTCCGGCTCAGCGGCACCCCGATGTCGGCGCTGCTCGACCGTGTGCAATCCGAACTGCCGTATCGCGTCTTGCAACTGGCCTTGATCCCGTCCGACCGCGCGGTGCTGCACCAGCGCATCGCCGCGCGCTTCGACGCCATGCTCGCCGAAGGCCTGATCGACGAAGTGGACACCCTGCGCCGCCGTTACGCGCTCAACGCCGATCTGCCGTCCATGCGTGCAGTCGGCTACCGCCAGGCCTGGGCCTATCTCGACGGCGAAATCGATCTGAAAGACTTGCGCGAGCAGGGCATCGCCGCCACCCGCCAGCTCGCCAAGCGCCAGCTGACCTGGCTGCGCTCGTGGCCTGACGTGGTGGAGCTGGATTGTCTCGTGGACGATCTGGGCACGCAGGCGATGGACCTCGTGGCCCGCCATTTAAGGTCGTAAGCCGCTCAGTCCTCGCGGGTGGAATCGACCGTGGCACGGACCTGCCCGCGGTGCAGGCGGATGCCGATTTTTTCACCGGCATCGAGCACCGCGGCATCCTGGACCACGCTGCCGTTTTCCCGCTGGACGATGCTGTAGCCGCGCGCCAGCACGCCTTCGGGGTTGAGGTGGGCGAGGCTGCTGGCCAGCCGTGCAAGAGTGAGCCGGTGCTGACCGAAACTGCCCTGAACCGCGCGTTGCGCGCGCAGCCCCAGCGCGCCCAGGCGCTGTTGTTCGCGCTGGATGACATGGCGCGGCGTGACCAGCCGCTGACTCAGGCGCGCGATGCGCAATTGTTCGCGCGTCAGGCGCGTGCCGCTGGCGTGGTGGAGACGCTGCGCCAATTGGTTCAGTTCGGTCTGGCGGCGGCGCAACTGCTCGGCCGGGTGGACCAGCCGCCGCGCCAGGTAATCCAGCCGCTGCATCTCGCTGTGCTGCCTGCGCGCGTGATGATGGTGGAGTTGGCGGGCCAGGTGATCCAGTTGCTGCAATAGCTCCTGGCGCACCGGGCTGGCGAGTTCGGCCGCGGCCGTGGGCGTTGGCGCGCGCAGGTCGGCGGCGAAGTCGGCCAGGGTGAAATCGGTTTCGTGACCGACGCCGCTCACCACCGGCATCGGGCTGGCGGCGATCGCGCGCGCCACCGCCTCGTCATTGAACGCCCACAAATCCTCCAGCGAACCGCCGCCGCGGCACACCAGCAGCACGTCGCATTCGTCGCGTTCGCCGGCCGTGCGGATGGCGGCGGCGATCTGTGCGCCGGCGCCCGCGCCCTGCACCGGGGTCGGGTAGAGGATCACCGGCAGGCCCGGCATGCGGCGCGCCAGTGCGGTCAGCACATCGTGCAGGGCGGCGGCCTGCGGCGAGGTGACGACGCCCACTGTGCGTGGGAAGCGCGGCAAGGCGCGTTTCGTCATCGGGTCGAACAGGCCTTCGGCTTCCAGCTTGGCCTTCAGTTTCAAAAAAGCTTCATACAGCCGCCCGGCACCGGCGCGGCGGATCGCTTCGGCGCCCAGCTGGAATTCGCCGCGCGCTTCGTACAGCGAAGGCAGGGCGCGGATCTCGACGTGGTCGCCGTTGGCGGGGGTGAAATCGGCAAACTGGTTGCGCCCACGGAACATCACGCAGCGCACCTGTGCGTTCACATCCTTCAGGGAAAAATACCAGTGGCCGGAGGCGGCACGGGTAAAGTTGGAGACTTCGCCCTCCACCCAGAGCAATGGGAGTTGCGACTCCAGCGCGCGGCGCGCCATGCGATTGAGTTCGCTGACGGTGAGCACAGGCAGGGCGGGCGCGTTGTCGGGAAAGTCGTCCTGGAGATCCATGGCGTGCAGGATAACGGCTTGGGCTCGGCACGGTTCATGCACAGTCACCAAACGATCATAAAAAAAATTGGATAACCCTATTGACGATAGTTGTCTTTTTGTAAATTCTTGATTTTAAAAGGATAAGCTTATTGTCTACTTTTTGGGCCAAACCACTTTTTCCTTTGTGGGCGGGCGCTTAGGGAATCCGGCAGGGCGTTCTTCACAGACTTATCCACATCAATTGTGGAGAACTCGGGCTCCGATTGAAAATGCCGTCGGTCTAAAATTGGTGCTTGCCGAAACCGGCGCGTGAGCGCTACATTTCGCCTGTTGTTTTATTGGGAGTGGTATTCAGTGCTTGCCATCATCGAGGCGGCCGGTTGGCCGGTCTGGCCGTTGATATTGGCGTCGGTTCTCGCCGTGGCCATCATCATCGAACGTGCTTACAGCTTGCGCAGCCAGGAGGTCGCCCCTGCGGGCCTGTTGCTGGAGACAATCAAGATTTATCAGGAACGCGGCGTGACGCAGGAACTGGTCACGCATCTGGCCGATGGCTCGCCGCTGGGACGGATCTTCGCGACCGCGCTGAAGAACGCCCACAACTCGCGCGAGATCATGAAGGAGTCCATCGAGGAGTCCGGACGCGCCGTGACCCATGAACTCGATCGCTTCCTGACCTCGCTCGGCACCGTCGCCAGCATGGCACCCCTACTCGGACTGCTCGGCACGGTGATCGGCATGATCGAGATCTTCGGCGCGCAGACCGGCGGCGGCACCAATCCCGGCCAACTGGCGCACGGTATTTCGATCGCGCTCTACAACACTGCGTTCGGTCTGATCGTGGCGATCCCGGCGATGATTTTCTATCGCTACTTCCGGGCCAAAGTGGAATCGCTGGTGGTCGACATGGAGCAGCAGGCGATCAAGCTGGTGGAAATCGTCCACGGCGACCGGAAATAAAGGCAGCTATGGATTTCAGAAAAGGCCGCCGCGAGGACTACCCGGAAATCAACCTGATTCCGTTCATCGACATCCTGCTCGTCATCGTGATCTTTCTTGCGGTGACCACGACCTACGCGCGTTTCGCCGAACTCAAGATCAACCTGCCGACCAGCAGCGCCGCCCAGACGCCCAACCCGCCCAAGCAGATCGAGGTGGCCGTTTCCGAGGATGGCCGCTACGAGATCGACAGCACGGTCGTGGGCGATGCCTCGATCGATGGCCTGGCCGCCGCACTGAAGAAAGCCGCCTCCAACGAGAACGAGCCGGTCGTGGTGATCAACGCCGATGCGCGTGCCACCCATCAATCCGTGGTGAACGTGATGGAAGCGGCGCGCCGCGAGGGGCTGACCCGCATTACCTTCGCCACGCAAACCAACCCCTAAGCGGGCTCATGTTTTCGCTACAGCATGTCTGGGCACGCACGGGCGTGCTCGCCGTGCTGCTCCTGCCGCTCGCCATGCTGTTTGCCGTCATGTCTGGAGGGCGGCGCCTGGCGTATCGGCGCGGCTGGCTGCATGCGGTATCGGTCGGTGTGCCGGTGATCGTGGTCGGCAACATCACTGCCGGCGGCAGCGGCAAGACGCCGCTGGTGATCTGGCTGGTGAACTGGCTGCGCAGCCAGGGCTATCGTCCCGGGGTCGTCAGCCGCGGCTATGGTGGGACGGCACGCGGTTGTGTCGAGGTGCAGGCCGATAGCCCGCCGGCGCAGGTGGGCGATGAACCCGTGCTGATCCGACTCAAGACGGACGCGCCGGTCGTGGTCGGACGCGACCGGGTGGCGGCGGCGCGCATGCTGCTCGAATGCCATTCGGACGTGGATGTGATCGTGTCCGACGACGGCCTGCAGCATTACCGTCTGCGTCGCGACATCGAACTGGCCGTCATCGATGCGACGACCGGACTGGGCAATGGCTGGCCGTTGCCGGCGGGGCCGCTGCGCGAACCCGCTGCCCGGCTGGCCAGCGTCGATGCGGTCGTCCAGGTGGTGCGCGGTACTGCCGAGCCGCGCACCTATCGCTCGGTCACAGGCTGGCGGGCCGACTACAGTGCGGGACGCGCTTATCGCTTGTGCGCCCCACAGGAAAAGCTGGCGCTACGCGACCTGCCGCCGCACGACTGGCTTGCCGCGACCGGGATAGGCCGACCGCAGGGATTCTTCGCCATGCTCGACCGACACGGCCTGCACTATCGCCCGCAAGCCTTCCCCGATCACCATGTTTTCCGACCAACGGACCTCCCCGCGGGTGGGGCGGTGCTGATGACCGAAAAAGACGCGGTAAAATGCCGGGAATTCGCAGGGCTGGACTGGTGGGCAGTGGAGCTGGAGGTCACCCTGGAAAATGGATTTGTTCGCTGGCTGGGCGCACGCCTCAAACAATAATTGCGCTCGCCCATGCGTGCGCATCTGAGGGAGGGAGGTATGGGCATGAAAAGTTCGGACTGGAGCGATCGCCGCCACCCCTGCCATTGGGAAGCCGAAAGCGATGACGCCGGCTTCTGGGTGCCCGACCGTTCCGAGATCGTCACCCAGTTTTTCACCCGCTACCTGTTTTTCTCGCTGGCGGTCATCTATTTCTCCACGCTGGAGAGTGTCCGGCCGGTGCTGTTTAGCATCGAGCAGCTGCTGGTTGCCTTGGGCGTTTATTTCTTCATCAACAGCTGGTTCTTCCGGCAGGCGCTGCAAGGCGTCACGCTGCTGAAGATCCGCAGCGCCATGAGTGCCGACCTGATCATCGTCACCTTGTGCGTGATCCACGATCCCAATCCGATTCCGCCTTCCGCGCTGGCCTTTCTGATGGTGCTGCTGGGCAACGGCATGCGCTATGGCATGCGGCTGTTCGCCGAAGTGCTGGGCGGCGCATTCCTCGGCATGGCGATCGCCTTTGCCTTCCGGTATCGGGTGGGCGGATTCGAGGTCAATGCGGGTGACGTGTTCTTCGGCGTGTTCTGGGTCACCCTGGCCTTGTATGCCTACATCCTGATGGGGCACATCGAAGCGCAGCGCCGCCAGCTCGACTACCGCAGCCGCTTCGACACGCTGACCGGACTGCTCAACCGCCACGGTCTTTTGGCTGCGGCAGACACCATTTTCGACAAGACGAATGCAGGTACGCCGGCCACGGTGCTATTTGCCGACCTGAACCAGTTCAAGGCGGTCAACGACCGCTACGGCCATGGCGTGGGTGACCGCGTGCTGGCCGAATTTGCGCAGATCTTCAACGAATCGGCCGAAATGGGTGTGTGCGGACGCTGGGGAGGCGACGAGTTCGTCGCGCTCCTGCCGCAACGCGACGAGGCCGCCATCCAGCAGATTTTCGAGCGCATCGAGGCCCGTACCGAAGCCTGGAGCACCAGCAACGGCCTGCCGATGGCAGTGAGCCTGGGCGTCAGCCATGCCCCGCGCGACGGCCACGACCTGATGACTTTGCTGTCGGTCGCCGACATCCATCTTTACCAAAGCAAGTCGAAGCGGCCCGAGTCGGTCGCTTTGTCCCCATTCAACAGGATACTGATCGATGAACCCCAAGCTTCTTGAAATCCTCGTCTGTCCGGTCTGCAAGGGCCCGCTCGACTGGAAAAAACCGGCGAGCGAACTGGTGTGCCGCGCCTGCCGCCTGGCCTATCCCATCCGCGACGATATTCCGGTGATGTTGCCGGAAGAGGCGCGCGCGCTGTCGCCCGACGAAATCCACGCCAAGTAGTCACGACGACGCTCCGACATGCATTTCCGCGTCGTCATTCCCGCCCGTTACGCGTCGAGCCGCCTGCCGGGCAAACCGCTGGCGGATATCGGCGGGCGGCCCATGGTGCTGCATGTACTGGACCGCGCCCTGCAGGCGGGCGCCGAATCGGTGGTGGTCGCCACCGACGATGTGCGGGTGCGGCAGGCCGTCGAAGCCGCCGGCCACCAGGCCCTGATGACCTCGCCGGATCACCAGTCCGGCACCGAGCGCCTGGTGGAAGTCGCCGAAACCCTGGGCTGGCCGGACGGCACGCTGGTAGTGAACGTGCAGGGCGACGAGCCGCTGATCGACCCGGCGTTGATCCGCGAAGCCGCGCGCCAGCTGGTGCTGCACGACGATGCGGTGATGGCCACGCTGGCGCATCCGATCCACGACCATGCCGATTTCGTCAATCCCAACGTCGTCAAGGTGGTGGCCGACGAGGCCGGCTACGCGCTGTATTTCAGCCGCGCGCCCATTCCCTGGCCGCGCGATGCCTTTGCCACGCAGCAGCCGATGCCACACGAATTCGGCGCCTTGCGGCACATCGGCCTGTATGCGTACCGCGTCGGCTTCCTGCGTACTTACGCCAGCCTGGCCAGTTCACCGCTGGAACGCTACGAGATGCTCGAACAATTGCGGGTGTTGTGGCACGGCCACCGCATCAGCCTCGGCGTGACGCCGATCGCGCCCGCCCCGGGCGTGGATACGCCGGAAGACCTGGCGCGGGTGCGGGCCCTGTTTCAGGCTGCATAGCAGCCTCTTGAATCCCGCAATAAAAAATTTTAAGTGTTGCTCGAACCGCGCTTGCCTTAGGCTAGTGCGGTTTTGACATATCCATAATCGAGGAGACACGCAATGCGTTTGATTTTATTGGGCGGTCCGGGTGCGGGCAAAGGTACGCAGGCCAATTACATCAAGGAAAAATACGGCATTCCCCAGATCTCCACCGGCGACATGCTGCGTGCGCAGATCAAGGCCGGCACCGAGCTCGGCATGAAGGCCAAGGCCATCATGGACGCCGGCGGCCTGGTGTCCGACGACATCATCATCGGCATGGTCAAGGCCCGCCTGACCGAAGCCGACTGCAAGAACGGCTATCTGTTCGATGGCTTCCCGCGCACCATTCCGCAGGCCGAGGCGATGAAGGCCGCCGGCGTGCCGATCGACTTCGTGGTCGAGATCGACGTGGCGGACGAAGAGATCGTCAAGCGCATGTCGGGCCGCCGCGTCCACGTGGCGTCGGGCCGTACCTACCATGTCGTGTTCAACCCGCCCAAGGTGGCCGGCAAGGACGACGTCACCGGCGAAGACCTGATCCAGCGTGACGACGACCAGGAAGAAACGGTCAAGAAGCGCCTCGACGTCTACCACGCGCAGACCGAGCCGCTGGTGAAGTACTACGGCGACTGGGCCGCGCGCGGCGAGGCCGGCGCACCCAAGTACGTGAAGGTTGCCGGCGTCGGCAAGGTCGAAGGCATCCGTGATTCGATCTTCAAGGCACTTGGCTAAGGCGACGATGCCACAACAGATTCACCCGCTGACCGACACCGAGCGCTGGATTGTTTCCAGCGCCGTGAAGGAGCGTTATGGCCGCGACGTCGTCATCCAGGACGTAGAAACCGAGATCCGCCTGCACATCGACGACCGCGAACTGACGCTGTGCCCAGGCTTCTACTGGAACGAGCACGGCTGCCACTTCGTGTTGTCGAAGACCGGCGATTCGCGCTATCGCAGCATGTTCTTCTATCGCATCCGCGACCGCTTCAGCACCGGACGCGAGGAATACGACGACATCGGCGACTGCGTCACCACACTGCTGAAAATGCAGGCCGATGAAGAAGCCAAGCGCCTGGCCGAGGGCGAAGCGTCCGGCAATAGTTAAAACTAAGCCAGCACTGTTTTCAATTAACACAGTGCTGGCTTTTTGTTTTGCAAATGACCACCAGAAATAACGAGGAGAAGCACCCATCATGGCGAAAAAAATGAACGCCTTTTACGCACAGTCCGGCGGCGTCACCGCGGTCATCAACGCGTCGGCCTGCGGCGTGATCGAAACCGCGCGCAAGCACAAGGACAAGATCGGCAAGGTCTACGCCGGCCGCAACGGCATCATCGGCGCGCTGACCGAAGACCTGATCGACACCACCAAGGAATCCGCCACCGCGATCGCCGCGCTGCGCACCACGCCGTCGGGCGCGTTCGGCTCCTGCCGCTTCAAGCTCAAGTCGCTGGAAGCCAACAAGCGCGAATACGAGCGCCTGATCGAGGTGTTCAAGGCGCACAACATCGGCTACTTCTTCTACAACGGCGGCGGCGATTCGGCCGACACCTGCTTCAAGGTCAGCCAGCTGTCCGAGGCGATGGGCTACCCGATCCAGGCGATCCATGTGCCGAAGACCGTCGACAACGACCTGCCGATCACCGACTGCTGCCCCGGCTTCGGCTCGGTCGCCAAGTACATCGCCGTGTCCACGTTGGAAGCCAGCTACGACGTGCGCTCGATGGCCAAGACCTCGACCAAGGTGTTCGTGATTGAAGTCATGGGCCGCCACGCCGGCTGGATTGCCGCCGCCGGTGGCCTGGTCGAGGACCACGGCATTCCGGTCGTGATCCTGTTCCCCGAGATCGAATTCGACCAGAAGAAATTCCTCGCCCGCGTCGACAAGCTGGTGAAGGAGCACGGCTACTGCACCGTGGTGGTGTCCGAAGGCTGCCACTACCCGGACGGCAAGTTCCTCGCCGAGCAGGGCACGCGTGACGCCTTCGGCCATGCCCAGCTGGGCGGCGCCGCCCCGGTGGTCGCCAACATGATCAAGGACGCGCTCGGCCACAAGTTCCACTGGGCCGTCGCCGACTACCTGCAGCGCGCTGCGCGCCACATCGCCTCGAAGACTGACGTCAAGCAGGCCTACGAACTCGGCAAGAAGGCGGTCGAACTCGCGGTCAAGGGCCACAACTCGGTGATGCCGACGGTCGACCGCCTGTCCGACAGCCCCTACAAGTACAAGATCGGCATGGCGCCGCTGTCCAAGGTCGCCAACGTCGAGAAGTTCATGCCGCGCGACTTCATCACCAAGGATGGCTTCGGTATCACGCCCAAGTGCAAGCGCTATCTGACGCCGCTGATCCAGGGCGAGGACTATCCGAAATACAAGGATGGCCTGCCGGTGTATGTGACGCTGAAGAACATTGCGGTGGCGAAGAAGCTGCCCACGTTCAAACTCTGATAGGCGGTGAGGAGGGAGAGGTGAGGAGCAAAGCCAGCATTGCTGCGGTATGCGCCTCATGCCTAACCCCTCACCCACAAACATGACACTCGACCGCGCAAAACAACTGCTCAAGGTACAGGCCGATTTCGGCGGCTTCTACAACGGCAATTCGGCCAAGCTGATCTTGTCCGAGGTGCAGCGTGAGCATGGGCAGGAGGCGGTCGATCAGCTCATCCGGGACCTTGAGCTTGACCGGATCTTCGGGTTCGAGCCCGGTACACGGTTCGAGGGTGGGCTGGCAATGGGTAAATAGGTCGACGGCAGCGCAAGCTGCCGTTTTGTTTTGGTGCGTAGTAAAACGATAAAGGAGTTGTGATGGAGACGCAGTTGATGTGGATCTTGGCCAGCGCAGTGCTGGCTTTGGTATATGGCGTGATATCGATCGGCTGGATTCTGAAAAAGCCGGCCGGGAATGCACGCATGCAGGAAATCGCGTTGGCGGTACAGCAGGGCGCGCAAGCGTACCTCAACCGTCAATACACCACCATTGCCATGGTCGGCGCGGTGCTGTTCGTCGCACTGTGGCTGGCACTCGGGGCGCACACCGCGATCGGTTTCCTGATCGGCGCGGTGCTCTCGGGCGCGGCGGGCTTCATCGGCATGAACGTGTCGGTGCGTGCCAACGTCCGTACCGCCGAAGCGGCTTCGCACGGCCTCAATGCGGCGCTCAACGTCGCGTTCAAGGGCGGTGCCATCACCGGCATGCTGGTGGTCGGGCTGGGCCTGTTGGGCGTGGCCGGCTACTACGCCGTGCTGACCGCGATGGGCGCGACGTCTGAAGGCGCGATCCACTCGCTGGTCGGCCTCGGCTTCGGCGGCTCGCTGATCTCCATCTTCGCGCGTCTCGGCGGCGGCATCTTCACCAAGGGCGCGGACGTCGGCGCCGACCTGGTGGGCAAGGTCGAAGCCGGCATTCCCGAGGACGATCCGCGCAACCCGGCGGTGATTGCCGACAACGTCGGCGACAACGTCGGCGACTGCGCCGGCATGGCAGCCGACCTGTTCGAGACCTATGCGGTGACCCTGATCGCCACCATGCTGCTGGGCGTGCTGATGGCGAGCCAGGCCGGCAGCGGTGCGGTGATCTATCCGCTGGCGCTGGGCGCGGTGTCGATCATCGCCTCCATCGTCGGTTCGTTCTTCGTCACCGCGCGTGAGGGCGGCAAGATCATGAACGCACTGTATCGTGGCCTCGCGGTGGCGGGCGGACTCTCGCTGATCGCCTTCTATCCGGTGACGCAGATGCTGATCGGCGACGGCCTGCAGATGAACGACGGCTCGGTGATCGCATCGATGAACCTGTATTACGCCGCGTTGATCGGCCTCGCACTCACCGCCGCGATGGTCGTCATCACCGAGTACTACACCGCGACCGAATACGCGCCGGTACGTCACATCGCGCAGGCCTCGACCACCGGCCACGGCACCAACATCATCGCCGGTCTCGGCGTGTCGATGAAGTCCACCGCAGCACCGGTGCTGGCCGTGTGCCTGGCGATCTATGGCGCCTATGCGCTGGCTGGCCTGTACGGCATCGCCATCGCCGCGACCGCCATGCTGTCGATGACCGGCATCATCGTCGCGCTCGACGCCTACGGCCCGGTCACCGATAACGCCGGCGGCATCGCCGAAATGGCCGGCTTGCCGGAGAGCATCCGCAACATCACCGATCCGCTCGACGCCGTGGGCAACACCACCAAGGCCGTCACCAAGGGCTACGCCATCGGCTCCGCCGGTCTCGCCGCCCTGGTGCTGTTCGCCGACTACACCCATGCGTTGCAAGCCAAGACCGGCGGCGTCACGCTGTTCGACCTGTCCGACCACATGGTCATCATCGGCCTCTTCATCGGCGGCATGGTGCCCTATCTGTTCGGTGCGATGGGCATGGAAGCGGTTGGCCGCGCAGCTGGTTCGGTGGTGGTCGAAGTGCGCCGCCAGTTCAAGGAAATCCCCGGCATCATGGCGGGCACGGCCAAGCCCGATTATTCGCGTGCGGTCGACATGCTGACCAAGGCGGCGATCAAGGAAATGATCGTGCCGTCGCTGCTGCCGGTGCTGGTTCCGGTGCTGGTCGGCCTGATCCTCGGGCCTAAGGCGCTCGGCGGCGTACTGCTCGGCACCATCATCACCGGCATCTTCGTGGCGATTTCCATGACCACCGGCGGCGGTGCATGGGACAACGCCAAGAAGTACATCGAGGAAGGCAATTTTGGCGGTAAAGGGTCGGAGGCACACAAGGCCGCCGTCACCGGCGACACCGTGGGCGATCCCTACAAGGACACCGCCGGTCCGGCCGTCAACCCGCTGATCAAGATCATCAACATCGTTGCGTTGCTGATCGTGCCGCTGATCGGGTGAATTACGTTAAGCTTCGCCCTGCGTGTCAGTTCCATGTCTATTTGGCATGGCAGGGCGAGCAATCGCACACGTTCACTTAATCAAAAGGAGGAAGCATGGCAAAAAACGTCGGTGGAGTTGATCGTATTGTCCGCGCAGTGGTCGGGATCGCGCTCATTGGGTATGCGATGTCGAATTTGCCGGGCGCCGAGAACTGGATGGTTCCAGCGGGCATCGTGGGCTTTGTCGTCCTGTTGACCGCCATCTTCGGATTTTGCCCGGCCTACCTGCCGTTTGGCATCAAAACCTGCAAGACGAAATAAACTTTCGTCATCCTGCAGAGTCATGCAAAGTGCGCCCTTGTGGCGCACTTTCTTTTGGAGCCTTCATGCGTTTATTGTTTCTGCTGTTTGCGCTGGTCGCCAGCGCAGCCCATGCCGGCGGCGTCGACCGCCTGAAAGCCTTCATTGCCGGCGCCAGGACCGCCCAGGCCGATTTCGTCCAGACCGTCTCCGACAAGAACGGCCGCATCACCCAGCAGGCCAGCGGCCAGATGGCGTTTGCCCGGCCTGGCAAGTTCCGCTGGGACTACAACGCGCCCTACGAGCAGGTGATCGTCGGCGACGGCGCCAAACTCTGGCTGTACGACATCGACCTCGACCAGGTCACCGTCAAGCCGCTCGGCGACGTCATCGCCGGCACGCCCGCCGCCCTGCTGGCCGGGGACAACGCCATCGAGAAATATTTCAGCCTGAAAAACGCGGGTGAGAGCGACGGCCTGGAATGGCTGGACGCCACCCCCAAGAACCGCGACACCACCTTCGAGCGAATCCGCATGGGTTTCAAGGGCGACGCCCTGGTGCAGATGGAACTGTTCGACCAGTTCGGTCAGCACACCACGCTCAAGCTGACGCACTTCGTACGCAATCCGTCCATCGCGCCGTCGCGTTTCAAGTTCACGCCACCGAAGGGGGCGGATGTCATTGGGGAGTGAGTGGTCGGGGCAGGGCAGGGCCGCTTCGGCAAGGCTCTCCTGAGCAACGTCGAAGGGCTCGGGACAGGCTTCGAAAGGCTCAGCCCGAACGGTGGTTAAGCGTGTGGGTGACTCAAAGCATACGTTTTTAAGCCCGTTCGCCCTGAGCCTGTCGAAGGGCATGTAACCAAGAGGTAGGGGCGTCGATCGTTCGACACGCGCACTAGCAGCCCGAATGGTGGCTGGTTTCGCCCGCTCACCCCGTTACAATTCCCGAATGTCCACCCAAGACCTTTTCCAGGCCGACACGCCCGAACCTGCGCGCGACGACCCCCACGCGCCGCTGGCTGAGCGCCTGCGCCCGCATACCCTGGCCGACGTCGTCGGGCAAACGCACTTATTGGGCCCCGGCAAGCCGCTGCGGCTCGCCTTCGATTCCGGCAAGCTGCATTCGATGATCCTGTGGGGACCGCCGGGCGTCGGCAAGACCACGCTGGCGCGGCTGACCGCGCAAGCCTTCGGCGCCGACTTCATCGCGATCTCGGCCGTATTGTCGGGCGTCAAGGACATCCGCGAAGCGGTCGAGCGCGCGCGCATGAACCAGACCCTCGGCCGTACCACCATCCTGTTCGTCGACGAAGTCCACCGCTTCAACAAGTCGCAGCAGGACGCCTTCCTGCCGCACGTGGAATCCGGACTCTTCACCTTCATCGGCGCCACCACCGAAAACCCCTCGTTCGAAGTCGTCGGCGCGCTGTTGTCGCGCGCCCAGGTCTACGTGCTGAAATCGCTCACGCCCGACGAACTCGGCCAGCTGATGCGGCGCGCGCTGACCGAACTGCCCGATCTGAAGCTGGGCGAGGGTGTCGACACGCTGCTGGCCGCCTACGCCGATGGCGACGCCCGCAAGCTGTTGAACCTGCTGGAACAGCTCGACACCGCCGCGCGCACCGCCCAAGTGAAGGAAGTCGACGCGGCTTTCGTCGAAAACGCGCTCGCCCAATCGCTGCGCCGCTTCGACAAGGGCGGCGAGAATTTCTACGACCAGATTTCCGCGCTGCACAAAAGCGTGCGCGGCAGCGATCCCGACGCCTCGCTCTACTGGTTCGTGCGCATGCTCGACGGCGGTGCCGACCCGCGCTACCTCGGCCGGCGACTGATCCGCATGGCGAGCGAGGATATCGGCCTGGCCGACCCGCGCGCCTTGCGGCTGGCGCTCGATGCCGTCGAAACCTACGAGCGGCTGGGCTCGCCCGAGGGCGAGCTCGCGCTGGCCGAAGCCTGCCTCTACATGGCCTGCGCGCCCAAGAGCAACGCCGTCTACGTCGCCTACAACGCCGCGCGCGCCTTCGTGCAGTCCAACCCTTCCAACGACGTCCCCATCCACCTGCGCAATGCGCCCACCAAGCTGATGAAGGAACTCGGCTACGGCCGCGCCTACCGCTACGCCCACGACGAGCCCGAAGCCTATGCCGCCGGCGAACGCTACTTCCCCGACGATATCGAAGAACAGACCTGGTATCGGCCCACTCCGCGCGGGCTCGAAGGCAAGATTGCCGAGAAGCTGGCGCATTTGAGGAAGCTGGACGAAGAGGCAGGGAAAGACTAAGCCCTGTCCCGTACCGGCTGCCCGTGATTGCCAATAGTCCATTTATGGACTAGTCTTGTATCGTGAGTTCAGAAAGATACTGACGCGAGACAGAGATGCAACACCCGGCAACCGCCCGCCAGGCCCCACCCAAACCCAGCAGCCGCGACCTGTCAGCCGCTGGCCTGCGCGCCTTCTTCAACATCGCGCGCGATTGGGGCTTGAGCACCGACGAGCAGATGGTGCTGCTGGGTGCACCCGGCCGTTCGACCTTCTTCAAGTGGAAGTCCGCACCCGAGGCGGCCGACCTCAAGCGCGACACCCTCGAGCGCCTGTCCTACCTGCTGGGCATCTACAAGGCGCTGCAGATCCTGCTGCCAGCCGTGGCGGCGGCCGACGCCTGGGTGAAGAAGCCCAACAGCGCGCCGCTCTTCGGCGGCAGGAGCGCGCTCGACCGCATGCTGGGCGGCAACGTCGCCGACCTGGTCGCGGTGCGCCAGTACCTGGATGCCCGCCGTGGTGGTTGGGCCTAGGGGCGGCTGGGCTTGAGCTACCCGACCACACGCCTGACGTGGACCCCGGCGTGGCGGGTGATTCCCAGCCGCTTTCCATCCGTCGGCCTGTTCGAGCGCGTGGCGAGTCCCGAGGATTTCGACGCCCTCTACGCGCTGGAAGCCATGACCAACGACCGCATCCGCGACGAGGTCGGCGAGATCAGCCTGGTTCCGCCTGATGAACGCCTGTTCGGCCCCGGCAGCACCTGCATCATGGCGGCCTTCACCCATCTCAACCCGCAGGGCAGCCGCTTCAGCGATGGCAGTTACGGCGTCTTCTATTGCGCCCGCGCGCGCGACACCGCCATCGCCGAAACCCGCCATCATTCGGCGCGCTTCCTGGCGGCCACCCAGGAACCGTCCATGCGGCTGCAGATGCGGCTCTACAGCGTGGACGCCCAAGGCCGGGCGGTCGACCTGCGCAAGGCCAGCCGGGCCGATCCCGGCATCGTCGATCCCGACGACTATGGCCATGCCCAGGGCATCGGGCGGCAGCTGCGGGCCGACGGGGCGCACGGCATCCTGTATCCCTCGGTACGCCACCCGGGCGGTGAATGCCTGGCGGCCTTGCGCACGGCCATCGTCAAAAACTGCCAGCACGCCGCCTATCTGGAATACAACTGGAACGGCCGAACCATCGATGCCGTGTTTGAAGTCGCCCAGCTGCTATGACGGCGGCGCGCAACCGATCCCGCATCCCCTGTAAGGAATCGGTCGCATCCCGGACCAAGCTTGCAGGCACCCATCCTCATCCCACCCGGAGACCCTCATGCTCAAACGCATCCTCGTCATCGCCGCACTCGCCTTCAGCCTGCCTGTCCTCGCCGACAGCAATGCCCCCTGGGGCAGCGCCAAGGATCTGGACATCCACTATGAAAAACAAAAGGTCGTCTTCGATACCACCACCGGCTCGGTGGAAGGGCTGACCAGCGTACTCGACCGCACCAGCTACCTGAGCGTGCTCAACGGCGCCGATCCCTTCGACAACAAGATCGTCATCGTCCTGCACGGCAACGTCATCCCGTTCTTCGCGATCAAGAACTACGCCAAATACAAGGCGCTGATGGATCGCGCGCAAAGCCTCTCCGTGGGCGGCATCATCGAATTCAGGATGTGCAAGCTCGCCGCCCAGAGCCAGGGCTTCAAGCCCAAGGACATCCACGGCTTCGTCTCCATGGTGCCGATGGGCGACGCCGAGATCGTCCGGCTGCAGCAGGAAGGCTACGCCTACATGCGCTGACGCGCCTGCAGGTCCGGATGGTCGGGCAGCCGCTCGGGCAGCGCGTCGCGAATCTGTTCCGGCGTCATGTCGTGGGCCGAGGTGTTGATCAGGGGCGAGAACAGCGGCGCGAAGACCTTGAGCCCGACATGCCGGCCCAGCTTGCGGTAGCTCTCGAACTGGTTCTCGTCGAAGAACTGGTCGCTCGTCGACTCGTGGGGAAAGCTGCGGTGGCAGTCGGCATATTCGCGCACGTCGCTTGATTCGTCGCCGCTCTGCGAAGCCTTGATGTAGATCAGGATGCCCGGCTGCGCGCCGTTCGGATAGCGGATGCAGCCGACCGCGAAATGCGCCGGGCAGTGCTTGCGCTTGCCCTTGGGCGGCCGCAGCGCCGCCAGGTCGATCTCGATTCCCACCCCGAAATCCGCTGAGCATTTGCGGATGGCGTTGGCCAGGTCCTCGAACTGGTAGTCCGGGTCGCAGCCGGCGTCCACCGCCACCACGACGTGGCAGCGCCGGCGCACCAGTTCGTAGATGCCCAGGTTTTCGAAGTGTCCGCCGTCCGACACGTTGAGGAAACTGGCGCAGCTGTCCAGCATGCCGAACACTTCCTTGAGCAGCGCCTGGCCACCGAAACGCGGACTCGCCTTGCGCCAGGCCTTGGGATGGCGCGGATTGCCGCACCAGCGTCCCAGGCGGACGTTGAACACGCTCAGCAGCGCCGACAGCGCCGCCGACGTGTGGTAACCCATGTTGGGATTGGCCGCCGCGCCCGAGGTGGCGATCACATTGCCCAGCAGGATGCCGCCGGGCGGATTGAAAAAGGAAAACTGGTTGGCCGCGTATTCCTCGGTGAGGCGATAGGCGCCGATGCGGTCGCCTTCCGAATCCCAGAACTCGAACCCGGTGTGGAAGGGCGTGAAGGCGAAGGCGGCGGCCCGGCGCGTCTGCCAGGCCAGGTCCTCGCCGCCGTTCAGGTTCATCGCCGCATTCACGATGGGGAAGGGCCGCTGGTTGCCCAGCACTGACAGCGGCAGGTCGTCGCCGGGATCGAAGCCGGTGAACGGATGGGGCTTGCGCACGATCTTGGTCGGCAGCGTTTGCCCCACGCGTGTGGCGCCCAGATAACAGCGCGTCAGGCGGTTGCGGTAGAAGCCGTTGAGCGAGAACAGGTTGATGTCGATCCGCCAGCCCAGCAGGCCGAACACCGCCGCGCAGACGCCGCCCACCCACAGCACATTGCCCATGTCCACCCGGCCGAGATTGAGCAGCGACGCATGCAGGATGGGTCCGAACGGCCCTGCCGCCGCGATCGGCACGCAGGCGTCGCACAGCCGCTCGGGGCTGGCCAGCACCGCGTTCAGCACGCTCGACAGTCCGATCGCCAGACCGACAATGAACACATACGGCGCGGCCACTACGATCTTGTTCAACACGGCCTTGCCGTTGCCGGACTTGCTGCGGCTTCCGGTGAGCGAACTCTTGCCCAGCAACACCCCGCCGATGCTGGTGGCCGCCCAGGCTAGGCCGCCCGCCAGCGCCAGCCCCGCCAGCCATTTCACCAGTGGCGCGGCATACAGCGTGACTGCAAACAGGCCCAGCCAGGCCAGCGCCGCCAGCAGGATGAAGCCGCCCAGGCGCGCCCACCATTCGCGATTCTGGTCCGTGTACAGCCGCTTCATCATCCCGATGTGCAGCGTTACCACCGTCGAAAAGCTCAGCAGCACCAGCGGCGTGCCGAACGTGGTCGCATAGGCCACGCCGCCCACCTCGGGCAGATCCGCAGCGCCCCGGCGCAGGCTGTAGAACAGCACCCCGCCCAGCGCGCCCGCCAGCAGCGTCCACGGCAACTGCCAGGCGAAACGGGCCAGCCCCGCGCCCCACTCGAACAGATCCTCCAGTGCCTCGCGCAGACGCGCGGAATCGTTGCGCGCCGCCCACAGCGCCATCAGCTTGTTCAGCGCGGTCAGCGCGATATTGCTGCCGCCGCTCTTGACCCAGAACACCACCAGCCAGGGCGCCAGATACCCCAGCATCGTCCACTTCACCCAGTCCTGCAGCGAATAGTCGGCGGCCGGGGCATGCGCCTGCAGCGCCAGCGCGAACAGCCACGCCGAGACCAGCGACGGCACCACGATCAGGCCGATGATGAAGCCCGGCCCGGTCGAATTGAACCGGTCGCCCTTGTTGAAGCGCATCAGGCTCATCGCGCAGGCGCCGATCGCCACCAGCAGCGGCCCGATCGCCATCCCGAACAGCACGGGCAGCCCGGTGTCGGCCAGCGGCGTGGCCAGCGCGAACCCCAGCGGATTGGCCAGCCAGCGGCTCCCGTTCAGCAATCCATACGGCAGTGTCAACACCGCGCCGAAGAAGGCCACCAGGACCAATTGGTTCAGCAGCAGATTGCGCAGATAGGTCGAGATCGCCGCCAGCGAATCGCCCGAGAACAGCCCCAGCCTGGGCGTGAGGTAATTGCTGTAGCGGCGCAGAAAGCGCAGCGACGGATGCTCCGGCGGGCAATCCGACGCGATCGTGCCCGCCGCGCACCAGGGCCGCGATTCGCCGGCCAGTTCGAGCTCCACCGCCGCCAGTGCATCCGCCACCGACTGCCCCGGCTTACGGCTGCGAAAAATCAGCGTCGACAGCCAGGCCCCGATATAGCCGCCACCCGACACCGTCGACAGATAGTCGAACGCGCGCAACAGCCGCAGCCGCGCCAGCGCCTGGATCACCCCCAGGCAAAACGTCGCGCTGCGGATTCCCCCGCCGGAAAAGGCCAGCCCCACCAGCTGCGCCCGATCCGCGCACGCCTCGGCGCTTTGCTGCGGATCGTTCGCCTGCGGCCGCAACTGCGCGATCTCGTCGCGCAACACCCTGGAAAACGCGTCGCCGGGCGTATCCGTATTCGTATCCATGCTTCCCCCTTGTGCAGATAGCCGGCTCCGCTCCCGGTGTTCCTTTATTGATTTTTCGGTATTAGAGCAGGTTGGCGAAGCCGGGGGAAACGGAAAGGGTTTGGCGTCGCGAACGCTGCTGGTGTCCCGTCATTGCGAGCAGCCAAAACGACCTTGCGCTGCTCCAGTCGAACAATCGCCGGAAAGGCGAAGCGTCCGCCAATCCCATGCAAGAGAATGTCCCGCCCTCTCAGCAGACCAGCCAGCGCGTAGTCTATCGATGCGCTTTCGTGCAATTCCATTGCTACACTGATTTTTCCCGACAACGCACGAACGAGCAGCCCCCCATGAACATCCCGCCCAGCCTCATCCCGGCCGCCTCCCATTCCCGCCGGGGGGGCCTCTCAAGATGAACAGTTTCGCCTCGCACTACGCCCTGTTTCTCGCCGAAGCCGTCACCGTTGTGGGGGTGATCCTCGCCATCGCCGCCGGGCTGGTCCTGCTGTCGCGCCGCAAGGCCAGGCATGCCGGCCATGTCGAGGTGAGCGACGTCAACCGCCAGCTCGAAGCCGCCGGCGACGCCCTCGACGCCCTGCGCCTGCCGAAGAAGGCGCACAAGACGCTGCTCAAGCAGCGCAAGGCCGAACGCAAGGCGCGGCGGCAGCAGGCCGAAGCCGGGCCCTGTACCTACCTCATCGACTTCAAGGGCGACATCCGCGCCTCGGCCGTGGCGGCGCTGCGCGAGGAAATCAGCGCCATCCTGCAGGTGGCCCAGCCCGGCGACGCCGTGCTGCTGCGGCTGGAAAGCCCCGGCGGCATGGTCAACCGCTACGGCCTCGCCGCCGCCCAGCTGCTGCGGCTGCGCGACGCCAAACTGCCGCTCACCGCCATGGTCGACAGCGTCGCCGCCAGCGGCGGCTACCTCATGGCCGCCGCTGCCGACAAGATCGTCGCCTCGCCATTTGCGCTGGTCGGCTCCATCGGCGTCGTCGCGCAGATTCCCAACTTCCACCGCTGGCTGCAGGCGCGCGACATCGACTGGGAACAGTTCACCGCCGGCCAATACAAGCGCACCGTCACCGTGTTCGGCGAAAACACCGAAGCTGGCCGCGCCAAACTGCGCGAGGAACTGGAGGCAATCCACGCGCGCTTCCGCGACTTCGTGCACGAGCGCCGCCAGCTCGACATGGACAAGGTCGGCACCGGCGAAGCCTGGCTTGGCAGCCAGGCGCTGGAGCTGGGCCTGGTCGACGAACTCGCCACCAGCGACGACGTCATCCGCCGCGCCTGCCAGCGGGGCAGGGTGCTGCAGGTGAGCTACCAGCGGAAGATGACGCTGCCGGAGCGGGTGAGGATGTCGGCGCAGGCGGCTTGGGATGGGATATGGCAGCCGCCGGGTCCGTTGGGTTGATCCAGCCATCGGTAACGCGATTAACCACCGAGCTATGCGAAAATCCCCCTCATAACAAACACAGGGGGTGTCTTGGCTCCACAGCCGGAACAACAAGCGAGGGGGAATATCGACAGGCTGCTGGAGGTGGCCGGCTGGCACGTCTGCGACCGCCGCTGCCACGTCGCATGCCTGATAGGTTGGCCACATGAATAAAAAAGACCTCACCGAAACAGACATCCGCACCAAATTCATCACGCCCGCCATCGTCGGCGACAACGGTGAGAAATGGGACGTGATGACTCAGCTTCGTGAGGAAATCTACTTCACCAAGGGCCGCGTTATCGTTCGCGGCAAAACAGTGAAGCGCGGCGAAGCCAAAAAGGCCGACTACCTCCTGTATTACAAGCCGAACATTCCCATCGCGGTAGTCGAGGCAAAGGACAACAATCACAGCGTTGGCGCCGGGATGCAGCAGGCACTGGAATACGCCGAGATTCTCGATGTGCCGTTTGCCTATAGCTGCAATGGCGACGCCTTTCTGGAGCACGACCGTACAGGTGCCAACGGCGTCGTCGAACGCGAAATCCCGCTCGATCAGTTCCCCACGCCTGAGGAACTTTGGGCACGTTACCGTCAGGCCAAAGGCTACAGCCTCGAACAGGAAACCATCGCCATCCAGGATTACTACGACGACGGTTCCGGCAAGATGCCGCGCTACTACCAGCTCAACGCCATCAACCGCACGGTCGATGCCATTGCGCGTGGCGAGGATCGGCTCCTGCTGGTTATGGCGACCGGAACCGGTAAGACCTACACCGCTTTCCAGATCATCTGGCGACTCTGGAAATCGGGCGCCAAAAAACGCATCCTCTTCCTCGTCGATCGCAACATCCTGGCTGACCAGACCAAGACCAACGACTTCAAACCCTTTGGGCAGGCGATGACCAAAATCACCAACCGCTCGGTCGACAAGTCCTTCGAGATTTATCTGTCTCTGTACCAGGCCGTTACCGGGACCGAGGAAGAGCGCAACATCTACAAGCAGTTCTCGCCCGACTTCTTCGACCTCATCATCGTCGACGAGTGTCACCGGGGCAGCGCGGCAGAGGACGCGGCCTGGCACGATGTGCTGACGTATTTCTCATCGGCCACCCAGATTGGCCTCACCGCCACGCCAAAAGAGACGAAGGAAGTCTCCAACATCCATTATTTCGGCGACCCGATCTACACCTATTCCCTTCGGCAGGGCATCTCCGACGGCTTTCTCGCGCCCTATAAAGTGGTGCGCATCGGCCTCGACAAGGACCTGGACGGCTGGCGGCCGGAGAAGGGAAAAATCGACAAGTACGGCCGTGAAATCGAAGACCGCGAATACAACGAAACCGACTTTGACCGTAACCTGATCCTGGAAAAACGTACCCAGGTCGTCGCCGCCAAGGTCACCGAATTTCTCAAGGCCACCGACCGCTTCGCCAAGACCATCGTCTTCTGCGAGAACATCGATCACGCCGAGCGCATGCGTCAGGCCCTGGTCAACGCCAATGCCGACCTCGCCGCCGCCAACAAGCGCTACGTCATGCGCATCACTGGCGACAACGATGAAGGCAAGGCCCAGCTCGACAACTTCATCGACCCCGAATCCACCTTTCCGGTCATCGCCACCACCTCGCAACTGATGTCCACCGGTGTCGACGCCCAGACCTGCCATCTCATCGTGCTCGACAAGCGCATCAACTCCATGACCGAGTTCAAGCAGATCATCGGCCGCGGCACGCGCATCAACGAGGATTACAACAAGTTCTTCTTCACCATCATGGATTTCAAGCGGGCCACCGCGTTGTTCGCGGACCCGGCCTTCGATGGCGAGCCGGTGCAGATTTACGAACCCGGCCCCGGCGAGCCGCCGGTCCCGCCTGACGAAGTACCGGGCACCGAAGACGAGACGGGCGAGGTGATCTACGAGCCCGCCGATCCCATCGAACCGCCCGTCACGGGCGAACCCCCCAGAAAATACTACGTCGACGACGTCGAAGTCCGCGTCGCCACCGAGCGCGTCCAGTACCTGGACGAGCAGGGCAAGCTCATTACCGAATCGCTCAAGGATTACACCCGCAACACGGTACGCAAGGCCTACGCCTCGCTCAAAGCCTTCCTCAACGCCTGGAACGATGCCGACCGCAAGCAGGCCATCATCGACGAGCTGGCCACCCACGGCGTTTTTCTCGATGAACTCGCCGAACAGGTCGGCCGCGACTACGACGCCTTCGACCTCGTCTGCCACGTCGCCTTCGATCAGCCGCCCCTGACCCGGCGCGAGCGGGCCGCACAGGTTAAAAAACGCCATGTCTTTGCCAAATACGGCGACCGGACCCGCGCCGTGCTCGATGCGCTGTTGGAGAAATACGCCGACGGCGGCATCAAGAGCGTCGAGTCGCTCGACATCCTCAAGGTTGACCCGCTGACGGCCTTCGGCACACCGGTCGAAATCGTCAAGCTCTTCGGCGGCAAGCAGAGCTACCTTGCCGCGATACGGGAACTGGAAACCGAGCTTTACTGGAAGGCGGCCTGACCATGACCAAGCCCAAGAAAACGACCATCGACGTCCGGGGAACGGACGTGACCGTTCTCAGCGGTCAGGATGGGGATTTCATTTCCCTGACCGACATGCTCAAAGCCAAGGACGGGGACTTTTTCATTTCCGACTGGCTCAGAAACCGCAACACCGTCGAATTCCTCGGCATTTGGGAGTCGGTCCACAACCCCGTTTTTAATTACGGCGAATTCGCCATAATTAAAAGCCAGGCGGGCCTCAACAGCTACAAGCTCAGCGTAAAGGAGTGGACGGAGAAAACCGGGGCCATCGGCTTGAAGGCCAGCACGGGACGATACGGCGGCACCTACGCCCACAAGGACATCGCCTTTGAATTCGGCATGTGGATCAGCCCCGAATTCAAGATCTACCTGATCAAGGAATTCCAGCGCCTGAAGGACGACGAAAACCGCCGCCTTTCGCTGTCCTGGAACCTCAACCGCACCCTGTCCAAGCTCAACTACCGCATCCACACCGATGCCATCAAGGCCAACCTCATTCCCGCCGCCGTGACCCCGGCCCAGGCCGCCATGACCTACGCCACTGAGGCCGATCTGCTCAACGTGGCGTTGTTCGGCCAGACTGCCAAACAGTGGCGCGATGCCAACCCCAAGCTCGAAGGCAACATGCGCGAATACGCCAGCATCGAGCAGTTGCTCGTCCTCGCCAACATCGAAGCCATGAACGCCGAATTCATTCACATGGCTTTGCCCCAGGGCGAACGCCTCACCAAACTCAACGCCATCGCCATCCGGCAGATGCATGTTCTCACCGCTGGCAACGCCGCACCGTTGTTGCCAGCCCCTAGCAAAAAATCCAGATAAGCCATGCCCAACGTTTCAAACATCGTCAAATCCATCCAGGACATCATGCGCAAGGACGCCGGCACCTACGGCGACGCCCAGCGCCTGGAGCAACTCGGCTGGATGTTCTTTCTGAAAATCTTCGACGACCGCGAAAAGGAGCTGGAACTCCTGCGCGATCACTACAAATCGCCGCTGCCCCAGCACCTCCGCTGGTGCAACTGGGCCACGGACGAGGAGGGCATCACCGGCGAACCCTTGCTCGCCTTCGTCAACAACACGCTGCTGCCCAAGCTGAAGACGCTGCCCGGCGGCGCCGACAAGATTGCCGTGCTGGTGCGCACCGCGTTCGACGATGCCAACAACTACATGAAGAACGGCACCCTGATGCGGCAGGTGATCAACAAGATCAACGGCATCGACTTCAACGCCTCCGATGACCTCCACATGTTCGGCGACATCTACGAGAAAATCCTCAAGGACCTCCAGTCTGCCGGCAATGCGGGCGAGTTCTACACCCCGCGCGCCGTCACCCAGTTTATCGTCGAGCAGGTCAACCCCAGCCTGAAAAAACGCGAAAGCCTCCTCGACCCCGCCTGCGGCACCGGCGGCTTTCTCACCTGCGCCATCGAACATCTGCGCAAGCAGGCCAAGACCGAAGCTGACGAGCAGTTCATTCAGGAATGCTTTCACGGCATCGAGAAAAAACACCTGCCGCACGTGCTGTGCATGACCAACCTGCTGCTGCACGGCATCGACGTGCCGTCTAACGTGCGCCACGACAACACGCTGGCGCGGCCGTTGCGCGACTGGTCGCCCAAGGAACGGGTGGATGTCATCGTTACCAACCCGCCCTTCGGCGGCATGGAGGAAGACGGCATCGAGGCCAACTTTCCGTCTGAGTTCCGCACCCGGGAAACCGCCGACCTGTTCCTGGTGCTGATCATGAAGCTGCTCAAGCCGGGCGGCCGCGCCGGCCTGGTGCTGCCCGACGGCACGCTGTTCGGCGAAGGCGTCAAAACCCGCATCAAGGAAGCCCTGCTCACCGAGTGCAACCTGCACACAATCGTGCGGCTGCCCAACGGCGTGTTCAACCCCTACACCGGCATCCGCACCAACCTGCTGTTCTTCACCAAGGGCCAGCCTACCACCGAGGTGTGGTACTACGAGCACCCCTATCCGCCAGCCGCCAAGAGTTACAACAAGGGCAAACCGATCCGAATCGAGGAGTTCGAGCCGGAACGCGCCTGGTGGGGCGATGAATCGAAGGGCTTCGCCGGCCGGGTGGAAAACGAACAGGCCTGGCGCGTCTCCATCGACACCATCAAGGCCGGCAACTTCAACCTGGACCTGAAGAACCCGCACTGCAGCGACGAAGGCCCCGGCGACGTCGACCACCTGCTGCCGGAGTACGAGAAGCTGCTGGCCCAGATTGCCGACACCCGCGCCGCGCTGAAAAAGGAACTGCACCACGCCCTGACCAGCCGAGCCGGAACCGACGCATGAGGCTGGAGACGTTTTTTGAGAAGTTCGCGCTGTTAGCGGGTGCGCCGAATGCAGTGGCTAAGATGCGCGAGTTGGTGCTCCGACTCGCATTCTCCGGTGGTCTCTCTGGAAAAAGCCCCGACGACAAGGGTCTGCCTTCTGGATGGGAGGCGCAGACAATCGAATCAATATGTTTGTCGATTACCCCGGGGTTCGCGTGTTCGAGAAGCCATCAAGTTGAGGGTGGCCATGTTCACCTCCGTACACACAATATCTCGACGCTCGGAACGCTGAATTTCGATCTGCTGGTGCAAATCGACCCGAACAAGGTTGATCCGCAGAAATCATCGATTCGCCGCGGAGACATCCTCTTCAACAACACGAATAGTCAGGAGCTTGTCGGCAAGACGTGCTTGGTCGATCAAGACTATGACTACGGATTCAGCAATCACCTCACCCGGCTTCGACTCAAAGACGGCATCTATCCCGGATTTGTTGTCTTCTATTTCACGCTGCTCCGAAACAGCGGCTACTTCGCACGCCTTTGCACGCGCTGGATTAACCAAGCAGCAGTCAACACCGACACACTCAAGAAACAGACCATCCCACTCCCACGCCTCGCCGAGCAAAAGCGGATCGTGGCAAAGGTGGATGAGTTGATGGCTTTGTGTGATCGGCTGGAGGCGCAGCAGCAGGAACGCGATACCCGCCACGCCGCGCTCGCCCGCGCGTCGCTTTCCCGCTTCGCCGAAGCCCCCACCCCGGCCAACCTCGACTTTCTTTTTCACCAGTCCTACCCCATCACCCCCGCCGACCTCCGCAAATCCATTCTCACCCTCGCGGTCCAAGGCAAACTTGTCCCGCAAGACCCAAGCGATGAACCTGCGGCGGCGCTCATCGCCCGTGCGCAAGCGGAAAGGGAAGATCTGATAAAACAGGGGCTTGTAAAGCGGCCAAAGGCATTGAGTGGAAATGGAATTCCAGATGAGGTAATCGAATTGCCACCGAAGTGGGAGTTCTGCCGTTTGGATGACATCGCCAAGAAAATCACTGATGGCGAGCACGCCACACCGAAACGCGAAGAACACGGCTATTTCCTGTTATCTGCACGCAATGTCCGCGACGGCTTTATTGATGTGGGAGACGTCGATTATGTTGGGCATGAGGAGTTCGAGCGAATTCGTAAGCGTTGCGACCCAGATGCGGGTGACATTCTTCTATCTTGTTCTGGTAGCGTTGGCCGTGTAGCCATAGTAGACGCAGATAATAAATATTCGATGGTGCGCAGTGCTGCACTAATCAAGCACTCAAAGGCGAACGTTGATTCGTCGTATCTTGCGCTGGCGCTCCGCTCCCCCGATCTTCAACGGCAGATTCAACGCAGTTCAAAGCAATCCGCTCAAGCAAACATATTTATCGAACCAATCCGTCGGCTTGCTGTGCCCATTCCACCCCTAGCCGAACAACGCCGCATCGTCGCCAAGGTCGATCAACTCATGGCTTTGGTGGACCGGTTGGAGACCAAACTTGCCGAAGCCAGGATCAAGAGCGTAGCACTGCTCGATGCCGTCATTCATGAGTTGTTGAACCCGACTGCCGAGATCATTGACCTTGCCAGTTACCGCGCTGCAGTCGGCTGCTACGCCATCAGCAAGATGCAAGGCAAGCGCTACTTCGGTCGAACCGCCGCGATGAAAGTGCTTTATCTGGCGCAGGCGCATGTGGGCCTGGAGCTTGGACTCAAGCCTATGCGCGAGGCTGCCGGCCCGTTCGATTCCTGGCTTTATCGCTTTGAAGAACAGGGCGAGCGGGAAGCATGGTTCAAGGTCGTCGATAGCACGACTGCCGGTGGCAAGAAAAAGATCGAATACCGACCCGGTCGAGCGCTTGCGGAACAGTCCGCGCAAGCAGAACGTGCATTCACCGCCGACCAGCGCAAGGAATTCGACCGGCTGCTCACTTTGTTCACGGACAGGACGACCGAAGAGGCGGAGATCATCGCCACCCTGTTTGCAGCCTGGAATGACTTTTTGATCGACGGCCATGAGCCCAGTGACGATGAAATCGTTTGCGAAGTGCGAGAGAACTGGCACGAGAAGAAGGGGCGATTTACGCCGGCCCTTCTGCGTAAATGGCTAGGCTGGCTGCGCCAGAATGGTCTTATTCCCCGTGGCCGCTTGCCTCGCACGACTCATCAAACGCAGTTACTTCTGAATTGACGTTGGTGACGGCAATATGCTCGGATTAGGCGAAATCCTTGCTGGACTAAATATCCTGGACCGGCTCGGGAAGTTCGGGGGTGAGCGGATCGATTAGGACGAGGTGAGCTATATCGTCGAGCAGTTCAAGCGGCGGATCAATTCTTGGGGGGAAGCGTGAAGACCACAGCCATTATCAACAAGAAAGTCATCAAGGCCGTTGAAACCTCGATGCGGATCGAAGACTGCAGGTTTGATGCATCCAAGAAGACAAAGGCGCAGGCAAAAACGCTGATGGAACAGCAGTGTGTCCAAGTATCAGTCCCGGAAAGTGACATCTACCTTCCCGGCCGACCACAACGAATTGAAACAATGAGCGCTTCGTTTGACCTCTCCGCCCGCATCTTCCTGCTGAGCCACATGCGCGCTTACACCAGTCTGGCGGGGCATATCCTCGGCTCGCATCCGCAGATCAACGGCTATTACGAAATGCATCTCAGCTATGAGGATGCCGCCGCGCTGGACAGGCAGCTGGAGGCGTTTCGACAGGACGAGGTGCTAAAGCCGGGGAGCCGTTACCTGTTCGACAAGCTGCTGCACAACGACTATGTGCTGAAGCCCGAGCGGCTGGGCGCGGCCGAGCTCAAGATCCTCGTCGCCCTGGCGGAGCCGGCGCACACGATCCGCAGCATCGTGCATCTGTTCCGGCAAAAGCCCGACCCGGACCTGTACGCCTCGCCGGTGGAGGCGGCCAGGTACTACGTGGAACGGGTGCGGGCGATTGCGGATTTCTGCCGCACGGCCGATCGGCCTTATTTCTATTTCGATGCGGAGCTGTGGCAGCGCGCGCCGGAGCGGCTGCTGCCCCGGCTGACGGCGTGGCTGCAGCTGGAGCCGACCTTGAGTGAGCGGTACGCGGTATTCGGCCAGACGGGGAAGGCGCGCCGGGGGGATTCGTCGACGCGGCTGCGCAGCGGGCGAATCGATCGGACCCGCAGCGATTACTCGGAGGTGGCGATTCCGGAGGACGTGCTGGAAGGGGCACGGGAGGTTTACCGGGAATGCCGGGCGCAGATGATTGCGGGGGCGGCGGATTCGGTTTGTCTTGAAGAAACAACAAGGAATTGCTGAACAAGTCCTTCGACAGGCTCAGGACGAACGGCAAGAAAAGGAATCGCTAAGGTTCAGGACGAACGGCAAGAAAAGGAATCGCTGAGATCAGGACGAACGGCAAGAGATTGATTCCGCTCATGTCCTTAGACAAGCCTGTCCTGAGCGAAGCCGAAGGGCTCAGGGTGAACGGGCTTAGTTGGGGTGCCTTGGTGAGTTCGTTGGTGTGCTGAGTGCCGGGTGCTGACAGTAGTGCCATTCGTGGTGAGCCCTTCGACGCAGCTCAGGACAGGCCTGTCGAACCACATTCTGGCCATGTCAGGGGCCAATCGCGGAGCAGCCCCGATTCGACGATTCACGGCAGCCCTTCGACGAGCTCAGGGCGAACGGCAAGGGATGGATTCCGCATATGCCCTATGGCTTCGCTCAGGACAAGCTTGTCGAAGGGGGCCTGTCGAAGGACAAGCCGGTGTCAGAACAGGCTGTCCCACGCATCCCGCTCGGCGCGGTAGTTCATCAAGGCCTCGACGATCTGCCGCTTGCGTTCGGCGCGATGCTCGGCGGACTGGATCTGGCGCCAGGCCAGCGCCTGCTCGCCGAAGTTGCGGTCGATGTTGTCGATGAAGGCGCGCACCTGCCGCAGCGCATGGGCGAGGGCGGGCGCCTGTTCGGCGGCCTGCAGCCACCAATGGCCGGCGCGGAAGACGAGGTCGTCCAGCTGTCGGTTGCGCGCGGCGATGGTGTCGTGCTTCTGCTGGTATAGCGCGAGCAGTTCGGCTTCCTTCTGCGCGACGACGGCTTCGATCGCGTCCTGGGCAAAGGGGCGGGTCACGTCGGCGCGCTTCACCAGTTCCTCGGTGGAAAACAGCATCAGGTCGCCGAAGAACTGGCGCTCGAATTCGTTGGAGACGTCCACGCTCGCCTCGCCCAGTTCCACGCCGGGACGGAAGTCGTCGCCGAGGCCCGCCTTGGTGGTGCGGCGGTGCAGGTTGGGCATGTTGAAGGAGGCGAAGCGGGGGCCGATTTCGGCGGCGATCAGCCGTCCGGCGGTGGGGCCGGACATGCGCAGGCGCAGGTGGCCGAAGGGGATGACGTATTTGAGCCCGGCGTAGTTGACGATGTAGTTGCCGGGATAGACCGTGCGCGCAGGCGCAAGCTGCGTGAAGCCGCTGCCGTAGGCAAACCCCGTCTTGCGCGTGAGGTGCTCGCCGAAGAAGAAGGCGTTGAGCCGCTGGGCAAAATCCGCGAGGCAGGCGACGTGATCGTGCGCGCCGGCGAGGCGGCAGGCATAGGGGAAGGTCGCCGGCTGGTTCTCGAATCCGAACAGCTTGGCCATGTCGTGATAGGCGGCGTCGCCCACCGGCTGCGTGGGCAGGTCGTGAAACTGGCAGGCTTCGTCGGCGGACAGGGTGGCCAGGCGGGTGAAGAAGGCGGTCACGTCGTCGAGGAAATTCGCGGCCATCACCGCAGGCGACACGGGCGGGTCGCCGACCATCTTGCCGGTGAGCATGAGGGTGTCGGTGCTGCGGAAGATCTTGTCGATGGCGTGAAAGTAGTTCAGCGCGTAGACCGCCTCCTCACCGGCGGCGGTCTGCCGGTTCACGCACAGCGATTGGTCGCTGTCGATCAGGTAGTAGAGCGTGTTGCGCCTGTCTTCGGTGAGCTGCAGGCACTTGAGGTAGCTGAGGTTGCGGTTGGCGGCCTGGCCCTTGAGCCAGAACCGGTCGCGCGGCTGGGTGGTGAGCAGCGTGCCCAGCCGTTCACGCGTCTGCGGCGGCAGCGCGTGCAGCAGGTCGTATTGCTCGGCGAGGCCGAAGTGGATGACCTGCAGGCCTTTCCGCCGGTATTCGTCGACCAGCTCGATATGGCGGCGGATGTTGGCTTCGTCGCGGCTGTCTTCGCTGACGACGATCTGGAGCTTGTCCCACTGGCCGGACGTGTGGCCGCCGTAGTCGAACAGCGTGCACACCTGGACGATGCTTTCGAGGCAGGCGCGCAGGTGCGACGGGCGATCCGCCACCGGGATGCTGAGGATGAAGCGGTGGCGGTCGTCGCTGACTTGACCATGCTTGCAGCGTTGGGCAATCAGCGCCTCCTGTTCGCGGAACAGGGCCTGGTAGCTCGCCAGCAGCGGGTGGAAGTCCGCGCCGTCGGCCCACATGGCTTGTTCCAGCAAGGGGTAGCACTGTTCGTAGAGGTCGATCAGCGCATCGGCGTCACGGGTGGCGGCAAGACGCTTGCCGAGTTCGGCCAGAGCGGGAATCGCGCCGGAATAACACGCGATGCAACCCTGCAGGGCCGGCGTGGCGGGCGTGAAGTCGGGAGACGGCATGGAGCGGGATCGGCGTTCCTGAAGCGGTCGGTTCATCGGCACGGGGGCGTTGCGAGCGCGGGCTCGCTGCGAGGCAGAAGTGTAATAGTACCTGCCTGCGCATCAAATCCGGGTGGATAGGGTGGAGTCAACAAGCGGGGGCGTCCTGGTCCAACCCTCGGAATAACAAGCGAGGGTAAATACCGATGCGCCGCTTACAGGGCCCAGGGATTGAATACCTGCGGAAGCAGGCCGAAATCCTGTACGTTGCGCGTGACTACGGTGAGGCCGTGGCACTGGGCGGTGGCCATGATCAGGCCATCCATCACCGGCAGGGGGCGCCCAGCCAGTTCGGACTGGGCGGCGAGTTGCGCCCAGCCGTGCAAGGCAGCGGCGTCGAGGGGCAGGATGCGGTCGGCGAAGCGCTGTTCCACCTTGCCCAGCCATGCGGTGAGTTTCTGGCTGCGGCGAGGGTCGGTGGTGCGCAACTTGAGGATGCCCTTCTCGATTTCGCCCAGGGTGATGACGCTGAGATGGAGGCTGGTTTCGTCCTGCTCGTCCAGCCAGGCGATGACCTGCGGCGCGGGCGATTTCCTGATGTATTCGGAGAGGACGCAGGTGTCCAGCAGCCAGCTCATAGCTCGACGTTGCGACCAGTGTCCGGGCTGCGAGTGAAGTCCAGGTCCTTGCCTGCGAGGTCGGGCTGCAACAGCGCGGCGGAGAGCTTGCCTCGACGCGGGCGGGTGAGCTTTGCGTAGGCTTCCGCCGACACCACCACAGCCGTCGGCTTGCCGTGCACGGTGACGACCTGGGCGACGCCGCTTGCGGCATCCTTGATGAGCTGGCTCAGGTTGTTTTTCGCTTCCTGCAATTGCCATTCGCGGTTCATGATGAACTCCTGCTTATTCTGGCTAGTCTGGCCAGAATATAGCACGGTGCCGGCGAATTGACCATCTCCTGCTTCATTAGGCGATCGGCTCATGCCCGTATTCGCACTCGCTTCTCCACCGTCAGCACCTCGCCCGCCGCATCGACCACCGCATACAGCCGGGGCGTCGGCCGGCCGGCCCAGGACGGGCCGGGGGTGGGGCTGTCCAGGTAGATGACCTGCGCGCCGTCGAACTGCCTTTCGACCTGTCCGTTGGCGAGCAGGTCGTTGAGGGCGTCGATGGAAATCCCGCGCCGCTTCATGTGGCTGAAGGCGAGGGCGCTGATCTTTCCGAGTTTCATCATGAGGATTCTCCTGCTTGCCTGAGCGGGTGCGGCCCGCGCATTGGCGTTTTACGAGTTCAGTCTTTATACTGTACAAGCATACAGTAACTATACTGTACATGTATACAGTATCCGGAGGAAGCCTCATGCGAGATCTGACCCGTCGCCAGGAAGAAATCCTGAACCTGATTCGTGAGTGGATGGAGACCACCGGCCTGCCGCCGACGCGCGCCGAGATTGCGCAGCACTTCGGCTTCAGTTCGCCGAATGCGGCCGAGCAGCACCTCAAGGTGCTGGCGAAGAAAGGCGTGCTGGATCTGGTGCCGGGGACGTCGCGCGGCATCCGGCTCAAGGGTGATGGCGGGGTGCCGCTCGTGGGCCAGGTGGCTGCGGGCAGCCCGATCCTGGCGCAGGAAAACATCGAGCGGCACTACCAGTTCGATGCCGCGATGTTCAATCCGCGCGCGGACTACCTGCTCAAGGTGCGCGGCATGAGCATGAAGGACATCGGCATCCTGGACGGCGACCTGCTCGCGGTGCACCGCAACACCGAGCCCAGGGCGGGGCAGGTCGTGGTGGCGCGGATCGGCGACGAGGTCACGGTAAAGCGCTTCCAGAAACGCGGCAACACGGTGCGGCTGCTGCCGGAAAACCCCGATTTCGAGCCGATCGTCGTCGACCTTACCCGCCAGGAACTGGTCATCGAAGGCATCGCGGTCGGCGTGATCCGCAACGGGCATGGCTTGTGATCGCGATCCATGGCGCGAATGGGGAAGGCGGCCTGTCGCCGTTCACGCCGTAGCCGCCGCGCCCGGTATACCGGGCTTGAATAAGCGCTGGTAATCTCTCGCACGACACAATAAAAATCGCTCGGTCCGGATGCGTTTCCGGGCCAGGAATACAGTCGGCGGATTCGCGCTGTAGGGATCCAGGGTCCGTTACACACCTAATCAAAATCATGGCGCGTCGCAAACAAAGCCCCGTTGAAGACCTGATCGAGATCACCGGCAAGCTCCCCTGGTGGGGGGGCGTGGCGCTCGCGCTGGTGGCGTATGTCGGACTGCACAGCCTTGCGATCCGCGAAGTGACGGCAGTCGTCCCGCCCGGAAAGATGGGCGATTTCGTCAACCAGACAATGTTCAGGACGCTGGCCGGCGTGGGGCAGTATCTGCTGCCCGCCGTGTTCCTGGCGGGGGCGGGCCTGTCCGCCTATGGCCGCTACACGCGGCGCACCTTGCATCAGACGGTGGCCACGAGCCCGGATCACGCCGCACTGAATGACATGAGCTGGAAGAAGTTCGAGGCGCTGGTGGGCGAGGCGTTCCGGCGCAAGGGCTATTCGGTGACGGCGACCGGCGGCGATGGCCCCGATGGCGGGGTCGACCTGGCCTTGAAGAAGGGCGGCGAGCTTTTCCTGGTGCAATGCAAGCAGTGGCGGGCGATCCGCGTGGGCGTGAGCATCGTGCGCGAACTCTACGGGGTGATGGCAGCCCGGGGCGCAGCCGGCGGTTTCGTGGTGACCTCCGGCGTGTTCACGGACGAGGCGCTGGCGTTTGCCAAGGGCAAGAACATCGAATTGATGGACGGCAAGGCGCTGCACGCGCTGATCAGTGGCGTGACCGCGCCGCCCCGGTTCTTCCGGGATCCGCTCAGCATCACGACGAACGGCGCACCGTTCTGCCCCGAATGCCAGAGCCGGATGGTGAAGCGCAAGGCCAAGCGGGGCAGCCGCGCGGGCCAGGTGTTCTGGGGCTGTATCCGCTATCCGGATTGCCGGGGCTCGCGGCCGCTCTGATCTCCCGGTTCCAGCGGGGCGCCGGGGTCCCCCATCCGATTGCCGGTCTTGCCGGCCCGCATCCCTGCCCGCCCGGGGAGATTCACAATTACCATGCTCATGGAATGGTTTGTCCGGTAATCTTGTGTCCGGCTGTGCGACGCGATAGCCGGATAGAGGCAGGACGTCTCCACAGGGACAAGAAAAAAGACACTGCGGGGAATTACGATGCGGATGAACATGGGTGGTGAGGAAGCGACCGCCTCGGGCGGAGGTTCCAGCGATGAATTGGGGTAACCGGGGCGGGCAGCCGCCTGTCCGCCTTGTGTTGTTCGCCGGCTTGAGCGGCCTGCTGGCCGGCGTTCTGGGCATCCGCTTTGCCCAGGATGTGCAGTGGGTACGTTTCTTCGACAATCTTCACTGGACGGCAGGTACGGTCACGGCAGCGATATTGGCCTGGATCGCGTTGCACAGGGTTCGTGCGGGAAGCGCCCGGGGCGTGCGATGGATTGCGGTTGGGCTGACGGGATACGCGGCCGGCCAGATGATCTGGGACCTGCAGGCGGCTGTCGGCTATTGGGGGTTTCCGTCGCCGTCCGATTTGTTCTATTTGTGGCTGGGGCCCTGTGTGGGAGTAGGGGTGCTGTTTGAGGCATTCCGCATGGCCAGCCGCGTCCAGCGCAAGACCCTGGTGCTGGATGGCGCAATGCTGGCCATTGCGGCCCTGACGTTGGTGTTGGTGCTGTATCTGCCCAAGCGCGGGGATACGACGTGGCTGGCCATGAGCGTGCTGGTGGCCTATCCGGTCAGCCTGTTTAGCGCCGCATGCATTGGCCTGATTGCGATCCCGACCTTGCGTTTGAAATTGTCCTGGAGCTACGGGCTGTTCCTGGTTTCCCTTGCCGCCACGGGGATCTGCTGGATGGTCTGGAACCTGATGGCGCTGGATGGCGCGACCCTCGACGGCGCCTGGTTCAACAGCCTGTTCTCCTTTTCAATAATGGGCATGGGGTTGGCGATGTTGTACTGGAAGGTCGAGCCTTCCCACAACCCCACGCTGGAGCGTTGGTATGAAGGTTTCCTGCGCCTGTTGCCGCTGGCGGCCGTGGTGCTGTCCGGCGTGGCGGTCAAGCTGGCCGACCCGCATCTGGGCGTGCCCCGAACCGTCAGTAATGTCGTCGACGTCAATGCGTTCATCGTCGTCATGCTGGCGATGTTCAGGCAAAGCACGCTGCTGCGGGAGCACGATCTGCTGAAAACCGTCACCCGCAACCTGGAAGAAAGCGAGCAGCAAAAAAACCTGATTCTGGGGACGGTTCCCGATCTCGTGTGGCTCAAGGATGCGGAGGGCCGCTTCCGGATGTGCAACGCTGCATTCGAACGCCTGTACGGTGCGCGCGAGTCGGACATCGTGGGCAAGACCGATTTCGATTTCGTGGACCCCGCTCTGGCGCGTTTTTTCCAGCAGAAGGACCGCGAAGCGATGACGGCTGGACAACCGGTCCGCAACGAGGAATGGGTGACTTTCGCCGCCGATGGATGCCGGGCCCTGCTCGAAACGGTGAAGACACCGTTGCGCGATCGGCATGGAAACGTACTCGGTGTGCTCGGTATCGCCCGCGACATCACCGAGCGCGAGCGCGCGAGCCAGCAACTGGCCCTAGTGGATTTCGCCCTGAACCACGTGAAGGAAGCGGCCTATCTCGCCGACGAGCAGGGTTGCTTCCACTATGTGAACGACGAAGCGTGCAGGGCGCTCGGCAAGACGCGCGAGGCTCTGCTGGCATTGCGGGTGATCGATGTCGATGGCGACGTGACGCAACCGGAACAGTGGCAGGCCTTCTGGGGTCAGCTCAAGGCGCACAGGACGATGACCTTCGAAAGCCGCCACACGGCTGCCGACGGCCGTTCGTTTCCGGTGGAAATCAATGCCAACTATTTCGAATACGCCGGGGAAGCCTATGTCCTGGGGCTGGTGCGCGACATCACCGAGCGCAAGGGGGTGGAGGAGCAGATCCGTAACCTGGCCTATTTCGACGCGCTCACCCGGCTGCCCAACCGGCGGCTGCTGATGGACCGGCTGGCCCAGGCACTGAGCGCCAGCCATCGCAGCGGCGAATTCGGCGCGTTGCTGATCCTGGACCTGGATCAGTTCAAGACCTTGAACGACACGCGGGGCCACGATGTCGGCGACCGCCTACTGGTCGAAGTGGCCCAGCGGCTGATCATCCACATGCGCCAGGAGGATATCGTGTGCCGCCTGGGCGGCGACGAATTCGTGGTGGTGCTGGAAGGCCTGGGCCAGGATGCGCTATACGCGGCCAACCAGGCGGAAATCATCGCCGAGAAGGTGCGCTTCGAACTTAACCAGCCCTATACCTTGGGTATCAACGAAGCACGATATCTGGGCACGACGAGCATCGGCCTGACCCTGTTCCAGGGACAGGGCGCGTCGGTCGACATGCTGCTGAAGCAGGCCGACGTGGCGCTCTATCAGGCCAAGGGAGCGGGCCGCAATACGGCGCGATTCTTCAATCCGGCCATGCAGGCGGCCATCGACTCGCGCATGGAGACGGAGGCGGCGTTGCGCCAGGCGCTGGAGCGGGACGAATTCCAGCTCTACTACCAGCCGCAGGTCAACCAGGACGGCAAACTGATCGGTGCGGAGGCTCTGCTGCGCTGGTTTCCGTCCGAGCGCGGGATGGTCTCGCCGGCCGAATTCATCCCGCTGGCCGAGGAGACCGGGCTCATCCTGTCCATCGGGCAGTGGGTCCTGGACACGGCCTGCGCCCAGATCAAGGATTGGGAACGCGATCCGCGTACTCGGTTCCTGCAGATGGCGGTCAATGTCAGTGCGCGCCAGTTCCACCAGTCCGACTTCGTCGCCACGGTGCAGCGCAGCCTGGCTGCGAGCGGCATCGATCCGTCCCGGCTCAAGCTTGAGCTGACGGAGAGCGTGGTGCTCGACAACGTCGACATCGTGGTCAGCCAGATGCGGCAGCTCAATGCGCTGGGCGTGAGTTTCTGTCTGGACGATTTCGGTACCGGCTACTCGTCCTTGTCCTATCTCAAGCGCCTGCCGCTCGATCAGGTGAAGATCGATCAATCCTTCGTCCGTGATGTGCCTGAGGACGAGAACGATGTGGCCATCGTACGGGCGATCATGGCCATGAGCCGGTCGCTGGGTTTGCAGGTGATTGCGGAAGGAGTGGAAACCCAGGCCCAGCGGGATTTCCTGCTGCAGAACGAGTGCCGGGCCTACCAGGGATTCCTGTTTTGCAGGCCGATCCCAATCGATGAATGGGAAGGCCTCGCCGTCATGCGGACATGAGGCGTCCGGACGCCTTGCTGTTTCGGCAGGTCGAACGGCATAAACGGTCTAGAGTGGAATAAGCGCCATACAGCAAGGACGCAATCACGACGAGGTGGGGACGATGAGCACGATGGAAGCGGGACAGGTACCGGAAACCGGCGCGATCAGGCTGCCCCCGCCCGAAAAGGTGGGCGGCATACCCTTGATGCAGGCATTGAAGGCGCGGCAGTCGGCGCGGGAGTTCGATGGCAGGGCGTTGCCGTTGCAGGTGCTGTCGAACCTGCTGTGGGCGGCGAACGGCGTGAACCGGGCGGGCACGGGGCAGCGCACGGCGCCGTCGGCACGCGATTGGCGCGAGACCGATGTGCTCGTGATCACCTCAGAGGGCGCGTATCGCTACGATCCGCCGACGCATGTCTTGTCCCGGATGGTGGCCGGCGATCTCCGGCCGCTGGCGGGTGTGCAGGATTTCGTGGCGACTGCGCCGCTGAACCTGGTGTACGTGGCGGACCTCGACCGGACGGGCGAGGCCAGCGCGGAAGAAGCGGCGTTCTATAGCGCAACCGATGCCGGTTTCATTGCCCAGAATGTGTATCTCTATTGCGCGTCGGCCGGCCTCGCCGGAGTGGTGCGCGGCCAGCTCGATCGCGCGGCGCTGGGCGCTGCCCTGGGGCTGGGCCCGCATCAGCGCATCACGCTTGCGCAAACGGTGGGGTATCCGGCCGGCAGCGATAAATAGCGAATCACGCGACCTTGCCCATGCCTCGATTCGTCAAGATCCTGCTGGCCTGCCTGATTTGCCTGAGCGTGGTGGGCGGGCTGGCGTGGTGGCTCCAGCGGCTGCTGGCATGAGTCCGGGACCGGATCGACCGGCGGTCGTCCCGGACGCCGCCGGCCTGCGCGACCTGACGACCTGCTTTGCCCGTCCGGGCCGGATCGAGGCGATTTATATTCGGCCCGAGCGTCGGGGCGAAGTGGTTGCGGTCGATGCCGTACAAGCGATCGCCGCCTGCGGGGTCGAGGGCGACCACTACGCGCAACCGTCGCGCAGCCGGGTGGCGGGCGGCAAAAGGCAGGTGACGCTGATCCAGGCGGAGCATCTGCCGGTGATCGCGGCACTGACCGGGTGGACGCAGATCGAGGCGGCGTGGCTGCGACGCAATCTGGTGGTGTCGGGCCTGAACCTGCTGGCGGCGCATGCGCTGTTTCGCGACCGGCCGTTGGTGCTGCGCATTGGCGCCGGGGTGGTGCTGGAAGTGACGGGGCATTGCGATCCCTGTTCGCGTATGGAGGCGGTGCTGGGACCGGGCGGCTACAACGCGATGCGCGGCCATGGCGGGGTGAATGCCCGTATCCTGGTTGGCGGCACGATTCGGGTGGGCGATGCGGTGACGGGCGAAGTGGCCGACGATCATCCTGGTGGGATTCCCGGTTTGGCGTAGGCGCGGGTGCCTGCGGGTTCACGAATCATGAGAGGAGGTCGTTATGAAAAGGACAATCGGATGGATGACGCTGCCGCTGCTGTGCGCGGCCAATCTTGCCCTGGCGCAGGACGCCATGCCGGCTGCTGCGGCTGCACCGGCCGACACGGCTGAAGCGCCGGCCACGGTCCAGGCGCCGGCGCAGATGGCGCCGAACAAACCGATGCGGCGGCAGGGACGCGACATGCGCCGCTGCCTGAAGCTGAAGACCAACGCGGCAATTATCCGCTGCGCCGAGCCCGGACGTAAGCCGTAAGCGCGGGCGCCAGAGTCCGCCGCAGGCGGGTCGAATGATGGGGGGAATTCGGGTATCTTCTCGCTGGGTGTCCGAACGAGATTGGGCACGCAGTCCCTTTCCCTGACGACTGGAGTTTCCATGCGCGTTTCCTTATCAAAGCACATTGCCCTTGCCCTGTTCGTGACCTGCTTTTTCGCTGCCGGCCCGGGCCTGGCCGACAAACCGGACTGGGCCGGTCATGGCAAGCCGGACAAGGCCGCGAAGGGCGGTCATGACGACGACCGCAGGGAATCGCGCGGCGACGTCCGGGTGAGCGTGCATTTCGGCGACCGCCAGCGTGAAGTCGTGCGCGAGTATTACGCGGACAGTTTCAAGCGCGGGCATTGCCCGCCGGGACTCGCGAAGAAGCACAACGGCTGCATGCCGCCCGGCCAGGCCAGGAAATGGCAGCTCGGCCGGCCGTTGCCGCGCGACGTGGTGGTCTACGATCTGCCCCCGCGGGTCGTGGTGAGCCTCGGCGTGCCGCCTGTCGGCCATAAGTATGTGCGGGTGGCCGGCGATATCCTGATGATCGCGATCGGCACCAGCATCGTGGTCGATGCCATCGACGACCTCGGCGGCATGTAAGCGGGTCGCGCATCGCAACAGGGGCCAGGTCATGCCTGGCCCCTGTTTTTTTGGATATCTGTGCGAGTCCGCTACCGCTCGAGCCTGTCGAGGAATGCGTGCAAGCCTGCTCGGGCGCCGCCGATCCAGGGTGCACCGTGGGCGAACAACAGGTGGTCGAACTCGCGTTCGCGCAGGTGCTTGAGGAAGGCCTTGCGCAGGCCACGCTTGACGCCTTCGGGGTCGTCGCCCATGTAGGCGTCCGGCACGAAACCGAGCCGGCCCCGTTCGCGCACGATGGCGTCGCCGAGGCTCAGGATGCCGCCGTGCAAGGGCAGATGGAGCGCGGTTTCCTCGGGACACAGCGCCGCGACCTTGAGAGCGAGCACGCCGCCTGGCAGGGTCTTGCCGTGGCTGAAGCCGCGCACTTTTTCGCCGTGGGTGAATTCGTGCAGGCCGTCCTTGTGGCACCAGATCTGCGCGCCGTAGCGTTCGGCGAAGCGGTCGCTGTGGCGATAGTGATGGCGGTTGGTCAGGTAGACGTGCTGCGGCGCGCCGTGCGCCGCGAACCATTCGATGCCTTGCGCCGGCACGCGCGGATCGATCAGCACGGGCGGGTCGGTGGCGTTGGTGTAATAGGAATGGACGTAGGCCTGGATGCCTTCGTGGAAGGTCTTCCAGTGAAATACGCCGGGCAGGATTTCCTTCATGGCAGAGTCGCTTTCTTCCGGACCGTATCGTTCCAGTAAAGCCGATGCAAGGGACAAAGGAAAGCGCCCGTACGGGGCAGTTGCCGTCTATACAAAAGAGGACAGGTCTGGAGAATCTTCCGATGAACACGCTCCCCGGCATACTGATCACCGGCGCCAACCGCGGCCTCGGACTGGAATGGGCGCGGCAGTACGCCGAGGCTGGCTGGCAGGTGATCGCCACGTGCCGCCATCCCGAGGCGGCCGACGAACTCAAGGCCCTGGCCGGCCGGCATCCGCGCCTCAGCGTGCATCGGCTCGACGTGACCGACGGCGAGCAGCTGCGCACGCTGCAGCTCGACCTGGAGGGCGCCCGCATCGACGTGCTGCTCAACAATGCGGGCGTGTATCTGGACAAGTTCATGGATGCGTTCGGCGGCATCGACTATGACGTCTGGCTGCGCACGTTCGCCGTCAACACCCTGGGGGCGGTGCGGGTGAGCGAGGCCTTCGCCGGCCATCTGGCCCGCAGCGAGAAGAAACTGGTGGTGGCGATCAGCAGCCATATGGGCTCCATCACCGAGATCGGCGCGCCGGGGAACTATGCCTACCGTTCCAGCAAGGCGGCGTTGAATGCCGCCATGAAGGGACTGTCGCATGCGTTGGCGCAACAGGGCATCGGCGTCCTGCTGCTGCATCCGGGCTGGGTGGGCACCCGCATGGGTGGCCCGGATGCGATGCTCACCCCGGCACAGAGCGTGCGCGGCATGCGCGCCCTGGTGGACAATTTCCAGATGGCGCTGAACGGGCGTTTCTTCCGCTACAACGGCACCGAGATTCCCTGGTGATCGGTGCGGCGGGAGTCGGCCGGCCTGCTCATTTTTCGGGGTTGGGTGTCCAGCCCTTGCGCCAATAATCGCGCAGCTTTTCCTGCTGTTCCTTGGTGAGGACGGCCTCCATGCGTTTGTGCGCCGCCACCGCGGAATCGTACATTTGTTGCTGGAGCTTGCCGAATTCCTTGTAGGCCGCGTCGATTGCGGCATTGTCCCGCTTCGGCGCCAGGTTCAGGTCGCGCAGCTTGGCCTGCTGGTTCATCATCTCGCCCATCAGCGCCCAGTGCGCCTTGCGGGTCTCGTCCTGGATCTTGTTGATCTTGGCTTGCTGGTCCGGGGTCAGGTCGAGCCCGCTACCCCAATACGGTCCCATCATGCCCCCACCCATCATGCCGGGACCCATTCCGTAGCCGCCATAACCGCCCATCATCCCGGGGCCCATGCCATATCCGCCATAGCCACCGCCCATCATGCCGGGACCCATGCCATAGCCGCCATAGCCACCCATCATGCCGGGGCCCATTCCATAGCCGCCATAACCGTTCATCATGCCGGGCCCATATTGCGGGGGAGGAGGCGGATCGGCCGCCAGAAGGGCCGGGGCGGTTCCACTCAAGAGGGCGGCAAGTCCGAAGGCGGCAAGCTGGCTGGGTCGTGTGATGTTCATGGCAATCTCCTTTCAAGAGAGGGGGCGAGGAAGGGGGCGGACATTCGTGCGTGCTGCCTATTTTTCCAGGAGGTCGTCGCGTTTCTGCAGGTACTCGTCGCGGCTGAGGTCGCCGCGCGCGTAGCTTTCCTTGAGAATGTCGAGGGGCGTTTTCTGCTCTGGCCGGATGTCGGGGCTGCGCTTGTCGTGCGGCCTGAAAAACAGGTATTTCAGCAGGGCGATGACGAGGAGAAGGGGAATTCCCCACATCAGGAGCATCCACACGCCACCGAACAGCAGGCCGAATCCGCCATCGAACATCCAACTGTGATTGTATGGGCCGTACATGGCGTCCTGAGTCGTTTGGGTTGCAGGGAAAGCGGGTGATCCGGGTAGATGGCTTCAGCCGGTTGCCAACTCAATATAGTCGCGCATGGCCCGAATACAAACGGTGCGGCCCCTAGCCGGGTGAGGGCGTGCCGGATGGATCGGCTTCGTCGGCGCGTCGGCCCAGCCGATAGGCGATCGGCAGCACGACCACCGCTGCCAGTGTCGGCACCCAGTAGATCAAATCGTCTGCGTAGCTGTCGTAACGGAGGTAGCGTTCGAATGCGACCAGCACCAGATTGGCTGCGAGCAGCAGCAGACCGGTGGCGAGCAGCCAGGAACCGCGCAGGCTTTCGATGAACAGGCCATAGAGCAGGAAGGGCATCAGCACGGCCAGCAGGATGCCGGGTTCGAGCAGATAGGCGACGTTGTAGAAGGGAACGAGGGCGGCGGCGGCGGCCAGCCCGAGTCCGAGCAGAATGATGAGATAGGCCGCCGGACGTGGGTCCCGAGAGGGGGTCATGACAGTCCTCCTTGGCATGCAAGTGGGACTGGTTCGACCGGTCGGATCGGGACGGGGTTTCACCCTGGTGCAGGAAAATGTCGTCGGGCACGCGTCGGTGCCCATGAAGCGGTCTTCAATTCGCCGGCCCTACGTCGAACGATTGCGGCCGGAAAGGCGTTGTGCGGTCTAGCCGCCCCAGGTCCGTACGCGTCCGACGTCCAGATGCACGAAGTCGGAAGCCGGATAGTAGCCGACGCCGCCGCCTTGCAGCGCGAGCCCGGTTTTGCGCAGGTCGGCCAGCGCCACGCCGGGAATGCGGATGTCGATGGCTTTGCCTTCCATGTGCAGGCTGTGTTTGGCGACGCCGGAGGAACGTTCCGACAGCATGTGGTTGGTGGCGGGAGAACGATAGCCGGAAATGACCTGGAAGGGCTTGGACGTACCGAGTTGGGCCTTGACGCGGTCGAGCAGGTCCAGCAAGCGGGTGTCGATGGCGGCGACCTGGTCGGTGCGGTAGTCGCGCAGGACGTGATTGATTTCGGCGAGCGCGTCCGGAACGTAGTCGCCCTGCACCCAGTAGGGCAGGTCGAGGTTCTCGCCGGTGTGCAGGTTGTGGAAGCTCAGTCGGCGCTCGGGCGCAGCCAGCCATGCGCTGGCGGAGGCCGGCAGCGGCATCGCGGCGGCCAGCAGGCCCAGTTTGAGAAATTTGCGTCGGCTGACGTGCTTCATGGTTGTCCTTTCAATCCGTTGCTTGGCAGATGGCCTACTTCCTCGGCCAATCCATCCTGAGCGGCGATTACGGCGTCCACTTTAGGCCAATCGATGGCCTGGCTCAAGCCGTTGGCTGCAGCCAGATCGCGCACGGTTCGCGCGGGATCGATTCCCTTCTTGTAGATGTCCCGATGGACTTCGAGCAGGATGCGGCCGTCTTCGATCACCGCCAGCAAAACCGGCTGGTAAATGAGACGTCCCTGCGTTCCGATCCGCACCTGGTCGAAAAGTTCCGCAATATCATCGGGATGCAGACGAATGCAGCCATGGCTCTGGAAATGGTAGACGCTCGCCGGCGCGATGGTGCCGTGGATGCCGTAGCCCCACAGATTCAAGCCGAGCCAGTGTTTGCCCAGGGGGTTGTCGGGGCCGGGGGGCACTTCCTCCTGCACGATTTTCCCTTCGCGGCGCATTTCCTCCTGGATCGATTTGGGCACCAGCCAGGGCTTGTTCGCCTGCCGATTGACGATCCTGAATTCGCCCTGCGGGGTGGGCCAGCTGGGCTTGCCCAGGCCGACGGGATAGGCGGAAACCAGCGTGCCCTGGCTGAAGTTGAACAGCATGCTTTGCGGCAAGTTGACGAGGATGCCGTCGTCGAGCGTCGCCGGGACGATGTGGGGATGATGGACGTGCAGCTGCTGGCCGGGGTGGAGCCTGGCGTTGACGGGCAGGCCGTTCTGCCGGGCCAGCAGTTTGGGCGCCAGGCCGAAGCGGGCGCCGATGGCGGTCAGGGAATCGCCTTGCTTGATGGTGTAGTCGGTGTCGCTCCCCGTTACCGCATGGGAGAGGGGCGGCAGATCCTGGGCCAGGACGGGAACACTGAGACCTGCCAACAGGCAGAGGAAAATACGGCGGGTGATGGAGCGCATCGGATAGGGGTTCGTGACGGACGCAGTGATGGCCCGACTTCCATGCATGGTTAAGTGGGTTTACGGCGTGGAAGGCCGGAACATTATGTCATGCGGTCGCGCCACCCGGCGTCAGGCCGCTGGGACTTACAGGCTCCAGGGTTTGGCCAGGTTCCAGCCGATGCCGCGGCAATAGGTGCAGGGTGTGTTGTCGCGTTTTCCGGTGCCGCTGCAGCTCGCGCATTGTTTCCAGCAGGCGTCCCGCGTGGCGACGGCGACGATGCCGCTGCAGCGCGTCCCGCGCCGGATGCGGATGCAGCGCTGGCCGACGGATTCCTTGCGGTAGGTGATGGCGCCGCAGGCCTTGCAGACACCGAGAGGATGCGGCTTGGCGGCTTCGCGCACGGGAGCAGTAGGCGAATCGGTTTCGTGCATGCCCGCCAGCCCTTGCATCAGTTGAATTTTCTGGGCGCGGTCGGCCGTGGCGCCTGGACGTGGCTATCCTTGTGGCGGAAATTGATGCGGCCCTTGGTGAGGTCGTAGGGCGACATTTCGATGGTGACCTTGTCGCCGGCCAGGATGCGGATGCGGTGCTTGCGCATTTTGCCGGAGGCGTAGGCGGTGATTTCAAAGCCGTTGTCCAGCGTGACGCGGAAGCGGGTTTGCGGGAGGACTTCGTTGACGACGCCTTCCATTTCTACAAGTTCTTCTTTTGCCATGGCGTGATTCCTCATGATGACCAAGGCACGAGGAAGCCGTGCGCTGGCATGGGTGGATAGGCGAAAGATCGCAGTGGAACTGCGGCAGCCGCGCCCGGGCGCGCGGTAATGATGCCAATGAGGAAAGCCGACAGAGTGCCCGCTGGGGGCAGGAGGAGACTGACCAAAAGACCAATTCGTCAAGCCAGTATGAGGAGCGGGGCACGTCTTGGCAAGGCGGACGAACTGCCTCCGCGGCTGGACTGGGCTGCAGGCGATCACATGGCTTTCGCCGCCCGGAAAAGCCGCCGCGAGCGACGCGTGCCGCTAGTCGGCCGCGGCTTCTTCGGCGGCCGATTCGAGATGCACGGTGCGGGTGGGGAAGGCGATCTCCGCACCATGCTTCCGGATGATGTCGGCGATTTTCAACAGCACGTCCTGCTTGACCTCGTGGTAGTGCACCCACTCGACGGTTTTGGTGAAGGTGTAGATGAAGAAATCCAGCGACGACGCGGCAAACTGGTTGAAGTTGACGATCAGCGTGGCACCGGTGTCGATCTCGGGGTGATTCTGCAGCATGGTCTTCACGTCGGCGACGATGGGGGCCATCTTGTCGAGGTCGGCATAGCGGATGCCGATGGTCTCCTTGATGCGCCGGTTGGTCATGCGGGTCGGGTTTTCCACCACGATGGTGGTGAACAGCGCGTTGGGCACATAGATCGGGTTCTTGTTGAAGGCGCGCACACGGGTGTGGCGCCAGCCGATGTATTCCACTGTGCCCTCGATCTGGTGGTCGGGCGAGCGGATCCATTCGCCCACTGTGAACGGCCGGTCCAGGTAGATGGTGAGGCCGCCGAAGAAGTTGGCCAGCATGTCCTTGGCAGCGAAGCCGACGGCAATGCCGCCGATGCCGCCGAACGCCAACACGCCGGACACGCTGAATCCGAGATTCTGCAGGATGACCAGCGTGGCCACGACGATGATCGAGACCCGCCCCAGCTTGGAAAGCGCGTCGACCGTGGTGGCGTCCACGCCGTGCCCCGTTTCGACGCTGCGGACGAGGAGATTGCGCGAGGCCTGGCTGATCAGTCGCATCAGGAACCAGGCCAGCGCGACGATGATGAGGGTGTTGCGGGCAGGCAGAACGAAATCGAAGACCGGCGTGCCGAGATGCTGGTGCACGATCTGGATGGCATAAGTCGTGCCGATCACCCACAGGATGAGCGTGAGAGGTTTGCGCGTGGCCTTGATCAGAGCATCGTCCCAGACGGTTGCGGTGCGCGCGGCGATCTTTTCGATGCGGCGCAGCAGGTAATAGGCGCCGACGTTGAGCAGGGTGATGGCGACGATGAGCGTCATCACCTGGTGAATCCAGGAAGCGGCGAGGAAGGAGAGGTCGAGGCGCTGTATGAGGTCGTTCATGTGGGGGTGCGATGCGGTGGGTGAGCGCGCCGAAGCGCAGGCGTCCAGAGGGATTTTAAGTTGAAAGGCGCGAATGTTTACGTGTGTCGGGTCGAATCGCGCGCCAGATCGGTATGGAGCGCGCGGTATTCGGTGGTGTGGCAGATCTCTGCGCGGATCGGGGCGCAACAGATACGCAGCCGGTGGCGGACCTTCAACGCGCAGATGAAATGTTGCGGCACTGGGGAACACCCGGTGGGGCCGAGTCGTTCCTGCTTTTATCGGTCGCGGCCCGCCGCGATTGCTGCCGTTACTTCGATATCCACGCCGCGATGACTGGATCTGCGGGGCCGTTGTGGATTCGGACGGCCGCGTCGATTGGCTTGCCTTCGTTGGTGAGGTCGTCAGGCCAAGTGGAAAAAATCGAGAAATCCAATATGGAAAACGAACGAATGGGTGGATGACGCGATTGAATCAGTCGATATGGCAAAGCGGCATGCCCGTATGAAAATGCTGTAATTCGTACTGTTTATCATGAATATTTTTGACGGTATACCTGACGGCATCTGTCGGTATGATGATGACATTACGAAAATCATTTTGCTTTTGTCATGGCCCGTATTGCCACGCCTCTTACCGACCGCCGTATCCGTCAGACACATCCGACGGCCAAGCCGCTCAAGCTGGCAGACGGCGGCGGCATGTATCTGCTGCTGAATCCGGATGGCTCGCGCTACTGGCGGCTGGATTATCGCTTTGGGGGCAAACGCAAGACCCTGGCCCTGGGGGTATACCCGGAGGTGACGCTGGGCGAGGCAAGACGCCGCCGCTGTGCCGCCCGGGCATTGCTGGCGGAGGGGCGTGATCCCGCTGCCGAGAGGAAGGCGGGCAAGGCCGGCAAACCGCTTCCCGATGGCAGCGAACAGGCCTATGCCTTGGCGCTCCTCGGCGAAGGCGTGTGGGACTGGAATTTGCGGAGCGGACGGGTACGACACAATCCGCAGTGGGCGCGCCTGATGGGCCTGGACGTGCAGCAGACCGAGCATACCTGGCAGGAGGCCATTGCATGCCTGCAGGAGCAGGATCGGGCCGGCGTGATGTCGGCGATACGGGCCTGTCTCGATGGCAATGCGGTATTCGATCGCGAACATCGCATCCGGCACGCCGACGGCACCTCGATCTGGCTGCATAACCGTGGCGAGGTCGTGGAACGCGACGCCGAGGGCAACCCGCTGCGCATGGTGGGCAGCCTGCGCGAGGTGACCGAGCTGCGGCGCGAGGCGCTGGCCATGCGGCAGCGCAACCTGTTGCTGCAGATCATCGCGGCAGTGAACGAAATGCTGGTGGCGGAGCGGCCCGAGCACGAACTGATGGCACGCATCTGTCAGGAACTGGTGCGGGACGATCTGTTCCGCATGGCCTGGGTCGGCCTGGTGAACGAGGACGGCGTCACGGTCGATTCGGTGGCAGAGGCGGGTTTCGAGAATACGTATCTGTCCAAGGTGGAAATCCGCTGCGACGACTCCCCCCAGGGCCAGGGACCCACCGGGACCGCCATACGCCTGGGCATCACGGCGATCAACGACGACACCGAGACCAATCAACAGTTTGCGCCGTGGCGGGAACGTGCGCTCCTCCATGGTTATCGATCGTCGGCCGCGACGCCGTTGCGGGCGTATGGACGGATCATCGGCGCCCTGACGGTGTATAGCGAAGAGCCCCATGCGTTCGGTCCGGAAAAGGTGATCCTGCTGGAGAAGCTGGCTGCCGACCTCGGCGTGGTCATGGGCCATCGTGCAGCCCTGGCCGCGCTGCGCGAGAGCGAAGAGCGTTTTCGCCTGCTGCTGGACGCATCCCCCGAGGCGATTTTCGGGGTCGACAGCCAGGGCATCTGCACGTTCGTGAATCCGGCGTGTCTCGACATGCTGGGCTACACGCAGGCGGAGGTCCTCGGCAAGAGTATCCATGCCCTGATCCACCACAGCTATCCGGACGGCCGCCCCTATCCGAAGGAGCAGTGCCACATCCGCAGTTCCACCCTGGAGGGCAAGCCCACCCATGTGGACAGCGAAGTGCACTGGCGCAAGGATGGCACCAGCTTCCCGGTCGAATACTGGTCCCATCCCATGTACCACAACGGCCAGCTGGTAGGGGCAGTGGTCAACTTCATCGACATCAGCGAACGCAAGCGGATGGAGCAGGCGCTGCGCGAGAGCGAAGAGCGCTACCGCCTGATTTCCAGCGTGTCGACCGACCTGCTGTACTCCTGCATGCAGACGGCGGACGGGGACCTGATCATCGACTGGGCGACGACTTCGGCAGATCAGGTCTTCGGCTATTCGCTGGATGAGATCATGGCGAAAGGCTGCTGGCGCCATCTCGTTCACCCGGATGATTTCGCCGAATTCGATCGCAATATTGCCTATCTCGCGCCGGGCCAGCGTAGCGAATGCGAGTTGCGCATCCTCGCGAAGGACGGCGCCGTCCACTACATCCGGGCGTATACGCTGGCCATGGAGGCGGCAGATGACCAGGCCGGAAACCGCCTGTATGGCGCCTGCCAGGACATCACCGAGCGCAGGCAGGCGGAGGCGCGCATCGAATTTCTCGCCCATCATGATGTCCTTACCGGCCTGCCCAACCGCGTGCTGCTGCGCGACCGTTTCGAGCAGGCGCTGGCCAGGGCGCAACGGTCGCAGAAACTGGTGGCGATGCTGTTCCTCGACCTCGACAACTTCAAACGCGTGAACGACACCCTGGGGCATGTTGCAGGCGACCAGCTCCTGCTGGAAGCCGTCAAGCGGCTGACGCACAGCACGCGTGACAGCGACACCATCAGCCGCCAGGGCGGCGACGAATTCATCCTGCTGCTCAACGAGATTCCGGACATGGAAACGGTGGAGCGCGTCGCGGCAGACATCCTCAGGCTGCTGGCCGAGCCGGTGGAGATCAACGGCCACGCGATGAACGCATCCTGCAGTATCGGCATCGCCATGTATCCGCAGGACGGCAGCGATTTCGACAGCCTGCTGCAGAAGGCCGATACGGCCATGTACAACGCCAAGGACGCGGGCCGCAACACCTACCGCTTCTTCGACGACCGCATGAACCGGCAGGCCCGCGAGCATCTGATGCTGCAGAACCGTCTGCATCAGGCGCTCTACCGGGCTGAACTGCAGTTGCATTACCAGCCGCAGTTGGATGCCGACAGCGGCAAGGTGACCGGCGTGGAGGCGCTGCTGCGCTGGAACAACCCGGAACTGGGCGACATATCGCCGGCCCGTTTCATCCCGGTGGCGGAAGACAGTGGCCTGATCGTGCCCATCGGCGCCTGGGTGATCGAACAATCCTGCCGCCAGGCACAGACGTGGCGGCAAGCGGGATTGCCCGATATCATCATGTCGGTCAACCTGTCTGCCCTGCAGTTTCGTCGTGCCGGCCTGATCGAGACCGTGGCGGGCGCGCTGGCGCGCAGCGGGCTGCCGCCGCACCTGCTGGAACTGGAGCTGACTGAATCCATCCTGCTGCAGGATGTGGAGAACACCCTGGACACGGTTCGGCAGCTGAAAGCCCTGGGCATTCGGCTGGCGATCGACGACTTCGGCACAGGCTATTCCTCGCTCAGCTATCTCAAGCGTTTTGCTGTCGACCGGCTCAAGATCGACCAGTCCTTCGTGCGCGACATCCACACCGATCCGGACGATGCCGCCATCGTCAGCGCCATCATCCAGCTGGCGCGCAGTCTGCGGCTGGGCATCATCGCCGAAGGCGTGGAAACGGCGGAGCAACTGGCGTTCCTGCGCGAGGCCGGCTGCAGCGAAGTGCAAGGCTACCTGTTCAGCCGGCCGCTGGCGCCGGCGGCGATGGATGCGTTCCTGCGCATGCCTTGACGTGCGCCCGGCGCCATTTCCCCTTCACGTCAGGCGTTGGCGGTTCTATGCTGGAGGAGTGTTGAATGTCCCGAGTCTTTGTTCATGAGTCACAAGCACGAAAATTTGCTTCGGGCGATTTTCGAAGGACCGGTCAGCGGCAACGTCCATTGGCGCGAGGTGGAAGCGATGCTGGCGCATCTGGGCGCCAACGTGGAGCCGCATCATGGCGCAAGCTTCCGGGTCGTGCTGAACGGCGTGGAGGGTTTCCTGCATCGCCCGCACAACAGCAATACCTGCAGCAAACAGGAGTTGCGGCATGTGCGCGATTATCTGGTATCGGCAGGCGTGGGCTTGCCGCAGGGCAAGGCATGAGCGCCGCCCTGCGTAGCGGACTGGCCTCCGTACTGCTGGCTGCAACCCTCGGCTTGATGCCCATTTCCGCGCCTGCCCAGCAGGACGACACCGTCAGCGGCGACAAGACTACCGACATGGTGGTGGACGCGGTGGTCATGCGGCCGCTGGGACTGGCAGCCACGGTGGTGGGGACGGTGCTGACCGTGGTGGCGCTGCCTTTCACCATCCCGAGTGGCAGCGTGGAAACGTCGGCACGGCAACTGATCCTCCGGCCGGCGGACTACACGTTCAAACGGCCGCTGGGCGATTTCAGCGACAGCGGCGAGGATGGACGCTAACGCTCTGCCGCCGCCCTGCAATCGGATCGGGCTGCTATTTCGCCGCGAAACGGGGCCGAATATCCAGAAATCAGGGGCTCATGCTGTTGTCAGACGCATGACAGGCGGGTTCCTGCCCATCGCTGGAACGTTTTTTATGGCGGTGATCGATAAATAATATTTGTAAGGGAATGTTTTGTTTCTATAGTTTTTCCATGCGTGCCTGAATTCACGAGAATGGAGGACCGAGATGCAAGTGACCCGGAGGCAGTTCTTCAAGATATGCGCAGCGGGGGTCGGCAGTTCCAGCCTCGTTGCGCTGGGATTCGCGCCCGGCGAGGCGCTGGCGGAAGTGCGGGAATTCAAGCTCGCGCGCACCACCGAAACCCGCAACACCTGTCCCTATTGCTCGGTCGGCTGCGGCATCCTGATCTCCAGCCTGGGCGACAAGGCCAAGAATGCTCACAGCGAGATCATGCACATCGAAGGCGATCCGGACCACCCGGTGAACCGCGGCACGCTCTGCCCGAAAGGCGCCGGCCTGCTCGATTTCGTGCACAGCCCGAACCGGCTCAAGCGGCCCGAATATCGGGCGCCCGGCAGCAAGGAGTGGACGCCCATTTCCTGGGACGACGCCTTCACTCGCATCGCCAGGCTGATGAAGGACGACCGCGACAAGAACTTCATCGCGAAGAACGACAAGGGCGAAACGGTCAACCGCTGGGTTTCCACCGGCATGCTCGCCGCCTCCGCTTCCAGCAACGAAACCGGCTATCTGACGCAGAAGATCGCGCGTAGCCTGGGGATGCTCGCATTCGATAACCAGGCGCGTGTTTGACACGGTCCGACGGTGGCAAGTCTTGCCCCGACGTTCGGCCGCGGTGCGATGACCAACCATTGGGTTGACATCAAGAACACCGACCTGGTTCTGATCATGGGCGGCAACGCCGCCGAAGCGCACCCCTGCGGATTCAAGTGGGTGACCGAGGCGAAGGCGCACCGCAAGGCAAAGCTGATCGTCGTCGATCCGCGCTTCACGCGCTCGGCCGCGGTATCGGATTTCTATGCACCGATCCGTTCCGGCACGGACATCGCCTTCCTCGGCGGCGTCATCAACTACCTGCTCAGCAATGACAAAATCCATCACGAGTACGTGAAGACCTATACGGACTTCAGCTTCCTGGTGAAGGACGAGTTCGCGTTCAACGACGGCATCTACTCCGGCTACAACCCGGAGAAGCGCAGCTACGACAAGTCCAGTTGGGGCTACCAGATCGGCGCGGACGGCTATGTCGTCACCGACCCGACGCTGCAGAACCCGCGCTGCGTGTACCAGATGATGAAGGCGCATTACAGCCGCTACACGCCGGAGGCCGTGACCAACATCTGCGGCACGCCCAAGGATGCCTTCCTCAAGGTGTGCGAGATGCTCGCCGAGACCTCGGCACCCAACAAGACCATGACCATCATGTACGCCTTGGGCTGGACGCAGCACTCCTACGGCTCGCAGATGATCCGCACCGGCGCCATGGTGCAGCTGCTGCTGGGCAACATCGGCGCGGCAGGCGGCGGCATGAACGCGCTGCGCGGCCACTCCAATATCCAGGGCCTGACCGATCTGGGACTGTTGTCCAACCTGCTGCCGGGCTACATGACGCTGCCCAGCGATGCGGAGCAGGACTACAAGGCCTATATCGAGAAGCGTGCCTTCAAGCCGTTGCGGCCCGGTCAGCTGAGCTACTGGCAGAACTACAACAAGTTCTTCGTCAGCACCATGAAGGCCTGGTATGGCGACGCTGCAACTGCGGAGAACAACTGGGCGTATGACTGGCTGCCCAAGCTCGACAAGGGCTACGACCTGCTGCAGGTGTTCGAGAACATGAACCAGGGCAAGGTCAACGGCTACCTCTGCCAGGGTTTCAACCCGCTCGCCTCCGCACCGTGCAAGGTCAAGGTGTCGGGCTCGCTCGCCAAGCTCAAATATCTGGTGATCATCGACCCGCTGGCCACCGAAACCTCGGAGTTCTGGCAGAACCACGGCGAATACAACGACGTCGATCCGGCCAAGATCCAGACCGAGGTGTTCCGTCTGCCTTCCACCTGCTTCGCGGAGGAAGACGGTTCGCTGGTCAGTTCCAGCCGGGTGCTGCAGTGGCACTGGAAGGCCGCCGAGCCGCCGGGCGACGCCAAGGGCGACCAGGAAATCATGGCCGGCATTTTCCTCAGGCTGCGCGAGCTGTACAAGAAGGACGGCGGCGCCTTCCCCGACCCCATCCTCAACCTGACCTGGAAACATCGCCAGCCCCATGCCCCGTCGCCGGAAGAGCTGGCGAAGGAATACTCCGGCCGTGCGCTGAAGGACGTCACCGATCCGAAGGACCCAGCCAAGGTCCTGGTGAAGGCCGGCGAGCAATTGAACGGCTTCGCCGAACTGCGCGACGACGGCAGCACGATCTGCGGCTGCTGGATATTCTCCGGCGCCTGGAGCGAGAAGGGCAACCTGATGGCGCGGCGCGACAACAGCGATCCGTTCGGCATGGGCCAGACGCTGAACTGGGCCTTCGCCTGGCCGGCCAACCGGCGCGTGCTGTACAACCGCGCGTCCTGCGACCCGGGCGGCAAACCCTACGATCCCACGCGCAAGCTGATCGCCTGGGACGCCGCGACCGGCAAGTGGGGCGGCTCCGACATTCCGGACTTCAAGCCCGATTCGCCGCCGGGAGACGGCATGAATCCCTTCATCATGAATCCCGAAGGCGTGGCGCGCTTCTTCGCCGTCGACAAGATGGCGGAGGGGCCCTTCCCCGAGCATTACGAGCCGATGGAGTCGCCGCTCGCCAACAACCCGATGCATCCGAAGAACGCCCTGGCGCGGTCCAACCCGGCTGCGCGGGTGTTCAAGGAGGACTGGGCGACGTTCGGCAAGCCAGACCAGTTCCCGTATGTCGGCACCACCTATCGCCTCACCGAACATTTCCACTTCTGGACCAAGCATGTGCGCCTCAACGCCATCCTGCAGCCGGAGCAGTTCGTGGAAATCGGCGAGGATCTGGCGAAGGAGAAGGGCATCAAGGCCGGCGACCACGTGCGGGTGAAATCCAACCGCGGCTTCATCGTCGCGGTGGCCGTGGTCACCAAGCGCCTGCGCACGCTCGATGTCGACGGCAAGAAGGTGCACACCGTGGGCATGCCGATCCACTGGGGATTCATGGGCCTGGCGAAGAATGGCTACATCACCAACACCCTGACGCCTTTCGTCGGTGATGCGAACACGCAGACGCCGGAATTCAAGTCGTTCCTCGTGAACATCGAGAAAGTCTAGGAGGCGACCATGGCACTGCAATCACTCGACATCAAGGCACGCTCCGCCACCACCACGCCGCCTCCGCGTGTGCGCAACCCCGTTCACGTCGCCAAGCTGATCGACATCTCCAAGTGCATCGGCTGCAAGGCCTGCCAGGCGGCGTGCATGGAATGGAACGACCTGCGCGACGAGATCGGCACCAACGTCGGCCTCTACGACAACCCGCGCGACCTCACCGACCAGTCCTGGACCGTGATGCGCTTCTCCGAAGTGGAGGTGGAGCAGGGACGTCTGGAATGGCTGATCCGCAAGGACGGCTGCATGCACTGCGATGACCCTGGCTGCCTCAAGGCCTGCCCGTCGCCGGGTGCCATCGTCCAGTATGCGAACGGCATCGTGGATTTCCACGAGGAGCATTGCATCGGCTGCGGCTATTGCATCACCGGCTGTCCGTTCAACATCCCGCGCATCTCGAAGAAGGACAGCAAGGCCTACAAGTGCACGCTGTGCTCGGACCGGGTGGCGGTGGGCCTGGAGCCTGCCTGCATCAAGACCTGTCCCACCGGCGCGCTGGTCTTCGGCTCCAAGCAGGACATGATCCATCATGCCGAAGGGCGCGTAGCCGACCTCAAGGAGCGCGGTTACGCCAATGCGGCGCTGTACAACCCGCAGGGCGTCGGCGGCACGCACGTGATGTACGTCCTGCAGCACGGCGACCAGCCCGAGCTCTATGCGAACCTGCCCAAGGATCCGCACATCAGCCCGCTGGTCAGCCTGTGGAAGGGGGTGACCAAGCCGCTCATGAGCCTGGGCATCGGCCTGGCTGTCTTTGCAGGATTTTTCCATTTCGTCACAGTGGGTCCGAAGGTCGTGGATGAAGAGGATGTGGATCCGGCCCGGCCTTCCGACCCCAGCAAGGAGCGATCATGACTACCTGGATACGGCGCTACTCTGCCAGAGAGCGAAGCAACCACTGGCTGGTGGCCATCTCGTTCGTCCTTGCCGCGTTGTCGGGCCTGGCACTGTTCCATCCGGCCTTTTTCTTTTTCGCCTATTTATTCGGCGGAGGCACTTGGGATCGCATTCTCCATCCTTTTATAGGGGTGTTCCTGAGTCTGTTCTTCATCGCCCTGGCGGCGCGGTTCTGGCGTTTCAACCATTTCACGCCTGCCGACCGCCAGTGGATGAAGCACATCGGCGATGAACTGTGCAATCGTGACGAGCGATTGCCTGAAGTCGGCAAATACAATGCCGGTCAGAAATACCTGTTCTGGACGGTGGTCGTGACAGTTCCCACGCTACTGATTTCCGGCATCGTGATCTGGCAACCCTGGTTCGCGCCGTATTTTCCCGTCTGGCTATTGCGCGTCGCCGTGGTCGTCCATGCACTGACAGCCTGGATCATGATCCTCGGCATTATCGTGCACGTCTATGCGGCCATCTGGGTCAAGGGTTCGGTTCGTGCCATGACGCGCGGCACGGTGTCCGCCGCCTGGGCCAAGCACCATCACCGCGCCTGGTATCGCGAGATGACCGGCAAGTAGCCGGCCTTGCATTCCGGCTCGATCGTCTAGACTGAAGAACCGACAAGGACAGCGACTAGCGCATGACGACAACCCTCCTGCAGCCCGGCGAGATCGAAGCGGCGGCCGGCGACATCCCCGAACTGCGGCTGCCGCCCGCCGATGTGTTCCTCAGCCGCGCGCGGCGGCTCGAACAACTGGCTGAAGGCCACACCCTGGGCGACTACCTGCGCTTCGTGGCCCGCCTTGCACGGGCGCAGCAGGAATACCTGGCTGCAGGCCCTGCGGCGGAACTGCCCGCGCCCGAACGGCTGGCGCAATGCCGCGAACATCAGATGCCGCCGCTGGCGCCCGCCGGCCTCGGTTTGCCGGATGGCTGGCGCGACACGGCGCGGCACCTGGCACGGACGGTGCTGCCCAGCCTGCCTGCAACAGGGCAGGCGGCGCTGGAATCGGTTCTGGAAAAACAGGATGCCTGGCTGGACGCGCAGGCTCTGCAACTGCTTGATGGGAACGTCCAGGGGCTCGATGCCGCCGTGGCGCCGATTATAGGTGCCGCGTTGCAGACGCACTGGACCCGGCTCGCGCGCCAGCTCGAACCCGCACAGGTGGCGCGGCCCGAGCATCCCAACCTGTGCCCGGTATGCGGCTCGCATCCGGTCAGTTCGGTGGTGCGCATCGGCAGTGCCGAAAACGGCCTGCGCTATCTGCATTGCACGCTATGCAGTTCCGAATGGCACGTGGTGCGCGCCAAATGCAGCAACTGCGACAATACCCGCGGCATCGCCCACTACCATCTGGAGGGGGGCAAGCAGGTCGTGCAGGCCGAGAGCTGCCCGGAATGCCAGACCTATCTGAAGGTCATCCAGCAGGAAAAGGATCCGCTGGCCGATCCGGTGGCCGATGACCTCGCCACCCTGACGCTGGACCTGCTCATGGACGAGGCGGGCTTCGCCCGCAGCGGAATCAACTGGTACCTGATACACGGCCTGACCTGACTGTTCACTCACTAACAAGGGATTGTCTATCGTGCATAGCGCCCCCCGCCCGCCCTCGATCGATCGTGTCCTCAACTGGACGGCTGTTTCCCCTCTGATTGCCGAATACGGCCGCGAGCCGGTACTTGCCGGCGTGCGCAGCGTACTCGATCGCGCGCGCCAGGCAGCGCGCAGCGGCGACCGGGTCGATTACACCGAGCCTGCGGTGACGGCCCAGCTTGCCGTGCATCTGTCGCAGCACAATGCGCCCCGCCTGAAACGGGTATTCAATCTCACCGGCACGGTACTGCACACCAACCTGGGGCGCGCGCCGCTGCCGGAAGAGGCGGTGGAGGCACTGGTGATGGCGGCACGCCATCCCTGTGCGCTGGAATACGATCTCGAGACCGGTGGGCGCGGCGACCGCGACGACGTCGTCGAGTCCGTGCTGTGCGAGCTCACCGGGGCCGAGGCGGCCACTGTGGTCAACAACAACGCGGCTGCCGTGTTTCTGCTGCTCAACACGCTTGCCATGCGCAAGCAGGTGATCGTCTCGCGCGGCGAACTGGTGGAAATCGGCGGGGCCTTTCGCGTGCCGGACATCATGAGCCGCGCCGGCGCCAAGCTGGTCGAGGTGGGTACCACCAATCGTACGCACCTGCGCGACTTCGAGGCCGCCATCGGCCCGCGCAGCGCCATGCTGATGAAGGTGCACGCCAGTAACTATGCCATCCACGGCTTTACCGCCAGCGTGCCGGAGACAGAGCTTGCGCAGCTTGCGCATGCCCACGATCTGCCGTTCGTGATCGACCTTGGCAGCGGCATGCTCGTCGATCTGGCACGCTTCGGCCTGCCGCACGAACCGACGCCGCAGGAGTCGATTGCAGCCGGGGCCGATCTGGTCAGTTTCAGCGGCGACAAATTGCTGGGCGGACCGCAGGCCGGCATCCTGGTGGGCCGCCGCGCGCTGATCCAGCGCATCAAGAAGAACCCGCTCAAGCGCGCGCTGCGCGTCGGCAAGCTGACGCTGGCGGCGCTCGAGGCGGTCCTGCGCCTGTATCGCGACCCCGACCGTCTGGGCGACCGGCTCACGACCTTGCATGTGCTCACCCGGCCGCCGGACGACATCCGGATGCAGGCTGAACGGCTGCTGCCGAACATGCAGCTGGCACTTGCCCACTGGCCGGCGAGCGTGTCTGCCGAACCGGCCCTGTCGCAGATCGGCAGCGGCTCGTTGCCGGTCGACCGCCTGCCGAGCCATGCGCTGGTCGTGCGGCCCCGCGGCCGGAAAAGCGGCGTACTGCATGAGATCGAAGCGGCACTGCGCGGCCTGCCCGTACCGGTGATCGGCCGTATCGCCGACGGCGCATTGCGGCTGGATGTGCGTTGCTTGTCAGCAGCAGATGAAGCGGATTTCATCGGCCAGCTCGCGAAGCTGGCCGCCTGATCACTTGAGAAAGAAGGAGCGGTGCATGCAACGACGTGATTTCCTGATGACTTCCGCTGTATTGGCTGCGGGGACAGTGTGGCCAGCCAGCCAGGCCATGGCGGCATTCGATCCGTCGCCAGAGGATGGCTGGCGAACGTTCGAGGTGACACACCGGGTGGAAGTGCTCAAGCCGCACGGAGCCACCCGTGTCTGGTTGCCGCTTCCCTCCCTGCAGGAACAGGACTGGATCCGGCCCATGGGCAATCTGTGGCAAGGCGATGCCGACCGCGCGCAATTGCTGCACGACCGGGAGCGTGGCGTTGATATGCTTTATGGCGAATGGGCACCGGAGAAGAAGCCGGTACTGGAAGTGACCAGCCGATTCGCCACGCTCGACCGCGCCATCGATCTGAGCCGCGTCGGGCAGGCGGCCCCGCTGCCTGCTTCGATGCACCGCCGTTATACCCGGGCCACGAAGCTGCTTCCCACCGACGGCATCGTCAGGAAGACCGCACGCGACATCACCCGCGGCGCGAAAACCGACCAGGACAAGGCGCGGGCCATCTACGAATGGGTGGTGGACAATACGGCGCGCAACCCCAAAACCCGCGGCTGCGGCCTCGGCGACATCCGCTTCATGCTGGAAACCGGCGACCTGACGGGAAAATGCGCCGACCTCAATTCCCTCTACGTCGGACTCGCACGGGCCGCCGGCCTGCCGGCGCGCGATGTCTACGGCATCCGCGTGGCGGACTCGCGCTTCGGCTACAAGAGCCTGGGCAAGAGCGGCGACATCAGCAAGGCCCAGCACTGCCGCGCCGAAGTCTGGCTCTCCGGACATGGCTGGGTGCCGGTCGACCCCGCCGACGTGCGCAAGGTGATGCTGGAGGAACCGCCCGGCGGCCGCAGCCTCACCGACGACATGGTGGTCGATGCGAGGAAGCGCCTGTTCGGTTCCTGGGAGATGAACTGGCTGGCCTACAACACCGCGCACGACCTGCCACTGCCTGGCTCGCGCGACGTCACGCTGCCTTTCCTCATGTATCCGCAGGCCGAAACCGCGGACGGCATGCTGGACAGCCTGGACGCGTCGAGCTTCAGCTACCGCATCACGTCAAAGGAAATCACGAATCCATCATGATCGTCGGCACCGCCGGGCACATCGACCATGGCAAGACGACGCTGGTGCATGCGCTCACCGGCGTCGACACCGATCGGCTCGCCGCCGAGAAGCTGCGCGGGATTTCCATCGAACTGGGTTACGCCTACCAGCCCTTGCCCGGCGGCGGGGTGCTGGGTTTCGTCGACGTACCCGGCCATGAGCGTTTCATCCACACCATGCTCGCCGGCGCAGCTGGGATCGATTTTGCCCTGCTGGTCGTGGCAGCGGACGACGGCGTGATGCCGCAAACGCGCGAGCATCTCAACATCCTCCACCTGCTCGGCATCGAACGCGGCGTCGTGGCGCTGACCAAGATCGACCGGGCCGAGCCCGGGCGCCTGGCCGAAGTCGAGCGCGACCTGCAGCAACTGCTGGCCGAAACGGCGCTCGCGGGCATCCCTATATTTCCGGTTTCCGCACCGGACGGGCAGGGTATCGATGCCCTGCGCACGCATCTGCACGAAGCCGCGCAGGCCATGCCTTCGACGACAACCGACGGCGGGTTCCGGCTGGCGGTCGACCGCAGCTTCACCTTGAAAGGCGCGGGCACCATTGTCACCGGTACCGTATTCGCCGGCAGCGTCCAGGTGGGCGACGATTTGATGGTGACGCCATCCGGTCGGCCGGTTCGCCTGCGCAGCCTGCATGTGATGAACCGCCCGGCGCAATGGGGGCAGGCGGGACAGCGCTGTGCCCTGAACCTTCACGGCGCGGGCAAGGACGAGATCGCGCGTGGCGACTGGATCGCGGCACCGCGCCTGCACGCGCCGACCGCACGGTTCGACGTGCAGTTGACGCTGTCACCACAAGCGCCTGCAGCCCTCGCGCACTGGGCGCCGGTCCATCTGCACCTGGGCGCGGCGCATGTCATGGCGCGCGTGGCGCTGCTGGAAGGCGAGCGCCTGTCTCCGGGCGGCAGCATGCTGGCACAGCTGGTCACGGACCGCCCGATCGGCGCGCTCCACGGCGACCGATTCATCCTGCGCGACGCCGATGCCCGCCATACGATCGGCGGCGGCAAGGTGCTCGATCCCGATGCGCCCGCGCGCAAGCGCAAGACGCCGCAGCGGCTGGCGGAACTCGCCGCGCTGGATCTCGCCGACACCTCGCAGCGGCTGCATCAGTTGCTCACGCTCCGTGGACTCGACCTTGACCGGCTTGCCATCCACTGGAACGACAAGGACCCGGCTGCGCACCTGCCGATCGACAGCACGCTGGTGCGTGCCGGTCACGTCACCTGGGCGTTTTCCGCCGCGCACTGGACGAGCCTGCAAGACAAGCTGCACACCGATCTCGCGGCGTTTCACGAACGTTTCCCCGACGAGCTGGGTCCCGATGCCACGCGCGCCAGGCGCATGTTCCTGCCGGCGCTACCGGCCGCCGCGTTCGCCGCGCTGACGGATACATTGCTGGCGACGGGCGTTTTGCGGCGCAGCGGCCCCTGGCTGCACCTGCCGACGCACAGCGTTGCGCTCAGCCGCGAGGAGGATGCGCTCTATCAGCGCATCCTCCCCTGGCTGGAGGAAGGGGCCTTTGACCCGCCCTGGGTGCGCGATCTGGCCCGACGCGCGGGGTGCAACGAGGCGTCGATGCGGCGTCTGCTGCAAAAGCAGGCGCGCCAGGGGAAGCTGTACCAAGTGGTGCGCGATTTGTTCTATCTGCCCGACAGCGTGGCGCAATTGGCGACCCTGGTGCAGGAACTGGAACACATGAACGGCGAGACGCGTGCCGCCGAATTCCGCGACCGCAGCGGCTTGAGCCGCAAGCGTGCGGTGCAGGTACTGGAATTCTTCGACAGGGTGGGCTACACGCGCCGCGTGCGCGAAGCGCACCGATTGCGCAATGTCGATCTGTTCGGCAGGATGAATCATGCAGCCTGAAGTGATCGACAGGAGAAACGGGTTTCAATTGGAAGGGAAGCGTGCCTGGTGGTGCGGCCGGACTTCAAATTCGGTTGGGGGTGTCAGTCGCTCCCGGGTGGGTTCGACTCCCACTTCCTTCCGCCATTATTCTGGACGTCGACGTTGCCGATAGTCCTCAAGGAAATAGGCTGCAAATAGCCCCCATCAGGCTTTGATCCGAACGGGACGGATTGGACCCGGGGTCCGGGCCCATTCAGCCCTCCGCGGTGTCATGGCGCCTTGGGCGTGCGGACCAGTTCCCCGACATCGTCGATCTTGTCATGCAGCATGTTGATCCTGTGGGCGAGTCCCTGGATTTCGGCATGCGCCCTGCGGTTGACGTCGAAATCGAGTTCGCTCCGCAGGCGATCTTTCTTGTCCTGGCGGTTCTGGCTCATCATGATGATGGGGGCCTGTATGGCGGCAAGCATCGAAAGAAAAAGATTGAGCAGGATGAAAGGGTAGGGGTCCCATGCCTTGCTGCCCAGTTCGACGTTGATGGCGGAGTACACGGCGAGCACCACGGCAAACGCCATGATGAACGTCCACGAGCCGCCGAAGGATGCCACGATATCGGCGACCCGTTCGCCCAGCGTCTCGGCCTCTTCGATCACGTCGTTCGGGTTGCGCGCGGCCCGGAGGCGGACGAGCCGTTCCGCGGCATGGAACTGCTTGCCCATGACCGTCATCAGGTCCAGACCGGCGTCCGGCTTCTTTCTCAGGAGAACGGTGATGTCATGGAGATCCACTTCGATGCATTCCGTCTCCTCGACGGCCGTGGCCTCGGTCTGGTGCGGCGTCTGCGCCAGCATCGAGGCGAAGCCGAATACGTCACCATGGCTGGGCATGTCGAGAAGCACGACCTGGTTGTCCTCGTCGATGGTCGTGACCTGGACGGAACCCGAGACCATGATGAACGCGCGTTCGCTCGGATCGCCGATCCTGAAAATCCGCTGGCGCGGCGTGAACCTGCGCAACTCGACCTGGCCGGCGAGGACGGCGAGCTCTTCATCGTCGAGCAAGGAAAACAGCGGGACTTCTTTAAGGACGACAACGCTACAGGCCATGGTTTTCCCCCGTATTGCTAACACTGGGCCTCCCGCTGCGGGAGGCCGGAATGGACGACAATTTGCCGGCAGTTTAAGAGGGATTGGGTCTGAAGAAGTTCCTTTTTTTCAGCGGTGGCGGAGGCTCCCGGGCCGAGGCATTTTCCATGGCCTCGTCCGGCCATTGTTTCCCAGGTCAATCACGAGCGGATCGACCGCCTGTATGGGCGAGGCGGCTGCCATCCTGGTCGACCGACGATGGTTGGGCGCGGCGTGCACGTGGTCAGGGACGGGTGGGATTTGTGTTCATGGTTTATTATGAGCCTGGCCCGTTTGATTCATGAACTGGGCCAGCGGTGTGTGCCGGTGGCCGTGCCGCCCACGCTCGCCAAGGCGCTCGGCGCTAGCCTGGATGAACTCATCGGGGAGCCGGTCGGCGCGGCGAAGAAGCGCGGACCGGCGCCGAAGCCGCAGCAGCACATGGAACGCATCAGCCAGTTGCCCAAGCCACGGCAGCGCATGGTGATGGAAATGCTGGAATTGGCCCTCGCCCAACAGGGGCGCCAATAGACCCAAGGAGACGACGATGGCCGCAACCGAACAGATTCTGATCGAGAAGATCAAACAACTGCCGCCGCAGCGGCTGGCGGAAGTCGAGGATTTCATCGACTTTCTGCGCACGCGCGAGGATGAACAGCGCCTGACGCAAGCCGCCGCCAAAGCCGCCGAGGCAAGCTTCACGGCAGTATGGAACAACGACGAAGACGCGGCTTACGACCGGCTGTGACGATGGCGCATTCCTTCGGCGAGGTGGTGCTGGTTCCGTTTCCATTCACCGACCAGTCGGGCACAAAGAAACGCCCGGCGGTCGTGGTGTCCAGCAGCGGCTACAACGCCAACCGCCGCGATCTCATCATCATGGCGATCACGAGCCAGGCGCGCATACCGCCGGGGTTCGGCGAGGCGGCAGTCGCCGACTGGCAGGCCGCAGGACTCCTCAAGCCATCGGTGTTCAAACCGGTGTTCACGACCATCGAGCAGGGGCTGGTGCTGCGCTCGATGGGGGCGCTCTCGACCACTGACCTGCGCACGCTGCGAGAGGCACTCGCGCAGGCCATCGGGTAAACAGGCAAACAACGAAGGGCCGCGATCAGCGGCCCTTTTCACATCAGCAGCTACCCGCCGGTAGGCGGGTGGGGAGAGGTTTTCTCTTTGAAGACCCCAACGTAAATCAAGGCAATGGCAATAAACGCCTCGATAGCCTGAACAGCCCAATAGCTAAAGCCATCGGTATGCGCAGAGAATGCAAAAACCACAGCGTGCACAATCAGAAGCAGCGGTGATAGCGCCACGGCATATGCAATGTGTTTGGGGGTGTTGCCCACCACCAGGTATGTGCAAACCACTAGCAATGGCAGCAATCCAGAGACAAGAATCACGTGCCGAACAAAGGCCACTACGCCGAGCGATTGCCATGTTTCACCTGGTGGAGCGCTATGGAATGCAAGGTAAGCAACTGCAATAAAAAGCGCAACGAACAATAAGGCAAGTACAGTTGAAATCAGTCTAACCATGATTGCCTCACCTAGGATCGTAAGGCACGGGGTTGGGCGCGACGCCTTGCGGCCAGAGATTCCCACCGTAAAAGAGCGGCGAAATCCCGTTTTCCCGGAATGCCATGTCGTGGTAGAGGTCAATGAAGTCGCCTCTCGGGCAACCGCACGCACTGCCAGAATCGTTGAGCGAATGCATTGCCCGGTCATAGCCAATCAGGCTATTCCGTATCCCATTGGCAATTTGCGATTGTGATTTCGTGGTGGTGCCGCTTGACCATGCTTGGCTAATTCCAAGCCGCGTAAGAAGGTTTACGTCCCCCCTTGTCCCACGACAAATATCTCCAGCAGTTTGGTAGTAATCGCATTGGGTTTTCGCATACATCTTGTCGTAGTAACTGCAAACCGATGTATCACCCCATCCGTCCCAGTCCCATGACTTCAACCCCAGCGGATCGGTATAGGTCAGCGGATTTGAGCGGGCATATTCGTAAACGTTGAGGCCGCCGGCGAGGCCGATAGGATCAGCCTGTGGGTAACGCCCTGTGGTCGGATCGTAATCCCTGAAGTAGTTGTAATGCAGCCCCGTCTCGCGGTCATAGTACTGCCCCGGCAACCGCAGGTTGTTCTCCACGGTACTGACCGTCACCATCGCCTTGCCGAACGGCTCATAGTTCGCCTTCCACACGACCGTTCCCGCGCTGTTCGTCATCGCCTGCGGCGTCCCCAGATGATCGACATGGTAGTAGTAGATCTGCGCATCGTTGTCGATCCGGGCCAGCGGCCGACCGTCTAGCCAGACATACACTTTGGTATTGCCGGCCTGGTCCTGCTCGTACAACAGTTCGCCATCGGGTCCGTAGTGGAAGCTGGTGGCCAGACCGTTCTGGTTGATCTTCTTGATGCGCTGACCGAGGGCGTTGTAGGTGTAGGTGGTGGTCTCCGCGGCGGTCTGGCTGGTGGCAAGCCGGTTGAAGCCGTCGTAGGTGAAGCTAGCAGTGCTCGTGCTCAGGGTGTTGCCGTTGGCCGTACGTGGGCGGGTTTCGCTGCCTTTCTGGACCAGCCAGTTGGGCGGGCTGTAGGCGTAGGGCATGGTGCCGGCGTTGCGGGTCTCGCTCTGGCGGTTGCCGTTCAGGTCGTAAGCCCAGGCGAGGCTGCCGAAGCCGTTGCTGGCGCTGTCGAGGGCGGAGACGAGACGGCCTGTGGCGTCGTAAGCATAGGTGAGCGAGGTATTGCTATTGAAGTCGAATAGATTTGCGATATTGCTACTTGGGTCGTAGCTGAAGAGTTTTATGTAAGGACCATCAGCCCTGGCCCAGGGACGATAGTCCTGGTCGCGGCTCTGGTAGGACCCGGTGCCGTCGCCGTAGCTGAAGCTTTGCGGGCCAGCAAACGGATAGCCGTAGACGAAGTTGCTGGCCAAAACCGTGACCGGTGTGCTGTTGTATGGCTGGGTGGACACCTGGCTGACGCGGCCCTGAGTGTCGTAGCTGTAGCTAATGCTACGACCGTTAGGATAGGTCAACTGGCTGGGCCGGCCTGCAGCATCGTAAACAATAAGGCTATAGAAGAAGTTGGCATTGCCGGTAGCGGTGGGTATGTTTTGCAAGCGGTATTGAGGACGTCCCTGGATATCGAGACTGAAGTAAAGATCAAGGACGCCGTTTTTAGCCGTGGAGCACAGGCTACCTTTACGGCAAGAGTCGTACTTATAACCCAGATTGACACTACCTGGCTGAGAGCTTGTCTTGAAGGTCAAGCGGTTCAGCGCGTCGTAAGTATAGGTAACGGTGACACCCCGGGCGTCGGTCTCGGTCTTGAGGTTGCCGGCTTCGTCATAAGTGCGGTTGGTGGTGCCGGTATCAGCACTGACGGTCTGGGTGACGTCGCCGAAGGCGTCGACGGTCTGGGTGGTGGCTTGGTTGACGGGGTCGACGACCTGGGTGGTCTGGTCGAGGGCGTTGGTCTTGACCTGGATGACGCCGCCATCGGCGTTGAGCGTCTGGGTCAGGCGGTCGAGGGCGTCGTAGCTGTGGGTGGTGACGTCGGCGACGTCGCTGCGGGCGCCGTCGACTTGCTTCATGTTGCCCTGGGCGTCGTACTGGTAGGTGATGGTCTGGTTGTAGGCGCCGATGTCCTGCCACAGGCGGCCTAAAGCATCGAAGGTGCGGCTGTGGGCGTAGTAGACGTTGCTGTCGCCGGGACGGGTGATTTCCTCATGAATGCGGTTGCCTGCTGCGTCGAGGGTGTAGGCGAGGCGGTTGCCGTCCTGGTCGACGATGGCAACGAGGCGGTGGGCGGGATCGTATTCGAAGCTGACGAAGCTGCCGTCGGGGCGGGTGAGCTTGGTGAGCTGGCCGACACCGTCGTAGTCGAAACTCGTGGTCTCGGTGCCGACGGTACGGGAGAGGAGCCAGCCGCGCAGGCTATAGCTGAAGGTAGTCACAAGAATGCCGTTGGGATCGGTGGTCCGGAGGACACGGCCGTTGGCGTCGTATTCGTTATACGTCGTGACGTGGCCGAGGGCGTTGGTGATCTGTTTGACCTGGCCACGGCAGCCCAGGGGGTCGCCGACGCAGTTCTCGTCGGGGGCGTAGTAGTCGGTGGTGGTGATGTCGGCCACATCCAGTCTGGGGCCGTTGTCGATCTTCTGCATCAGCACGCCGGGGACGGTGGGATGGTAGGCGTAAACCGTACTCCAGGTACGGGTCTGGCCGCTGGCGAGGTCCTTGATGCTGCGGCTGGTGACGTTGCCGTGGCTGTCGTAGACGGTGGTGGTTTCGCGGCCGGCTTCGGTCACCTTGGTCGGCAGGCGGAAGCGGGTATCCCACTGGGTGAGGATCTTGCGTTCGGCGCTGTTGGGCGCGGGGGTGTAGGTGGCAGGGTCGCTCGGGCAGCTGGCGCCGGAGGCCAGGCCTTCGACGCGGGCGGTTTCGAGGTTGTGGGTGAGGTCGTAGGCGTAGCAGGTCTTATGACCGTTGAAGTCGGCGCGGGAAGCGATGTTGCCGTTGGCGTCGTAGGTGATGGCGGAGGACGCAGCGCCGCAGCCGGAGCCGCCGGGCTGGGAGACGCCGGTGCTCTTGACGACGCCGAGGATGGTGGTGAAGTTGTGGGTGCGCTGGGTGCCAAGAGGGTCGGTGACGGTGGTGCTGCCGTCGGTGTTGTAAGTCAAGGTGTTGAGATCGGCGCCGTTGGCGTGGCCGGTGGAAATGGCTCTGCCGTCGGCGCTGTATTGATACGTGGCGTAGCGCTCGCCGTTCTCGTCGGTGATGCCGGTCAGGGCGTGGGGGAGATTGGCGCCAGCAGTGTTCTCGGGTTCGTTGTAGTGGTATGTCTTGCTGCGGCCATCGGGATACTGGACGGAGGCGAGGTTGCTCTGGGCGTCGTAGGCGTAGGTGATGACGCCGCCGGCGGGGTCGGTGACGGTGGCGATACGCTTCTGGGCATCGTAGCTGAAGTGCAGGGAACGGCCGGTGTCGTCGGTGACGGTGTCGAGGGTGTCGGGGTCGCCGTCGCCTCCACTGGCAGCAGGAAGGTCGTAGGTGAGCGTCTGGGTGCGGCCGGCGCGGTCGGCGATAGTGAGGAGTTTACCAGCAGCAGAGTAAGTCTCGACGGAGTCGTCAGCGGCGACAGTGTAGCGCCAGCCGATGCGGTTTCCAGATATATCTTTGAGTTCGGTCAGGCGGTCGGGGATGTCAGGATCATAGTCCCAAACACCATTTGATAAGCTAAAAATTAAAACTCTACCGTCGTTTCTATTGACCTTGAAATGAGTTGTTGTTGCAACATATGGTCCTGGTATTTGATGTATGTTTTTTAGATAAGAATGAGTCCATAGATTTCCAACAGATATAAGGGAATCTAAACTTTGACTGTTGTATAGCCTGAATAGCTTAAGGCTCGCACCCTCAATCTGGTAGTCAAATTCTCGTTGTAACTTATTGCCGTTTGCATTGTTAATAGGGTTTCCAGACATAGATTTGGTGCATGAATCATCGCCCAAGTTTTTCGACGGCTTACATAACGATGCATCATAGTCGTAACAGTACATCCGACCCCATCCACTGCAATTTGGAGACGCCGTAGAGCCATACCTGAATTCGTTACCGGGCGGTACGTTGTCCCAGCAAAAAGTGTCATTTGGGTACTGCTCATGAGAGCCGGACTCCACCATCGAACGGATTAAGGCAGGGGAACCAGTATGGTTGTCAAAAGTGCAACTTTTGTAACCGTCACCTGGATTTTCGCAAATCGCATAAGTGGTTCCAGAAAAGAAAACAAGAACAAGAAAAGTCCAAAATGGGGTCAGACACCATCTTTTCTCAGCCGAATGATTTACCGATTGATCGACCTCACGTGCGCCTTGCACGCACGAACGCATCCCATTCGACATGGTTCCCCCTCCCCTTCGGGTCTCGCTTTGAATTGTTGTGTTTGTTCTTCCGCAGGGCCGGCTCGCGTGCATTGCGCGGGCCGTGATATGGGCCGGACTTTATTCGAGCGTTTCGGGCGCTGTCAAGCGCGACACTATTGCAATGTGTGATCGAGGGTCTGCGCCTGCTCGTCCGACCCCAGCGGCTCCTGGGTGTCGAGCTGATGTTGCAGCACGGACAGATCCGCCTCCGACGCATCGCCGCCCGTGCGGGCACGCTGGACGATGCGCTCGCGCAGGGTGGCGACGGGCACCGGAAAATCGAGAATATGGAATTCGACGCCGCGTGATTGCGCCGTCTCGCGCAGCAGGTCGCGCTGCCAGCGGGCAATGAAGGTGGCGTCGACGATGACGGGCCAGCCGGCATCCAGGAGGGCGCCGGAAAGGCGGGCGAGATATGCGTAGGTGCGTTGGGTGGCATCGGTGCCATAAAGCTGCTGCCCGATGCCCGAGCCGCTGCGGGCCAGGGCGTCGAGCCCGGCGAGGCGTTTGCGTTCGACGTCGGAGCGCAGGCGGATCGCGCCCGGGGCCTGCATCAGTTTGCGGGTGACGGTGGTCTTGCCCGATCCCGACAGGCCGTGCGTGATATCGAGCCGGACGGGCAGGGAGCGCGTCAGCGTCGTGGCCAGATGCAATAGCGTGCGCATCTTGGCGAACGCAGCATCGCGTTCGGGGCCGGCGGTCTGGGCGGTGCGGATGGCGGCAATCTTGGCGCGCACGAGTGCACGATAGACGGCGTAATAGCGCAACAGGGCGAGACCGGCATAGTCGCCGGTCCGTTCCAGCCAGGTATTGAGGAACAGCCAGGCCCATTCGGCATGGCCGCGCTGCAGCAGGTCCATGTAGCAGAACGCGACTTCCGACTGGATGTCGATCCAGCGCAGTTCGGGGTTGAATTCGATGCAGTCGAACACGAGCAGCCGGCCGTCGACCCAGGCGAGGTTGCCCAGATGGAGATCGCCGTGGCATTCGCGCACGAAGCCGTCGGTCTTGCGGGCCGCCATCAACGGGGTGAGCCGGGTATGCTCGGTTTCGCTCCAGTGCCTCAGGGCGTCGAGTTGCGCGCGGTCGGCCGGGTCGTCGAGATGCGTCGCAATCCGGACGAAGTTCTGGGCCACCGGGTCCCAGATGGCGTCTGGACTGCCCCATGGGGTGTCTTGTCCGGCACGCGCGCAGCCTTCCACATGGAAGCGGGCGAGGGCGGCGGCGATCGCTTCGATGTGTTGCGCGGTCATTCCGCCCGCCGCATCGAGCCGGTCGAGCGTGGCATCGGGCGGGAACTGGCGCATCTTCACCGCATATTCGAACGTCTCGCCGCTGCCGTTGAGGCGCGGGGCGGCCGGTGTGCCGGTGATGGGGACGACGTCGAGATAGATATCAGGCGCGAGCCGCCGGTTGAGCTGAACTTCGTCGCAGCAGGCGTGCAGGCGCTTAGCGAGGCTGCTGAAATCGAGGAAGCCGAGATCCAGCGGCTTCTTGATCTTGTAGGCGAACGCGCCCGTGAGCAGAACGTAGGAGATATGCGTTTCGATCACCTGCACCGGGCCGGCGGGGTGGTCGTAGCAGGCCGGGTCGCGCAGGCTCCGGATCAGTTCGGCCAATTCCTGCATCGATCCAGAGGAATCATTCATGTCTGCGCGTCCGGACGGCGCGACTCACAACTGCCGCGCGTAGTCTTCCAGTTGCCGCTTGGCGGCGTCGAAAGCGTCGCGCAGGGCAATGTAGGCATCCTCGTTCTCCTGCCTGTCCACCACGATTTCCTTCCCGGGCACGCCCAGGTCGATGTGGATGTTGAACGGCTTGCTCTGTTGCTGATGTTTTGCAGGCTGTTCGACCACGACGCGGCAACTGACGATGTCGGCGAAAAGCTGTTCGAGTTTCTGGGCCTTCTCGCGGATGTGCGTCTCGAGTGCGTCGGAGGGGGGCATGTCGCGGAAGGTGATTTGAAGCGGGGTTTTCATGATGACTCCGTTGGGGGGGGGATGGAGACAGGCTTGTCCTGTCTTCGTTTACATTTTCGGGCGGCCTTCCTGGGCGTAGAGTTTTTCGCGTTGTTCCTGGCAGACGATGCAACGCTTCGCGGTCGGATAGGCCATCAGCCGGGGAAACGTGACCGCATCCCCGCAGTCGATGCAGACGCCGTATTCGCCATTCCGGATGCGCTGCAGGGCGGCCTCGATATCCCGCATCCCGTCGATATGGCGATCGAGTAGGGCCAGGTTGAAATCCGCCAGCGCATTGGCCAGCGATTCGTCGCCGCTGTCGCCCGGCTCGCGGTTGAGCAGGTCGATGCGATGCTGGTTGCCCGAATTCTCCAATTCCTCGCGTACTTCGCGCACGAGTGCCTGGTAGTCCTCTTTCAGTTTCCGGGCGAGCTGATCGAGTTGGGTTGGGCTGAGTACGGACATCTGACCTCCTGCATATGTGGATTGAATCAACGTAGCGCTTATTTAAAGGATAGCAATATCCCATTTAGTTGGCGACCTGCGGATGGCAAAGCTTGGATCTTTCAGGTCGCCTGCCGCTTCTGGATGAAGGCGAGGGCCTCCGTGGCGGACAACGGTTTGCTGAACAGATAGCCCTGCATGAAATCGCAGAAATGCGAGGTCAGCAAATGGCGCTGCGCTTCGGTCTCCACGCCCTCGGCGGTCACGGCCAGGCCGAGGCTGTGCGCCAGTGCGATGGTGGCGGTGCAGATGGCGACGTCATTGTTGTCGCTTTCGATGTCGCGTACGAAGGACTGGTCGAGTTTCAGGGTGTGGATCGGCAGCAGCTTGAGATAGCTGAGCGAAGAGTAGCCCGTGCCGAAATCGTCGATCGACAGGCGCACGCCCAGGTTGCGCAGCGCCTTGAGCTGGCTGATGCTGGCGGCCGGGTCGTGCATGGCAACCGATTCGGTGATTTCGAGCTCCAGGTCGGTGCCTTTCAGGCCATGTTTTTTCAAGGCCCCTGCGACATGGGCCAGCAGGATGGCGGAGTGCAGTTGATGGGCGGACAGGTTCACGGCCATGCCGAAGTCGGCGATGCCGATATCGCGCCATGCGCGGAGCTGGCGGCAGGCTTCGTCCAGTACCCATTCGCCCAGCGGCAGGATCAGGCCGGTTTCCTCGGCAATGGGAATGAATTCGGCAGGCGGCACCAGGCCCATGCGCGGGTGGCGCCAGCGTACCAGTGCCTCGAATCCGACGATGCGGCCGCTCCAGCTGTCGAACTGGGGCTGGTAATGCAGTTCGAACTCCTTGTTTTCCACGGCCACCCGCAAGTCATGGTCCATGGTCAGCCGCTTCATGGCGGCCTGGTTCATCTCGGCAGTGAAGAACTGGACGTTGTTGCGCCCCAGCGATTTGGCGTGATACATGGCGGTGTCGGCGTTCTTCATCAGCGTTTCGCTATCCTCGCCATCGTCCGGGTAGAACGCGAGCCCGATGCTTGGCGTGGAATGCAGCGCATCTTTCCCGATACGATAGGGCTGGGACAGCGTGTGCAGGATCTTGTCGGCGACGCGGGCTGCAGTCGCGGCGCCTTCCACTTCGGTCAGCACCACCACGAATTCATCGCCGCCGAGTCGGGCCACGATGTCGCTCTCGCGCACGCTGTCGCGCAGGCGTTGCGCCACGTCCTTGAGCAACGCATCGCCTACTGCATGCCCGAGCGTGTCGTTGATGGTCTTGAAGCGATCCAGATCCAGGAAGATCACCGCCAGCGCACGCTGTTCCCGGTGGGCCATGGCGAGTGCCTGTTCGAGTTGGCCCTGCAGGCTGAAGCGGTTGACCAGGCCAGTAAGGGCGTCGTGGTAGGCCAGCTGGCTGATTTGTGCCTCGGCCAGTTTGCGTGCGGTGATGTCCGTGAAACTGGTGATGTAATGGGAAAGGTGGCCGTCGAGGTCGCGCACGACCGAGACCGACATCCACTTCGGATAGAGCGAGCCGTCTTTCCGCCGGTCCAGCACCTCGCCCTGCCAGTAGCCCACTTGTTCGAGGGCGGCTGCCATCGCCTGATGGGTGTCGTCGAGTGTCTGCCCGGCCGTCAGGATCTGCGGGTGCTCGCCCCGGATGTCGTCGATGGCGTAGCCCGTCAGGCGGGTGAAGGCCGGATTCACCGCCAGGATGCGGTTGTGGCTGTCGCTGATGAGGATGGCTTCGCCGCTGTGCTCGAACACGTTGGCGTAGAGCCGTAACGCTTCTTCCGCCTGCTTGCGCCGGGTGATGTCCTGTACGGTGCCCGTGGAACGGACGGCGTTGCCTTCGGCGTCGAAATGCATTTCGCAGCATTCGTTCACCCATTTGATGCGGCCGTCCGGCATGCAGATCCGATGACTGATCTCGTACGGCTTGCGGTTCGTCAAGGAGTCGAGGTAGGCCTGGCCGACCCGCTCGCGGTCCTCGGGATGCACCGCGTCCATGAATGCCTCGTACGATGCGCCGAAGGCGTCCCGGTCAACTTCGAAAAGGCGGAAGGTCTCGTCCGACCAGGCCAGCGTATTGCTGGCCACATCGAACTCCCAGCTGCCGACCTGGGCAATGCGCTGTGCTTCGTTCAGGCGCATCTCGCTTTCCTTGAGGGCGGCCTGGGCCAGCTGTTTCTCCGTCACGTCGGTGCCGATGCTCACCATAAACTCCATCTCGCCTTGTTCGTCCGACAATACGGAATTCGACCATTCGATCAGGCGCCGCGTCCCGTCCCGGGTGATCCAGTGGTTGGTGTGCGAGCCTCTCAAGGATTCGGGATTGCGAACGAGCGCGTCGAACGCCTCCTGGTGCACACGCTCGCGCTCATCTGGCGGTAGCAGAAAATCCCAGACGAACCGTCCCTCGACTTCTGCGAACGCGTAGCCGGACAGTTCTTCGCAGGCGCGATTGAAGCGGCGGATGCGGCCTTCGCGGTCGAGCACCACCACCAGTGCTCCGGCCTTATCGAGAATGGCACCCTGCAGTAGAGAGAGCTTGCGCAGCTCGTGCGAGCGCGCTTCCACCTGGGCTTCCAGCGTATGGTGGATGTTTTCCAGCGCATCCGTCATATGATTGAAGGCCTGGGCCAGACGGCCCAGTTCGTCGGGACCATCCTGCGGGGCGCGCTGCGACAGATCGCCGGCTGCGATGCTGTCGGCCACCCGGGTGAGGTTCCGGATGGGACGCGACAGACCACGTCCCAGCAGATAGGCCGCGCCGCCTGAGAGGAGCAGGAACAGGACCAGCGCGACATAGGTGACATGGCGCAGATGCGCGGCGGGCGCCAGCGCTTCCGCGCTGTCCATTTTCACCACCATCCCCCACCTCAACTCGGGGAGGTAGCGCCATGCCGCCACGCTGTCGACCCCGGCGTAGTCGCGTACGAACCCATTGCCATGGTCGCCGGCCAGCGCCTTCTGCATCGGCAGCGCGGCGGCCTCGAGCGGCACCCGGTAGCGATAGGCCGCGTCCGGGATATGACGGAGCGGTCCGGTGTAAAAAGCCTCGTTGCCATCGCGTTGTGCCAGAACCGTTTCGCCCGTGCGACCGAGGCCGGTGCGATCGGCCGTGACCGATCCCAGCTTGTTTACATCCAGCCGCAGGGCCAGCACGCCGATGAGTTTGTCCCTGTCCAGCACGGGCGTGGTCAAGAAGGCAGTCGGCCGATTCCCGGAAGGCGCATACGGTGCGAATTCCGAGAGGCGGGTTTGCAGGCTTTGCAGGGTCAGGTTGAAACTTCTTGCCAGCGGCGTGTTGCGGTATGTGCCGGACAGGAGATTGGTGCCGAGGTCAGGCTCGTGCAGCAGGGAAAAAATCACGTTGCCGGCCGTGTCCATCAGCAGGAAATCGTGGAAATTGCCGGCCTCGTAGGAAATGCTCAGGTCGTTTTGCAGCGGGCGTGAAGCAGCCAGGTAGAGAGGGGCGTTCAGCCCACCCGTATGGTAAGCCCGCTCCAGCTGGGCCAGTCCATGACGGATCAGGTTTCTCTGGCTGAGCAAGCGGGCGTCCGCTCGCCGCTCCAGCATGTAGCGATCGATCTGATCGGCTTTTTTGTCCGAGATGGTGACCATGTTCGCCAGCACGCTCTCATGGAGCGACGCTTCGAACGAGGCCAGATAGAACGCAGCCAGTCCTGTCAGCGGCAGCACGGCGACCAGCAGGTAGCTCAGCAGCAGGCGCCTCGAAATGGAAAGCGCCTTCATGGTCTGGCGGTCAGAGAATGCCCCAGCGCCGTACGCAGGGTGAAGGGGACAACAACCCGGTATCCACGATGGGGGCTCATGGCCGAATTGTAGCCGGATAAATATGCCGTCAACACATGAGTGGGTGACCCCCGTGAATTGGACGGCGATCAAGGTCGGATGGCGCGAGGGCCGGGTTCCGATTCAAGCAGATGGATTCCAGGCGGCGAGCTTGTTCCGCCTTGACGGGGCATGAAGGCCCCTCCATTCAACGGACAAGATATTGATTTTTCGGCAGGGGGCGGCAGCACGCGCACGCGACCGGTCTGCCGCACGATCGGCAAGGCCGGCCGGTTCACGCTCCCGGCGCGAGGCCGTGTGCGCGTCGTGCTGCAATGAAACGAAAGCCGATCGAGACGGCTGGGATACCGTCATTCCATTCGCCATACAAGGGCGGGATCGTTTCCGGCCGGCTAGGCTTTGCGCTCCAAGGCAATTCCCGCCAGTTCGATGCCGACGCCCAGTGCAAGGACGAACAACCCCTGCCATATTTCAGGCGCCAAGGCCATCAGCAGGCCGCCAACTATCACCAGGGATATCGCCACGCCACGCCGGGCGCGCCGGTTTTTCAGCATGCGGGTGTCTCCCGGATTCCGGATGCGCCGCTACTCATAGCGAAGGAAGTCCTCGGCAAGCGTATCGGTGCCAAATTGCTCGATCAGCGCTTCGATCTCCGATAACAATGTTTCGCCCTCGTCGTCTTCCAGCACGCCGTCTCCCACGAGCCGGGCGCCCAGACCGGACAGGATGGCATTGCGGACAGCCGCCAGCGTAGGTGGGTTTTCCCGGTTCTCGTCGTTCACGACCGTCTCGATCGCGCGTGAGAGCGGTTCGCTGGCGCTGGTCTGGATGAAATCCACGGCAAGCGCGGTCGCCCCGAATTCTTCGATCAGGGTATCCAGTTCGTCGAGCAGCGATTCGTTCACGTCGATGCGATGCAGCCGTTCGGCTTCCTTGAAGTCGGCGGGCAGCAGGTCGGCCAGAAAACGGCGTACGGCCTTGAGCGTCACCGGCTGTTCGCATTCCGGGTTATTGACCCGGCTGTTGAGCAACGCCGACAAAGCGGGACTGACGCGGCTGGCGATATCGAGGGGATTGTGTGTCATGGCGTTTCCTGTCGGATGCAGACGGATCATGAATGCATGATCGCGCTGGCTATATCGATATATAGCAGATGGTTTGCCCCATCTCGTACATGCGACGAATCGTTTCGCTTCGATGCGCCGAAAAATCCAGGCGCCTTGAACTTTGGACGACGGGGGACTGTCTGCAATGGCAGCGAGACACGGGCGCTTCGGCCGATCCGGACGTGAAGGATGCGATGCGTGGCACAATGGGGCGACCGGGTTTTCGGCATGTCCACGAGGACGCTGCGACAAAGCGGGCCGGCTGGCCGATTCCTGAACGGGATGGCCGCGCGGCTCGAGCGTGCCCAGGAAAGCCTGGACGATTTCGTGCGTCGTACAAGAGGTAAGCAATGGAAACAAGCCCACTTGCAGGGAAGCCCGCCCAGCCCGCCATGCTGGTCAACGTACCCAGACTCGTCACGGCCTATTACGGCAACCGGCCCGACCCTTCGGTACCCGCGCAACGGGTCGCATTCGGCACCTCGGGGCATCGGGGCTCCGCATTCGAGAACAGTTTCAACGAATGGCATGTGCTGGCCATCAGCCAGGCCATTTGCGATTACCGCATGCAGCAGCATATCGACGGACCGCTGTTCCTGGGCATCGATACGCACGCGTTGTCGGAGCCGGCGTTTGCCAGTGCGCTCGAAGTGCTGGCGGCCAATGGCGTGGAGGTCATGCTCGCGGACAAGGACGACTACACGCCCACCCCGGTGATTTCCCACGCGATCCTCACCTACAACCGCGGCCGCGTCAAAGGGCTGGCGGACGGGATCGTCATCACGCCTTCACATAACCCGCCCGACAGCGGCGGCTTCAAGTACAACCCGCCCAACGGCGGGCCGGCAGACAAGGATGTCACGGGATGGATGGAAGCCCGTGCCAATGCGCTGCTGGAAAGCGGCCTGAAGGGTGTGAAACGAATCCCGCTCGAGCAGGCCCGGCGCGCGGCGACCACGCATCGACATGATTTTGTCACGGCCTATGTCGGCGATCTTGGCAGCGTGCTCGACATGGAGGCGATCCGTGGCGCGGGCATCAGCCTGGGCGTGGATCCGCTGGGTGGAGCCGGCGTGCATTACTGGGGTCCGATCGCCGAGCGCTATGGATTGAACCTCGCGATCGTGAACGACGCCGTCGACCCGACCTTCCGCTTCATGACCGTCGACTGGGACGGCCGCATACGCATGGATCCATCCTCGTCCTATGCCATGCAGAGCCTGATCGGCCTGAAGGATCGCTTCGACATTGCCTTTGCCTGCGACACCGATCATGACCGGCACGGAATCGTCACCCGTCACGCGGGTCTGCTGCCGCCCAATCATTATCTGGCGGTAGCCATTGACTACCTGTTCCAGCACCGGCCGCAGTGGCGCAGGGAGGCGGCAGTCGGCAAGACCGTCGTCAGCAGCCAGATGATCGATCGCGTCGCCGCGAGGCTCGGCCGCACGCTGGTCGAAGTGCCGGTCGGTTTCAAATGGTTTGTGGAAGGTCTGTATGACGGCTCGCTGGGTTTCGGCGGTGAGGAGAGCGCAGGCGCCTCGTTCGTCCGGCGGGACGGCAGCGTCTGGACAACGGACAAGGACGGCATGGTGCCGGCCCTGCTGTCGGCGGAGATCACCGCCCGCATGGGGCGCGACCCCGGCGAACTCTACCGTGAACTGACGCGCGAGTTCGGCGAGCCGGTCTACGATCGGATCGAGGCGCCGGCGACGCCGGCGCAGAAGCAGAAGCTTGCCCAACTCTCGCCGCGGCAGGTGCAATCTGCCGAACTGGCCGGCGAGACCATCCAGACCATCCTCACCCAGGCGCCGGGCAACGGCGCGTCGATCGGTGGCCTCAAGGTGATTGCCGAGAACGGGTGGTTCGCGGCGCGTCCTTCCGGCACTGAAGACATCTACAAGATCTATGCCGAAAGCTTCCTTGGCGCGGATCATCTGCATCGCATCCAGGTCGAGGCCCAGGCCATCGTCAGCGACGCATTGGCAGCCGCTTCGCAACAATGAGGGAATTCGCGGCGACTGTAGATACATTAGATACATTGAACCAAATCCTGCACGTATCGCTCCATCAGCCATTCCTGGTGGCGTCTTTCATCGAGCGATGATGAAGGATTCGCGGTCCAGGCCGGCCAAGTCAATCTACCGGGTACGATCGATGCCGACTTTCAACCTGTTGCCGCAGCGCTATGTCGGGTGGCTGGCCGCTACCGCGATGGTGGCGGGCTGTACGACGGTTGGTCCCGATTTCAGGACGCCGGATGCCCCCACGGTTACCCGCTACACGCGGGAGGCGCCGCCGCCGAACGTCGTGATGAACGATGCCGTGGCGCCCGAGTGGTGGACGGCTTTCGGCTCGCCCCGACTCGACGATCTGGTGAAGCAGGCGCTGCATGACAATTTCACCCTGGCTGCAGCCGAGGCCACGCTGCGCCAGGCTCAGCAACTTCATGCGGCACAGGCCGGTTCCACCTTGTATCCGACCGTCAATGCCAAGCTCGGCGCCAGTCGTAACCAGGCCAACGCAGCAGGCCGCGGCGAGAGCGGCAACCAGCAGACGCTCTACAACCTGTATAACGCCGGGGTCGCCGTCAACTACAACCTCGACTTGTTCGGCGGCAACCGCCGTGCGCTCGAAGCGCTGGCGGCGCAGGCCGACTACCAGGCCTACCAGCTGGCGGGCGCGCGCCTGGCCCTGGCGGGCAACATCGTGACCACGGCCTTTGCACAGGCCCAGCTGGGCGAGCAGATCGCGGCGACCGAAGCCATCCTGCAGGCCCAACAAGACCAGCTCGACATTGCCCGCAAGCGCTTCGCACTCGGTGCGACCGCCAGGACGGATGTACTGGCCCTGCAAACCCAGGTGGAGCAGACCCGCGCCAGCCTGCCACCCCTGCACAACAAATTGGAGCAGGCCGACCATCTGCTGGCCGTGCTGACGGCCCGGGCGCCGGGCGCGGCCGACATGCCGCGTTTCACCCTGACCGATTTCACCCTGCCCGAACGCTTGCCGGTGGTGGTGCCGTCGGATCTGGTGCGCCAGCGGCCCGACATCCAGGCGTCCACCGCCTTGCTGCATGCGGCCACGGCCCAGTACGGCGTGGCCGTGGCCAACCTCTATCCGCAGATCGATCTCAGCGCCAGCCTGGGCACGCAAGCCCTGACCACGGGCGCACTGTTCGGTCCCGGGTCGATGATCTGGACCCTGGCCGGGCAACTCGCCCAGCCGCTGTTCAACGCCGGCCTGAAAGCCGGTGCGAACGCCGCCGAAGCCAGTTTGCAGGCGGCGGGTGCCAACTATCAGCAGACCGTGCTGGAGGCGTTGCGCAATGTGGCCGACACCTTGCGCCAGCTGGACAACGATGCCCAGGCCCTGCAGGCACAGGCTGCGGCCGACACCTCGGCGCAGGCGTCGCTCGATCTGGTACGGCAGCAATATCACCTGGGTGCGGCGAGCTACCTGCAGCTCCTCACGGCCCAGCAGCAGGCGCAGCAGACCCGCATCGGCCTGATCGCGGCGCAGGCCGCCCGCCTGGCCGACAGCGCGGCCTTGTACCAGGCCATGGGGGGCGGGGTGCTCGACACGCCCAAGGCGGCGGGAGCGGCGACGCCTGCCGTGACCTCTGCCACGGTCCCTTGACGGCCGGCCACCTGCAACTCGATTCCTCTCAGGCAAACCGCACAACGGAGCACGCGATGACCCCAGGTACAACCAAGCGCATGATCATCATGCTCATTCTCGCCGGTGTGATCGTGGGCGGCGTGGTGGCGTTCCAGGGTTTCAAGAACACCATGATCGGCAAGGCGATCAAGGGCCAGGCCAACCCGCCGCAGACGGTTTCGACGACGGTCGCGCAGACGAGCACCTGGCAGCCGACCGTCGAGGCATTGGGCAGTTTCAGCGCGAGTCAGCAGGCGGCCCTGAGTGCCGAGGTCAGCGGACAGGTCACGGCCATCCATTTCGATTCGGGCCAGAAGGTACGCGTCGGCCAGACGCTGGTTGAGCTCAATCCCGCCCCGTTGAAAGCGCAGCTGGCCCAGTTCGAAGCGGCGGCGGCGCTGGCCGCGACCACGCTCAAGCGCGACGAGGCCCAGCTTGCGGTGCAGGCCATCAGCCAGTCGGTGGTGGATACCGACAAGGCCACACTCAAGAGTGCACAAGCCCAGGTGGCGGCACAAAAAGCGTTGATCGCACAGAAGACGATCAGCGCGCCGTTTCCCGGCCAGCTCGGTATCCGCCAGGTGAACCTGGGCCAGTATCTGGCGCCGGGTACGGCCGTGGTCACGCTGCAGAAACTCGACCCGATGGAAGTCGATTTCAGCGTGCCGCAAAGCCAGATCGATCTGGTCCGCGTGGGCATGAAGGCCCAGATCGAGACCAGCGCGGTGCCAGGCCAGAGCTTCCATGGCATCGTGACCGCGATCGAGCCGCAGATCGACACCGCCACGCGCAATCTCAAGGTGCGCGCCCGCGTGCCCAATCCCCGCAATACCTTGCTGCCGGGCGCGTTTGCCACGGTGCGCATCGGCCAGGGCGAGCCTGTGCAATACGTCACCCTGCCCAACGCCGCCATCACCTACAACCCCTATGGCGCCACCGTGTTCATCGTGACGGATCATGGCAAGGGCGCGAACGGCAAGCCCGGACTGACGGTGGAGCAGCGTTTCATCACGACCGGTCCGACGCGCGGCGACCAGGTCGCCATCCTCAAGGGCCTGAAGGCGGGTGAAACCGTGGTGACCGCCGGCCAGCTCAAGCTTCGCAACGGCTCTCCTGTCACGGTGAACAACAGCGTCCAGCCTTCGAACAGTCCGAATCCGAACGTGCCCACCCCCTGAAGGCCGCCGCGATGAACACGAAATTCACGGATATCTTCATCAGGCGCCCGGTGCTGGCCACCGTGGTCAGCCTGGTCATCCTGGTGCTCGGGCTGCGTTCGATCGGGTTGCTGCCGGTGCTGCAGTATCCCTACACGCAAAACGCCGTGGTCACGGTCACCACGGTCTATCCGGGGGCCGACGCCAACCTGGTGGCGAGCTTCATCGCCACGCCGCTGGAAAACGCCATCGCCCAGGCCAACGGCATCGACTACATGACGTCGAGCAGCGTGCAGGGCATGAGCACCATCACCGTCAACCTGCGGTTGAACTACGCGCCCGACAAGGCGCTCACCGAGATTACCGCCAAGGTCAACTCGGTGCTCAACCAGTTGCCGCCGCAATCCCAGACACCCGTCCTGTCGGTGAGCATCGGCCAGACCATCGACGCGATGTACATCGGATTCAACAGCGACGTACTCAAGCCCAACCAGATCACCGACTACATCAACCGTGCGGTGCAGCCCCGGCTGCAGGCGGTGGACGGCGTGCAGACCGCCGAGATCCTGGGCGCGAAGAACTTCGCCCTGCGCGCCTGGCTCGACCCACAGAAGCTCGCCGCCCACGGCCTGACCGCATCCGACGTGTATTCGGCCCTGGCCGCCAACAACTATCTCTCCTCCACCGGCAATGCCAAGGGCCAGATGGTGCAGGTCAACCTGGCCGCCAATACCAACCTGAAGTCGCTCGATGGGTTCAAGAACCTGATCGTGAAAACGGTCGGCGGACAGGTCGTCAGGTTGACGGACGTGGCCAACGTTTCCCTGGGCGCCGACGATTACGACACAGCGGTCGCCTTCGATGGCAAGTCGTCGGTGTTCGTCGGCATCCAGGTCGCACCGGGCGCCAATCTGCTCGACGTCATCGCCCGCGTGCGCAAGGTCATGCCCGACATCCAGTCGCAACTGCCGACCGGCTTGCAGGGCGGCATCATCTACGACTCGACCAAGTTCGTGAATTCCTCGATCAACGAAGTGATCAAGACGCTGGTGGAGGCCGTTCTCATCGTCACCGCGGTCGTGTTCATCTTCCTCGGTTCGCTGCGCTCGGTGATCATTCCACTGGTCGCCATCCCGCTGTCCATCGTCGGCACGTTCACCGTGATGCTGGCGCTGGGCTATTCCATCAACCTGCTCACGTTGCTGGCGATCGTGCTGGCCATCGGCCTGGTGGTCGACGACGCCATCATCGTCGTGGAAAACGTCAGCCGCCATCTCGAGAACGGCATGTCGCGGATGGACGCGGCGGTGCGCGCCGCGCGCGAACTGGCGAATCCCATCATCGCGATGACCATCGTGCTGGTGGCGGTGTACGTCCCCATCGGCTTCATGGGCGGGCTGACGGGCGCGCTGTTCACCGAGTTCGCCTTTACGCTGGTGGGGACGGTCGTCATGTCGGCGGTGATCGCGCTGACCCTGTCGCCGATGATGTGCTCGCGCCTGCTGAAAGCGCCCAATCCGCAGAGCCGCAACTGGCAGGACCGGCTGGTGCTGTTCCTCGACCGCAGCTTCGAGCGCCTGCACGCACGCTACGAGCGCCTGCTTCAAGGCTCGCTCAATCACCTGCCGGTCACGGCGGTGATGTCGGCCATCATTCTCGGCTCCATCTATTACCTGTATTCGACCTCGATGTCGGAGCTGGCGCCGCAGGAAGACCAGGGCGTGCTGATCAGCATCGCCTTCAACAATCCCACGGCCACCATCGATCAGCGGCAGCTTTACGCCAGCCAGATCTACGACGTGTTCAAGGGCTTTCCGGAAACCGACCATGTCTTCCAGGTCAATTCGCCCGCCCAGGTCATTGGCGGCATGGTCCTCAAACCCTGGGATGCACGTACCCAGACCGCCACGGATTTGCAGCCTGCACTGCAGAAGAAATTGAGCCAGATCGCCGGTTCGCAGATTGCGGTGTTCCAGCCGCCGCCCCTGCCGGGTGCCCGCGGCGTGCCGATCCAGTTCGTCATCACCACCTCCGAGTCGTTCGACAAGCTCTACGCGGTATCGCAGCAGTTCCTGCAGGCGGCGCAGAAGACCGGGCAGTTCATCTTCCTGCAGTCCGACCTGCGCCTCGACCTGCCGCAGACCCGCATCGAGATCGACCGCAACATGGCCGCACAGCTGGGTCTCAACATGCAGGACATCGGCTCGGCGCTGTCGGCCATGCTGGGTGGCGGCTACGTGAATTTCTTCGAACTGGGCGGACGCGCCTACAAGGTCATCCCCCAGGTCGACCAGCGCTACCGCCTGAATCCGGATCAGCTCATGCATTACTACCTGCGCACCGCGAGCGGCAACATGGTGCCGTTGTCCACCGTAGTGCATTTCAGCACCGTGGTGCAGCCCGAAACGATCAGTCATTTCCAGCAGGCCAACGCGGCCACCATCCAGGGCGTGGCCTTGCCCTTCGTGGCCCAGGGACAGGCGTTGGAGAGCCTGAAACAGCTGGCCCAGCGCACGCTGCCCGCCGGCTATACTTTCGACTACGCCGGTCCTTCCCGCCAGTTCGTCCAGGAATCGGGTGGACTGGTGCTGACCTTCTTCTTCGCCCTGGTGATCATCTTCCTGGCCCTGGCTGCACAGTTCGAGAGCTTCCGCGATCCCATCATCATCCTGGTGTCGGTCCCCATGGCCATCTCGGGCGCGCTCCTGTTCATCAACCTCGGCATCGGCCATGCCACGCTGAACATCTACACTGAAGTGGGTCTGGTCACCCTGATCGGGTTGATCTCCAAGCACGGCATCCTGATCGTGGAGTTCGCCAACAACCTGCAGCGCGAAGGGCAGAGCAAGCTCGACGCCATCAAGCATGCCGCGGGCCTGCGCCTGCGGCCGATCCTGATGACCACTGCGGCCATGGTGTTCGGCGTGATGCCCTTGATTACCGCCAGTGGCGCGGGCGCGGTGAGCCGCTTCAACATGGGCCTGGTCATTGCGACCGGGTTGTCGATCGGCACACTGTTCACCCTGTTCGTGGTGCCAGCCATGTACGTGATGCTGGGCGCCGATCATGGCGGCACGTCGAAAAGACCTGAAGATCCGGCGTCTCCCGCCATGCAGGGCGATGCGACATCGATTTGACAAGGAGCGAGCATGAATGACCCCACCCCATCCGGCCATCCGAAGGAATTTCTGCTTCCCACGGATATCGAGGGGTTCGACTCCCTGGCCGAACTGGCCCTGGATATGCGTTCGTCGTGGAACCACGCCACCGATCCTGTCTGGCGAAAGCTGGATCCCGAACTCTGGGCGCTGACGCGGAATCCCTGGGTCGTGTTGCAGACGGTGTCGCGCGAGAAATTGCAGGGCGTGCTGGCCGATCCCACTTTCCGCAAGAATCTTGACGCGCTCGTGCAGACGCGACGGAATGCCGGCGAGGCCCCGGCATGGTTTCAGCAGACTCACCCGCACACGCAGCTCAACTGTGTGGCCTACTTCAGCATGGAATACATGTTGAGCGAGGCCTTGCCTATTTATTCGGGCGGGCTCGGCAACGTGGCGGGCGATCAGCTCAAGGCGGCCAGCGATCTGGGCATTCCGGTCATCGGGGTGGGGCTGCTCTACCAGCAAGGCTATTTTCGGCAGGAAATCGACAAGGACGGCATGCAGCAGGCGCGCTTTCCCTACAACGACCCCGGACAGCTGCCCATCACGCCCCTGCGCAAACCGGATGGAGAGTGGCTGCGGCTGGAAATCGCGTTGCCCGGATATTCGGTCTGGCTGCGCGCCTGGCAGGTCCAGGTCGGCCGCGTGAAGCTCTACCTGCTGGACAGCAACGACGCCGCGAACTATCCCGCGCATCGCGGCATCACCAGCGAGCTATACGGTGGCGGTCCCGAATTGCGGCTCAAACAGGAAATGCTGCTGGGGATCGGAGGCTGGCGGTTGCTCCAGGCGCTCGGCATCCAACCGGAAGTCTGCCACCTGAACGAAGGACATGCGGCCTTTGCCGTGCTGGAACGCGCCTGCAGCTTCATGCAGTCGAGCGGGCAGCCATTCGAAGTCGCACTCGCCGTCACCCGCGCGGGGAATCTCTTCACCACGCACACAGCGGTCGCCGCCGGATTCGATCGTTTCGCACCGGCCCTGATCGAGCAATATCTCGGCGGATACGCCGAGCAGAGGCTCGGCATCACGCGCCATGACTTGCTGGCCCTCGGTCGGCAGAACCCGAACGACGCGTCTGAGCCCTTCAACATGGCGTATCTGGCGATTCGCGGAAGCGGGGCGGTGAATGGCGTCAGCAGCCTGCACGGGCGGGTGAGCCGGCATCTGTTCGCGCCGCTCTTTCCGCGCTGGCCGGTGAACGAAGTACCCGTCGGCCACGTGACCAACGGCGTCCATATGCCGACCTGGGACTCGGCCGCGGCCGACGTGCTGTGGACGGAAGCCTGCGGCAAGGACCGCTGGCTGGATGGATCGGGTACGCTGGAGCAGGACATGCGCCGCATCTCCGACGCCAGGCTCTGGGAGTTCCGCACGGCCGCCAGCGCATCCCTGGTCGACTACGCGCGCGAACGCCTGTCCCGGCAGCTTACGGCGTCCGGCGCGCCGCCCGAAGCCATCGCCGAGGCGAAGCACCTGTTCGATTGCAACACCCTGACGCTGGGTTTTGCCCGCCGTTTCGCCACGTACAAACGACCGAACCTGCTGCTTCACGATCCGGAACGCCTGCTGCGCCTGCTGTCCAATCCGCAACGCCCGGTACAACTCATCATCGCCGGCAAGGCCCATCCCGCCGACCTGGCCGGACAGGCCCTGATCCAGCAATGGATCCATTTCATCCGCCGTCCCGAGGCGCGCCCACACGTGATCTTCCTCAGCGACTACGACATGCACCTGACTGAACACCTGGTGCAGGGCGTGGACGTCTGGCTCAACACGCCGCGACGCCCCTGGGAGGCGTGCGGAACGAGTGGCATGAAGGTGCTGGTCAATGGCGGCATCAACCTGTCGGAACTGGACGGCTGGTGGGCGGAAGCCTACACGCCGGAAGTGGGATGGGCGCTGGGGGACGGCCAGGAGCATGATGACGATCCGGCCTGGGATGCGGCCGAAGCCGACGCGCTCTACGGCCTGCTCGAGCGCGAAGTGATCCCGGAATTCTATACGCGCGACGAGCAGGGCATTCCCGGCGCCTGGGTGGCGCGGATGCGGGAAAGCATGGCGCAATTGACGCCGCGCTACTCCACCAACCGCGCGGTGCGCGAATACACCGAGCAGCATTATCTCCCGGCCGCCTCGGTCTATCTCGCGCGCGCCGCCGAGCAGGGGGCGCTCGGTGCGCAACTGGTGAAAATGCGGCACACGCTGGAACAGGATTGGACGGCCCTGCGGTTTGGGGAAGTCAAACTGGACAGCGCGGACGGACAGCACGTATTCGAGATCCAGCTGTACCTCGACGACGTCGATCCCGATACGGTGCGGGTCGAACTGTATGCCAATGGAGTGGACGGCGCACCCTCCGTGCGGGTGGCGATGCAGCGGGTGCGGCAACTGGTGGGGGCGGCCAACGGCTATGCGTATCATGCCGCGGTCCCGGCAAGCCGTCCGGCGACGGACTACACGGCGCGCCTCATTCCGTTCCACGACAGCCTGGCGGTCCCGCTGGAAGATGCGCATATCCTCTGGCAACGTTGAGGCCGGTCGATCGTGAGCGCCCCGGAACGCCCGCTGCACGACTACGCCGCCGAGGTGTCCGAGTGCACCGACCTACGGCGAGGCGTGCCTTTGCCTCTGGGAGCCCACGAATCCGAAGGCGGCGTGAACTTCGCCCTGTTCAGCCGTCATGCCAGCCGCGTTCGGCTGGAACTGTTCGATCGGGCACATGATGCCGTGCCGGTCCGGGCCATCGATCTGGATCCGGTCCGCAACCGCACCGGCGACGTCTGGCACGTCTGGGTGCAGGGGATACAAACGGGCCAGCTGTATGCCTATCGTGTCGACGGCCCGTACCGGCCCCAGGACGGCCATCGCTTCAATTTCCGCAAGCTGCTCCTGGACCCCTTCGCGACGGCAATCTCGCAACGCTCGCCTTGGGATTTCGGGCCGGCGCGCGGATACGATCCAGCGGCGCCAGATCCGGATCGGATGCCTTCCCCGGTGGACGACGCCGGCGCCATGCCGAAATGCGTGTTCATCCACGAGCCGTTCCACTGGCAGGACGACCTGCCGCCCAGGCGCCCCTGGTCGGAGACCGTGATTTACGAAATGCATATCCGGGGATTCACCGTCCATCCCAGCGCCGGCGTCGACCATCCCGGCACCTACCGCGGCCTGATGGACAAGATCCCTTATCTGAAGGCGCTGGGCGTGACGGCGGTGGAGTTGATGCCAGTGCACGAATTCAACGAATGGCAGCTTCCGGTCAGCAATCCGCAGACGGGCGAGCCGCTCAGAAACTACTGGGGCTACGATCCCGTGGCCTTTCTGGCACCGAAGGCCGCCTACAGCAGCGCGGGTGGCCAGGGCCAGCAGACGCTGGAATTCAAGGAGATGGTGCGTGCGCTCCACCAGGCCGGGATCGAAGTGATCCTGGATGTCGTCTTCAACCATACGGCGGAAGGCAACGAACTGGGGCCGACCTTGGGTTTTCGCGGGATCGACAACGCGATCTTCTACATGCTGACGCCGGACCTGCGCCATTACAGGAACTACACGGGCACCGGCAACACCGTCAACGCCAATCATCCCGTGGTGCGGGATCACATTTTGGGCGCGCTGCGCCACTGGGTGGTGGAGATGCACGTGGACGGGTTCCGCTTCGACCTGGCGTCGATTCTCGGCCGTGACGGCACCGGCAGGCTGCTGGCCAGCGCGCCGCTGCTCGAGCGGATCGCCGAGGATCCGATCCTGCGGGACGTGAAGCTCATCGCCGAGGCGTGGGACGCCGCCGGTGCTTACGAAGTGGGAAGTTTCTCCGAACGGCGCTGGGCGGAATGGAATGGCCGCTACCGTGACGACGTGCGGCGTTTCTGGCGCGGCGATGCGGGAATGCTCGGCCTCTTTGCCAGCCGCCTCTGTGGCAGCGCCGACATCTACGCCCAGTCGGGAAAAGGTCCCGAGGCCAGCATCAATTTCGTCACCTGCCACGACGGATTCACCTTGAACGACCTGGTGAGCTATCGCGCCAAGCACAACGAGGCGAACGGCGAGGACAACCGGGACGGGAGCGATGCCAACTTCAGCGACGCTTGCGGCATCGAAGGGGCGTCGACGGATCCTGCGATCGAGGCGATGCGCAGTCGCCAGATCAGGAACTTCCTGCTGACGCTACTGATCTCGCGCGGCGTGCCGATGCTGTTGGGCGGGGACGAGTTTCGTCGTACCCAGGGCGGCAATAACAATGCCTGGTGCCAGGACAACGAGACGAGCTGGGTTGACTGGAACCTGCTCGAACAGCACCGGGAACTCCATCGATTCGTGCGCGAAATGCTCGCCTTTCGTCGGGCGCATCCGGTCTTGAGCCGGGAACGGTTCTATACGGAAGCGGAGATCCAGTGGTTCGGCCCGGACGGCAACGTGCCAGACTGGTTCGATCCGTCGGCCAGGCAGCTGGCTTGCCGCATACGGGAAGACGCGCATGACAGCCTGTTCCTCATATTCAATGCCGGCAGCGAGCATGTCGATTTTCGCGTGCCCGAGGCGCCGGATGATCGGCACTGGCATCGGGTGGTGGATACGCATCGTCCGGCGCCCGAGGATATCGCCTCGCCGGGCACGGCGCTGCGGCTGGATGCACCCGTGATCTATCGGATCGAGCCGCGCGCCGGTGTCATCCTCGCGACGCGAAGATGACACCCTCCCACCCGGGGAATTCGACCTATGCTGACACCTGAAAAAGCCTTCATCCTGTCCGTCAATGGTGGTTCGTCCAGCATCAAGTTCGCCTTGTTCGACACGGGAACGTCGCTGCATCGGGTTCTGCGAGGCAGGATCGAGCGGATCGGCATGCCGGCCGCCACGTTCACGGTGCAGGGAACGAATCGTGCCGATGCCTTTTCGCGTTCCGTGTCCGCGCCGGATCACACGGCGGCGGTCGGCGTGCTGATGGATTGGGTCGAGGGCCAGATCGCAAGCGGGGCGCTGGCCGCCATCGGCCACCGTGTGGTGCATGGCGGGCCTGCGTACTGGGAAGCGCAGCGGATCACGCCGGCGATGATCGAGACCTTGCATCAGCTGAGCCCGTTCGACCCCGAGCATCTGCCGGAAGAAATTCTTCTGACCGAGGCGTTCCATCGCCGTTTTCCGGACGTTCCGCAGATCGCCTGCTTCGATACCGCTTTCCATCATGACATGCCGCGCGTGGCCCGCCTGCTGCCGATTCCGCGGCGCTACGATGCGCAGGGTGTCCGGCGCTATGGTTTTCACGGCCTCTCCTGCGCCTACCTCATGGAAGAACTTGCGCGGCTGGAGGGCGCTCAACTTGCGCAGGGACGGGTGATCCTGGCCCATCTCGGCAATGGTGCGAGCGTGACGGCCGTGCGTGAAGGGAAAAGCATCGACACCAGCATGAGCTTGACGCCGACGGCGGGTCTGCCGATGAGCACCCGCAGCGGCGATCTGGACCCGGGACTGGCCTGGTATCTGGCGCGTACCGAGAACATGACGGCGAAACAATTCCAACATATGGTCAACCATGAATCGGGATTGCTCGGCATATCGGAGACCAGCGCCGACATGCAGGACCTGCTCGCGCGCGAAGCGGACGATGTCCGCGCGGCGGAGGCGGTGGCGCTGTTCTGCTATCAGGCGAAGAAACAGATCGGCGCCCATGCCGCCGCGCTGGGCGGGATCGATACGCTGGTCTTCGCCGGCGGCATCGGCGAAAACGCGCCGGCCGTTCGTGCGCGCATAGGCGAGGGACTCGACTTCCTCGGTATCGAGCTGGATGCGGCACGCAACGCGGTGCACGCGGATGTGATTTCCACGGACGCCAGCAGGGTGCGGGTTCGCGTCATCCGCACGGACGAAGAGCAGATGATTGCCCGATCGGTCTGCCGCATTCTCGACCTCGATGAATAAGTAAGGAGCCCACATGAATGCCACGCCAAAGACCCTTTCACCGGACCTGCTGAACAGGATGGACGCCTATTGGCGCGCGGCAAACTATCTCTCGGTCGGGCAAATCTATCTCTACGACAATCCGCTGCTGAAGCGGCCGCTGGCGATGGGCGACGTCAAGCGCATGCTGCTGGGGCACTGGGGCACGACGCCGGGCCAAAACTTCATCTACACGCACTTGAACCGGCTCATCAAGAAGTACGACCTCAACATGATCTACGTGTCCGGCCCCGGACACGGCGGTCCGGCCGTCGTGAGCCATACCTATCTCGAAGGCACGTATAGCGAGATCTATCCCAACATCAGCCAGGACGAGGCGGGGTTGCAGAAGCTCTTTCTCCAGTTTTCCTTTCCCGGCGGCATTCCCAGCCACGCGTCGCCTGAATGCCCGGGCTCGATACACGAAGGCGGCGAACTGGGCTATTCGCTCAGCCACTCCTTCGGGGCGGTGTTCGACAATCCCGATCTCGTCGTCGCCTGCGTCGTCGGGGACGGCGAGGCGGAAACCGGACCGCTGGCCACGGCGTGGCATTCCAACAAGTTTCTCGATCCGGTCACCGATGGCGCGGTGTTGCCGATTCTGCACCTCAATGGCTACAAGATCGCCAACCCCACTATTTTCGCCCGCATCGAGCCGGAAGAGCTGGATCAGTTCTTCCGCGGCTGCGGCTGGATGCCCTATTACGTCGAGGGGGATGAACCGGCGCTGATGCACGAGGCCATGGCGGCGACGCTCGACATCGCGATGGAGGAGATCAAGCGCATCCAATACGAAGCACGCGTCAACGGCAACACCATGCGCCCGCGCTGGCCGGTGATCGTGCTCAAATCGCCCAAGGGCTGGACCGGGCCGAAGATGGTCGATGGCCTGCAAATCGAAGACACCTTCCGTGCGCACCAGGTGCCGATTGCCGTGGATGCCGAGCACCCCGAACACCTCAGGCTGCTGGAAGCGTGGCTGAAGAGCTACCGGCCGGAGGAACTGTTCGACGAGTCGGGCCGCCTCAAACCGGAGCTGGCCGAACTCGCGCCAGAAGGTGAGCGACGCATGGGCGCCAATCCCCACGCCAACGGCGGTCTGCTGCTGCGTGATCTGATCATGCCGGATTTTCAGGACTACGCGGTGACAGTGCCGTCGCCCGGGGCCGTGACGGCGGCCGACACGCACGAACTCGGCGTGTTCCTGCGCGACGTGGCCAAGCTCAATCGGGCGCAACGCAATTTCAGGATCTTCGGCCCTGACGAGACGCTTTCCAATCGCCTGAATGCCGTGTTTGAGGTCACCAATCGGCAGTGGGATGCACGCACGCAGGACAACGACGAATTCCTCGCCCTGGACGGCCGGGTCATGGAGATGCTGAGCGAGCATCAGTGCCAGGGGTGGCTCGAGGGATACCTACTCACCGGGCGACACGGCCTGTTCAACAGCTACGAGTCGTTCATCCACATCGTCGACTCGATGTTCAACCAGCACGCCAAATGGCTGAAGGTCACGGCTGACCTGCCGTGGCGGCGGAAAATCGCGTCGCTGAATTATCTGCTCGCGTCGCATGTCTGGCAGCAGATGCACAACGGTTTCACCCACCAGGATCCGGGCTTCATCGATCACGTCGTCAACAAGAAAGCCGCCATCGTACGCGTTTACCTGCCGCCGGACGCCAACTGCCTGCTCTCGGTCTGGGACCATTGCCTGCGCAGCCGGCATTACGTCAACGTCGTGATCGCCGGAAAGTACCAGGCGCCGCAGTGGCTCACCATGGATGCGGCCATCAAGCATTGCACCCAGGGTGTCGGTATCTGGCAATGGGCCAGCAACGATCAGGCCGTCGCGCCCGACGTGGTGATGGCCTGCTGTGGCGACGTGCCTACGCTGGAAACACTGGCTGCCGTCTCCATTCTGCGTGAGCATCTGCCTGACGTGAAAATCCGTGTGGTCAACGTTGTCGACCTCATGAAGCTGCAGCCGCAGACGGAGCATCCGCACGGCCTGAGCGACAGGGATTTCGACGAGATCTTCACCCGCGACAAGCCGGTGATCTTTGCCTTCCACGGCTATCCGTGGCTGATCCACCGGCTCACCTACCGCCGCACCAATCACGACAACTTCCATGTCCGCGGCTACAAGGAGGAGGGCACCATCACCACGCCTTTCGACATGACGGTGCTGAACGACCTCGATCGCTTCCACCTCGTGATGGATACCATCGACCGCCTGCCGCAGACCGGCGACAAGGGCGTCTACCTGAAACAGCAGCTGAAGGACAAGCTCATCGAGCACAAGCAGTACATCAACAAGTACGGCCAGGACATGCCGGAAATTCGGGAGTGGAAATGGAAAGGATGACGCCGCGATGGCGCTGCGACTGATCGAAATGGTGTTGCCGGAGCAGGACGGCATGGAAATCCGTGCGCTTCTCAAGGAGCACAAGACGCTCGACTACCGACAGATTCGCTTGCCCGATGGGGATGTGCTGGTGAGGATCTTGTTGGATGCGGAACAGAGCGAAGCCGTGCTCGATCTGTTGGGGGAACGTTACGCCGGAAAAGAGGGCAACCGGGTGGTGATTCTGGCTGTCGAGGCGACGTTGCCACGTGCTGAACCAGAGCCTGAGCCAGAACCAGAACCCGAGCAGCCCGCTCCACAGGAGAAACCGCCGGAACGGATCAGCCGCGAGGAGTTGTACGAGGACATCAAGGATGCCGCGCAGTGCTCGCGGGTCTATCTGACGATGGTGGTGTTGTCCACCATCGTGGCGGCCGTTGGCCTGTACTACAACAGTGTGGCGATCATCATCGGGGCGATGGTGATCGCACCCCTGCTCGGGCCGAACATGGCGTTGGCACTCGCCACGACCCTTGGCGACCTGACCCTGCTTCGGCGTGCGTTCCTGACAGCCCTGGCCGGGATTTCGGTGGCGATGGTGTTGTCGACGATCATCGGCGTGCTGCTGCAGGTGGACCCGGCAATACCGGAAATTGCATCGCGCGACGGAGTGGGGCTGGGCGACCTCGTCGTGGCTTTGGCATCGGGTGCGGCAGGGGCACTGGCGTTCACGACAGGCGTGTCGGCGATCTTGATCGGGGTGATGGTGGCCGTGGCGCTATTGCCGCCACTGGTGGCCTTCGGGTTGCTGCTTGGCAGTGGGCATGCGGCACTGGCGATGGGTGCGTTGTCGCTGTTTCTGATGAATCTGATCTGCGTGAATCTGGCTGGAGTAACGACGTTTCTGGTACAGGGCATTCGTCCGGCGACATGGTGGGAGAAAGATCGCGCTTCAAAAGCCACGCGCATCGCCATTACGTTGTGGCTGGCGGTATTGGCGGCATTGGGCGGCATGATCCTGTTGTTGCACAAAAATTGAACAGGCATGGACAGGAAGCCGTGATGCCGTTTCCCTTCATGCATCGTATTCAACTTCTCGGCAACGTTCGGCCAGAGACTCAGGGAATCGGGTAGTGGAGATGCATGAACGGAGGCTGAAAAAAGCATGGGCAGCACGATATGGCGACGCTCTGCAAACCATTCATGAAAGCGACGGTCAATAGTTTGATCACGTCGACGCGGTAGGGGCGTGGTTGAGAGAAGCGCAACGGCTTCGGTTTCATTCAATGCAGCGAATGCCAAGGGTACGAACAGGAGCCACTCCGATGGCTCAGGAACCCTGTGTCAGTGCAAGGACAGGAGTAAGCCATATGGAAGCCAATCGTGACCAGGCCGAGCTATCCGGATTGAAGCCCGGCGCACATGACGATCTGAAATCCCTGCCGCTGCCGGAAGTGGAGAAAAAACTGGGGTCGTCGCCGGACGGTCTCAGCCAGGCCGAAGCGCAGAAGCGGTTGACGCAATACGGGCCGAACGAACTGGAAGAGAAAAAGGCCAATGCTTTCCTGAAATTCCTCAGCTATTTCTGGGGCCCCATCCCGTGGATGATCGAAGCCGCCGTCATCCTCTCGGCGGTAGCCCAACATTGGCCGGACTTTGTCATCATCCTCGTGCTGCTTCTAGCCAACGCCGTGGTCGGATTCTGGGAAGAACACCAGGCGGGCAACGCCATTGCTGCGCTGAAGGCCAAACTGGCAATCAAGGCCCAGGTGAAGCGCGACAGGCAGTGGACCACCCCGGCGGCGCGTGAACTGGTGCCGGGCGACGTCATTCATCTGCGTCTGGGCGATATCGTGCCGGCGGACGCACGCTTGCTGGAAGGCGATCCGATCGAGGTGGACCAGTCCGCGCTGACCGGCGAATCCTTGCCTGTCACGCACACATCCGGCGAGGCGGTATTTTCCGGCTCGATCGTCCGCACCGGCGAAATCGACGCGCTGGTCTATGCCACGGGAACGAACACCTATTTCGGCAAGACGGCGCAACTGGTACAGGGGGCACAGACCACCAGCCATTTCCAGCGCGCGGTGCTGAGAATCGGCAATTACCTGATCGTCCTCGCGGTGGTGTTGGTGGCGATCATCATTACCGTCGCGCTGTTCCGCGACGACCCCATTCTCACCACCCTGCAGTTTGCCCTGGTGCTGACCGTGGCCGCAATCCCGGTTGCAATGCCTACCGTGCTGTCGGTGACCATGGCGGTCGGCGCGCGACTGCTGGCCAGGAAAGAGGCGATCGTCACCCGTCTGGCGGCCATCGAGGAATTGGCGGGGGTGGACGTGTTGTGTTCGGACAAGACCGGCACCCTGACCCAGAACAAATTGACCCTGGGCGATCCCTTCAGCGTCGATGGCATCCCGACCGATCGGGTCATCCTCGACGCCGCACTGGCTTCGCGCGCGGACAACCAGGACACCATCGACCTGGCTGTTCTGGGCGGACTGAAAGACAAGGATGCGTTGAAGGCTTATGAGGTGCTTCACTTCCAGCCATTCGATCCGGTGCACAAGCGTACCGAGGCGGCCGTCAAGGGACCGGATGGCAGCGCATTCAAGGTAACCAAGGGCGCACCGCAGGTGATCCTGGAATTGTCTGCCAATGCCGATGAGGTCGTCACGGCTGTCGATCAGGCCGTCAATGAATTTGCGGCGCGCGGTTTTCGTTCCCTGGGCGTGGCGCGAGCCGATGGCGACGGTCAATGGCAGTTCGTCGGCGTACTGCCCTTGTTCGATCCGCCGCGCGAGCAGGCCAGGGCGACCATCGCTACCGCGCGCGAAATGGGCGTGAGCGTCAAGATGGTGACGGGCGATGCACTGGCCATCGCGCGCGAGACCGCGAGCAAGCTGGGACTGGGAGCGAACCTCCTCGATGCCAGCGGCTTTGGCGACACCCGGCATCAGGAAACGGGACAACTGGCGGCGTCCATCGAGAATGCCGACGGCTTTGCCCAGGTCTTTCCCGAACACAAATACCACATCGTCGATGTCCTGCAGCAACGCGGGCATATCGTCGGCATGACGGGCGATGGGGTGAACGATGCCCCCGCATTGAAGAAGGCCGACTGCGGCATTGCCGTTTCTGGCGCGACGGATGCGGCACGCGCGGCGGCGTCCATCGTGCTGATGACGCCCGGCCTGTCGGTGATCGTCGACGCGATCAAGGAAAGCCGGAAAATTTTCCAGCGGATGAACAGCTATGCAATCTATCGCATCACGGAAACGCTGCGCGTATTGCTGTTCATGACCCTGTCCATCCTGGTGTTCAATTTTTATCCGGTGACCGCGGTGATGATCGTGATGCTGGCTCTGCTCAACGACGGAGCCATCCTGTCCATCGCCTACGACAACGTGCACTACAAGAATGCGCCCGAAGCCTGGAACATGCCCAGCGTACTGGGCGTCGCCACGGTGCTGGGGGTGACCGGGGTCGTTTCCGCCTTTGGCCTGTTCTATCTCGGCGAGCGCGTCTTCCATCTCGACCGTGCGCACATCCAGACGCTGATGTACCTGAAGCTGTCCGTCGCGGGGCACCTGACGATTTTCCTGACCCGCACGCGCGGCCCGTTCTGGTCGATACGCCCCGCACCGATCCTGTTGCTGGCGGTGGTCGGCACGCAGCTGGTGGCGACGTTGATCGCGGTCTACGGCATATTCATGACGCCGCTGGGCTGGGGCTGGGCGCTCATGGTGTGGGGATATGCCCTGGCGTGGTTTTTCATCAATGATCTTGCCAAGCTCGCCGCCTACCGGATATTCGATCCGGACACGCGCGCTGGTTTGGCGCATGCCTGAAGCGCCGGGCAGGCTGCCGGTTGGCGAGAAAAAACCGGCTTGCGCCGGTTTCGGGACGCCACGCGCCTTGTCCGCACGCACGAACAGGTGCGCGCGGACAGGCCCGGCCGATTTACGGCGCCGGCGGCAACGCCTGGACCATGCGCTTCCAGCTGAACGGTCCGAAGCTGCTCGCACTGGCGCGGCCATCGCTGTCGCCCGGCTTGACCATGAGCTTGACCCATTCCATCGGGGCGACGCTGCCATGCACCACGATGCGGTGGAAGTTCTTTACGTCGTAACCGTTGGGATGGCTGTCATAGGCGTCGTCGCTGCACGCCGCTTCCGTGGCGCCGTTCTCGGCGGCACAGGGCGCACCCTTGGCCAGCGGGTTGTCCGAACGATAGCCGTGGGAGTCGCCGTTCAAAAGCAGAACCGGCTTGCCGAATGCGGTCGTGTGCAGCGCGATGCTGTCGATGAACTGCCGGTAGTTGGCGATGTGCAGGTCCTTCGGGTCATGCCCGTCGAGATCCCACATGTCGGCCTGGATCTGGATCACCACGGCCCGGGCGTGATTTGTCCTGGCGAGGGCGAATGCCTTGTCGAGCCAGCGCAGGTTGGCGCTGGTGCGCTTGAGGATCTCGTCGGTCTGCGCTTGCGTGCGGTCGAGGCCGAACCAGTTGTCTTCGTCGTTGTTCGAGCCGCCCGGAACGTTCAGGGTCACGAACACGGCGCCAGCCTGCCCCCACATCACGTTCTCGACGTATTCGGCGTCGGTCGGATAGTTCGCATCGTAGGCCTGGGCCTGCGAGATCAGCGGCTTGTCGACGGCGATGGCATTGCCGGGCGTGGCAAAGAAGATGTCGCGGACATATCCGAGATTCGCGAGCGGGTCGAGACCGCCTTCCTTGCTCTTGTGGCAGTCGGTCCACTCGTTGTCGCCGGGGGTGTACACCATAGGGGACTGGAAGGCGGTCCAGAGGTCGTAGATCGACTGATCGTAGGCCTGGGAGCAGGTCTGCTTGCCGGAGTGGATGTCGCCGACGTTGAGAACCAGCGACACATCGCGATCGTCGTTGATCGTCTTGATGAACGCCGGGGTCGCATCGAACTGCGCCGTGTCGGCGTCCTTGGTGCCGTAGGGCGAGTCGCCGAATACAGCGATGGCGAGCGCGTCACGCGCATCATGGGATGTCTTGTCGTTAAACGAATGGGCCTGGACTGGGGTGGCGGCAAACACGCTGGTGCTCAGCATCAGGGGAAGAATGAGTTTTCGCACGGTTTGATTCTCCGGTGGTCATGGGGAGGGCGACGTCCCATTCACCGCAACGACAGGATGTGGAAGACGCCGGGTCGGCAATCGAAATTGCTGCCCGGATTGTTGGGTGCGTAGATGACATCGCCATGACAAAGGATCATCGTTGCGAAAAAATCGGCCACGTGGCCGACTGCAGGAATCCCCGCGCGATGTACTGGCTTTTTGTGGAGACTTAATCGCTCTCCATGCCCAGTGCGACAAACAGCCCGTCAAGCTGGCCGGCGGGCCGGCCGGCGTATTCGAGCACGCATGAAACCGCGATTCGGGCACGGCCCCGTCGCCGAAGCGTGCGCGTGAAAACGCTCCAGGCCAGCGGATCCGAAAGAAAGGAGCGCGCCGTGAAGCCGCCGTCGATCGGGCGTTCGTAGTGCATGGTGTTGCGCTGGATCACCAGCCGGCTGTGGGTGCCTTCGTCGTGCAAGCGCGCATGAAGCAGCGACCAGGCTGCCAGGATGGCGATGGCGGAGGCGCTGCCGCCGAACACGGTGCCGCGGTGGTTGATGTTCGGCGGCAGAGGCGCGCTCAGCACGACGTCCTCGGGCCGTACCGACACGACCGAGACGTGCATGGCCTGCGATAGGGGGATGTTCTGGTGCAGATAGTGTTCGAGTTCGTTTGGCGACACGATGGATTCCTGGGGCGGCGCGAATCGGCACAGCCAGCCCTCTGGCATCGTGCGGGATCGCCCCGGAATTATGCTATGGCCGGCCTCGGCCCGGGAAGCATGTGTGGGGCCCGCGGGTCGGTTGCCGGTCAGCGACGGGAAAGCAGGAATGCCCTCAGTGCGACGGCATCGTTGTATCGTTCTTCCCGTGCCGCGAACAACAGCGTCACCGGCCCGGTTCCGAGGGTCTCGATCGCATGCGTCAGCGCGGCGGGCTGCTGTTGCAATTCCTGCCGGTAGCGACGCTGGAATTCCTCCCACTTCGCGGGCTCGTGATTGAACCATTTGCGCAGTTCCGTGCTGGGGGCCAGTTCCTTGAGCCACAGGTCGATGCGGGCTTTGTCCCGGGCAAGCCCGCGCGGCCACAGCCGGTCGACCAGCACCCGCATGCCATCGTCCGGGGCGGGCGCTGCGTAGACGCGCTTGACGCGGATGTCCATCCGCGGCCCCTATGGCGTGACACCGCACACCACGCGCGCGCCGCCGCCACCCAGCGGGGCCGGGTGGTCGGCGTGGTTGTCGCCGCCAGCATGGATCATCAGCGAACGTCCTTTCAGGTCCGCCATGTTCAGGCGCGGAGCGAGCACCGGCTGGGTGGCGCTGCCGTTCGGGTCGACATAGAGCGGCGGCAGGTCGCCCAGATGCCCATCGCCCCAGGGCGTGCCATGGCGATTGGTCTTTTCAGGGTCGTAATGCCCGCCTGCGGCAAGTGCGGCGACCATCTTTCCGTCCTTTTCCTTCGGACCGCAATCGGGATTCTGGTGCACATGGAACCCATGCAGGCCGGGCGCCAGGCCTTTGAGATCAGGGGTGAACACCAGGCCATAGCGAGATTGCGAGACGGTGACTTGACCGACCGACGGGCCGGTCCCGTGTTCGTTCACGCTGTGCATCGGGACCACCATGTCGGCGATGGCGCTCCAGGATGCAAGGCTGGAAACGAGGGCACATACCAATAACCGGGCTTTCATGTCGGACTCCTTCTGGGGGAATGTAGGGTGAACGCCCGCGGCCGACGAGCGGGATGCCCACCGCGGATCATCTGGAAGCGTAGGCCATGTTCCATCCTTGGCAAGTGCGCATTGTCGCGGCCTGGATCCGGCCATTCCCGCGTCCTGTACCGGGTCTTACTGCCATCTGCAATCCCTCAGGAATACGGGCGTCTTGTCCACCCGTTGGCCGGATGCTGCCGGCAACGCCGATCCCTCCCGCAGCATCCGAACGCGTGCGTTGTCGGGATCCTCTTCGAGGACATAACGCGCGCCTCGTTCGAAATGTGCGCTCAGGACATAGCAGCGGACAGTCTGGGGCAGGAGGGGATGTCCGTAGGGCACGCTGCTTACCCACAGGACATGCGGGCCTGGCGACAACAGGTAAATCGTGTCCCGGAAAGCATGCGGGATGCGGGCCGCGGACACGGGTTTCAGGTCGACGCCTCGCAACAGCACGGGGTGCCGAGAATGGTCGCTCAGCACGGCCACCTGGGTCGTGTCGTCGGTCATGGGGACGTCGAGCGGGACGACAGAATGGGATAGCGATGCACATCCGCCGATCGAGATGACAGCGAGCCCAAGAAAGAGAAGAAGCGGGCGGATCAGGTGCATTGAGGGGGCGAGGCTGGCGCTGTCGTCTACGGCCGGCTTGCCGTGATCGCATGCGGGCGTACGGCCGGCTTTTCGAGAATGACCAGCGCAATCCCGCCGAGAATGGCGGCGGACGCCAGGGTCAGCCGCAGGGTGAGTGACTCGCCCAGAAACAGGATGCCGCCCAGCGCGGTAATCACGGGGACGCTGAGTTGCACGATCGAAGCCTGGGTGGCCTTCAGTGCCGGCAGGACCATGTACCAGATGGCATAGCCCATCCCCGACGCCAGCGCACCCGACAGGATCGCATACCCGATTCCGGCGTAATCCAGCGGCGTGCCGCGCATCATGACCAGGCTCAATGCGGCTGCAATGGGTGTTGCGCGCAGGAAATTGCCCGCCGTGACCCGGATGGGGTTTCCTGCGCCTTTCCCGCGCAGGGAATAGATGCCCCAGGCAATCCCTGCACCCAGCATGAATACCGAGCCCAGCAGCGGCGGTGCCGAGAGGCCCGGGAGCAGGAGGCCGACCAGTCCCCCGAAAGCGAGGACGAAGCCGGCAAGCTGCATGCGTCCCAGACGTTCGCCCGTCCACATGCCATGGCCGATCATCGTCGCCTGGACGACGCCAAACAGCAGCAGCGCACCCGTTGCCGCTGGCAGGCTCACATAGGCAAAGGAAAAGCCCGCCGCATAGGCAAACAGCGCCAGCGCGGATAGCCAGTTGCCGCGCCCGGCCGTGGTGCCTTGTCTGGCCTTCACCAGCAGCCAGAGTGTCAGCGCGCCGGAGGCCAGCCGGAGGGTCGTGAAGCTGGCCGGGTCGATGCTGGTGTGCTTGAGGGCAATCCGGCAGAACAGGGAATTGCCCGCAAAGGCCAGCATGGCGAGCGACGTCAGGGTGATGGTACGGGTATGGGACATGGTTGGCTTCTTTCGATCGCCATCAGGAGACCGGGCGACGTTGGGCGACAGAGTATCCGCCTTCAGCGTTGCCTCCAAGCCCTTCGCTGGAGGGTTGTTTTATGGAAACCTCGGTTGTTCTGGGAGCGATATGGGCAGGCGTCACGCATCCAGGGCCCACTGGGGATTCCAGGCCACTTCCCAGAGATGCTGGTCCGGATCCAGGAAGTAGCCTGCGTATCCGCCCCAGAAGGTATCGTGGGCAGGCTTGACGATGCGGGCGCCTGCGGCGGCGGCTTCGGCCATCACCGCATCGACGTCGGCCCTGGACGCGACGTTATGGGCAAGCGAGATGTCGGTGGCATTGGGCGCGCCTGGGGGCAGGCCGGTGTCATGGGCGAGGCTTGCCCGGGGCCACAGCGCCAGCTTCAGGCCGCCCTGGAGTTCGAAGAATGCGACGGCACCGAAAGCAAATTCCCGCCCCACGATGCCTTCGGTCTTGAGGCCCATGCCTTCGGCATAGAATTTCACCGCGCGGTCGAGGTCGTCCACGCCAAGGGTGATCAGGGTGACACGCGGTTGCATGGGCATTTTCTCCAGAAAGCACGAGGCGTTATCCAGGACCCGCTATGCGGCCGATCAAGCCAGCGTGCCAAACAAGGCCCCGACGCCGGCCGTCACGCCCATGGCCAACGCGCCCCAGAACGTGACGCGCAGGGCGCCCAGCGCCACCCGTGAACCGCCGGCGCGGGCCGCCACGCCGCCCAGAAGCGCCAGGAAGATGAGCGAGCTTGCCGAGACGAGCGGGATCAGGCTCGCTTCCGGCGCAAATACCGTGACCAGCAGCGGCATGGCTGCGCCGAAGGAAAAGCTGGCAGCCGAAGAAAATGCCGCCTGGATCGGCCGGGCCGTCAGCGCCTCGGAGATGCCGAGTTCGTCGCGCGCATGGGCGCCGAGCGCGTCGTGCGCCATGAGCTGATCGGCGACCTGCTTCGCCAACGCCGGATCGAGTCCCCGCTTGACATAGATTGCCGCCAGTTCCCGGTGTTCGCCCGGATCGTTCGTCTTCAGTTCCTGTCGCTCGCGTTCGAGGTCGGCCTGCTCGGTATCCGCCTGGGAATGCACGGAAACATATTCGCCGGCCGCCATCGACATGGCACCCGCGACCAGGCCGGCAAGGCCGGCGACGAGCACGCTGCTGTGGCCGCCCTGTGCCGACGCGACGCCGAGGATCAGGCTGGCCGTGGAAACAATGCCGTCATTCGCCCCCAGCACCGCTGCGCGCAGCCAGCCGATACGGTCAGTGCGGTGATGTTCCCTGTGACGTTGCGGCATGTTCCTTGTCCGTATCGGTTGCGGTCACGTACGTGTTGCGTGGCCAGGATTTGGAATGGAGCGCTTCCGGGGCTGCACCAGCCCCCACAGGCCCTCATGTTAGCGAGCTTGCTTCGCGCTCGGCAAGGCATTCGCCGCATGACGATGGCTACAGTACACCCGGTTCGATCTCATGCAGAGACAGGAACCCGGGCGCCTTGACGCCGGCTTGCCTTCTGATTTCAACCAGTTCCGCTGACTCGAAGAATCGCCATGCGGCCTCCAGCGAAGATCATTCGGAAGATGAGTACGTGTTGCATGCGAGCCTCTTTGATTGGTGACGGCAACAGAAGAAATGGGGGGCAGAAAGTATCTTCCGAATAGCCGAACGCTGCGCCCGTTGCCCGGTGGTTGAGGTTTCCGAAGCTCTCATACTCTGATCCAAACTATTTGCTCCCAGTCCGCGTCATTTCGAACCTTGTCGTAGAACTATCCCGAACCATTCATATGGAAGCTGGCCGCCGCTGCTTCTCGCCTATTGGCATCGACGTTTGCTTCAGGTGGAACAGACTATATAGTTGGGTATGATTTAATAGGAACGCCCGTCTATGCGGAATCCTGTAGCCGAAACATGAATACAACGGGAACAATGATTCAAAGTGATAGTGAAATTATTTGAATGCTGAAATAAAGGCAGAACACAATTCCAAGCAGCATGATGCCTAGCCGAATGTAGCGGACATCGTCGGTGTTATGCGCAGGCAATGGACCTGTCCACATCGTTGTGCCACGAACGTAAGCAATAATGAGGTGCGTTCCCCAAGCCACCATAAAGAAGCTACCCAGAATCCATGCATCTCGGAACTGTCCCGTCCATAAGATGTATATCAATAACAGTCCTACAAATGCAATTAATGCTGTAGGTATTATTAGGGAGCCTCTCATTTACTCTCCCCCAATATCCAGCTAATGCCATCGCCTACACGCCTAGCCCATGCCTCCCCCAAGCCGGCACGTGATAGCCAGTTCGTAACCCGTGCACCAACAAACGGGGGAACCAGAACATCCATATTTCTCGTCATCGCAAATTCAGCCCCCGTGGATGCCAAGCCTACATAACCTGCTACCGTTCCAATGGGGCCGACCGGACTGACCATCCCCACTGCTGTTGCCGCCGTGCCAACATCCTGGGTCATCTTGATATTCAGTGCCTTGGCATAAGCTGCGGAGCCGGAATCGACCCAATCCACATTAATATTCTCTTGCTGACACGACATTGTGCCGCACAGGGTACTTAAGCGAACCGTGTAGCATTGCCCGTTCACACACCGTTGCTCTAAATAACCACCACGTGTGTCACGAGTCATGTTCTGAGCACATGCTTCATGCGCAAGACAGTTAAATAGATATCCAAACGCCCCCGTCATTGCCCCATTCTCAAACTTCCCGCCACCCAGCACACTGGCTGTTCCGCCAACTACAGCATGCGCCACCACATTAGCTGTCAGGCTGCCGAGATTTGGACCATAGTTTGTCCACAATGACCCTGCTGCACCAGAAACCGCGCCTTGATCACACTGGCCACCGCCCGCTGACGCAGAAACACACCCAACCGCCGCATGCGCCGCTACGTTTTTCCAACCACTGGGAAACGTGTCGCCCGCAAGTTGGAAAGCTTGTGAAGTTAGGAAATTAATCATTCCCGCCCGTAATGCTTGACCGGGAGTCGCGCCATTGGCAAGAGCAAAAGCCGATGCCGATGCCGCACACCCTCCCGGACCCGTGACGGTACAAATCGCAATTTGGGCAATTGGCTTCACCACTTTATCCCTGAAGCTCGACCACTTCATTCCGAAGATCTTGAAATACCCTGTTGGATCCGTGAACCCCATCGGATTGTTGTTCACGTAGCTGTATCGGTTCAGGCTCTGCAGATCGAACGGATTGTCGACCGTCGGATCCGCGCTGACGAAGCGGGAGAGCACCGGGTCGTACAGCCGCCCGTTCATATGCGTCAGCCCGCCGTCCAGCATTTCATGCGCCGTATGCCCCTGGCGAGTGGCGTTGATCCCCGTGTTGTTGCCGTAGGTCAGGGTCTGCTTGCCCCAGGCGTCATAGCGGAAACGGGTCAGCACGACGCCTGCGCTGTCGGTGACCGCGGTGATCGACCCCTGGGTGTCGCTGTGGAAGTATCTTGTCTGGGCGGCCGGCGCGGTGCCGCTCGTGACCTCGAAGGTGAGCACTTCGCCGATGGCACGGCCGCCGCCGTACAGGGTGACGCGGTGCTCGACAGTGCCGCTGGTGTACAGGGTCCGTTCGTAGTGCCCACCCTGATGCACGCTGGGGTTCAGGTACCAGGTCGTGCGGCCGGATGCGACCATCTTGTAGCGGTCGTGCTCGGGCGTATAGAGCCAGCTCTGGGTCTGTCCGGATTGGGTCAGGCTGGCGGGCATGTTCCAGGCGGTCCAGGTGACGGAACGCCCGGCACCGCCGGTGAGGTTGCCGTTGGCATCGTACGAATAGGCGTTGTTCCCGGCCCTACAGACGGCGTGGCGGCCGACGTTGCTGTTGATGCAGTTGGCGTTGCCACCGTAGTAGTAATTGCCGACGCCGGTCTTGCTTGTGATGTTGCCCAGGGCGTCGTAGACCAGCGTCTGGCTGGAGGCGACGCCGTCGATCGTGGAATCGATCTGCGTCAGACGGTTGATCGCATCGTAGCCGCCGCGGATTTCGAGCTGGTTGCCGGGGCCGTCGGCGTAGATCGCGACATTGCCGATGGTGTCGTAGACATAGGCCTGCCCCTGGATCTGCTGGCCACTCGCGGTATTCGCGACGATGTTCTGGATGCGGCCGGTGTCGGCCGCATAGCTTCGCTCGGTGACGATGCCGTTGCCGGTGGTTTCGCGGATGGCGTGGCCCTCGGCATCCATGGCGTTGAGTTGCCAGTAGAGCGCGTTGGTGGCGGCGTTGCGCACTTCGGCGACGTAGCCGTAGGCATTGTAGATAGTCCGGGTGCTCAGGCCATTGGGGTAGTTCTGCTGGGATGCCCGGCCGAAGGCATCGTAGGTGACGCTGCTAAAGAACAGGGGATTGCCCGCACCCAGATTGGAAAGCGTGATCTGGGGACGGCCATAGTTGTCGTAGTAATGGGTCCGGATATAGCCCGCACTGGTCTTGGCCTGCTGGAGCTTGCCTTTCCCCATGGCGGCCGTGTCGTAGATCCAGTCGCTGGTCAGCCCGTTCTCGACGCGCCGGGTCATCCGGCCGAGCACGTCGTAGCTCATGGTGGCGACCTGGTTCTTGGCGTCGGTCTGTCTGACCAGTTCGCCGAGGACGTTGTATTCGTAGGTCCAGGTGCCCAGGTCGGGGTCGGTCGTCTGGATCTTGCGGCCCCGCACGTCATAGAGGTTGACGATGCTGTTCCCTGCCGGATCGGTGGTGCGGGCGAGGTTGCCGAAGGGGTCGTAGGCGTAGGTGGTGAGGTTGCCCATGGCGTCGGTGACGCTGACCTTCTGGCCCTGGCTGTTTTTGATCTCGGTAGTGACCTGGCCCTTGCGGTTGGTGCGGGCAATCGTCAGGCCGTTGTAGACGACGCGGAGCGCGGGGGTGGCCGGATCGTCAGGTTCGTAGACCCGGACGACGCGGCCGAGGTCGTCGTATTCGCTGGTGACCCAGTACACGGCCTGGCCGGCGAAATAGGGACGCGATACTTTCTGTACGCGGCCCTGGTTGTCGTAGACGGTGTCCTTGTAGATCCAGCTGCCGTCGAAGCCCTGGGTGGCGGTGTGCAATTTGCGGTTGAGGCTGTCGAAGTAGTCGACGGAAACCGGGGCGATCTGGGTTCCGGCGCCAAATATCTGGGTGACGATGCGATAGACGCCGTTGGTGGGACAGGCGGCGTCGCACATGTCGTAGGTCCAGACGGTCTGCGTGCCGTCGGCCCGATTCTCCTGGGTCTTGCGGCCGAAGCCGTCGTACTGCCAGGTGGTGGTGAGGTTGTTGGGGCCGGTGAGGCTGGTGACGACGCCAAAGCGGGGATCGAAGGTCTTGGTTTCGGTGTGGCCAAGCGCATTGGCGACAGTGAGGGGGAACTGGCCGTCGGCATCCCAGGTGGTGGTCGTGGCACGGGTCGCGATGGCGGCGGTGCCGGTGGCCGGGGAGCTGACGGTGACGCTGGTACGGTTGCCGAAGGCATCGTAGGTGTAGGCTGTATCGAGCCGCATCTGCGGCTGGTCAGGCTCGATGGTTTCCTTGACGAGGAGTCCGGTGTTAGGGTCGTAGTCGAACGACGAGACGCGGGTGGCGCTCGCGCCCCAGGCAGGGAGGGACAGCGCCAGGAGAAGGCTGACGAGGAGGCTGCGCATGGTCTTCTCCCTTAAGGTGTGACGCTGGTGACGCTGCTGCGGCGCAGGCGGCCCAAGAACCAGCGGGTGGCGTCAGTGATGTTGTCGTAGGTGTTGGTGGTGGTCTTGCTATAGCCGCCGCCGGAGTTGATGGCGATCGAAGTGGGGTTGCCGTAGCTGTCGTACTGGGTGTCGGTGGTGACGCTGGAGACGAGCGCGCCGCCGTTGAGCTCGTAGCTGGATTCGACGGTATGCGTCGGCAGCGACTGGTGCCAGGTGGGGCTCAGACCGGTGTTGAGAAGCTGGTCGGTGTAGGTGAGGAAGCTCTGGCCGAGCAATACGCCACCGTCGGTGAGCTTCTGGGTGCTCACGGGCTGGCCCTGGTAGGGGTAATCCTGGCGGTAGGTGGTGGTGGAACGGATGTGTGCCTGGGGGTCATGGACGCTGACCTGGCGGAAGCCGAGGAAGCCGCCGCCGAGAAGGTGGGATTTGGCGCCGGCGTAGGTGTAGTCGGTGACGAAACTGCCGCCAAGGCCGTCGCCGGTGGTGACGCTCGAGACAACGTAGAGCGGGGACTGGACGTCAACGTACGGGTAAACGGCACCAGTGTCCTTGGTGTAGACGGAGCCGTCGGTCAACGGCTTGTAAATAATAGTGGTGGTGGCATTGAGGCCAGTGGTTACTTGGTACATTAACTTCACCCCTTGGCTATTTTTCATATAGATGTCGCCGCCATTCGCCGAAGCGATGTCTGTCTTACCATCACCATTGAAGTCGCCTACCCACGTGTAGCCAGCATCGGCCCACGTGTTGGGAACCACCCAAATCTGGTTGTCAAATCCGCTGCCAGTGGATAGGTGAACATAAATATTTCCGCCATTCGCCGAAGCGATGTCTGTCTTACCGTCGCCATTGAAATCCCCTACCCAGGTATAACCCGACCCTCCCCACGTGTTGGGAACCACCCAGGTCTGGTTGTCAAATCCGCTGCCAGTGGATAGGCGAACATAGATATTTCCACTTAACGCTGTGGCGATATCAGTTTTGCCATCACCATTGAAGTCGCCTACCCACGTGTAGCCAGCATCGGCCCACGTGTTGGGAACCACCCAGGTCTGCGTGAGAAAACCACTAACAACTGGCGGCCAATCGAATACTGTAGGTGCCAGGCACACCCCATCCCCCCCACACTCCGTGAGGCCGGTCATCTGGAACCGCTGTGTTGCCGCACTCTGCTCATACGCCAGCCGATAGTCCTTGACTAAAGTCGCACCTGCAAACGTCTGCACATTCGTAAGCCTGACCGTGGTCTTGTTGACCGATCCTGCCTGATACAGCGGTGTGATATCCGGCCGGGTCTCATAGACGAAGCGCACCGAGTTGCCTGGTGTCTTGCCCGCATTGCCGTTACCGGTGTAGTCGATCCGATCCGGGTAGTACTGGCCGTTGGGGGTGTCTTCGATGTAGCTGATGGTCAAGTAATTGCCGACAGTGTCCTGGAGCTTGTTCAGGCTCCACAGCATGACTTCGGTCTTGCCCTGGGCTTCGATCCGGGAATCGGCGGTGTTGCCGTATTCGAGGATCTGGCCGCTCTTGGTCCAGACTTTCCAC
>MKWL01000010.1 GCA_001899305.1 Thiobacillus sp. 0-1251 | reverse complement strand
CCTGCTGGACTCGATCCAGGGGCCGGTGGCCAGGATCATCGCGGTGATCATCATCATTACCACCGGCTTGACGCTGGCGTTCGGCGACACCAGCGGCGGCTTCCGCAAGCTGGTGCAGATCGTGTTCGGCCTGTCGATCGCGTTTGCTGCGTCGTCGTTCTTTCTGACCTTCTTCAGCTTCACGGGCGGAGCGGTGATCGCATGAACGCGGCTGGCCTGAACACAGCTGGCCTGAATACATCAGGCGCCGACACACCCAGCTTCGCGAATGGCTTCGAGATTCCGCTGCACCGCTCGCTGACCGAACCCATTCTGCTGGGTGGCGCACCGCGCACCGTGGCGATTGCCAACGGCACGCTGGCAGCCGCCGTGGGGCTCGGGCTGCAACTCTGGCTGCCTGGCATGTTGCTGTGGATGGTCGGGCACTCGCTTGCGGTGTGGGGCGCGCGAGTGGATGCGCAGTTCATGGCCGTGTTCGCTCGGCACATCAAGCACCGGCAGCTGCTGGACGTGTGAGCCAAGACATGGAGAACACGCCATGATGAACCTCGCCGAATACCGCAAGCGCCCTGCGCTGTTGGCCGACTGGCTGCCCTGGGCAGGACTGGTCGCGCCTGGCGTCGTACTCAACAAGGACGGCTCGTTCCAGCGCACGGCACGGTTTCGCGGGCCTGATCTGGACAGCGCGACGCAGGGTGAACTGGTCGCGACCTCTGCGCGGTTGAACAACGCACTGCGTCGGCTTGGGTCTGGCTGGGCGCTGTTCGTCGAGGCTGAGCGGCGCGAAGCGGCGGACTATCCAGATGCTACGTTCCCCGAACCCTTGTCCTGGCTGGTCGATGAGGAGCGCCGCGCCGCGTTCGAGGAGGTCGATAGCCACTTCGAAAGTGCCTATCACCTGACGCTGCTGTACCTGCCACCCGAGGAATCGACGGCGCGCGCCGCCAATCTGCTTTACGAGAACAGCAAGGTCGAAGGCGTGGACTGGCGTGAGCGGCTGGAGGGCTTCATCTCGGAGAGCGAACGCGTCTTCGGCCTGCTTGAAGGGGTGATGCCGGAGATCGCCTGGCTCGACGATGGTCAGACCCTGACCTATCTGCACGCCTGCGTGTCCACGCGCCGGCATCCGGTGGCCATGCCCGAGGTGCCGATGCACCTCGATGCGCTGCTGGGCGATGAGCCATTGACGGGCGGCCTCGCACCCATGCTCGGGAGCCAACACATGCGCGTGGTGTCGGTGCGTGGCTTCCCGAGCTCGACCTGGCCTGGTCTGCTCGATGGCCTCAACCGCCTGGGCTTCGCCTACCGCTGGAGCACACGCTTTCTGTGCCTCGACAAGGCCGAGGCCGAGAAGGAATTAAGCCGCTTGCGCCGACAGTGGTTCGCCAAGCGCAAGAACATCATGGCGCTGCTGCGCGAGACCATCTTCCAGCAGGAGAGTCCGCTGGTCGATTCCGATGCGTCGAACAAGGCGTCCGATGCCGATGCAGCATTGCAGGAACTGGGCAGCGATCAGGTTTCGTTCGGCTACGTTACGGCAACCGTCACCATGCTCGACTCCGACGCGACCGCCGCCGACGAAAAGTTGCGCGCGGTGGAACGAACGATTCAGGGCCGAGGTTTCGTGACGATCCCCGAAACCTTGAATGCGGTCGATGCCTGGCTGTCGTCGATTCCGGGGCACGCCTACGCCAACGTGCGCCAACCCATCGTCTCGACCCTGAACCTCGCGCACATGATGCCGGTCTCCGCCGTGTGGGCAGGACAAGAGCGCAATACGCACCTCGACGGCCCACCACTGATCGTGACGCGCACCGATGGCGCGACACCGTTCCGGCTGGTCACGCATATCGGCGACGTCGGCAATACCCTGGTGGTCGGCCCCATCGGCATGGGCAAATCGGTGCTGCTCGCCACGCTGGCCTTGCAGTTCCGCCGCTACGCCGGCTCGCGCATCTTCGCCTTCGACATGGGGCGCTCGATTCGCGCCACCGTGCTCGGGCTCGGCGGCGAGCACTACGACCTGGGCGCGGACGGTGCCATCGCCTTCCAGCCGCTGGCCCGCATCGACCAGGACAGCTACCGGGCGTGGGCGGCCGAGTGGATCCAGGGCCTGTTGATTCACGAAGGCGTGGTCGTCGGGCCGGACGAGAAGGAGATCGTGTGGTCGGCGCTGAACAGTCTCGCCAGCGCACCGCTCGATCAGCGCACGCTGACCGGATTATCCGTGCTGCTGCAGTCGAACGCACTGCGCCAGGCGCTGCAACCCTATGTGCTGGGCGGCGCGCACGGCAAGCTGCTCGATGCCGACCATGACCGGCTCGGTGTCGCCGACGTGCAAGCGTTCGAGATGGAAGAGCTGATGCACAGCAAGGCGGCAGCGCTGGCGGTACTGCGCTACCTGTTCGCGCGCTTCGAGGAACGCCTCGACGGTGCCCCGACATTGTTGATCCTCGACGAGGCCTGGCTGTTCCTCGACGATCCGGTGTTCGCCGCGCGCATCCGCCAGTGGTTGAAGACGCTGCGCAAGAAGAACGTGTCGGTCATCTTCGCCACGCAGTCGCTGGCAGACATCAAGGATTCCAGCATTGCACCAGCCATCATCGAGAGCTGCGTGAACCGTATCTTCCTGCCCAACCCGCAAGCCACCGAACCGCAGATTCGCGTCATTTACGAAAGCTTTGGCCTCAATGCGCGGCAGATCGAGATCGTGGCGCAGGCCCAACCCAAGCGCGACTACTACTACCAATCGCGGCTCGGCAATCGGGTCTTCGATCTGGGACTCGGGCCGGTGACGCTGGCGTTCGCCGGTGCGGCCAGACCTGAAGACCAGCGCGCCATCGACGCCGTTTCAGCGACGGTGCCACCTGCGGACTTCGCGGCCGCCTGGCTGCGCCATCGCGGCCTGGCCTGGGCCGCCGACCTCATCCCGTCCTTCCCGTTCGTCCCGTCCGTTCCCAAGGAGAATCCGTCATGAAAAAATCCCTGCCTGCCATCGCAGCCGCCATTCTCATGACCGTGATACCCGCAGCACAGGCGCAATGGGTGGTGATCGACCCCGCCAATCTGGTGCAGAACATCCTGACTGCTGCCCGTACTCTGCAGCAGATCAACAACCAGATCCAGCAACTGCAGAACGAAGCGCAGATGCTGACGAACCAGGCGAGGAACCTAACGAGTCTCCCCTTCAGCGCGCTCAATCAACTGCAATCTGCGTTGTCCGCGACGAACCAGCTGCTGCAGCAGGCGCAGGGGCTGTCGTTGAACCTGACGCAGATGGAGACCCAGTTCGCGCAGCTCTATCCCGCTGCCTACACCGCCTCGACCCCGGCCAACCAGATGGCGCTCGACGCCAGCCAGCATTGGCAGAACGCACTGGAGGCACTGCGCACCGCGGCCGAGGTGCAGTCGCAGTCGGTGCAGAACTTCGCTTCCGACGAGCAGACCTTGAGCGCCCTCGTGAACAACAGCCAGTCGGCGGTGGGCGCCTTGCAGGCCACCCAGGCGACGAACCAGTTGCTGGCCCTGCAGGCCCGGCAGGCGATCCAGGCGCAGCAACTCCAGGTCACGCAAGACCGCGCCGTCGCCCTCGAACAGGCGCGTCAGGTCGCGGTGCATGCGCGTTCCATCGAGGTGCGCAACCGCTTCCATGGCAGCGGCACACCGTATACGCCATCTACCGTCAACTTCTACGGCAACTGAGGAACCCATATGAAAACCCTCCTGACCACCATCGCCTGCACCCTGCTGCTCGCCGCCTGCAACAAGCCGGCACCTACCGAGTCCGTCGAATCGCTGCTGGAGAATCCCGAGCGCCTGAAGGAAGTCCGCGCGCAGTGCAAGGCCGACCACGACAAGATGGGCGATGCCCTGTGCAACAAGGCGAGTGAGGCCACGCGGCGGCGCTTCATGGGCAGCGGTACGCCATACACGCCCGCGCCACCGGCCGCACCCGCTTCCGCACCGAAAGACTGAACCATGAACAACCTGTCGGTCATCGACCACTTCCTCGACGTCTTCTCGCACTACATCGACTCGGGTTTCGGCCTGCTGCATGGCGAGGTGGCGTTCCTCACCGCCACGCTGGTGGTGATCGACATGACGCTGGCTGGGCTATTCTGGGCGATGGGCGGCGAGGACGTGATCGGCAGGCTGATCAAGAAGACGCTCTACGTCGGCGCCTTCGCCTTCATCATCGGCAACTTCAACAACCTGGCCGGCATCCTGTTCAATTCGTTTGCCGGTCTCGGGCTGGTGGCGTCGGGTTCCACGCTCAGCCAGGCACAATTCCTGCAGCCTGGCCACCTGGCCAAGGTCGGCGTGGATGCGGCGCAACCGATCATGGCGCAGATCAGCGACCTGACCGGCTTCCCCGAGGTGTTCGCGAACCTCGATGTCATCTCGGTGCTGTTTCTCGCCTGGCTGGTGGTGATCGTGAGCTTCTTCGTGCTCGCGGTGCAGCTCTTCGTCACGCTGATCGAATTCAAGCTGACCACGCTCGCGGGCTTTGTGCTGGTGCCGTTCGCGTTGTGGAACAAGACCGCGTTCCTGGCCGAGCGTGTGCTGGGCAACGTGGTGTCGTCGGGCATCAAGGTGCTGGTGCTGGCGGTGATCGTCGGTATCGGCACGGGACTGTTTGCACAGTTTCAAACACCGCCCGGGACCGAGCCCTCCATCGACCTGGCGCTGACCATCATGCTGGCCTCGCTGGCGATGCTGGGACTGGGGATCTTCGGGCCGGGGATTGCCACCGGATTGGTGTCCGGCGCACCGCAGCTTGGAGCCGGTGCGGCGGCAGGCACGGCGCTGGGTGCGGCGGGTCTGGCGGTGGCCGGTGGTACGGCACTCGCGACAGGAAGTGCGGCGGTGGCGGCGGGTGCACGCATGGTGCCGGGTGCCACACGTGCCGCCATCGGCGGAGCGGCGTCGGCCGGTCGTGCGAGCAGCGCGATGGCCAGCGGTGCGAAGACCGCCTACCAGGCGGGTACCGCGGCTTCAGGGGCTGGCCTCGCCAATGTAGCCAAAAGCGGTGCCGGTGCAGTTGGCCAGCGTGTCGCGGCCAGTGCAAAGGCGGTCAAGGATCGCGTGGCGAACTTCGTCGCGGAGGCCGCCGCGCCTGCGGCAGGCAGTGCTACCGAATCGGCCGATGCAGCCGCAGCCAGCCCCACTGCGGCAGAGCCCGCCTGGGCCAGACAAATGCGGCGCAAACAGCAGGTGAGCCATGCCGCCACCACGGCGGCGCACACCCTGCGCTCGGGCGATCACGGTGGCGGCGGTGCCAGCCCGAGCCTGCGCGACGATTCGAACCCTTAAAGATCAAGTTCAACGGAGATCAGTCCATGCGATTCAAACGACCGCAGGTGCGCTACTCGGACACGCCCGAGCCCGTCACCCCCTATCAGGCCGCCGCGCAGGTCTGGGACCAGCGCATCGGCAGCGCGCGCGTGCAGGCGAAGAACTGGCGGCTGATGGCCTTCGGCTGCCTGTCGCTTGCCTTGCTGATGGCGGGTGGGCTGGTGTGGCGTTCGGCGCAGTCCATCGTCACCCCGTATGTGGTCGAAGTGGCCACCGGCGGTCAGGTGCGTGCAGTGGGTGAAGCGGCCACACCGTACAAGCCGAATGATGCACAGATCGCCTACCACCTGGCGCGCTTCCTTACCGACGTGCGCTCGCTGTCGATCGATCCGATCGTGGTGCGGCAGAACTGGCTCGAAGCCTACAACTACACCACGGATACAGGCGCGGCCACGCTGAACGACTACGCGCGCAGCAACGATCCGTTCGCGCGCGTAGGACAGGCCTCGACAGCAGTGGAGATCACCAGCGTGGTGCGCGCCAGCCAGTCGTCGTTCCAGGTGCGTTGGATCGAGCGCACCTATGTGAATGGTTCGCTCTCGGGCACCGAGCGCTGGACGGCTATGCTGTCCATCGTGCTGCAACCGCCGCGCACCGAAGAGCGACTGCGCAAGAACCCGCTGGGCATTTATGTCAACGGCCTGTCCTGGAGCCGTGAATTCGACACAACCGAAGGAACCCCGAAATCATGAAAGCCCCAATCCGCAATTCCGTATTGCCGCTGATCCTGAGTGCCACCCTGGCAACCCTCACCGGCTGCGCCACGCACGGCAAACCGCCGCCGGACATCACGTTGGACGTACCCATGGCGGCACACGCGCTGCCGGAGCCGCCCAGGCCCATTGAGGTGGTCGAGGTACCCAAACCCCTGCCGCTACCCGGGCAGTTGAAGCCTTTGGGTGATACGCCCGATGACAAGCCAGTCGCCGAAGCGCCCGACGAGAAGGCAGATGTGGCGCGCGCCAACGCCGACGCGCGCGTGCCCCCCAGTCGAGAGGGTTACGTCAACGCGATCCAGGTCTGGCCCTACAGCGATGGCGCGCTGTATCAGCTCTACACCAGTCCCGGTCGCGTCACCGTCATCACCTTGCAGCAGGGTGAAGAGCTGGTGACGGTCTCGGCCGGCGATACGGTGCGCTGGATCGTCGGCGACACGACCAGCGGCGCGGGTGCCGGTCTGCGCGTGAACATCCTCGTGAAGCCCACGCGCGTCGGCCTGAAGACCAATCTGGTCATCACCACCAACCGTCGCACCTACCTGCTCGAATTGTCGTCGACGCCGCAGGCGTGGATGGCCTCCGCCTCGTGGGATTACCCGAAGGACCGCATGCTGGCATTGCAGAAACGGGCACAGCAGGCCCAGGCGACAGCGCCGGTGGACTCGGGCTTGTCGCTGCAACAGATCAGGTTCCGTTACGCGATCAGTGGCGACAGCCCGCCTTGGAAGCCGCTGCGCGCGTTCGATGACGGCGAGCGCGTCTATATCCAGTTCCCCGCCGGCATCGCCCAGGGCGAGCTGCCGCCGCTATTCGTGATCGGGCAGCAGGGCGATGGCCAGCTCGTCAACTACCGCTTCCGCTCGCCCTACTACGTTGTGGATCGGCTGTTCGGTGCGGCAGAGTTGCGGCTGGGCGCGGACAAGGCCGCCGTGGTGCGCATCGAGCGCACAGATGGCATGGTCAGCACAACGCGGAGGCATTGAGCATGAGCACGCCCGCGATGCCACAATCTCCACCGGCCTGGACGAGTAAGGTCGATCCGGATACCTTGAGTCTGCGCGCGCCGCCGCGTCCGGTCACGCGGCTCAACCGGCGCCTGCTGGCCGTGCTCGCGGGAACACTGGGCGCGATCATCCTGGGGGCCACGCTATGGTCCTTGCAACCGCACAAGCGCGAACGCAACCCAGCCACCGAGCTGTACAACGTGGATCGCGTCTCACGGGCCGATAGCCTCGACCAATTGCCCAAGGACTATACCAAAGTGGTGCCAATGGTTAAGCCTGAGGTGCCGGTGTTGGGTGAGCCGTTGCCCGGTGACCTGGGGCCGGCCATCGTGCATGCGCAGAACCACGGGAACACGGGCGCGTACACCCCCGCGCAACCCGGTCGCATCGCACAGCCGGGCGATGCCGAGGATGCGGCGCGTTCGTCGGTGTTCTTCCGCAGCAGTAGTGCAACAAAGGCGGCACCGGCAACCACCGTAGCCGCAATCCAGCCCGAGCAGGCATCGGGCAATCAAGCCTTCAATCCGATGGCTTCGATATTGGCACAACTAACCGATCCGATGGCTGCGCAGAATCGGCAGGAGCAGAAGCAGGCGTTTGTCGCCAATGGCGTCGATACGACCACCCGCAATCCTGCCCGCCTGCAACTACCAGCCTCGCCCTACCAAGTGATGGCGGGCACCATCATTCCGGCGGCGCTGGTGACGGGCATCAACTCCGACCTGCCGGGGCAGGTCATCGCCAATGTCACCGAGGCGGTCTACGACACGGCCACCGGTCGCTTTCTGCTGATTCCGCAGGGCTCGCGGCTGATCGGCCGCTACGACAGTCAGGTTTCATTCGGTCAGCGACGGGTACTGCTGGTGTGGACGCGCTTGATCCTGCCTGATACTTCGTCGATTTCGCTCGACCGATTGCCTGGCATCGACCCGGCAGGCTATGCCGGGCTGGAGGATGGCGTCGATTGGCATTGGGATCGCATCCTTGCCGGTGCGGCGTTGTCCACGCTGCTCGGCGTCGGTGCGGAGCTGGCAGCACCCAACAACAACGGCGGCACCGGTAGCGTCACCGTCGCCGTTCGCCAGAGCGCGCAGGACACCGTGAACCAGGTCGGCCAGGAGATCACCAAACGCAATGCAAGCATCCAGCCGACGCTCACCATCCGGCCCGGTTTCCCGGTGCGGGTCATGGTGAACAAGGATCTGATCCTGCGGCCGTACCAGCCGCTGTTCTTCCAGAGGGGAGCGTCGCAATGAGTGAGTCCAGCAGAAAGCTGCGGCTGGGTCCGCTGCCGAAGACCGAGACGGTGAAGTTGACCATCACCTTGACCGTGGTGTTGAAGACAGAGCTGGAGCGCTACGCCGCGCTGCATGCTCAGACCTATGGCGAACCGATTGACGCTGCGACGCTGATACCGCACATGCTCGAAGCGTTCATGGCGCGGGATCGGGGATTCAGGAAGTCCAGGGGGAGTGATTCGCAGTGACACCGCACAGGCACGATCGGAATACGCCCATGCACGCCTGAGCGGGTTTCCAGTCAAGACCTTCTGAGTCAATCTGAGGGCATGGTCACTTTCTTAGGACTTTCCATGCCGCTCACACAACCTACCGATCACCGCGACACCCGTCACGTGTCCATGGTGCCTCCAGCATTCTTCCGCATGACCGACGTGATACGCATTACTGCGTTGAGCCGTGCCACCTTGTACCGTCGTATCGCTGAAGGGAAATTCCCAGCCCCCGTTAACCTCGGGGGACGGGCGTGCGGTTGGACACCAGCAGCGCTGCAAGCCTGGATTGACGATCCAGCAGGCTATTCGATCGCGATGTCCCATCCCGATGCGTGATCAATTGACATTGGCTCGCCTCTCAAACAAACCTTCTTGATAGCCTGAGCATCAGGCAGTCCCCGCCAGAAGCGGGCATAGCGTCCACAAAAAATCGAGTGCGAAGAACGACAGCTAACGGATCCCGAACCTGCCATTGGGACTTTTTGCCGGTCGGCCCGCTTCTCGGCCTAAGCGACCATTCCCCAGCCCTTGAACCAACGGCCGCTGTCGCCCCTAAGCTGTCTATTCTCTATGTAGGATGCGGACTGATTCCGACGTTAGCCCTTACCCAAACAGCACTTCTTGATTTTCTTTCCAGATCCACAAGGGCACTGATCATTTCGGCCAATGCGTCTCCTCGTCGCGAGGGCCTTCTGTAGTCTGGACTCGCGCAATGACTCTGCTTTCGATTGAAGCGCGGGCAACTCAAAAATCGTGATGTCTGAGCGCCGTAGGAACTGCCACTCAGCATCCACGAGGTGGCCATTCTCACTGTACGAGAGATCCAGCAGCACTCTGTCGGGCTCGTTGTTCATGACCATGATCGCCTTGACATGGGTAGTGGTGTCCTCCGCCGAGGGGCGACCCCATTGCGGGGTCCCCGGAAAGGCTGTCAGGCGTACTTCGCCGTAAGTCGAGAACGGACGTGGATGCTTGTGACTTGCGTGTTCTACCTCTTGCGCCAAAGTGTCGAAGAGTTGCTCGCGCCATTCGCCACTCACATCGAGGAGGTAGGCCGCGATTGCCGATCGTCCTTTCTTGCCACTGGTTTGAAGGAGACCGAGCAGGTTCGCCATACCCACAGGCATCTTCTGGCGTAGGGGGGACGGCAACTGGGGGGCCATCAGGCGCGCGCTGAAAAACTTGTCGATTTCTTCGCGATACCCGAGGAATTGAAGGTGCGTATTTGGTCCACCGGCCAGGTCTGCCGCGTGCTTAGCGTAGTGGTTGTGCCGTAGATACAGACCCAGGTGGTCAAGCTCGTCGTCGAGTTGCAGAAGCTGTGATTTGAACGCCTCCTTGCGTAACTGAACGAAGTGCAAGAACTCGAGCGGATTGGTGAATATGTCGGCATACACGCGCAGATCATCTATGGACAGTGACCATACCGGTTCGCTTCCGACCTCCACACCGATTGTGGGAAGGTGCTGAACTTGTGCGGCAATCTCGGTGAGTGGATCGAGAGTGACGGCGCAAACGGTCACCTGACGATAGTCCTGCAGCCTGAGCTTGGTCACCTCGTTACCGGCCTCATCCAGCACTGGTACTTCATGCGCCGTTTGTAGGTATCGCAAGAACCGATTGCCTTGTTTGGCGGGCGCAGCCACGAGGTTCTTCAGCGATTGCACATGTGCGTCAACATCGGTGGCTGGGGACGTGTAGGTGAAGGCGCCAGACTTGACCTCGACAATGAATAGGTGGTCATCAAACGTAAGAAAGCCGTCTGTCTCGTAGCGGCTCGCGGGCTTTCCGACCTCACCCAACCAGTAGTACACCTCCTTGAGGCACACGGCACCCGGTAGCAAGCGCTGCAGATAGTCGAACGGCAAGGTCTCGGTGACCTTCTTTCGTGCGTCAATCCAGTGCTGCTTCAGACTCTCGCCAGTTACGAAAACCCGTTTCTCAAGCTGGCGATAAAAGTGATCAAACAGGCTGGTCTGATCAAAGCAGTAGTACCGTCCATCCAGCTTGATGAAGGGGCGCCTGAATGTTGGCCAGATCCGCAGAGGCCATCCCCTGAAGTCACCCTCGGCGAAGAATTCACTATCTTGACCGGGCACCCAGGAGAAATCTTCCAACAACGCCAGCGGCAACGTAGTCACCTTCTGCAAGTCGAAGAGGTCATAGAGGAAAAAGAGACCAATTGCTCGGCTCTGCTCTAGTTCAAGTCCGTGACGGACTATGGCCCCCCGCAGCAGATCACTCATTTCGCCCTGCCCCGCAACACCGGACTTCATATCTGCGTCGAGTGCGGCTAAAGACTTCTCCTTGAAGGCGTCCATCGCTTCAAACGCGTCCCCGATACCTCTGGTAAGCGAATGCCAGATTTTCTCGAGTTCGTCGCACAGCTGCTCGCTTGTTATGCCATAGAGCTGCAAGATGACCTCGCTTTGAGGAGCGAGCAGTTCTCGAAGCGCCTGCACTTGGTGGTTCTGGAACTGCTCACCGGTGACGTTGCACCAGTAAAGCTGCGTCCGGAAATGGAATTCCTCAAATGCGGGGTCTACAACAGCCCCATTTTTGCGGCGCTTCGCCGTTGCACACAGGAAGTAGCGCGAATTGAGCGTCTGGAAAATTGATTCGACCAACCGTTGCAGCGTTGACCAGGCCTCATCACTCAGTTCGTCATTCACTTGGGCAGCAGGCGGGGTGCTGGCAACAAGGCTCTGCACATAGTCGAGCATGCGCGAAGCAAGAACGTGCTCGTGCTGAAGTGCAACTTCACTTTCAATCTTCAGATGAGTTGCACTCCGCTCCCACCAGGCCCGATGAAGTATTGCCAGCGGGTTTAGCGTCGAAACCAAAGCCGAAGCGTCGGCTACATTGCGGTCGATCTCTTGTACGACTTCGTCGTAGCCCGCCACGAGGCGGTCTTGAAGCTCGTCGAAGCCCCCCGGTTGCCACTCGACTTTTGAGACAATGTGACGACCAAACCTCGCCATCCGTAGCGGTCCCGAGACGAACACCTCATCAGGTCGCTGAGCAATGCGTCGGGCACTTTTGTCGTTCTTTTTGCGTTTCATGTGTTGATCATGCCATAGCAGATGTCCGCTTTTAGCCGACCGCCGAGCTTGAGTGGCTGCTAAGTGGCATTAAGGTCGTGCGACAGCTCATGGCCGATAGCCGCCTAATCTCACCGCTGCAACCAACGTCCGCCTCGGCCGAGAAGCGGGCCGACATCAGATTCTCTCCACCGGCAGATTTATTATCAGTAAGTCGTCATTGCCCATGGAAACATCATCAGGCAGGTGTGGGCACGCAGACGCCCTTCAGTCTCGGTACCTGAGCGACCGCAAACTGCATAGCCGTCATTGACCTTTCGTCGTTCAACCTTATGTTGCACGCAACGGGCCATTGTATTTTAGTGGCAGGCAACCCTGTTTTGCGCAAAACGGATCACTTCAACGGTACCGTTGAAGCCGGGTTTCCAACCCTAGAATGCAAATAGCCTAATTTTCAAGCGTTTTATTTTTGATGGGTTTGATGATGGGTATTTACTTAAACACCATCTAATGCCGTGTGTATTCTGGTAAATGGCGGAGAGGGTGGGATTCGAACCCACGGTGAACTTGCGCTCACGCCTGATTTCGAGTCAGGTACATTCGACCACTCTGCCACCTCTCCGGGGCGCGTATTGTAACCGAGTCGGGCGGTTTGCTGGACGAAAATTTCGCTCTCGTTCAGACTGTATTCATGCCCATCATAAAAACAATGGGATGGATCGGGAGATTGGCTGCACTGGCGCTGACACTGGCATTGGCCGCCTGTAGTCGTCCCATTCCACCGCCCGAAACCAGCGGCGAGTTGCAGGTGGGAGTACGCAACAGCCCTGCGACCTACTATATCGCCCGCAATGGCGAGGCTGCCGGCTTCGAACACGATTTGATTCAGGCATACGGCCAGTCGCAGAACTGGACGCCAGTATGGACGGCGAAGCCCCGGCCCGAAGCCCTGTTCGACTTGCTTGAGAATCGCCAGATCCATCTGGCGGCAGCGACCTTGCCGCAAGCCGTGGTCAAGGATCGCCATCTGATTGCCGGCCCGGTTCTATTCGAGACGCCGGTCCATATCGTCTATCGCGCCAGCGAGCGGGCGCCTCGCGACATCGCTGCCCTGTCCGGCAAGAAGCTGGCATTGATCATCGGTTCCGGCCATACGCCCATGCTGATGCGTCTGAAGCGCAAGTATCCCAAGCTGTCCTGGTCCGCGCTGGACAATGTCTGGCCGGACGAGTTGCTGGCGCAACTGCAGGCCGGCAAATACGACGCAGTGGTCATCAACGGCATGGATTTCGATCCCGTGCGTACCTTCTATCCCGAACTGGCCGTGGCCTTCGACCTGCCGGACACCCAGAAAATCGTGTGGGCGCTGCCGAAACACAGCTCGCTCATCCTGCGTAATTCGCTGGCCCGCTTCATCGAACAGGCACGCCGGGACGGCACCATCAAACGCATCTACGAACGTTACTTCGGTCACGTCAAGCGACTGGACAGCACGGACATCCTCGGCATCATGCAGCGCCGTCCGCAACGCCTGCCGGATTTGCGCCGGTATTTCCAGGAAGCCCAGACGCTCACCGGCATCGACTGGCGCCTGTTGGCCGCGATCGGCTACCAGGAATCGCAATGGGACCCGTTTGCCACGTCGCCGACCGGCGTGCGCGGCTTGATGATGCTGACCGCCGAAACCGCCGACCGCATGCGGATCAGCGACCGACTCAACGCGCGCCAGAGCATACTCGGCGGCGCCCGCTATCTGGCCATGCTGAAGGACGCCCTGCCCGACCGCATTCCCGAGCCCGACCGCACCTGGCTCGCGCTGGCGGCCTACAACCAGGGACAAGGCCATCTGGAAGATGCGCGCCGCATCGCGCAGGCGCGCGGCGGCAATCCGGACAGCTGGGCGGACGTGAAAGCAGCCCTGCCCTACCTGAGCCGAAGCGAGTATGCCAAGGTGATGAAATACGGCTATGCCCGCGGCGCCGAGGCGCTGCTGTTTGCCGAGAACATCCGCAATTACTACGACATCCTGGTGCGGCTGGAGCCCGAATACAACCCGCTGTTCAACCTGGGCAAGAGCGAAGCGGGCCTGCCGACGCCGGGCTGACCGGCCGGCATCCGATCAGGCGGTGGTCAGCCGGTCGATCCCGCCCATCCACGGACGCAACGCCTCCGGCACGGTCACGCTGCCGTCGGCGTTCTGGTAGTTCTCCAGGATCGCCACCAGCGTGCGTCCCACCGCCAGCCCCGACCCGTTCAGCGTATGCAGCAACTCGGGTTTGCCCTGCCCCGTCTTGAAGCGCGCCTGCATACGGCGCGCCTGAAAGGTCTCGAAATTCGAGCAGGAGGAGATTTCGCGGTAGGTGTTCTGCGCCGGCAGCCACACCTCGAGGTCGTAGGTCTTGGCCGACGAGAAACCCATGTCGCCACTGCACAGCGCCATCTTGCGGTACGGCAGGCCCAGCTTCTGCAGGATCGTTTCGGCGTTGGCTGTCAGCGATTCCAACGCGGCGTAGGAGTCTTCCGGCTTCACCATCTGCACCAGCTCCACCTTGTCGAACTGGTGCTGGCGGATCATTCCGCGGGTATCGCGGCCGTAGGAGCCGGCCTCGGAGCGGAAACACGGCGTGTGGGCGACGAATTTCAGCGGCAGCGCCTCGGCGGCGACGATCTCGTCGCGCAGCAGGTTCGTCACCGGCACTTCTGCAGTGGGAATGAGATAAAAGTGCTTCTGTCGAACCGGCTCGCGACTCGAGTCGACCCCTACGGCCGCGATACGCGCCTGCTCTGCTGCGCTCGGATCCTCAAGACCAAAAGGCACTTTGAACAGGTCTTCCTCGAACTTCGGCAACTGCCCGGTACCGCGCATCGAATCGGCGTTGACCAGATACGGCACATAGACTTCCGTGTAGCCATGTTCTGCCGTATGCACGTCGAGCATGAACTGGGCGAGCGCACGGTGCAGTCGCGCGAGCCCGCCCTTCATGACGGTGAAGCGGCTGCCGGTGATCTTCACCGCCGCCTCGAAGTCGAGCTGGCCGAGGCTCTCGCCGATATCGACATGATCGCGCACCGGGAAATCGAACGTCTTCGGCGTGCCCCAGCGACTCACTTCGACGTTGGCGGTCTCGTCCTTGCCCACCGCCACCGACTCGTGCGGCAGGTTCGGCACGCCCATCAGGAAGTCGTTGAGCTCGGCCTGGAGTTCGGACAGGCGCGTTTCCAGCTGCTTCTGCTCATCGCCCAGCCCCGCCACCTCGGCCATTACCGCCGTGGTGTCCTCGCCCTTGCCTTTCATCATGCCGATCTGCTTCGACAGGGTGTTGCGGCGGCTTTGCGCCTCCTGGGTGCGGGTCTGGATCGTCTTGCGTTCGGCTTCCAGCGTTTCGAAGCGCGCCGTGTCGAAGGCAAAACCGCGCGCAGCCAGGCGCTCGGCGACGAGGACTGCGTCTTTGCGCAGCAACTGGATATCAAGCATGGAAGTATGGGGAAGCGCCAAAAGCGCCATTTTCGCCGATAGCTGCGGCTATCGGCTAGAGGTGCGTGAAATTAGGCCGCTTCGACCATCCCCACCGCCTCGTCCACATCGACCGCGACGATGCGTGACACGCCCTGCTCCTGCATGGTGACGCCGGCCAGGTGCTGCGCCATTTCCATGGTGACGCGGTTGTGGGTGATGAAGAGGAACTGCGTGTGGTCGGACATCGCCTTGACCAGATTGCAGTAGCGCTCGGTGTTGGCGTCGTCTAGCGGCGCATCGACCTCGTCCAAGAGGCAGAACGGCGCCGGGTTGAGCTTGAACATGGCGAACACCAGCGACAGCGCGGTGAGCGTTTTCTCGCCGCCGGAGAGCAGGTGGATCGAGGCGTTCTTCTTGCCGGGTGGCTGCGCGAACACCTGTACCCCGGCGTCGAGCAGTTCGTCGCCGGTGAGGATCAGGCGCGCCTGGCCGCCACCGAACAGCTGCGGGAACAGTTCGCCCATGTGCTGGTTGACGGTGTCGAAGGTCTCCTTCAGCCGTGCGCGCGACTCCTGGTCGATGCGGCGGATCGCATCTTCCAAGGTGGTGACGGCTTCCAGCAGGTCGGCACACTGCGCCGCGAGGTATTCGGCGCGCTCCTGCGCCTGGGTGAGCTCGTCCAGCGCAGCGAGGTTGACCGCACCCAGCGCGGCGATCTCGTTCTGCAGGCGGTTGATATCGGCCTGCAATTGGCTGGGCTTGGGGCTGTCGGCCAGGCCCGATTCGAGGCTGGCCTCGTCGGCGGCCGCCTCGCGCAGCTGCAGCTCGAACTGCGATTGCATCAGCATGGCTTCCTGGTCCTTGAGCTTCAATTGCTCGATGCTGCGGCGCAGCGGATCGAGCCCTTGCTCGCAGGCCAAGCGGGCCTCGTCATGACTGCGCAACTGGGCGGTGAGGCCTTCCAGCGCGTCGCGCGCGGCAGCCAATGCCGCTTCGGTTTCGGTGCGCGCCGCCAGGGCAGTCTGAAGTTCGGCGTCGAGCGCGTCGGCTGGCAGACGTGCCAGCTCCTCGCGCGCCTGGGTCAGGCGGGTGTCGTCATCGGCGATTTCCTGCTCGATGCGCGCCAGGGTCTCGGTGAGCTCGCGGATCTTGTTGGTGCAGGTGGTCAGCGCGAAGCCGGCTTCCTGATGCCGCCGCTCGGCTGCGCGCTGCAGTTCGCGCGCGTCGAACACGGCGCGGTCAGCCTGGTCGCGCTGCTGGCGCGCGGCGTAGAGCGCCTCGCGTGCGCCTTCCTCCTGCGCACGGTAGTCCCTGAGGCGGATTTCCAGCCCTTCGACCGACGCCCGTTCGCTTTCCAGCTGCAGCGTGACTTCCTCGAGTTCCTGGCCGATCTGCGCGGCGCGGGTCTGCACCCGTTCGACCGCCTGCTGCAGGCGCAGCAGTTCCATCTGCGCGGTATGGTGACGGCCCTGGGTCTGGCCGGTCTGCGCGCGCAAGGCCTGGATCTCGCGCTGGCGCTCGGCATACTGCGCTTGCGCCTCGTCGTAGGCGGCTTCGAACTGGACGGTTTCCTCACGCAGGCGCTCGGCGTCGGCGGTCAGCCGCTCGAGCTCGCGACCACGCGCCAGAATGCCCTCGACCGCGGTATGTGGGCCATGGAAGGTGACGCTATGCGGGGTGAACACATGGCCCTGCGGCGTCACGACGCACTCGCCGGTCAGCAGCGTCGACGCGCGCGCGCGCGCCGCGTCGGCATCGTCGGCCCAATACACGCCGGCCAGCCAATCGGCCAGCGCGGCCTGGGCCGCAAGGTCGTCGCTGATGATCTTGCTCGCGAGCGTGTCCGCCGGCGCCTGCGCAGCGGACACGCCCTGCCCTGTCCACAGCGTGAGCCGCGATGGCGGCGTGTCGGTAAACCAGCCCGGCTGCGCATCGGCGGCCACCGCCTGCAGACGTTCGCGCAGCACCGCCTCGACCGCGGCCTCCCAGCCTGGTGAAACCGTGAGCTTTTCCCACAGGCGCGCAGCGTGCTGCAGGTTGCGGTGGGCGAGCCAGGCGCCGAGCTTCTCGTCGGCCTTGAGGCTTTCCTGCAGCTTCTTCAGTGCGGCGAGTTCGGCTTCCGTCTGGTGCAGCGTCTTGCGGGCGGCTTCGAGGTCGCGCATGTGTTGTCCACGTGCGGCGTCGAGTTCCGGCAACGCGGTCTCGGCCTCCTTCAGTTTCTCCTGCGCGGATGCCAGGGTCTGTGCCAGTTCCTCCACCTCGATCTGCTTGCCCGCCAGTCCGCTGGCGTCGGGACGCGGCAGTTGGGCCTGCTCCTGCTCGAGCCGCCGATGTCGCGCTTCGAGCTGCTCGATCTGGCGGCGGGTATGGCCGAGGCTGTTTTCGTCGACCTGGCGCGACTGGTCCAGCTGCGACACCATGCGCTGCGCATCGCCCACGCCTTGCTGCGCAACGCGCAGCGCGGCTTCCTTCTCCGGCAGGGTGCTGTCCGTGGCCTGGCGTGCGGCGGCCTCGGCTTCCATCAACGCGGCTTCGAGACCAGGCTGCTGCGCGTTGACCTCGTGCAGCGCATCCTGCGTGGCGGTCCGGCGTGCCTGCTGTGTCTCGACGCGCGCGCCCAGGTCCTGCACCTGGCGATACAGCCGCTCACGGGTGGTATTCTGGTGCGCCATGGTCTGCTCGATGCGCGCGACTTCCGATTGTGCCTGGTAATACGCCGCCTGCGCGGTGTTGAGCGTGTCCTGCCCGGCGAACTGGGTCTGGCGCGCGGTTTCCAGGGTCGACTCGATATGGCGCAGGCGCGCCGTCTCGGCTTCGAGTTTGTTCTGCGCTTCGGTCAGATCCCTGTCGATGCGCGCGCGCTGCTGAGCGGCATCGTGCTTGCGGGCGAACCACAGACGGTGCTGCGAAAACGTCAAATCCGCCTGCAGACTGCGGTAATGCTGAGCGACTTCGGCCTGCGCGGTGAGCTTCTCGACCTGGGCCTTGAGTTCGCGCTGGATGTCCTCGACCCGGTTCATGTTGTCGCGCGCGTCCTTCAGCCGCGATTCGGTTTCCTTGCGACGCTCCTTGTATTTGGAGACGCCCGCGGCTTCTTCCAGATAGCCGCGCAGCTCCTCCGGCTTGGCCTCGATCAGGCGCGTGATCATGCCCTGCTCGATGATCGCGTAGGCGCGCGCGCCGACGCCGGTGCCGAGGAACAGGTCGGCGACGTCGCGCCGCCGCACCCGCATGTTGTTGATGTAATAGGTGGAGTCGCCGCTGCGGTCGAGCACGCGCTTGACCGAGATCTCGGCATATTGCGACCACTGCCCGGCGGCACGGCCGAGCTCGTTGTTGAATGCCAGTTCGACCGAGGCGCGCGACGCCGGCTTGCGGGTGCCGGAGCCGTTGAAGATCACGTCCTGCATCGATTCGCCGCGCAGGTGCTTGGCCGACGATTCGCCGAGCACCCAGCGCACCGCGTCGATGACGTTCGACTTGCCGCAGCCATTCGGCCCCACCACGCCGGTCAGCTGCGCGGGGACGGGAATCACGGTGGGATCGACGAAACTCTTGAAACCGGCAAGTTTGATGTGGGTTAAACGCAAGACAGCGGACCTAAGCTTTTATAATGGGTGTCGTCTCAATGCGCCGTTAGATTTTTACGGCGTTCTGTTTCCGACACATTCTACACCGAGCCTCCCCATGCCCTCCACGCCCGCCAAAACCCTGGAAACCTTCCCCAACCCGAAACCGGGACGCGACTTTCACATCCACATGGAAGTCCCTGAATTCACGTGCCTTTGCCCCAAGACCGGGCAGCCCGATTTCGCCACGCTCATCCTCGACTACATTCCCGACAAGACCTGCGTCGAGCTGAAGAGCCTCAAGCTCTACATGTGGAGCTTTCGCGAGGAAGGTCATTTCCATGAAGACGTCACCAACCGGATTCTTGATGATCTCGTCAAGGCGACGAAACCGCGCTTCATGCGCCTGACCGCCAAGTTCTATGTGCGCGGCGGCATCTTCACCAACGTCGTTGCCGAGCACCGCAAGAAAGGCTGGCAGCCGGCGCCGCGCGTCGACCTGACACAGTTCGAGCATCAGTCGAACACACGCGGATAAGAAATTGTATTTCCTGGGAATAGACTTCGGTACCTCGGGCGCACGCAGCTGCGTCATCGACGCCGAAGGCGCGATCGTCGCCGAGGATGCGCGCGACTTCGGCACACTCGAAGAACACGAACGCGCCGGCATCTGGCGCGACGCGCTGTGGGATCTGGTCGCGTCGCTGCCGCCGCCGATCCGCGCGCAGCTCTCCGACATCGCGCTCGACGGCACCTCGGGCACCGTGCTCGCCTGCGACGAGGAACTCTCCCCGCGCCATCCGCCGCTGCTGTACAACGACGACCGCGCGGTCGAGGAAGCCCGGCTGATCGCGAAAACCGCCAACCCGGGCCACCCCGCCGCCGCCGTCACCTCGGGGCTGGCCAAGACGCTGTGGCTGAAGAAGCGGCTCGGCCTTACCGGCGCGCGGCTCTACCTCAACCAGGCCGACTGGCTGTCGGGCCTGCTGACCGGCCGGGTCGGCATGACCGATTATCACAACGCCCTCAAGATGGGCCTCGATCTCGACGAGCTGAAATGGCCGGCCTGGGTCGAATACCTGGCCGACGTCGACTACCTGCCGGTGCCGATCGCGCCTGGCGCCCGGCTCGCCACCGTGTCACGCCCGCGCGCGCGCTACCTCGGCGTGAATCCCGGCTGCATGGTGCACGCCGGCACCACCGATTCCATCGCCGCCTTCCTGGCCGCGGGCGTGACCAAAAGCGGCGACGCCGTCACCTCGCTCGGCAGCACCTTGGTGCTGAAACTGCTCTCCGACACGCCGGTGGAATCGGCCGAGCATGGCGTCTATTCGCACTGGTTCGGCAGCCGCTGGCTGGCGGGTGGCGCCTCCAACGCCGGCGGCGCGGTGCTGCGGCAGTTCTTCGACGACCGCCAGCTCGCGGCGCTCAGCGAACAGATCGATCCGGCTGTCGCCAGCCCGCTCGACTACCTGCCGCTGCCGCGCACCGGCGAACGCTTTCCGGTCAACGACCCGCAGCTTGCGCCGCGCCTGGCGCCGCGCCCGCCCGACGACACCGAATTCCTGCACGGCCTGCTGGAAAGCCTCGCCCGCATCGAGGCCGAAGGCTACGGCCTGTTGGCCACGTTGGGCGCCACGCCCGTGTCCCGGGTCGAAACTGCCGGCGGAGGCGCGCGCAACGCCGTCTGGGCGCGTATTCGCCAGCGCCGGCTCGGCCTGCCAGTGACGCGGGCTGCGCACATCGAGGCCGCCTACGGCGCGGCGCGGCTGGCGCGGGATGGCGTGCAAACCTTCGCCTCCCTTGCGCCCCGGGGTCAAGGGCTATAGTTAGAGCCATGCATCAAGCTTGAATCCGAAGACCCTCGTTGTTCCGGCAAGGAGAATTCATGGCCATGACCCACGCAGCATCCGGCGAACTGATCGATGTCCGCCCACTTGGCCCGGCATTGCGCGAAACGAGTTCGAGCACGCTGGTCAGGGCTGATCACCTCGAAGTCTTCCGGTTCGTGCTGATCGCCGGGAAGACAGCCCCGGATCACAAGGCGTCGGGCGCCCTCACTCTTCAATGTCTGGAAGGCGCCGTGGAACTCGATGCCCACGGGCGAACGCAGATCCTCCGCGCAGGCGACATGGTTTACCTTGCCGACGCAGAGCCACATGCCGTCAGGGCAATGGAGGACGCCTCACTTCTCGTCACGGTCTTGCTGCGACGCGCATGATCCCATAACGGTCGCGATGCTCGAACTGGGCGCCAATCAATGATGCAACGGGCGGTCGGACTCGAGTGAAGCCTCGAATTCGCCGACACCCCGTGCGTCGTCCAGTCTGTCCCGGCAAGGACCTCCCGGTGGACCCGTCCGGGTGCGGCGTGCTTCAAGCCCGTCGACACGCTCAGTGATATTTTTCCATGCTGACATGACCGGGCTCGCGCCGGCGATGCCGCTTCAGCCCGCGTTTTTCCAGGCTGGCCTGGGTGTCCTGCAGCATGCCGGCATTTCCGCAAAGCATCACGTGGGCATCGGCCGGAGTCAGATCCAGGCCCGTCTTTCGCTCCAGTGCACCGCTTTCGATGCTGGCGGGAATCCGTTGACATAGAGGGCCGTCGCAGGGTTCGCGGGTCACGAACGGAACGAACTGGAATTGCATGGGGTGGCGCTGCTGTATTTGATGGATGGTCTCCTGGTAACCCAGCTCGTCCCGTGTGCGAACCGAATGACCCAACACGACTTTTTCAAACCGCGACCAGGGCGCCGCGGTTTTCAGGATGGAGAGGAAAGGACCGACCGCCGTACCCGTGGCGAGGAGCCAGAGGTGTCGGGCGTCGGGAATTTCATCCAGGGTGAGGAATCCAGTGGGCGCGGGCACGACCCAAAAATGCTCTCCGGGCTGAAGCTCGGCCAGACGGGGCGACAGCGGGCCTTCGCGGACGACGTTGAAATAGATCTCGTGCGGCCTCTCGTCGGGCGCATTGACCATGGAATACGGGCGTGCGATGCGTTCGCCGGCTATGTCCATCCCCGCGCGAATGAACTGGCCCGCATTGAAAGGGGCCAGCTCGGCCTCGAAACGCAGCGAAATCAGTGCATCGTTCCAGCGTATGCGCTCGACTACGGTTGCCTCTACCCATTCGCTCATCGTCTGCTCCTCGAAGGCAATACGGGATCTATATGGGGGGGCACGGGCCTGCATTCAACCCGCCTCCCGGCAGGGTATGCGGCCGCGGACTGGCGTTGCCCTAATTCGCCCGGCAGCGGGAGCGCGTAGCCTGATCCGCTCAACTGACCAGGACGAACTCCAGCGTATTCATATCCGGATCACGGCAGAACAGCGCCGCGCGCCCCGACTTACTGGTCGTGTATTTCACGCCCACCGCATCGAGCCTGCTTTTCAGCGCAGCCATGTCCTTCACGCCAAGCGCGATGTGACGATCACGCCCGCCGTGCTCCGGACGCACATTGCCGACATCGGGGTTGGGCAGCTGCATCAGGTGCAACTGCTGGCCGCCGCCAAGTTGGTACCACTCGCCGGGATAAGGCAGCTCGGGGCGGTCGGGAAACACGTTGAGTCCGATGACTGACTCATAGAAGGCCTTCGCCCGCGTCAGGTCGGTCACCAGTAGGCCGGCGTGCAGTAGCGCAGTGATGTCAGACATGGTGCGTTTCCTTCGATTGATCGTTTTCCATGTGGCCGGAAAATAGGCTGGCGGTGACGATCATGACGGCGCCCACCCATTCCTGCACACCCATGCGCTCATCGGAGAGGAAATAGGCCGCCACCGCGGCGACCACCAGTTCGAACAAAAAGATGACGATGGCCTGGTTGGCTGGTACGCGCGCCAGGCCGTACTGCACGGCATAGGTCATGCTGCCGATGGCAATCCCCACCCCCAGCAGCAACAGCCAGGTGGCGGGCGCGGCATCCGCCATGAAACCGAGCTCGGCCGGCCTGAATGCCAGACCGATCAAGGCCAGCACCGCCACCCCCGCCCATACCGACACTGCCTTGGCGCCCTCCGCCACGCCCTCCAGATGGCGGCTGATGACGTTGCTCGCCGCGAACATCACGCCCGCCGACAGTCCCAGCCATTCGGCGCGGTTGGCCGGCAGCGGCCATTCGCCGGGTTGCCACAGCATCACCAGCGCGCCGCCCGCGGCCAGCGCCATCACCGCCCAGCCGGCGCGATTGAGCTTCTCATGCAGGAGGAAACGGGCGAACAGCACCGTCCACAGGGGCGACAGATAGAACAGCAGCAGGACCCGGACCACTTCGCCTTCGAGCACGGCCAGCACATAGGCCAGGTTGGTCCAGCCAGCCGTCAGGCCGATCGCGGCAAGCCAGAGCCAGCGGCCGCGTGCCTCGCGCAGCACACGGCCATGCAGCCAGCCGATCAGCAGCAGGGGCGTCGCATAGGTGAACAGGCTCGACGCGATGCCGCCCACGCCCGCCTCGCTCAACAGGCGATAGGGATACCATACCAGCCCCCACAGGGAGGCGGCGTAGACCAGACTGCTGATGGCGAGCGTGCGCTGCAAGGGAATCGGCGGCATGGGGCTTTATAATGTGTGGCTTGGTTAAATTTCGTACAGCAATGAATCCGCGTCTCGATCAACTCCATCCCTACCCGTTCCAGAAACTGCGCGAGCTGTTCGCTGGCGTCACGCCGGATGCCGGGCTGTCGCCGATCAATCTGTCGATCGGCGAACCCAAGCATCCCACGCCCCAGTTCATCAAGGACGCGCTGGTCGCCGGACTCGGCGGGCTGGCGAATTATCCCATCACTCAAGGCTCGGATGCGCTGCGCGTTGCCATCTCTGCGTGGGCCGAACGGCGCTATGGGGTGAAACTCGACCCGGCGACCGAGGTGCTGCCGGTGAACGGCTCGCGCGAGGCGTTGTTCGCCTTCGCCCAGGCCGCCGTCGATTCGAGCCGCCACGGCCGCCGCACGGTCATCTCGCCCAACCCCTTCTACCAGATCTACGAAGGCGCCGCCCTGTTGGCCGGCGCCCGTCCCTTTTTCCTCAACACCCTGCCGGAAAACGGCTTCCGCATGGATTGGTCGCGCGTGCCGGAAGATCTGTGGGAAACGGTCAGCCTGGTCTACGTGTGTTCGCCCGGCAACCCCACCGGCAAGGTGATGTCGCTGGCCGACTGGCAGGAACTGTTCGCGCTGTCCGATGCCCACGGCTTCGTCATTGCGGCCGACGAGTGCTATTCGGAAATCTATTTCGAGGAAGGCCAGCCGCCGCTCGGCGCGCTGACCGCCGCGCAACAACTCGGCCGCGGCTTCAGGAACCTGGTCGTGTTCAACTCGCTGTCCAAGCGCTCCAACGTGCCCGGTCTGCGTTCCGGCATGGTCGCGGGCGACGCCGCGGTGATGAAGAAATTCCTCCTGTACCGCACCTATCACGGCAGCGCCATGAGCCCGGCAGTGCAGGCCGCCAGCATCGCAGCCTGGAACGACGAGGCGCACGTGATCGAGAACCGCCGCCAGTACGCCGAAAAGTTCGCCGCCGTGATGCCCATCCTGAAGGACGTGCTGGCCTTCGACGCGCCCGACGCCGCCTTCTACCTGTGGGTGCGCGTACCGGGTGGCGACGATGCCGCGTTCGCGCGCGGCCTCTTTGAGAAACAGCACGTGACCGTGCTGCCCGGCAGCTACCTCGCGCGCGACGCCGCCAACGTCAACCCGGGCAAGGGCTTCGTCCGCATCGCGCTGGTCGACAGCCTGGACGCCTGCGTCGAAGCGGCGAAGCGCATCGCGATTCACGCCAGAACCCTTACCCCTCACGCCTAACCCCTCACTCATTTTCAAGGAAAACACCATGCAAGACCTGCAGAAAACCATCGAAGACGCTTTCGAACGCCGTGCCGAGATCACCCCGCGCAACGCCGAGCCCCAGGTCAAGGACGCGGTCATGGCCGTGATCGACCTGCTCGACATGGGCGAGCTGCGCGTCGCCGAGCGCGTGCAAGGCCAGGAGTGGAAAACCAACCAGTGGGTCAAGAAGGCCGTGCTGCTGTCGTTCCGCCTGGAAGACAACGCCTTCATCAAGGGCGGCTACACCAACTACTACGACAAGGTGCCGTCGAAGTTCGCCGACTTCAACTCCAAGGACTTCCGCGAAGGCGGCTTCCGCGTGGTGCCGCCGGCGGCTGCGCGCAAGGGCTCCTACATCGGCAAGAACGTGGTGCTGATGCCTTCCTACGTCAACATCGGCGCCTACGTCGGCGAAGGCACCATGGTCGACACCTGGGCCACGGTCGGCTCCTGCGCGCAGATCGGCAAGAACGTCCACCTCTCGGGCGGCGTTGGCATCGGCGGCGTGCTCGAGCCGGTGCAGGCCAACCCCACCATCATCGGCGACAACTGCTTTGTCGGCGCGCGTTCCGAAGTCGTCGAGGGCGTCATCGTCGAGGACAACTGCGTGATCTCGATGGGCGTTTACATCGGCCAGTCGACCAAGATCTACGACCGCGAGACCGGCGAAGTCCACTTCGGCCGCGTGCCTGCCGGCTCGGTGGTGGTGTCCGGCAACCTGCCTTCCAAGGACGGCAGCTACAGTCTGTATTGCGCGGTGATCGTGAAGAAGGTCGACGAGAAGACGCTGTCCAAGGTCGGCATCAACGAACTGCTGCGCGGGATCTGACCGACCGGATGCGGGTACAAGGAGACGCCATGAAAGCATTTCTCGCCGTCACCGTATTGTTCGCCCTCAGCCTGACGGGCTGCCAGACCAACCCCGTGTCGGGGCGCTCGCAGCTGGTGCTGGTTTCGGAAGAACAGGCCCAGGCCTCGTCCGCGCAGGCCTATGCGCAAACGGTCAACGAGGCCCAGAAGAAGGGCAAGCTCAGCGCCGACGCGGCGCTGAACGCACGGGTCAAGCGCATCACCGACCGGCTGATCACGCAGGCGGGCACCATGTACCCGCCCAGCCGCAGCTGGAAATGGTCGGTCGCGGTGATCGACGAGCCCACGCTCAACGCCTGGTGCATGCCGGGCGGCAAGATGGCGATCTACACCGGCATCATCACCAAGCTCAAGCTGACTGACGACGAAATTGCCCAGGTCATGGGCCACGAAATCTCCCACGCGCTGCTGGGACACGGCCGCGAGCGCATGTCGCGCGCCATGGCCACGCAAGGCGGTCTGCAAATCGGCTCCATCCTCGCCGGGGTCGACCTCACCGTGCTGGCGCCGGTGGCCGACATTGCATTGACCCTGCCCAACAGCCGCGAGAGCGAGAGCGAGGCCGATCGCTACGGCATCGAACTCGCCGCCCGCGCAGGCTACGACCCGCACGCCGCGATCAGCCTGTGGGAAAAAATGAGCCAGGCCAGCGGCAACGGCCCGCCGCAATTCCTGAGCACCCACCCGGCGCCCAGCAACCGCATCCAGGCATTGAATGCGCTGGTGCCGAAAATGATGCCAATCTACGAGAAAGCCCGTAACTGATGGATACGCCGACCGACGACAAACTTGCCAGCCTCAAAACCCTGAGCACCGTCATTTATGCGCTGTACGCGCTGTCGCTGTTTTCCGGCGTCACTGCCATCGTCGCCATCGTGCTGAACTACATCAAGCTCGACGACGCCAAGGGCACCTGGCTGGAAAGCCATTTCCGCTGGCAGATCCGTACTTTCTGGTGGGGTCTGGTGTGGTTCATCCTCGGCGGGCTCACCTGGATCATCCTGATCGGCTGGGTTGTCCTGGGCGTCGCCTGCATCTGGTTCATCTACCGCATCGCCAAGGGCTGGCTCAACCTCAACGACGGCAAGCCGATGGTGATGTGAGCTTCTGGATCTACCTGTTGCGTTGTGCGGATGGCTCCTTCTATGCAGGCCATACCGACGATCTTGACAAACGCATAGGGGAACATGCGACTGGTGCCTGCGGCGGCTATACCGCGACACGGTTGCCGGTTGAACTAGTGTGGAGCCAGGATTGCTCGACCCGCATCGAGGCTTTGAATTTCGAGCGGCAGATCAAGGGGTGGAGTCGCGCGAAGAAAGAGGCGCTGATACGGGGCGATTGGAACGAGGTTTCAAGGCTGGCGAAGTGCCGATCCGGCAATAGGGATTGAGTATTGCCACGATGTGGTTCGACAAGCTCACCACGAGCGGAACAACGGCCAATCTCCAGACCATATGCCTGCCTGCAGTCTCACCACGACGAGCAATTCATAGCCCGTTCGCCCTGAGCCTGTCGAAGGGCTGCATTTCCCAGGCGTCGGCTTCACTTGAAGTTTGTTCGACAGGTCTGTCCTGAATTCATCGAAGGGCTCACTACGAACGGCAATACCCTACGAAATCCTCACCTCCGTCCCCACCTTCACCAGATCGAACAGCGCCGCCACGTCCGCATTCCGCATGCGGATGCAGCCGTGCGAGGCGGGCGTGCCAAGCTTGTGTTCCTCGTGGGTGCCGTGGATATAGATGTAGCGGTTGTGGGTGTCCACCGTACCGCCCTTGTTCCTGCCGGGTTCCAGGCCGTCCAGCCACAGGATGCGCGTCAGGATCCAGTCGCGTCCCGGATTTTCGGCGTCCAGTTCCGGCGTCCAGATCTCGCCGGTGGGCTCACGGGACTTGAAGGCGGCGCACAGCGGCGCGCCGGCGCCGATTTTTTCCGCGATGCGATGCTTGCCGCGCGGCGTACAGAAGCTGCCGTTCTGCTCGCCCGGCCCGTTCGCCGCAGTGGAAACCGGGTACTGCCGGATCAGCATGTCGCCGTCCGGAAAAGGCTCCCACAGATACAGCTGCTGCAGGCGCATGTCCACCTCGATGAACAGCTCGCTCATTGCGCCGTCTCCTTCTTCTGCTGTCGGCGCGACTCGAAGAATCCCGAAATCATCGCCGCGCACTCGTCCGCCAGCACCCCGCCGGCGATGTCGCAATGGTAGTTCAGACGCGGCTCGGCGAACACGTCGATGATGCTGCCATGTGCGCCAGTCTTGTACTCGCGCGCTCCATATACCACGCGCGCCACCCTTGAATGCAGGATCGCCCCCGCGCACATCACGCACGGCTCCATCGTCACATAGAGCGTGCAGCCCACCAGCCGGTAGTTGCCCAGCCGTCCCGCCGCATCGCGCAGCGCCATCACCTCGGCATGCGCCGTCGGGTCGTGGCTGGAGATCGGCCGGTTGAAGCCACGCCCCACAATCTCGCCGCCGCACACCACCAGCGCGCCCACCGGCACCTCGCCCGCGTCCCACCCCCGGCGCGCGAGGTCCAGCGCCATGCGCATATAGTCCTCGTCCGTCATCAGCGATCCAGCGGGCTCGTCACCCCGCGCCCGCCCTTGTTCAATACATGCGTATAAATCATCGTCGTACTCACATCGCTATGGCCCAGCAGCTCCTGCACCGTGCGAATGTCATAGCCGGCTTCCAGCAAATGGGTCGCGAAAGAATGGCGCAGCGTGTGCGGCGTAACCAGCTTGACCAGACCGGCCTGTCCAGCCGCATGCTTTACCGCACGTTGCACCCGTTTGTCGTCCACATGATGCCTGCGCACCGCACCCGAACGCGGATCGACGGAAAACCCCGCCGCCGGGAACACATACTGCCAGGCAAGCGCCTTGGGCGCATTGGGATATTTCGCAGACAATGCATCCGGCAACCACACCTCCCCCCGGTTCACTGCCAAATCCTGTGCATGCTGGCCTTTCACGAACTCCATCTGGGCGCGCAAGCGATCAGCCAGGCTGTCGGGCAACATCGTCACCCTGTCCTTGTTGCCCTTGCCCTCCCGCACCACGATTTCACGTCGCGTGAACTCCACATCCTTCATCCGCAGCCGCAGACATTCCAGCAAACGCATTCCCGTTCCATACAACAAGCGCACGATCAAATCCATCAAGGGATCGTCCAGATATTTGAATAGCCGCTTCACCTCGTCGGCCGTCAGCACCGTAGGCAATCGAACCGGCTTCTTTGCCCGCGCCACGTCATCCAGCCAGGGAAACTCCAGTTCCAGCACATCCTTATACAAGAACAGCAGCGCAGACAGCGCCTGGGTCTGGGTGGATGCGCTCACGTTTCGATCAACAGCCAAAGAAGTCAGAAATGACTCCAGTTCCGTTTTTCCCATCTCGGCCGGGTGACGTTTGCCGTGAAAAATAATGTATCGTTTGATCCAGCCGACGTAGGCCTGCTCCGTGCGAAGGCTGTAATGCTTCAAGCGAAGACGGTCACGCACCTGGTCGAGCAACCTGGGCGGCGTGACAGCCGTTTTTTCTGATGGCTGGGCGTTATTGGACATCGTCGATCTTATTGGACAAGGTGACGTATATGAATCAACAGCTTATCACTCGCCAATGGATTATCCGACATGTCCGATAATCTTTTATTCCGTCATGTGACGGATATTTAACGTTAGGGTTTGTCATGCGTGGTCAGTGGGTGCTTTGGATTCCAATGACGATGGAGCACGTCAAGGATGGCTTGGTTCTATGTATTGTTTTTGTAGTGATCGCATTAGCTCTTTCAAGTCCTCAAGCAATTTTCAAGTTGCCTCATCTTGGAGTTTTTGCAGTAGAGGTGGTTTCTATAGCTGAAAAAAGGGGTATTGGTTTTGCGGCCGCGGCTGTTTTGGCGCTAGGCCTTTCCTTTATTTCATTACTCACATCAATAGTGGTTTTTCTCAAAATTGTGCTTTTTGAGTAGTTATGGCCAATCACCTTTTACTGCAACCGGGAACTCAAATAACTTTTGGTGCCCGGCGCGATATATCGGCTTATCACTAAGCATGTGCAATCACCCTAACCCTGCGCTCCACCTGACCGGCTACAAGCAGCTTCGCTGCTTTCCGCCGGCAGGTGAGCTTGAACTACATGGACTCCCCCTATCACGCAAAGCATCCGGATGTTGATTCGGTATAAGACTGCGGCTCTACATACGGCCTGTTTGCGGGCATTGCCCTGG
>MKWL01000009.1 GCA_001899305.1 Thiobacillus sp. 0-1251 | reverse complement strand
TAGAACTTCTGACCGTTCCCGGTCAGAAGTTCTATGCACACACGGCGGCCAGCCCAGTGAACTGGTGCAGTCGCCTTCTGAAAACGACACTTGGTTTGGCACAGCAAGCGCTTCAAAAACCTACGTTTTCAAGAAGAAGGAAACCGCATGCCCCGCCGTTCGATCCTGTTCGCCCCCGAGCGCGAAAGCTTGCTGGCGTTGCCGGACACCAAGGATGAGTTGATCCGTCACTACACGTTCAGCGAAACCGACCTGTCCATCATCCGTCAGCGGCGCGGCCCGGCCAACCGCCTGGGCTTCGCCGTGCAGCTCTGCTACCTGCGCTTTCCAGGCGTCATCCTTGGCGTCGATCAACCACCGTTTCCGCCCTTGCTGAGACTGGTCGCCGACCAGCTCAAGGTTGGCGTCGAAAGCTGGGACGAGTACGGGCAGCGGGAACAGACCCGGCGCGAGCACCTGGTCGAGCTGCAAACGGTGTTCGGCTTCCAGCCGTTCACGATGAGTCACTACCGGCAGGCCGTCCAGTTGCTGACCGAGCTGGCCATGCAGACCGACAAAGGTATCGTGCTGGCCAGCGCCTTGATCGAGCACCTGCGGCGGCAGTCGATCATTCTGCCCGCCCTCAACGCGGTCGAGCGGGCGAGCGCCGAGGCCATCACGCGTGCCAACCGGCGCATCTACGAAGCCCTGTCCGAACCGCTGTCGGACGCGCATCGCCGCCGCCTCGACGATCTGCTCAAACGCCGCGACAACGGCAAGACGACTCGGCTTGCCTGGCTGCGCCAGTCACCGGCCAAGCCCAATTCGCGCCACATGCTCGAACACATCGAACGCCTCAAGGCGTGGCAGACACTCGACCTGCCTTCCGGCATCGAGCGGCTGGTTCATCAGAACCGCCTGCTCAAGATCGCTCGCGAGGGCGGCCAGATGACGCCCGCCGACCTGGCCAAGTTCGAGCCGCAACGGCGCTATGCAACCTTGGTCGCGCTCGCCATCGAGGGCATGGCCACCGTTACCGACGAAATCATCGACCTGCACGACCGCATCCTGGGCAAGCTGTTCAATGCCGCCAAGAACAAGCATCAGCAGCAGTTCAAGGCATCCGGCAAGGCGATCAACGCCAAGGTGCGGCTGTTCGGGCGCATCGGCCAGGCGCTGATCGACGCCAAGCAGTCGGGCCGCGACCCGTTCGCCGCCATCGAGGCCGTCATGTCCTGGGACGCCTTCGCCGAGAGTGTCACGGAGGCGCAGAAGCTCGCGCAGCCTGAGGACTTCGATTTTCTGCACCGCATCGGCGAGAGCTACGCAACCTTGCGCCGCTATGCACCGGAATTCCTCGCCGTGCTCAAGCTGCGGGCCGCGCCCGCCGCCAAGGCCGTGCTCGACGCCATCGAGCTGCTGCGCGGCATGAACACCGACAACGCCCGCAAGGTGCCTGCGGATGCGCCGACCGACTTCATCAAGCCGCGCTGGCAGAAGCTGGTGATGACCGACACCGGTATCGACCGGCGTTACTACGAACTGTGCGCGCTGTCGGAGATGAAGAACGCGCTGCGCTCGGGCGACATCTGGGTACAGGGCTCGCGCCAGTTCAGGGACTTCGAGGACTATCTGATGCCTCCCGAGAAGTTCGCCAGCCTCAAGCTGTCCTGCGAATTACCGCTGGCCGTGGCCACCGACTGCGACCAGTACCTGAGCGAGCGCTTGGAGCTGCTGGAAGCGCAGCTCGCCACGGTCAATCGCATGGCGGCGGCGAACGATCTGCCGGACGCCATCATCACAGAGTCGGGCCTGAAAATCACGCCGCTCGATGCGGCGGTGCCGGACACGGCGCAAGCGTTGATCGACCAGACGGCCATGGTCCTGCCGCACGTCAAGATCACAGAATTGCTGCTTGAAGTCGATGAATGGACGGGCTTCACCCGCCACTTCACGCACCTGAAATCGGGCGACCTGGCCAAGGACAAAAATCTGCTGTTGACCACCATCTTGGCCGACGCGATCAACCTTGGCCTGACCAAAATGGCCGAGTCCTGCCCCGGCACGACCTATGCCAAGCTCGCTTGGCTGCAAGCCTGGCATACCCGCGACGAAACCTATTCGACGGCGCTGGCCGAACTGGTCAACACTCAATTCCGGCATCCGTTTGCCGGGCACTGGGGCAATGGCACCACGTCATCTTCGGACGGCCAGAACTTCCGCACCGGCAGCAAGGCCGAGACCACCGGGCATATCAACCCTAAATATGGCAGCAGCCCAGGACGGACGTTCTACACCCACATCTCCGACCAATACGCGCCATTCCACACCAAGGTGGTCAATGTCGGCGTACGCGATTCGACCTATGTGCTTGACGGCCTGCTGTACCACGAGTCCGACCTGCGCATCGAGGAACACTACACCGACACGGCTGGCTTCACCGATCATGTCTTCGCCTTGATGCACCTACTGGGGTTCCGCTTCGCGCCACGCATCCGCGACCTGGGCGACACCAAGCTCTACATCCCGAAGGGCGAAGCCGCCTACGAGGCATTGAAACCAATGATCGGCGGCACGCTGAACATCAAGCACGTCCGCGCCCATTGGGACGAAATCCTGCGGCTGGCCACGTCGATCAAACAGGGCACGGTGACGGCCTCACTGATGCTCAGGAAGCTCGGCAGCTACCCGCGCCAGAACGGCCTGGCCGTGGCGCTGCGCGAGTTGGGCCGCATCGAGCGCACGCTGTTCATCCTGGACTGGCTGCAAAGCGTCGAACTGCGCCGCCGCGTGCATGCCGGGCTGAACAAGGGCGAAGCGCGCAACGCACTGGCCCGCGCCGTGTTCTTCAACCGGCTGGGCGAAATCCGCGACCGCAGTTTCGAGCAGCAGCGCTACCGGGCGAGCGGCCTCAATCTCGTGACGGCGGCCGTTGTGCTGTGGAACACGGTCTATCTGGAGCGGGCCGCGAACGCCTTGCGCGGCCACGGTCATGCCGTTGATGATGCCCTTTTGCAGTACCTATCGCCGCTGGGCTGGGAGCACATCAACCTGACCGGCGATTACCTCTGGCGCAGCAGCGCCAAGATCGGCGCGGGCAAGTTCAGGCCGCTACGGCCGCTGCAACCGGCTTAGCGTGCTTTATTTTCCGTTTTCTGAAGCGACCCCTTCAAGGTGGACTGTCCGCACGCACGGCCAACGGACGCAGAAGCCGCACCCGCGCCATCCAGGGCATAGACCAGAACGTCAAGGTCAACCGGGCGCTGTGGATACTGGCCGAAGAGATGAAGCGGCTCAAAGGCTGACATCCGAGGGGACTTTGCCCCCTCACTTCGGCGCAACACAACGGCGGAGACATCCAACGCCGCCGCGCCGCCCGGCCTTGTCAGTCCGGGCGGCGCGGCAACAATCGGAAACGACTGCCCGATGGCGAAATGACTTCCGTCATCTCTGCTTTTGTTCATCCGTCCAATGAGTTCACCATGCTTTGGGCTGGGCATCCGATCCCAAAAAACGCGCCCCGCCACTTGGGCGGGGCGCTGAGGACGACAGGCGTTACTGCGCCAGGTTGTGCAATGGCGCACCGTCCCCGACGCTGGCGGGCAGGTCGCCAGAAACGACGGCGGCTCACCGACAGGCCGTCCACCATGCCCAGAGCCATCCACGCCGCGATCAATCAAGCCCGCGCCAATGCGCGAGGAGCTTTCATCCTTGGTGATTCGGAACTTACCTTTCCTGCGATGGGGTACGTACCGGCGAAGCCACTGTGCGGGGATGCCGGAGCCATGCTGCCTTTCGGTGAGGATCGCACCCAACGGCGGCCTTGGCTTGTCGTGAATCCTGGCGAGGCAGCGGCTGCGCCTCGGACTTCATGGCTGCAACCGTCCGGCTCAACAAATTTCCCCGGCACTGCGTGCCTTCCTCGCGAAACAAATTTCTTGTTCCTCCCGGTCCTCCACTGCGTTGCGGCCGCTGCGCGATGCAGCCCGCCCGTACCTCGCCCTTCGGATCACCGACAAGGCCGCGATGGGCGCGACCTTGCACCACCAAAAGGAGATTCATCATGGCAAACATTGGCACCTTCACCGCACAGAACGACAGCTTCATCGGCACGGTTCGCACCCTGACGCTCAACGTCAAGGTCAAATTCGTCCCGAACGCCGGGGAGAGCGAGAACGCTCCCAACTACCGCATCGTCGCCGGCAACTTCGAGATCGGCGCAGCGTGGAATAAAGTCAGCAAGGCGGAACGGCCTTACCTGTCGGCAACCCTGGATGACCCGTCGTTCCCGGCGACCATCTACGCCCGTCTGGTCGAGGGCGAGGATGGCGTGCACAACCTGATCTGGTCGCGCAGCAAGGGCGACTGATTATCGCCCTCGGCGCCCCGCCTATACGGCGGGGCGTTTTCTGCGGGAAGTCGTTCCTATGAGCTACCGTCGTCATGGCTGTGGCCTTCCGGTTTCAACTTGTCGGCAGTGCCAATCTGATCGTTTGCGTGCATGCGCCTGACTTGGAGCGCACTCTGACTTCCAGGATTAACCACATGGACCTTGTCTTTATGATTCAATGACTCTGTTCATGACAACCCCGGCGGATCCTCCTTGAATACTGATACACCCGAATCCAGCCGCAAGGCATTGATCGACGCTCTGCTTCTCAAACTCCCTGGCGTCAGTGCAAGAAAAATCAGCGGCCTTGATGCCTACTTTGTCAGTGACAAGATGTTCGCCTGCATCAGCGGTGGCGGTGTCGGGCTGCGCCTGCCCGCCGCCACTGTGACCGAACTGCAGTTCTCAAGGGGTGACGTCGTCCCGTTTCAGCCCGGCGGTATGGCTAGCACCAGGGAATGGGTACAGATCGACCGCGCCGAGGCGGCTGAGTACGAGAAGGATCTCGATCTGTTTCAGGCCTCGCTTGAGTTTGTGAAAGGCGCCCGAACCCGCTAGGTCGGCAGCTTCGTCCGACAGACGCTTATCGGCCACGAAGAGAGACCGTCAGGTGGATCGCCGCGACCGTCCGGTCATCAGCCACAGTAAACGCACAGGCTTGTGCTACACAGCTCATTCTTCTTGGTTCGGCAGTCCTGGCTTTGGCTCGGACGGAGATCATCGGTCGATTGCCTTGAGTAACCTGTACAGGGAGTAAATATGCGAAGAACGGCAATACTGGTTCTGGGCCTGATGGTTGCAGGCTGGACGTGGGCTGATGACACCCCCAACCTGCAAATAACGCCTGGATCGTTTCGCGCGGGTTTATCAAAGGCAAAAATCTGCTCGATAAAATGGGGAAAAGACGAGCGGCACGTGACCGTGGCAATGAAAAAACAGGTTTTCGCTCTTTACGGATATACGGGCAATGACGATCCAAAGTGTGTCCCGGCAGGCAAGAGGCGCTGCGAAATTGACCACCTCATAAGTCGAGAGCTTGGCGGCGCTGACGAAGTCATCAATCTGTGGCCGCAAGCTTACGGCACAAGCCCATGGAATGCGGTCCTGAAAGACAAGTTGGAGAATCGTCTGCACAAGGAAATGTGTGCCGGAAACATTACGCTGAAAGCCGCCCGCAACATGCTCGTTAACGATTGGCGCGAGACATACAAGAGATACTATGAGCCGTAAAGACAACTGGCTGGCGACGGGCCGGTTTGGTGTTGGGCATTTTAGGCCGAAGAGACGGTCGTGAAACGCTACACCGGCGCTATTGAGCGGCCGGCCCCCCCTGGTATCGGCCATTCGATTCGATGCGGGCTACGCCCGCTCCTCGGCCTTTGCCGCCGTTGGCAGTCCAACTGAATTCGGTCTGTTGTGGGCTGGTAAGCAGTCGTTCTGAAACAATTTGCTCGAAGGTCAGCCCCGCAAACTTCGGTAGCTTTGGGCTGCTATTTCCATGCGGGCTTGCCGTACCTTACCGCCACCTCTACCTGCTGCCTAATGGTGTCGCGTAACGCTGCGTTTTCTTTCAGGCAGTTCATCTGATCGAGATTCCAACGCTTCGTGTTGCAGTAATCAAGCCAATGTGCCGCTCCGCATCGCGCGCGAGTGACGCGTGAATCGTAATCGAACGGGTTTAGACAGTCCGGTAGATCTGAGAGTTGCGGATCGACGACGTGTACAACCAGCTCATCGCGGCGTGCCATCTCGTTCTGAATGCGAAAGTTAACGTGTCGATCGCCAAAGCCATAGCCGATTATGGTGAGTTGATCGACCTGCCGCAGGATGCCATCGAAGATTGCCAGCTTCTCTTCGCCCATCTTTGTCTTGGCGACTCCGCTGTATTTGCGGCCGCCGGTTAGGATAGCCTTGCTCATGAGGTCCAACTCGCCGTTCGGACCGGTTATGGCTCGCTCCCTACCCGACGGCACTAGCCTCCCTTGATAGAAATAACCCATACCCTGAATTCTGTGAAAATCGCGGATCAATTCGCTCGATGATTTCCCCTGAAGAGTTGGATTAAGGATTTCTTCACTGTCCCGATATTGGTGTTCGGTAAGGCTGCCATGCAACTTCACGAGATTAATTCCTCGCTGCCCGCGCATGAATCCGGGACTACCGGCGTTGTAGGTCGATCTATCGATACTAGAAAAAGCAACGCAATCATGCATTGCCAAATTACTGACCGGGAACGCTCGCTGATTCGTGGCTCCATAGGTGATCGGAATACCGAAATCGATCGCAAGGCACTCGAGAAACAGGTCGTGATTAAGTGAAACAACCCAAGTTTCCCCCTGATCCGACAGAATATTGTCGAGCTTGGAGAACCACTGCGCATTCTTGGGATACAGCACTTCGTAGGCGATAGCCTGATACAGCGACAGAACCGTATGGATCATGTCGTACAGGACTCCGAATACGAAGTGGTATGAATCCCTATCTGACTGGGAGTGGCGCTCGGTTCTTTCCTGAATTTTCGTCAGGAATTCCTCGTAGTTTGTGCCCTTGTCCCGCTTGTACTGCAGTAGTAGTGAAAATGCTTCTTCAATCGCCTTGCTGTTGATTGGTCGATCATTGCCGAATGGCTCTTGGCGTGCCATCGTCGCCGAGAGCTTAGTGGTGTTTGCCTCATTGAACATGCCGAGGAAGACCTCGGTCATTTCACTGGAGATTGGCATTCCCAGGTCGTACGAAAACCCAGCGCCAAGTAGAAGGGCTGTCTTCATATTTGCCGTTTTTTTGCTGCCCACTGATCAATGTGACATATTGCCTGAAAACCCCTCAGCGTAGCTTTCAGACCTTTTTCAGATAGCAGATGATAAGGAACGCTATCGGTCACTCTTAAATCTAACAAAGGACTACTCGTGAAGCGCGACCTGGACTTGATTCGTGAAATTCTTCTTGGCATTGAAGCCAACGCTACATTCAAGGTGACTCCGGTGCCTGTGCTCGGCCTCAACTTCAGTATCGAGGAGCGCACAACCGAAGAGATTGCCTACCACGTCACAATGTTGATTGATGCTGGCTACGTCAGGGGCAAGCAAAGCGCCTTACAAAGCCATCCTCTTGTTGAGGGGCTGACCATGAAAGGTCACGATTACCTGGACGCGATCCGCGACCCTATTATTTGGAGCAAGACAAAGGAAGGCGCCAAGAAGGCAGGCGGCTTTACCTTGGAGTTGCTCGGAGAGCTGGCCAAGGGGCTCGTCAAAACCCAGATCGAAAAACACACGGGGGTGGAGCTGTGACTACCCTACTAACGCACCAAAGCCTACCCTCATCACTGCCGGTGCGCCACCATCCGAACAGACCGGGGCACTTGTGCCCGGTTGCCTTGTCAACGTCGGCAACCCGGATGCATAGCTGACCTAGGTGGCGCTGTACGCCACCGGCGGCTCAGGCCGGCCGATGACCTGCCTGCCATGGGTGGCTTGTCGACCGTCGCGTCCTCGGCTGAAGCGGTCTTACGCCCAGCCAAGCAAGTGTGTCAGCTCACGGCGCCTGAGCGGTCGGATGTCAGTCAGTCACGCCGAACGGCTGCCTCCTGGTACAGCGAACGCGTACTACCGACCCTGAACGGACTGTCAGGCTGACTGTAAGGTATGTCCGGTTTTCGCAGGTATTAAGCTGACGGTTGAAAATGTCTCGAAATGAAGGGGCGATTCAGTTCTCGCATGGAAACTCAGTGCGCATGCGCAACTGCTGCGATTGGATGCAGCGCACAGGTATGGCTAGTTGTTCCTTGCTCGACTTGCAGCGTGCTGTGATGAACACTGAAGCGCTCATTTAGTGTGCGCATGATAACGTCCATGAAAGCATCGCCGGGGTAGCCTTCCGGCATCACGAGATGGACTGTCAGGGCGCTTTCGGTCGTGCTCATGCCCCAAATGTGCAGGTCGTGAATGTCAGTGACGCCGGGGCATTGACGCAGATAGGCTTCCACTTCGGACACGTCAATATGCGTCGGAACAGCATTCAATGCCAGTTGCAGCGACTCGCGTAGCAGGCCCCAAGTGCCGGCAACGATGACGGCCACGATCAGCAGGCTGGTCACCGGATCAAGCCAGAACCAGCCGGTAAACATCATCAGCACGCCGGCAACGACCACACCCAGCGAGACAGCCGCGTCGGCTGCCATGTGGAGATAGGCGGCACGAATGTTCAAGTCGCCTTTGCTTCCCTTTACGAACAGCCACGCCGATAGACCGTTGATGACGATGCCGACGCCCGCTACGAGCGTGACCGTCATCCCGGCCACCACGGGAGGCTGGGAAAAGCGCTGTATGGCCTCCCACACAATGGCCCCGCTTGCCACCAGCAAGAACATGGCATTGGCCAGGGCAGCCAGAATCGACGTGCTGCGCAGGCCGTAGGTGTAACGTCCGCTTGGAACCTTGCGTGCGAGGATCGCCGCGCTCCATGCCAGCAGCAGACCCAGTACGTCCGAGAGGTTGTGCCCGGCATCGGCCAGCAGCGCCGTCGAATTGGCCATGAAGCCATAAGCTGACTCGATCACGACAAATGCGACATTCAGCGCAATGGCGATGACGAAGGCCCGACCATGATTATTCGGGTCACCATGGTGATGGTGGCCCCCACCGTGAGAGTGACCGCCGTGATCGTGTGAGTGATTGTGTCCGTCCTGACGTGCCATCAGTCTGCTTCCGTGTGGGGTTCTGAGATGTGTTCCAGCATGTCTGCCAGTACCCCCGAGATGTGTTGATCGGCGGCAGCATAAAACACCTGCTTGCCATGGCGGTCAGCCTTGACGATGCGTGCCGCGCGTAGCAGCCGCAAGTGATGGCTGACCAGCGAACTGCTCAGGTCGAGCTTACCGGCAATGTCGTTGACCGAAATAGGCGCGTCGAGGCAAGCCAGGACGATCCGCAGGCGCGTTGGGTCGCCCAGCAAGCGAAACAAGTCGGCAAGTTCGGAGACGGAGCTATCGGAATCGGAAAAGTACATTACATGTACACTTGAACAGGTGTGTATATGTTACTCCTTTTGGCTGGTGGCAAGTATGCTGAGGCCGTCGCTGTTGCAGCTTAGGAACTGAAAAGATGAACTGGAAAGAAGGGCTGCGCCAGCCTGGGATACCAGCAGCACTCGGGGCTGCCTTATTGTTCGGGGCGGGAACACCGCTCGCAAAATGGCTGCTTGATGCGGTCAATCCGTGGATGCTTGCAGGATTGCTCTACTTGGGTTCCGGGGTCGGGCTGACCCTTTATCGTTTGTTGAGCCATGCCCCTGCCGTTCGGCTTCCCCGGAATGAGCTGCCGTGGTTTGCCGGGGCAATATTGGCGGGCGGGATCATCGGGCCCGTGTTGCTGATGTTCGGGCTGACGGGTATGCCTGCATCGGGAGCTTCCCTCCTGCTGAACGCTGAAAGCGTGTTCACAGCGTTGCTGGCGTGGTTTGCATTCAAGGAAAACTTCGACCGGCGCATTGCGCTGGGCATGCTCACCATCGTGGCCGGCGCGGTAGTCCTGAGCGCTCCATTCGATGCGCGTGTTTCTGGATTGTGGCCAACGCTGGCCATCCTTGGCGCGTGTTTCGCCTGGGGTGTCGACAACAATTTGACCCGCAGGGTGTCGCTTACCGATGCCACCTGGATCGCCTCTGTGAAAGGCTGGGTATCCGGTATCGTCAATCTGTGCCTGGCCTTCTCGCTAGGCGCGTCGGTGCCGGCATGGCCAAACTTGGCAGGTGCGATGACGGTTGGCTTGTTTGCTTACGGGGTGAGTTTGGCGCTATTCGTAGTGGGTCTGCGGCACCTCGGGACTGCGCGCACGGGCGCCTATTTCTCGGTCGCGCCGTTCTTCGGCGCCTTGCTCGCTGTCCTGATGGGTGAGCCAATCACCATACCGCTGCTCATGGCCGGTGCGTTGATGGCGCTGGGCACGTGGTTGCATCTAACCGAGCGCCATGAGCACAGACATGTGCACGAACCGATGGAACACATTCACGAACATTTCCATGACGAACATCACTTACACGCGCATGACTATCCGGTGACGCCCGGCACCAAACATAGCCATCGGCACCGGCACGAACCATTGACCCACACGCACCCGCACTTCCCGGATGTTCACCACCGGCACAGCCATTAAGGTTCTACTTAAGGCTTGCGGACCTGGTCGGCCCAGAACCCGCCGGCCGCTTCGGCCGAACAACCGTCCCTTAATCGATCACAGTATCCGTCTGCTCGGAGTCACAGAACAGTCATTGGGTTCGCTGACACCAACGGCAGAAACGGGTCTATAACGTTGAGCATCCCCGCCGCGCTGTGCTTGGCACCCCGCTCAAATCGCCGAATAGGCTGAACCTGATTGGTCTGCAAGACGTCACGTGCCATCGAATCTGGCCTGGTGCATAGGCCGCGTCCGTGCCTCATGACGACACCACGCCTGCAAGGCATGGCCGCATTACCGACTGGACAGGCAGCGCAGCTTGGCGCACGCCGCACGCCCGCCAACCCCCTGCCCGCACCAACCGAGTTGGGGGTGTGACGGCCGCGCTTTGCGCGTGCGCCCGGATCGCAGCGCTCCAATCGGGAGCGTCCATTCAAGGAGTTGCGATCATGAACCTCATCACCGAAACACTGCGCGCGCAGTTGCTGGTCAACGGCCGGCAGTCCCTCGACAACGACGATTTCGACCCGCCACCCGTGGTCAAATTGTTCATGGCTGACGCGGCTGCGACCTGGCTGCTCACCGAGATCGATCCGCATGACCACGACCATGCATTCGGGCTGTGCGATTTGGGACAGGGATTTCCGGAACTGGGCTATGTGAGCCTGGCCGAGCTGCAATCGGTGCGTGGCCGATTTGGCCTTCCAGTCGAGAGGGACCTGCACTTCATTGCGACGAAAGCGATCAGTGCCTATGCGCGCGAAGCGCGGCTGGCGGGACGCATCATGACGTAGCCGTCACGCGGGCGCTGCCGCTGGGCAGCGCCCTTCCCTCGCCTATTTTCCCTTACGGGCCTGGATAGCGGCCAGCTCGCGCCGCACGCGCTCGATGACTTCGCTCACACCCTTGCTGTCGCCGCCATAGGCCAGCGTCAGCAGCGTGAGCGGATGCACGTCCATGACCTCGCACAGTTCGGCGACCTTGCTCAGGGTCGGGCTTTTCAGGCCACGTTCAAGCGAACTCATGTAGGTGCGGCTCGACACGTCCGAGAACGCTTCCTGGCTGAGGCCACGGGCTTTTCTGACTGTCTTGAGCGCCGCAGGGAATGTATTCTTCGGTGACATCAAGTCGTTTCGTGTAAAACGACGATGACATCCGATAGAACCCTATAGGACTACAATCTATAGTGTTCATTTGTAGCATTCCCTGCGTAAACTTGCGTCGGGTGTGTCTATGCTGAAACCGCTTTTACTGAAATCATGGCTTCCGTACTTACGTATTCGTCGATTCGACCCTCCACGGATTCGGTGAAATCCGCTTTGGCGATTTGGCGCAAAAGTGCACATGCACAGACTCGCTTTGGCGCATCAGCACGTTTGCACAATACCGGCACGGTGCCGATCGTGACCGTTTCCGAACAGCGACCATGAAACCCCTCATCACCGACGCTCAGCGCGTCCAGTTGCTGGAAAATGGGGCTGCCGCTGCGTGCGGCGAGCAGTGCGACCCGTTGCCGGTCGTCAAGCTGTTCACCCTGGACGCGCACGCAACCTGGTTGTTGACCGAACTCGCTCCCGACGACGGTGACACTGCCTTCGGCCTGATCGACCTCGGCATGGGCACGCCGCAACTCGGCCATGTGCGCTTGTCCGTCCTGGAAGGCATACGCGGGCCACGGAACCTGGCCGTCGCACGTGATCTGCATTTCACACCCAAGCGGCGACTGTCCGAGTACGCCCAGCTGGCACGGGCTGACGGATCGATCAACGATTGATCGATCCCTGTCTCGCCGCTGGCGGGCCACGCCATGCGATGCCGCAACGGTTCGCATTACGTCTCCCCGGCTCTGGATCCAGGCTTTCTTGTACTGACACCAATCCGTAAAACAGCTGTGCTACGCTGTCGAAAATAATACGAATGCACGGCCCATTGTTAGGCCACCTTATTGACTGCTGCAGAGTGCCAAGCTTGTCCACAGCCGTGGCAACACCTTTGCCGACGCAGGTCGATGATGGGGCTTCGGCCGTGTCCCCCATGGCGAATGACTTCTTTCTATCCGAGAGGAGGTATCGCCATAACATATTCAAGCACCGTTCACTGGCATCCCAGCGCCGCCTACCTGTACGTGCTGCATCTGGACGGCCCCGCGCTTGCATGGGAATACCTGCGGCGTAACCCGGAATACCGGCTCGCCTGGCAACACCACCAGCACCGTCCGCAACACGAAGCACAGCGCTGGGGCTTGCGCCTGCTGGAAGACCCTGCGCGCGATGCACGCGACGCACACCCCGACTGGTTCCCTGATCCCGCCTCGGTCGTCCAGGTCTATCCGGATGCCGATCCCACTGATGATGCGCTGTTGTTCCAGCTCTGGCGCATCCCCGGTCGCAAGCAACTGATGCACGACGGCAAGCGCCTGGTGCTGACCACCCATCTCATCGACCGCAAGCTGCGCATGGCGATATCGCCCGCACTGGAAGACGGCATGGCTTACGCCTATGCCGTCCGCGCCGGTTGCCAGCTTCGCGAGCGCTGGCGCGCAATCGAAGCCGATCTGGCGATGCTCGACGCCGCCAGCGCGCACCGCAGCGCGATCACCATGGACCGACCTGGCCGCACGGCCATGCTCCACATGCGCACGCTGCAGGCGCTCGACGGCACGCTGGCCGGTGCGTCGCAGCGCGGCGTGGCTGAAGTGTTGTTCGGCATCAGCGCCGTCGCCGAGCGCTGGTATGACGACAGCGATCTGCGCGCCCAGGTTCGCCGCCTCATCCGACGGGGTCAGACGCTCATGGGTGGTGGATACCGTCACCTGCTGCAACCCGGCAGCACCACACAGGGACGTTAGAACGGCAACGCAAAACGTCCCTGCACAGCACGCCTGGCTTTCCCGAGACTGCTTCCATCCGGCGGCGATTGCTTCGTCGGCGATCTTGACCGATAGAGGCCCATGCCATGCGACCCGCACCGTTACGGCAGTACCCCGTACCCGCTGCCACCCAGCAGCCTGCCCAGACCACGCAGTCTGCGCGCTACCTGACTAACAACGAAGCCGCCGCGTTCCTGCGGCTGTCGCCGCGCACGCTGGAGAAACAGCGCGTCATCGGCGGCGGGCCGCGCTTTCGCAAATTCGGTCGGCGCGTGATGTACGCCATCGCCGACCTCGAAGCCTGGGCCGACGCGCGCAGCTTCGAAATGACCTCCGATCCACAGTACACCGAACAACACGCCGCACACCGCACCGGCGAACGCTGAGTGACGATGGACACCTTCACCGATGGCCATCGGGCGCGATCCGCAGCGCGAGCAGCTCGACCTGTTCCACGCCCTCCCGGGCGAACTGCCCGTACGCGACGCGCAGGATCTGATGGCCTACCCGTTCTTCTCGCTGGCCAAAAGCAAGCGCACGGTGCCGATCGATTTCTGCAGCAGGAGCGTGACAGTGCGGGTCGAAGGCACCGCCGAGCATGGCCTGGCGACCATCTGGGATGCGGACATCCTGATCTGGGCGGCGAGCCAGATCGTCGAGGCACGCGACGCGGGCATCCGCTCGTCACGGCTGATGGCGGCCACGCCCTACGAGATCCTGCGCTTCATTGGTCGCGGCACGTCGCTGCGCGACTACCAGCGCCTCAAGGCGGCGCTGGACCGCTTGCAGTCCACCAGCGTAGCCACATCCATACGCCAGTCCAATACGCGGCGCCTGCACCGCTTCTCCTGGATCAACGAATGGAAGGAACGCGCGGACGGCCGGGGTCGGCCGCTAGGCATCGAGCTGATCCTGCCGGACTGGTTCTATGCCGGTGTGTTCGACGAGAGTCTGGTGCTGACCATCGACGCCAACTACTTCCGCCTGACCGGCGGCATCGAGCGCTGGCTGTACCGCCTGGTGCGCAAGCACGGCGGCTGGCAGCGCGACGGCTGGCGCATCGACTTCCCGCAGCTGCACCGCAAGTCCGGCAGCCTGGCGCGCTTCACCGACTTCGCCTACGACCTGCGCCGCATCGTGGCGCGGCAACTCTTGCCGGGCTATACGCTCGCCGTCCTGCGGCCAAGACACGGGCCGGAGGTGCTGAGCTTTCGCGCCGTGCCGTCCACGGCACCGCTACGGCCCGGCGGCAGCTTCAGTACCGCTGCGGTGCCTGTGGAAAAACGGTGAATCCAGTCGTGCTATCAGGAGTAGGAATCCTCGTGCTATCAGGCGTAGCGCTATCGTGCTATCGGGAGTGCGAACGCATCGCAAAGCTTTGCACAGCGATGGTTTCGGCGTTTCCTAACTTAGGTTCTAACTTTAAATCTATAAAACTAACAATAAGAAGAGCCTGCACGCTGTGGATAAACCGGCAGGCAGCAGGCAGAGCATCATGATCATCGCGCTGCTCAACCAGAAAGGCGGGGTCGGCAAGACAACCCTCGCCACGCACATCGCGGGTGAGCTGGCCATGCAAGGCAGCTCGGTGATCCTGGTCGATGCCGATCCCCAGGGCTCAGCGCTGGACTGGACGCAACGGCGCAGCCAGAGCGGCTTGCCCAGGTTGTTCGGTGCTGTCGGCCTGGCAAGGGAAACCCTGCATCAGGAAGCGCCGGAACTGGCCCGGCGTTGCGATCACGTCGTCATCGATGGTCCTCCCCGGATCGCGGCTCTCGCGCGCTCCGCGCTACTCGCGGCTGACGTCGTGTTGATCCCCGTGCAGCCCAGCCCCTACGACGTGTGGGCCAGCGCCGAGATGGTGTCATTGATTCGCGAAGCGCAAGTGTTCCGGCCAGCGCTGCGCGCGGCCTTCGTCATCAACCGGCGCGTCAGCACCACGGTGATCGGACGCGAGGCACGCAGCGCACTCGCCGATCAAGCGCTGCCATCGCTGCTCTCGGAAGTTCGGCAGCGCATCGTGTTCGCCGACAGCGTGGCCAGAGGTCAGCTCGCGCTCGAACTCGACGCGGACAGCATGGCTGCACGCGAGATCGCGGCGCTCGCCACTGAAGTGTTGAGGATGGCGCGATGAAGAATGGCAAACGCATTGCCATCGGCGCCCGCCCGCCTGCCAACCCGCACGCGGATGCCTGGGTGCGCCAGGGCGAGGGTGCGGACATCGGCAAGACCGATCTCTACACCGCCCGGCTGACCATCGACGTGATGCCGGCGCTGCGCGCCCGCATCAAGGTCGAAGCCTTCACACGCGGCCTCACGGTCGCCGAGATGCTGCGCGCGCTGCTGGAACATGAATTCCCGGAGAAGCAACCATGAACGCACTCTTGCAGGCGGTCAACGATGCGCCACCCCTACCCCATCCCGTGCTTTCCAGCGTCACGAACGACACACCGCTGACGCGCGTATCACTGGCATTCGTAGAGCACAGGATCAACGTCTACCTGCGCTTCGGTCATCCGCTGCGTGAACTGCGGCTGGATCGCTGGCGGCGCTGCGCGATCTTCACACCGGCGGCTGTGTTCTGCCGCGTGCGCTGGGAGTCCAACGACTATGGCACCACACGCTGGCAGCTCATGGTGCTGCAGGCGTGCACGCCGCTCGATGCGGTGCAACGCATCGCGGGCATCCAGCCGGGTGCGCGCCTGCTGCTGTGCGCCGAAGGTGAACGGCAGGTGCAGTCGGTGTTGCCGCAAATCGACGCCATCGAAGCGCTCGGCATCGATCCGGCAGCGGTGTCGCCTGCGTACTGGCTCACGCTGGGCAACCGGTTGTCCGCGCGCATGCCAATGCCGCCCTACTCTGTTGAACGGCATGCTGCTTGGCTCGCGGGCGAGGTGTTGCGATGAACACCCACCTCCATCGCTGGGGTGTCGTATTGTTCACCGTCCTCGGCATCGCTGCACTCGCCTGGTCATCGGTTCATACACCGGTTGCGCGCATCGTCTACAACCCCAGCGACAGCGTACCACCTGGCTGGTACCGCATCGGCCCGCCCCACTCGCTGCACGTCGACAGCATCGTGCTCGCCAGCCTTCCGGCAGACGCCGCTACGCTGGCTGCGCAGCGTGGCTACCTGCCCCTGCACATCCCGCTGCTCAAGCGCATTGGCGCGATGTCACCGCAGCAGGTGTGCATCGAGAAGCACATCGTTCGCATCGATGGCGTGGCAGTCGCTGGCGTCCACAGAGTCGATGGCCATGGCCGTCCACTGTCGGCCTGGCAGCACTGTCGGCGGCTTCATGATGGCGAGCTGTTCCTGCTCAGCTCGACGAATCCAGCGTCGTTCGACAGCCGCTATTTCGGTCCCGTTGCTGTCTCCACCGTGATCGGCAGCGCGCAGCCGTTATGGACGTGGGGCACGCCATGAACGTGCAGCGGTGTTTGCTAATTCTTGTGCAGTCCCACTGCACATCGCTTGCCCCACAGCCTGCGGCTGCGGTGCTTCACCCGTGCAGACGATCGCAGCCCGCCCGTCGGAGCCGGTCGCGCCAGCGATCGGGAAAGACGGAGGGCAAGATAAAAGGGCCGGCACGCACCCTGCCGCAAGGTCAGTCTGCACGTGGGTTGGGCGTGGCACGGCGGCTTGCAGCCGGTGTGCCGTTACTGAACGCAAAACAGGATGGCATCAAGGTTTCCCGCGTGCCGTCTTCGACGAGGGTTGCCCGCCTACGATGGAGCGTGTGTCATGGCCTCGCGTGACGATGAGCGTTTGCGCATCAAGCCGGGGGCGCCTAAACGCCCGGATGGATCGCAAAGCGGCCAGCGCACACATCGCTTTGTCTCGCAGGTCCTGAAGCAGGTCTCGAAGGCTGGTGCGAAGGCCTCGGGCGCGCGCGGGGCGCATCCCGCATCGTCCTTCGGACGGGGCCGCGTGGCCGCCGGGTTGGCTGGCAGCAGGCTTGGAGCCGACGCGCGTCGCGTGGTCATCAAGTCCCGTTATGTAGTGCTGAAGAAGGCTGGCGCCCATTCCGTGTCCACGCACCTGCGCTACATCGAGCGCGATGGCGTGACGCGTGATGGAGAGCGAGGACAAGCCTACGGCCCCGAGACCGACACGGCCGACCTCAAGAGCTTCGAGGAACGCGGCAAGGGCGACCGCCACCAGTTCCGTTTCATCGTCTCGGTGGAGGATGCCGGAGAGCTGGAAGACCTGCGCGATTACACGCGCGAATTCATGCGGCGCATGGCCACCGACCTGGAAACCCAGCTGGACTGGGTGGCCGTCGATCACTGGGATACGGACAACCCGCATATGCACATCGTGCTGCGCGGGCGTGCAGCCAATGGTCAGGACCTGGTGATCGCGCCGGACTACATGGCGCACGGCATGCGCACACGCGCCAGCGAACTGGCGACCGAATGGCTGGGGCCGCGCAGCGAACTGGAAATCCGGCAGGGGCTGCTGCGGGAAGTTGATCAGGAGCGGCTGACGAGCCTGGACCGGGCGCTGTTGCGGCATGCCACGCTGGACAGGGTGGACTTGACCCGACAACCCAACGACCGACAGCGCCAGACCCTCCTTCGCGCCCGGCTGCAGCGGCTGGAAGCGATGGAGCTGGCCGGGCGCATCGATGCGAACCACTGGCAGCTATCCCCGAACATGCAACGGACGCTGACCACCATGGGAGAACGCGGCGACATCCTGCGCACGATGCACAAGGCCTTGCGGGGGCAGCAGCGGGAGTGTGTACTGGAAACAGAACCAACAAGACCTGTCATCGGCCGCATCGCCGCCAAAGGCCTGGCCGACGAGCTTAATGATCGGGGTTATCTGGTGGTTGATGGCATCGATGGCCGCGCACACTATGCTCGCCTGCCGGTCGGCGCCGACCTGGCAGCACTGCCGGTGGGTGGCATCGTGGAAATGAAATCTGCCGGACGGGAACGATCAGTCGATCGCAATATCGTGGGCATCGTGCGCGACGGTCTTTACCGCAGTGCTGACCATCTTGTGCAGCTTCGACAGCAAGGCGTCGCAGATCCACAAGCCGGGGTCGATGCCCATGTGCGCCGACTCGAAGCGCTGCGCCGCTCCGGGATCGTGGAGCGCATGGTCGATGGCGTTTGGCGCGTACCGCCTGACTTCCTGTCACGCACTCAAGCGCACGATGCGCAGCGGGCCGCGGATGGCATCATCGAATTGCGCTCGCACCTGTCTATCGAACAGCAAGTGCGCGCCCAGGGCGCAACATGGCTGGATCATCAAATGGTGAGTGACACCCGGAATCTGTCGCCGCAGGGCTTCGGTGCGCAGGTGCGTGGTGCGTTGCAGGACCGGAGGGATTTCCTTGTCGAGCAGGGCCTGGCCAAACGGCGCGGCTCGCGCGTGGTTTTAGCGCGCAATCTGTTAGCCACCTTGCGCGACCGGGAACTGGCCGAGGCGGGCAAAGTGATCCAGCACCAGACCGGGCTACTCCATCGCCCGCTGCGCGAAGGCGAGCGCGCAAACGGCATCTACCGCCGCTCAGTCCAGCTCGCCAGCGGTCGCTTCGCGATGCTGGACGACGGCATGGGTTTCAGCCTGGTGCCGTGGCGGCCGGTGGTGGAACAGCGGCTGGGGCAGCAGGTATCGGCCATCGTGCGGGGTGCATCGGTTACGTGGGAGCTGGGGCGGCAGCGTGGACGGTAGACGTAGGCTAATATGGAAACGGTCGTTGCTGTTTCCAGCAAAGCACGTGCAGCCACCCCTTGCAGCTGGCTGCGACGTACGCGTTGCCCATGAATGCATTCACAGAAATTGGGCATTGCCAGCAGACTGCGTATTCACAATAATCCGTACCGGACTTTTCCAAACACACCCAAGGGAGCTTTAAACATGAACAGAAAAGAACTCATCGAGGCGCTGGCCGCCAAGACCGAATCCACCAAGGCGGATGCTGAGCGTAACGTCGGCGCGATGATAGACATCATCTCGGACACCCTGAAAAAAGGCGACTCCCTTTCGCTGGTTGGTTTTGGGACATTTGAAGTACGCAAACGCGCCGCACGCACCGGCCGCAACCCAAAGACGGGTGAAGCGCTAAAGATCAAAGCGGCCAAGGTCCCAGCATTCAAGGCGGGCGCAACCCTGAAGGCTGCGGTAAACGGCACCAAGAAGAAGTAATGAAATATCCGCTTCCCATATCAAGGGTAAGCGAGTCGGGCACTGCCTCCATGAGGTAGTGTCCGGCTGGGCATCCAGTTCAGAAATCGATCGGGACAGTCTTATTTGCCGACCAGGTTTTACAGGTCACTCAGAAACAGCGGATCGTAATCCTCCAAGCTTAATGATCATTTATAGCTGGGAGAGGCTGGCCTGTTGAGCCCTGCCAACAGCAGAAGGTCATGACGACGGAGGCGACCGTCTCTTCTATCGGCCTAAGGCTCTAGACCGGCCGTTTAGCCGATCCAAAGCAACATTCAAAATATGACATGGGCGAACCGCGTAGGAAGCAGGCCAGAGTGGATCCGCTCGATGGACGGGTTGGACTCACCTACCCCAAACCTTCGCAGTAGAAGTGTCAAAATACGATATTCCAAGTGGCGCACCTCGTCGGCGGTTGTTCGCCATCTGATCCGCTCGTCGCATGATGCGCTTGTTTGAATCTGAGGAGGGATCCCCGTGGAGACCGATGTATAACTGCGACAGCCTTCCCTTCTCGATTCGCTTAAGGTAGTGCTCGTCGTTCTCTGCGAGCGAGTGTCCGTAGATAAACAGGGCGCCAGTGATTTCACTAAAGCTACGGTAGGCTTTCGCCAGGTAGTCACTGTGGCGAATGCGCTCAAGTTTCTCTGCGCTTGTGCCCTCCGAGACGAAAAGAGGGAAGAAGCCCTTACTCAGCGCGTCTCGGATCTGGTCAATGAGCCGCACTCCGGTGTTCACCCACGTGTACTTCTGGATTTCTGTTCCTGCGTCGAACACGTGCAGCGCACCATGGAGAAACCATGTGTTTTGCTCATGGCTCTGGCTGGGTTCCCACACTACGTAGGCAGCGTCGTAGTCGATGTCCGATTTTCGGAAACCGTCATCCGAAGTTGGTGCGACACCTTGTTCCGTGTGCATTTGAGTCCAGTAGAGCAGAAGGTCGTAGTTGAAAGTGTAGACGGTGTTGAAGTTGGAGACGAACGCTCGGCAGTGCGCGTACTCATCGTCGGTTACTTCACCTGGCCAGGCCGGGTGGCTGTGCGCAATCGTTTCAACGAGAAGTTCTCGGAGGCCATCAGCATCGGACTGCAACGTATCGAGGAAAGACTGCGGCGTACCACTGTAGGCCTCCAGAATAGCCTTGGTATCGTGCAGCGCCTTGATGACGCGTTCGAAGTCCTGCGTACCGAGAGCCTCGAAGGCCTTCTTCGCGGTAGGCGAAAGCTTTGAAAAATCGGCTTGATCGTAGAGCTTTCCGTATAAGAAGATATCAGGCCTGCACGCGATACTGAATCCATTCCCAAGCAGAACGTGACACTTGGAGAAGCGATTCGACTCTGCAAGTGCTTCTTGGAATGTGAGGATGGTCATGGTTTGCGAGCTCTAATTGTTATACAAGAGACCAATGGGGCCGGACATTATATTTATATAGAAACGGCTGTTCGATTGAATCAATCTATTGATCCTAATCGTCACTTTTCAGTGCCTGGTTCAAATTGGTCTTCGGTGAGATGACCGGTGTCGTAGCGTGAAATCATAGATAGTTCGGCATCAAGTCCACCCGGAATATCTGATCTGGTTCATTCTTGCCGTTCGCATTCTGCCGAATCGTCATCACGCGCCCACCATCCTCGCATAGCAGCATCACGGGTCGTTTATAGAGCTGGTGGCCTGCCAGCACCTTGTCCAGGGTGTCACCGCTGTTCAATATGTGGTCGCCCTTAACTTCTGCAAGCAGCAGCCCGTCACCGACATTGCGGCCTTTCACCTTCACCACAAAATCCGGGAAATATTGCGCCCCGTTGGGCAGAATCAAACCGACTGACCAAGGCTTGCGTGGTTCGTTGCGGTGCCACCATTCCACCGTGCCTGACAAATCACCGTCCAACAATTCGGCAAAAGTCACCTCGTCCCGATTGAGGTCGGATGGCATCACGCCGTACACATTGAGGCGCGAAGTGCGCGCCCCCGGTGGCTGCTCGATGAATTCCGGCAATGGCGCGGTTTCCGTCAACTCGGCATATTTTGCGGCACATTGGCGCGCTGCCTGTCGCACCAGGCTGGGAAACGCCACTAGAATCAAATCCAGCGCACGCTCCAGATGCTCGGTGTCGTAATCCAACCCACGGGCGTCATATTCCATTTTCAGGCGCTTCATTAGCGCGGCATGAAGCTCTCGCGGGTCGAGATAATCCGGCTCGAACAGCACCCGCTGCGCCCGTCGCGCAATCTCCGCATCGGACAGCCGTGCCTGATAAGCCGTGTCGGTAACCGCACGAGTGAAAATCTCCTCCTCGCGCCTAACCACCGTCGTCTTGGCGCGAGAGCCCGCCGTCACTTCCTTGTCGCCGATGGCAACGGTCGCGCCGATGCAGTCCAGCAAATCCTTTGTGCTGATGGGCAGGCGCTCGGTCTTGAAACGAATGCCCGGCACCTTGAGTGGGAAACGGACATTACCCGGTAAGCTGGGGCTCAAAGCAGCCGGTTTCTCGCCATAAACAGGCGCTTCCGACATGGCAAGCACCAGCCCATCGAGCACGTTCTGGCCGCCAGGTAGACTGTAATGTCCAATTCGCACATCTTGCCCGAACCCGGTTTCTGCTTCCGGCGACACGTTCACCGGCAAAAAGCTGCTCTGGCCGTTCTGCACCACCTGCACCTGATTCTGCCCGGCGATATTCACCACCATCGTATAAGGGCAAATACCGGAAAGCCCGGTGCGAATCGCGTTGATCTTTTCTGCTGCCCCGGTCAGTCCGGTCTGGTTCTCCGCATCGGCCAGGAATACATAGCCGTAGCGTAGCAACTCCGGTACTTCCCGCCCTTGCAGACGGCGATGCACGCGCAGAATCCGTCCCACCACCTGGATGCCGAAATCCGTATCCTTCGCCCCGCGCATGGAAACCAGCGTGAATGCGCGCGGCGCGTCAAATCCCAGTGCCACCGCCATCTTGAAAATCAGCACCTCTTTCGATTCATCCAGCGCCACCGCAAGCAAGTCGTCCGACGGCTCTTTCGCCGTGTAGGACGCAATCGCCGACTCGGCAAAGCCTAACGCCATCAGGCTCTCCCGTGCCCGTGCCACGTCATCGTCTTTCTCGCTGCTCGCCACCTGCACCAGCATCAAGGGCATCAAATCCACCCCGGCGTCGGCCAGTTCAGCTTTGATACGCTCGTGTACGGTTTTCGCATCCGCCAGCGCCGCCATCTGGAAATCCACCAAGGCCTTTTGGTCGTCCGGTGCCAGATAGGCCACCGACTTGATGCCCACCTTGATCAGCCCCGCGTCCACCGCATCCTGACGGCTCACCGTGATGCGGTGCAGCTCTGCAATGCCCGTGGTCTTCTTGAATTTGTCCACGTCGCTATCGTCCGGCGTCGCGGTAATCAGCAGCGTGAATTCTGGCTGCATCACCTCGGTGTAAAAGCGCACTGCCTCGGTCGCCCCGCTAAAGGTGTGGTGCGCCTCGTCCACCACCACGCCGATATGGAACCCCGCTTCCCGCAGGCTCGGTACCAGCGTATCGAGCGCCAAAGACAAATCCCCGTCACGCCGCAGCCGCCGCGCCTTCTCGTTGCTGGCAGCCACTGCCGCCCAGGTGGAGACGAACACATCGCCGCTGCGCGTCCCCATCGCCAGCCGGTCGGTTTGAATATCCCGCACCCGCAATCCTGCAAACTGTTTCTTGAGTGCAATACGTGCCTGATCCACCAGCCCGGCAAAGGGTGTGAACCAGAACCACACCACGTTCGCCTCGCGTGCGAATTCTTCAGCGATCAGTCCTGCCATCAAGGTCTTGCCGGAACCCGTGGGCGCCTGGATCAACACACAACCGTTATAGGCCGCTGCCTGCCGCCGGTTAGCCTCGTCCGGTGCTGCTTCGATCTGCGTTAATGCATAGCGAAAAATTGATAGCGCATTGTCTGTTGCTTCCTTCTGGTAGCGGCTTGGGGAAACAATCATTTGCCGCCACCGAAGCGCTTGACCAGAAATTCGGGGATTTTCTCGAAGGTGACATTGCCGGCCTCGATGCGCTGCCGTAACTGCCCCGGCTGCCACGAATACACTGTCAGCGAACCACCCAAGGCTGCCACTTGCGCCACTTCCTTTAGGGTCGCCGCGTTTAACTTGGGCACATACATCAGTCGCGCGTCCGCAGAACCGGACACCTGCACCTTGGCTGTTTCATCGTACGGGGCCAGCGCTTCACCGTGGATCAGTTGCAGCGTTAGCCATACCTGCCCATGTTGAATTTCATTGAACACGCGGGCAGCAGGGATGCGCCTGGCGCGCAGATAAGAGAATGAACCATCAAGTCCCTCAACTGCCTCGCCTTTCTTATTCACGTAGCCCTGAATCACCCGACGCAGACGTTCCGCGCACACATCACGGCAAATATTCTTGTCGGGTTCGGATGAGGTCGCCTCGGTACTCGATACCAGAATGAAACGTCGCTTGCCGTCGTCCTCGGCATTAAGTTTCATCACCGCATGGGCAGTGGTGCCAGAACCAGCGAAAAAATCTAGTACAAGATCATCGGGCTTGGTTGCAATGCGCAGAACGCGCTCGATCAGGCGCACAGGCTTGGGGGTATCGAAGGCAGTTTGTGTGCCAAGAATGGACTGGATTTCCTTCTTGGCTTCGTCAGTGTGGCCTACTTCTTCGTGTGGCCACCAAGTCCATGGAGTAATCCCTTCAACCTCAGAAAAATAGCGGATAACTCCTGGTTGCGACTTGCCTTCTTTGCCAAACCAAATTCGCCCCTCAGCAAGCAGCCGCTTGAATTCAGATTCAATAGTTGACCAGCACCGTCCCTCTGGTGGCTGGTGAACCGCTCCCGTTGGCGTGATGATTTCGTACATCTGATTGGGGCGATATCCCTGAGCTGTCATTGGAATCACACGCCAAGGACCTTTGGGGTCGTTATTTGGATTTTTGTAAATCGCTGCTTGTTTTTCAGTTGGCGGTATTTTGTTTCGCCGTTCTTTGAAATTGTTTGGAGTTATTGCATACACCAGTAGGTATTCATGAGCATCGCCAATGGCACCACGGTTCTCGCGTGAATATCGCTTCTGCCAAATACATGTCGCCACACGATTGGCTTCGCCGAAAACCTGATCCATCAACATACCCAGGTGCAGCATTTCGTTGTCATCGATTGAGGCAAAAATTACCCCATCCTCGGCCAGCAAGTCCTTCGCTAGAATCAGCCGCCGATACATGTACTCCAGCCACTTGGAATGCTTGTAAACATCATCCTTATCCACAAAGCGGTCGTTATAGATGAAGTCACGGTTGCCGGTGTTGTAGGGCGGGTCGATGTAGATGCACTTGACCTTGCCAGCATGGGTCATGCGCAGGTAGCGCAGGGCGTCGAAGTTGTCGCCCTCGATGACCAGATTGTGGTGTGGCGCATCGCCCACGGACAATTCCGCATCCGGTTCCAGCATTACAAAATCGTCGTTCAGGCTGCGGTCGTGCTCGATCTCGTTGCGTTCCCACACCAGCCCGAACCGGGGCTTGCGGTCGCGCTCGCGTAGCAGACGCAGCAACTCCTCCCGACTGTATTCTTCGTATTTGTCATGCATGATGCACGTGATTCTAGGGGGTATTCCCCAAACCGGATAGTGAATTGCCATGGACGACAACAGCAAGACTTATGGAGGACTCAGTCTCTCCACTCTCAAGAAACTGCGCTCCAAACAGCCTAAAGCGAAAACGTTTAGCGTCAGCACCAGCAACTACGCGTACTGTCACTAAGCCACACAACTGCTCACTTGGCCATGCCAAGCCACGTGAACCGGACCGTTTCGCCAAACTAAAATCTGTCAATACAACTTTAGTTTAAGGTACGTTTTGGTCATGCAGCGACAAACAATTACGCACATGATCGTCACGCCATTAACTTACCTTGCCAATTTAACAATCGGATGGGAAACCACAGCCGCTGGCGCACGGCCCGTGCGAAATCTCAATCAAAGGCCGCGTCAAAGGCGAAGTCCCGCCTTATAGCCGCGCTTGGTTGCAAGTCGTCCGTTCGAGCCGACGGACGAGCGGCACTGACCGTGACAGCAACAATCATCGTTGCACTCCCCTCTTGGCTGACTTACGCCAGAGCAGGTTTTCTCCTGCGCGCGGCGCTCTCAAACTTGTGATGTCAAAAGCGGTGCTGGATCGGCGCCGCCCGAACCTTGACGACAGGCCGATCCTGATTCGCGGGTGCCGCGCTGACGGCACGTTGAGGGACTGGATCGAGTAATCCACAGGAGGGGGGAGTGGCATGGTGCCGACCGGCGTGCTGACTGGCCAGATCATGATGGTGTTTACCGTCGTATTACTGGGGCTATGGAGTGCCACCCAGTGGACGGCGGCTGCACTGGGATACCAGATGCGACTCGGCACGCCGTGGTTCGACCTGCTCGGTATGCCGGTCTATCACCCGTGGAAGCTGTTCGAATGGTGGTACTTCTTCGATGCCTATGCGCCCGACATTTTCCTGCGCGGCGGCGCCATCGCAGCGTGCAGCGGCTTCGCCGGTGCTGGGGTGGCCATCGCGATGTCGGTGTGGCGCGCACGGCAGTCCAGGCTGGTCACGACCTACGGTTCGGCGCGCTGGGCGCTGCCCGCTGAAATCCGTCGTTCCGGGCTAACTGGCTCTACCGGCGTGTTCCTCGGCCGCAAGGACGAAGACTACCTGCGCCACGAAGGCCCCGAGCATGTGATGGTCTTCGCGCCCACCCGCTCCGGCAAGGGTGTCGGCCTGGTCATCCCCACCCTGCTCTCCTGGCCCGGCTCCGCCGTCATCCACGACATCAAGGGCGAGAACTGGAACTTGACCGCCGGCTGGCGCTCGCGCTTCTCGCACTGCCTGCTGTTCAACCCGACCGATGCGCGCTCGGCTGCCTACAACCCGCTGCTCGAAGTGCGGCGCGGCATGCATGAAGTACGCGATGTGCAGAACATCGCCGACATCCTGGTCGATCCCGAAGGCGCGCTGGAGCGCCGCAACCATTGGGAGAAGACCTCTCATGCCTTGCTGGTCGGTGCGATCCTGCATGTGCTCTACGCCAGCGACGACAAAACATTGCGCGGCGTCGCCAATTTCCTGTCCGATCCGGCCTGCCCCTTCGAGGTCACATTGCACCGGATGATGACGACGCACCATCTCGGTGAGGCACCGCACCCGGTTGTCGCGTCTGCCGCACGCGAGGTGCTCAACAAGAGTGACAACGAACGCTCGGGCGTGCTGTCCACCGCGATGAGTTTCCTCGGCCTGTACCGCGATCCCACGGTAGCCGAAGTGACCTCACGCTGCGACTGGCGTATCGCCGACCTGATCGATGCCG
>MKWL01000008.1 GCA_001899305.1 Thiobacillus sp. 0-1251 | reverse complement strand
GACAATGACGACGCCTGATATCAGCTTTTTCCCCTGGCCATCTGCACCAATGACCGTGTACCGCTGGATGTTGCTTTTCTTGTCGCCGCTGACAAGGTGCCATCCAGCATTCGTGACCTGCCGTTGAATGCCTGTGCCCAGTTTCATGGCTGGCTTGTCGGAAGGCGTGCCTTCGCCGTCCTCACCGAACAATTCGGCAAATCGTCTGAAAATCAGGGGAGAAACCAGCATCATTCCGTCCTCTACGAAATGAATCATGGCATCAGAGCGGTTGTAGGCCATGTTTCCCTCTGCCAGCCCTTCCTGGATCCAGCGCATGAACCGCAGTGCAGCGCTGGATGGCGGTTTTTTGGCGGACGCTTGCATGACTGACTGAGATTGGCCGGCTGGCGCAACTGGCTTGAGAACGGCAGCGGCCTTGATTTTCGGCTTCGGCCTTGCGGTGTCTTCGTCATTCAGGAATTCGCCCTCAACCTTCCTGCTTGGCGGAGTCTCACTCTGGCGCTCGGGAAGGGATCTGGCTGGTCGCGTATTCAGGGCAGGAAGGGCAAAGCTGGTCTCACGCTTTTCTGTGGTGGGTTTCTGGGCATCGACTGCCACAGGGGGATTGGCTTGTGATGGCTCAAGCTCCAGAACATGGTTCTCTTCGGACGAGCCTGAATCAGGCTCGTCCGGGATGTCGGATGCGTCGAACCCTGATCCAGAATAAGAATCTGCCTGATCGGAAGATACGGTGGCCCCGTGTTGGAGAGGGGCAACCGTGCCACGGACAGATTCCGGGTATTGGCCTGGATGCTGGAACAGCTTGTCCAGGGAAAAGCACAGGACCGTCAGAGTTTGGGTCCAGCCATCCTCCAGGCTCACTGTGACGTTCCAGACAGCCCGGTTATCCTCGGTGGGAACGAGTGCCCCATACTCCTGCCAAGTATCAAAAAGCCGGTCATTCTTGTCCTTTCCGGGAACCCCCTCCCCGCTTTCCCGTGCTACCAGGAATTGACGGACTTCGTCCGCCAGGCGTTTCGAGACAAACCAGATCTTGCCGTCGTGAACCCAGCCATGTGATCCGGCTCTGTTGAGGCTCAAATGCCCTTCATCCAGCATCAATCTCAAGGCCTGCATCAGTCTCTCGATCAGGGGGACGGTTTTGGCAGTAGCAAACCGTGTCCGGGGGCCATGCATCAGGTTGTTCTTCACTGACTCGGAATCGGCGCGGGTGACGATCTCCCGCAGTGCGCCTTTGTACTGCTCGTCGCCGGACAGGTAGCTGCTCAGTTCACCCATGAGCTGAACGTCTTCGGCCAACCAGGCAAGGACGTGCTGGGGCACCAGCCGTTGGAACAGAACGATGGGGAGCTTGCGATGAAGGTCGTAATCCCTGCTGATTTCAAAATCCAGTGTGTAATGGGTCAACCCCTGGTCCAGCATCGAACCCGCAAGGGGTTGCCACTTGCCGCAGGCCTTGTTCGAGCGGAATGCCCGAACATTGATGTCAGCCATGGGCCTGCCGATGTCGTGTAGCAAGGCACTGAGGAACACTGCGTAGGTCCACCGGTGCTTACGCTCAGGGATTTCCTCAGGTGCGGCCCCAACCGGGAGCAGATAACCCTGTCTGAAGCGCAGGGCATGCGCGGCCGACTCGATCATGTGGGTCAGCACCCCGCCAGGTTGAGCGTGATGGTGTGATTCGGAGGCTGGCAACATTTGAGCCCACTCGGCAGCACTGACGATGACCGGCATGCAGTCCTTGTCGAACATGCCCTGGTGATAGCCCATACGGTCCCGGATACCGGTAAGCCAGGGCGATAGTTGTGTTGCCGCGATCAGCGCAAGCCCATCCTGAACCGGAAGCCGTCCTGTCTCGGCTGCCTCCTTGCGGGGATGAAGGTTGGGCTTTGAGACTGGACGGCGCGCAATCCATAGTACGACCCCGCCTGCGGCGAAGAGACCACCGGCAACGTAAGGAAGCCACGATGCGTCAGGCATCACTTTGTGTGCAATTGCTCCAGCAGCCATGTCTCGATTGCGGATGAGGAGGGATAGGAGCCCTCCCATTTCCAGCAGATAGGGTGGCGATCTATCCCGATGAAGTCATAGAGCGAGCACGTCAGGGGATCCCAGCGCTCTTCCGTGTCGGGGTGTTTGATTCGCCAGGTCAGGAATTCCTGTGAAGCCAGAGCGGCAGCCACTTCCTGATCACTTGCTCCTTGTTCCAGATCGCTGATCGTTCGAAGTACTTCGAGTGTCGGGGAAGCATCCTCGTCCTCGAAGTAGCAGTGGGTCAGGCCGTCGTACCGGGCCAGCCACCCGAAAACGACGGCCGTCCAGTGCTGAAGGTCGAGCTGTTCAAACCGTTCCGCAATGAGCGCGAATAGCGTTACCGGATGTTCGGCGTGGAATTGTTCTTCTGCATGAGTCACGGTACCGGCGCACCTCTGTACAAGGAAAATGTGCCGATGCTATTTCCTTGCCCGAAATGGGCTCAAGGCTTAATCGATTTCAGATTTTTTGAATTGTTTGCTGAAATGAAAATTGATTTGTGGTAGCGCATATTGCGCGGGCTGGCCCGTTAAGGGCCTTTGGGTCGTTTTACCCTTTCCTTTGCCCCTTACAGGCCTCCCATTAAGGCCCCCTTAAGCCTTTGTGTTCGCGTCTATTCAAGCGAACACGCCCTTTGGGTAAGCCCCTTCCCCCTTCAAGCCCTATACGGCCATTTCCCTTTGTGGGTTTTAGAGGCAACCGATCAGTATACCAAGTAACGTTGATTATTTCAGCAATCAATTCAAATAACTTTGTTTTGGTTTTCGCTGGAAGCAATAAGGTCACGTTTCTAGCATGTCGGCATGTTCTCCTCCCGCACCTCCGGTTGGGTCGGTCTGTTCATGTCGGCCCTTTTTTATACCCAAGCACACGCCTTCTGTTTCGAGGAGGCGGGTGCTCTTTATGGTGTCCCGCCTGATCTGTTGCGGGGCATTGCCGTTGTCGAGTCTTCACTGAACCCGGCTGCGATCAATGCCGCTCACAAAGGACGGACGCGTTCCATCGACATCGGGATGATGCAGGTCAACTCCCGCTGGCTTCGTGTGGAGCCTTTCAAGTCCCTTGGATACCGGAAAGAACACCTCCTTGATGCCTGCACCAATGTCAAAGCCGGTGCGTGGATCCTTGCAAACGAAATTCAAAGACGTGGTTTTGGCTGGGATGCCGTCGGTGCATACAACGCCAGCTGCAAAGCGCTCAAAGGAATCGCATGTGAGCGAGCACGGGCATCCTATGCGTGGAAAGTCTATCGCGCCATGAGGAAGCGTTCATGAGGTATTTGCTTCTCCTGGCGCTAGTGGCGTCCGGTTCTGCAGAGGCCGATGACGTCATGTGGTCTATAGGTCAGACCTCGCTCTCTCCGGAATACGTCTTCTGCAAGGCAGAGTCTGATTGCATGCCGAGGACGGTCAAGGTTGTGGATATGGATCAACGTCCGGCGGTCGCAAGCAGGATTCCCGTTGCCCTCCCGTTGAAACAAGTGGAATCGGCCGAGTCCATGACCGTGCAATTCAGACTTGCCTCATCGGTTTTGGATGAGAAGGCCCGTACTGAAATCGGGCAATTGATCAAAGCTGCTGGGCCGCTGCAGACATTCACCATCATCGGCATGACGGACAAGCTCGGTTCCGGTCGCTTCAACCGGAGACTTGCCAAAGCCCGCGCGCGCAGTGTCCAGAGGCTCCTGGTTAAGAGTGGCGTCCCGACCGCACGAATTGTCGTGTCCTCTACCTGCTGCGTCGATTTTCCCCCTATCGACAATCCGCCCGCGCGTAAGGCGGTCATCCGACTATCAGACCCCGAGAAAACCAGATGAGCAAATTTCCCCTGGAGCCTGGATACAAGGCTGTGTTGGTTCGCGAAGAGACCAAACGCAAGTTGCAGGCCTTCAGAAAAGACATACCGGAAAAGGATCTGTTGCAGGAGCGCCGCCTTGCGACGGCAGCTCTCGAATACTGTCTTTCCAACGAAAACGCGCGCAAGCAGATGCTTGAGCTCGCTAGAAGCGTCGTGTTGCTAGACCTTGAGACCCCGAGACCATGAGACCCATTTCCGTAAATCTCGCTTAAGGAGCGCCAAATGAAAATGATCCAATCTTTCGCAAACAAAAAGTCCCTGATGATCGCCGCCCTGATGTCGGCAGTCATGATCCAGTCCGCTCACGCGGGTACCACCGGTGGCGGTACGACCGGTACCGAGTTCCTGTCGCTGTTCAACATGCTGGTCGGCTGGGCTGAGGGCTATCTGGGCAAAGCCCTGGCAATCGGCGCATTCATCGTCGGCGCGATTATTGGTTTCGCGAAATCGACCGCCATGCCCGCGCTGATCGGTGTTGTCTTCGCGATCGTGTTCGGCCTCGGCCCAACGATCATCACCGGCATGTTCTCGGCTGTGATCTAAGCCAAATCGGACTGAACAGCATGAACGACACCGATTCGCCAACTATCCCGACCCGCCTGGACGACCCTCCCAAGTTCATGTGGTGGGATTTCGATGTTGCCATGCTGTTCATGTCTTTCTTTGTATTCGGAGTGATTTCCGGCTGGATATTGAGTTTCAGCCTGGTTGGGCTAGTTGCTGCCTGGCTCTACCGCAAATCGAAAGCCGGTCAGCATCGCGCTTATGGCATGCATCTTCTTTATTGGCATTTGCCAGTGAACCTCGGCATGAGAGCTACGCCTCCGTCCAGCATCCGGGAGTACATCGGCTGATGCGCATAGATAAATTGAGCGGCCATGTGGCCGCTGCAACGGGTGTCAGGCAATGGATGGTTCTCATGTTTATCTTGAGCCAGATTGCCCTGGTTCTGACACTCATCGTGTTCCTGACCCGTGGCGACACGCATCGGGAAACGCTCGTGCCCCCTACGATCCACAGCACCTTCTGGGTGCAGGACGACAAGGTATCCAAAGAATATCTGGTTGAGATGGGCGTCTTCCTTGCCCAGCTCTACTTCGACGTGACGCCGCAGAACGTCGATTTCAACCATCGCACGCTCAAGAACTATGTAGATCCACGGTTCTACGGCGTGCTTGAAACGCAGGCCGGGGCCTACGCACAGAAGGTAAAGGCAGATAACGCCAGCACGTTCATGGCCATCGCCACTGTGATCCCCGACGAGAAGAACCAGCGAGTAGGCATCCAGGGTGTGCTCAACACCTATCTGGGGGAATCCCGCACATCTCAATCCAACAAGGTTTACGTATTCGAGTTCGGTCGCCACGGCGGTCGTGTGCTGCTGACGGGCATGAAAGAAGGAAAGAATGCAAACAAACCATTCGAAGATGAAACGCCTCAGCCTTGAAGTGCTGGCCTGGAGTTGTCTGGGGCTCTCTTTGTCGGGACCGGCGCTTGCTTTGCAGGTAGTCGACGGCGTCGAGGGCAAGACCGTATTCGTCAACGTCAGCACGCGGGATTTGAACCGGATTGCCATCGAGGGCGGCAAGGTCCGCCGCATCAAGGCTGCTGACGATTCCGTTCTGACAGGCAGCGCCGACCAGGAGACTGGTCAGGCGCTCGTTCAGCCACTAGTGAAGGATCCGTTCGGGATATTCGTGTTCTCCCAGACAGGGAAGACCTACACCCTTGTGCTGCAGCCGAAGGATATCCCTGGCGAGTCGATCGTGATTCGGGAGCAACGCATCGAGGCCTCTCCTTCCTCGCTTCCAGGTGAGATCGAACGCTCATCCAGCTACCAGCAGGCCATCAAGAGCATGCTGCAGGCACTGTCGGGTGAACGCACCTTGTCTGGTGCAGAGACTCGGAAGACATGGGATGAGATCAAACTGTGGAAGGGATCTCGCTTCGCGCTGGAGCAGACCATTCAAAGCAATTCGATGATTGGAGAGCGCTACCGTCTCTTCAATGTCAGCGACAAGCCGATGCGGGTCGCCGAGCAGGAGTTCTACAAGAAAGGGGTCTTGGCCGTTGCAGTACGCGATCTCAATCTGGATCCCGGCCGCAGCACGGTTGTGTTCGTCGTCAAACGGAATGCGGGGGTTCGGTAATGGCGCGCATCAACCCTTCGCTCAAGAGCTCTCCCGTCCGAAAGAAGCAACTGATGATGGCCGGTGGCGGCGCAGCTGTCATCGCCGGCCTCGCGCTGGCCGCTGCATGGTTTGCGGACTCGGGATCATCCAGGACGCAGCAGATTGCAGTCGAGAAGCCTGAACAGATCAACGTGAACCTTCCGCTGCCGGGGCAGCAGCTCTCGGACAAGGATGTCTGGCGCGCAAACGAGGCTTCGAAAATCGAAGCGCTGAATCGGGAGATCAACACCCTCAAGCTCAATATGCAGGACAACATGAAGCGGCAGGATATCGAGGCTGGGCTCACCGAAGTGCCAATGCCACCTCCTCCCCCCCCTCCGCCCGCTTCAGCATTACGCCAACTTCAACCCATGGCTGGTTCGATGGCCAGACAATCCGGGCAGACCCTGGGAACACCGCCTGCCATGCCAGGCGAAGCATCGGGCCAACCGCAGCAAGTGGTGAAACGTGCGTTCTCGCTTGATGTTTCGGATTCGTCCTCGACTTCTGGCACAGGGCGTCAGGTAGATATGGCGTCAACCAATACGGCAGCCGACAAGTCAGCTGACCGGGAGTCGAAGCCAGTCCAGACCTCCGAGAACTACCTGCCGGCGGGCACATTCATGCGCGCCGTCTTGCTTGCCGGGCTGGATGCGCCTACTGGCGGACAGGCCCAGAACAATCCTCACCCGGTCCTTCTGAGGGTGATTGATCCAGCCCAATTGCCGAACCAGTATCTGGCCAACATGAAGGACTGTGTTCTGACGGCCAATGGCTATGGGGATATCTCATCCGAGCGCGCCTATGTCCGGATGGATCGCCTGTCCTGCATCGACACGAAAGGTGGTGCGATCGACGTGGCCATCAAGGGGTACGTCGCCGGCGAGGATGGCAAGGCCGGGATGCGAGGCCGGTTGGTAACGAAGCAGGGGCAGGCCCTGGCCAATGCGTTTCTCGCCGGAATCGGTTCGGGCATTGGTCAGGCCTTCCAGCAGTCCGCTTCGACCACTTCGGTATCTCCACTTGGCTCGACGACTACCGTCACAGACGGGAAGGAGCTACAGGCCGGCGTCTCTTCAGGCATCGGCAGCGCAATGCAGCAGCTTTCCAAATACTACATCAAGCTGGCCGAGCAGATTTTCCCGGTAATCGAAGTCGATGGTGGCCGTGTGGTCGACGTCATTCTGACGCGCGGCATGAGCATCGAAAGACAGTAACGAACCCGAGACCTCCCATGAAAAGACTTCATCAATCCTTCATTGCAGTTGCCCTGGTTGCCCAGGCCGGTGCGGTTTGTGCTGCCGGTGCGTCCCCGGACGGGAGCGCCGCGCCCCTACAAGGCGAAACGCTCATCCTGGCCGTCCAGAAAAACCTCAAGTTGATGTACCCCAAGACTCGTTTCGACCAGGTCAAGGCAACACCCCTGCCGGGAATCTACGAGGTCGTGATGGGCCGCAACGTCGCCTTTGTCGAGGAGTCGGGCCGCTATTTCATCTTTGGCCGTCTGTTCGACATGGAGTCGCAGGAGGACATCACGTCCGTCGCAGAACCGGCCTCGCCTAGACAGAACCAGAAGATCGACTTTGCCACGTTGCCCCTGGACAGCGCGATCAAGACGGTCAAGGGCGATGGAACGCGTGTTCTGGCCGTGTTTTCTGATCCGGATTGCCCGTACTGCAAGAAGCTGGAGCAGGAACTCGACAAGGTCGGCAACGTGACGATCTATACCTTCCTGATGCCGCTGGAGCAGCTGCATCCTCAGGCGCGTTCGAAGTCCGATGCGGTGTGGTGTGCCAAGGACCGGTCGGCTGCCTGGAAGACACTGATGTTGTCCGGCAAGGCCCCCGCTACCGTGAAGGGCTGCGAAGGCCCCCATGCGATCGTCAGCGCAACAGCTGAGAAGCTGGGGATCAGCGGCACGCCCTTCCTCGTCGCCGGCGATGGGCGGACCATGCCCGGCGCAGTGCCTGCCGACCGGCTCAATGCCTGGTTGAGCACGTCTGACAAACCGGCGCTGGCCAAGGGGGCGAAATGAGCGCAGCCCGCGTCTTCGCACTCTCCATGCTCACTGCGGCAGCTACCGTGTCGATTCAGGGATGCAACTCAATCTCCGGCCTGGCGGGGTCGAAATCCGAACTCGCGTGCAAGGCACCGGATGGCGTGGTCTGTACGTCGGTATCAGGGATTTATGCCAACTCTCTTGAGGGGAATCTGCCGGGACAACAACCTCAGGTTGATGGCGCAAAGAAGGCGGATGTCACAGTTCAAAGAGCGGCGAACAACAATGACGTGTCCTCGATACCGAGCTATTCACCCAGGGATCTGACAACGCCCAACAGCGGCGATCCGATCCGATTGGCCCCTGTTGTGCTTAGAGTCTGGATTGCACCGTGGGAGGACACGGATGGCGATCTCCACGACCAGCACTACGTCTACACGGTCATCAACCAGGGCAAGTGGCTGATCGAGGCCAATCAACAGACCATCCGGGATGCGTTCAAGCCAGTCTACCCGCTGGGCAAGGATACGGAACGCGACCAGAAGTCGACCGAAGCCGGGGATGCCGAGCGCGTGTTTCCGTTGAATGCCGATACCGGAGCGGCCAAGCCATGAGCGCTGCCCTCTTTGCTCCGCTCGACTTTCTCAAGGGCCTCTTCACCCGCGAAGATGCAAAGGCTGAAGCGCCGGCGCTTGATCCGGAGACCTACAGTGTCGGGCCTGAATTCAACCGGTTTTCCGACTTGTTGCCCTGGACGGCCTACTGGGAACAGGAACAGTTGTTCGCGATTGAAGGTGAAACCGAAGGGAGCATTGAGGCCATCGGCTACACGATCGAGATGAACCCGCAGACCGGGGCGTCTTCGGACATGAGTCGCCTGATCCAGGAGATCTTCCGGGACATGCCAAAGGGAGCGGGTGTCCAGATCACGCTCTGGGGCTCGCCGGAGGTCGATTCCTATCTCGATGCTTTCAGGAACGTCGTTCGCCCGGAAAAACTCCAGGACGAAGCGCAACGTGCGCTGATCGAGCGGATGACGCAGGAACGGGTTCGTCACTACAAGAGGGCTTCGCTGGTTCCACTGGTTGCTTCCAGGCCCAGTGTCATGCGCCAGTACAGGGTGATTCTTTCGGTCTCGGTGCCGGTCAAGGATGTCGAGTTCCGGACGCTGGAACGCATCCTGGCGATGCGTGATTCCCAGGTATCCAAGCTCAAGACCTACTACCAGTTCAGCAAGGTGTGGGATGCGGAGGATCTGATCGGATGGGTCCGCAATCTGCTGCACCCGGCTAGGCTGTCGAAATCCCCTGTTTCATATGATGAAGGTCAGGCGCTCCGTTACCAGATGATCGAGCGTGATACGGCCGTCACGGTTCAGAAGCTCGGCCTGACCCTGCATGCGCCCTCTGGAGAAGCGGTCTGTATCCGTGGTCTGTCGGCGCAAGGTTATCCGAAGCGCTTCGATCTGCCGGACGTGGCAAGAATGCTGGGGGACGCCAACAAGGGCTCGATGGGGTACCCCTGCCCCTTCCTGATCACGCTCGGGGCGGAAATCCTCAACTACGACGAGCACAAGAACCACGTCCAGCTCAAAACCGCGCGCGCCATCCAGGTTGCCGAATCGCCCATGGGCAAGGCGTTGCCGGATGCCTCGAAGCGTGCGGCTGACTGGCGGCTGTTGCAGAACGCCTACGACGAAGGTGGCGGTGCCGTCCGCCTGTATCACCAGATCCTGCTGTTCGCTGAGCCCGAATCGGTAGCCGAAGCGGACGAGGCGGCTCGGGCCATCTGGCGAAGCATGGGGTTTGCCGTGAGCGGCGATACCTACATGCAAGTACAGGCCCTGTTGAGCGGGCTGCCGATGGCCCTGGGGCCCTCCCTGCAGCGCGATATCCGGATTGCACAGCGCTTTACGACCAAGACGACCGCGAATGCAGCCAACATGTCGCCGGTACTGGGTGAGTGGCGAGGCGTCGGTCGCCCGGTTCTCAGTTTCACTGGCCGCAACGGCCAGTGCATCGGGGTGAACCTGTTCGACAACCCCTCCGGCAACTACAACGGCTGTGTCGTCGGGACATCCGGATCCGGGAAATCCGCCTTCCTGAACGAATTGGCTGAGCGATACCTTGCGAGGGGGGCCAAGGTCTGGATCATCGACGTGGGCCGCTCGTACGAGAAGCTGTGCCACGCCCTGGGTGGTCAGTACATCGAGTTCACCAAGGAAGCGAACGTGGTGCTGAACCCGTTCACGATGGTGAACGATCTCGACGAAGACATGGAGATGCTGAAGCCGCTGGTCGGCCAGATGATTTCCCCCGGACGTCCGTTGTCCGATTACGAAATGTCCCAGGTCGAGCTGGCCATTCGTGGCCTGTGGGAGGACCGCGGCCCCCACTCGACGATCGATCTTCTGGCGGAGCGGCTGAAGCTGGCCTGCCATGACGGCGGCACGCTGGAGTATGGCGAGGAAGAAGCCTGCGATCCCCGGATCCGGGATCTGGCTGTCCAGCTGACCAGTTACACCAGCAGCGGCAGCTACGGGCAGTACTTTGAAGGCCCGCACAACATCAACTTCAGCTCGAATCTTGTCGTGCTTGAACTGGAAGAGTTGAAGTCGCGGAAGGATCTGCAGGCGGTCGCACTGCTCATCCTCATGTACCGCATCACCCAGGAGATGTACCTGGCCCCGCGCGATCAGGAAAAGATCGTCATCATGGACGAGGCCTGGGATCTGCTCACCGGTGGCAAGACCGCCGCCTTCATCGAGGCGGGATATCGGCGGGCCCGTAAGTATGGCGGGGCCTTCCTGACAGGGACACAGGGCATCAATGACTACTACCGGAGCCCGGCCAGCCAGGCCGCACTGGAAAACGCCGACTGGTTGTTCATGCTGCGTCAAAAGCAGGAATCCATCGCGAAGCTCGAAGAGAAGCTCGCGTTCACGCCCCATATGGCCCATCTCGTCAGCAGCTTGCGGACCGAGCAAGGCAGCTTTTCCGAAGTGTTCATTTCATGCGGCCAGGCCGGCTACGGCGTGGGGATGCTGCTCCTCGATCCGTATTCGCAGCTGATGGGGTCGGCCAATGCCCGTGATTTCTCCGAAGTGAACGCGAAACGGGCTCAGGGCCTGTCGATGGCCGATGCAATCGACGCAGTACTGAGCGACCGGGGAGCATTGAAATGACTGAACCTACGTCCATCGAGCAGCCTGAAAGTCCACAGGACGCCACAGAGGCAGGGTGGCAGTGGCAACCGGCATTGCTCGCCCTTCTGCTATCGGTTGCCATCACGGTGGCGATTGTCATGCTCTATCACCATCGCTACGCGGCTTCCGGTTCCTATGCCACGGTGGATATTGGCGCGATCGTCAAGGAACGTGAGACGCAATTCGCCGCGCTGCTCTCGAAGCCTGACGTTCGGGATCAGGACCGCCAGGCGGCATTCCGGCTTGTTCAGAAGCTGGGGCCGGAAATCGAGCGGAGCGTCGGTGTACTTCAACAGGAGTGCAAATGCACGATCCTGGTGAAGTCCGCTGTGATTGCAGGCCCAGCGATCGATCTCACTGCACGGCTTCGCGAAATCATGGCCACCGCAGGGGATGGCAAATGATGCGCGGCATTGCCCTTCCCTCTTTCGACTCCCTGCTCACTCGTTGGGCGATCTACTGGGACACCGTCATGGTGCCGCATTTCCGGCGCTGGTGGGCCATCTGGATTTCGATTCTCGCCGGCATCGTGCTTTTCAATGCCTACTTCACGCTGGCGATCAACGTCTCTGAAAGCCTGCCTGATCATGTCTATCTGGTCGTGAAGGGAGACAAAGCTGTGGTTCGGGGCGGCTACGTCGCCTTCAAGTGGGCCGGGGGCGGCGGCTACCCGGCAGGACTCGGTTTTGTGAAGCAGATACGCGGCGTGCCGGGTGATCTCGTTCAGGAGTTCGATCGCAACTTCTTTGTGAACGGCGATTTCGTGGGCAGGGCGAAGCCGATGTCCCGGAAAGGTATGCCTCTTCTAATCGGTCCCACAGGGACCATTCCCGAGGGCTATTTCTACGCCTACGCACCCCACAAGGACTCACTTGATTCGCGCTATGCCATCACGGGCTGGGTATCCATGCAAAACGTGACTGGTCGTGCCATCCCGATTTTCTGACAGCCAGGAGTAACCCATGAGCATTCATATTTCATCTTCCATCGCTTGCCTGTCCCTTGCGCTGGGCCTCACGGCCCAGCCGGGTTTTGCGATGGACAACGCCCTCATTCAGGAGTGGGCAAAGCAGAAGGCGGGGAGTCAGCCTCGGCTGATGCCGGAGGTCCAGAAGGCCAGGCCTGTGACCCAGGAGAGTATCAATGTGGCTGAGAACGCTACCGGCCAGCCGGCAGCAGCTGCTCCGGTCAACACCAAAGGCGTGACGACCTGCAGCTCGAACCAGGGACTTGATGAATATGCAGGATTCCGCTGCGGCGCGTTCGGGCAGGAACTGCTCACGGTGAAGAGTCTATATGCCAAGGGCTGGCGAATCACGCAGACCTGGGTATGGCGAGATCGTCTCCAGTTCATCGCGGAAGAACGCTGAGGCATGAAAGCGGTGGCAGTCGTTCTGCTGGCCTGGGGGGGGCTCACTGGGGTTGCCTGCGCCCAGGAACCTCTTGGCCCCAGCTACCCGATCCGGGAGCCGGACATGCTCGAAGAGGTTCAGGGTCGTTTGAAGGCGCTTGAGAAAAGCGGACGGATGAGGGAACTGCAGCAGGAAGGGATAGCCCGCTCCCGGCAAAGCATCGAATCGCCCAAGGCCGTCACGGGCCTGACCAGGACCGACAAGCCGAGGACGTTCTATATGGACCCGTCCTGGCGCGTACCTCGGGATATCGCCACACCGGACGGCCAGATCATTGCCCGGGCAGGCGACGTGGTGAATCCGCTGGATTACGTCCCGCTCTCGAATCATCTGTTCTTTTTCGATCAGCGAGATCCGAATCAGGTCCGAAAGGCAGCCGCCATCCTCAAGCGCTACGAGGGCAAGGTGAAACCCATCCTCGTGGCCGGCGAACCGCTCAAGCTGACGCGGCAATGGAAGCGTCAGGTCTATTTCGATCAGGGGGGCTATCTGGTGAAGCGTTTCGGCATCCAGCAAATCCCGGCGCTGGTTTCCCAGGATGCCGCACGCAAGCGACTGAGAATCGACGAGATGAAGGCGGATTGAAGGATGAGCGGAATGGGTTTGAACGCATTGAACGGTCAGGACATGGACATCGTCGAGTGGGCTCGCAAGAACCGGCCGCACTGGTCGCGCACTGTCATCGACCGCTGGGACGACAATCGCATGCAGGCCTTGATGCCTTTCGTTCGAAGCCACTACTGGAGCGACCGGCACTCGATCAATGTTTTCTCGGTCGTGGGCACGGCCCATCCGGACTACGCCGGCATGACCTGGGAGCATTTCCTGCAGACCGGGAAGCGCATGCCTGCGAACCAGGCCTTGTTGCGCACCAATCCTGAGTATTACTTCGACACCGAAGTGAAGCATCCCTCGATGCTCTACGTTTCGCTGAATGGCAAACACTGGTACGTGAATGGAGACGGAAACCATCGCACCTGCCTGGCCAAGTACCACTTCACGCGGCCCGATTCAGGCGGATTCGGGTCGCAGACGATGGTCCATGGCGTAACGGTTGACGACTATCGCATCGACTGGCGGCTGTATGACGTCTTTCTTAAGCTGAAGGACTCGGTTCGCGAGCGCAAAAAGGGCGAGTCGGTCGAAGGGTACCGTTATCACGTGGGCCGTGAAGATGGCCCCGCCTGGAAGATCGACCGTTACGACCCGAAAATTCGATTCATCGACGGTCAGGGGGTCGAGCAGCTGCTCGACCACGAAGAGGCACGAGCGAAGCTCATGAGCTTCGGCAAACCCATCAACCTGTTGCTGCGCTGGCTCAAATGACCAAAGCCCTGCAGTGGATCATGGTTGCCGCACTGACCATCGTTGTTCTGGGAGGCTTGGCACGGCCTTCCTTGGCGGACACGACAACCTGCCAGGGCAAGTTCTTCAATCCGATCACAGATGTCTGCTGGTCATGTGCCTTCCCCATGAAAATCGGCGGCTCGACTGTGATGAGCTTTGGCCAGGAGGATTTCGATAGCGGCGTCAGCAATCCGTTGTGTGCATGCTCCAGTCCACCGAAGATCGGACTGTCCATCAGCTTCTACGAGCCGGCCCGCATCGTCGAGTCAGTGCGAAAGCCTTACTGCTTCCCTTCACTCGGCGGGATTTCCATCGACCCCGGAGTATCTGCTCCGGCGCATGTCCAGAAGCGAGGTGGAAAGTCGTTCTATCAGGCCCACTGGTACACGAGTCCCCTCTTATTCTGGTTGGAAGTGGTTTTGGACAACCCCTGCCTGGAACAAGGGGTGTTCGATCTCGTTTATTTCACTGAACTCGATCCGCTCTGGTCCGACTCCGAACTGACTTTCATCCTGAATCCGGATGCCGTCCTGTTCGCCAACCCGCTTGCTCAGGGCGCATGCGCAGCCGACTGCGTGGCCGCAACGACTGGATTTCCTCTAAACGAACTGTTCTGGTGTGCGGGCTGCCAGGGATCCATGTACCCGCTCGACGGATGGGTCGGGAATCATGTTGGGGGCGTCCAGGCCTCGACGCTCATCACCCAGCGTCTGACCAACAAGATGCACCGCGAGCTGCTGATCTGGGGTGCGCATGGCAAGGCTGGCCAATGCGGCTACTACCCTATTCCGCTCATGGACAAGCGGGCTTACAAGACACAGATGATCTATCCGATTCCGAACACACAGAAGGAAGATGGCCGGTGCTGCTCGACCATGGGCAGAACGACCGTGATTTCGGGGTCTGGAAAGGAGTTTCCCTACAAGGGCGAGGACTTTGCCTACATGTTGTTCCGCAAGCGGGACTGTTGCCAGGGGGCCGTAGGGTTTTAATCATGTCTCGATTCATTCAGATGTTATCGATTGGGATCTTGGTCGGCTTCAGCGTGCCCGTCATGGCTGCCCAGCCCCCCACCCTGCCAGACCTGAAGTCATTTGATGCGGATAAGGCCCGTGATCGGTCGAATCGCGCACTTGATGACGCAGCCCGCGCGACACAAGGCGGGCCAGTGCGCGCAATGCCGAATATCAAGGTGCCGTCCTCCGGGGTGGACATCGCTCAGATCGCGAGCCGGTATGGGCAGGCTCGGCTACAAGCTGAGGACGAGCGGCTGTTGATCTTTGCCACGCTGGGAATGTCCCAGGCAGCATTGGTGAAATTGGCCAAGCAGGCTGCTCGTTCTGGTGCCGTCATGGTATTTCGTGGGGTGGACGGTGGCCTGGCTGGGGGAAACTGGGCTCGTTCTGTCGAGGCATTCAAGCCCATTGCTGAAGCAGGGGCATCGATCCAGATTCACCCCGAATTGTTCAAGGCCTACCGGGTAACCCAGGCCCCGACTTTCATCCTCACGGCTCCGGTCCATGGGGATGCCTGTGTGAGCGACCGCGCGAAGGCCTGTGACAAGGCCTTGAGAAGCGTGGGCGACGTCTCCCTGGACTATGTGCTCGAACGCTGGTCAGCAGGATCCGGCGAACTGGCTAACGAGGCTCGACGGCGTCTGGCTCGGATCGAGGGCCAGCCATGAAAATTCGAGTAGCAATCTTGCTCTCTTCCCTTGTCTTCGCCTCCTGTGCGCACTCTGCGGGCATGACGCCGGCTGATGCTTTCAGCGATGGACAGAGCTTCGGCTCGGCGAACAAAGGTACGGCAAAAGCAAAGATCAACATGACCGAGGCCAGTACCGGCGTGCCGAATTACACCAGCACGGACCCGGCCTCATCCTACTACATGGGCGGGATGGGAAGCCTGACGGCGCCTGCGACAACCGGCATGTTGTCATGTACTTCAACCCCTGGGTCATCCGATCCGGATGCCCACACGCACGGCAAGTGCGAAAGCGTCCGCATGCTAATGAACGACCCGGGCAAGAAGAATGTGATGTTTCCTCTCAACCCCAAGACCGATCCGCTTGCCACCAAAAGGGATCTGGTAGCCGGGGATGCAGAGACCTACCTCGGTTCGCTGATAGTCAGCGGGTCTTATTCCGGATGTGCCACTAAAACCGTGAAAGACCCCGACACATACCAGACCGAGACCTGCAACCAGTATCTGACTGCAGGCGAGGAAAGCTGCCAGGAAATTCTTACTGTGTCGATAACCACATCGGAATCGTGTGTGCCTGGCACCTGGTATGGGGGATTCGTGTTGGGCATCCCGTCGTATGGCTGGACCAATCAGATCGATGTTTATTGCGACATCAACCGCAATGACGGAATGTTGGCTCTGCGCTTTACACCGACCGGCCTGCATGGCGCCTGTGCCCTTGGCTATCTGGACGTACCAAAAGCGCCATTTACAGTTTCGGATACGGTCCAGTATGGGGTGGTGAGAACTACGTGCGACGGAGATGGCAATTGCACCGACACTTATGGCTACAAGAACAATGAACTCACATCGATACATAACTGGAAGGGCAGCTGTACCGTCACAAACTACATTGGATATGAGCCTGGATATACCCAGGGCTGTGTAAGTGATGTCTGCACCTATACCTTCCGGGCAATAGACAATCGCTGGGGCAACCAGGCGGTCAATTCCGCTGGTTCATTCACGCCGCCCAAAATCATTGTTACTGAGACCGACACCTGGGATAACCAGTGCGGCCCGCTGGAGGCGCGACTGCCATGAGCGCCACCTCGATGCTCCGCTTTATCGCAAGGGTACTGATCGTCACCTTGGCTTTCCCAATTCTTTCGGCTCCGGTTTTGGCCGGGGACGGCACCTGCTCGAAGAAATCCAGGGCCTGCATTGAAGGGCCGGAGACCCGCATGATTAGCGGTTATCCAGTAACACGCGACTGCTGGAAATTCGAGAGCAAATACGACTGCATCTCCCAGAGCTATGTGGATGACTGCGCCGATCTGGTGGCCAATGGCTGTGCCCAGATTGGGTCATCTTGCATCGACTATCTCGACAGCGACCCGAGCAAATGCACGTTGTACGAACAGACCTACCAGTGCAAGGTTGCGACTGGCGCAACCAAGACCATCACTGACTGCGGCGGACAGACCTACTGTGTCGATGGTACCTGCTTCGATGCAGGGTATACCCCGGATGGTGATTTCGCCATGGCGGTAACTGGGATCGAGGCCTTGCGGGAGGCCGGCAATTACATGGACCCGAACACCCTCACGCTGTTCAATGGCAAGAACAGCAAATGCAGGGTGACGCTGGGAATCTTCAGTTGCTGCAAGAACAACACCGCAGGAAGCAATCAGACCAACAGCGACATGCTCCTAACTGTCGGAGCGCAGGCGACGAAAGAGATCGCCGGAGAGTCGGTCAAATATCTTGGCTCGACACAAGTCTATGACTCCTTGTTCCAGTCTGATGCTCCGGATTTTCTGGTGAATGGATATGGCTCCCTATTCAACGGGACGGGGCTGGACACGCCATTTGGATCGAGTTGGAGCCCGAGCTTTAGTTACTTCGGGATCACGGTGGGCTATGGTGCGCCGGCCGCAGGTACCAGCGTGCTTGTGGGAAATTCTGGAGGCTTTTATATCGGGTTTGATCCGGCCTCGTTTGCAATTGCCATTGCGATTTACATCATCACGGAACTGCTTTCTTGCGAGCAGGATGAACAAATCCTGGGCATGAAGCGTGGGCAGAATCTGTGCGTTCATGTCGGAACTTACTGTTCGCAGAAGGTGCTCGGCGTATGCGTTCAGAAGAAGCAGTCCCATTGCTGCTTTAACTCACGCATTGCACGCCTGATCGCGTCAAATGGTCGCGCTCAGCTCGGTAAATCCTGGGGAGACCCCAAGAATCCAGATTGCGGCGGTCTTACGCCGGCAGAGCTACAAATGGTCGATTTCAGTCTGATCGATTTCTCTGAGGTCATGGCCGACGTTCAGGCTTCTGTAAAAACACCTTCGGCTGCCGTGACGCGCGCAACCGACAAGATAAACAGTTACTTCAGCACCCCCTAATCTCATGAAGACCTTCCGATTTCTGGCTTTCATTCCTTTTCTAATGTCGGCGTCAATCGCATCCGCCGAGATCCTCCCGCAGTCGGAAGCGAAGCCTTTGCCGGTCGGCGTCTCAATCGAAGAGACGGGCTCGTTGATTCTGCCACAAGGTGCAGACAAGGCGCTCTGGTTGAATTTCTTCTCCGGTACGGACATTGCCGTCGGGACGACTTCGCGCCTCAAATTAGCCCTTAACGGTCAGGGCTTTGCAGTGGCCGATTCCGAAGCGGAAGCTTTGACTACCGTAAATGTGACCGGTTATGTAAGGCTCTACAACGATTCCCGCTCATACGACACTGGAGTCCTGGACCTTGGCGATTTGCTTGAAAAATCGCTCGATTTCTCGAAGCAGCCCAAAAGCCTCCGTAACAATCCCCTGGATTTTGATGCCGGGGTCGCGCAACAAGCTACGCGGGCCATACAGGCAGGTGGGGGTACAGGTAGCCCTGCATCAGGCGTGGGTGCCGCAGTCGTCGCGAACCTGTTTGCAGATGCCACAGGCCTGCGTAGCGTGATCAATGGTGGATTCCGGAAGATCGTGGGCGCGAAGGGAAACAGGCCGCTTCTGTTCTGTGGCGCGGACTGCAAGCGAACGACGCACGAGGTTGTGATCCAGGTAACAGTATTGCTGGGCAAAGCCTCCAAGTCGTATTGGCTGACGCTTCGATATGTTGCAGACGATATCGACGAGAGTTCCGTGCTGCCGATGGCGACGCATGGCTTGGGGTTGATGCTAGACAGGCTGTATCAGGCCTCCAAATCATGAAACTTTCATTTCGCGTCGCCTTGCTTGCTCTGCTCATGAACTCGGGTATCGCATATTCAGCGCCGGAGATCGGGGAGACAGCGAACATTCGCGGGCTGCTTCTCTCCGCTATCAACTCGCGCGATGGCAAGGCGGAAGCCTGGTTGGTCGGCCCTATGGCTCAGAAGCTCAAAAACGATACGAAAGCGCCCACCTACACGAAGGTTAAGGCCAGCGTTACGACAGTTCAGGTGATCAGACCCGGCTGCAAGCGCCTACGGATTGTGTTCTCCATGCCTACGCACAGGATGATGACGGTCAAGGGCACGCGCGAGCCTTTCAGTATGTTCTACGAACTGAATCTGTGCCAGGACGGGCAGCCTCCGCAGGTCTCCCCAGTCGGCCTAGGGGAGGATAAATGACGCTACGTGTATTTTCGGTGGTGTTGTTGATACTGCTTTGCCCGATCGGACTCCATGCTGAGCCTACTCTGTCCTCTGGCGACTCCGGCTGGTGGGAGGACACGCCCTGGCGGAATCCAGATCGTGGATTCAATTGGTATCCGCCGGATACCCCTCCCAAGAAAACCGACAAAAAGGCCACTGACAAGCCCAAGCCCATCAAGGACATGAAAACCATGGAGGAGCTTCAGAAGGAGCTCGCCAGGCTGAAGGATCTGGCCATCATGCATCCGACCCAGGCCAATGTCAGGTCGTACCTTGAGGCCCAGACCTATGTGATGGACAAAAGCTCGCTGTTTGCCGACGTGGCCCGCCGAGTGGTCTGGGCCACGCCGTCGGTGGATTACAACAGCAGATCGCCTACCGCGACCTTCGCGCAGCTCTCCAAGAAGGACATGAGGAGTGCCGCACAGGCCCAGACGCTCGCGGAGCTCTCAAGGGACTTCGGCCTGATGTTCTTTTTTCGGTCGGATTGCCCGTACTGTCACCAGCAGGCACCTGTCCTGCGTCTTCTGGAACAGCAGTACGGCATGCCGGTGATGGGTGTCAGCATGGACGGCGGCGGTTTGCCCCAGTTTCCCGATGCTCGCCGCGACAACGGTATTTCCATGATCGTGAGCGGAGGGCAAGGAATTCAGACTGTCCCTGCCCTCTTCCTCGTACACCGTGAGACCCGCCAGGCTGTCCCGATCGGGACAGGTGCCCTGGCAATTGACGAGATCGTCGAGCGAATCCGTGTACTGACCCGAACCCGACCGGGTCAGGAATTCTGAAATCTGGAGCCATCATGCATATCAAGTTGAAACCCATCTCCGCCGGAATGTTGCTGACTGCAGGCCTCGCCATGCCAGTGGCAACATCGAGTGCTGCCGGGTCAGACTGGATGAATGACTACTTCAATTCTGCCGGCGCAGGCCTGAACGTGACACCTTCGGCGGTCTATGAGTCCCAGAGCCAGACGACGATGTCGCTTGGTGGATTTGCTTATCGTGCGCCGCAGCGGGCAACACAGCTTTTCAGCTTCTCCCCACCCGGATACAAAGCAGGATGCGGTGGCATCGATGCCTGGCTTGGTGCTTACGGTTTCGTCAACATGGATCAGTTCGTTGCGGCACTCCGGAATATCGGCCAGAACGCGGTCGGATACTTCTTCCAGCTCGCTCTGAAAACGATGGCTCCAGAGATCGACGGGCTGTTGACCGATCTCTCCAAAACCATGAATTCCCTCAACCAGTTCCAGATGAACAGTTGCCAGATGGTGAAGCAGTTCGTAGGTACTGCACCCGATACTCGGACCATGGACATGGAGCAACGTGCCCAGGTTTTCGGATCTGCACTCACTGGATCCTACGGTTCATTTTTCAATGCCAAGCAGGACACCGAGACCGATCCTGCCAAAACGCAAGCTGCATATGATGCCGGCTGCTCGTTGAATGCTTCGATTTGCCAGGATTCGAAGGGCTTTCCCATCCTCAAGAACAACTTCAACCTGGTGTTCGATGCGCTACAGCGTGCTGGCGGATATTCCCCGGAGGAAATCGAGCTCTACATTTCCCTCTTCGGGACTGTAACTTTTCTCAAGAACACCAGTGATCAGGCAAGCGGATTCACCACCGAGTACTTCAAGCCGACGATCACATGGGAAGATTTCCTTGGGCCGCTCACAGGCACACATTCCATGAAAATCCGGGAATGCCCGTCCGGATCGGATTGTCTGCCCTACGCTTCGGCGACCGATGAAGGCACACCCAGAACCACCACAGGGATGACCGCCATCGTCTACACCCAGCTGCACAAGCTCAAGGACGCCATCGTCACCCGCACTGCGCTCACCGATCCCAAGGCGCTGCAGATCATTTCGATGACCAGCACGCCGATCTACCAGATGATCGCCCAGGCGATTCATTCCGGACGCGGCTCGACGATCGTCGCCGACCGCATCATCGACGGCTTCTCGGAAGTCATCGCGACGGAGATCGCCTTCCGTCAGATGCAGGACATCAGCCGGGAGGTCGAGGATGCGCTCAACAAGACGAAGGCCGTCTCGGTCAAAGCGGACGTCAAGGCGATCGATGACTTCCACGAGCGCCTGAAAGGCGAGCGGAACGTGGCCATCTGGATGTACGGCCTCAAGCAGGAAGACGCGTCCAGAAAGATGGAGAACATCACCATGATGCTGGACTTCCAGCGTCAGATGTACACGAGCCTCGGCCCACGCCTCACCTCGAATATCGAGTTCGGCCAGAAGCTGTAAGCCATGGATACGATCTACGCGTACTGGGACGCTGCCCAGATCAAATACGTCCTCGACTCCGTCGCTATCCTGACCTCGATGAGCGACTACACGGGGCTGATGAAGGTGTTCGCCATCTTCGGGCTGTTTGTGGCCGTAGCGACCACCTTTGTGAAGGCCCGGGGTGAGGATGCTGCGATCTACATGCTCATGCTGGCGATCTGGTACGTTGGGCTGTTCCTGCCCAAGAAGGATGTGGTGATCCAGGATGTCGCTGGTGGATCGGGTACCTACACAGTGGCAAACGTCCCGCTGGGACTCGCTGTCTTTGCAAGCGCTGAGAGTCATATCGGGTACTGGCTTACCCGGGTGAGCGAGACGGTATTCGCGCTGCCCAATGACATCAATTTCCAGAAGACGGGCTTCATGTTTGGTGCCCGGGCCATCAAGGACCGGCAGAATGTTCGCTTCTATGATCCGAACCTGGTCAGTTCCCTGACCAACCTGACGAAGGATTGCGTCTATCCCGAGTTGAACAACAACGCGGCCTTCTTCAACCAGATCATGCAGTCCGGGAGTATCTGGGCCGATCTCGGGCCGCAGATGAATCCCGGTGTCCTGGTGCAGGTGTATGACAGTAGCGCAGGCACGTACAAGGTCGTGGGCTGCGATCAGGCCTGGTCCTACATCGACAGCCAGATCAACCCGCACGTCTCGAACGACATTATGCCCAGGCTCGGTCGTATGCTGAACCCGACCGAGACCTCTTCGTCGGCCGCATCAGCGTTGGTCGCTGCGCAACTGCCTCTAGTCGACAACTTCATCTTCGGCGTCAGCCAGTCCGCGCAGGACAGCATCAAGCAGGCAGCGATGATCAACCTGATCGCGGATTCGACCGTGTTCGTGCCTCAGATGATTGGAGACACGACGTCGGCCCAGGTCGCCCTTTCTACGGCCATGGCGTCAGCCAGTGCCAACAGCAGCTACCGAACGATGGCCAAGATAGCCGAATCTTCCATGCCGTTGATCCGCAATGCGATACACATCGTGATCCTCGCCCTCTTTCCGATCGTCATGCTGCTGATCATCGTCGCCGGCAGCAAGGGTGGGCTTGTCCTGAAGACCTACCTCATGGCGCTTCTGTGGATCAACCTCTGGGCTCCAATTTATGCAGCACTGAACTTCTTCACGAGCTGGTATTCGACGCTTGGGGCAAATGCTGCGATCGGAAGCATGAATTACCTGTCGTATGCGAGCCACCAGGCGCTCACCCACTCCATGATCTCCGATCAGGGTGTGGCGGGCATTCTGACCCTCTCCGTGCCCGTGATCGCCTACATGCTGACGAACGTGAGCGCAGCCTCCTTTACCAGCGTGATCTCGGGGGTCATGTCGCCGGCAAATGCCTCGGCCCAGTCCGCCGGCAGCCAGGTCGGCCTCGGCAATTCGAACGTCGGCAACACCCAGTGGGGCAATGTAACGATGGGCAACTGGAGCTGGAACAACCGCAGCGGAGACCAATGGAATACGGCTCCAAGCATGACAGGTGGAGCGGCGACAATGCGTCAGGTGGGCCAGGATGGCTCCGTGGTTTCGACCTTCGGTTCCGGCCAGTCCCCGTCCGTCCTTAACCGGTCAGGGCTGGTGTCTGACCTGGGTGAAGTAAGCGGCATGGTCGGTACCGCCGTCGCTTCTCAAGCCCTGACCCTGTCCAGGAACAGCTATCAGCGTGCGGGCGAGGCCTCGGCCTCAGTGGCTAGTTCGCTGACCGCCGCCTATGACAAGGCACGGAGCTTCATGCAGTCATCGGGCAATTCAACACGAGTTGGATCCGACGCCGGGATCAACAACATTGCCCAGTTTGCTCAGGCGTATGAGAATGCAATGAACACAGCAGCGAAGTGGGATGCAGGTATTGGCCTTAGTGATTCGCAAAAATTCCAGATTGTTTCAGCTGCATCTATTGGGGCTGGCATTCCCGGGACCGCAATCGGCGCGCAGCTTAAAGCTCTGGGGATGTCCGATAGTCAGGTTCAAGCCACTTACGATTCAGCACGCCAGTTCGCCGAATCCTCTGGATTCAAGAACCAGCTCAATAACGCTCAAGGTTTCAGCAATACCCTCTCAACCAGCAGTGGCAGCGAATCCTCGCGACGGGCAGCCAGTGAAATTCGCGCGAGCTTGTCGGATGCCGAACGAGCCGAACAGGCGACGCGTGTTTCACTCTCGCAAGCCGAGGCCTATGACCGCGTAGCAAGCGAAGTACGTTCAGGTGAAGGGAGAGCACAGGCGGATCTGTCCAATTTCATCGTTGCGCAATTGGGTGGCGCGGCACGGGCTAACGCGGCGCTCTCATCGCGAGATACAGCAGGCCAGATGGCACTGGTGGATGGCTACGTCAAAGAATGGGTGCAGAGCCAGGCCGGACTGATTCGTCAGGGAGATGCTGCTTCCAATGCCGGATTGGAGCCGGCCGCGAAACTCGCCACGCCCGGCGGGAATCCCGAGGATTTCCATGCCGCAAGTCTTGATGGCATTCGAGATGTGAACGCAGGAAATATCTCGCGTGTTCCGGGTAATCCCGGAGCTGCGCCTGCTATCCAGGTGGATCGTGATGGGCCTGGCGGACAGCCTGGACAGACAGTGACGCCAACGGTTGTCGAGCGGGCTGCAACTGCCGGCAGACAGGCCGGGGAATCTCAAATAGTCGATGGGAGAAATGATGCTGATGCTGGTCGTAAGGCTGTTGCCGCACCAGTTCAGGAAGAAACTGAGAATCCCAACATCATTACCCGAGCTGGGGCCAATGCTTTCGCCGGCGGTAAGCCGCAGGACGAGAATCCTGCGGCCGAGAAAAGGAATACTGGCGGAGCGTCAGGGGAATGGTAATCAACCTTGGTAATTGATACTTCCCGGTTCGGCTGGATCCGTGGCTTGACGAAAGCTCTCTTCAAGCTGCCTATCAAATTCCTCTTGTTCAGCACGGGGCAAAGTTTCATCCATTGCCAAAGTACCAACAGTCAGCATGCCCGCAATGATTCCAAACGCCCAGGCAAGACCATTCCCCATCGAAGCCAGAGCAACTGCGGGGATCAGGAACAGCACTGCGATGCTGAAAAGGTATTTCCTGAGCGTCATGATTTTTCCTTCATGCGTTGGTATTCAATTTTAGTCGGTCATTCTGGTGCATCCGGATCCTGAAGCAGTAAGGTTCGTCGGTACTCGATCTTCTCGCCTGTATCGACGATGGTCACTTCGACGTACCAGTCTCCATCTTCAATTAGGCGGATTGGCTGGCCAACTTCATACCGCTGGCCAAGGGGGCCGAATTTTTTGACCGCACCGGTTGGTACAGGAGGCGGGATAAGCACTACTTCCCCTTCTTCCCGCTGAGATAGCCCACCGCCCCGGAGATGATCGCAGTCAGAAAAACCACACCGGTCCGCTCTCGCTCGGGGGTTCCCCCAATAAAGATCAGAAGCAGCCCGACAATTCCGACGATGAACAGTGCAGCCACGTATGCCACGAACGTCCACCAGCTGACCCTCAGGTCATGCTGGTGCTGGCTCTCTTCCTTCTTGAGCCGGGAAGCTTCCTCTGCACCGGACTCATCCGATTTCCATTCGATCTTGCCCTTCCCCGAATTGAGGTCGAGCGTACTCAAAGGCCGATCACCTCGGTTTCCAGGGTTTGCTCAGGCTTGGCGAATCCAAGTTTCAGGCCTTGCTTCTTTTTGTCCAGCGCTGCCAGGTACAGCGTCAGTGCTTTCCTGACCAGCTCGGAGCGCGAGTTTCCGGTTTCTTCTGCCGCCTTGTTGATTTCACGATCCAGTTCATCAGAGAGGATCAGTTGTGCGCGAACGGTTGCCATATAACACTCCTTTTACCTATGGTTTCCATGGCTTGGGCGTGTACCAAAGCTGTGGATAAGTGTGTATTTTATACACAATTAAAGAGTGCTATGCAAGTCGGCAAGGTTCCGGCCTGATCAAACCTGTTTGCTCGATCAGGCCGGGGCGAGCCGTGCCCTGACCTCGCGCTTGCCCATCTTCCGTACGGCCGCAATGGCGGACATCTGCTCAGGCCTGGGGCGTGTCTTTCCGGTCTCCCAGTTGTAGATTGTCTGCGCGGAGACGCCTAGCAGGGAGCCCAGCTCTGGCGCGGACAGGTCGAGGCGGGTCCGCTGCGCGCGAACGCCCTGGGGTTTGAATCTCAGCTTCGTGTCAGGATCCTCTTTGGCGGCCGGCGGGACATTCGCCTTCGCCGATTTTTCCAGGTGGGAGACCAGCTTCTCAAGGGCATCGATGCGCCGCTTCAGAGCGGCGATATCGGAGCGATAGCGGTACGACGCCTTCTTGAGGCTCTCGGTTTCACCGCGAAGCTGTCGCCTGACCTGCCTGGCGACCTCGTCTTTGAAAACAGATGCAATGTTCGACACAGAAAATCCTCTCGCGTATAGGTATTGGAGGTGGTTCATGACATGCCATTTACGGTGGGTCAGACCGGGCACTACTTTTCAGATTCAGGATTCTCGGGCTTGGACGGGTTGACGCGCTTTGCCCTTGGATGGGCCTGATCGTAGACCTTGGCCAGGTGCTGCCAGTCAAGGTGAGTGTATATCTGGGTGGTGGAAATGTTGGCGTGG
>MKWL01000007.1 GCA_001899305.1 Thiobacillus sp. 0-1251 | reverse complement strand
CCCGTGCTGCCGTTCGACTTGCATGTGTAAAGCATTCCGCCAGCGTTCAATCTGAGCCAGGATCAAACTCTTCAGTTCAATCTCTGCAATTACTTCAAATACTTCGCTCAACTCAAATGAATTACTTCATCAAAGTGTGAGCATTTATGCTAGTTGTCAGACCAACCGAAGTCAGCCCAACTACCACCACAACACCCACACCTATCGGCTGTAAATTGTTAAAGATCAATCGATTAGCTTTGCTCTTCGCGGTTTGCGTGTCGCGCTGCGTTTCGAGAAGGTGCGCATTCTACAGAGCTAAAACCATCCGTCAACAGTTTCAGCAAAATTAATTTTAAATAATTGTGACGCGAGCGAATTTTCGCTTGCCGACCTGGGCCACAACCGTTGCCCCCACCGGCACCGCCGCGCCTTTATCTGCCACGCGTTCGCCGTCCAGCCGCACCCCGCCGCCTGCAATCTGACGGATGGCGTCCGAGGTGCTCGGCACCAGCCCGGCCTGCTTCAACAGTTGCGGCACTGGCAAAACCCCATCGATCCCAGGCAGACTGATTTCCGGCATCTCGTCAGGCAGCGCGCCCTTTTGGAAGCGCGCCTCGAATTCGGCCAGCGCCTGGGCCGCCGCCACCGGGTTATGAAAGCGCGCCACGATTTCCTGTGCAAACCGCACTTTGATGTCACGCGGATTGGCGCCATCGGCTACCTGCCGCTTCCAAGCGTCGATCGTCGCAAGCGGTTCGAATGACAGCAACTGGATATAGCGCCACATCAGATCGTCGGAAATCGACATCAGTTTGCCGAAGATCTCCTGCGGGGGCTCGTTGATCCCAATGTAGTTGCCGAGCGACTTCGACATCTTGTTGATGCCATCCGTCCCCTCGAGCAGCGGCATGGTCAGGATGCATTGCGGGGCTTGCCCGTGATGCTTCTGCAACTCGCGTCCCATCAGCAGGTTGAATTTCTGGTCGGTCCCTCCCAGTTCGACGTCCGCCTTCAGTTCGACTGAGTCGTATCCCTGGATCAGCGGGTACAGAAATTCATGGATGGCGATCGGCTGCTGGCTGGTGTAACGCTTGTGGAAATCATCCCGCTCCAACATGCGCGCCACCGTATGGGTCGCTGCCAATCGGATCATGCCGACCGAGCCCAGCTTTTCCATCCACTCCGAATTGAAACGCACCTCGGTCAAGGCCGGGTCGAGGATCTTGAACACCTGCTCCTGGTAGGTCTTGGCGTTTTCGGCGACCGCCTCACGAGTCAGGGGTGGGCGCGTAGTGTTTTTGCCCGTAGGGTCGCCGATCATGCCGGTGAAATCTCCTATCAGGAAAATGATTTTGTGCCCCAGCACCTGAAACTGGCGCAATTTGTTCAACAACACCGTGTGCCCCAGATGCAAATCCGGCGCCGTGGGGTCGAATCCCGCCTTGATCCGCAACGGCCGGCCCGTTTTCAGCTTGTCGACCAGTTCCGCCTCAACCAGCAGTTCGTCGGCCCCACGCTTGATTTCCTGCAACGCATCCTGCATCAAATACCTTTCCAGTACAGGTCAAGTTTGTCCGGGCCTGACCGTAAAACACGAATACCATTGCGTTCAACACAGGGCGCTGCGCACGCAAGCCACTGTTTGGATTGAACAAATATCATCGGGGTCATTTGTGGTAGACTCCCGGATCGATTACGGAAGGGAAACGGTCCATGCCGCTCACCAAACTGAGAATCTTAACCTATCGCATGACGGGAGCGGAACGCCGCTTCAGCCTGCGCACCTTGGTTGCTCTCTCCAGCTTGCCGCTTTTTGGCGTTGTTGCCGCCTTTGGCCTGGCACCCGACACCACCACCACTGATATCACTCCCGAAACGATCACCGAAGCGATCGCCCTTCCCACTTTGGCCGGCGCGGCCAACAGCGGTACGTTTGAACGGGAAACCGTGATCCAGTCGGGCGATACGATCGCCAGCGCGCTGGGCCGGTTAAAAATCGACGAACTTGAAATCCAGCGCCTGCTGGCCACCGATGCAGTCCGCCAACTGGCGACCAACATACGGGCCGGTAAACATATTCAGGCAACCACCACGCCGGACGGCCAGTTGCTGAGCATCCGGTTTGAACGTCGTGACGGCCCCACCTTGACCGTCCTCCATCAGGGCGACAGCTACATCGCACAGGACAGCAGCGACCAGGTCGAAACACGTGTGGTCATGCGCTCCGGCCATATCGTGTCGTCGCTCTATGGCGCAACCGACAGCGCGGGCATTCCCGACAAGATCGCCGACAAAATGGCTGAAACCTTCTCAACCAACATCGATTTCCGCGAGGACCTGCGCCGCGGTGACACGTTCTCGGTCATCTACACGGTCAACTACCGCAACGGCGAGCCCATTTCCACCGGAAACCTGCTGGCGGCGGAGTTCGTCAACGCCGGCAAGGCCTACCGCGTTGTGCTGTATCGCGACGCATCGGGGCATGAAAGCTATTACACGCCCGAAGGGCTGTCACTGAAAAAGGGCTTCCTGCGTTCGCCTCTCGAGTTCTCCCGCGTCACCTCCAACTTCAGCAGTTCCCGCATGCATCCTGTACTGGGTTACGCGCGCGCGCATACTGGCGTCGACTTCGGTGCGCCAACCGGCACCCGCGTCAAGGCCACCGGCGACGCCACCGTGGAGTTTGCCGGACGCCGTGGCGGCTACGGCAACCTCGTCATCCTGCGGCACCAGAACGGCTACGAAACCTACTACGGCCACCTGAGCGCCTTTGCCCCCGGTATTCGCCGTGGCCGCGCCGTCAGCCAGGGGGACGTCATCGCCTATGTTGGCGCCACCGGCGTCGCAACCGGTCCGCACCTGCATTACGAAGTCCGGATTGCGGGCAAGCCTTACAACCCTCTGTCCGTCAAACTGCCGGGGTCCCCCCCGCTGGCTGCCGCACAGCGAACCCGCTTCCTGCAGCAGACGGCAAACTGGTCTGACAAACTCGGGCTTCTGCGCGGCACCAATCTTGCCGCACTCGATTGAGTGCAGCAAACACGCATGAGGCCGAACACTATGTTGGCCTCATGTCCGGCACCAGTCTGGATGGTGTCGACGCAGTGCTCGCCGAAATAGGGCCCGCCGGACAGGTCCGACTCCTTCACTCCCATTACCTGCCTTACCCGGATGCACTGCGCACACGACTCTTGGCGCTGCATACGCCGCAACCCGACGAGATCCACCTCGCCGCCATTGCTGCCAATGAACTGGCACATCTGTACGCGGACACGGTCAAGTCGCTCCTTGACGGCTTCGCCGCCGATAGGGTGCGAGCAATCGGCTGCCACGGCCAAACCCTGCGCCACCGCCCAGCGGACGGTTACACGCTGCAGATTGGCAACGCGGCCCTGCTGGCCGAGTTCACCGGGATCGCAGTGGTTGCCGACTTCCGCAGCCGCGACATCGCGGCAGGTGGCCAGGGGGCGCCGCTGGTTCCAGCCTTTCACGCCCAGGTCCTGAGACACCTGGACACTCATCGCGTCATCGCGAATATCGGCGGTATCGCCAACATCACCGATTTGCCGGTGAACGGTCCCGTGCGTGGCTGGGACACCGGCCCCGGCAACATGCTGCTGGATGCGTGGATCAAGCGCCACAATGGCGTCCATTACGACCGTGACGGCGCCTGGGCCGCCAGCGGAAGCGTCCACCCTGACCTGCTGACGGCATTGATGAGGCACGCTTACCTACCCCTCCCCCCACCCAAGAGCGCAGGACGCGAACAGTTCAATCTGGACTGGCTGGACGTCAGACTAGGCAGCCTGGATGAAGCACTCGCGCCATCCGACGTGCAGGCCACTCTGCTCGAATTCACCGCCACGAGCCTCGCCGACGCAGTCAACCGCGAATGCGCGGGCGCACATGAACTTTATGTCTGCGGTGGCGGTGCGCATAACAGAGCGCTGATGCAACGCATCAGCGCCCACCTGCCACGCATCCGGGTAGCGACCACTGCCACGCTGGGCATCGACCCGGACTGGGTTGAGGCGCTCGCTTTTGCCTGGCTGGCAAGGCAGACGCTGCATCATGCACCGGGCAATCTGCCCGCAGTCACCGGCGCACGCGGGGAGCGTGTCCTGGGAGCGATCTACCCGGCCTGAAACCCGTACTACTACCCGAAAACAAAAAAAGCGGCCGAGGCCGCGATGTCTTAATGAAAAAACGGCCGAGGCCGCGATGTCCCAATGAAAAAGCGGCCGAGGCCGCTTTTTTGTCGCTTTGGTAGTGCTTACGCCGAGAACGACGAGCCGCAACCACAGGTGGTGGTGGCGTTCGGGTTCTTGATCACGAACTGCGCGCCTTCCAAGCCTTCCGAATAGTCGATCTCAGCCCCCACCAGATACTGGAAGCTCATCGAATCGACCAGCAGGGTGACGCCGTTTTTCACCATCACGGTGTCGTCGGCATTCTGCGCTTCGTCGAAGGTGAAGCCGTACTGGAAGCCGGAACAGCCGCCACCGGACACGAACACGCGCAGTTTCAGGTCGGGGTTGCCTTCCTCGTCGATCAGGCTTTTGACTTTACTGGCCGCGCTATCGGTGAAGATCAGCGGGGATTCCATTTCGGTTGCTGCATTCATGGTGATGCTCCTTGAAAATGTGTGGGGTGATTATCCGCATCACCCGTGCTGCGTCAAGCAAAGACCCTGCTGGGGCCGCGGAGTTCCTCCCTTAGGGCAGCATCCCCACGTCGGCCAGCGCCGTATCTTCGGGCAAATCAAACAGGATGTTCATGTTCTGCACCGCCTGTCCCGCCGCGCCCTTGACCAGGTTGTCGATTACTGACAGCACGACCACGGTGTCGCCGCCCTGCGGCCGGTGCACGGCGATGCGGCAGACGTTGGCCCCACGCACCGAGCGGGTTTCCGGGTGCGCGCCGGCCGGCATCACGTCGACGAAGGCCTCGCCCGCGTAGCGCTTCTCGAACAGCGCTTGCAGGTCGACGTCGGCGCTCACCTTTGCGTACAAGGTGGCGTGGATGCCACGGATCAGCGGCGTCAGGTGCGGCACGAAGGTGAAGCCCACCGGCTTGCCAGCAAAGCTGTCCAGCCCCTGCTTGATCTCCGGCCAGTGGCGATGGCCGCCGACGGCGTAGGCCTTGAAGTTGTCGGCCGCTTCGGCGAACAGGATGTGGGTTTCCGGCTTGCGACCAGCGCCCGACACACCCGACTTAGCATCCGCCACCAGAAAACCGGCATCGACCGCGCCAGATTCCAGCAGTGGCAGGAATCCCAGTTGCACGGCAGTCGGATAACAACCCGGGTTGGCGATCAGCCGCGCGCCCCTGATCTTGTCGCGATTGAGCTCGGGCAGGCCGTAGACCGCCTCGGCGACCAGGTCCGGGCAGGCGTGTTCCATCTTGTACCACTTCTCCCACACCGCGATGTCCTTGATGCGAAAGTCCGCAGCCAAGTCGATCACCTTGACGCCAGCGTCGAGCAGCGCGCGCGTCTGCTGCATCGCCACGCCATTGGGGGTAGCAAAGAACACCACGTCGCACTGTTCAAGTCCTGCTTCTTCCGGCGTGGAAAACGCCAGCTTTACGCGCCCGCGCAGGTTGGGGAACATCTCCGCCACAGGCATGCCGGCTTCCTTGCGGGATGTGATCGCCTTCAGTTCCACCTGTGGATGGCGCGCCAGCAGGCGCAACAGTTCGACCCCCGTGTAACCCGTCCCGCCGACGATACCGACTTTGATCATGGTGTTTTTCCTTGCGAAGAATGCGCCCGATTAAGGAGGCGAAGAATGACTTAATTGTAAGACACGCGCGCTGACAGACATAAAAAAAGCCGCCCGGGAAAGGCGGCTTTCTGTGCAGGCCAGCGCCTTAGCGCTTGGAGAACTGCTTGCGGCGACGCGCCTTGTGGAAACCGACCTTCTTACGCTCGACTTCGCGTGCATCGCGGGTCACCAGACCGGCGGCCTTCAGCGTAGGCTTCATTTCGGCATCCAGATCGATCAGTGCACGGGTAATGCCGTGACGCACCGCACCGGCCTGGCCCGATTCGCCGCCGCCCGAGACGTTGACCATGATGTCGAAGCGGCTCAGGTTGTCGGTCAGCGCCAAAGGCTGGCGCACGATCATGCGGCCGGTTTCGCGCGAGAAATATTCGTCCACCGGTTTGTCGTTGACGACGATCTTGCCGCTGCCGGCCTTGATGAACACACGGGCAACCGACGATTTACGACGTCCCGTACCGTAGTTGTAATTACCGATCATGATGCGGCCTTAACGTTGAGGTCGAGGGGCTGGGGCTGCTGGGCTTCGTGCGGATGGTCCGCGCCTGCGTAAATCTTCATTTTCTTGATCATGGCGTAGCCGAGCGGGCCTTTGGGCAGCATGCCCTTGACCGCCTTCTCCAGCGCACGGCCGGGGAAACGCTCCTGCATCTTGTCGAAGTTCGTTTCGTAGATGCCGCCGGGATAGCCGGAGTGGCGATAGTATTTCTTGTCGAGGCCCTTGTTGCCGGTCACGACCATCTTGCTGGCGTTGACGACCACGATGTAGTCGCCCGTGTCGACGTGGGGCGTGAATTCGGGCTTGTGCTTGCCGCGCAGACGGCGGGCAATCTCGGACGCCAGGCGACCCAGCACTTTGTTATCGGCGTCAACCACGAACCAGTCGCGTTTGACTTCATGCGTTTTAGCGGAAAAGGTTTTCATGACCCAACCTCTGCACAGAGGACATTCTCGGAAAGCCGGGCATTTTAACTGCCGAGCCGGAACAAAGTCAAACACTGTCTGCAAACAGCCTGCCGGACTGGCATACAATCCCCGCCATGACCGCCTGGCTTGCCACCAACCTGATCGCCCTGGCCTTGCTGCCCCCATTGTCGCTGGTGATCCTGCTGGTCGCCGGGCTTATTGTCCATCGTCGCCACCCCCGCCTGGCCATGTCGCTGATCCTGCTATCCACCGCTGCACTCTATGCCCTGTCCACCCCCTGGGTGGGCGGCCTGTTGCAAAAAAGCCTGGAAATCAGCACGCCCATTTCCGCGAGCCAACTGCAGGCAGCGGAGGCCATTGTCGTCCTCGGCGGCGGGCGGCGGCTCAACGCAGCCGAGTATGGCAGCGACACACTCAATGGGCTCAGCCTGGAACGCCTGCGCTACGCCGCCTTTCTCCACCGTGGCAGCGGCCTGCCCATCCTGGTCACCGGCGGCAAACCCGGCGGCGGCGCCTTGTCCGAGGGCCGCATCATGCAGCACATCCTGCAAAACGAGTACGGCATCTCGCCCCAGTGGGTCGAAGACGCCGCGCTCACAACCTGGGACAACGCCCGCCTGTCAGCCCGGCTGCTGCGCAGTGCCGGCGTTCGACATATCGTCCTGGTCACCCATGCCTGGCATCTGCGGCGCGCCGTCCCGTTGTTCGAAGCCCAAGGGCTCAGCGTCATCCCCGCCGGCATCCAGTTTTCCAGCACGCGACTCGACTCCATTCTCGATGTCCTGCCCACGCCTGCCGGCCTGCGTGACAGCACCTTTGCCCTGCACGAATGGCTGGGCATTTTGTGGTACAAACTCCGCTCGAATTTTGTCTGAAGGACCTCCATGAAAGCCCGCGTCAAACTCATCGAAGGCGTCAGTTTTGTCGGCCAGAGCGAATCCGGCCACAGCGTCGTCATGGACGGCCCACCCGATTCCGGCGGCAAGAACCTAGGGGTACGCCCGATGGAAATGCTACTGCTTGGATTAGGTGGCTGCTCCGCCTTCGACGTCGTCCACATCCTGCGCAAGAGCCGCCAAGCTGTCACCGACTGCGTCGCCGACCTGTCCGCCGAGCGGGCCGACACCGATCCCAAGGTATTCACCAAAATCCACGTCCATTTCACCGTCACGGGCAAGGCGCTCGATCCCAAGCGTGTCGAACAGGCCGTGAAGCTCTCTGCCGAAAAATACTGCTCGGCCTCGATCATGCTCGGCAAGGTGGCCGAGGTGACGCACGATTTCGAGATTCAGGAAGCCTGAGCGGTTCGAGGCCTGTTTCGCGCTCCCGCACCCGGCGCTCCGCGCCCGCCGAGTCGCCGCTCGCCCTCGATCATGCTCGGCAAGGTGGCCGAGATCACGCACGATTACGAGGTGGTAGACGGCTGAACGCACCAAGGCTTGCCCGTCAAACAGGCTGGCATAAAAAACGGGCTCCCGCAGGAGCCCGCTCAATAAGACTAATTAGCTTGAGCCGGATTAGAACTTGTGGATCATGCCGATTGAGAACGCATCAGGATCCTTGCCTGATGCGATCGTCAAGTCATCACCATGTCCGCCGCCGCCCATCACGGAGAACTGGGCGTTCGCGTCATTCTTGGTCTTGGCGTAGGCAATGTAAGCCAGCGTACGCTTGCTCAGGCTGTAGTCGTAGCCAACCACGTACATCTTAGCGCCACTGTCAGCCAGAGTATCGTCCTTACCTGCCTTATAGAACTGGCCCTTGATTTCACCGTTGCCCAATTTGTAACCGGCGCCCAAGCCCCAGACATCACGATCCGCACCACTGACACCACGCTGATCTTTCGACTTCGAGTAAAGTGCGACCATCTTCAGATCACCCATGTTATAACCAGCGCCCAGACGCCAGTTGGTTTCGTCGCCGGTACCGGTGGTGAGGTTGTTGCGCTGGTAGGTTGCGCCAGCAAACAGCGGGCCGTTTTCATAGTTGGCGCCAAGGCTGTAAGCGTCGGTGTTGTTATTCGTAGTGGTGCCCGCGCTGTCGAAGTTGGTCGAGTAATGCACGGAAGCCGAGAAACCGCTGAACGAAGGGGTGTCGTAACGAATGCCGTTGTCGAAACGCTCTTCCCAAGAATTGTTACTGGAAACAAGTGCGCCGGAGGCTGCATCCGAGCGCAGCAGGTTGCGGGTGTCGCCAATACGGTTGTTAAACAGGTCCAGCTTGCGGCTAAGCGTCTTGGTCGGAGTATCGAAGTAACCCAGACGGACCGTACCGAAGCCGCCCTTGAGGCCGACAAAGGTATCGCGTGCTGAGGTAAAGGATGCACCCCGTCTTTCACCGCCCAGGGTGGTCTCGACCTGCCAGATGGCATTCAGGCCGCCGCCCAGGTCTTCGGAGCCCTTGACGCCCAACGCGGAAGCGTTGCTGGAGACGTTGGTACCGCTATTGCTACCATTGTCCAGCACATCAACGGACATGTGCAGGTTACCGTAAATATCGACGTTGGACGTCGCAGCGAAGGCGGGAGCAGCAAAGGCGGAAGCCAGTGCCAGCGCGATCAGTTTCTTTTGCATTGCATATCTCCTTGGATGACAGAATGTTTGTAAAGCTCTGCAGAGCTGTCCTGCACGGACATGTGCTTAAGGGACGCAGTCGATTATCCAGACTCCCTTCCGGCCAGCAAGAAAAGTTGTTGTTTTTTCCATCTAACAGACCGAAAAGTGTTGTTTTGTTGCACATACGCAACGAATGGCCAGACGGGGCGCGGACGCCTGACGGAACGACGCAGTCCAATCCTGCCAGGCGCTGCATTGACGCGGCGGCGATGACTACAATAGCCACCTGCATGTAACCAACGGAGAAGCCCATGCGCTGGGAAAACGGACGCCGTAGCGACAACATCGAAGACCGGCGCGGCATGCGCGTGAATGGCCGCGGGCTGGCCGGCGGCGGCATCGGGGCAATCATCCTGGCTTTGGTGGCGATGTATTTCGGTGTGGATCCGTCGGTCATCCTGAATCAGGCGGGCAGCCTGGCCCCGACACAGGAAACGCACCAACCCGCACCGTCCAACCCGGAGGAGGACAAGCTGAAGGATTTCATGTCGGTGGTCCTGGCCGACACGGAAGACGTGTGGGGCACACTGTTCAAGGAATCAGGCAAGTCCTACCAGCCGCCCACGCTGGTGTTGTATTCCGGCGCGGTGCAGTCGGCATGCGGGTTCGCCGAGGCGGCGATGGGGCCGTTCTACTGCCCGGGTGACCACAAGCTGTACCTCGACATGCGTTTCTTCAACGACCTGGCCAAACGCCACGATGCGCCCGGTGATTTCGCGCAGGCCTATGTAGTGGCGCACGAAGTCGGTCACCACGTGCAGACCTTGCTGGGCATCTCGGACAAGGTCAACGCAGCGCGCCGCCGCGCAAGCGAAGCCGCCGGCAACGCGCTGCAGGTGCGGATGGAACTGCAGGCCGACTGTTTTGCCGGCGTGTGGGCCTACCACGCCAACCAGGCGCGGCATGTTCTGGAGCCGGGCGACACCGAGGAGGCGCTCGCGGCCGCAGCAGGGGTGGGCGACGACCGCCTGCAACAGCAGGCGCGCGGCTACGTGGTACCGGAATCCTTCACCCACGGTTCGTCTGCCCAGCGGATGCGCTGGTTCAGCCGCGGCATGCAAGGCGGCGACCCGGGGCAGTGCGACACCTTCAAGGCGACCCGGCTGTAAGCCGAACGAACCATGCACATCTGGGTGGATGCCGACGCCTGTCCGGCCGTGATCAAGGACATCCTGTTCCGCGCGGCAGACCGGATGCAGGTGCCGCTGACGCTGGTGGCCAACCGCCTGCTGCGGGTCCCGCCTTCACCGTATATACGCGCACGGCAGGTGCCGATGGGTTTCGACGTGGCCGACCGCCACATCGTGGACGAGGTCGCGGACGGCGATCTGGTGATCACCGCGGACATTCCACTGGCGGCCGCGCTGATCGAGAAAGGGGCGTTCGTCCTGTCGCCGCGGGGCGAGCGCCATAGCGCCGAAAACATCCGCGAACGGCTGGGCTTGCGCGATTTCATGGAAGGCCTGCGCGGCGCCGGCGCGGACATCGGCGGGCCGGCCGCGCTGTCGCCGGCGGATCGGCAGGCGTTTGCCCGGCAACTCGACCGCTTTCTGGCACGGCGTGGCGTCAAATGAGTCGCCCGGCGCCGGCCAGTCCCACCATCAGCCGCACGCCGCCGTATGCCAGCCAGGACATCATGCGCCGCAGCCAGGAACGGCGTTGCCAGTCGGCCGGGTCGAGCGCGACGGACTGGTCGAGCGCCTGCTGCAGACGCTGCCGCAGGTCGTGCGCAAACCCTGCATCGTTGACGACGAGGTTCGCCTCGCGTGCCAGCAGCAGGCTGAACGGATCGATATTGCTGGAACCCACAGTCGCCCAATGGCCGTCGACCACGGCCACCTTGGCATGCAGTTCGCTCGCCTTGAATTCGTAAATATTCACGCCGGCGGCAAGCAGGTCGCGGTAAAGCGCACGCGCCGCAGCCTGGAAAAAGGGATGGTCGGTATGCCCCTGCACCAGAAGATGAACCGGTACCCCGCGCGCAGCCGCTTTTTTCAGCAGCTTCCTGAACCGGTGTCCCGGCAGGAAGTAGGCATTGGCGATGACGATTTCATCGCGCGCCAGGGCCAGCGCGGCAAGATAGACGCGCTCGATGTCGCGGCGATGGGCGAAATTGTTGCGTACCACGAAGGCGGCACGCACATGGCCATCGGTCGGCCAGGAAGCTTCGATCGCGACCGTGCGGCCACGCCCCTGCAACTGCGTGAAAGCCACCAGCCGCCATAGATGGCGGACGCTTCGGTGGATGGGGACAAGCAATGGCCCGCGTACTTCCACACTGTAGTCGAGCCGTGGCGTAGCAAGGTGCGTCGGCTCGAAATCGCTGATGAGATTCATGCCCCCAATGAAGGCAATGCGTGCATCGATCACCGCCAGCTTGCGATGCAGCCGCCGCAGACTTCTGGGATTGGAACGCCAGCCGCCGCCTACCAAGGGGCGATACATCCGCACACTGACGCCGGCCGTCTTCAGTGCGTCGAGCCAGTCGGCCGGCAGGTCGCGCGAGCCCACGCCATCGATCAGCACACGCACTTGCACGCCGCGTCGTGCCGCGCCGATCAGGGCATCGCGCACGGCACCAGTACTGGAATCCGCGTTGAAAATGTAGGTTTCGAGGTGGATCTCATCGCGTGCGGCATCGATTGCGGCGATCAATGCCGGAAAGAATTCCGCGCCACTTTGCAACAGGCGCAACTGGTTGCCGGAAACCGGCTCGACGCCGCGAAAGAAGGATGGATTTAAACGGCTGCGCGCGGTCATCAGGCCGGGCTGAGCGAGGCGGTCAGGGCGGCATGATCGGAAATACGGTGCCAGGCGTTGCCGGTATGAACCTGCGCCGCCTGGATGCTGAAGCGCCGCACATAGATGCGGTCAAGCTGAAACATGGGCAGGATGGAAGGATAACTGCGTGCCGACTTGCCGTGGTGGGTCTCGAACACCTCGACCAAACCCAGTTCGTCCTCGAAAAACCGCCCTGTCCGCACCAGCCAGTCGTTGAAATCACCGGCCAGGATCAAGGGCGCATTGTCCGGCACCATGGCCCGCACACGCGCGACGATCATCGCCAACTGGCGCTTGCGCCCACGTTCGGTCAGGCCGAGGTGCACGTTGATGCAGTGCACCGGCACGGCGATGCCGGGCACCTCGACTTCGCAATGCAGCATGCCGCGGCTCTCGAACGCATGGGCGGAGATATCCTCGTTCTCCCAAGTGAGAATCTTGTAACGCGACAGGATGGCATTGCCATGGTGGCCGGTGTCGTAGATACAGTTCTTGCCATAAGCGAAATCGGTATAGACCTGGCCGGCCAGAAACTCATGCTGGGGCCGGTTGGGCCAGTGCTGGAAACGGCTGGCGCGCAATCCATGACTGCCCTGCACCTCCTGCAAAAACACGATGTCGGTTCCCAGCGTGCCGAGACGGTCACGCAGTTCATGCACCGTCAGTCGCCGGTTGAATTGCGACAGGCCCTTATGGATGTTGTAACTGGCGATATGCAGCGGAGAAACCATGAATTCATTATAGGCGCGTGGCCAGCAGACGAACCGCCGCTGCATTGCTGGATGAGAAACAGCGTTCAGCCGCCGCGTCCCATGGTAGCCACACATAACGCAGATGCTCGCGTGGCGCCAGCACGACCGGCAACGGCCTGGGCAGACGGAGGCCGAACACGTGCTCGGTATTGTGCGTCACGCCGGGCGCATAGCGATGGCGCCAGCGCTCGTAAATCTCGTAGCGGGTTTCGATGTCCCAGGGAGTCAATTCGAACTGGCTGGCGTCGAGCCCGGTTTCCTCGCGCACCTCGCGGATCGCGGTCTGCTCCAGGGTCTCGCCTTCATCCTGCGAGCCCGTCACCGATTGCCAAAAGCCCGGCGCATCGGCGCGCTCCATCAGCAGTACCTGGCCGTCCTGCGTGTAGATGACGACCAGCACCGAGACGGGGATTTTATGCACGATCAAACGATGCGGGCGTTGAGCGGAATGCCGGTCGCCAGAATGGCGATCAAACGGTCGATATTGGGGTGCCTGCCGGGATGGCGGCTGGCGTCCTCGGTATGTTCGGCGAAAATCGCCAAGCCTTCTGCGGCGGCCTCGGCATTGATCATGCCGTATTCCTGCGCGAGATAGGCATACACCCGGAACGACCCGGCGGTACCGGGTGCGTTGGCGATCGTCGCAATCTCGGCGCCGGCGGAGTCGCTCAATACCAGTGTCTCGCCCGAAAACTCTGGCAGGGTTTTCAGGGTGTCGGCGAATTTCATCCCGCCGCCTTCTCCGTGGGCGCGGTGTTGCGCAGCCGGATATGCAGTTCGCGCAGCTGTTTTTCGTCCACCACGTTGGGCGCGTTGGTCATCAGGCAGGAGGCGCGCTGGGTCTTGGGGAAGGCGATGACGTCGCGGATCGACTCGGCGCCGGTCATCAGCGTGACCAATCGATCCAGCCCGAATGCCAGGCCGCCATGCGGCGGGGCGCCATACTGCAGGGCGTCGAGCAGGAAGCCGAATTTCTCGCGGCGTTCTTCCACGCCGATGTTCAGCGCGGCGAACACCTTCTCCTGCACCTCCTCTTTATGGATACGCACCGAGCCGCCGCCAACTTCCCAGCCGTTCAGCACCATGTCGTAGGCCTTCGACAGGCACTTGCCGGGGTCGGTGGCGAGCCAGTCTTCGTGGCCATCCTTGGGCGCGGTAAAGGGATGATGCAGCGCGTCCCAGCGGTTCTCATCCTCGTTGTATTCGAACATGGGGAAGTCGACCACCCACAGCGGCGCCCAGGCGCGGCCGTCGACGTGGCCCTTCTCGTGGCCGATTTTCAGACGCAACGCACCGAGTGCGTCGTTGACGACCTTGGCGCGGTCGGCGCCGAAGAAGATCAGGTCGCCATTCGCCGCGCCGGTCCGCTCCATCACCGTGCGCAAGGCGGCTTCGGAGAGGTTCTTGACGATGGGCGACTGCAGGCCGGCTTCGTTGAGCTGGCTGACGTCGTTGACCTTGATGTAGGCCAGACCCTTGGCGCCGTAGATCTTGACGAACTCGGTGTAGCCGTCGATCTCGCTGCGCGAGAGCGCGGCACCGCCAGGAATGCGTAGCGCGGCGACGCGGCCTTTCGGATCGTTGGCCGGACCGGAGAACACCTTGAAAGCGACGTCCTTCATCACGTCGCCAACGTCGACGATCTCCAGCGTCACCCGCATGTCGGGCTTGTCGGAGCCATAGCGGTTCATTGCCTCGGCGTAGGTCATGCGCGGGAAGGCGGCGGGCAGATCGATGTCCTGCGCCTTCTTCATCATGTCGCGGATCATGCCCTCGACGAGGCCCATGATCTCTTCTTCGCCCATGAACGAGGTCTCCAAATCCACCTGGGTGAACTCGGGTTGGCGGTCGGCGCGTAGATCCTCGTCGCGGAAGCACTTGGTGATCTGGAAGTAGCGGTCGACACCCGCCACCATCAACAGTTGCTTGAACAGTTGCGGCGATTGCGGCAGCGCGTAGAACATGCCGTCGTGCACGCGGCTCGGCACGAGGTAATCGCGCGCGCCTTCGGGCGTCGAGCGCGTCAGCATCGGCGTTTCGACTTCCATGAAGCCGTGCGCGTCGAGGTAGTCGCGCATGATCTTGGACACGCGGTAGCGCAGTTTGAGGTTCTTCTGCATCGGCTCGCGGCGCAGGTCGAGGTAGCGATACTGCAGGCGGATGTTCTCGTTGATGGTGTCGTCGTCGATCTGGAAGGGCGGTGTCAGCGAGGGGTTCAGCACCTCCAGCTTTTTAGTCAGCAGTTCGACCATGCCGGTGGTCATGTTGGGGTTCTCGGTGCCGGCGGGACGCGGCCGCACCAGCCCCTCGATCTTCAGCACGAACTCGGAGCGCACGTCTTCGGCCAGTTTGAATGCCTCCGGGGTGTCGGGGTCGATTACCACCTGCATCATGCCTTCACGGTCGCGCAGGTCGATGAAGATGACGCCGCCGTGGTCACGCCGGCGGTGCGCCCAGCCGCACAAGGTGACGGTATTGCCGATGTCGGCGGCCGTGACGGCGCCGCAGTAATGTGTACGCATAGTGGTTTTCCTAGTAACTGCCCCGTCTCGACTCGCCGGAGGCGACGCCCATCGAGACGATGTATTTCAATGCGCGATCGACCGACACATCCAGTTCGACGACCTCGCTCTTTTTCACATAAAAATAGAATCCGTTGACCGGGCTCGGCGTGGTGGGGATGAACACCGCGACGTGTTCCTCCGGCAGCACGCGCGCCACTTCGTCCGGAAGATTGGTCTGAAACGCCAGCGACCACGCCTGCGGATGCGGATAACGCACCAGCAGCACCTTGCGGAAGGCATGGCCGCTGCCCGACAAAAGCGTGTCGGACACCTGTTTGACGCTGCCGTAGATGGTCTTCACCACCGGGATGCGGGTCAATTGCCGCTCCCAGAAGTCGATGATCTTCTGGCCGAAGAAATTGGCGCCAAACACGCCGGTCAGCATGATGATCAGCAACGTCAGGATCACGCCCAGGCCAGGAATCCGCAGCCCAAGCCAGGCCTCGGGCTGCCACGCGGCCGGCAGCACCAGCAGGCTCTGATCCATGGTGCCGATCAACAGATCGAGCACCCATAGGGTGATCCCCAGCGGCACCCAGATCAGCAGGCCGGTAATGAAATAACGCTTCATACGTGCAATTCAATCAAAAACGAAGAAGCGGACGGCTCGCACCGTCCGCTTCCCGGTTTTCTGGCCTCGTCAATTACACGCCGGACACGCACCCGTGCCGCAGGCGGGCGAAGGCGCCTCGGACTTCGTTTCCGCAGGCTTGTTGCCGCCGCCTTTGAAATCGGTGGCATACCAGCCGGTTCCCTTCAGTGCGAAACCGGCCGCCGTCACCTGCTTGGCATAAGTGGCCTGGCCACAAGAGGGACACACCGTCAGCGGCGCATCGGACACTTTCTGCATTTCATCCTGAGCGAAGCCGCAGGCGGTGCATTGGTAGGCATAAATCGGCATAAAAATTCTCCGACAATCAAGAAGTTGCGGAATTATACCTAGATGGACACAAGTCCCCAAACAACGGCTGAAAATCCCTCGTCAGACCCATCCAGCCAAGCCACCGGAAGCGCCTGTCACCAGCCCAGACTGAGGCTGCCATAGACACGGCGGCTGAAAATATTGGTATCGCGAAACTCCTGGTAATTGCCGAGCAGGCTCTGTCCGATCACCGATGCCTCGATGTCGCGTCCCAGCCATTTCCAGCGTCGCGCCACACGCAGGTCCATGCGATTGTAGGCAGCGGTGAGGTCGCCTTCGGACAGCCATTTCATCGCATCGCTGCGCCACACGCCCATGCTTGCTTCCCAGCCATGATCCAGACGATAGCTGGCAAGCAGGCCCCAGGTGTTGCGCGGTGCGGAGACGGGGACATCCTTGTTGAAATTGATGACGTTGTGGATGCCAGCCCCTCCAAAATGCGCCTCCAGAAACACGCGTGAATAGTGCGCGCTCAGATCGAGCGCATGCACGGGCCGCCAGCGCAGCTGGATCTCGCCGCCGTGAGATCTGGCGCTGCCGATATTCGCGTATTTGAACTCGTTGGGCCGGATTCCGCCATCGTCCGAGGGGGCGAAGTCATACTTGTCCTGGCCGATAAAGTCGTCGATCTTGTCCTGGAACAGCCGCACATCCATTTCGAGTCGGGCCGGGCGCCAAAATCCCACATAGGCAATCTCGCGCGACAGGACGCGTTCGGGCGCAAGGCCGTCGGACGGCACCGTCACCACATCGGCCACCGCGCCGGATTGCAGCACATAAACCTGGTTACCCTTCTCTTCGAAGAACGTGGGCGAGCGATAGGCACGCGAAATTCCCAGGCGGATGACGTGCCCGGGCGTCAGGGTGAAATTGGCAGCGGCACGCGGAGAAATATCGATGCCCGTAAAGTAGTGGTGCTCCAGCATGGCTCCACCTTGCAGCAGCACCCGCTCATGCGGGCGCCACTCGAGATTGCCGAACACGCGCGCAAGCTCGCCGCTCCATTCCCGGCCGGAATTGTAATTCTGTGGGCTAGTAACGGTTTCCTGACGTACTTCGCCGCCCCACACCCCGCGCAGATTGGGGCGCCATTGCTCGTTCACCTGCAGTTCGATGTTGCTGCGCGTCTGCAACAAATACTGGTCGACATTCACCGCACCGATACCAAGAGCAGTCAAATCCGCCAGCGCATTGGCATCGAAGCGGTTCTGGGCATAGTAGGCCTGCAATCGCCACTCACGGCGCGCGGATTCCACCTTGTGATACGCCAACTGTAGATACATCGCCCGCGAATCCTGCGTACGCGGTTCAAGAATACCCTTCGGATCGTTTACCTGCTTGCCGGCGCTCCAGTCGCCCTGAGACAGGCCGAACTGCGCCATCGCATCGGAATTCGCGGATAACTGCCAATCCATGCGCCCATTGAGAAAAGTAGTCTTGCTGGCCTCGAAGTATTGCCCGTTGTCGCCCGCCCCGTCAGCTATCTTGTTGGTGATGTCCCGCTCGAAGCGGTCGCGTTGCTGGGTCGAGGCGGTCAGGCGATAGCGCAATGCGCCGTCACCCCCGCCATGGCGCACCGTCGCGCCACGCATGCCCTGTTCGCCGAGCTGCAAGGAAACGAATTCCCCCGCGACCTGCGCCGCCGTCTTGGTGATGATGTTGATGACCGCCGCGAAAGCATTGGCGCCATAGATCGCGGCATCCGGCCCGCGTACCACTTCAATGCGTTCGATATCGTCGATGGAAAGCGGAAGATCGGTCCAGTTCACCGCGCCATAATGCGGACTGTATATCGAACGCCCATCGACCAGTACCTGAAAACGCCGCGAGAACGCGTCGCCCAGGCCGTGATAACCGGCGGCCCATGTGTTGTCGCGCGTATAGGCGACCGAGAAGCCCGGCACGAGGCGCAGGAGATCGGGGATGTCGCGAAACCCCGATGCGTGAATCATCTCCTGATCGATGACGGTCACGGCAACGGGTGCCTCACTCACCGGCTGGGACAGGCGCGACGCCGACAGCACTACCGGCAGATCGTCGAGAAAGTCGGACTCGGTCACTGCCGCCCTTGCCTGCTGGGCACCCGCCAAAACGGCGCCGATCAACAGTGCGCCCGTCCATCCCCTGAATATCGTGTGTGGTCTGCTGATCACCGCATACCGGTGCGCTGCGCACCGTCTCCCTATCCACCCTGTTTATTTATGTATTTCCAGGGCTAACGGCTGGCCATCCTACCCGCCGGAAATCAGAACGGAATATCGTCGTCCATGTCGTCAAAGCCACTACTGGCCGGACGCTGCGCGGCGGCAGGCGCACTGCTGCGCGGCTGGCTGCGCGGGGCGCTTGCGGGTGCTGCCTGATTGTAGGAACCGTCGTCCATGTCGGCCATCCCACCGCCACTGCGTCCGCCCAGCATCTGCATGCGGTCGCCGCGAATTTCGGTGGCGTATTTCTCGATGCCTTCCTTGTCGGTGTACTTGCGGGTGCGGATGCTGCCCTCGACGTAGACCTGGCTGCCCTTCTTCAGGTATTGCCCACACACTTCGGCGGTACGCCCAAAGAAGCTGACCCGGTGCCATTCGGTCTGCTCGACCATCTGACCGGTTTTGTCCTTGTATTTGTCGGTGGTGGCGATGGCAAGGTTGGCGACGGCCTCTCCGCTCGGCAGGTAGCGCATTTCGGGATCGCGCCCGAGGTTGCCGACCAGAATCACTTTGTTGACGGATGCCATGTTTTCCCCTGGATGTAAGCGTTGTCGTGTTACGGATTCTATCAGGCCAGCCTGTCAGGCGCCCGTGGCTTCCAGCAGGATGCGGGCGGCGGCTTCATCCCAGCCCTGCAGGCTGACCTTGAGCATGGCCACGCCTTCTTCGGCCAGCACCACGGCTTCCACCACGCCGGCCACCGCCGCCAGTTTCGTTTTCAACAGCGCGGCCTGGTCCGCAGGCATCGTCCCGACGCGGAACATGCGGGTCTTGATCGCGAGCGGGGCGGTCATCGACAGGCTCAGCGCCAGCCAGACCGCCATCAGGACCACACAGAACAGGAACACGGCGTAAAACCCGACATGCTGCGCCAGCCAGCCGCCGAAGACGCCCCCGAAGAACAATCCCAATGCCTGTGCGGTGTTATACACGCCCATCGCGGTACCTTTGGCCGACACGGGGGCCAGTTTGGAAATCAGCGACGGCAGGCTGGCTTCGAGCAGATTGAAGGCGGCGAAATAAAAGAACAGCGCCCCTACGATGCCCCAGAAATGTCCGATGCCGAACGCCATCCCCAGCTGGGCCAGCAACATCAGTGCTACCGCGCCGATGAACACCGGTTTCAGTTTGCCGTGCTTCTCACCATAAATGATGGCCGGCACGATCAGCAGGAACGAACCCAACAGCACGGGCAGGTAGACCATCCAATGGTGGGCTGGCGGCAGGCCGCTGTTCTTGAGGGCCACCGGCACCACGACGAACATCGCCATCTGCGCCGCATGCAAGGCAAAAATGCCGAAGTCGAGGCGCAGCAACTGAGCGTCATGCAATACGTCTTTCAATCGTGCCGGGTTGGCCTGGGCGTCGGCATGAAAATGGCTGATCAGGGGATCGGGCACCCAGATTTTCACCACCCAGATGGCAGCCAGCGCAAGCACGCCGGTCAGCGCAAAAATCCCCGGCACGCCGATGAGGTGATTGAGCGTCGGCCCCGCCACCATCGACGCGGCAAATACGAGGCCGATGGTCGAGCCGATCATCGCCATCGCCTTGGTGCGGTGTTCCTCACGGGTAAGATCGGCCAGCATGGCGGTGATGGCGGCGGAAATCGCACCGGCACCCTGAATGGCGCGACCGAAAATCGTCCAGTAGATGTCGGGCGCTGTGGCGGCCACAAAGCTGCCGATCGCGAAGAGGATCAAGCCGAAAATGATCACTTTCTTGCGGCCGATGCGGTCGGACGCCATCCCGAAAGGGATCATCAGCAATGCCTGGGTCAGGCCGTACATGCCAAGCGTCAGCCCGACCAGGGTGTGGTTGTCGCCGCCCGGCAGATGTTCGGCATACAGCGCGAACACTGGCAGGATCAGGAACATGCCCAGCATGCGCAGACCGAAAATCGCTGCCAGGCCTGAGGTGGCGCGCTTTTCAGCGCGGGTCATGCTTTCTGAAAGGTCGATTTGAGCCACGGCGGAATTCGGCGAATTCGTGAAGTCCGTTATATTAGCAGGTTGCGAATTACGCCTCACGCACCCTGACCAATGGAATTCATCCGCATCCGTGGCGCCCGCACCCACAACCTGAAGAACGTCAACCTCGATCTGCCGCGCAATAAGCTGGTGGTGATCACGGGGCTGTCGGGCTCGGGCAAGTCCTCGCTCGCGTTCGACACGCTCTACGCCGAGGGCCAGCGGCGCTACGTCGAATCGCTGTCGGCCTATGCGCGTCAGTTCCTGCAGTTGATGGAGAAGCCCGACGTCGATCTGATCGAGGGCCTCTCGCCTGCAATCTCGATCGAGCAGAAGGCGACCAGCCACAACCCGCGCTCGACCGTCGGCACCGTCACCGAAATCCACGACTACCTGCGCCTGCTGTATGCCCGCGTCGGCGATCCGCAGTGCCCCGAGCACGGGATCACGCTGGCGGCGCAGACGGTGTCGCAGATGGTCGACGCGGTGCTGGTGCTGCCCGAGGACACCAAACTGATGATCCTGGCGCCGCTGGTGGTGGGCAGGAAGGGCGAGAACCTCGAACTGTTCGCCGAATTGCGCGCGCAGGGCTTCGTGCGGGTGCGCGTCGACGGCAAGGTGCACGAGATCGACGCCGTGCCCAAGCTCGACAAGAACAAGAAGCACACCATCGAGGTGGTGGTCGACCGCTTGAAGGTGCGGGCCGACGCCAAGCAGCGCCTCGCCGAAAGCTTCGAAACCGCACTCAGACACGCCGACGGCCGCGCGCTGGCGGTGGAAATGGACTCCGGCAAGGAGCATCTGTTCTCCGCCAAGTTCGCCTGCCCGGTGTGCAGCTACGCGCTGCCCGAACTGGAGCCGCGCCTGTTCTCCTTCAACAACCCGATGGGCGCGTGCAACACCTGCGACGGTCTCGGCCAGATTACCTTTTTCGATCCGGCACGCGTGGTCGCCTTCCCGCACCTGTCGCTGGCAAGCGGGGCAATCAAGGGCTGGGACAAGCGCAATCAGTTCTTCTACATGATGCTGCAGAGCCTGGCGATGCATTACGGCTTCGACCTCGACACGCCGTGGGAATCGCTGCCGGCGCGCATCCAGGACGTCATCCTGAACGGCAGCGGCAAGGAAGCGATTGCCTTCCAGACGCTGGCGCCGCGCGGCGGTTACACGACGAGAAGCTATCCGTTCGAGGGCGTGCTCGCCAACATGGAGCGGCGCTACCACGAGTCCGACTCGATGGCGGTGCGCGAGGAACTCGCCAAGTACCAGAACAACAAACCCTGCCCGTCCTGCCACGGCACACGGCTGCGCGAGGAGGCGCGCCACGTGATGGTGGGCGGCGTGCCGATCTTCGAGGTCAGCGCGATGCCGCTGAAACAGGTGCTGGGCTTTTTCGAATCGCTGACGCTCGAAGGCCACAGGGCCCAGATCGCCGACAAGATCGTCAAGGAGATCGTCGCCCGCGTCGGTTTCCTCAACAACGTCGGCCTCGACTACCTGTCGCTCGACCGCTCCGCCGACACGCTCTCCGGCGGCGAGTCGCAGCGCATCCGCCTGGCCTCGCAGATCGGCTCGGGCCTGACCGGCGTGATGTATGTGCTCGATGAACCCTCGATCGGCCTGCACCAGCGCGACAACGATCGCCTGCTGGCGACGCTCAAGCATCTGCGCGACATCGGCAATTCGGTGCTGGTGGTCGAACACGACGAGGACGCGATCCGCGCCGCCGACTATGTGGTCGACATGGGGCCCGGCGCCGGCGTGCATGGTGGCGAAGTGGTGGCCGAGGGCACGCCGGAGGAAATCCGCCTCAGCAAGAACTCACTCACCGGGCAGTTCCTCTCCGGCCGGCGCCGCATCGCCATCCCGAAGAAGCGCCGCCAGGCCGATCCCGAACGGCAGCTGGTGGTGACGAATGCCAGCGGCAACAACCTGAAGAACGTCACGCTGAATCTGCCGGTGGGCCTGTTCGTCTGCATCACCGGCGTATCCGGCTCGGGCAAGTCGACGCTGATCAACGACACGCTCTATACCGCCGTCGCGCGTCATCTGTATGGCTCCAGCGCTGAGCCGGCGCCGCACGACGAGATCAACGGCCTGGAATTCTTCGACAAGGTGATCAACGTCGACCAGTCGCCGATCGGCCGCACGCCGCGCTCCAACCCGGCCACCTACACGGGCCTGTTCACGCCGATCCGCGAACTCTTCGCCGGTGTGCCCGAGGCGCGCGCGCGCGGCTACGGCCCGGGCCGCTTCAGCTTCAACGTCAAGGGCGGACGCTGCGAGGCCTGCCAGGGCGACGGCGTGATCAAGGTCGAGATGCACTTCCTCCCCGACATCTACGTGCCGTGCGACGTCTGCCATGGCGCACGCTACAACCGCGAGACGCTGGAAGTGCAGTACAAGGGCAAGACCATCCGCGACGTGCTGGAGATGACCATCGAGCAGGCGCACGAATTCTTCGCCGCGGTGCCGGTGGTCAAGAGAAAACTCCAGACCCTGCTCGACGTCGGCCTCGGCTACATCCGCCTCGGGCAGTCGGCCACCACGCTGTCGGGCGGCGAGGCGCAGCGCGTCAAGCTCGCGCTCGAACTGTCCAAGCGCGACACCGGCCGCACGCTCTACATCCTCGACGAACCGACCACCGGCCTGCACTTCGCCGACATCGACCTGCTGCTGAAGGTGTTGCAGCGGCTCTCCGACGCCGGCAACAGCGTGGTCGTCATCGAGCACAACCTCGACGTCATCAAGACCGCCGACTGGCTGATCGACCTCGGCCCGGAAGGCGGCGCCGGCGGCGGCATGATCATCGCCGAGGGCACGCCGGAGGCCGTGGCCGACAACCCGGCCAGCCATACCGGCCAATACCTGCAGCCAGTGTTGTCCAAGCACTGACATGGCTGAACCGGTCCGCCTCTCCAAGCTGATGTCCGAGCGCGGCCTCTGCTCGCGCCGCGAGGCCGACAGCTACATCGAGAAAGGACTCGTATTCGTCGACGGCCGCCGGGTCAGCGAACTCGGCACCAAGGTCGACCCCGATTGCGCGATCCGCCTGGACAACGCCGCCAGTGCGCAGCAGCAGCAGCGCGTCACGATCCTGTTGCACAAGCCGGTCGGCTATGTCTCCGGCCAGCCTGAGCCGGGTTACCAGCCGGCCGTCGTCCTGATCCGCCCCGACACGCTGTGGCAGAGTGGGTGCGCCGGGCAGGCATTCCACCCCTCCCACCTCAAAGGCCTGGCGCCCGCCGGCCGGCTCGACATCGACTCCACCGGCCTGCTGGTGCTGACCCAGGACGGACGCGTTGCCAAGCAGCTGATCGGCGAGGATTCCGGGATCGAGAAGGAATATCTGGTGCGGGTCGAGGGCCGACTGGATGAAAAGGGGCTCGCGCTGCTCAATCATGGCCTCTCGCTCGATGGCCGCAGACTGCGCCCGGCCAAAGTGAGCTGGCAGAACGCCGACCAGTTGCGCTTTGTGCTGAAGGAAGGCCGCAAACGCCAGATCCGCCGCATGTGCGAACTGGTCGGACTGAAAGTGGTGGGACTCAAGCGCGTGCGCATCGGGCGGGTGCGGCTGGGCGAGCTCCCTCCCGGACAGTGGCGCTATCTGCGCGACGACGAATCGTTCTGACGGGAAAATCGTAAAGCAGGCCGCGCCGTGCCGAGGCTTGTTTCATCGGGCTTTTGCACTAGAAATAGATTTGCAGAAAATTAACTCTGCATTTTTCTACGCACACCAGGGAGACTTTCCATGCAATCCAAACTTCTCGTCGCACTTCTCGCCGCACTTGCCCTCACTGCATGCCAAAAAGCGCAAGAGGCTGCCGCCCCTGCCATGGATCAGGCCAAGGAAGCCGCAGGCGCCGCAGCAGATTCGACTGCGGAAGCGGCCAAGCCAGCAGCCGATGCCGCAAGCGCGGCTGCCTCGTCAGCGGCCGAATCCACCCAAGACGCAGCCGCCACGACCGCCCAGCATGCAGCCGACGCTGCATCTGCAGGCGCAGACAAGGCACAGGAAATGGCCGATAAGGCCAAAGACGCCGCCAAGGAGTAATCCAGGTGCTCAGGTGCTCAACGGTCAGGAAGTTCTGACCGTTTTCATTTTGAAATCCGGCGAGATCCATCTCAAAACGTAGCCCCTACAATTTGGTCTCGCCTTTTCGATTTCGCTACATGGATCCACGCTCGCTGCTGCTGGGCTCATTCCAGGCTGCGGTAGCCGCAGCCGACCCCGGGCATATCCTGCCATCGCATCTGCCGTCGCCACCGCGCGGCCGTACGCTGGTGGTCGGTGGCGGCAAGGCCGCTGCCAGCATGGCGGTTGCCGTCGAGGCCCACTGGCCAGCGGACGCACCGCTATCCGGGCTGGTCGTCACACGCTATCTGCACGGTCTACCTACCCGCCGCATCGAGGTCGTCGAAGCCAGTCATCCGCTGCCCGACGGGCGCGGCGAAGCGGCCGCCCTGCGTATGCTGGACATGAGCCGTCAACTGGGTCCGGACGATCTCTTGCTGGTGTTGGTTTCGGGAGGCGGCTCCAGCCTGCTCGCTGCGCCAGTCGAAGGCGTGACCCTGAAGGAACTGCGTCAGGTGACCAGGGCACTTCTGCATGCTGGCGCAAGCATTCACGACATCAATACCGTGCGCAAGCATCTCACCCGCCTATCGGGTGGCCAGTTGGCTCAGGCGGCCCAAGCGGCCCACGGACTGGCGCTGATCATTTCCGATGTGGTCGGCGACGATCCGGGCTCCATCGCATCCGGTCCCTGCGCGCCCGACGCCAGTTCCTGCGTCGACGCCCTCGACCAATTGCAGCGGTTGCGGATCACGCCGCCGGAAGGCGTCAGGCACCATCTTGAAACCTGTGCCGCAGGGCGCCTGCCGGACACGCCCAAGCCGGGGGACGCCTGCTTCGCCAGGATGGAGAACCGTGTGATCGCAAGCGCGCATGGCAGCCTGATGGCGGCCGTCCGATATTTCGAACAGCACGGGATTCCCGCTTTGCTGCTTTCGGACAAGGTCAGGGGCGATGCACAAAGCGTGGCGCGTCAGCATGCCGCACTGGTGCATTCACTGGCACGTCGACAGACGCTCGCCCTCATCTCCGGCGGAGAAACCACCGTCGCCTTGCAGCCCAGGCATGGTCTGGGAGGCCGCAATAGCGAATTTCTGCTGGCCCTGGCGCTCGCGCTGCGCGAGACGCCCGCCTGGGCGATCGCCTGTGACACGGACGGAATCGATGGCAGCGAAGACAATGCGGGCGCTCTGCTCACACCGGACACCCTGGTACGCGCACGCGCGCTGGAACTCGATGCTGAGGGCCGGCTCACTGCGCACGACAGTCACGGTTTCTTTTCCGCCCTAGGCGATCTCGTCGTCACTGGCCCCACCCGTACCAATGTCAACGATTACCGTGCGCTCGTGATTGGTCTGGAGTGACGGCTTTGCAAAACACGATTCAGTTCAGGCGTTGAACCTGGACCGGGTCGCCGACCGCCAAGCCATACGTCGTGGCGGCGCTTCCGCGATTGACTGCCAGTTCGAGCAGCCCCACGCTATTGATGAACCAGAATCCGTCGCCTTTGCTGACCAGACCGAAACTCTCTCCGTGCTTGAACCGTTCACCTGCTGCACTGACATGGGCGTTCTGTGGCACCCCGCGCATACCCGTCCAGGCGTTGCCGTAGTGATCGATGTAGATGACACGTGCCAGATCCCCTGCGTCGAATTCAACGTCGAGTGCTTCGATCGATGTCAGTTTATCGGTCGGGAAGTCGCCGCGTGCAATCTCGGCCGCGATCGGCGCAAACAGGTCGCGCCCATGAAAGGTTGGAGACACATCCTCGGGTTCCCAGATAATGCGCCACAACCGGGCATCGGCATGACGTGCGGCGATGACGGACAACAGGCCGTTGTCAGGCCCGACAAACCAGCGCCCGCCTGCCAGTACTACCGCCGTGCGGCGCGGCGTGCCCACCCCCGGGTCAACCACCGCCAGGAACGTGCTGCCCGGCGGAAAAACGGTCGCGAACGCGGCAAGCAGATGTGCGCCCGCATGGGGATTGAAATCGGGGGCCTCATGCAGGAGATCCACCACCTGCTGGGTGGGCGCATGTTCCGCCAGGCGCGCCTTGACCTGCCCCACATAGGGATCTCGAGTTCCAAAATCGGTGAAGAGAACGATCACGTGCTTTCCAATTCGACAGGGACTGGGAAGGGGACTATGCCTGACGGACCGAACTGACGGCAAGTCTTCGACCTCCCTCCGGTCTATTGCAACCGGCCCAGACATGAAAAAAGCCGGGGTGACCCGGCTTTTTATAGCGAAATATCGGTGACGCCTTACTCGACGTCAACCGCCGCCGTATCGGTATCGGGGCGATCGACCAGTTCGACCAGCGCCATCGGTGCGTTATCGCCATTCCGGAAGCCATATTTCAGAATGCGCAGATAACCACCAGGACGCGTCTTGTAACGGGGACCCAGCTCACCGAACAGCTTGACGACCATGTCACGGTCGCGCAGGCGGTCGAATGCCAGGCGGTGATTCGACAGGCTCGGCTCCTTGCCCAGGGTGATCAGCGGCTCGACGAAGCGGCGCAGCTCCTTGGCCTTCGGCAGCGTGGTCTTGATGACTTCGTGCTTCAGCAGCGACACGCTCATGTTGCGAAACATGGCCAAGCGATGGCTGGTGGTACGGTTCAGTTTGCGATTGGATTGACGATGACGCATGGCTTATTCCTTTCAGACAGTATTCTTGGGCTAGGCCGCCAGCCACGGCGACCCGCACTTTATTGTTGATTTCGGTTCAGTAAATCAGGGGCGCTCAAGTCCTGCGGGCGGCCAGTTCTCAAGTTTCATGCCCAGGGACAGCCCCTTGGAGGCCAACACATCCTTGATTTCGTTGAGCGACTTGCGACCCAGGTTGGGGGTGCGCAGCAGTTCGGTCTCGGAACGCTGGATCAGATCGCCGATGAAATAGATGTTCTCGGCTTTCAGGCAGTTGGCCGAACGCACGGTCAGCTCGAGATCGTCGACCGGACGCAGCAGCAACGGATCGACTTGCGGCGAACGCGGCGACTCGGACTCGGCCGGTGTGCCTTCCAGATCGGCAAACACCGACAGCTGGTTCACCAGGATGCGGGCGGCTGTGCGCACGGCTTCTTCAGGCTCGACCACGCCATTGGTTTCGATATCGATCACCAGACGGTCGAGGTCGGTACGCTGCTCGACGCGAGCACTCTCGACCGAGTAGGCGACACGGCGCACCGGGCTGAACGAGGCATCGACCAGGATCGAACCGACGGCGCGGGTTTCATCCGAAACCTTGCGCGTAGTGGCCGGCTGATAACCGCGACCCGCTTCGATCTTGATTTCCATGTCCAGCTTGCCACCCTTGGTCAGGTGGGCAATCACGTGATCGGGATTCAGCACTTCGATGTCGTGGCCGACTTCGATGTCGCCCGCGGTCACGACGCCTTCGCCGGCCTTGGAGACTTTCAGCAATGCCTCGGACTTGCCGTGCATCTTGAATGCGATGCCCTTGAGGTTCAGCAGGATGTCGACGACATCTTCCTGCACGCCTTCAATGGTCGAGTATTCGTGAACCACGCCGCTGATGGCGACTTCGGTCGGCGCATAGCCAACCATGGAAGACAACAGAATACGACGCAGCGCGTTGCCGAGCGTATGGCCATAGCCACGCTCGAAGGGCTCCATGATAACCTTGGCATGCAGCGGGGAGGCGCGATCCACCTCCACAATACGCGGCTTGAGAAATTCCGTAGCGCTTTGCATAAAGTGCGTTTCCTTAAGACCGTCTCAGCTTATTTGGAGTACAACTCGACGACCAGCGACTCATTGATCGTCGACGGCAGTTCCGAGCGTTGCGGGGCCGCTTTGTAAGTGCCCTTGAGCGCCTTCGCATCGACCTCGACCCATTCAGGATAGCCGCGCGCTGCGGTCGCTTCGGCAGCCGCCTTGATACGCAGATGGGCTTTCGCCTTGTCCACCACCTCGACCACATCGCCTGCGCGAACCTGATACGACGGGATATTGACCCGGCGACCGTTCACGGTGATGCCGTTGTGGCGGACCACCTGACGCGCCTCGGTACGCGACGCGCCAAAGCCCATGCGGTAGCACACCGAATCCAGACGCGATTCGAGCATGGACAACAGGTTTTCACCGGTCACACCCTTGCGGCTTTCAGCGCGTTTGTAGGTCAGACGGAACTGGCCTTCCAGCACGCCGTAGATGCGGCGGATTTTTTGCTTTTCACGCAGTTGCACGCCGTAACCGGAGAGGCGTGCACCGCTCTTCTGGCCATGCTGACCAGGCGCATAGGCACGACGTTCAATCGCGCATTTGTCGGTAAAGCACTTCTCGCCTTTCAGAAAGAGCTTTTCGCCCTCACGACGGCACTGACGGCATTTGGGATCAAGATTACGAGCCATGATTTTCCCTGGAAATTAGATACGACGCTTTTTGGAGGGACGGCAACCATTATGCGGAATCGGGGTCACATCCGAGATCGCGACGATCTTGAAACCCAGCGCATTCAGCGCACGCACGGTGGATTCGCGGCCGGGGCCAGGGCCCTTGATCCGCACTTCCAGGTTCTTGACGCCGTATTCCTGCGCCATCTTGCCGGCGTTTTCGGCCGCAACCTGCGCCGCAAACGGTGTCGATTTGCGCGACCCCTTGAAGCCCGCGCCGCCAGCCGTCGCCCACGACAAGGCATTGCCCTGACGGTCGGTGATGGTCACGATGGTGTTGTTGAACGAGGCGTGAATATGCGCAATCCCTTCCGCGACATTCTTCTTGACCTTTTTGCGTACACGCGCTGCTGTTTTAGTAGCCATGATTAACCTTTACTTTTTGATGGCCTTGCGCGGGCCCTTGCGGGTACGCGCATTGGTACGGGTGCGCTGACCACGGACTGGCAAACCCTTGCGATGGCGGAAGCCACGGTAGCAGCCAAGATCCATCAAACGCTTGATGTTCATGGTAATTTCACGGCGCAGGTCGCCCTCGACCGTGAACTTGGCCACGCCTTCACGCAAGCGCTCCATTTCGGCTTCGGACAGGTCCTTGATTTTGGACGTACGGGCAACACCCGTCGCGTCGCAAATCTTGCCGGAGGTGGTCCGGCCGATACCGTAAATGGCGGTCAACGCAATAACCGCGTGTTGATGATTCGGGATATTAACCCCAGCAATACGAGCCATTCGCAAAGCTCCGAACGCAAAACAAAAAATTATAACACGTCAACCCATCTTTGGGTCGACTCGGATACAAACTTGGCAGTTTAGCCCTGGCGCTGCTTGTGGCGCGGATCGTCACAGATCACGCGCACCACGCCCTTGCGGCGCACAACCTTGCATTTACGGCACATTTTCTTGACTGAAGCCTGCACTCTCATGGTTCTCTCCATTCATCCACCGGCAGAGACTGCCGGTTAAAAATCATTTGGCCCGGAAAACAATCCGGCCTTTGGTCAAATCGTACGGCGTCAATTCCACCGTCACCTTGTCGCCCGGAAGGATGCGGATGTAATGCATGCGCATTTTTCCGGAGATATGACCTAACAACACATGACCGTTTTCCAGCTTGACTCGAAAGGTGGCGTTCGGCAGGTTCTCGATCACTTCACCCTGCATCTGAATGACATCTTCCTTAGACATCAGCGCCCCGCCAAGCTGTTCTTGAAATTGGCCTTCTTAAGCAAGCCTTCATACTGGTGCGACATGACATATGCCTGAACTTGAGCCATGAAATCCATGGTCACCACCACAATAATCAGCAGAGAGGTTCCGCCAAAGTGGAACGGAACATTCCATTTCAAAATCAGAAACTCGGGCAACAAACACACCAACGTGATGTAAATCGCGCCCACCAGCGTCAGCCGGGTCAGGATCTTGTCGATATAACGCGCCGTCTGCTCACCCGGGCGGATACCTGGCACAAACGCACCGCTTTTCTTCAGGTTATCTGCCGTCTCCTTGGAATTGAACACAAGGGCCGTATAGAAAAAACAGAAGAATATGATCGCGATTGCGTACAACAGCACGTATACCGGCTGACCGGGAGACAGGGTTGCCCCGATGTCCTTCAGCCAACTCATGCTCTCGCCGCTCCCGAACCATCCCGCCAGCGTGGCCGGGAACAGAATGATGCTGGAAGCGAAAATCGGCGGGATCACCCCGGCCATATTCAGCTTCAGCGGCAAATGTGAACTCTGGCCACCCACAACCATTTTTCCAACCTGGCGTTTGGCATAGTTGACCAGAATCTTGCGTTGGCCGCGCTCGACAAAAACAACCAGCGCAGTCACCAGCAATACGGCGACAAACAGCATCAACACGAGCGGGATCGAATACGCACCTGTGCGCGTCAGTTCCAGCGTACCGCCAATCGCATGCGGCAAGCCCGCAGCGATCCCTGCAAAAATGATGATCGAGATGCCGTTGCCCAAGCCGCGTTCGGTCACCTGTTCGCCCAGCCACATCAGGAACATCGTACCTGCCGTCAGTGTGACCACAGTAATCGCACGAAATGCCAGACCGGGATCCAGGACGAGGCCCGCTTGCGATTCCAGCGCAATGGCGATGCCCAAGGCCTGGAATACGGCCAGGAACAAGGTTCCGTACCGGGTGTACTGCGTAATCTTGCGCCGGCCGGCCTCACCCTCTTTTTTCAGGGCTTCCAACTGCGGCGACACGCTGGTCATCATTTGCACGATGATCGACGCCGAGATGTACGGCATGATCCCCAGCGCAAATACGCTGAAACGCGACAATGCGCCACCCGAAAACATGTTGAACATGCCCAGGATGCCACCCTGCTGCGACTTGAACACCTGGTCGAGGACGAGCGGGTCGATGCCCGGCACCGGAATAAATGTGCCAATCCGGTAGACAATCAGGGCGCCAAGCAGAAACAGCAAGCGACGCTTGAGATCGCCGTATTTGTTCAAGCCGGTTTTGGGCGTGGCCAAAGCGGAGTCCTCGCTGACTTATTCGGCGACGCTGCCGCCAGCCGCTTCGATCGCAGCGCGCGCACCTTTGGTCACTGCGATCCCGCTCAGCTTGATCGCCTTGCCGATTTCGCCGGCCAGATAAATCCGGGCGGACTTGGCGCTGGCGCTGACGATACCCGCCTGCTTCAGCACCAGCAAATCAATCTCATCCACGCCCACTGCCGCCAGTTCATACAAGCGCACGCGTGCCGTATCCGCCTTGGTCAACGAGACGAAGCCACGTTTCGGCAAACGGCGATGCATAGGCATCTGGCCGCCTTCGAATCCCACTTTGTGGAAACCGCCCGCACGGGATTTCTGGCCTTTGTGGCCGCGCCCCGCGGTCTTGCCGAGGCCCGATCCAATGCCACGACCCACGCGGCGCTTGTCCTTCTTGGCACCGTCTGCCGGTTTAATATTGTTCAGTTCCATTTAAGCCTCGCACTTCACCAGATAGGCAACCTTGGTAATCATTCCGCGGTTTTCCGGCGTATCCAGCACTTCAACGGTATGGTTCATCCGACGCAGGCCCAGGCCGCGCACACAGGCGCGGTGCGGCGCCTTGGTGCCAATCAGGCTCTTGATCAGCGTCACCTTGATTTTCTTCTGCTCGCTCATGGCTTACCCCGCAATGTCTTCGACAGACTTGCCACGCTTGGCCGCGATCTCGGACGGCGTGGACATCTTCATCAGACCGTCGATCGTGGCACGCACGACGTTATAGGGATTGGTCGAACCCAGGCACTTGGCGAGCACGTTCTGGACACCCATGACCTCGAACACCGCACGCATCGCGCCGCCGGCGATAATGCCGGTACCTTCCGATGCCGGCTGGATCAGCACGCGCGAGGCGCCATGCTGGCCCACCACCGTATGGTGGAAAGTGCCATTCTTCAGGCTGATCTTGACCAGCTTGCGACGCGCTTCCTCCATGGCCTTCTGCACGGCAACTGGCACTTCACGGGATTTGCCCTTGCCCATGCCGATACCGCCATCGCCGTCGCCAACCACGGTCAGCGCGGCAAAACCCATGATCCGGCCGCCCTTCACCACTTTGGTGACGCGGTTGACCGAAATCATCTTCTCGCGCAAGCCGTCGCCGCGCTCTTCGTTACTCGTAGGTGCTGTACGGGCCATCTTGATTCTGCCTCGTTAAAATGCCAAACCGCCTTCGCGGGCCGCTTCAGCCAGGGCTTTCACACGCCCGTGAAACTTGAAGCCGGCTCGGTCGAAAGCCACTTTTTCAATGCCCAAGCCCTTGGCTTTTTCGGCCAGACGCTTGCCCACAGCCGCCGCGGCGGCCACATTACCGCCATTGGCCAGCTGGCCGCGCAGTTCCTTGTCGTTCGAGGACGCGCTGGTCATGACCGTTCCGCCATCCGCCGAAATGATCTGGGCGTAGATGTGGCTGTTGGTGCGGTGAATTGCCAGGCGAATCGCCTTGACGGCCGCGATTTTGGCGCGGGTTTTGCGCGCTCTGCGAATCCGTGATTGCTTGGTGTTCATTATCTGTCCTTAAGCCTTACTTCTTCTTGGTCTCTTTCTTGATGACCACTTCGTCGCTATAGCGAACGCCCTTGCCCTTGTAGGGCTCCGGCGGACGGTATGCGCGCACGTCGGCGGCCACCTGCCCAACAGCCTGGCGATCAATGCCCTTGATCACAATTTCAGTCTGCGTCGGGGTCTCAACCTTGATGCCAGCCGGCATCTTGTGCACGACCGGATGCGAGAAACCAAGCGTCAAATTGAGCGCATCGCCCTGGGCTTGAGCGCGATAACCGACCCCAACCAGCGTCAGCTTCTTCTCGAATCCCTTGGAGACACCTTGCACCATGTTGTTGACCAGCGCACGCAAGGTCCCCGCCATGGCATTCGCCTGAATGCTTGCGCCGACAGGCGCAAAGGTCAGCACGCCGTCATTGAGCGCGACCGACACATCGGAAGACATCCCGCGGCTCATGGCACCCAGCGGCCCCTTGACCGAGATATCCTTACCCAGCGTGACTTCGACGCCCTTGGGCAACGTAATAGGATTATTGGCTACACGTGACATATCCGCTCCTTCTTACGCAACCACGCACAGGACTTCACCACCCACGCCCTTGGCGCGCGCATGGCGGTCAGTCATCACACCACTCGAGGTGGAGACAATCGCAACACCCAGGCCATTCATGACGCGCGGCAAATCCTCGGCACCCTTGTAGATGCGCAGACCGGGCTTGCTGACACGCTCGATGCGCTCGATCACCGGACGGCCTGCGTAATATTTCAGCTGCAACTCGAGCTCAGGCTTGCCGGCCTCGCCACGAACGGCGAAATCCTCGATGTAGCCTTCGTCCTTCAGCACCTTGGCAATCGCCACTTTGACCTTGGAGGAAGGCATCGTGACAGCCGCCTTTTCAACCGCCTGCGCATTGCGAATGCGGGTCAGCATGTCCGCGATGGGATCACTCATACTCATATCGTCTACCCCTTACCAGCTAGCCTTGACGATGCCCGGGATCTCGCCCCGCATCGCATATTCACGCAGCTTTCCGCGCGCCAGGCCAAACTTGCTGAACACGCCACGCGGACGGCCCGTCAATTGGCAACGGTTACGCTGCCTTACCGGGCTGGAATTACGCGGCAATTCCTGCAACGCCTTGTATGCCGCCATGCGATCTTCGTCGCTGGTCGCCACGCTGGCGATGACGGCTTTGAGCTCGGCGCGCTTGGCGGCATATTTCTTCACCATGCGCGCGCGTTTTTCTTCACGATTGATCAAGGATAACTTGGCCATGCCTACCTCAATTCTTGAACGGGAAACTGAAGGCGGCAAGCAGGGCTCGCGCTTCATCATCAGTCTTGGCGGTGGTAGTGATCGTGATGTTCATACCACGCAACGCATCGATCTTGTCGTACTCGATCTCGGGGAAAATGATCTGTTCCTTGACACCCATGTTGTAGTTGCCACGGCCATCGAAGGACTTGCCCGAAATACCCCGGAAGTCGCGGATACGCGGCATGGCCACCGTAACCAGACGATCCAGGAATTCGTACATCTGCGCGCGGCGCAGGGTCACCATGCAGCCGACGGGATAGTTCTCACGGATCTTGAAACCGGCAATCGACTTTTTGGACTTGGTGACGACCGGCTTCTGGCCCGCGATTTTCTGCATGTCCGCCACCGCGTGATCCATCACCTTCTTGTCAGCCACCGCCTCGCCAACCCCCATATTCAGGGTGATCTTCTGGATGCGCGGCACTTCCATGATGGATTTATAGCCAAACTGCTCGACCAGCTTGGGCACCACCGTCTCACGATACAATTCTTGAAAACGCGCCATGATCACCCCTGAGCGTCAACCATTTCGCCATTGGACTTGTACACCCGCACCTTGCGGCCGTCCTCCAGCATCTTGTAACCCACGCGATCCGCTTTCTGCGTGCCGACATTGAACAATGCGACATTCGAAGCCTGGATCGGCATCTCTTTCTCGACGATCCCGCCCTGGATGTTGCGCATGGGATTCGGCTTTTGATGCTTCTTGGCCCGATTCACACCCTCAACAACCACATGGCCGTCATCCAGCACACGCAGCACAGTACCGCGCTTGCCTTTGTCTTTTCCGGCCAGGACGATCACCTGATCGCTTTTACGAATTCGTGCCATGATTCCCTCTCACAGAACCTCGGGCGCAAGCGAGACGATCTTCATGAACTTCTCGGTACGCAACTCACGGGTAACCGGCCCAAAAATACGGGTACCGATCGGCTCTAATTTGTTGTTCAGCAACACGGCAGCATTGCCGTCAAAGCGCACCAGCGAACCGTCGGGGCGACGAACACCCTTGGCGGTACGAACCACCACGGCGTTGTAGATATCACCCTTCTTCACGCGGCCACGCGGCGCAGCATCCTTGATGCTGACCTTGATGATGTCGCCCACACTTGCATAACGGCGATGACTGCCGCCCAGCACCTTGATGCACATGACGGAGCGCGCACCGGTGTTGTCTGCCACGTCCAATACGGACTGCATCTGAATCATTTAATTGCCTCCAACTTTATCCACCACAGAGGCGGCCAGTTTTGGAACCCGTTCGGGAGAACACCCGCATGATGCGGGATTGCTTGAGTCAGCGAACCGGGTTCAAAACCGGCTCACCAACCGGAAAACCCGGCACTATACCGGGTTTGAGCACCTGATGCAAGCCTTATACGCGAGCGCGCTCAATCAGTTTGCTGACGGTCCACGCCTTGGTACGCGAAAGCTTGCGCGATTCCTCGATCTGAACCATGTCCCCCTCGTGAAACTCGTTGTTTTCATCGTGGGCATGATACTTTTTCGACAGGCGGATCACCTTGCCGATGACCGGATGCTTCACGCGGCGCTCAACCAGAACCGTGACCGTCTTGTTCATCTTGTCGCTCACCACACGCCCCGTGAGCGTGCGCACCATCTTCTTGACTTCAGTCATGCTTGACCCGCCTTCTCGCGCATAATGGTCTTGACACGGGCAATATCGCGACGCAGCTTGCCCAAATCAGCAGTCTTGCTCGACTGCTGGGTGGCCACCTGCATGCGCAATGCAAAGTGGGCGCGCAACAGCGATTCCAGTTCCTGCTTCAATTCTGCGGCATTCTTGCCGCGCATTTCTTTCGTATTCATCACTCAGCTCCCGATCATGCGGGTCACGAAGGTGGTCGCGATCGGCAACTTGGCTGCCGCCAGGCGGAATGCCTCGCGCGCCAGCGTTTCGTTCACGCCATCCATTTCGTACAAAACCTTGCCCGGCTGGATTTCAGCCACGTAGTATTCCGGGGCGCCTTTACCGTTACCCATCCGCACTTCGGCCGGCTTACGTGAAATCGGCTTGTCCGGGAAGATACGGATCCAGATACGACCACCACGCTTGATGTGGCGAGTCATTGCACGACGCGCAGCTTCGATCTGGCGCGCGGTCAGACGGCCACGACCGACGGCTTTCAGGCCGAAATCACCAAAACTCACATCGGCACCGCGGGTTGCCAAGCCGGTGTTACGGCCCTTCTGTTCCTTGCGATATTTTCTTCTAGCTGGCTGCAGCATGTTTCACTCCCGATTTCTTGCCGCGCTTTTCCTGTTCGGCGGCTACAGGCTGCTCGCCACGGTTCAGCGCGTCGCCCTTGTAAACCCACACCTTGATGCCGATGATGCCGTAGGTGGTTTTCGCTTCGGCAAAGCCGTAATCGATCTCGGCACGCAGGGTATGCAGCGGCACACGACCTTCACGATACCATTCGGTACGCGCGATCTCGGCACCGTTCAGACGGCCCGAGCTCATGATCTTGATGCCCTGGGCACCCAGGCGCATGGCATTCTGCATCGCGCGCTTCATGGCGCGACGGAACATCACGCGCTTCTCCAGCTGCTGGGCGATGCCGTCGGCGATGATCTGGGCATCGGTCTCCGGTTTGCGTACTTCTTCAATGTTGACGTGCACGGGCACCGACATCAGGCGCGCCAGTTCGCCGCGCAGCACTTCGATGTCTTCACCCTTCTTGCCGATCACCACGCCGGGGCGGCCGCTGAAGATCGTGATGCGCGCATTCTTCGCCGGGCGCTCGATCAGCACCTTCGAGACCGAAGCATGGGCAAGCTTCTTCTTCAGATAGTCACGAACCTTGATGTCCTCAAGCAGGGTGCTTGAGAAATTGCGGTTCGAACCGTACCACTTGGCCGTCCAGATGCGTTGAACACCAAGACGGAACCCAATCGGATGTATTTTTTGTCCCATGCCGCTTCCTTAATCGCCGACCGTCACGGTGATGTGACAGGTCGGTTTGCTAATACGGTTGCCACGGCCTTTGGCGCGGGCAGTGAAGCGCTTCAGCACCGACCCCTGGTCGACATAGATCGTCTTGACTTTCAGGGTATCGATGTCGGCACCTTCGTTGTGCTCGGCATTGGCGATGGCCGACTCGAGCACCTTCTTGATGATGCCCGCGCCTTTTTTCGGGCTGAAGGCCAGAATGTTCAGCGCCTTTTCCACGCGCAGACCGCGGATCTGGTCAGCAACCAGACGGCCTTTCTGTGCGGACAGGCGGGTACCACGCAAAATTGCAGAAACTTCCATCATGCGCTCCTTATTTCTTCGCCTTCTTGTCCGCAACGTGGCCCTTGAAGGTACGCGTCAGGGAAAACTCACCCAGCTTGTGGCCGACCATGTTTTCGGTCACGAACACCGGCACATGCTGGCGGCCGTTGTGCACCGCAATCGTCAGACCGATGAAATCGGGCAACACGGTGGAACGACGCGACCAGGTCTTGATCGGGCGCTTGTCATTGGAACCGCGAACGGCTTCAATTTTTTTCAGCAGGTGCCCGTCGACGAACGGGCCTTTTTTAATTGAACGTGCCATATCTTTCTACCTCAATCAGCGCGCGTGACGGCGGCGGACGATCATGTTGGAGGTGCGCTTGTTACTGCGGGTACGATACCCCTTGGTCGGCGTACCCCACGGGCTGACCGGATGACGACCCGCCGCGGTGCGACCCTCACCACCACCATGCGGGTGGTCGACCGGGTTCATCACGACACCGCGCACGGTCGGACGAACACCGCGCCAGCGCATTGCGCCAGCCTTGCCGATCGAGCGCAGGCTGTGCTCTTCGTTGCCGCACTCGCCCAGGGTCGCGCGACAGTCGACGTGCACCTTGCGGATTTCACCCGAACGCAGACGCAATTGAGCGTAGCTGCCTTCGCGCGCCAGCAACTGGACCGAGGTGCCAGCGGAACGTGCGATCTGCGCGCCCTTGCCCGGCATCATTTCGACGCAGTGCACCGTGCTGCCGACCGGGATGCTGCGCAGCGGCAGGCAGTTGCCGGCCTTGATCGGCGCTTCGGCGCCGCTCACCAGCTGAGCACCCGCGGCAATGCCGCGAGGGGCAATGATGTAACGACGCTCTCCGTCCGCGTAGCACAGCAGGGCGAGGTGCGCGGAGCGGTTGGGGTCGTACTCCAGGCGCTCGACAGTTGCCGGAATGCCGTCCTTGTTGCGACGGAAATCGACCACGCGGTAATGCTGCTTGTGACCGCCGCCTTTGTGGCGAACCGTAATATGCCCGTTGTTGTTGCGGCCCGAACCGCGCTTCTTGGGCTCGAGCAGTGCAGCAACGGGTTTGCCTTTATGCAGGCCAGGTGTAACGACCTTGACGACCGCGCGGCGACCGGCAGAGGTAGGTTTGACTTTGATCAATGCCATGATTTTCTCCCTTACTGACCGGACGCGAAGTCGATGTCCTGACCCGGCTTCAGGGTGACATACGCTTTCTTCCAGTTGTCACGGCGACCCATGACACGACCGGAGCGCTTGACCTTGCCCTTGACGTTCAGCACTTGCACACCCGTCACTTCAACCTTGAACAGACTGGCAACCGCTGCGCCGATTTCCTGCTTGGTTGCATCGGGCAACACACGAAAAACAACCTGATTCAGCTTGTCGGCCACGCGCGTGCTCTTTTCGGAGATCACCGGCGCGAGAATGACTTTGAGCAGACGCTCCTGACTGATCGCACTCATCACACCATCTCCTCAAACTGCTTGACCGCCGCCTTGGTGATCAGCACGTTACCGAATTTGACCAGACTCCACGGATCGGCCTGATGTGGCTCGACCACGTAGACGTTCGGCAGGTTGCGCGAGGACAGCCACAGGTTGTCGTCCACGCTGTCGGCAATGATCATGACCTTGCCATAACCCATCGACTTGAGCTTGTTGGCCAGCACCTTGGTTTTGGGGGACTCGATGCCCAGGCTTTCGACAACCTTGAGCTTTCCCTCGCGCGCCAGCTGCGACAGGATGGTCGCCAGGCCGGCACGATACATCTTGCGGTTCACCTTGTGGGTGAAGTTCTCGTTCGGCTTGTTCGGGAAGGTCACGCCACCCCCACGCCAGATCGGGCTGGAGGTACGACCGGAACGCGCACGGCCGGTGCCTTTTTGGCGCCACGGCTTGTGCGTGGAAGCCGTCACTTCGGCACGCGTCTGCTGCGCACGGTTTCCGCTGCGCGCATTCGCCTGGAACGCGGTCACCACCTGGTGCACCAGCGCTTCGTTGTAGTCGCGACCAAAGGTTTCGTCGGAAGCTGCGAGGCTGGTCACATCCTGCCCCTGCTCGTTAATGATCGTCAAATCCATCAGGCACCCCCTTTCACTGCCGGGCGCACCACGACATGACCACCCTTGGAACCCGGAACGGCGCCTTTCAACAGCACCAGACCACGCTCCGCATCGACACGCACAACCTCAAGGTTCTGCTTGGTGCAGGTGACCGCACCCATATGGCCGGACATGCGCTTGCCCGGGAAAACACGACCCGGATCCTGCGCCATGCCGATCGAGCCCGGCACGTTGTGCGAACGCGAGTTGCCATGGGTGGCGCGTTGCGATTTGAAGTTGTGGCGCTTGATGGTGCCCGCAAAGCCCTTGCCCTGCGTCACACCGGTAACATCCACCTTCTGCCCCGCCTGAAGCACCTCGACAGAAACCGTGGCGCCCGCCTGGTATTGGGCGGCGACGTCGGCAGGCACGCGGAATTCACGCAGCAGCTCGCCCGCATCCACACCCGCCTTGGCGTAATGTCCGGCTTCCGATTTATTGACGCGGCTATTGCGACGGCTGCCGTAAGCAACCTGCACAGCGGAATAACCGTCATTTTCTGGCGTGCGCACTTGCGTCACACGATTGTTTGACATTTCCAGCACCGTCACCGGAACGGACGCACCGTTCTCGGTAAAAATGCGGGTCATGCCGACCTTGCGGCCAACGAGCCCGATACTCATCTTTGTATTTCCTATCTCAAGCCGGCAGCCGAAGCTGCGGACAAGGGTTTTAGGTGCCGATTACAATTGACCGGCGACTATTGGTACAACTGAAGGGGCGGCAGTATACCCAAGCCGCCCGCTTTTTACAACTTGATTTCGACGTCCACGCCGGCAGGCAGATCCAGCTTCATCAGGGCATCGACCGTCTTGTCGGTCGGGTCCATGATGTCCATCAGACGGCGATGGGTACGGATCTCGAACTGGTCGCGCGACGCCTTGTTGACGTGGGGCGAACGCAGCACATCAAAACGCTCGATCGAGGTCGGCAGCGGGACCGGGCCCTTGACCACGGCGCCCGTGCGCTTGGCGGTTTCCACGATTTCGAGCGCGGACTGGTCGATCAGTTTGTAGTCAAACGCCTTCAGGCGGATGCGGATTTTCTGGTTTTGCATTATTGAGCCTTACTCTTCGATCTTGGCCACGACACCCGCACCGACGGTACGACCGCCTTCGCGAATGGCGAAACGCAGACCTTCGTCCATGGCGATCGGCTGAATC
>MKWL01000006.1 GCA_001899305.1 Thiobacillus sp. 0-1251 | reverse complement strand
AGCTTTCGCGCTCATCGAGGGCGGCCAGCTTTACAAGATCCGGCTGCCTCTATTCGACCCGGACGAGGCCTTGCCCATTCCGGCATCGCTGGAAGATATCGCGGCCAGCATGAGACAGAAGTACGACGGCCAGGCTGGACAGATCGATTCCCTGGTCGTGGAGGGCAAGGGCAGTGGCTTCTAGGCGCGTCGGCCTCTACGACAACAACGTCGCGGTTGCTTTCCTGTGGCCTTTGAAATGGCTGTTCGGGACGGTATTGCTCTACGTATTGCTGGCTCTGATCGCCCTGGCGGTTGCCTTTCTTTTCGCCAAATACCAGTGGGCTGACCCAGTTACCGCCAGCGATGCGCTTTTTCAGGCTGAGTCAGCCCGCGTGGCCAGACTGTTGCAGTCTGGAGCCCATGCTGAGGGTTTTGCAAGCCTACCGTTGGTGGCCCAACGCTGGACGTACTGGCTATTTTTCCAGGCCACGACGCTACATGACGCCACCTACGCCTATATCGCCGGACAGCGCGTCAACGAGGTCGACCAGATGTATCTGACCCAGTTCGTCGCCAGGAATGTCCGGGAAATCTACCTGGCCATGAACGTGATCCAGGTCTATGGGATCCGGATTGGATTCCTGATGGCGTCGGTGCCGCTATTCATGTTGCTGTATTTCGTTGCTACAGCGGATGGTTTGACCGAACGGTACATTCGCCGCGCGTGTGCTGGCCGCGAATCGGCGGATATTCACAAACTGGGAAGGCTGTCCAAGCTGATGTTTTTTGCCTCAGCCGTGACGGTTTACCTTTGCACACCTGTCGCAATCAGTCCGTTCTGGGTCATTGTGCCGCTTGCAGCGATTTTCGCTGTTGCAACAAGGCTGCAATGGCAGTTTTACAAGAAGTATTTTTAGGCGGATTATTCGAGGGTGTTGACAACGGAGACGAATTTGGGTTTGATGCTGACCATGTTGGTCAGGGAAGTGGCCATGATTGGCAAACCTGTGCAGCCCTTTGGGGCTATGTTTTATGCCGGCCAACTTCGTGGAATGTATATTATGTTAAATAATAAAAATAGTTACATTTGAAACTATTTCCAGCGCTATGATACTAACCAACCCACTGGCTAGCATGGCAAAGACGTGAACCTGGACTTCACCTATTTCGAGAATGGTATCGGCAGCATATCTGGGCAACTGCCTGGCATGCCCCAGGACCGGGTTGTGCTGAACCGTCTGTTCTTTTATGTTTTCAAAGAATTGGACGATGTTTATAACCAACATCTTTCAGAGTTTGGGCTCAACAGTTCGAGCTTCCTGGCGCTCGCCATGATTTTGAGCAGCGAGGACAACCGGTTGAATCCCAGCCATTTGAGCGCCGCGTTGATTGCATCCCGTACCAATGTGACCCGATTGGCGGATGACCTGGTCGGTTCCGGCTGGGTCAGCCGTAAACCGTGCACGCAAGACCGCCGACGGGTGGAACTGTCGCTGACGCCGTCAGGACGGAAATTGATCCTGGCCGTGTTGCCAGTCATCTGGCAACGGATCGAGCAACAATGGAGCGATTTCAGCCCGGCCGAGATCACCGAGTTTGACCGCCTGCTGAGGAAGATGCTGGAAGGCCTGCGGCACTTCAGGATGGCCTCATGAAGCGACTGCTGCCTGGTGTGTTCCTGTTGGTTGCCGGCTGTGCCGAACTGCCGCACGACCTGCCTGCCCGACCGACGCTGAAGGCGCCCGAAACGGCGACCACGCTGTCGGCTTTGTCCAACCCGTCCGCTGGCACGGATAGCCCGCTTCTCCAAGAACACTGGTGGACATCCTTCGGATTGACCAACCTGGACCGGTTGATCGACACAGCCTTGCGGGATGCCCCTGATCTGGCTGCCGCGCAGGCGCGCCTGCGCGTGGCCGATCAATCTGTACGCCTGGCTCGCCTGGATGCCCAGGTGCACTATGAAACCAATGCTTCCGTTACCCGCGAACACCTGAGCAAGAATGGACTGTTTCCGCCTCCTATCGGCGGCAGTACCTTCACCCAGACCGATATCACCGAGAACCTGTCCTACACACTCGACTGGTGGGGCAAGAATCGGGCGCTGATCCAGGCTGCGGGCAATGAGCAGCAGGCGGCACGCGACGAAGCTGAAGCCGTTCGCCAGACCCTGGCGGCAGCGGTCGCCGATACGTATTTTGCCTGGGCCGATGTCGAGGCGCGCCTGGCAGCCGCCCGCGCATTGACCCAGAGCCACCGCAAGGCGCATGCGCTGGTCAAGGCACGTTTCGATCTGGGCCTGGATTCGGCACAGCCGCTGATCGATGCGCGCAAAGAGCTGGACCTGGACGAGGACCGGACCCGCAGTCTGGACTATCTGGCACGCGCACTGCGCTATCGCATGAGCGCTCTGGTCGGCAGCGATCCGGACCACGCCGCAAGTCTGCCGACGCCCGAACTCGGCGCCAGGCTCCCAGCCCTGCCAGCCCGTCTGCCGATTGACTGGCTGGCCCGCCGACCCGATGTGGCGGCGTTACGCAGCCAGGTTGAGGCCGCTTCCGACCGGAGTGCGGCGGCCAAGGCGGATTTCTATCCCAATCTGGATCTGCGCATGATGATCGGCCTGGAAACCCTCGACCTCAGCAAGCTGTTCCAGGCCAACAGCCTGTCCGCATCGATCGGTCCGGCCCTGCATCTGCCGATCTTCAATCGCCAGACCCTGAGTGCGAAACTCGGCATGCGCGAAGCGGATTACGCCGCATCTGTGGCGGCTTATAACCGCACCATCCTGGAAGCTGCCCGCCAGGCCGCCGATGCCTATGCCCTGATTACGAGCCTGGAGCATAGAAGCCAGGCTCAGCAACAGGCCCTGCAGGAAACCGAACAGACCCGTTCCCTGGCGGAACAGCGCCAACAAATCGGGCTGGCCAGCCCGCTCGACGCACTCGAAGCGAACAGCGCCGTCCTCACTCAGCGCATGAATGAGATCGAGATCCAAGCCGCCCGCCTGCGCGCCCGTGTGGCGCTGTTCAAGGCATTGGGCGGTGACGCCCTCCACAAGGACCCTGCCCCATGACCATTGATCCTCCAGAAGCCAATCCGGCCAAGCGCAAACGTCTGCTGACGATTCTGGCCCTGATTTTTCTCGTTACGGCGGCGATTTGGGGCGTACGCTGGTTCTTGCACAGCCGCGGACACGAAAGTACCGACGACGCCTACGTGGCCGGCAACCTGGTGCGGGCCACGCCGCGTGTCGCCGGCTCGGTGGTGGCGGTACTGGCCGACGACACCGATTTCGTGAAGCAGGGTCAGGTCGTGGTGAAGCTGGACGATACTGACGCCAGGCTAGCCCTCGCCAAGGCCGAGGCCGATCTGGGGGAAATCGTGCGCCGGATCAGCCAGACCTTCGAGGCCCACGTCCAGCAGGCCGCCAATCTGGCCGTGAAGCAACGCACCCTGGAACAGGCCGAGGCCGATCTGGTGCGGCGTGAACGGGCGGTCGCCGTCGATGCGATCTCGCGCGAGGAAGCCGAGCATGCCCGCGCCGCACGCGACAAGGCCCGATCCGAGCTCGATCTGGCGCGCGCCCAGCTGGCCGCTTCGAAGGCTGAAGTGGGCGGCACCACGGTAGCGACCCATCCGGCCGTCAAGCAGGCCGAAGCCCGGCTGCGCGAAGCCTGGCTGGCCCTGAGTCGCTGCGAAATCCGGGCGCCTGCCGATGGCCAGGTGGCCAAGCGCTCGGTCCAGATCGGACAGCAGGTTGCACCCGGCATGGCGCTCATGGCCATCGTTCCGATGACCCAACTGTGGGTGGAGGCCAATTTCAAGGAAGACCAGCTCAAGGGCATGCACATCGGTCAGCCCGTGCAACTGGTTTCCGATCTCTACGGCAGCGGCACGACCTTCCATGGCACCGTAGCGGGTCTGTCACCCGGCACGGGCAGCGTGTTCTCGCTGCTGCCGGCACAGAACGCCAGCGGCAACTGGATCAAGATCGTGCAGCGCCTGCCGGTACGCATCGCGCTCGACACCAAGGAATTGGCCGAACATCCTTTGCGGGTCGGGCTGTCGATGAAAGTTGAAGTGGATACCGCCGCTGCCGGCAAGACGGACTCGCATCCCGCAACCCGCTACGTCACGCCGGCGGAAGACGCGTCCGGCGCGGATGCCCTGATCCGTTCCATTCTGCGGGCGAACCAGGTCCATACGGGCTGAGCCCATGGCCCACCCACCATTGCACGGTCCCACCCTGGTCCTGCTGACACTGGGTCTGAGCCTGGGCACCTTCATGCAGGTGCTGGACACGTCGATCGCCAACGTCTCGCTGCCGGCGATTTCCGGCGACCTGGCGGTGAGCCCGAACCAGGGCACCTGGGTCATCACCTCCTTCGCCGTCAGCAACGCCATCGCCCTGCCGCTGACCGGCTGGCTGTCGCGCCGCTTCGGCGACGTGCGCCTGTTCGTGCTGTCCACCCTGCTGTTCACCTTGGCGTCGTGGCTGTGCGGCCTGGCCCCCAGCCTGCCGGTTCTGATCGCCGCGCGTGTCCTGCAGGGTGCCGTGGCGGGGCCGATGATCCCGCTCTCGCAGAGCCTGCTGCTGAACAATTACCCGCCGGAAAAAAAAGGGCTCGCGCTGGCGCTCTGGTCCATGACCGTGATCGTCGCGCCCATCCTCGGACCGATCCTCGGCGGCTGGATCACCGATAACATCAACTGGCCGTGGATCTTCTACATCAACCTGCCGGTCGGCCTGCTGTCGGCCTTCCTGACCTGGACGATCCTGGGCAAGCGCTCCAGCACGACCCAGGTCGTGCCCATCGACAAGGTGGGCCTGGTCCTGCTGGTGCTGGGCGTGGGCGCGCTGCAGATCCTGCTGGACAAGGGTAACGAGCTCGACTGGTTCGAATCCGGCACTATCGCCGCCCTGGCGGTCGTCTCTGCGGTAGCCTTGAGCGTGCTGGTGGTCTGGGAACTGACCGACCGTCATCCCGTGGTGGACTTCCACCTGTTCGGCCAGCGCAACTTCCTGGTCGGCACGGTCATCCTGAGCATCGGCTACCTGGTGTTCTTCGGCAACGTGGTGATCCTGCCGCTGTGGCTGCAGACCAACATGGGCTACACCGCCACCTGGGCCGGCATGGCCGCCGCGCCCATCGGCATCCTGCCGGTGTTCCTATCCGCGTTCGTGGGCAAGAACATGCACAAAATCGACCTGCGCATCTGGGCCACCTTCAGCTTCGCCGTGTTCGCTGCGGTGTCGTTCTGGAACAGCAACTTTAACTCCGATGTCACCTTCCAGCATATCGTGCTCCCGCGCCTGCTGATGGGCTTTGGCGTTGCGAGCTTTTTCGTGCCGCTGACCGCCCTTACGCTGGCGGATATTCCGCCCCAGATGATGCCCAGTGCCACCGGCCTGTCGAATTTTTCCCGCATCCTGGCCGGCAGTTTTGGCACCTCGCTCAGTATCACGCTGTGGGACCGCCGCGCCGAGTTCCACCACAGCATCTTGACCTCGCACATCTCGGCTTTCGATCCGACGGCCGCCGCCGCCCTCGGCAGCCTGGCCAATCCGGCCACAGACCCAGCCATGCTGGAGCGAATCATCAATCAACAGGCGGTGTTACTGGCAACCAACGACATCTTCTGGCTGTCCGGCTGCTTCTTCGTCGCCCTGATGTTGATGGTCTGGCTGGCCCGGCCGCCCAAACGGGGGGGCGCACCGGTCGCCAGTGGTGCTCATTGAACTGGAATCCTATTCCGGCTGGGCGATTACGGAACCAAAATCCGATTTTCATTTCTACATGCTGCCCATTCTCTAAGATGAGCACATCAGCCGCACCGCTCCGGCAGTGTCCGACTGATTGTCGCGCCGCGTTCTGGCTTGTGCGGCGCTTTCCAAGACCTTTAATAATTCTGGAGCAAAAAAATGAACCAAGCACGCTCGTACAAAACGTTATCCCTTCTCGGCACGTCATTGGTTTTCGCGGCCTTGCTGGGCGGCTGCGCCACGACCGACGCACTGAACAAGGCTCAGACCACGGCAGACCAGGCGTCGCAAAAAGCCGATGAGGCTAACGCAAACGCCAATGCTGCCAAGACTGCCGCCGCCCAGGCTTCGCAAAAGGCTGACCAGGCCAACGCGACCGCCGACGGGGCCAAGTCGACTGCCGACCAGGCCAACTCCACTGCGAATGCGGCGAAGGCCGAAGCCGACAAGGCCATGCAGGAAGTCGACAAACTGGCCGAGAAAATCGACCGCATGTTCAAGAAAACGATGCAGAAATAATTTGTTCAGGCCCGGCGGACAGACGGCCTGAACACCGTCTGTCCGCCGGCATCAACCAAGTCGGACTGGCTTGAATGGCCAATACGTTGGCGCGGCCATGAGCATTTCAGCGAATGATCACGCGCGTCCCCACCTGCATCCATTGGGCAAGCCGCCGGATGTCACGGTTGGTGAGTGCCACGCAGCCGTTGGTCCAGTTGACTGCCTGTTGGACGTCGGGGTTGCCGCCACCGAGTCCATGGATTCCAATCTGGCCGCCGAGCGGCGTATCCTGGGGTGGGGTGCGATGATGTCGCAGGGCCTGCAGGATGGCGTCGAATTGCGCCTGGCTGAGGGTGCCGGCGTCATACGCATGGCGGGCGATAGGGGCCGACGGGTAGTCGAGGCCGTAGAAGGTATTGAAGCGACTGTGGCGATCGACCCAGGTGACATGGAATATGCCGCGTGGCGTGGTTTCGTCTCCCTGGCGATGGGTGTCGGCGACACCGCCGCTGCCGATCGCGATATTGTGGAAGCGGGCCAGGACATGGTTTTCAGCGGAAAACACCGTGAGGGTCAACGCCTGGGTATCCACCAGCACCCAGTCCGCTCCCCCGGCTGCCCAGGAAATCGTGGATATCCCCAGCAAGACGGCAGCCAACAATGCTTTCAAACAGAATCGCAATTCAGGACCTCCTTGATCAACCCATGAAATGCATCGTGCACTCCCCTTCTCCGACCACCGCTAGCGTGCGTTCAGTTCCCTGCCTGCACGTGCTTGTCCTGCTGCTGGCGTGGTGGGTCGCCCCAGTCTGGAGCGCGACGTTTCCGCTGCCAACCGATGGCAGCAACCTCGTCGGCCGGCTTCAGGTGGTGACGGCTGACGCCCGCAACACCTTGCTGGACATCGCTCGGCATTATGACCTCGGCTATGACGAAATCACCCGCGCCAATCCGGGGATGTCGGTCTGGCTGCCTGGCGAGGGAACACCGGTCGTCGTCCCGACCGAATTCATCTTGCCGCCGCGGCCGTGGGTCGGTGTCGTCGTGAACATTCCCCAGCGCCGGCTTTATTATTTCCCGCGCCACAAGGCCAATGAAGCGACAACGGTGGTCACCTTTCCCATCGGGATCGCCCGTCCCGGCTGGCCAACGCCGCTGGGGAGCACCCGGATCATCGCCAAATACAAGGATCCCGCCTGGATCGTTCCCAAGGACATTCAGGCCGAGCATCATAGACAGGGCGAAGCCAATTTCCCCGATTACTTTCCCCCCGGTCCCAACAATCCCATGGGCATGCTCGCCCTGGAAACCGGGTTTTCGCAAATCTTCATTCACGGTACCAACCGGCCGTGGGGCGTGGGGATGGAAGTCAGCCATGGCTGCGTCCATCTGTATCCCGAGAATGCGGCCTACCTGTTTCCCAGGGTGCCCAAAGGCACGCCGGTGAGGATCATCAACCAACCGGTGCTGGTGGGATATCGCAAGCATCAACTCTATCTCAGCGTATCCGCGCCGGTGGGAGAATATCCCGGCGATCAGGACAGCCTCCTCATGCGCGCGATCGATGCTGTCTCGCAGTCCAGAAGCCAGGACTGGCCAACCATCGATTGGGACCGTGTGCGGCAGGTCGTCGATGCCAGACAGGTCGTCCCTGTTCCCATCAACATTGGCGCACCCAGTCTCGACCGCCTCATTGCGTCGATCAAGCCGGAACACTACAGCTACGAGCCCTATGGCATCGAGGCCAACGATGCTGCGCCGCCAGATGTTCCGCGCTGACTCCTGATTTCCGGAACCGGGGGCGCGCGTTCGGGTCAATGCCATCAATCAGCCAGGCTGTAGATGTTTCGTATCCCGACGACGTGACCGAACGCTCTCTTTCTTCTTTCCGGCAATATCCGAAGGCAATCTGCGTTATCGAACTCGATTCCTATTGGTGCCCGCTATGCGGACAGCACGGATTGATCCGGATTCGCCGCCGCCTCATCGACCGCATCCTGAGCCTCTTCGTCAGGCAGCGGCGATTTCGCTGCACGCAACCCGGATGCCAGTGGCAAGGGAACCTGCGCGAGAAGAGTGCACGCCGGAAATCCTAGGACACAATCAAGAACGGCCCGTAACAAACTGATCTGACGGATTAATTCAATATGTTATGTTGCACCTGCCGTCGATCCCGATAGCCGCTTCGATTCCAGGACAGGGCGCGAGACCACAATGAGCATGTCGTCACTTTTATGGGGTTTGCTTTTCGGCTCGATCGGGCTGGGCTTTTTCCTGTACGGGAAGAAGCAGCAAGCGATCGTTCCGTTATTCTGCGGGCTTGCGCTCATGGTTTTTCCGTATTTCGTTTCCAACACCTTCCTGCTGGTCGCCATCGGGGTCGCGTTGACCGCGCTCCCCTATTTCGTCCGGATCTGAGATGCCATCAATCTGACGAGGCCTCAGCTATCCGGGGCTTCGTTCACCAGTTGCTGGCGAATCGACAGCAACTCCTGCCGGTGTTGGGCATCCGTTTGGGGGTACTGCATCCCGAGTGACTTGAAGGCATCGACCACAATCCGGGCAATGATCAGCCGGGCATTTTCCTTGTCGTCGGCGGGCACCACGTACCAGGGCGCACGCTGGGTGCTCGTTGCGCTCAGACACGCTTCGTAGGCCTGCATATACTCGTCCCAGAATCCCCGCTCCACGATGTCCGCCTGACTGAACTTCCAGTTTTTCTCGGGTTCGTCGATGCGATCGATGAAACGTTTCCGCTGTTCTTCCTTCGAGAGGTGAAGAAAGAACTTGATGATCCGCGTGCCGTTCCGATGAAGATGGTTTTCCAGGTCGACGATGGAACGATAGCGTTCCTTCCAGATCGTTTTTTCATTGAGCAGCCCGTCCGGAATTCCCTGGCTGCGGAGAATCTCCGGGTGGACCCGCACGATCAGCACTTCCTCGTAGTAGGAGCGGTTGAAGATGCCGATGCGACCGCGTTCCGGCAAAGACTGCGTGGTACGCCATAGAAAATCATGCTCGAGTTCGGTCGCGCTCGGATGCTTGAAACTGAACACCTGGCAGCCCTGGGGATTGATTCCGGACATCACATGCTTGATGGCGCCATCCTTGCCGGCGGCATCCATGGCCTGAAAAATCAGCAGGACCGCATAGCGGTTGGACGCGTAGTGCAGTTGTTGCAGTGCGCTCAGTTCGGACACTTGGTCCTCAAGGAGCTTTTGGTACTGTTCCTTTGATTTGTAAAGCGGTTTGACCCGTGTCGGCCACTTCTTGAGGTTGACCTTCTTCCCTTCCTGTACCTGGAAATCCCTGGATTTGATTTTCATCTCCGTCCTTTCGGTCGTCATTCGTTCTCGGGCCGCTCGCCTGCCCGCTTCGACCCTGGACAGACGATGTCGAGTGCTGGGTTTTGGGTCAGCCTTTACCACCACTCCCTATTATCCCCGCCAAGGTAGCGAGCGGCTTGTATAAACGAGTAGCATTAAAACCAGCGGTTTCCAATACACAAAAAGGATAAATTGCGATGAGAAAGACACCTTCCGAAGCCTATCTTGAAAAAGCCAGACGCCTATCCAAGGAAGAAACCGAGCGGCTGCTGTCCAGAATGCGCGAGAAACTGACGCGCAGACTGGAAGATAAAAAACTGAGCGCGCTGGAAGTCGTGGCGATACAGCTGGAGATAGAGGACGAGGCCTTGAGCGAATGGCGGGAACGGATGCAGGAAATCAGGAAAAAAACAAAGCCCAAATAACCCGTTCATCGTTCAACCCCTGGCCGGCGCCAATATTGGCGCCACACCTACACCGGCATTCGCGTCGAATGCGCCGTGGCCCACGTGTAAGCTGCATACTCCGCAAGCATGCGGAGGCAGGGTGTTTCCCGCCCTTCCACGCAGTACACCATTACGGCTCACGCCGAGATCAACCGATCTCTACTGGAACCGAATCAACCCTGGTCTACTCTCCGTAGTAAGGACGGGAGATGCAATTTTCTGCTCGATCGTGCGCCCAGTTGGTGCGAGTGGCAGGAATAAGCCCCATGCCTGTGCGGCCTCCGGGCGATGCACTGGTTTTGATCAGCCTGCATTTCTCCCATCGCACTATTTGTGCTCAACCCGGTCGAACTTTTGGCCGCTAAAAAGGACATGGCACGATCATTGCGACAACAGGATCAGGCCTAACATCGATTCACCGGACAGGAGGACTCCATGAGCTTGTTCAACCAGTACATCGAACGCTACCGCAGAGAAGAAGAGGAATTCACCCTCGAGGAATTCCTGGATATCTGCAAGCAGGACCGGATGGCTTACGCGAGTTCCGCCGAACGCATGCTGGCGGCGATCGGCGAGCCGGAACTGGTGGATACCCGGAAGGATCCCCGATTGTCTCGCCTGTTCTCCAACAAGGTCATCAAGGTCTACCCGGCCTTCAAGGATTTTTATGGCATGGAAGACACGATCGAGCAGATCGTGTCCTATTTCCGGCATGCGGCCCAAGGCCTGGAAGAGAAGAAGCAGATCCTCTATCTACTGGGCCCGGTGGGTGGCGGAAAATCCTCGCTGGCGGAGAAGCTCAAGCATCTGATGGAGAAAGCCCCGTTCTACGCCATCAAGGGCTCGCCGGTGAACGACTCGCCGCTGTCGCTGTTCTCGGCCGACGAGGACGGTGACATTCTGTTGCAGGAATATGGCATTGCGCCCCGCTATCTCGGCAAGGTCCTGTCGCCTTGGGCGGTGAAGCGGCTGCACGAGTACAACGGCGACATCACCAAGTTTCGCGTGGTCAAGCGCTGGCCTTCGGTGCTGGGCCAGGTCGGCATTTCCAAGACCGAGCCGGGCGACGAGAACAATCAGGACATCTCCTCACTGGTCGGCAAGGTAGATATCCGCAAGCTTGAAAAATACTCGCAGGACGATCCCGACGCCTACAGCTATTCGGGCGGGCTTTCCCTGTCCAACCAGGGCCTGATGGAATTCGTCGAGATGTTCAAGGCGCCGATCAAGGTGCTGCATCCGCTCCTGACTGCCACCCAGGAAGGCAACTACAAGGGTACCGAGGGTTTCGGCGCGATCCCCTTCGACGGCGTCGTGCTGGCGCACAGCAACGAGTCGGAATGGACCACCTTCCGCAACAACAAGAACAACGAAGCCTTCCTCGACCGCATCTACATCGTCAAGGTGCCCTACTGCCTCCGCGTCTCCGAGGAAGTGAAGATCTACGAGAAGCTCCTGCAGCACAGCTCGCTGTCGGAATCGCCCTGCGCGCCCGGCACGCTGGAAATGCTGGCGCAATTCTCGGTCCTGACCCGCCTGAAGGAGCCTGAAAACTCCAGTATCTATTCCAAGATGCGCGTCTACGACGGAGAAAACCTCAAGGACACCGATCCCAAGGCCAAGAGCTATCAGGAGTACCGCGACTTCGCCGGTGTCGACGAAGGCATGACCGGCATCTCGACCCGCTTCGCCTTCAAGATCCTGTCGCGCGTATTCAATTTCGACCACAGCGAGGTCGCCGCCAACCCGGTGCACCTGCTCTACGTGCTGGAACAGCAGATCGAGCAGGAGCAATTGCCGCCCGAGGTGGAACAGCGCTACATCGCCTACCTGAAGGAGTATCTGTCGCCGCATTACGCCGAATACATCGAGAAGGAGCTGCAGACCGCCTACCTCGAGTCCTACTCGGAATATGGGCAGAATATCTTCGACCGCTACGTGACCTACGCGGACATGTGGATCCAGGACCAGGAATTCCGCGACCCGGACACCGGCGAGATCCTCGACCGTGCGCAGCTCAATACCGAACTGGAGAAGATCGAGAAGCCGGCCGGCATCGCCAATCCGAAGGACTTCCGCCATGAAGTGGTCAACTTCGTGCTGCGTGCCCGCGCCCAGAATCATGGCAAGAACCCGGCCTGGACCAGTTACGAGAAACTGCGCGCGGTGATCGAGAAACGCATGTTCTCCAGCACCGAAGACCTGTTGCCGGTGATCTCGTTCAACGCCAAGGCGTCCAGCGAAGAGCAGAAAAAGCACCAGGACTTTGTCCAGCGCATGGTCGACAAGGGCTACACCGACAAGCAGGTGCGCCTGCTGGCCGAGTGGTATCTGCGCGCAAGAAAGGCGTCCTGAAAGGTAGGCCATGAACCGGCTTGTAGACCGTCGTCTCTCCGGCAAGAACCGCAGCGCCGTCAACCGGCAGCGTTTCCTGCGCCGCTTCAAGGCGCAGATCCGCAAGGCTGCGTCGGAAGTCGTGTCCGGGCGCAAGGTGACGGATATGGAACGCGGCGAGAAGATTTCCATTCCCTCCAAGGATCTGTCCGAGCCCATCTTCCATCATGGTCCCGGTGGGCGCCGCAACATCGTGCTGCCGGGCAATCGCGACTTCGTCACCGGCGACCGGGTGGATCGTCCCGAGGGCGGAGGGGGAACCGGCAGCGGCGGAGGCCCGGCCGACGAGAGCATGGACGACTTCGTATTCGAGCTGTCCAAGGAAGAGTTCATGGATTATTTCTTCCAGGATCTGGCACTGCCGGACCTGGTGAAGAAACAGCTTGCCGCCGTCCCCGAAGTGAAGAAGGCCCGTGCCGGCTTTGTCAGCCAGGGCAACCCGTCCAACCTGCACGTGGTGCGCTCGATGAAGCAGGCCATTGGGCGCCGGCTCGCCATGGCGGCCGGTCCGCGCGACGCGCTGCGGGAGGCCGAGGAAAAACTTGCCGAACTGGAAGCGAACGGGCTGGGTACGAGCGCGGAGGCCGATGAACTGCGCGAGGAAATCGCGTCCTTCAAGGCCCGGCTTGCTGCCGTTCCTTTCATCGACACCTGGGACCTGCGTTACGCCAACCGGGTCGAGCAGCCGACGCCCAGCAGCCAGGCCGTGATGTTCTGCCTGATGGACGTGTCGGGCTCGATGGACGAGGACCGCAAGAACATCGCCAAGCGTTTCTTCATGCTGCTCTATCTCTTTCTCACCAAGAGTTACGAACGCATCGACGTGGTGTTCATCCGCCACCACACCGTAGCCAAGGAAGTCGACGAGGAAGACTTCTTCAGTTCGCGCGAAAGCGGCGGCACCGTGGTATCGAGCGCCCTCGAGCTGATGCGCGACATCATCCTTGAGCGCTATCCGAGCGCCAACTGGAACATCTACGCTGCTCAGGCTTCTGACGGTGACAACTGGGAGGATGACTCGCCGCGCTGCCGCGAGCTGCTGCATAGCATCCTGCCGCTGACGCAGTACTACGCCTATGTGGAGATCGAGGCCGAGGAGCCGCAAAGCCTGTGGCACGAGTACGAGCGGGTGAAGGCGGCGAGCCCGCGCTTCGCCATGCAGCGCATTCTCACGCTGGAAGATATCTATCCGGTATTCCGCGAACTGTTCAGGAAGAAGGTGGCCTGAGATGGAACCCGAAATGGAATCCGACATCGCGCCGACCCCGCCCACCACTTCGCGCCAGGTCCTGTCCGAAGGCTCCGAGTGGAGCTTCGAACTGCTCGACTGCTACGACAGAGAGATCGCGCGGGTGGCCGCGCACTACGGCCTCGACACCTACCCCAGCCAGATCGAGATCATCACCTCCGAGCAGATGATCGACGCCTACTCATCGGTCGGCATGCCGGTGGGCTATCACCACTGGTCCTACGGCAAGCAATTCATCGCCACCCAGCGCGGCTACAAGCGCGGCCAGATGGGACTGGCCTATGAGATCGTCATCAACTCCAGCCCCTGCATCGCCTATCTGATGGAAGAGAACACGATGACCATGCAGGTGCTGGTGATCGCTCATGCCGCCTATGGCCACAATTCCTTCTTCAAGGGCAACTATCTGTTCCGCACCTGGACCGATGCGGAAGGCATCCTCGACTACCTGGTGTTCGCCCGCAACTTCATCGCCGAATGCGAGCAGCGTCACGGCGAGGAAGCGGTCGAGGAGTTGCTCGATTCCTGTCACGCCCTGATGAACCTCGGCGTCGACCGCTACAAGCGCCCGGCCCGGCTGTCGATGGCCAAGGAGCAGCTGCGCCAGACCGAGCGCGAAGCCTACCTGCAATCACAGGTCAACGACCTATGGCGCACCCTGCCGACCAGGCAGGTGGCCGGGCAGGAAAAACTCGCGGCCCGCTTCCCCAGCGAACCGCAGGAGAACCTGCTGTATTTCATCGAAAAGAACGCGCCGCGGCTCGAGCCCTGGCAGCGCGAGATCGTCCGCATCGTCAGGAAGATCGCGCAATATTTCTACCCGCAGCGCCAGACCCAGGTCATGAACGAGGGCTGGGCCACCTTCTGGCACTACACGCTGCTCAACCACCTGTACGAGGAAGGCAAGCTCACCGACGGTTTCATGATGGAGTTCCTGCAAAGCCACACCAACGTGGTCTACCAGCCGCCCTACAACAGCCGCCACTACAACGGCATCAATCCCTATGCGCTGGGCTTCGCCATGTTCACCGATCTGCGCCGTATCTGCGAGCACCCCACCGAGGAGGATCGCCGCTGGTTCCCCGAACTGGCTGGCAGCGACTGGGTGAAGTCGCTGGATTTCGCCATGCGCAACTTCAAGGACGAGAGCTTCATCGCGCAGTACCTCTCGCCCAAGCTGATCCGCGACTTCAAGCTGTTTACCATGGTCGACGACGATACCGAGGAGAAGCTGGAGGTCACCGCGATCCACGACGACGCCGGCTACCGCGCCGTTCGCCAGCAGCTCGCCGAGCAATACAACCTCGGCAATCGCGAGCCGAACATCCAGGTCTACGAAGTCGACGTTTTCGGCGACCGCTCACTCAGTCTGCGTCACTACATGCACGACCGCCGCCCTCTGGGCGAGTCGACACCGGAGATGCTGCGCCACGTCGCCCGCCTGTGGGGCTACACCGTACGCATCGACAGCGTGGACCAGAACGGGGTATCGCACATGACAGCCGTGAGCGAGGTCTGACTCGCCCATCTTGCCGGCTACATCAACTGTCGAGAGCGGGCCAGCACGACGCGAGTATTCGAATCGGTATCGAGTTCTCGCGTGCGTCACCTACACAGGTTTGCGCTTTTGGCAATATCGGGAATGTTGTTTTTACGTCGGCTGGCCGAATCCGGGCAATATGCCGAAGTAGCTGCCGCGTTGATGCCGTCCGTTCATTTACAAGACTTCCAGTAAATTCAAGCGCCTAAAGCGACTGGACGGTAATTGGCGGAGAGGGTGTCTGCCTCCGCCATGTTTCATGCCGTCTAAACAAATCTCATAAGTCATTGTAGTAAGCTGTATTTATTCGTATTTAGTCAAAATTGTTGTTTCATTTCGCCTCACGAACTATCATCAAATCTTACTCCAATTGATGGGTATTATGATGGGTAAAAAAGCAAAGGAATTATCCGCCTTGGAAGTTAATCGGCTGACTAAAGCGGGTTTGTACTTCGTCGGTGGGGTCGCTGGCTTGGCCCTTCAGGTATCCGGTACAGGTGCACGCTCCTGGATACTCCGCAAGGTGATTGCGGGTAAACGACGGGATATGGGTCTGGGTGGTTTTCCGGATGTCACTCTGGCAGGTGCTAGAGAGAAGGCGCGCCATATTCGTGAACAGGTAGATCATGGGCTTGATCCGATAGAGGTCCGCCGCGCCAAACGTTCCGCTCTGGCAGCAGAACGCGCCAAGGCAATGACCTTCTCGCAATGCGTGACAGCTTACCTGGATGCTCATAGCGACAGCTGGAAAAATGCCAAGCATCGCCAGCAGTGGGCAAACACGCTGGATACCTACGCAACTTCAATCATCGGCGCCTTGAACGTCGCAAGTGTGGACACAGGGCTGGTGCTTAAAGTTCTGGAGCCAATCTGGAAAACAAAAACAGAAACCGCCAGCCGTTTGCGCGGGCGCATTGAGAATGTCCTGTCCTGGGCGACGGTGCGCGGTTATCGGCAAGGTGAAAATCCGGCACGTTGGAAAGGTCACCTGGACACTCTACTGGCTCAACCCTCTAAAATCCAGAAGGTGGCACACCATACCGCCCTGCCTTACGGTGAGGTGGGGAGCTTCATGGCCGAGTTGGCAAAGATGGAAGGCATCAGTGCCAGAGCATTGGAATTCACCATCCTGTGCGCTGCCCGTTCGGGTGAAGTACGCGGGGCCACATGGGCCGAAATTGATCTACAAGCTAGCGCCTGGATCATCTCAGGTGATCGTATGAAAGCCGGTAAGGAACACCGTGTCCCCCTTTCCAACAAAGCCCTGAAAATTCTCAAAGCCCTCCCACGGGGAGTCGACACCGATCTTGTGTTTCCCGGCATGAATAACAAAGCCCTGTCCGACATGAGCCTGATCGCTGTATTAAAGCGTATGGGCCGAGGCGACCTGACTGTCCACGGCTACCGCTCATCATTCCGGGACTGGGCAGCCGAGCAAACAGCCTACCCGTCAGAAGTGGTGGAAATGGCCCTGGCTCACACCATCGGCAACAAAGTGGAAGCCGCCTACCGCCGCGGTGACCTTTTCGATAAACGTCGGAAATTGATGGACGACTGGGCTAAGCATTGCGGGACAGCAACGCCCCGCCGGCTTGGCTGAAGGGCAGATAGCGTCCACAAAAATCGAGTGCGAAGAACGACAGCTAACGGATCCCGAACCTGCCATTGGGACTTTTTGCCGGTCGGCCCGCTTCTCGGCCGAAGGCGACGCTGGAGATTTGAGCAGAGGACTTCCACTAGGTGTCCGTTACCGGACGTAGGTCAAAAAGCCCTCACCGAACGGCAGCTTTCTGATTTTCTCTACGGGATGGATAGTCGGAAGGCCGTCGATCAGTCCATGGAATTCCGCTGGCAATCGTTTTGGCTCATCTCCCGCTGCCCGACGCGAATCGTCCGTAACGCAGCGCCAGGCTCGGCATCACCAGCAGGTTGAGTGTGGTGGAGGTAAACAGTCCACCCAGGATCACCAGTGCCATCGGACCTTCGATCTCGCGGCCCGGATCACCGCTGCCGATTGCCAGCGGCAAGAGGCCCAACGCCGTGGCGAGGGCCGTCATCAGGATCGGCGTCAGGCGCTCCACTGCGCCGCGCGCGGCGGCCTCCGGCCCCCAGGTCATACCCTCGACGCTCACCAGATGCTCGTAGTGGGAGAGCAGCATCACCGAGTTGCGCAGAGTGATGCCGAACAAGGTCACGAAGCCGACCATGGAGCCGAGCGAGATGCCGCCGCCGGTGGCGAAGACGGCCAGTACCCCGCCCACCAGGGCGAAGGGCAGATTGAGCAGCACCAGTGCCAGGTTGCGCGGGTGCCCCAGCACGATCCAGAGCAGCAGAACGAGGGCCACGGCCGCAATGACCGAGTGCACCAGCAAGTCGCGAAGGGAGGCAGCCTGGGCTGCGGCAGCGCCGCCGAACTCCAAATAGGTGCCCGGGCTCAGATGCACGTTAGCCGCCAGGCTTTGTTTCGCCTCCGCCACGAAGGAAGTCACGTCTCGCCCGGCGACGTTGCAGGTGATGGTTTGTACACGTCGCGCCCCGTTGTGCAGCACGACGTAGCGGCCGGAGGTTGCGTACACGTCGGCGAGTTGGTCGAGGCGCACGAAGGCGCCCGCCGCGTTGCGCAGCGGCAGCGCTCGCACATCGGCGATGTTGCGGCGGGCCGCGGGCGGCAGGATCACACTCACGTTGAAGACCCGGCTGCCGTCGTACACCTGCCCGACGACCGCACCCTGGAAGGCCGTCTCGACGGCATCCAGCACATCCACCGCGTCGAAACCCCAGCGCGCCAACGCTTCCGGGCGGACCCGGATGCCCAGTTCGGGCGCACCGGGGGGTGACTGGACCTGCACCTCGGTCGCGCCCGGAACCCGGCCCAGGGCTTGGGCGACGCGCTGGGCTTCAGCATCGAGCGTATCGAGATCGTTGCCATAGATATTGACCACCACTGCTGCCGTGTACCCCGAGAGGGTCTCCTCGACCCGTTCGCTGAGGAAGGTCTTGAGCGCGAAGCTCACCCCCGGAATGTGCGCCAAGGCATTGCGGATATCCGCCTGGGCGACCTCCGCCCCCTCGCCTGACAACGGCTTCAGGTCGACATCGAACTCGCTGTAGTGGGTACCCCAGGTATCGTCGGCCTTTTCGGCACGTCCGACCCGTTGGCTCACCGCCCGCACCGAAGGGAGCTTGAGGAGTTCCGCCGAAACCTGGCGGCCGATGCGCAGCGACTCGGCGATGGAGGTTCCGGGTACCGCGGACATGTGCAGGATGTAATGCCCCTCTTTGAGCTCGGGCAGGAAACTGCCACCAAAGAATGGGAGCATCGCTAGCCCGGCCAGGGTGAGCATGCCGACTGTCGCGATGATGACGCGGTAGTGGTGCTCGACCCCCGCGATGAGGTTCCGGTATCTCTCCTTCAGCCAGTGGGCAATAGCGGCGTCATGCTCAGGCAGCGCGCTGCCGGGCAGCAGCGAGAGGCAGAGCGCCGGGGTGACGGTAACGGCGACCACCAACGACGCCAGCGTCGCCAGCAGATAGGCGATGGCCAGCGGCGAGAACAGCCGTCCGGCGATCCCCGGCATGGTCAGCACCGGCAGGAACACCAGGGCGATGGCAAAGGTGGCGTACACCACGGCGCTTCGCACCTCCAACACGGCGTCGAGCACCACCTCCAGAACCGGTGCGGGTTGCGCCTGATGGCGATTTTCCCGCAGGCGTCGATAGATGTTCTCCACCACGATGATCGCATCGTCCACCAGCAGGCCGATGGCGATGGCCAGGCCGCCGAGGGTCATGGTGTTGAGACTGATGCCGCGGCCCTCCAGGACGGTGACCGCGGCGAGCAGGGAGAGCGGGATCGCAGTGAGCGCGATGGCCGAGGTGCGCCAGTTGAACAGGAACAATGCGACCACGGCCACCACCAGAATGGCGCCGAGGATCAGCGAATGCTGCACGTTCTGGGTAGCGATGGTGATGAAGTTCGCCGGCCGGAACACGTCGGCGTGCAACGTGACCTGCTGGCCTTCCAGGACGGGACGCACCTCGGCCAGCGCCCGCTCCACGGCTTCCGTGACCGCCAGGGTGTTGGCGCCATACTGCTCGGAAATCACCAGTTGCACGCCCGGTGTACCGCCCACCAGGGCGGCGCCGATGGGCGGCTCGGGCGCTTCGCGCACCTCGGCGACGTCGGCGAGCGTCAGGTTGGCCCCGCCCTCTTGCCTGACGACCGTGCGTGCAAGCTGCTCGACGCTCAGGGATTGGGCGTAGGTTTGCAGGACGATGCGCTGGTTGGCGTTGTCGATGAACCCGGCGCCGCGCGTGCCGGTGGCGCGACGCGCGACATCCAGCACGTCACCGAGCGCCAGCCCATACTTGGCGAGCCGCTCGGGCCTCACCTGGATCTGAAACTCCTTTGCCTCGCCGCCGAACACCGCCACCTTGGCCACACCCGGCACGGCGAGCAGGCGCTGCTTGAGCGTCCAGTCGGCCAACGTGCGCAGGTCCATCAGCGAACGCTTTTCCGAAGTCAGGCCGATGACCATCACGACGCTGGTGGAGGAAGTCAGCGGCGACATGCCTGGCACCTGGACACCGTGCGGCAACTGCGTGGCCAGGGCCGCCAGGCGCTCGCTGACGTTCTGGCGGTCGCGCCAGATGTCACTCTTGGGGTCGAAGGTGACGGTGATCACCGACAGGCCCTGAATGGACTGGGAGCGCAGCGCCTCGACCCCCGCCACGCCGTTGATGGCGTTCTCGATCGGCTGGGTGACCAGCACCTCCACCTGTTCCGAGGCGAGGCCCGGGGCCTCGGTCTGAATGTTCACCTGGGGCGGGGCGAACTCGGGGAACACGTCGTACTTGGCCCCGCTGAACGCATAGAACCCGTAGCCCGCCAGCAGCACGGCCAGCGCGATCACGACGCCCTTGTAGCGCAGGGAAAAGCCGACGATGGCGGCGAGCCAGCCGGCGCGGGATGCGTGTCTCATTCGCCTTCCTCGCCGACCTGAATCTGCGCGCGCAACTCTTCCGAGAGCAGGCTCTGGGCGCCGCGCACCACCAGGCGCGCGCCCTGGAACCCACCCGGCACGAACCAGCCCTGGTCGATGGCCATCGCCGGCGGCAACTCGCGCCGCACGAAACGGTCAGGCGCGCTTTGCAGATACACCCAGGACTTGCCCTGCCACCACACCACGGCGTCGGCCGGCACGATGCCGCCCGGCTGTTCGGCGCCCGCTGGCAGGTTGGCGGTGAGCGTGGTGCCCGGCAGCAGCCCGTTTGTCGAGGCGGCGTAGAAGAAAGTCGGCCCCTGGGTGCGCGGGTCGGCCTGGGGCGCGGCGGAAATCAGCTTGCCGGTTCGATAGGCGCCATCGCCAGCGTCGACCCTCACGGTGACGGGCGGCTTCGCCAGGCTGCTACCCGCCGACACCGCGACCCGCAGCAACACTTGCCGTTGTTCCGCCAAATCCCGGAACAGCGGCGTGTCTTTTGCCATCGCCTCAACCAACGCAGCCCCCCATTTTTGCCGGGCGCCGCGCTCGACGGTGCCCAACGCCTCGGCGGCCGCGCGTGCTACCGCCTCGTCGCCACGCCATGTGGCTCGCGCGGCCTCCAACACCTTGTCCGAGACGTTGCTGTCATCGTTGTGCAGCGCCTCGATCCGCTCAAATTCGCGGCGCGACGCCTCCATCGCTGCCCGGGTCCGCTCCAACTGGGCGGTGGCGGCGACAAAGGCGTTGCGCAGATCGATGAGTTCCTGGAGCGGCAGCACCGCGGCCAGCGCCGCGATCTCTCCGCGGCGGGCGGTCTGCTGCACGGCGGCCACGGCGATGTCGGCCCGCTTCTGGGTGTCCGCATCGAAGACCAGCGCCGTGCCGCCGTCCTGGGCGACGACGCGGGACGGCGCGTTGACGGGTTTCTCACGCTTCTGTTCGATAGCGAGTTCCTCGCGCCCCGCCAGAAATCCCCAGACAGCCAGGCCGGCCACCAGCGCGCCGATACCGATCACGATGAATGGTTTTTTTCTCATGGTTGTTCCTCGTAGGGACGGGGTTTCGACGAAATGACCTGGTCCGCCGTCACGGCCAGCGCATGGGGGCCGATCGGCCGGCGCAGCGCGTCCTCCAGGCGTCCCAGCGTCTGCTGGGCTTGAGACAAGGCATTGACCCGGGCCAGTTCGGCCGTCGCGGTTTCGTACTGCGCCGAGAGCCAGGCCAGACGGTCGGACTCGCCCGCTCGGAAGGCCGCGGCGACTGCGCGCTCGGTTTTCTGCTGACCGCGCAGCAGGGCTTCGGCCGTTTCGACCATCTGCACCGCATGGCCGTAGCCGGCCAGGGCCTCGTCGACTTCGGCGATTGCCTTGGCCTGGACGGCCAGGAAGGCCGCGGCGGCCTGCTCGCGGCGTGCCTTGGCCTCGGCGATGGGGCCTTCGTTGCGGTTGAGCAACGGCAGCACGAGGGAGAGACCGAGCGACCATTTCACCTGGCCGGCGTCCCAAACGTAGCCGGGGCCGAGCGCGACGTCCGGATACTGCCTGGCGATTTCCAGTTGCAGCGCGGATTGGCTGGCCTCGTAGTCGGCGAGGGCGGCCAGCACGTCGGGCCGGCTCAGCAGGGCCGCGCGCCGCACTTCCGCCGGCGGCAAGGCCGAGACGGGCGGCAGCTGCTCGAACGTATCGTAGGAAATCTCGACCCCTTGGAGAGCGGCTGCGGGAACGCCCACGGCCGCGGCGAGCCGGGCGAGGTTTTCGGCGCCCTGTTTCTGGTTTTCGCGCAGGGCCAGGATGGACCGATCGAGGGTGAGGCGCGCCTGTGTCAGTTCGGGCTGGGACGCGAAGCCTGCGGCAAACCGGCGTTCCAGCATCCGGGCGATCCCTTCCTGCAGATCGCGTTGCCGGCGCACCAGGGCCTCGGTCGGATAGGCCGCCAGGAGACTGGCCCGCACGCGGCTGCGCACCTGCCACACGGCCTCGGCTTCCCTGAGCTTTGCGGCTTGGGCAAGATAACGTGCCTGGTCGATGCGGTAGTCGCGCTTGCCGGCCGTCTCGATCGGGATATCGAGGCCCAGGCCGTTGGTCCATGGCGACTGCCCCGCCGGTGCATCCATGTTGCGTTGAAACGAGACCCCGGCCGTCGGATTCGGGCGTGCGCCTGCCGTGACGATGGCGGCTTCGGCCACCAGTTGCTGGGCTTGGGCACGGTCCAGGTCGGGATGGAAGGAATAGGCCGCCAGGGTCAGCGCGTCGAGATCCCAGGCTTTCGGCGGCCAGGGTGCGAGTTCATGCCCCAGACTGCGCTCGACAAATTGCCGAACCTGCGGGGCATCCAGGCGCCGGGCTTCGAGGGCCGTCTGCTGTCCGCCGGGATCGAGCGGTTTAGCGGTATAGCTGGCGCAGCCGGTGAGGAGCACCAGGAGCGTGATCGGTAAGCGCTTCATCTTCCCATTCTTCGCGGATAGACATACGGAATGAGCCGATACCGCATAGAGCGACGGCTCGGACGGCAGAAGAGTAAGCGACGCGGGGAAACCGGAACGTGACCGGAACCTGACCGTTTGGTCATCTTTCGACGTCACAAAACAGCTTCGTCCGAGCGCCTCTGTTGCCGCGTCACGCATCGGAGCGCGGCCGCCGGAGACCCGGACGTCTTGCTAACCCCCAGAGTACGACGGCAAGGAGCCGTTGGATGCCTGCTTTGCCCTTCGGCAAATGCATCCCTCAAGAGACATTCACCCCTACGCTATCGAACGCCCGTTCTACACACAGCACCCTACAGAGACTTTCCAGTTCACCCGGATGCATGGGAGAATGTGCCCGTACAGGAGATGGCATGCCTCCTCATAACCGCCGGGATAACCGGCTGATGATGCCTACACGAACCCGGCACGGGCGGTGTAGGCATTTGGCTGTCCGTGAAAAATGATCGCTTTTCAAGGACAGACGCATGTGGAAATCCGTCTTCGCCATTGCCCTCGGCGCCGCGTTCGGCGCCGTGCTGCGCTGGCAGCTGGGCCTCAAGCTCAACGCACTCTTCCCCACCGTTCCTCCCGGCACGCTGGCCGCCAACCTGATCGGCGGCTACGTCATCGGCCTGGGACTCGCTTTCTTCTCCGCCTTGCCTGGCCTCGCGCCTGAATGGCGGCTCCTCGTCGTGACCGGCTTCTGCGGCGGGCTGACGACGTTCTCCACCTTCTCTGCCGAAATCGCCACCCTGCTGCAACAGGGACGGCCATCCTGGGCGCTGGCCTCGGTGGCGACGCACGTGATCGGCTCGGTGCTGATGACCCTGGCCGGCATCGCCACCGTGGCCTGGGCAAGAGGCGCGGCATGAACGCCGCTTGCCCGTTCTGCCAGCCGGCGGAGGTTCTGCTGGAGAACGATCTGGCCTATGTGATCCGCGACCAATCTCCGGTCAGTCCCGGCCATCTGCTCGTCCTGCCCCGTCGCCACGTGGCTGGCTGGTTCGATACCTCGGCGCAGGAGCGGCAGGCGATGTTCGAACTGGCCGACGCCGCCAAGGCATGGCTCGACGCCGAGTTTCATCCCGACGGCTATAACCTGGGCATCAACGTCGGCGACATGGCGGGACAAACCATCTTTCACGTCCATCTGCATCTCATCCCCCGCTACCGGGGCGACGTGGCCAACCCACGCGGCGGCGTACGGGGCGTGATTCCATCCAAACAGAATTATTGAAAGGGGTCGAAATGGAAGGCTGTTTTCTGAGGTTTTACCTGCACGAGAATCAGCGCTGCCACGGCAAGCTGGCTTGGGAATGGCTGCTCGATGCGGCCAACAGCTTGGGCATCCGGGGCGGCACGGCGTTTCGCGCCATGGCCGGTTTCGGTCATCACCATCATCTGATGGAGGATCATTTCTTCGAACTGGCCGGCAATCTCGCGGTGGAGGTGGAGTTCGTCGTCACCGAAGCGGAGTCGGCAAAGTTGCTGGACCTGCTACATAAGGAAAAGCTGCGCGCCTTCTACGCCCACATCCCGGCCCGCTTCGGCGTGGTGAACCCCGAATCCGGCGATCCGCCGGAAAACAGCTAGGAGCGCGCCATGACCGCAATCTGGGCACAGGCGGCGCTGTGGCTGGGGCTGGCCCTGGTGGCCACGATGCTGTCGATCTGGATGCGCGTTGCCACCGCGCTGTCGGAAATCATAGTGGGTACCGTGGCCCAACTCGTCATCGGCGCCGCCCTTGGCGGAGCGCTGCTGGCGGGCGATGCCACGTGGATCAAGTTCCTGTCCGGGGCCGGGGCCATCCTGCTCACCTTCCTGGCCGGCGCGGAACTGGACCCGGCGGTGTTCAAGCGCCAGTGGAAACCGACCCTGGGCATTGGTCTGGTCGGCTTTATCGCGCCCTTTCTGATCTGCGCGGCAGCGGCCCACTGGCTGCTCGGCTGGGGCATCCAGCAGAGCTGGCTGGCGGGCGTCGCCATGTCCACCACCTCGGTGGCGGTGGTCTATGCGGTGATGCTGGAGTTCGGCCTCAACACCACCGACTACGGCAAAGGCGTGCTGGCCGCCTGCTTCGTCAACGACCTCGCGACCGTGATCGCGCTGGGCCTGCTGTTCTCGCCATTCACCTGGAAGACCCTGGTATTCGTGGCCGGGATCGTCGCCGCCGCTTTCATCCTGCCCCGGGTGGTACCGCGTTTCTTCAAGCGCTATGGCAACCGGCCCTCGGAACTGGAGGCGAAGTTCCTGATGCTCTGCCTGTTCGGCTTGGGCGCGCTCGCCGGCTGGGCCGGCAGCGAGGCGGTGTTGCCTGCCTACCTGGTGGGCATGGTGCTGGCCGGCACGGTGGGCAAGGACCACGCCCTGGTGCGGCGGCTGCGCACCCTGACCCTGGGCTTCCTGACGCCGTTCTACTTCATCCGCGCCGGCTTGCTGGTGTCGCTGCCGGCGCTGGCCGCCGCGCCGCTGGGCTTCGTGGTCCTGCTGCTGACCAAGATGGGGGCCAAGCTGGCGGGCGTGTATCCGGCGACACTGTTGTACAAGTCGCCGAAGCAGGAGGCCATGTACACCACGCTGCTGATGTCCACCGGCCTTACCTTCGGCACCATCTCGGCCCTGTTTGGCCTGTCCCACGGGGTCATCAACCAGGCCGAGTATTCGGCCATCGTGGCAGCGGTGGTCGGCAGCGCCGTGGTGCCGACGCTGATCGCCAACGCCTTCTTCCTCCCGCACCATCTGTTGCCATCCCGTGCTTCTGGAGACCAGACATGATCAATAAACTGCTTATCGCCTTCGACGGTTCGGAATCGTCCAAGGCCGCCTTCGATTTCGCTCTCGATCTCGCCGTCAAGTACGGCGCGGAACTTCACGTGCTCGCAGTAGCCCGCCCGCCCGAGTTTGGCGAGGAAGTTGAAACCGAGGCGGTGCTGGAACAATCGCGCCGCCACCATGCCCGCATCCTGCAACCGTTGAAGGCTCGTGCCGACAAGCTGAGCTCGCATTTCGAGGTGAAGGTGGGGCACCCCGCGGAGACCATCGTGCTCTACGCGGAAGAGCACGGCATCGACCACATCGTCGTCGGCCATCGCGGCCACGGCCTGTTCGAGCGCTGGCTGATCGGCTCGGTGGCGCGCCAGGTCATCGCCTATGCGCCCTGCGCGGTGACGGTGGTGCGTCCGCGTGCTTGAAGCCCAGCAGATTTGTCCGGCCTGCTTTCGGCTGATCTCAGCCAAGCTGGGGAGGCAAGCGCACCGGCGAAACCGTCGCCAAGAAGGAATCAGTAAATGACTGAACGCAACGAAGCCGCATTGGCAGCCACAACAGGGACACCACCGAAAGGATGGCTCAACCGCACCGTCACCGGCGCGGGGGTCACCAGCGCCCTGGGCGACTTCTGCTACGAGACGACCACCGTCATCCTGCCCGGCTTTCTGGCCGTGCTCGGCATCCCGGCGGCCGCGCTGGGTCTCATCGAGGGCGTCGCCGATGCGGTGGCCGCCTTCACCAAGATGGTCTCGGGCTACATCGCCGACAAGCTCGGCCACCGCAAGCTGCTGGTACTGGTCGGCTACGGCCTGACCCCGGTCGGACAGGCACTGATTGCATTGGCGGCCGGCTGGCCCTTGTTGTTGCTCGGCCGCATTGTTTCGTGGTTCGGCAAGGGGCTGCGTGGTCCGCTGCGCGATGCCATCGTGATCCAGGCGGTGTCGCCCGAAACACGCGGCCGCGCCTTCGGCTTTCACCGCGCCGCCGACACCATCGGCGCCGTCGCCGGCCCGCTGCTGGGCGTGGCTTTGCTGGGTTGGGCGCAGGGCTTGCACTGGAATGGTGAAGCCGGGCCGTTCCGGTTGGTCTTGTGGTGGTCCGTGATTCCGGGCGCGCTGGCGGTGCTGGCCTTCCTGACGCTGGTTCAGGACCCGCAGCATTCGCCGAACCCGGCCCTGAAATTCTTCGGCTCGCTGCGCGGCTTGCCGGCGCGCTTCAAGCGCTACCTCGGCGCGGTCGGTCTGTTCGGTATCGGCGACTTCTCCCACAGCTTGCTTATTCTCGCCGCCACGACCATGCTGACGCCTTCGATGGGGGTGATCCGGGCGGCACAGGTGGCGGGTCTGCTCTACGTGTGGCGCAATGTTGTGCAGGTCGCCATGTCCTACCCGGTGGGCGCGGTGGCGGATCGGATCGGCCACCTGCCGGTGCTGGTCGCGGGCTACGTGCTGGGCGCGCTCACCGCCGCACTGACCGCGCTCGCGTTCTGGCTGGGCGTCGACAGCGTGCCGCTGCTGGCGGGCGTCTTCTTCGTTGCCGGCTTGTATGTCACCGTTCAGGAAGCGCTGGAGCCCACCGTCACGGCCGAGATGGTTCGGGCGGAGACGCTGGCCATGAGCTACGGCGCGCTCGGCACGGTGAACGGCGCGGCCAAGTTCGTCTCCAGCGCGACGGTCGGTGTGGTGTGGACATCGGTTTCCCCGACGGCCGGTTTTGGCTTGGCAGCGGCGCTGATGGCCTTGGGCACCTTGGCCCTGCTGCGCAGCCGGGGCGACTGAGCGATGCACCAATCGCTCCGGACGTCGCACCCGCCAGCAACACCGTAACCAGGCTGTTCGACAAAGTGCACCGCAGCTCTTAGCGTATGATTTTTTCCGTGTTCCGCGGCGCCCCAAGAATGGTCGCCGCCGGGAAGGCCAAGGTGATGGTCGTGCCACGATGAAGCTCGCTTTGGATCGACACCGTTCCGCCATGCAACTGCATGATGAACTTGACGATGGCCAGGCCCAGGCCCGTGCCGGCGCCCTGCCGCGAACGGGCGCCATCGGCACGGTAGAAGCGGTCGAACACATGGGGCAGGTCATCCGCCGCGATGCCTTCTCCGCTGTCACTGACCGCAATCTCGGCCGCACCATCCGCTGTCTGCCTCGCCTCGACGACGATTTGCCCCCCGCTGGGCGTATGGCGCAGCGCATTGGCGATGAGGTTGCCCAGTGCCCGGCGCAACAGGCCGCCATCCGCCACGACCTCTCCCTTGCCGCGAGCGACCAGGGCCACCGCCTGCTCGTCCGCCATGGCTTGGTAGAAATCGCAGACGGCGGCGACCTCCTGTTCGAGTTGCAACGGCTTCCTGTCCAACTGGGCATCCGGCTGTTCGGCGCGGGCGAGGAACAGCAGCGCATCCACCATCCGCGTCAGGCGCTGATATTCCTCCGCGGCGGATTCGATGCAGGCCCGGTACGCCTCATTTGAACTCGCCTTGGTCAACGCCAGTTCGGCTTCGCCTTGTAGGATGTGCAGCGGAGTGCGCAATTCGTGCGCGATATCGGCCGAGAACTGGGACATTCGCGCGAAGGATTCCTCCAGCCGCGCCAGCAGTTGATCGAAGTTAGTGGCGAGCGGTTTCAGTTCCCTCGGCCAGGCGTCGTCGCTGACCCGGCGATGGAGCTGCGCCGCGCCCAGGTCGGCGATGATCGCCGCCAATCTGGTGACGGGCCGCATCTCGCGCCGGGCAATCAGGTAGCCGGCGGCGACAGCCAGGACCAGAGCGGCAGAGATAGCCAACCACAGGATTCGCCGGTAAGCGGCGAGCAGGTCTTCTTCCTTGGAACGGCTCATCGCTACCTTCACGGCGTAGCCGCTGCCGACCGAGACCTGGGCCGACTTGACGAGATAGACGCCACCATCGGCGGCGAGCCACTCCTTTCCGGGGGCCTCTTCCGCGCCTTGTGGATACCGCTCGGCACTGCGGCGCTGGAACACCGCCGCCGGGGAGGCCGGGGCTTCAATGACCATCTTCCCCTGCGAATCCAGCACCTGGACCTGGATGCCCGGCAACATCGCCGCTTCGCGTTGGACTTCCTCCCTGAATTCGACGGAGCCGGTCGGGTGCAGCAGCAGGATGGCCCGCAGCTCGGCAATCCGGCCGGCGAGCAACTGGTCGTCTTCCTGGCGCAGGCGATCCGCCAACACCCAGTACATGACGCCGCCCGCGGCAGCGATCAGCACGATACTGAGCAGCGCGTACCAAAGCGTGAGCCGGGTGGCGATCGATGCCGATTTGCCTACGCTCCGAGCCTCTGTCGCCGCCACGGCCTCAGTCCCGCCTTTCGAGCACATACCCGACACCGCGTATGGTGTGAATCAACTTGTGCTCGAAAGGATCATCCACCTTGCGCCGCAAACGCCGGACGGCCACATCGACCACATTGCTGTCGCCGTCGAAATTCATGTCCCACACCTGCTCGGCAAGCCGCGTGCGGGTCAAGACCTCGCCCGGATGGCGCAGGAGATATTCCAGCAGGCGGTACTCCTGGGGCGCGAGGTCGATCGGTTGCCCTGACCTCGCCGCCCGATGCCGCGCGCGATCCATTTCGAGATCATCGTAGTTCAACTCCTCCGCACGCCGAACCGGCGTCCGTCGCAGGAGATTGCGCACCCGTGCATGCAGCTCCGAAAAAGCGAAGGGCTTGACCAGATAGTCGTCGGCGCCGGCGGTCAGACCCTTCACCCGGTGCGAAACGGCATCGAGCGCCGTGAGCAGGATCACAGGCTGGTCGGGGCGATGTTCCCGGATCGCCTGCAGCACCGACCAGCCGTCGCGTTGCGGCAGCATGACATCGAGCACGATGGCGTCATAGTCTCCGGTCGTCGCCAGATGCAGCCCGTCCGCGCCGTCCGTGGCTACATCGACGACAAAGCCTTCCTCGGCGAAGCCTCGCTGGACGAAGGCCGCCGTCTTGGGCTCGTCTTCGACGATTAGAATTTTCATGATCTGTCCTTCACCATCGAAAGGCGTGACTGTAAATGCTCCAGCGGCGCTTTGGCCGATTAGCAGGCCGACATCAGATTCTCTCCACCGGCAGCTTTATGATCAGTAAGCTGCCGCCATTGCCCATGAAAACATCATCAGGCAGCCCGAATACATGGTTCTCCCTTACCGGCTCAATAGGCCGGGATATTTCTTTGCACGCAGTTCTTCGAGCGCTTGGCCGGTCAGCTTCCACGCATCGCCCTTGATGCGGACGATGAGTTCCTCCCAGACGCGCTCGAAAGCCTGTATCGCATCATCGTCGTTGAAGCGGACGCCAGCCGGCAGTAGTGGCGCGATGTCTTCGATCAGGCTGCGTGTGAGCTTTTCCAGCATGCGCTGCTCGGCGACGGCGCGCGTGATGGGTTTGCCTTCAAGTGCCAGGTAGTGGTCGAAGCAGGCGATGAGCTTGTCCCGATCCATGGCGAGTTGATCGAGTCCGTGATGCAGATCGAAGAGGTCGCGGTTCTTGCGCCGCTGCAGTAATGCGCGTAGTTTGGTGCCGAATAGCTCCTCGGGCTCAAAGGACGCGATCTCGGTCTCGCCCTGATACCAGTCGCTTTCCACTGCGAAGGGATACGACTTGATACCGAGCAGATGCTCATGCTCGCGGGTATTGATCTCAACCTTGAGCTTCAGCGTCGTCTGCAGATCAGCCTCGGGCGTGAATTTGAACACCAGGTGCATCGAATGACCTGCCTGCTCGCGATTGCACTTGCCGAGCCATGACAGGGCTTCTCGGATCGCATCAACTGTCGTGCCGATGGGCTCAGCCTGCGTCTGCACCAGATCGATATCTTCCGAATAGCGCAGAGGCTGCTTGAACAACAGTTTGTTGATCGCGGTGCCACCGCGAAAAGCAATCTTGCCCTTCAGCATCGGCGCGTTGAACAGGTCGCACAGCGCGCGGCTGATGATCAGATCCTGCTCGATCTGCCGCGCGTCGGGCCAAGGGGCTTTCGTGCTCCAGGCCTGGATGTAGGAACTCGGAATCAAAAGTCGATCTCCACGGGCTCATTGATCACGAGCTTCCACCGGGCATTTTTCTCGTGAAGCTCGGAGAGGGATTCAATGAGGGGCTTGACGGCAGGATCCAGCAGCACCGCCGTCTTGGCCTTCTTGACGAAGGGTTCCAGTGCGTTGGCTTGGCGCGTGTGCCCTGCCCGTTCGAGCAGGTAGCCCAGTCGGCGCACGGACGAGTTTTCATAGGCAGCGGCTGCTTTGGCGAGCGTACGCGGCTCGGCCTTGGCCCCAATGTCCTTGGCGATCTGCGCAACCCCATTGATGCCGGCGGCTTTGTGGAAGTAGCGTGCGCAATCCAGCAACGTCAGCTCGACGCCGGCCACTTGGGCAAAGCCGGCATCACTCTTCATCCGGTCGAGCTGATCGGGTTGATTGAGCTTTGCGAAGGCCTTGGGGGACTGGTAGAGAAACTGGAGGCGGTGGCGACCGATCTCGAAATCTCGCAACTGCTTGGGCACAACCACCTGAAAGACCATGGCGGCCTGGTGCGATGAACCGTGGAAGGCCGCAGCTCGCAGCAGCGAGATGCGATAGTCGAGGCCCTGGTGCTTCATCAAGGGATCGATCCAGCGAACGGGATCGGGAGCGCCGGTCATCTGGTCCTCAGGACGCAGGATCAAATAGAAGCCGTGGCGAGGGTTGGCCAGCCGCTGTTTTTTTACCAGCCGCGTGATCGCGGCGGTCAGGCCCGCAGGTTTCAGGTCGACAGCAGCCAGCGCTTCTTCGCGGTCGAAGTGCGCGCGACCATGGAGAAGCCGGTCATCAACGAATTGGTCAAGGGAAGCCATTCCCTGATCATATGCAAAAACCGACAAAAACCCAATGTTTTTGCGTATGAGTTGGGTTGTATGTGGAGGTTTTATTCCGGGACTGCACAAGTCGACACCCCTGAGGGATGCGTACCACATTTCGTTTGTCCGAAAATTGTAGTTCTATTTCGGACGACAGCATCAAATTCAGATGAACGTTTGGTATACCGCCGTCGGGCTCACGCGCGTTGCCCCGCCTCGTGCCGAGGCGCGACCATACGGCTTTGATCCCTGACGCCTCCGGCCCTTCGGGCCTGCGCGCTTCGCTTGCCATGTGGGTAGCGGAGTGTGTGGGAGGAGCGGCCTTGCTGTTCCCTTCAACGTACCACGCCGTTCTCGCCGTCAAGGGCTGCGCGCCCTGCCCTTCGGTTGATCGCTTGCGTCCATGCGGCCGTCTGCGACCCCTGACTGCTGCGCTGCGGCGTGTTCCTCCGGTTCCGGGCAATTCCGCCCGATTCGGACTGGAGCACGATCATGTTGCAACTTTCTCTTTCTCTCGATTCTTCCCTTCTCGTTCGTGATGTCAAGGGCGACTACCGTCCGGCCAATGCCGACGAGGTGTTGCAGGCGGCGCGGCGTGTTCTCGCAAGACAGATGCGCGGCTGCGAAGCCCTGACCTCGCCGCAGGTGGTGCGCGACTTCCTGCGGGTCAAGCTGGGAACGCTGGAGCACGAGGTGTTCGCCGTCATCCATCTGGACGCACAGAACCGTGTCATCGACTACGTCGAGATGTTTCGCGGCACGGTGAGCCAGACATCGGTATATCCGCGCGAGGTGGTCAAGGAAGCCCTGGCCATGAACAGTGCGGCTTTACTACTGGTGCATAACCATCCTTCGGGTGTGGCGGAACCCTCGCGGGCCGACGAGATGCTGACGCAGACGCTGAAATCGGCGCTGGCGCTGGTGGACGTGCGGGTACTGGATCACCTGATCGTCGCCGGTAGCGCCATCCTGTCGTTTGCCGAACGTGGGCTGCTATAGGTCGAAGGGGCATCGCCCCTTTTTTTTGCTGTTTCCCTGAAGACGCTGCGCGCTGCGCTTGCCTCCAGGGGTCGGCTGACGCCCAACCCGCCGCGCAGGCTTGGCGCCACACAAGACCGCCGAACAGGCGGTGCCTGATCGGCCAGCATTCAGTGCCGGTTACGCGCTATGCGCTGTGTTCACTTTAAGCAGTCGTGCCTGCGGCACGCAGCAGCGCTCGCCGCGCGGCGTGGGTACGTCGCTCATCTGGCCGCAGGCCGGTCATCCGTCTTTCCCTCTCCTTCATCACCAATCCCGCGACCGTAGCCGGCGGTGCCTGTCCGTCAAGGCGCGCAGGGCCGTGTCCTCGCCTGCGGCTGCGGGCCGCACCCCCTGCGCTTTCTTCCTTGACCGCCAGTCCCTCGCCGGCCCGGTTGTTCGCGGGCGATGAACTCAGGAAAGACGGCGGCAACGGCGACCAGCCCAGGTCATTGCGCCGAACCCACCGAAGCCAACACCGGGCTCCGAATCTTGGAATCCGGTCAGCTTTGAAACCACAACCTGTCACCACTGGAGAAATACCATGCAACTCAGTTCCCGTTTCGCCAACGCTACGCCCTTCTTGCGCGCCGACCATCCGTTATCGGATGATCAGATTCGCAGCGTGGCTCCCTCCATCTTTGCGGAAGAGAAGCACCAGAGCCGATCCGACCGATATACCTATATCCCGACCGGCGAGGTATTGGGTGCCCTGCGCAAGGAAGGCTTCCAGCCATTCATGGTATGCCAGACGCGTGTGCGCGATAGCGGCAAGCGCGAACACACCAAGCACATGCTGCGGTTGCGCCACGCAGCGCAGATCAACGGCGCAGAGGCCAACGAAATCATTTTGCTGAATTCACACGATGGCACCAGCAGCTATCAGATGCTGGCCGGAATGTTCCGTTTCGTGTGCAGCAATGGGCTAGTGTGCGGCGACACCGTGGCCGACCTGCGCATCCCGCACAAGGGCGACGTGATCGGCCAGGTGCTCGAAGGTGCCTACGATGTACTGGATGGGTTCGATCTGGTGCGCGAACGTCAGGAAGGTATGCGCGCCATCACGCTGGATCACGGCGAATCGGAGGTATTTGCCCGCGCCGCGTTGTCGCTGAAATACGATGACCCGGTCAAGCCTGCGCCCATCACGGAAACACAATTGCTGCGGCCTCGACGTCAGGACGACGACCGGCCCGACCTGTGGAGCACGTTCAACCGCGTGCAGGAAAATCTGGTTCAAGGGGTCGCTTCAGAAAACGGAAAATAAAGCACGCTAAGAGAGCCTAACCCGCTTCCCTAGTGCGACGCCCGCCGCTACAGCTGACAGCTTCAGATAGGTATACAGACCTTCCCCCACTTCCTGCCCGCTGAGTTCATCCCGGCTAGGGAAAGCGCCAGTGACCAGCGCGGTGAGCGTGGCCAATCCGGCAAACAGGAAACCGGCCGTCATGCCATGTTTCCAGGTCACCAACCAGACTGCGAAGGCATACGGAAAGATACTTCGAATCGGGGCGTTCGCCAGCCAACTGACAACGATCACCAACAACAGCACGGCACTACCCGCCAGTAGATGCCGACTGATCCAGCGTGGCCCGTGTGTTGTGTCCTCGGGTGAGGATTTCATGGGTCCCCGATCCGTTGTTTGCCGATGTTCTCAGTGATCCACTGATTGAGTTCATCGCGCCGAAACCGCCAAGTACCGCCGAGCTTGAACGCTGGCAACGTCCCTTCCTGGGCAAGCCGGTATAACGTGCGTTTCGTTACCCGCAGGTAGCTGGCGACCTCGGCCAGCGTCAGGATGTCCAGCCCGGCTTCGATCATGGTCACACCGAAATCAATATGTCGCACTGAGATTCGGCCAAGACGTGCTTGGTCACGCTGCCGATCAGCAGCTCTTCCAGCAGGTTTTCCCCATGCTTGCCCATGACGATCAAATCGCAGTCCCACTCCTGTTCTTGCTCGATGATGCGCATGGTCGGATCGCCGTGCAGCACAACCAGGCTGGAGCCATAGCGGTCGAGTCCTGCTTCGTCGCGCAGCGCATGGAGTTTTTGAGTTGCCTCCTGTTTGGCCACAATCCGATAGTGATGGATGGTGTCCTCGTCCACGCTGGCATAGCGCAACTGCCCCTCGAAGGGCACATCGAAGGCGTGTAGCAACACAATGTCGGCGCGGGGTGCAATGCGGCGTGCGTGGCGGATAGCACGCAGCGACGAGGGCGAAAAATCCACCGGCACCAATAGCCGGTGGTAGGGTTCGCGGGGGGACTGCTTGACCACCAGGACAGGGCAAATCGTCGTACTCAATATTCGCAGCGCCGTCGTCCCCAGCACGAAGTGCCGCACGAGACTTTCCCCCTTGGCCCCACAGACCAACAGGCCGGCCGCCAAGCCATCGGCTTGCTTGGCCAACTCGGCCAGCAACGAACCGGCGACGACGCGCGTGCCGACAACGACGCCAAAGCGTTGCTGAAGCGTTGCCGCGAGGTCGAGAAGCTTTTGCCTTGCGGTGTCCAGAACTTGCCGCTCCATGTCGGCCGGTGTTGCCCCCATGAGCTGCCGCAGCCGCTCCAGCGGTGCGAGATTGGCAACGTGCAACAGATCGAGCGGCACCGCTGTGTCTTTGCTGACCTGAGCCGCGCGTTCAACAGCATGGCGGGCCGGCGCGGACAGATCGGTTGCCGCCAGGATGCGATTCAGTGGATTCATGGTGCCCTCCTCAGCAGTTTCGCCCATTGGGTTCCAGTCACGGAGCATGAAGGGCTGTAATCCTGGCCAATTGGACGGTAGCGTCGTCGCTAGGTAAAATTTTCATGTATTTTCGCTTAATCTGCAATGAAACACTTTCCCGCTACTCCGCACAAGATGAGGCCGAATCAATGACGAATCGCTCGACCGCTGAAGGTCTGGAAAAACCGCCGCCCGTTGATTGGCATACCTTGCCCCAGGCGCAGGTCGAGCAAATGCTACAAACCGGCGCAAGCGGCCTGACAGAGGCCGAAGCCGCTCGCCGGCTGGCCGAATACGGGCCGAACCGGTTGGCTCCGCCGAAGCGCCGCGGGCCGCTGTTGCGCCTCTTGATGCAGTTCCACAACATTCTTCTCTACGTGATGATGGGCGCCGCCGTCATCACGGCCTTCCTCGGACACTGGATCGATACAGGTGTTCTGATGATGGCCGTGGTGATCAACGCCATCATCGGTTTTATCCAGGAAGGCAAGGCCGAATCAGCGCTCGATGCAATCCGCGCCATGTTGTCGCCCCATGCCACGGTGATCCGCGACGGGCAGCGGCGCGAAATCGACGCCGCCGACCTGGTGCCCGGCGACCGGGTGTCGCTTGCCTCGGGCGACCGGGTGCCGGCCGACTTGCGCCTGGTCGATGTTCGGGAGCTGCGCATCGAAGAGGCCGCCCTCACGGGCGAGTCCCTGCCGGTCGAAAAATCCGCTGAAGCCGTGTCCACCGATGCCCCGCTGGGCGACCGCTACGGCATGGCCTACTCGGGCACGCTGGTGGTCTATGGGCAGGCCAGCGGTATTGTCGTGACCACCGGCACCGCCACCGAGCTGGGCAAGATCAATCAGATGTTGTCGGGCATCCGCAGCCTGACCACGCCCCTGCTGCGTCAGGTGGATCGTTTCGGCCGGGTCCTGGCCCTGGCCATTCTGGGCGTGTCGGCGGCAACGTTTGTGCTCGGAACCTTGTGGCGCGACCACAGCCCGGCGGAAATGTTCATGCTGGTGGTGGCTCTGGCCGCTTCGGCGATCCCCGAAGGATTGCCGGCAATCATGACCGTCACCCTGGCGCTGGGCGTGCAACGCATGGCCCGACGCCACGCGATCATCCGGCGTCTGCCGGCGGTGGAAACGCTGGGGTCGGTGACGGTGATCTGTTCGGACAAGACCGGCACGCTGACCCGCAACGAAATGACTGTGCAGCGCGTGGCCAGCGCCGGGCATGTGTTCGATGTTGGCGGTGTCGGCTATGCCCCGATGGGCGACGTGAGCATCGATGGGCGCATCATCGACTCGGAGCACTACCCGGCCTTGGCGATGGCAATCCGGGCTGGCGTGCTGTGCAACGATGCGACATTGCGTGAAGACGATGGCCTGTGGCGGGTCGACGGCGACCCCACCGAAGGTGCCTTGCTCGTGCTCGGGGGCAAGACCGGCTTCACCCAGCACCTGGGCGACGAGGCCTGGCCCCGGCTCGACAGCATCCCTTTCGAGTCCCAGCACCGGTTCATGGCCACCTATCACCGTGACAGCGACGACGAACCGTGGCTTTTCGTCAAAGGGGCCCCGGAACGCATCCTCGACATGTGCGGCACGCAGTTGGGCCACGATGGCGAACGACCGCTCGATGTCGATTACTGGCGGCGCATGGCCACCGACACGGCCGCCCAAGGACTGCGCCTGCTAACCCTGGCCTGTAAACGGGCGGCACCACAGGGTGAACGCCTGTGCTTCAGCGACGCGGAGTCCGGCTATGTCTTGCTCGCCCTGGTCGGCATCATCGACCCGCCGCGCGAAGAGGCGGTGCGCGCTGTCAGCGAGTGCCACCATGCCGGCATCCGGGTCAAGATGATCACCGGCGACCACGCCGAAACAGCGCGTGCCATCGGGGCGCAACTGGCCATCGGCGTCGGCAAGCCCGCCATCACAGGCGCGGAAGTGGCCATGATGGACGATGCCGCCTTGCGCCGGGTGGCGATGGAGGTGGACGTTTTTGCCCGTGCCGCGCCGGAACACAAGCTGCGCCTGGTGCAGGCACTCCAGGACGATGGTCAGGTGGTGGCGATGACCGGCGACGGGGTAAACGACGCACCAGCCTTGAAGCGCGCCGACGTCGGCGTGGCCATGGGCATGAAAGGCACCGAGGCGGCCAAGGAGGCCAGCGACATGGTGCTGGCCAACGACAACTTCGCCACCATCGCCGTCGCCGTGCGCGAAGGCCGCGCCGTCTACGACAACCTGAAGAAGTTCATCCTGTTCATGCTGCCGACCAACGGCGGCGAGGCGCTGGTGGTCATCGCGGCCATCCTGTTCGAGCTGGCCCTGCCACTGACCCCAGCCCAGGTGCTGTGGATCAACATGGTCACCTCCAGTACGCTGGGCCTGGCATTGGCCTTCGAGCCGGCCGAGCCCGGCATCATGAACCGCCGTCCCCGGCCGCCCGGCGAGGCGCTGCTGTCGGGGTTCTTCGTCTGGCGGGTGCTGATGGTCTCGGTGCTCATGATGACCGGCGCGCTGGGCCTGTTCCTCTGGGAGTTGGACGCAGGCACCAGTATCGAAACGGCGCGGACGATGGCGGTCAATGCCGTGGTTACTGCGGAAATGTTCTACCTGATCAACAGCCGCTTCATCCTGTCATCCGTCCTCAGTCGGGAGGGACTGACCGGCAATCGTTATGTGCTGTTGGCCATTGCCGCCTGTATCCCGCTGCAAATCGCCTATACCCACACGCCGTTCATGCAGGCTGTCTTCGGTTCGACCGATCTTTCACCAACGGAGTGGGGCAAGGTGCTGGCCGCCGGCCTATTGGTGTTCAGTGTGGCAGAACTGGAAAAATTCATCATGCGCCGCACCCGCTTAGCGGCTCGATTGGTGCTTGCATGACAGGGCAACCATTCAAGGAGAATCACATGACAGCCATTCCCGAACCCCGCAACACGCCGCACAGCCTCCTGCTGGCCACCGACCTGAGCGCACGATGCGACCGGGCGCTGGATCGGGCTGCTCAATTGGCCGGGGAGTGGCAGGCCGAACTGGTGGCGTTGAACGTACTTGACCCCGCCGCATCCCCCGATCAGGCGCTGGCCTGGATCAGTGGGGCGAGCGATGAGCAACTTTTGCATGTGGCACGACAACAGCTTGCTCGTGACCTCGCGGCGGCGAATGTGCCCGCAACCCTGCGCCTGGTGCGCAGTGAGGACGCCACGGCCGCCATTCGGGAAACGGCGGCCAGCACACAATCCGGCCTCGTCGTCACTGGGGTGTCCTGCAACGAAACCCTGGGACGCCTCTTGCTGGGCTCGACCGTCGAGAACTTGGCGCGCTCGCTATCCCAGCCCTTGCTGGTGGTACGCAGTCGGGCGAGGGAGCCGTACCGGCGGATTCTCGTCGCCAGCGATTTTTCCGAGCCATCCCGCCACGCCCTGCTGACCGCTGCTCGACTGTTTCCCGGCCGCGAACTGGTCCTGTACCACGCCCATGTCCTGGCGATGTCAGGGCTGGCCGACGCCTCGTCACATCCCGGTGTCTGCATCGGCATCGAGGAAACAGAGTACGCAGCCTTTATGGCGGCGACGGCCCTTCCTCCGAACGTAAAGGTGCGTCCCGTCGTCAAGTGCGGTGCCATCGAAAGCACATTGACACGTTACGTGCGCGAGCACGACATCGATCTGGTGGTGATGGGCAGTCACGGCCGCAGTGGCATCATGAGCCTGTTGCTGGGCAGTACGGCCGCCAAGCTACTGGACTGGCTACCGTGCGACACGCTGCTGGTGCGCACGCCGACCAACACGATATGAGGGTAGATCGGCGAGCTTCAGGTGTGTGCGGATGCTGGGGCCTGGCCGCTGGCTTGAGGAGAAAAACGCTCCAGCACATGCCCGGTCATACCCTTGGCCAACTCTTCCTCACCGAAGAAGACCGTGCCGATGCCTTCCTTGCGCAGCATCAGGGATTCGTCCTCGCTGTGTGTGCGCAAGACGATCTCGATGCCGGGATTGAGGGTGCGCGCCGTGTCGGCCATCTGGCGCACGTTGAGCGGATCGGGCGTTGCCACCACCAACATGGCGGCATCGGCAATGTGTGCCTGAATCAGCACCGCCGGGTCAGCGGCATTGCCTGATACGGCCACCATCCCTTTCTTGCGCAGGTTCTCGACCAGCTCACGGTTCTGTTCCGCGACCACGTAGGGAATGCCACGCGCCTCCAGCGCGCTGGCAATCCGCTTGCCGACCCGGCCAAATCCGACCAGCACGACTTGCCCCTCTAGGTACTTGCGCTCGGTGGTCATCGGCAGTTCGGCATACGGGTCGGTCCGCTGCTCCAGGCGTCGGGCCAGGTCCGAGCGTTCAAGAATCCAACGCCGTACCGGCTCAATGGCGGCGAACAGCACCGGATTCAGCGCAATGGAGATGAGCGCACCGGCCAATACCAGGCTCATGCCTTCGGCCGGCAGCAAACCCAGTGACAGGCCCATGCCGGCCAGGATGAACGAAAACTCGCCGATCTGCGCCAGGCTGGCCGAAACGGTCAGCGCCGTGTTCAGCGGATAGCGGAAAGCGAGCACGATTGCCAGGGCTGCAATGGACTTGCCGAAGATGATGATGGCCACCACGCCCAGGACGTGTATCGGCTGCTCCAGCAAGATGGTCGGTTCGAACAGCATGCCCACGGATACGAAAAATAGCACCGAGAAGGCGTCGCGCAGTGGCAGAGACTCTTCGGCCGCCCGGTGACTGAACTCCGATTCACGCAGCACCATGCCAGCGAAGAACGCGCCAAGGGCGAACGAAACGCCGAACAGTTGGGCCGCACCGTAGGCAATGCCGATGGCTGCAGCGATCACCGACAGGGTGAACAGCTCGCGCGAGCCGGTGCGCGAAATCTGCCACAACAGCCAAGGCAGCACGCGGCGACCCGCCACCAGCATGATGGCGATGAAAGCAGCCACTTGGAGCAAGGTTTTTCCAATCGTCACCCAAAGCGGATCGGCGCCCGGCACGGCCACCGCCGATCCGCCCAGGACGCCCGCGAGCGGGGGCAAAAGCACGAGCACCAGGACGGTGGCGAGGTCTTCAACGACCAGCCAGCCGACTGCGATGCGACCATTCATGCTTTCGAGCACGCCACGGGCTTCCAGCGCCTTGAGCAACACCACGGTACTCGCACACGACAGCGACAGCCCGAACAACAGGCCCGCACCCCAACTCCATTCCCACCACCAAGCCACAGCCATTCCCAACACGGTGGCCAAGGTCATTTGCACCACGGCACCGGGCACCGCTATGCGTTTGACCGCCAGTAGGTCATTGAGCGAGAAATGCAGGCCGACGCCGAACATCAGGAGCATGACGCCGATTTCGGAAAGCTGCGCGGCCAGATGCACATCGGCCACGAAACCCGGTGTGCCCGGCCCGATGATGATGCCGGCCACGAGGTAGCCCACCAGGGCCGGCACCTTGATCCGTTCGGCCAGGAAACCCAGGATCAGGGCAATGCCAAAGCCGGCGGCCAAGGTGGTGATGAGCGGTATGTTGTGATCCATTCAGAGGTCTTTGCAATAGGGTTGAAACTAGTCAGGTGTGGGTCGAAGCGGGCACCCAGCGATAGAGGGTCGGAATCGATACGCCGAGATCGCGCGCAACGTCCTTGGGCGGCACACCACTGGCCAACAATTTCCTGGCCGACTCGATCTTGCTGTCGGTCATCTTGGGTTTGCGGCCGCCCTTGCGCCCGAGTTGGCGAGCCACCTCCAGGCCTGCACGGGTCCGCTCGACGGTCAGTTCGCGCTCCATTTCCGCGAGGCTGGCCATGACGTGGAAGAAGAAGCGGCCTGACGGCGTGCCGGTGTCAATCGAGTCTGTCAGGCTCTTGAACTGGACGCCGTGTTTGTGCAGCTCGCCCACCAGATCGACCAGTTGTTTGACGCTGCGCCCCAAGCGATCCAGTTTCCATACAACCAGCGTGTCGCCTTCGCGAAGCATCTCCTGCGCCTTGGCCAGACCGGGGCGGTCGGCGCGGGTGCCGCTTACCTTGTCCTCATAGACCTTCTGGCATCCGGCCCTGGCCAACGCGTCACGCTGCAATTCCAGGTTCTGATCCTGTGTCGAGACTCGCGCATAGCCAATCAGCATGGCTTGTCGGCATCCTTGCATACGGCGGGCAGTTGCTTGAGCAGTTCCGGCAGCGCCGTCTGAACGGTATCCCACACCACATCGAGGTTGATGTCGAAATAGCCGTGGGCGATGCGGTTGCGCATGCCGCGCATGCTGCGCCACGGCACTTGCGCGTGCGCCTGCGTGAATCCCGCGTAGCCATCCATCACCTTCGTCGCAGCCTCTCCAATAATGATGAGGCTCATGATGACCGCTTGCTGGCTGCGCTTGTCTTCCAGGAAGTCAGCTTTGCTCAGGCCTTCTATGAAGCTACACGCATCAATTGCCGCCTGTTGCATGTGGTCGAGGTAATCGGGAAGGCGGTTTTCGTTCATACCGGCTGTGCCTCTGTAAGCACTTTAGCCCGGAATTTGGGCGGCAAGTCGCTCGGCGTCAGCAGATCAACATGGACACCGAGTAGTGATTCGAGCTCGTCTTGCAGACCGCCCAGATCGAACAGCGTCGCACCGGGCAGTGCATCGACCAGCAAATCAAGGTCGCTGCCATCCTGATCGGTGCCGTGCAATACCGAACCGAAGATGCGCGGGTTCGCTGTACGAAAGCGGCTCACCGCATCGCGGACGGCGCTTCGCTTGAGGTCAAGCACGATTGAGGGTCGCATGGGCACCTTTCGTTATCGAAACTCGTTGAAATGGTAATGGACTGAGAATACCATTTCAAGAACTATTTTCGAGAACCAAAACGCCTTGATTTCTCGTGCCCTTTGTCATTTTCAGAAGACGACTGCACGGAATATCAGGAGTCGGCTGCACTGGTGGATTGCAGCGCGGTGTACAGGGCCGTCTTGCTCACCTTGAGC
>MKWL01000005.1:101638-159522 GCA_001899305.1 Thiobacillus sp. 0-1251 | reverse complement strand
CACTCAAGATGCCGGATATACGACTGCACGCAATTCCAACCAGCCACAACTATCGATCGGGTTTCTTGCTATTGGGGGGAGTCCATATACGAAGGGTTAGCGATTATCTCCACCACTTTTTACTGTAAAACGGCTTAACAGCCTTCTTGATTTCTACGGCTGTTCCATTTTGATCGTCGGCCAGAATGTCTATGTATTCGCTTTCGCCAAGATACCCCTTGGTTGAAATTGCCAAGTCCTTAACTATTCCGTCAATGACGGTCTTATCCTTGGTCTCTATGTCAACAACAAGGGCTAGATGCGGTTTCTCTCCGTCCCTAACGTAGAACACCTGACCGAGGTATGCCGCCTTAACCTCGCGATTCCTTGAGGACAGGTTTTTCTTGAGCGATTCAACCAACCCAACAGGAATTTTGGCGGGAGCCCCAATCAGAACTTGAGTTCCGGCCGGAACACTTTGCTGCTTGGTATGACCTAAATTTTGCTTAAGCCATTTGATCTCATCAGGAACAAAAGTCTTGACGTGTTCGGTCCCGACATTGAGCGCCCAATGAAACTCGGGAGACATCATTTCAACAATGGCGTGGCCAGGAATTGCTGCAAAACCGACTTCTCTCTTCGCCCAAGATAGCAACCGCTCTTTGGAGTCAAAAAGCATTATGTATTTTGCGCCATCAGATTCAATGATGATTGGGGAAATCGTGTCGTGACCTCCAGCACGTTTTTCTATCTCTTGAGTCGGAACATTTGCCGTTGCGATGAATATGGTCGCGTTTAAGAAGGCGTTGTAAAAGACAGCTTCTTGTTTGGTCTCCATTGCTGTCACATATGCCTGATCCAGAGGACTCATTTGTTGATTTCCTGCTTGAGCGAAAGTACTGAAAGAAATTGCCAGAATTAAGGCGGTACAGTAATGGCGCATATCGCTAACGTTTAGCTTGAGGGGCGCGGAAACAGGCGGCGAAGCCGGCTGTTGGAGCGTCCATTCGAAGCGCTGGTTAGGGACATCAGATGCCCTGCATCGCATGGTTCTTGTAAAGCAGAAAGAGGTGTTGGCCATAGCTACTCAAAAAGCACAATTTTGAGAAAAACCACTATTGAGGTGAGTAATGAGATGAATGAAAGACCTAGCGCCAAAACCGCGGCAGCCGCAACACCGACACCTCTTTTTTCTGCAATAGAAACCACCTCAACCGCAAACCTACCTAGATGAGGCAACTTGAAAATGGCTTGCGGGCTTGAAAGGGCTAATGCGATCCCGACAAACACAAAACACAAAAACAGGCCATCCTTGACGTGCTCCATCGTCATTGGAACCCAAAGCACCCACTGTCCGCGCATGACAAACCTTAACGTTTGAAGTAACCGGCGCCGGAGCGCGCAGCGCGGAGGGAACCCCAACAGCGTAGCTGTTGGGGCGTCCGGTTGACTGAAAGGTTATGCGTAGTCAATCGACTACCTTCAGCTTGATTTGCGAGCCAGGAGGAAGGTCTTTGATCTGGCGGGCAATATCGCCAGAGAAGCGCACAAGTTCAACTTGGGGTGCGATAGCCAAATTATCTCCGCCGTAGGCGCCACCCAAGATACCCGGAATTGTCAGACAGTACTTTCTGCCATCGGTTAGGGGGCCAAGCTTGTCGCTTGCCAGTGAGACAAGCGCCTTCATGTACCAGTCGTGAAGGAACTCTTGGTCGGTTGAGAGTTGGTCAAGTTCAGCGCGATTGGCGGCAATGACTTCGCAATAGCAGTCTTCTGGGCAGAGGCGCCAGTACTTTCCGTCCACGTCTTTGATGATGAGATTCCCAAAGTCGTTTTCACCGACGACTTCGACAGGCTCAATGCCAACCCATCCCCAAGACTGGCGAATTTCGTCAACGAGGCTCATCAGTAGACGCATAACAGTTATTAGACGGACCCACGGGTCCGGACATTTTTTAATAATACGGACGCCATGAAATACCCCCTATCCATTTGATTATTAATGACGTTGGGTTTCCAGGGTCCGTCTATTACAGTATGAAAAGGCGGACCCAGCCCTGTTCTCTTCTGGCTTGCCGGATTATGTTCCAACTTTTTCTCTGTCACCACTCATAGGAGCGAACATCATGGGGTCAGCCCACACCCCGTCCCCGCCTCATGGATCTGGTAGCCACGCTCTGCCGGCGGCGGCACTACAGCCCGCGCACCGAGGAGAGTTACCGATACTGGATCCGGCATTACATTCATTTTCATGACAAGTGCCATCCCGGTGCGCTCGGTGCACAAGAGGTCGAGGCCTTCTTGAACCATTTGGCCACTGTGCGACAGGTCTCGGCCTCGACCCAGACGCAGGCACTCAACGCCCTGGTGTTCCTTTATGAGGCCGTGCTGGAGAAACCGCTCGGGCGGATGGCGGGGCTCAAGCGGGTGCAAAGACATCATCGTGTGCCTGTCGTACTGACCCGCGATGAAGTCCGAGCCGTGCTCGCACACATGTCCGGGACACCCCGCCTCATGGCCGAGTTGATTTATGGCGCAGGCCTGCGGGTCCAGGAGTGCGTGACGCTCCGGGTGAAGGATGTCGATCTTGCTGCCGGCAGGCTGTCGGTGCGCAGCGGCAAGGGCAACAAGGACCGGACGACGGTTCTACCCAGCCGGCTGAGTGAGCCTTTGCAGCAACATCTGTTACGAGTGGCCGGACTACACAAGACTGATCTGTCGCACGGCGCGGGACTGGCCCCAATGCCCAACGCGCTGGCGCGCAAGTATCCCTCGGCATCTTCATCGCTGGCTTGGCAGTTTGTCTTCCCCTCCTCGGTCCTGCGGCCGTGGGGCGATACAGGGCGTATGGCACGCTGGCATACCTCGGATACGACCGTGCAGCGGGCCTTTCGCGAGGCCGTTCGAAGAGCAGAGATCCGCAAACACGCGAGCGTGCATACACTCCGCCACTCATTCGCGACGCACTTGCTAGCCTCCGGTACAGACATCCGCACCATCCAGTTGCTGCTGGGGCACCGCAGCTTGCAGACGACAATGATCTATACGCATGTGCTGGAGGCCACCCGCAATGTGGTGAGCCCCCTCGACAAACTGGAGGACTGATCGGCAATGACGGCGCGTCCGATTCCTCTGCGCTGCCCTGCTACTTTACTGGTTAGGATTTGGTGGGAACAACGGCTCGGGAGTCAGCGCTCCCTAAGGAAAATCGCGTACGTGAACGGCACAGCAGGCGAATGACCGGTCATCGGCTCAGAGCGGACTCCCTCCGCTCGGCCTACGACCGGCAGCAAAGGCCGAGGAAAGGATGTCCGCCGCAAGTGCCGTGAACGTCTGCTTCTGGCCGATCTCAGCCATCCACCGCACGTCACTCGACTACCGCGTCGTCCCTTCCGCATCCGTCTATCCATCCGCGAGCCCCCTACACGGCTACAAAAAGGGAGCCGAAGCCCCCATTCTTGTCCCGCATGTTCGCCTGGATCAGACTGCAGTCTGCTTCCTCCGTTGCACCGCAATCCCCACCAGGCCCAATCCAGCCAGCATCATGCCGTAGGTTTCGGGCTCGGGAACGGGCAGCAGCGACGGGTCGGTCAGCGTGACGCCGGTCAGCGCAAAGTCGACGAAGAGCGACAGGTTGTAGGTGTCGTAGCCCTTCAGCGTGGAGGTATTGAAGCCGCGGTAATCAGACAGGGTGGTGCTGTAGGAAAACGTGTTCGAGTAGCTGCCTGACGCGTCGAGGAAGACCTGCGGCCCGTCGTTGCCGTCGAGCATCGGTGTGATTTCAAGGTCGGCGCCGGTGGCCCAGGTATTGGCCAGCAGCTTGAAATTCAGGGCATCCAGATCGAACACGCCGCCGTCCACGCGTTGGATCGTGATTTGTGCCGGCCCGGTCACGGGGCCGCTGGTGACCGCCTGCGCGTGCAGCCCGGTCGGCCACTGTACGAGCTGGGTGCGGCCGATCGGGGTGGTCAGGCCGACGCCGCCCGTGAATAGCTTGTCGAGTGTGTAGGTGAACAGATACCCCTCGGTGCTGATCGTGTCGGAAGTCGTGCCCGACGCGACCAGCGTCATCGTCTGCGAAGCGTCGAAGAATGTCGTGGTTACCGCGTGGACCGGTGCGGGCAGGAACAGCGCGCAGATCGAGGCGGCTGCGGCGAGGGCGAGTTTGCTGGGCATGGTGGCGAGTCTGTTTGATGAGGGTAGGCCGGTATCTGGGCCGGCGACAAACCCTATCAAACGATATGCCGATCTGCAATGACAATTGCTGTCCGGTCGTCCGGTAACGGACGGTGCGGCGTTCTTTGCCGGTCTATCCGGGCCTGCATGCCGATGACGCGCGGCAGGGCAGGCATGGCGGTTCAATCATTCGCAGACAAAACCGCGAACCGATGCGGGGCCAGTGGTGGGCGGGCGAGGGCCTGGAACTGCAGCCGTGGCTGGCCCGGCGGCCCGGCGGGCGCCTCAATCCGGCCAGATTCGGTCCGGATGCTTCGGCGACGGCGCGGGTTTGGGTGTGGGCGTTGCGGCCTTGCGCGGCTCGGTTTTTGCGACGGGGTTTTCCTGTTGCGCTTTCACTTTGCGCATGCCGGCAGCGAGTTTGCTGGATGTCTTGTTCATGATTGCAATAACTCCTCGATCAGGGCTTCAACTTCGTGGGCGGCCGCCTTGCCGCGGTGTCCGAGCCCATACACACTGGTGCCTTCCACTGCGGCGCTGCGGTAGGCGGCGCGCCGGGCGAGACCGGCGCGCAGGGCGGGGAATTCCAGCTCCGCCAGCGCTTCGTGCATGAGGCGCGAAAGCACATTGCGGTTGTCCAGTTGGTTCAGCACGGCGAAGGCCTTGAGCTGGGGATTGCGCTGGCGCGTGTTGTGAACCGCCGTGGTGATGTCCATGCTCGCCCAGAGATCCACGGGTGAAGGCTGGATCGGGACCAACAGCACATCCACGTTGTTCATAACGTCGCCCACCATCGTGGTCCGCAGCGTCGGGGGGCAGTCGATCACGACGTAGCGGTGGCCGCGGGCGCCCTGTGCGATGCGCGCACACACGTCATCCTGTGCCACCGCCTGAACGGCGGGCAGTTGTCCGCTCTTGCCGCTCATGGCCGCCCACTGGCTGATCGAGGCCTGGGGATCGGCATCCAGCACCAGCGTGCTGGCGCGCCGCTGCAGGCCGGCGGCCAGATTGAGCGCCAGGGTCGTCTTGCCTGTGCCGCCTTTCTGGTTCACGACCGCGATGCGCAGACCAGGCATGGGCGATCAGGCCGCCGACGCGAGCAGGCCGTCGATCTTCTGGGCCAGCGCTACGCAGTCGGGTCCGACTTTCTTGCCGTCGGCGTCGATGGTGACGCTGACATAGGTTTTTCCGAAACTCAGGTTCGGATACAGTCCGGCTTCTTCGGCGAGCTTGGCAACGCCGTCCAAGAAACGCCGCGTCTCCGGATAGGTCTCGAATTCGAAACGCCGGGTCAGCATCGGCGGCAAATCCTGACGCTGCCAGTGCGGAATGGGGTTGTTGTCTTCAGGCATAACGTTGTTCCTTTTCGAGCAAGTCAGCCTCCATCTTGCCGAGCTCGTCGAGATGCATCAACTCATCTTTCAGAATGCCTGCAAAAAGACCGTGGTGACCAAAATCACGCACCCGTGCACAGTAGGCAGCAGCTTCCTCGTACAGCCGAATCGCCTCGACTTCCAGTACGCGATCGATGGCGATCATTTCGCCCAGGTTGCGGCCGAGCCGTACAGGCGGAAGTTGGGTGGCGTTGGGCGTGAACCCGAGCCTGAGCAGGGCGTCCATCAGACTTTGCACGTGGCCGAGTTCCTCGGTGACGTCCTGGTGAAAATGCGCACAGTAGTCTGCCAGGTTCCACAGGTCGCAGAGCCTGGACTGGGCCATGTATTGCTGTACTGCGGCCATCTCATGGTCCAGTGCCCGGTTCAGATACCCCAATAGCCGTGGATCGATTGCCATGCAGTCCCCTTTGCTAAGCTGCGATACAGGTCACGTCGCCGTCGCGTCCCGCCCCACCTGCGCTGGGCTGCGTCGGCAGGATGTGCTCCACTTCGCCGTGCACGCGGGCGATGATGTGGGCGGCGATCAGGCCGTCGCCCACGCGCTCGCAGGCATCCGCGCCGGCACGCACCGCCGCGTTCACCGCACCGGTTTCCCCGCGTACGAGGACGGTAACGTAACCGCCGCCGACGAACTGGCGGCCGATCAGCCGCACTTCCGCCGCCTTGGTCATCGCATCCGCCGCCTCGATGGCAGGGACCAGTCCGCGGGTTTCGATCATGCCCAGCGCGATGCCGGTGTTCGTGCTGGCCATGATGTCCCCTTTTGCCTCGACCTTGTCCACCATCATGTCCATGATGGCGTCCGATCAGGCAGCAGCAGCGGTGGGGAGGATGTTCTCCACCTCGTTGTGGACGCGGGCGATGATGTGGGCAGCGACCAGGCCGTCACCTACACGCTCGCAGGCGTCAGCGCCGGCGCGCACCGCCGCGTTCACCGCACCGGTTTCACCACGCACGAGGACGGTAACGTAACCACCGCCGACGAACTGGCGGCCGATCAGCCGCACTTCCGCCGCCTTGGTCATCGCGTCAGCTGCTTCGATTGCGGGAACCAGACCGCGGGTCTCGATCATGCCCAGGGCAATGCCAGTCATACCAGTAGCCATTTTCTCTCTCCTATTGCAAATTGCGTTCAATCAAATCAGGCGGCTGCGGCAGCGGGGAGGATGTTCTCCACCTCGTTGTGGACGCGGGCGATGATGTGGGCGGCGACCAGGCCGTCACCCACACGCTCGCAGGCGTCGGCGCCGGCGCGAACTGCGGCGTTGACCGCACCCGTCTCGCCGCGCACCAGCACGGTCACGTAGCCACCGCCGACGAACTGGCGGCCGATCAGGCGCACCTCGGCGGCCTTGGTCATGGCGTCGGCGGCTTCGATCGCCGGCACCAGACCACGCGTTTCAATCATTCCCAGGGCGATGCCCGTCATTGCGTTTGCCATGATGTTTCTCCTTTACACGGTTAATGAAACTGCCTTGCTTGCCTCGTGGTGCTCATCCACCACATTCCACTGATCGATGATCCCGAGGATCGTCAAATCGGTAAGAATCCTGTAATCGCCGGCGCCATAGCGGGCGGCCGAGCCGCCGGCGGTAAATACCCATTTCCCTTCCGGTACGCCGACCGGATCCACCGCCACGGCGAGCGTGCCTTTGGCGTCGGCCAGCACGCGCAGCGACGCGTGAAAGAGGCCGGGAATGCGCCGCGTGCACACCAGATCCGACACCACGCGCATGATCTCCATTTCAATGCTCCTGATGCTGCCAGTGATCGATGATGCCGATGATGGTCAGGTCGCTCGGGAAGTCCTTCGCGCCCGCCGCCTCGCGCGCCGCCGAGCTGCCGACGCAGATCACCCAGTCGCCCGGGATGCAGCCCACCGCGTCCACCGCCACGCTGCGCGTGCCGCCGGCCTTCTCGCGCACTACCAGCAGAGGGCGATGGCCCATTTCGCGTACGCGGTTGGTCGAGACCAATGTTTTTTCCACTTGCATGATCTTCATGACTTCACCTCAATGCCCATGCGAATTGGTTTCGATGTCCGTCACGTCTTCCTGCATGCTGTCAGGCTGTTTGGCCTGCACGGTCATGCCGCAGAACAGCAGGCCTTCCCTGGCCAGAACCGGGTAGCGCGTCTCGATCGCGGCCTTGATCCGGCGGCAGCGCGCCACCGCACGCTCGCGTGAACCGGGCACCTGCTCGTCGTAGCGATAGTGGATCGCGATCGGGATCGGCAGGCCGTGCACCACGTTCAGCTTGCTGAAGATCTTGATGCCGACGTCCATGTCCGCCGCGCCTTCCTCAATGGTGTGCAGATGGCCAAAGTAGGCGAGGTTGCGCAGATGCAGCACATCGAAGCTGTCGCCGATGTTGATGAAGCGCTCGGCGTGGCCGACGTCGGCGTAACGGCCGCCGTGCTGGGCGCAGACGTAGTCGATCTGCGACAGATTGTTCGTAAGCAGGCGCTCGATCAGGCTGCGCATGCCGGTTTCCGGCGCGCTGCGGCCGGCTTCGCGCACGGCCTCGTCGATCGCGGCACCGAGGCGCCAGCGTGCTTCGGAGGCGGCCATGCCGGCGGTCTGCTGATAGATGGCCTGGTTGTCGACGAAACACTCGACGCTCATCTCGCCAGCGGTATCCGGGACGTGGATCCTGATCGCGTCGTTGTCGGTGTCCACGCCGACCAGCAGCGTCGCCACCGAGGCGCCGCAGCAGAAGCCGTTCTCGATCGCGGTGCGGAAGGCGGCCAGGCGGTCGAGTGCAGCCTGGGCGGCCTTGCGATCGTCGCTGCCATGGGCCGCGCAGCCTTCGTGATGCGGGTCCGAACTGCTGAAGTGATAGACGGCAACCTTGAGGTAGCGCGTGCCGGCGTCCGACAGCGTCGGTACGCCCTCGCGGAAGCGGCGCAACTCGATCTCGGTCCACTGCTTGACGTTCAGTTCGACGTCGAACATGGCACCGGCGTAGGACTTGCGGCGCACCGCCTGGTTCGGCAGGCGCAGCACGAACTGCAGCAGGCCCTTCAGACGACCATCGGCGCAGGGGCTGATGTCGACTTCGTGGAAGCCGCATTCGATGAAGAAGCGCTGCATGGCGTCCGCTTCGGCGTGGCCGTTCCAGCGCGCCGCGTAGTCCCTGGCCAGCGCGTGGTAGGTCTGCAACACGCTGTGGCCGTAAAGCTTGCGCATGTCGAGCGTAGTCACCCAGGCGTCGGCGAGCACCGTTTCGGGCAACTCGAAACCGAGGCGTTCGCGTGCGATCTGCTGCGCGCGCTGCTCGAAGCCGGCTTCATGCTGCTGCGCGGCAATCTCCTTGAGCGTCGGCACGATGGCATCGAAGCGGGCGCGAATCGTGCGCTCGTAGTCGGCCAGCTCGGCATTGCGCGCCACGTCGATCAGCGAGTGCGCTTGCGGCGCGCACGCGCTCGTCACGCATTCGCCGCCGCGCGCCTGCATGCCGGGCGGGCAGAAGCTCGGGCGCTGCGGCCAGCTCGGCAGCGTGGTCGCAGCCGGTGCGGTCCGCATCGCCATGCCCGCCGGGGCGGGTTGGCGCGCGCGCATCGCTTCGAGACGTTGACGGGTGTTCATGCCTGATCGTCCTCGCTATGCGCGCTCAGCCCCGGGCGCCGCCGGACACGGTGATCGCCGCGCCACCGTTGGCATTGCCGCTGCTGCCGGTGATGCGGCTGGCAGCCGCTGCCGGGCGCTCGACCTCGCGGTTGTCGCGGGCGGTGGTGCCGTTGCCGCGCGGATCACCACGCAGGGTCGGATTGCGGCGCTGTGCCGAACGGCCCTCGGTGCCGGTCACGCGGTCGCCGCGATCCCAGGCGTCGCCGGTGATGTGGCGCTCGCGGCCTTCACCGGTAATGCGCTGGGGCGCAGCTTCAGCCGCCGGCTGCGGTGCAGCGGGAACGGCCACGGCGCCCGGCTCGTCGCGGTAGCGGAATTCCGGCGTGCCGGATACCAGGCCGGTGGCGCGTGCCAGCGGACCGGTGATGCGGCCGCCGACGCCGTAGGCGCTGCCGGTGATGCGACGGGTCTCGCTAGCCTGCGCGGCGCGTGCCGGCGACACCACGGAAAAGTCGCCGGTGCGGTTGCCGCCCTGGCCGGCATCCATCGCGTTGCCAGTGATGGATGCCGGCGCCTGCGAGCCCTCGGGGCCGCGGCTGCGGTAGGCCTGTGCCATGGGCGGACGGCCGCAGGCGGCCGCGGTCTGGCTCTCGCCCTGGTAGGGCGTGCCGCTCACCGGCTGGCAGGTGCCGCGCTCGTTGCCGGTCATCTTGTCGTCGGGCCCCGGCTGGATGCCGGTGAGGTCGGCGTTGCGGCCGAGGCGGGCGCGGTTGATCGCTTCCGCCGCGGTGCGCGCCGCGCAGAACTCGGCATACTGGTCGGCGCCGATGTAGGAGGTGCCGGTCACCGGCTTGCAGGCGCCGTGCTCGTCGCCGGTCACCTGCGCCGAACGCCCGACCTGGGTGCCGGACACGTCGAGTCCCTTGAGAGTGCGCGACACGCCGGCCTTGGCCGGCGACTGGTAGGGCTCGGCACGGCAGAAGGACTTGAATTCTTCGGTATTGACGTAGTCGGAACCCGTCACGCGTGCGCAGGCGCCCGGCTCATCGCCGGAAAGTTTCGGTGAACGACCCGGTAGGGTGCCGCTCACCATTGCGCCATTGCTCGTGCGACGGGTTTCCACCTTTTTTGGGCCGTTGCCCTCGGCGGATGGGCGCACCAGCGCGTCGGCGTAGGCGCTGCCGGTGATGTTGCGCGACGCGCCGGACTCGCCGCCGGTCACCTTCGTGGTGCGGGCGAGATCGCTGCCGGACACGGCATTGCGCGCCGCCGTCATGCCCATCACCGCCTTTTCCGGGCGCGGCTCGGGCGCCGTGCCGCAGAATTCGCCCGCCTGCTCGGCGGCGAGGTATTCGGTACCTGTCACGCGCTTGCAGGTGCCGGTCTCGTCGCCGGTCACCCGCGTGCTGCGGCCGACTTCGGTGCCGGTCACGCGACGGCCGCGGCTGGTGCTGGTCGTGCCGACTTTGGACGGCGCCGGCTCGGGCAGGATGCCGCAGAGGTCGCCGAACTGTTCCGCCCCCACGTATTCGGTGCCGGTGACGGCGCGGCAGGAGCCGGACTCGTTGCCGGTCACGCGCGAGGTGCGCTCGACCTGGTTGCCGGTCACGGTGCTGCCTGCGAGCGTCGTGCCGATTTCCACTTTCGGCGGTTCGGGCTTGATGCGGCCGCAGGGGCGACAGGGCGGCGCGTCGCCACGGCCGCGCTGCGACTGCTTGATGCGACGCTGGCGCACGGCGGAGACCGGTGCCAGCGCCACGGGTGTAGCCGGACGTGCTTCCTCGACGCGCGCGGAAAAAGTCTCGCCGTGCTGGCAGCCGCAGTTCGGTGCTTCGGCAGGTGCCGCAGCGGCGGTTGGAGCGGGTGCGCGGGTGCGCGCAGCCATTCGGGCTTCGGTCGCGCTCTTGGGCGCTGCGGTCGAGCCGGCCTTGAGTGCACCCTTCCCGTGGAGGGAGAGCGCCTGGCGGCGGGCGATGGCCGCTTCCCGGCCGCTCAGGCGTTCGGCCGTGGCGGTTGCTGTCGCTTCACTCATAATCTGGTTTCCTTATGCATCAGCGGTTGATCATTAGGGTCTGGCGTCGGACTGTCGTGCCTAATGCCCTTGTTGCGAACTATAAAAAGTCCGTTGCATAATTAAAAATGAATAATATTTATTATTGCCATTCACTAATGTGAATGGTTAAGTCTTCAGAAAGGGAACCGCATGAACGTGACGTTTCGCCAATTGCGCCTGCTGGAAGCCGTGGCGCGGAATTCCAGCTTCACCCGCGCGTCCGAGGAGCTGCATCTGACCCAGCCTGCGGTCTCGACCCAGATCAAGCAGCTCGAAGAGGAAGTCGGGATGCCGCTGTTCGAGCAGATGGGCAAGAAGATCTTTCTCACCGAGGTCGGCAAGGAGGTCTATGCCTTCAGCCGCGCCATCGCCCAGCAGTTCCGCGACATCGAATCCGTGCTCGACGACATGAAGGGCGTGAAGCGCGGCACGCTGGCGCTTACCGTCACCAGCACCGGCAAGTACTTCGCCCCCTATCTGCTGGCGGCCTTTCTCAAGCGCTATCCCGGCACCCAGGTGCATCTCGAGGTCACCAACCGCGAGGAGGTCGTGCAGCAGCTGCAGGACAACACGCCCGACATGGCGATCATGGGGACGCCGCCCGACAACATGGAACTGCGGTCCCAGGCCTTCATGCAGAACCCGCTGGTGATCATTGCGCCGCCGGATCATCCGCTCGTCGGCGTGAGTCGTGTGCCGCTCGCCCGCCTGGTCGAGGAAAATTTCATCCTGCGCGAGCGCGGCTCCGGCACGCGCAATGCGGTCGAGCGCTTCTTCCAGCAGCGCGGCGTCAAGCTCAACACCTCGATGGAGATGAGCCGCAACGAGGCGATCAAGCACGCGGTGATGGCCGGACTGGGCCTCGGCATCGTGTCGCTGCACACACTGGAGTTCGAGCTGGCGCTGGGGCGCGTCGCGATCCTCAGTGTCGAGGGTTTCCCGATCATGAAGGAGTGGTACATGGTTCATCGCAATGGCAAGCGCATGTCGCCCATCGCACAGGCCTTCCACGAATTCGTGCTGAACGAGGCGGACCGCATCATGAAGCTGCCGCAGCCGAAGCCGGTGACGCGCTCGCACCGGCGCGTCACGCGATCGTAGCCTGGCGAACGAAGGGGGATGGCGGCTGCTCAGCCCGCCCCTGGCGTGCTCGTGCCCAGCCAGAACTCGACACGCTTGTCGAGGAACTCGTTCCACGGCATGTAGTGCGATCCGTCGCAGGAGAACGTCAGGCCGACGATGCCGTTGAATATGTTCAGCGTGCCGGAACGCAGGTAAATCGTTTCGTCCATGAACCGCAGGTCGCGGAAAGTCTGGAGAATCGCGCGCACCTTCTCCGCCGGAACCACCGCATCGCCTGGGTACTCGCGATGCGGGAAGGCAAGGCAGAGATCGGGATCGGTGAGTTCGACGATGTTGTGGATGCGGAAGCGGTAGGGATCGTCCAGCAGCCACAGGGTGGCGCGCGAACTGGAGAAATGCAGCTTGGCGTGGAACACGCCGTGTACCGTGATCAGTTCGGTGAGCAGATCCAGGACCTCGTCGATGCGTTCGTCCATCGGGCTCGCGACCCGTGCCTGATGAAACAGCCCGGCGCGAATGGCCGGATCGCCCTTGAGTTGCACCCACTGCTGGGGCTGCTCATACAGCGCCTGGGTCGCGGGCAGCTCGCGCAGGTCGAAGTCCGCACCGAGATAACCGTGCAGCTCGCCCGACGGCGTGACGATGCGCTGCACGGCCGTCAACGAGGGACGGCGCGCGTTGCGGCTGATGTAGGCTTCCGACAGGGAGAACGCACTTCCCGCGAGCGCCTCGGCCATGTACGGCCGGTCGCGGCGGTCGCGGCCGAAATGTTCCGGCAGCAGGCCGCCGCGCGAGGCGTTGGCGGTGAGCTGGTGGGCATGGCCGTCGAGGATGTAGAGATACTTGCAGTACGGCAGCTCGTTCAGCCCCTCCATCAGGCGCTGTTCCAGGGCCTGGCGATCGGGCCAGACCGCGCGACAGCGTTCCGCGAGATGCGAGAGAGGGGACGACAGCCAGTTCTTCAGGATGCTTCGCTGGCGCGCGATGCTCGCTTGCAGGTCGTTTGCCATCACGGGCTCCAAATTCGAGTGGAAAGGGTTTCCCATTGTATGGGGGCACGCGGGGAGCCGGCATCAGGGATTGCAGATGTCGCAGCGCCTGGGATCGGCATGGCGGGGTCCACTGAGCGGATGCGTCTCGCGATGCGCGCCCTCCAGTACCGGCGCGATCACGCGCTGCTTGTCGTGACGGGTCAGCAGCGCGATCTGCGCGCCGACGTAGAGGTGCGCCGGAGCCTGCATGCGGCCCTGCCTCAGGCCGGCTGCCAGTTCGCGCTGGCCACGCGCCGGTACGCGGCCCCATCCTCGCCGATCCGGAACAAGTGCAGCCAGCCGTTCTCCACCAGCTGCCGCACCAGGTCGTGGCGCGCGATGATGTCGTCCATGGCCGCTTCCGGCGCCTCGATGAACACGGACAGGCGCAGCGGTTCGTGCACCCAGCGCTTGCCGTCGTGCAGCGATTGCAGCGGCAGGCCGACGCGCAGGTCGCCGCCGTTGCCTTCGAGCACGCCGATGGCACCGCCGACGATGTTGTGCAGCACCTTGTTGCCGCTGCCGAAGCGCAGATTGTCCACCACCGAGCCGTAGTACTGCATGTTGATCCAATTCCCTACCACCATCGGCGCGGTCATGATCAGCTCCAGGATCTTGAAGCCCTCGTCCTGCTGCCAGACGTATTCATGCAGGAAGGCGCGGCCGTCCAGGTCCATGCCGGCGGTGCGCGGACGCGGCGCCGCGATGAAGGCGGCGTTGTTGGCCAGGGCCCATTCCGGCCGCACCTGCGACCAGTCGCGGCTGCGCTGGCGCACATCGGCCGCCACGCGATGATCGGGCAGGTTGTCGATGCCGAGCATGGCGGCGCGCTCCATGCGCGCGAGGTCGCCGGCCTGCTCCAGCCACTGGCACAGCCGGGCGAGGTCCTGGATCAGCGCCTTGGGCACGTCGTCGGTGTCATACAGGCGCAACTCGTCCGTGGTGGTGTCGTGCAGGCCGGCGAGGAACCAGGTGTCCTCCGGAATGTCGATGCCTCGCTCGCGCAGGCCGCGGCGCACCGCTGGGTCGTTCATCAGGGCGGCCACCACGCGGGCGCTGGCCTCGCCGGTCTGGCCGGCGCAGGCGCCGCAGTCCAGTCCGGTGGCGTGCGGGTTGTTCACCGTGGTGCTGCCGTGGCCGGCCAGAAGCACCAGACGGCCGAAGTTGCCGGTCATGGCCATGGCGCGCAGGATGCGCTCGGCATGGCCGAGCCGATCGTTATGCGGGATGCCCGAGTCGGCGTGATGTGTGCAGCATTGCGCCTGCGACACCGCTTCCAGGGTCGGGCCGATGCGGTCGATGTCCTGCCTGGCGAGACCCTGGCTGTTGGGATCGGGTACCGGCCGGGTCCAGCCGAAGCTGTCGGTCAGCAGCTTGGGGCCATAGCTCAGGCCGGCGGCCTCGACGAAGGAGAAGCAGGACGAGGCCGACAGCTTGAATCCCTTCCACGCCTTGGACAGGCCGATGCGCTGGCGCCGCTGCTCGAGGAGGCTCGCGGCGTCGCCGCCCTTGACCCGGTCATGGATGTGATAGGCGGGATTAAAGATTACCGGCACATGGGTGCGGCCCGCGCTGGCGCCCAGCGGCACGTGCTCGATGAAGATGCCGAAGAATCCGGCGAAGCCGATGGTCTGCACCCCCGGCGCCACGGTTTCCAGCGAGCGGCGGAACACCTCGGAGCGCACGTCGATGCAAAACGCCGCCTGTACCGCCGGTCGCGCAGCGGGGGCGGACAGGGCCGGGTTGGCGAGCCCGGCGATCACACCGCGCTGGAAACCGATCTCCATCGCGTTGAGCAAAATGCGGTCGATCTCGGCCGCGGCCTGGCGCTTGGCGGACGGCGGCCGCATGCTGGCGGCCAGCATCTCGCGCCAGCGTGCGACCAGCGCCGCGCTGTTTTTTTCCTTGAACAGCAGCACGTCCCACATCAGACGAATCGCCAGCAGGTCGACGATGGCGTCGTCGCGCTGTCCGGCGAGTTCCGCCTGCCAGCGCAGATAGCGCGCCCACGCCGCCCAGCCGCCGATGCTCAGGAGGGCGGCGTGCAAATAGCGCTCCACCGCCGCGTCGGGCACGCCCAGCTCGGTCACGGCCCAGGCGATGGCGGCACGCGGCTCCGCAGGCAGTCTGGCGACGGCGGCACGGAAATCACCCAGGCCCATCATCGCCGGGCTGCGGTCGATGCTTGCTGCCTTGCGCCAGGCGGCATAGAGGGACAGCGTCCGCCACGGCATGCCCACCATGGCCTGGCCGAGGTCGAAATAGGCGGCGCAATGCAGGCTGATGCGCTCGGTGACAAAGCTGGTCCAGATGCCGCCTTCCACGCGGTCGAGCACCTCGCTCACCGAGGCCATGCCCATCTTGGGCTGCGGCGCTTCGGTGGCCAGCGCATGCTCCACCGCGACCGCGTCGAGCGGGCTGCCGCAGCGTTCGATGGCCTGTTCGATGTCTTCGTGCGTGATGCGGCCGTTCGCGAGCTGCTCCCGGAAGTAGGCGCGCGGCATGTAGAGGCTGCTGCCGGTGATGCGCGCCAGGGTGTCGGAGGCGTCCTGGAAGCTGTGGTCGATGAGGCCGAAGAAGGGGTTGACCGCGACGAAGTGCTTCAGCGGCCACAACGGTGCGATGCGTGCGCACGCGGCATCGATGCGGCGGTCGAGTTCGTCCGTGGATTCCTTCGCGAAGATGGCGTCAGTCATGTTCATGGTCAGGCTCCCTGGCTGTGGGCGGGTTGAAGGGGGGCGGGCCAGACACGCTGCAACAGCCGCGTGATGTACACGTCGATGTACAGCCCGTTATAAAGATGCAGGTACAGCGTGTCGCGCAGATTCGAATGCGCGGCCTTGATGAACTGCTGCATCAGCAGCAGACCGACGAAGGCGGCGATGGTCAGCGGCACGAGCACGGCCTGGAACGCACTGGCGGCGTCGCGCAGCGGCAGCACACTGCCATGCAGGGCATGATCGAACAGCGCGTGCAGGATGAAGTAGGCAATGGACACGACAGCACTGAGCCCGACGGCTCGCAGCAGCGCGGCAGCGTTGCCGAGCAGGGTCGCGGTCTGCAGCATGAGCTGGCTCACCGCGATGGCGACGATGGTGCCGGCGGCAATGAGGGCGGGCTGCTGCTGCCAGGTCACGCCGAACGCGGCGCCCACGCCCACCGCCATGGCGCTGGCGATGATCAACGCGAGCAGCAACTGGCCGAACTGGAAGCCCTTCGACTCGTAGCGGATGACCGGCGCGCGGAAGGCGTCGACGCCGCTGCCCGAGGCGAGGAAGGCATGGGCCTTGTACAGCGAGTGCGCGACGAGGTGCAGCATGGCCAGGCTGTACAGGCCGAGGCCGCACTCCAGCAACATGAAGCCCATCTGCGCCGTGGTGGACCAGGCGAGCGACACCTTGATGCTGGTCTGCGTCAGCATGACCAGCGAGGCGAGGGTCAGCGTCACCAGGCCGATGATGGCCAGCGCGGCCATGGCCGTGCCGGAGTGCGACATGATCGGGCTCATGCGGATGACGAGGAAGGCGCCGGCGTTGACGATGCCCGCGTGCAGCAGGGCGGACACCGGCGTGGGCGCTTCCATCACCTGGATCAGCCAGCCGTGGAACGGAAACTGCGCTGACTTGAGCGCCGCGCTCACGACGATCAGCAGGCTCGCGGCCTGCAGTGCCGCGGGCAGCGCGCCGTCCATGGCCGCCATGCGTTCGAAGATCTCGCTGAATTCCAGCGTGTGCAGCGTCGAGCCGATCAGGAAGATCGCCAACAGCAGGCTCGCATCGCCGATGCGGCTGGCGATGAACTTCTTGTGCGCCGACAACACCGCAGCCGGCCGCTCGCGATAGAACATCAGCAGCTGGTGCAGGCACAGGCTGGTAGCGATCCAGGCCAGCGAGAACATGAGCAGGTTGCCCGACACGATCAAAGTCAGGATCGAGGCCAGCGTAAGCGTGAGCCACTTGTGGAAATGGCCCTGGTTCGGATCGCCGTCCAGGTAGTTCCGCGCATAGCGCGACACGATGGCGCCGACGAAGGACACCAGCAGCAGCATGATCACGGTGACGCTGTTGACGTAAGTACCGATGGAGAAGGCGCCGATGTCGCCGGGCAGGGCGAGCGAGAACAGCGTCCAGGCGTGAGGTGTGTCGAAGAGGTGTGCGACTGCCGCCACCAGGGCGCCTGCGAACACCAGCCACGCGGCGCCGATGTTCATCTGCGCCATCAGGCGCGGTCGGGCGTTGGCGAAGCTGGCCGGCGTGAACCCGACCCCCCAGAGCAGTGCGGGTGCGAACAGGACGAGGGCGGGAATGAACGAACTCAGTGTCGGTGGCATGGCTGGGCTCCTTGCGGGTTGACAAGTGGAGCGTCTTCTTGACGTCCTGGCGCCGAGTCTAGGGAATACCCTACTAAAACACTAATGAATAGTTGTTATAAAAATGATAGCCTTTAGGCAATATCAAAACGGAGGGATCGTCCCATGATGCATGTCAGCTTGCGCCAGCTGCGGACCTTCGAGGCCGTGGCACGCCTGAAGAATTTCTCGCGCGCGGCGGAGGAACTGCACGTCACGCAGCCGACGGTGTCGAAACAGATCCGCCTGCTGCATGAGGAAGTCGGGCTGCCGCTGCTGGAGCAGATCGGCAAGAAGATTTTCCTCACCGAGGCTGGCGAGCAGCTCTACGCCACCTGCGCCGACTGGCTGGAGACCTGGGGTTGTTTCGAACAGACCGTCGCCGACCTCAAGGGCATCAAGCAGGGCCGGTTGCGAATCGCCGCGGTGACGACCGCCAAATACTTCATGCCGCGGCTGCTGGGTCCGTTCTGTGCGCAGTACCCGGGCATCGACATCGCGATGGAGGTGGTCAACCGTGACCGCCTGCTGGAACGCCTCGCGCGCAATCAGGACGATCTCTACGTCATGGGCGTGCCGCCGGATGGGCTGGACATCGAGTGCGAGCCATTCCTGGAAAATCCGCTGGTGGTGCTGGCGCCGGCGTCGCATCCTTTGGCGCGACGCAAGCGTATTCCCTTCGCGCATCTGGCCAACGAACCCTTCATCGTGCGCGAACGCGGCTCGGGCACGCGGCTCACCGTCGAGCGCGTGTTTCAGGAACGGGACATGCCGCTGAAAATCAAGATGGAATTGGGCAGCAACGAGGCGATCAAGCAGGCGATTGCCGGCGGCCTGGGGCTGGCGCTCTTGTCCCAGAGCACCCTGAGCCTCGATCCCAACCAGACGGAAGTGGCGGTTCTCAATGTCGAGGGTTTCCCGATCAAACGCTACTGGTACGTGGTACGCCCGCGGGACAAGCAGCTATCGGTGGTGGCGAATGCATTTCTGGAATTCCTGCGGACGCATGTGCAATTGCTCAAACCGAGGAACTAGTAAGCCGGGGCGGATGCTACAGGCCACACGCATCGCCCAGGTTATACGCCGAAGCGGAATGGCGGGACGGCGGCCCATCCGCGCAGCACAGGGTGTCGCTCGCAGGACCCTGTCCCGCGCGTTTCTAGCTCTTGAACTTCACCAATCGGGTGACCTGGATGTCCGAGATGAACACGACGCCGGTGTGTTCGCTGAAAAAAGGCGCATAGCCCTCAAGGATGGGTTTCACCAGTTCTTCCGGTACGGCAACGATGATCATGATCAGCACGGCCTCCTCGTTGAACATCAGGTGGCCTTCGTGAAAGCCGTGGCGCCCCTTGCCCGACAGGTTGTTGACGATGGTGTAGCCGCTGACACCCGCCCGGTCCAGCAGATCGGTGGCAAATTCCTGATGGGCGCCTTCGAGAATGATCTCCAGTTTCTTGAGGGGACTGAAGTTGAGGTTTTTCATGCTGCGAGCTCCTTGAATTCTTCGCTTGTGTCGGCGGCCCCCATCGTTTGCTGCCGCCAGCCGCCATCTTCGTACAGATGGCATATCCCGGTCTCCGGGTCCACGATGGCCATGCGAACCCAGCCGTTGTAGACAAGATTCTTGACCTGGACGACGCTCTCGATGGCGCGTCTGGCCAGGTCGAAGGGCGCGTCGATGAAGGTGAGCAGACGCATGGGCTCGTGATAGGGCAGGCCGTCCTTGAGGACGGTCTGTGCCGGCAGCCCGGTACGCAGGTCGCTGAGGTTGCCGGTCATGACGCCGAAGCGTCCGGCGACGTTGTGGTAAACCTTGCTGCCGCTGCCGTAATGCTCGTTGTCCACTGTCGAGAAGTAGTGCTCCATGTTGATCCACTGCCCGACCACCAGCGCTCCGGATAGAATGTTTTCGAGAAGACGGCCCTTGGGATCGATGCTGTAGTCATACGACTGCAGGAAGACCCGCCCCTCCATATCCATCTGCTCGGTCAGGTGCCGGCGGCCGATGACGCATCCGATGTTGCGCGACAGGCCCCACTCCGGACGCACCTGGGACCAGTCCGATGCATTCCTCTGGGCGTTGCGGTATGCCTTCGCCGGATCGATACCGGCGTTCTCCGGCTCCAGCGTCGGCATGCGCTCCGCCGCGCTGAGCCGGGTGGCGGATTGCAGGTTGCTGCTGAGCCGGTCGACATAGACCAGATGGCTGGGCGGCAGCAGATCCATGTCGTGTAGCTGGATGCAGTCTGTCGTGGTGTTGTGGAATGCAGGGACGAACCAGGTGTCATCCGGGATGTCGATGCCCTGTCCACGCAGTCCTTCGCGTACCGCCGACTTGTTGGCGATCTGTGCGAGCACCCGTGCATTGACGATGCCGTGATTGCCGCCGCAGGCGCCGCAATCCAGCGCGGATTCGTAGGGATTGTTCTCGGACGTGCTGCCATGGCCTACCAGCAACACGAATCGCGAGAACCCTTCGATCAGGCCGATGGAGCGCAATGCCGTGCCGACGAAGTTCAATTGTTCGTCCAACGTAAAGCCGATGCGCCCCAGCCTTTCCATCTGCATCCGCGCATAGCCGCGGTCGATGCGATAGACCGTGCGCAGGCGCGCGATGAAAGCCGACTCGGTATGGGTGTCCAGATTGAAATGGCGTGCGAATTCGGTCGAACTCTCGCGATTGCCCAAGGCGGTTTCCCGTAATTCACGAATCATGCCGTCGGTGATCGTCTCCCGTTGCAGGCCCAGTTCCCTCACGATGGCCTTGACGATCAGCGCACGCTGCAGCGAACGGATGATGGAGTCCGCCTGCTCTCGACTCAGCTTGTCCAGCAACAATCGGCTATCCGATTTGCCCGGATTCAGCCGCTGGCGCCAGCGGCTGTAGGCGAGCGGCGCGAGGCTCTTGCCGAACATGTCGAACCCGAACAGCAAGCCGATCGCCTCCACCGTGATGAAGGGCGAAAGCACCGAGGCCTTCAGGTCGTGGACAACCTGTTCCAGCGACGAGACGAAGGCCTGTTCGTCCACGCCGCGCGCGATCGCCAGCTCCAGCACCACGTTCTTGGGACTGGCCACCACCGGGCAGAGATGGGTTTCGCTGCCTTTCTCCAGGCCGATGAAGCTCACCGGTATGCCGAAGAAACCGGCGATACCGAAAGTCTGGCAATCCCCGATCTTTTCGAGATGGCGCCGGATGCGTTCCGAACGCACATCGATGCAGAACATGAGCTGCGCGAACGGCCGCTTTTCGCGTGGCACGGGCCGCGACAGATCCATCCCCTGCAGCAGCCGGTCCATGGTGCGGGCCTCCAGCGCGCCCAGCCACATGCGGCCTTCCGCCTGTTCGAAGCGGGCGAGCGTTGAAGTGAGCCTGGCCAGATCCTCCGGCCCCAATCGCTGCATGGCATCAGCCATTCCGGCCTTGTCCGCTAGCCTGCGCAATGCGGAGGCAAGCCCTCTTACCTCGTGTTCGCGCTTGCGCGCCAGGTATTGCGGCAGCACACGCGCAATGCGCGATCCGCGCCGCGAAGCGATGGCGTCCTCTACGGCATGCGCCATTTCCGGCAATACATGGCCGCCATGAAACTCGCGTCGCAAATAGGCTTCTGCCGGATGGGCCTCGACGAAACGCGCAAGCCCGGTGAGGGTGTCCGGCACGCTCTTCCGCTGTGCATGCTCGCGCAGAAGCGCAAGTCCCAGCACGAGCCGAATGGCCAGGTAGTCGACCAGATCGGCCGGATAGTGTCGGGACCAGTGGTAGTGCTTGGCGCCGGCGCGCCAGCGGATGAAGCCCGCCCAGCCATGCAGGCGGGTGAGTTCGCAAGCAAAGTGGCTTTTCCAGTCGTCCTCGGGCACGCCCAGTTCGTCCATGACGTGGCTGATGATGCCTTCCGGGGTGTCGTCGACGGCGAGGATGCGCTTGATGTGCAGCCCCCGGATGAACAAGCGTAGGTTGCGTTGCGCCACTGCGGTCCAGGCGGCGAACAGGCCTTTTTCGCGCCCCGGCATCTGCCACACCGACTGCCCCTCATCGAAGAAATCGAGGCAGCTCTTGATCACCAATTCATTCAGCGTCGCGCCGATCTCGGTACCGAAGAGCATGTCCACGATGGCGTAGAGCGGGCGACCGGGCGGCATGTCGGCGCCGACCTGCGCCGCCAGTGCGACGTCGTCGATCTTGCGCGCCGGCAGGGCAAAACCGGCCAGCGCGGCGTGAACGTCGACGGCGTCGGCGAGCGAAGGCGGCGCGCCGATCGGCTGCTCGATTTCGGTGAGGAGCGTCATCAGCAGGCGGCGCTGGTTGAACCCGGCGATGTCCGGCTGTGTGGCCAGAAAGCGCTCGACCTGATCCTCCAGCGCGGCGAGATCGATCTTGCCCGAGGCCAGATACCGCTGCTGGATCGGGCGCGGCAGGAAGCCGCGCGCATGGAACAGGCGCTCGCCCTCGCCAACCGCCTGTTCGAACGGCAAGTGCTCCAGGCCATAGAGCGGATTGTGGTGGATGAAGGTCCGCATGGGCCAGAAGAAGGGAATCGGCTCCCCGGCCACGTGCACCGTAGCGCGAATCTTGAGGCGTCGCCCGAGTGAAAGGCTCATAGTCCCCCTCCTGTCGAATAGAGGCCGACTGCAATGAAGACGCCGAGCATGCCGGCGAATGCAAACGTCGAGGCGCGTCCGATGTCGGCGTCGGACTCCATGCGCTCGTCCCCGAAGACGAAACCTTGCAGCAGCTTCGTCGCGGCCCAGCCCCAGGTCAGCCAGATGAATAGGACGGTGACGGCTCCCGCCCAGTCGAGCACATGCAGTACGCGCAGCAGGCCGAAGAAGCCGGGGAAGGGAGGGGTCGCGACCGCAGCCAGCGCCGTCACTGTCAGCACGCCGGACAGGCGCGGCAGATGACCGATGAGTCCGCCCTGCAGGCCCGCGTACGCGGCCCCGAAGCGGCGGCTCAGCGGGAGGGCCAGCAATGCCACCAAGGCGTGCGGCAGGCTGAACCAGAAGGCGAACAGGTGGAGGTCCGCACGATCGGCGCCAGCGGCCGCGAGCGCCCAAGTGAGTGCGAGGCCAGACGTCGCGAGGAGGCCAGCCCACCGCCCCATGTCGCGGACGGTCAGCAGCCGCAGCGCATAGAGACCGGATGTCAGCAGCGCCCAGGGAACGAAGTAGGGCGGGACGGCGTGTGGTGCGAGCTGCAGCAGTCCGATCCCCAACTGGGGCCACAGAAGCAGCAGCGCGCCGCGTGCGGCGGGGTGGCGCAACGTCGTCAGTGCGCCGTTGAACACGATGCTCAGCGGGAACAACGGCAGGAACAGCGAAGCGATCAGCAGTAGCGTCATGTCACACCCACCTTGACCACACGTTGAGGCGCCGCGACAGGCCGAGCGTTGCCTGGGTGAGCCAGGCGTACACGTCGGCCACGTAGAACTCGCGCGAGATCAGGGAATAGAAGGCGAGCCGCAGCGGCGATGCATCACTGCCGCGGTGCGCGCGGCCGTTGGCGGCAGCGTAGTAGGTGGCGATCCAGCCGACCACGATGGTGGCAGTGAGGATCATCACCAGTACTTCAAAAGTCGCCAACGGAAGGCTGGCTGCCGCATAGATGCGCTCGCTCAGCTCTCGATCAGGGTAGAGGAAGAGGTCGAAGCCATGCTCGATCAGCGTATAGCCTGCCACCACGATGATCAGCGACAGAATGATCATCGCCATCAGCCGCCACGGGCTATCCACGCGCAGGCGATAGGTCGCGAACAGGAGTTGGGCACCGGTCACCCAGCCGAAGAACAACAGGATGATCCCGCCCTGCTCCCCGACTGAGTCGCCGCCCATCAGCCAGCGTGACGCGCCGAGCACAAGCAAGGGCACCACCACGGTGATGACGGCAGCCAGCACCCACGGCAGGCGCGGTGCCAGCGGCTTGCGCTCGACCACGAAGGTGTAGACGTCGTCGTGGGGCACGCCGTCGTGCTTGCGCGCGTTGCTGATCACGCTGCCGGCGCCGAGGAACAGCGTGCCCTTGAACAGGCCGTGCGCGATCAGGTGGTAGATCGCGAGGGAGAACGCGCCGACGCCGCATTCCACGAACATGAAGCCCATCTGGCCCATGGTCGAGTAGCCGAGCGCCTTCTTGATGTCGTTCTGGGTGAGCATCAGGATCGAGCCGAGGATGGCCGTGACCAGGCCCACTGCGAACACCAGGTGCAAGACGCCGCCAGCGTGCACGAACACCGGTGCGAAACGGTTGATGATGAAGCCGCCAGCGTTGACGATGCCGGCGTGCATCAGCGCCGACACCGGGGTCGGGCCCTCCATGGTGTAGGGCAGCCAGGTATGCAGTGGAAATTGCGCCGAGCGGGCAAACGCCGCCAGGGCGACCAACAGGGCCACCACGGTGAGCACGGGCATGCCCGCCACGGTGTGTGCATCCGGCGCGGCGGCGATGCGCTCGAACAGCGTTGGCAGCGCCGCGGTGCCGTAGGTTTCATACAGCAGGACCGCAGCCAGTACCAGCGGCAGGTCGCCCAGGCGATAGGTCAGGAATGTCCAGAAGGCATAGCGCTGGGCCGCGGGACGCATGGCGTTATGGCCGAGCAGGAAGTAGAGCAGCACCCCGATCAGATGCCATGCCACCAGCAGCGTGACGAGATCGCCCGCAGCGACCATCAGCAGGATGGCCGCGGCCATCAGGTCGAGCAGGATGTAGAAGCGCGCGTAGCCAGCTTCCTCTGCCATGTAGCGCACCGAATAGACGTGTACGACCAGGCTGATGCCCGCGACCATCAGGGACATCACGCTGGTCAGCGGATCGAGATACAGGCTGCCCCAGCCCGGCGCGAACGATGCCCATTGCGGCTGACCCTCGGCCAGATAGAAGGCGAGCGCGGCCGCGGCAAGCAGGAAGGTGAGCACGCTGAAGCCGACGCTCAGCCGCGCGATACGACGCCGGGATCGATCGGCGAGCAGCGTAATCAACAAGGCCGAGAGCAATGGCGTGGCCGGAAGCAGGACGATGAGCTTGTCCACCGCGTCAGTTCTCCTTGATTCAGAGTTGTCTTGGTTGGCGCCTGCCGTGAACGCTGCCCGGGTGGCCACGATGCGGTGTGAGTCAATCCATAAGTTATGGTAGAAGAACCACCCTAAACATCGATTGCATCATTTATCGCGTGCGTGTGACGCACTCTGCCGAACTTGGTCAACGGACCCTAATCCACGAGGTACCAGGTAGAATCCTAAATTCGACGATCCATACATAACAGTCTTAAATTTTTATGGGAATCATAAAGTAAATGGAATGATATGCACCGGATAGGCGAAGGCGCCGGGCGCGTCGCAGGCGGGCGGCGTTCTCGCCGAACTGGTCGCGTTCGACGCGTTGCGGTGCAGCTAGTTTGCCTTAGCGGCCCGCGACTTTGGTGCCGGCTGATCGCTTGCCAACCGCCGTCGGTGCCGCCTCCGCGCGGTCGAGTAAGTACTCGAGAAACGCGCGTGCCACGACTGACAGCTGCCGAGTGGCCGGGTAGACGGCATACCAGTGGCGCAGGATCGGGAAGCCTTCGACGTCGAGTACGGCGAACTGCCCGGGCTGGTTGAGCGCGAGGGTGTCTCGGGACAGGGCGGAGATGCCGAGCCCGACGAGGATTGCCTGCTTGATTGCTTCGTTGCTTCCCAACTCCAGGCGTGGATGGATGTTGAGGCCATGTCCGCTGAACATACGCTCGATGGCGTTGCGCGTGCCCGAACCCTTCTCCCGCATCAGCCAAGGCTCCGCGGCGATCCGGTCGAGGGGGATCTTTTTCCTGTGCGCCAGCGGATGTTCTGGTGCGGCCAGCACGATGATGGGGTTGTCCATGATGGGCGTGGCGACAACGTCAATGTCCTCCGGCGGCTGGCCGACGAAATAGAGGTCGTCGAGACCGTCGACCATGCTGGCAAGCACCTGCTCCTTGTTGGTGACGCGTAGCGAGACATCAATACCGGGGTAGAGCTTGGAAAATTCGCCCAGCAGGCGCGGCGCAAAGTACGATGCCGTGGTGATTGCCATCAGACTGAGTTGCCCCTGCTTCAAACCCTTGCGCTCGGCGACCGACATGGAGAAACGGTCGAGGGTGCTGAAGATCTCGCGGGTGGCCTGGGCAAGGTGCTGGCCGTCGGGGGTCAGGTGGAGTTTCTTGCCGACCTGCTCGATCAGCGGCACACCAACTGCTTCGGTGAGCTTTTTCATTTGCATCGACACGGTCGGTTGCGTGAGGTAGAGCTCCTCGGAGGCGCGGGTAAAGCTGCCGAGCCGGGCGATGGCCTCGAAAATTTCCAGCTGGCGAAACGTGGTATGGCTGCGCATGGCGTTAACCTGATTTTCCTGGTCTTCTCATAGATAATAATCTATTTTTCTAATAGAAAAAATCGACTGTTATTTATGGTTTGCCTCCTGCATGATGCGACCCATCGTGCATGACCACTTCTGGCATGTCCGTAAACCTAACCTTTGCTAGGAGGAATCATGGCTGTTAAGACCTACAACGCCGGTGTTAAAGAATACCGGCAGACTTACTGGACCCCGGATTACACCCCGCTGGACACCGATGTTCTGGCCTGTTTCAAGATCACGCCCCAGCCGGGCATCGACCGTGAAGAAGTCGCCGCTGCCGTGGCCGCCGAATCGTCGACCGGTACCTGGACCACGGTGTGGACCGACCTGCTGACCGACCTGGACTACTACAAGGGCCGTGCCTACCGCATCGAAGACGTGCCCGGCGACGACACCTGCTTCTATGCATTTGTAGCCTATCCGATCGATCTGTTCGAAGAAGGCTCCGTCGTCAACGTGCTGACCTCGCTGGTCGGCAACGTGTTCGGCTTCAAGGCCTTGCGCGCCCTGCGTCTGGAAGACATCCGCTTCCCGATCGCCTACGTCAAGACCTGCGGCGGTCCGCCCGCCGGCATCCAGGTCGAACGCGACCGCATGAACAAGTACGGCCGTCCGCTGCTGGGCTGCACCATCAAGCCGAAACTGGGTCTGTCCGCCAAGAACTACGGCCGTGCGGTGTACGAGTGCCTGCGCGGCGGTCTGGATTTCACCAAGGACGACGAGAACGTCAACAGCCAGCCCTTCATGCGTTGGCGCGACCGTTTCGCCTTCGTGCACGAAGCGACCTTGAAGGCCGAGCGCGAGACCGGCGAGCGCAAGGGTCACTACCTGAACGTGACCGCGCCGACCCCGGAAGAGATGTACAAGCGTGCCGAGTTCGCCAAGGAAATCGGCGCACCGATCATCATGCACGACTACCTGACTGGCGGCCTGACGGCCAACACGGGCCTGGCCAACTGGTGTCGCAACAACGGCATGCTGCTGCACATCCACCGCGCCATGCACGCCGTGCTCGACCGCAACCCGCACCACGGTATCCACTTCCGCGTGCTGACCAAGGTGCTGCGTCTGTCGGGTGGTGACCACCTGCACTCCGGCACCGTCGTGGGCAAGCTGGAAGGTGACCGCGAAGCGACCCTGGGCTGGATCGACACCATGCGTGACGGCTTCATTGCCGAAGACCGTTCGCGCGGCCTGTTCTTCGACCAGGACTGGGGTTCGATGCCCGGCGTGATCCCGGTTGCGTCCGGCGGTATCCACGTGTGGCACATGCCTGCACTGGTCTCCATCTTCGGTGATGACTCCGTGCTGCAGTTCGGTGGTGGTACGCTCGGCCACCCCTGGGGTAACGCCGCTGGCGCCGCCGCCAACCGCGTCGCGCTGGAAGCCTGTGTGGAAGCCCGCAACCAGGGCCGTGCCATCGAAAAAGAAGGCAAGGACATCCTGACCGCTGCCGCCGCGCACAGCCCCGAACTGAAGATCGCCATGGAAACGTGGAAAGAAATCAAGTTCGAGTTCGACACCGTCGACAAGCTGGACGTCGCGCACAAGTAAACCGGTGAGGCGTGAAGGGGGAGGGGTGAAGCGCATGCACACCTTCCTCACCCCTTACCCCTTACCCCTGACTTTTACCGAAAGGATATGAAATGTCTGAAGTAATGGATTACAAAAGCCGCCTGAGCGATCCCGCCAGCCGCAAATTCGAGACCTTCTCCTACCTGCCCGCCATGACTGCGGACAACATCAAGAAGCAGGTCGAGTACCTGGTGAAAAAAGGCTGGAACCCGGCCATCGAGCACACCGAGCCCGAGCACATGATGGACTCCTACTGGTACATGTGGAAGCTGCCGATGTTCGGTGAAACCGACGTCTCCCGCGTGCTGGCTGAAGCTGAAGCCTGCCACAAGGCCAACCCCAACAACCACGTCCGTCTGATTGGCTACGACAACTTCTCGCAAAGCCAGGGCGCGTCGATGGTGATCTTCCGCGGCAAGACTGTTTAAGCGGCGGCAAGGCTGTCACACCCGGCCCCCGCTGCCCGATCCGAAGCCCTGAAGTGGGCGCAGGGTCGGTGCCCGGGGGCTTTTTATCTGTCGTAAATCCAGAGGCTGCACGCTGAGCGGCCTGCGTATTTGCGATCCCTTACATGGAGCTGTCATGAGCAATATCGTCGACCAGTACCGCGTTACCCAGGAACCCTATTACCGTCCGGTTGCGGACGAAGTCGAATTGTATGAGGCCGCCTATTCGGTGCGCATGCCGATGATGCTCAAGGGTCCTACCGGCTGCGGCAAGACGCGCTTCGTCGAATATATGGCCTACAAGCTCGGCAAGCCGCTGATCACCGTGGCGTGCAACGAGGACATGACGGCGTCCGACCTGGTTGGCCGCTTCCTGCTGTCCGCCTCCGGCACCGAGTGGCAGGACGGACCCCTCGCCATCGCCGCCCGCCATGGCGCGATCTGCTACCTCGACGAAGTTGTCGAAGCGCGCCAGGACACCACCGTGGTGATCCATCCGCTGACCGACAACCGTCGCGTGCTGCCTCTGGAAAAGAAGGGCGAGCTGGTGCACGCCCACCCCGATTTCCAGATTGTGATTTCCTACAACCCCGGCTACCAGTCGCTGATGAAAGATCTCAAGCAGTCGACCAAGCAGCGTTTCGGCGGCCTCGATTTCACGTATCCCGAGCACGGCATCGAAACCGAGATCGTCGCGCACGAGTCCGGCGTCAATGCAGACATCGCCGCCAAGCTGGTGTCGATCGCCGAGCGCAGCCGCAACCTCAAGGGCCACGGCCTTGATGAAGGCCTGTCGACCCGCATGCTGATCTACGCCGGGTCGCTGATCGCCAAGGGCGTCAACCCGCTGGCCGCTTGCCGCGTCGCCCTGGTCCGCCCGATCACGGACGATCCCGACATGCGCGATGCGCTCGACGCGGCCGTGTCCACGTTCTTCTGATTCGTAAGCGGCAAGCGGTGAGCAGCAGGCGGGAGAACTGCCTACGCTGCCAGCCCCTACCGCTCACGGCTAACTGTTTACAGCACACTCACTATGTCGATCAAACTCGAAGACTACGCTGAACTGCTGGAAGACCTGTCGCCGCACACGCGCGATACGTTGAATGCGACCTGGCACGAGGCCACCAAGGTGTTCTCGCCGCGTGGGCTGGACAACTACCTGAAGGGTGTGTCGGCCATCCGCGGGCTGGGGCGAGGCGACGATCTGGTCGAAACCTGGATCGAACAGGCGCCGTTGGTGGCCAAGGAAGTGGGCGAGGATGTGGTGGCCGACCTTGCCACCGCCGCGCTGATGCTGGCGTCGAAAACCTCGGGTGCGGTGATCGAGCTGCTGCTCGCCAGTGCGCCCACCGCCGCCAACCGGCTCGGGGACGCCGACCTCTTCCTCAAGTATCTGCAGTTTCTCAATACCCTCATCGCGCAGGCGCCGCGCGGCGTGCGGCCGATGCTCGACAAGCTGGAAGTGCTGTTCCAGCACCTGACGTTGGGCGGCCTGCGTCGCTGGGCGCTGTGGGGCGCGCACGCGCATCGCACCAACTACGAAGAGCAGATCAGGTACTTTGGCCTCGAGTCGAAGGAGTCGCTGGCGATGCTGCAGAAGGAGCGCAAGGGCACGCTTCTGGTCGACGTGCAGCGCCGCATCAACATGTATTTGCGGGCGCTGTGGGCACGTGACTTTTTCATGCGGCCGACCTCGGGCGACTTCGAGTCGCGCGAAGGTTACCGGCCCTACATCGCCGACTACCTGCTGCATGTGCCCGATGCCGTCGATGACTTCGCGATCGAGGGGCAGGAGCCGGTGTCCGGTCTCGAACTCTATCGCGCGACCGCCGCACACTGCGCCGCGCACGTCGTGGAAACGAAGGAACCGATTTCGGCCGAAGCACTGAACCCGATGCAGATGGCGGTGATTTCGGTGATCGAGGACGCGCGGGTAGAAGCCCTATCGATCCGTCGCTTCCCCGGCCTGAAGCAGCTCTGGAGCAGGTTGCACGTCGCCACGCCGGACATGAATGCGAGCGTCGGCGATTATCTCAACCGCCTGGCCCGCGCGCTGCTGGACGAAACCTACCAGGATAACGATCTGTGGGTCGCCGAGGGCCGCGTGCTGTTTGCCGCAGTGCAGGACCGCCTCGGCGACAACCAGATTTCGTGGGAAATCGGCGTCCAACTCGCGCACAATCTGACCGAGAAAAGAATCCCGTTCAACCCGCGCACCGACATCCTTGCCGCGCCTTACCGAGACGACAACCGCTACTTCTGGGAATTCGAGGAATTCGATTTCGACAAGGCTGCGGGCGCCGGCTACGAGAGCATCAAGCAGGTTCGCAAGAACGTCAGCGTGATGGAGATGGTCAACGCGATCGACGTCGAAACCGCGGGCGACGATGCCGAGGAAATCTGGGTACTCAGCACCGAGCTCTTCCCCTACGAGAACATCGGTGACGAGAGCCACGGCAAGAGCTTCAACGAGATGGAAGGCAAGGAGCCGGTGTCCGATCCTTTCCACTATTCGGAATGGGACTACCAGATCCAGCTGGAGCGTCCGGCCTGGGCCACGGTGCTGGAGAAGCGCGCCAAATCGGGCGATCTGCAGGTAATCGACGACATTACCGCCAAGTACAAGCGCGAAATCCATCGCATGAAGTTCCTGCTCGACGCGATGCAGCCGCAGGGCGTGCAGCGCATCCGCAAGCTCGAAGATGGCGACGAGATCGACATCAACGCGGCGATCGCGAGCTTCATCGACATCCGGCTCGGCAACCAGCCCGATCCGCGCATCATGATGCGCAGCGTCCGGAAAACGCGTGACTTCTCGATCCTTGTGCTGCTCGACCTGTCCGAATCGACCAATGAGTTGGTGCAGGACCAGGAATACAGCGTGCTTGATCTGACGCGGCAGGCCTGCGTGCTGCTGGCCGATGCGATCGACAAGGTCGGCGACCCGTTTGCCATCCATGGCTTCTGTTCGGACGGTCGTCACGATGTCGAATACACTCGCTTCAAGGACTTCGACCAGCACTGGAACGAGGTGCCCAAGGCCAAACTCGCGGGCATGACGGGCCAGTTGTCGACCCGCATGGGTGCGGCGATCCGCCACGCTGGCCATCATCTGAAGCTGCAGCGCTCGGCGAAGAAGCTGTTGATCGTGATCACCGACGGCGAGCCGGCCGACATCGACGTGCGCGATCCGCAGTATCTGCGCTACGACACCAAGAAGGCGGTCGAGGAAGTGGCGCGCAACGGCGTCACCACCTACTGCATGAGCCTCGATCCGCGCGCCGACAATTATGTGTCGCGCATCTTCGGGCAGAAGAACTATATGGTGGTCGACCACGTGCAGCGGCTGCCGGAAAAACTGCCGCTGCTGTACGCGGGTCTGACGCGCTAAAGCCGGGATATTGGAAGCAGCCTGCGGACACGTCTGTCTGCGACCACCGTGCACCCTTTACGGGTAATGATGGGCAACGGCCGTGCGGAGCGCCGGTGGGGGTTGCCGATCCGTTCGAACCGGGACGCCCAGGACTTTGAGCGCCGGCATATCGCCTTCCCAATATTTAAAGAGCGGCTGTCTTGCCGTTCTTGTTTACGTTCACTTCGATGGGTTTTCTGCCTTGGGGGCAGGCCCGGTCAACCATCCGGGCAGTTCTCGCGGGCCCGCGTGATCGATGATGTACTGGCGCATCAATTTGCGAATGACTTGCGACGACGTGAGGTCTTGTTGCGTACAGATGTCCTCGAAAATTTCCTTTTTGAGCGGATCGATCAGGATGGTCATCCTGGCGGTACGGTTTTCCATAGCGGGACTCGTGATGGGCGGGGTAGGGATAATATGATAATTGTATTATCATGAGAATGTCATCTGATGATGTGATTTGATCGATCGCGCTTTTTGCCATGCGTAATTGGCAGACACGTTTATAGGTCTTCGTCATTCTTGTCCCATTCCGCTTCCGCCATCGCCGCCCCCATGAGTCGCCCCCCGCTGCTGGAGTTGCCCGGCAAGGTGGCGGGCGAACCGGTCAAGGTGTGCGTACTCGAATCGTCGCAGAGCGATCCTGTGAGACTCTACGAGCAGATTCTGGACGGGCGTTACGCCAGGCCTTTCATCATCGACGACGGCGAGACACGGCAACTGCTGTTTAATCTGGATTTCATCCAGAGCTCCATGCGCATCGATGATCCTTTCGCCCTGGATATCGCCTATACCCGCAAGATGATGGCTTTTCTGCTGTTCGCGCCGAATCCGGGCCATGTGTTGCTGGTCGGGTTGGGTGGTGGGTCGCTGGCCAAGTTCTGCCACCGCCATCTGCCCCGCACACGCTTGACCGTGGTCGAGTTGAACCCCGACGTCATCGCGTTGCGCCAGGCGTTCGGCGTACCCGACGATGAACGCCTGGCGATCGTCCAGGCCGATGCAGCCGCGTATCTCCCCGAGGCGGAAGGCGATACCGACGTACTGTTGCTGGATGGCTTCGACGCCCGAGGCATCGCCCCGACGTTTCTCAGTCGCACCTTCTATCAGGCGGCACGTAACCGGCTCCGCTCTGGGGGACTGCTTGTCGCCAACTTCGCCGGGCCCCGGAAATACTGGTCCAGACACCTGGCCTTGTTGAGCGAAGTCTTCCAAGGGCATGTGCATTTGGGGACGGTCCCTGGCGGCGACAATCATATTGCCTGTGCATGTGTCGGACCGGCCTGTCCCCTCGATTGGGGACAGCTGGAAAAACGAGCGAGTGCGCTTGCCGATCGGATCCCACTCGATTTTTCAGCAATCGTTACCAGCTTGCGCGAGGGGGCTGAATTGCCCTGGGCAAAGCAGGCTGCCTGCCCCAAGGTCTCGTCACTCATGAAATCAGGTACCTCAGATATGCAGAAAATCCATCAATACCTGAAAAGTCGCGGCGAGCAGTTCGACGCCGAGATCGCCGCGGCAACCCGAATCCCGCTGGAAGACGTTCGGCTTCATCTGGCCGAATTGTCGAAAAGAGGGGACGTCATCGCGTGCCACTCCACGCGCTTCATCAAGGGCAAGAAAAGCGAAGGGATGCTGTATCGGATCTCGGGATATATCCCGGCCGCCAGCCCCGGCAGAAAACCCAAAGCCTAGACCGGTCAAGCGAATACGGGCGACCCCGGCAGGGACGGCACGATGATGGCTGGGCCTGCCTGTAGGACGTTTCCCTAGCCGCTTGCGTTGGACGCGCCCTTGCTGACGGCAGCCAGGATGCCTTGCAGCAGCGCGGTCGGGGTGGGGGGGCAACCCGGCACTTCGACGTCGACGGGGATGACGTTGGATATCTTTCCGCACGACGCGTAGCTCTCGCCGAACATCCCGCCGGTGCAGGCGCACTCGCCCATGGCCACGACCCACTTGGGATCCGGTATGGCGTCGTAGGCGCGTTTCAACGCGGCTTCCATGTGGCGCGAAACCGGGCCGGTCACCAGCAGTACATCGACGTGCCGGGGGCTGGCGGAGAACTTCACGCCCAGGCCATCGATGTTGTAGTGCGGACCGTTGAGCGCATGAATTTCCAGTTCGCAGCCGTTGCAGGAGCCGGCATCGACGTGGCGGATCGCCACCGCCTGGCCGAATACTTTGAGAATTTCCGCCTGCAGTGCCTGCTCGCGTGTGCGCAGCGCGGGGTCGGCCTGGGGCGCCGGTTCGGAGACGAAGCCGGTCTTGAGGATCTTCTGGAGGATCAGATACGAAGCCATCTTATAAATCCGGTCCGCTGTAGGAGAGGTTGAAGGATTTGTTGATGAGCGGGAAGTCGGGCACGATGTTGCCCAGCACGCCCATTTCCACCAGCGGCCAGTTCTGCCAGGACGGATCGTGCGGATGCACGCGGTCGAGCGTGCCGTCGGCCGCAATCCTGACTGCCACCACCACCTCGCCGCGCCAGCCTTCCACCCAGCCCAGACCTTCGCATGCAGCTTGCGCCGGCTGGAGCGGCGCGTGTATGCCGCCCGCCGGCAGGCGCTTGAGGATGTCGCGGATCAATCGCAGGGATTCGTACACTTCGGCAAAGCGCACTTCCGCGCGCGCCAGCACATCGCCCCGGCGCTGGGTCGCCATGTTCACATCCAGTCGGTCATAGGGGACCTGCGGAAATTGCGTACGCACATCCCAGGTCTGGGCGCTGGCGCGACCGGCCAGCCCGGTCAAACCCAGTTGCGCGGCCAGCTCGGGTTTGCAGATGCCGGTGTCGGCAAAGCGGTCCTGCAGGGTGGCATGCTCGTCATAGATGATCTTGAGCTCACGTATTTCGGCCTCGATGCGGCAGGCCAGGGCGTCGAGTTCGGCACACCCTGCGGCGTCGATATCCGTGGCCACGCCGCCCGGCGTGATGCAATCGAACAGATAGCGGTGGCCGAACAGCTTGATGCTCATCCGCAGCCAGTCTTCTTTCAGGCGCCAGAACTGCATGAAGCCGAACGCAAGCGCCACGTCGTTGCCCAGGTAGCCGAGATCGCCCAGATGGTTGGCGATGCGTTCGATTTCCAGGAACAGGGCGCGCAGCCACAACGCCCGTTCGGGTACCGTGCTGGCGGTCGCCATCTCGACGGCCATGCAATAGGCCCAGGCATAGGCGCTGTGCGAATCGCCGGACACGCGTCCGGCGAGCCTGGCGCCGGTGGCGAGTTCCATGCCCTCGAAACGTTTTTCGATGCCCTTGTGGGCGTAGCCCAGGCGCGCTTCCAGCTTGAGGATACGGTCGCCAATGATGGAGAAGCGGAAATGTCCGGGCTCGATGGTCCCGGCGTGGATGGGACCGACTGCGATTTCGTGGACGCCATCGCCCTGCACGTAAATGAAAGGATAGGCGTCGGCCTCCGGGAGCGGTGAGCGGCGAGCGGCGAGCGACGAGAAATCCTTGCGCAGGGGGAATTCGCTTGCGGCCCAGGCGTTGTGGCGCAGCCATTTGCGCTCGTCCACCGCATCGGTGGCAGTGATGCCGAGCAGATCGAAGGCCGCACGCTGCATGCGATCGGCTTGCGGGAAGATATGCGCGAGATCGGGATAGGCGGGCGCCTCCGCCGGCAGGACGCAACTCACCCAGGCCAACCCCAGGCCCGTGAGCAGGGCGACATGAATACCGAAGCCGCCGTTCAGGTGGCGGTCGTCCGAACCCCACAGTGCGACGAGCTGTCCGCCTTCCTCCTTGACCGCGCGCGACAGCGCGAGCAATTGCCCGGTTTCCATACTGCCGCGCCAGATGTGCGGGCCGATGGAGTCGAGACGCCACTCGTGATCGCCGATTTTCATCTCAGCCTCCCAGCAGATGGGCCGCCTGCCTGTACCAGGCGGCGAGATATGGCGGGATGAACAGGCCCAGCATCAACACCAGCCCCAGATGCAGGAACACCGGTGTCTGCGCGGGCTGGTAAGGCAGCTTCGGCAGCTCGGTCTCGCCGAACACCATGGGCTGCACCTTGCCGAAGATGGCTGCGAAGGCCACGCCCAGCGCCAGCAGCAGGAAGGGCGTGGCCCAGGGATGCTCGTGCATGGCGGTGGTGATGATGAGGAATTCGCTGGCGAACACGCCGAACGGCGGCATGCCGAGGATGGCGACGGTGCCGAGCATCAGGCCCCAGCCGAGGGTGGGATTGGTCTTGATGAGGCCGCGGATGTCGTCCATCAATTGCGTGCCGGTTTTTTGCGTGGCATGGCCGACGGCAAAGAATATGGCGGACTTGGTGAGCGAATGCATGGTCATGTGCAGCAGGCCGGCAAAGTTCGTCACTGCGCCGCCCATGCCGAAAGCGAACGTGATCAGCCCCATGTGTTCGATGGAGGAGTAGGCGAACATGCGCTTGACGTCGGTCTGACGCACGATCAGGAATGCCGCCAGCACGACGGAAAGCAAACCGAAGCCCATCATCAGCGTACCCGCCATGTCGTTGCCGAGCGCACCATCCACCAGCACCTTGGAGCGCATCACCGCATACAGTGCGACGTTGAGCAGCAGACCGGAGAGCACGGCGGACACCGGCGTCGGGCCCTCGGCGTGAGCATCCGGCAGCCAGCTGTGCAGCGGCGCCAGACCAACTTTCGTCCCGTAGCCGACCAGCAGGAAAACAAAGGCCAGCGACAGCACCGTGGGCTCGAGCTGGGCCTTCACGCCGTTCAGGTGCGTCCACAACAGCGCGTTGCCGCCCGAACCCAGTACTTTCTCCGCCGCGAAATAAAGCAGGATGGTGCCGAACAGCGCCAGCGCGATGCCTACGCCACACAGGATGAAATATTTCCAGGCCGCTTCCAGCGAGGCCGGGGTGCGATACAGCGAGACCAGCAGCACGGTGGCGAGCGTCGCGGCCTCCATCGCCACCCACAGGATGCCCATGTTGTTGGTGGTCAGCGCCAGCAGCATGGCCCCGATGAAGATCTGGTAGCTGCTGTGATACAGGCGCAGGCGCGTGGCGTTGAGGCGGCCGTGTTCCTGTTCGATGCGCATGTAGGGACGCGAGAACAGGGCGGTGGTAAAAGCGACGAAGGCGGTCAGCGCAACCAGGAACACATTGAACGAATCGATGAAGAACCAGCCGTTGCCCACCATCATCGGACCCGCCTCGACGATGCGCACAGTCAGTAGTGCCGCCATCGCCAGCGTGAGCAGGCTGAAGAGCGCGTTGATCTCCGGTGCGTTGCGCCGGTAGCCCCACAGCGCCAGGAAAATGCCGCCTGTCAGCGGAATGCCGAGTAGCCAGAACAGTTCCATGACCTATTTTTCCTTGAGCTTTTCCATGTGCTTCAGATCCAGCGAGTCGAACGTCTCGCGGATCTGGAAGATGAAGATGCCGAGCACGAACACGCCGACCAGCACGTCCAGGGCCACGCCCAGTTCCACCACCAGGGGCATGCCGTAGGTCGCGCTGGTGGCGGCGAAGAACAGGCCGTTCTCCATGGACAGGAAACCGATCACTTGCGGGATGGCCTTGGTGCGCGTGATCATCATGAGGAAGGCGAGCAGCACGCAGGCCATGGCGATGCCCAGGGTCGAGCGCGTCACCGTGCCGGACATTTCCGAGATGGGCAGCGCCAGGTTGAAGGCGAAGATCACCAGCACGATGCCGATCAGCATCGTGGTCGGGATGTTGATCATCGGCTCCACGACCCGGTTCACGTTCAGCTTTTTCACCAAGTGGTAGAAGTACCAAGGCATGGCGATCACCTTGAGCCCCAGCGTCATGGCCGCCGAGTAATACAGGTGGTGCTGGCCGGTGGACCAGGCGACGATGGCCGTGGACAAGGCCAGCGCCGCACCCTGCCAGGCGAATAGGGTCACCAGGCCGACGACGCGACGCTGCGACAACATGGCGAACGAGATCAGCAGCAGCAGGGCCGCAAGCAGGTTGACGATCTGAAGATGATAGGCCAATGCCGTCATGATGTTTTCCACCCGGCGTTCAATGTGCGAATCGCGTTCGATCCCATCTCATCCCTCCAGCAGGAAATGGATCAGCATGCCCAGTACAGCCAGCAGGAAGGCCGTGCCGAGAAACTCCGGAACGCGGAACAGGCGCACCTTGGCGGAGACGACTTCCATGAACGACAACGCGGCGCCGCCGACCGCAAGCTTCGCCACGATGGCGGCCAGCGCCAAAGGCAAGGCGGCGATATCACCCTGGAGCGCGATGCCCCAGGGCAGGAACAGCGCGATGCCCAGCGCGGAGTAGGTGAACAGTTTCAATGCCCCCGCCCATTCGATCAGGGCGAGATGCCGGGCGGAATACTCCAGGATCATGGCCTCGTGGATCATCGTCAATTCTAGGTGCGTACTGGGGTTGTCAACGGGGATGCGCGCGTTCTCCGCCACCGAGATCATCCAGAACGCCACTGCCGCGAACGCCAGGCTGGGGTGGATGGCGAAGGCCTTGTGCGCCAGGGTGGCGACGATGATGGGAAGTTCAGTGGACTGCGAAATCAGGCTGGCGGTGAAGAACACCATGAGTAGCGCAGGCTCGGCCAGGAAAGACACCAGCATGTCCCTTCGTGCCCCGAGGGTGCCGAACGGGGTGCCGATGTCCATGGCCGCCAGCGCCAGGAACACCCGTGCCAGCGCGAAGATGCCCACCAGGGCAATGACGTCCGCTGCTGGCGAGAAGGACAGATCGTTGGCGATGGTCGGCACGATGCCGGCCGCCAGCGCCATGCAGGCAAACTTCATGTAGGGCGCGAAACGGAACAGCGGCGAGGCAGTGTGCGCGATCACCGCGTCCTTGTGGAACAGTTTGCGCAGGGAGCGGTAAGGCTGGGTGATGGGTGGCGCGCTGCGCCCCTGCAGCCAGGCGCGGCACTGGTTGACCCAGCCCATCAGCAGCGGTGCCAGCAGGATGGCCAACAGGGTCTGGGCGACTTGCAGGAGGATGCCGGCGCTCATCGTGTAAATACCAGGAGGAAGATCAGGGTGACGAAGCTGTAGATCAGGTACCACTGGATGCGGCCATGTTGCAGGCGTGCGGCCTGCATCGACAACCAGGCAGTCAGGTCGGCGATGGGCTGATAGATCAGCAGCCAGAGCTTGTCGCGGCTGTCACCCCGGTAATGCGGGTGACGGTCGAAAGGATCGGGAGTTTCGCGCTCCACCCGCATGAACACCTCGAAGATCTGCCGGATCGGCTGGCCGAAGCCTTCGGCACTGTCCTGCATGCGCGTATTCTGTTCCGGATAGCCACAATCCCACGGTTCGCTGCGGCGTACCCTGCCGTGATAGACGCGGCGTACCCACAGATAGGTGAGCGCCACCACCGCTGTGACACCTGCCAGGAAAATCAGCGGCGCATAACTCGCCCGCTCCGCCGAAACCGGCGTCAGCAACAGCCAGTTGCTGATGCCGGACAGGCGTTGTCCGGTCAGCATCAGCACGACTGGTTCCAGCCACTGGATGACCAGCGTGGGAAACAGGCCCAGCAGGATGCAAGCGCCAGCCAGCCACAGCATGCCCAGGCGCTCCGGCCAGCTTGCCTCGTGTGCATGTTGCAGCGCCGGATCGCGCGGCTGCCCGAGGAAGATGACGCCGTAAAACTTCACCATCACGTAGGCGGCGAGCGCGGCGGCGAGCGCCACCGTGGCTGCCGCTACCGGAATCACCATGTTGAGGTAGGGCTGGGTGAGTCCCGGTGTCAGCAGGAAGGCCTGCAACAACAGCCACTCCGAGACGAAGCCATTGAGCGGCGGCAGGCCCGCGATGGCCAGCGCGCCGATCAGCGTGAGCCAGGCTGTCCACGGCATGGTGCGGATCAGTCCGCCCAGGCGGCCCATGCGCCGCTCGCCGGTGGCATGCAGCACCGAACCCGTGCCGACGAACAGCAGGCCTTTGAAGAACGCATGGTTGAGGGTGTGGTACAGCAGGGCGGTCAGCGTCAGTGCCGCCAGCGCGCCCTTGCCGTCGGTGTGAAAAATCAGCGTCAGGCCGAAGGCGGCGATGATCACACCGATATTCTCGATCGAGGACCAGGCCAGGAGGCGTTTCATGTCCGATTGCACGGCGGCGAAGATCACGCCGTACAGGGCGGTCACCAAGCCCAGCGCCAATGCCAGCGTGCCCCACCAGCCAAGCTGCATTTTGAGCAGGTCGAAGGTGACGCGGAGTAGACCGTAGATGGCGGTCTTCAGCATCACGCCCGACATCAGGGCCGATACCGGCGACGGCGCGGCGGGGTGGGCTTCCGGCAGCCACACGTGTATCGGTACCAGGCCCGCCTTGGCGCCGAAACCGAACAGCGCCAGCAGGAAGGCCGCTGAGGACCAGAACGGCGTCATCTCCGAGAGGCGCATGGTGTTGAAGGTGTAGTCCCCATGGCCGCCCTGCAGCACGCCGAAGGTGAGCAGCAGGGACACCGCGCCGATGTGCGCGATCAGCAGATAGAGAAACCCGGCGCGGCGGATCTCGGGAATCTTGTGGTCGGTGGTGACGAGGAAGTAGGACGACAAGGCCATCACTTCCCAGGCCACCATGAACGCGTAGGCATCGTCGGCCAGCAGCACCGTGACCATCCCGGCCAGGAACAGGTGGTACCAGAGGGCGAGCAGGGCGAGCGGACCTGCAGCCATGTTCCTGAAATAGCCGCAGGCATACACAGTGATGCCGAATGCGGCGCCGCCCAGCAACACCATGAAGAAGGCAGACAAGGCGTCCAGCCGCAGATGGAACGGCAGGTCGGGCAGGCCGATGGGCAGCACCATGGACGAGGCGGGCAGCAGCAATCCGGCGACGCCGATGCCTGCCATGAACAATGCGCCCAATGCGCCAAGGGGAAAGATCAGTCGGGTGAGTAGGCCGTGCCGACGTTGCAGCAGCAGCGCTGAAAAGCCTACTCCCAACCAGTACAGCACCCCGGCCCAAGCCAAATCGAGGACATGAGCGTCAAGGGATGCCAAATGTGACATTGAACGTACGCGCGTAGCTGACCAGATTTGATTCTATTGACAAACCAAATCAACTACAATGTTAATCTGATTAACATATCAAGTCGTTATTCTGTTGCCATGGAAAACCGTACAGCCCGGCTCACCGTTCTGATCGATCCCAGGAAAAAGAAACTGTTCGAAGAAATCTGCGTGCAGCGCGACCTGACGCCGTCACAGGTCGTGAGGCGACTGATCCGTCAATACATCATCGACAATGCGGGCGGAAGGGAATTGCCCGGGTGGCTGACCGCTGCGGCGCCACGGGGCGAGGAATGATGTCCGGAGGACATCCTCCCAAAATCAGAACTCGTTGCGGATGCGCTTGTAGCCTTTGACCAGCTCGTGGTTGGCCTGCGCCACGCTTTCCGAAAAGTCGGCGGCCTGCGGCGATACGCGCTCGATCGTCGCCAAGTCGGCATCGGAGTGGATGTTGGCGGTGGAGGGGATGTAGAAGCCCGGCGGCACGGTGCAGCCTTCCACCACCGAGTTGTGGCGAACGACCGAGCCGTCGGACACGATGCAGTTGAACAGCACCGAGTTGAAGCCGACGAATACGTTATCGCCAACCGTGCAGGGGCCATGCACGATGGAGCGGTGCGCGATGGAAGTGCTCCGTCCGATGGTGACGCCGCCGCCTGCCTTGCAGTGGATGACCACGCCGTCCTGGATATTGGAATGGGCGCAGATGATGATGGGCTCCATCTCGCCGTTATCGTCCACCTCGTCGGCGCGGATCACCGCGTAGGGGCCGATGAACACGTTTTCTTCTACGATGACCTTGCCGCACAGAATGGCGGTGGGGTCGACAAATGCGGTGTCATGTACGACAGGCAAATGCCCGGACGGGTTTTTGCGGATCATGATGAGCGAGGTTCTCCGTTGGGTAGGTGTTGGTGACAGATGGGGAAGGCGCGTACGGTGCAATTCCGGCAAATCTCGTTGTCGAGCTTCGGATACAGGATCTCGGCAGGGCGGGTTTTGGCCGGAAACAGGTTTTCTTCACCGACGTCTTCCATGAAATGGCCGCGTTTCAGCGTCTCGGCCAGGCTGTTCTTCATGCGATAGAAAGACAGGGTCCCCCCCGTTTTTCGCCGCTGGCGCGCAGCCTCGGCCAGGAACTCGGCTCCTGCCAGATCGACAAAGTTGATGCCGCTGGCCATGACGACCAGATGCTTGCGCTCGGGTTCCGATTCTTCGATTTCCTGCAGTTGCTGCTGCAGGTGGGCGACGGCGCCAAAGAAGATCGAGCCATTGACCCGCATCATTTTTATCTGCGGGCACTCCGACCGGCCATCGAGGGGTGTGTAGTGGTAGCTTGCCGGATCGGGATCGGGCAGCACGGGTTCGAGCGCGGGGCGCGAGGTGCGATACAGGTAGAACACCAGCGACAGGGCGATGCCGAAGAAAATGCCCTTTTCCAGATCGATCAACGTACCGATGAGCGTCACCCACAGGACGATGGTTTCCTGCCGGCTGATCTTGGGCAGCAGGCTGATGTGGTGGAAGTCAATCAGGCTCCAGGCCACCAGGAACAGGATCCCGGCCATTGCCGCATCGGGCAGATAGGCAGCCAGGGGCGCAACCAGCAGCAGGATGATCAGCAGAAACACCGACGCGAACACGGCGGCCAGGGGCGTGCGTGCGCCTGCCGCGTAATTGACCCCGCTGCGGTTGAACGATCCGCTGGATGCGTAGCTCGAGAAAAAGCTGCCGATCACGTTGGAGAGCCCCTGGCCGACGAATTCCTGATTGCCGTCGATGTGTTGTCCAGATTTCGTGGCGACGGCGCGCGAGATGGATACTGCTTCCGTCAGAGCCAGCATGGTGATGATCAGGGACGGGAACAGCATCTGGTTCAGCGCGCCGAAGGAGAAGTCGGGCGCCGACAGCGGCGGCAGGCCGGACGGCAGGGCGCCAACCGTTTTGATGTGGGTGACCTCCACGCCGTAACGCGCGTTCAGGAACAGCGCCGCAAAGCTGCCGACCAGCATGGCGGCGATCATGTAGGGGAACTTGGGCATGAAGCGCTTGACCAGGATGCCCGAGGCAAGCGTGATGACGGAAACCGCCGTGACGTAGGGGTTGATGTCTTGGAGGTGCTGGACGAACAAGGACAGGATCTCGAAGAACGGCGTGCCGCGCGGGATGCCGACTCCGAAGAAGTTCTTGATCTGGCTGCCTGCGATGAGCATGGCCGCGCCGGCCGTAAAGCCGATCACGACCGTATGGGAAATGAAGTTGACGAGCACGCCCATGCGCGCCAGGCCCAGAATGAGTTGGAAGACCCCGGTCAGGAAGGTCAGGGTCAGCACCAGGCTGATGAATTCGGGTGTGCCGGGATGGGCAAACGGGCTGACCGACGCAAACACGGCGATCGAAATGGCGGTGGTGGGCCCGGACACGAGATGCCATGACGAACCGAACAACGCGGCGATGATGGCCGGCATCATCGCCGCATAAAGACCGTATTCGGGCGGCATGCCGGCAATGGTGGCGAAGGCCACCCCTTGGGGCAGCACGATCAGGGCACCCGTAAGACCCGCCATCGCGTCGTCGCGGGTTGTGCTGCCGTTGACCGAAGGCCACCAGCGGAGAAAGGGGAGCATCCTGTAAACCCAGAGAGGACAGACGGAGGAGAGTTTGGAAAGTGTTTTTTGCATGGTGGGCGCATTTTAAAGCATTGGGCGGCTATGAGACAGTGGTTTTGCCATTTCGGGGCGTGTGCATGGCCAGCCGGGCGCCTGCGTACGCATTGCCGGCGAGGCGCGGCCATGCTGCCCATCCGCCCCGTGCCAGCGGGATATGGCCGGTTTTCGGACGTTCACCTTGATGTCACTTTGTCGGTCTGGACACCGACTGTGGAAAAGCCATGTAAGCCGCGATGCAGCCAGCCCGCTCAGGGATGCTTACTTGAGCGGTGAAGCGATTCTGATTGCGAACCTCATCAGTTGACGTATAAAAAATAAGTTAACTATGCAATCGCAACCCTCAGGAGACAGAAAAATGGCCCACATCGTGATTTTAGGAGCAGGTATAGGCGGAATGCCCATGGCGTTCGAGATGCGGGAGAACGCACGTGCCGAAGACCGCATCACCGTCATCTCCAATACTCCCACCTTCCACTTCGTTCCCTCCAACCCCTGGGTGGCGGTCAACTGGCGCACTCGTGCGGATATCGAGTTGCCGATCGAACCCATCCTCAGCAAGAAGAAGATCGACTTCATCCCCGTCGCCGCGAAACGTGTCCATCCCGCCGAGAACCGCATCGAACTCGAAGACGGCCGCAGCATCGACTACGACTACCTCGTCATCGCCACCGGCCCCAAACTGGCTTTCGACGAAATCGAAGGCCTGGGCCCCAACGGCCACACCCAGTCCGTCTGCCACGTCGACCATGCCGTCACTTCCAACGACAACTGGCAGGCCTTCGTCAAAGACCCCGGCCCCATCGTCGTCGGCGCCGTCCAGGGCGCCTCGTGCTACGGCCCCGCCTACGAATTCGCCATGATCATGGAAACCGACCTGCGCCGCCGCAAGCTGCGCGACAAGGTGCCCATCACCTTCGTCACCGCCGAACCCTACATCGGCCACCTCGGCCTCGGCGGTGTCGGCGACTCCAAGGGCATGATCGAATCGGCCTTTCGCGACAAGCACGTCAAATGGATCTGCAACGCCAAGGTCACCAAGGTCGAAGCCGGCAAGATGTTCGTCACCGAGGTGAACGAGGACGGCAGCGAGAAGAAACAACACGAACTACCGTTCAAGTACTCCATGATGCTGCCCGCCTTCAAGGGCGTGGACGCCGTCCTCGGCATCGAAGGACTGACCAATCCGCGCGGTTTCATTGTCATCGACCCGTACCAGCGCAATCCCACCTTCAAGAACGTCTTCTCGGTCGGCGTATGCGTCGCCATTCCCCCGGTCGAAGCCACCCCGCTGCCGGTCGGCGTGCCCAAGACCGGCTACATGATCGAGTCCATGGTGACGGCCACCGCGCACAACATCCGAGCCCTGTTGGATGGCAAGGAGCCTGCCGAGAAGGCTACTTGGAACGCAGTCTGCCTGGCCGATTTCGGCGACACCGGGATTGCGTTTGTTGCGCTGCCGCAGATTCCTCCGCGCAACGTCAACTGGTTCTCAGAAGGCAAGTGGGTGCATCTGGCCAAAATCGCGTTCGAGAAATATTTCCTGCGCAAGATCAAGAAGGGAAATGTCGGGCCCTTCTACGAAAACCTCACGTTGCGTGCGCTGGGAATATCGAAACTCAAGGAGTGAGACGAACGTCCGCACGCGATGCGCGTCAGCGTGACGCGTCGTCGGGAGGTTTCCTGTCCGTAGGCTGCAACGCGATCACGCTGGCAGGCGCATCTGGCTTTTGGCGCCCGGCGAGCAGCAGCAGGGCCTGATGGAACTCTCCCGGGAGGCGTTTCATGGTTTCCGCAGCCTGGGGCTGGTAATGCACCACCTCGAACGGCACGCGTTCGTCCAGCGATGCACGCGCCTGGGGATGGAAGTGCTGCCAGGCCAGTTCGACCCAGGCCTTGTTCTGGCCGTCGACGAAAATGAATTCCTCCGCATCCAGCACGGCCAGGTACTGCAGGCTGCGAATCGGCACGAACAGACATTTTCCCGCCCGCGCCAGCAGCGTGTGTGCAAGGTTGTAGGTGGCGGCGGGAAGAAATGCCGGCAAGCGTGCGATTTCCTGTTCGCGATAGAAACGTTCTTCCATGGCGTTACGTTAGCAGTCCGGCACCCGGTTGGTTAAGCATTTTTTTGCACACGTACCTGTGTACGGGCGAGGCATGAAGCATGTCTGTGGGAATCATGCGCCCTTGAGGCAAAATAGGGATCAGACATCCCGACCGCAATCACCATGAACGATCCCACTCCTGCCCACGGGCCGGGCCTGATTTTCGATACCCATCTGGAGCATTTCGATCACGACGTGATCGAAGCCTCGCATACGCTTCCCATCCTGGTCGATTTCTGGGCCGACTGGTGCCCGCCTTGCCGTGCGTTGACCCCCGTGCTCGAACGTGTCGTCGCGCACCATGCCGGCAAGATCCGCATGGCCAAGGTCGAAGTCGACGAAGGCGACAACATGAAGCTTGCCGGACGCTACGCCTTGCGCGGTTTCCCCACCGTCCTGCTGTTCGTCAAGGGCGAGATCGTCGGGCGTTTCTCCAGTGCCCATCCCGAGCATTGGGTGCGTGAGTTCATCGCCGAGCACACCGATATTGAGTGACACACGCATCGTGCTCGACACCAATGTGGTGCTCGATCTGTTGCATTACGACGATGCGGTGGCGCGCCCCCTGCTGCATGCGCTGGAAGCGGGGCGCGTACGCTGCGTGGTGACGAGCGCCACGCTCGACGAGTGGCGGCGCGTACTGGCGTATCCGGCGTTTGGGCTGGATTCGGCGCGTCAGGCAGCGCTGTATGCGCGCTATCAAGCCCTGGCCGTGTTGGAGCCGGCAACTGTCGTCGCAGACCTGCCGCGTTGTCGTGATCCAGACGACCAGAAATTCATCGAGTTGGCCACCACGGCCCGTGCGCAAGGGCTGGTCAGCAAGGATCGTGCGGTGCTCCGCTTGCGTCGCCACTGCGTGGCGCATTTTCGGATCATGCCCCCCGCGGAAGCGGTGTGCTGGTTGACGGATAGGCTTAATTGTCCTGCGGCCGGAACCGCTGTCGCGCCGCTTCGCTGACCGCCAGTACGGCTGGATGACTCAGCCGCCGTTCCACCGAAATGGCAAAAAAACGTTCGCGTATCTCCTGCGTCCGTCCTAGCTCGATTACCTCGTATTGCCGCATCACGTCCTGAACGGTGGTAATCGGTACCGGAAACACGCCGGCTCCAGCTTGGCCGAAGGCGCTCATCAGTGCGCTGTCGTCGAATTCGCCGACGACGGTGGGCTGGATATCCTTGCGTTCGAGCCAGCGCAACAACGGCACGCGCAGTGCGCTGTCTTCGCCCGGAATCAGGAACGGAACGCCATGCAGGTTGGCGGGGAAGGCCGCTTCCAGCGTGTCGGCGATCGCGCGTGCGGCCAGAAAGGCGATGCCGCATTCCCCCAGCGGATGGCTGTAGCCCTTGATGTCCATCGTGGAGGGGAGGGGGCGGTCGGCCAGCACCATGTCGAGCCGGTGGATGGACAGCTCGGCGGCGAGTTGTTCCAGCCGGTCTTCCCGGCACACCAGCTTGACTGGCTCGGCCAGTGCCAGCGCAGGGGCCAGCAACTGGTAGGCGATCGCCTTCGGCACGACGTCTGCGATGCCCACCCGGAACGGATGGGCACGAGGTGCGAGGCGGTTTTGCAGGGCGTCTTCCAGTTCGGCGCCGACCTGGAAAATGTCGTCGGCGTAGATCAGCGCGGTACGTCCGGCATCGGTCAGTTCCAGCCGTCGCCCACTGCGCCGGAACAACGCCACGCCCAGGCGTTCCTCGAAGGCGCTGATCTGTCCGGACAGCGTCTGAGGGGTCAGATGCAGCTTCTCGGCGGCGCGGTTGAGCGCGCCCGCCTTGGCAACGGTACGGAAGTAATACAAATGCTTGTAATTGAGCATGGTGTCGAAATGATTCGATAAAACGGAACAATAGCATTATAAAAATCGAATTTTATTGTTCATCTCCCGGCTATATTCTCCACTTGTGTGTCATGCAATGGCCCTCAGTCCGACCGGGCAGGGATTAAAGGAGAACATCATGAAACGTATTGTCTTGTTCCTCGCCACCAACCTGGCGATCGTGCTGGTGCTGTCGTTCACCATGCGCATCCTGGGCGTCGAGCCCTACCTTACCGAGAACGGGCTGAACCTGGGCTCGCTGTTGGTCTTTGCTGCCGTGATGGGCTTTGGCGGTTCGTTCATCTCGCTGGCGATTTCCAAGTGGATGGCAAAGAAATCGATGGGCGTGCGGGTGATCGAGACGCCGTCGAACTCGACCGAGTTCTGGCTCATGGAGACCATCCGCAAATACGCGGCGGACGCCGGGATCAAGATGCCGGAAGTCGGCATTTACGATGCACCCGACGTCAACGCCTTCGCCACCGGCATGACCCGGAACAGCTCGCTGGTCGCCGTGTCCTCCGGCCTGCTGCGGCAGATGACGCGTGAGGAAGCGGAGGCCGTGCTGGGCCATGAAATCGCCCATGTCGCCAACGGCGACATGGTGACGCTGGCGCTGATTCAGGGCGTGGTGAACACCTTCGTGATGTTCCTGTCGCGCGTGATCGGCCACACCGTCGACCGTGTCGTGTTCAAGAACGAGGAGGGTCACGGTCCGGCGTTCTTCGTCACCATGATCGTGGCCGAACTGGTACTGGGCATCCTGGCATCGATCATCGTCATGTGGTTCTCGCGCCAGCGTGAATTCCGCGCCGACCGCGGCGGCGCCAGCCTGGCCGGGCGCGGTGCCATGATCGCGGCGCTGGAGCGCCTGAACAGCCTGCATCCGCACCCTCTGCCCGACAAGATGGCAGCCTTCGGCATCGCCGGCGGCAGCCCGCAGGGCTGGAAGCGCCTTTTCATGACTCACCCGCCTCTGGAAGAGCGCATCGCCGCCCTGCGCGCGGTGCAGTAAGCAGGCGGACCGAGGAAAAACATGGACGCTGTCCTGCATATCGGCGAACCCTGGATGTGGGTAGCCTTCGTCGGCTTTGTGCTGGCGATGCTGGCCGTCGACCTGTTCCTGGTCGGCGGCAACAAGGCGCATAAGGTCGGCTTCAGAGAGGCTGCAGCGTGGTCGGTCGTGTGGGTTTCGCTCGCGATGCTGTTCAACTTCGGCCTGTGGTGGTATCTCAAGGGCGTGCACGGCAGCGAGGTGGCCGACGCCAAGGCGATGGAGTTCCTGACTGGCTACCTGATCGAGAAATCGCTCGCGGTCGACAACATCTTCGTCTTCCTGATGATCTTCGGCTTCTTCGCCGTGCCGGCGGAGTTTCAGCGGCGCGTGCTGATCTACGGTGTGGTCGGCGCGATCGCGATGCGCGCCGTGATGATCCTGGCAGGCGCCTGGCTGGTTCAGGAGTTCCACTGGATTCTCTATGTGTTCGGTGCCTTCCTCGTCGTCACCGGCATCAAGATGCTGATGTTCGCCGAGGCCGAGCCGGACCTCGGCAAGAACCCGATGCTCAACTGGATCAAGCGGCACATGCGGCTGACGCCGGATTACCGCGGCGAGAAATTCTGGGTGCGGGAAAACGGCGTACGGCTGTTCACCCCGCTGTTCCTGGTGCTGGTCATGATCGAGCTGTCGGACGTGATTTTCGCGGTCGATTCGATCCCGGCGATCTTCGCGATCACCACCGATCCTTTCATCGTGTTCACGTCCAATATCTTCGCTATCCTCGGATTGCGTGCGATGTATTTCATGCTGGCCGGCATGGCGGACCGCTTTCATCTGCTCAAATATGGTCTGGCCATGGTGCTGGTGTTCGTGGGAACCAAGATGCTGATCGTCGATGTCTATAAAATCCCGGTAGGCCTGTCGCTCGGCATCGTGGGCCTCATTATCGCCAGCTTCATGTTTGCCAGCCTGTGGGTGACGCGAAAACCGGCTACTCCAGGCTGAAACCGGGCGACGAACGCGCTAGAGGCTTCGCCGCCTGTTGTTGGACTCCGGCGCCGGCGCACAACTGAAGTACCCTTGCAGGGATCATGGCTGAAGGGCAATCATGCCGACTTATACCGATTCCCCCCTGGCCCGACGGATCGTGGGATTTGCGTTCCTGGTCTCGATATTCGGGCTGACCATCTGGGTGCTGTCGCCCTTTCTTGCGGCCCTGGCCTGGGCAGGGATCCTCGCGTACGTGACCTGGCCGCTCCATCAGTGGGTGTGCCGTCGAATGCCGGGACGCGACAATCTCGCCGCGCTGTTGATGACGCTGGGGGTGACGGCGACCCTGTTGCTGCCGCTGGTGTGGGTGATGTTCACAGTGGCGGCCGATGTGGTGGCGGCTTCGGCGACGCTCACGCAGTTTGCCGTTCATGGGCTTCCACCTTTGCCCGCCGGGATGCGCAACTGGCCGGGCGGCGCGTGGCTGGCCGAGCAGTACCAGCGTGTCCAGGCCGATCCGGCCTGGGTGCATGCGCAGTTCGATGCGCTGGGCCTGACGAATACGGTCGCGCTGAAATCGCTGGCGGGGGGCGTCGGGCGCAATGTGGCGAAATTCGGCCTCGCGGTGTTCGCGCTGTTCTTTCTGTATCGCCACGGCGTCAGCGTGCTGGCGCAGTTTCGCGGCGTGGCCACGCGCTGGCTGGGCGAGGCGGCGCGCGGCTACATCCAGGCGGTCGGCGTGACCGTGCGGGCCGTGGTGTTCGGCATCGTGCTGACCGCACTGGCACAGGGCACGCTTGCCGGGCTGGGTTACTGGGTGGTGGGACTTGCCGCGCCCGCCCTGTGGGGGGTGATCACCGCGCTGGTGTCGCTGATTCCCTTCGTCGGCCCGGTGGTGTGGATCGGGCTGTCCCTGACCCTCCTGGCGAACGGCGAGACCGGTGCCGCGCTGGGCCTGTTCCTGTGGGGTGCGCTGGTAGTGAGCTGGGTCGACAATCTGATCCGGCCGCTCGTCATCAGCGGGCCGACGCAGATCCCCTTCCTGCTGGTCTTTCTGGGCGTGCTGGGCGGCCTGCATGCCTTCGGTCTGATCGGGCTGTTCCTGGGGCCTGTGCTGCTTGCGGTATCGGTCGGGATCTGGCGTGAATGGCTGGGACATGCACGTCCGGATTGAGGTTGAGGTATCCTTGCCAGTCACTTGATCGTAACGCCCATGAATCCCGCCAAAGACCGGTTATTCGCGCGACTGGCACTCAACGTGCTGGGTGTGTTCGAGGCCATCGGCCTCATCGTCATCACGCTTGCCACGCTGGTCGCCGGCGTGTTCGAAGTCAATGCCATGATTGCGGCCAGGACGGTGGCGCTGGGCGATCTGCTGCTGCTATTCCTGTATCTGGAAGTCCTTGCCATGGTGGGGGTGTACTTTCGGTCCGGACAGTTGCCGGTGCGCTTTCCCATCTATATCGCCATCGTGGCGTTGGCGCGTTATCTGGTGCTGGACATGAAAAGTCTCGATGCATGGCGCATGCTGGGCGTGACGGCGGCGATGCTGCTACTGGCCATTTCTGTGCTGGTGATCCGCTATGGTCATATCCGTTTCCCGTATGACGAACATCCAAAGGACAGAGATTCGCAACCATGAATACCAAAATGACCTATGCCGGTTTCTACAATGACAAGCACGGCGTCACCATGCTGGCGCGCGTCGTGCTCGATGGCTGGCTGTTCGGCTTCATCCCCGAGAGCGAGGATTGCGCCGGCTGGCAGCTCGGACAAATGCAGGCCTTGACGGAAAAAATCGAGGCCGAATGGGACAAATACGGCAACCTGCCGAGCCGTCTGCCACCCGATCTGCGTGAGCGCCACACCGCCCTCTACAAGATGGCCACGGAACGCGCACGCGAAATGGGCTGGGATCCCGAGCTCGGCGAAGACGAATAAACCCCGGCGGGGATGCCCCTGCCGCCTGCCAACCTGCCTGCCGCCCCTGATGGAACTCACCCCGCCGTTGTTGCAACTTGCCACCCAGGCGCTCGATCTGGTGCTGGACTTCAATCGCCCAGCCGATGCCGTACTGTCGGCGTTTTTCCGCGAGCATAAGAAGCTTGGCTCGCACGACCGTGCATTCGTGGCCGAAGCCGTATTCGGCGTATTGCGGCGCTATCGCTATCTGTCGGTGGTGGTGCCGGCGGCCAATCCGCGCACGCTGATCATCGCCTGGCTGATCAAGGTGCGCGGCATGAGCGGAGCGACACTGGAGAAATTCGCCAAGCCCGAGTTGATCGATCACATCCGTAACGCCAAAACGGACGACCTGCCGCTGGCTGTGGCGGCGGAACTGCCCGACTGGGTGATCGAGAAACTGCAGGCGTCGATGAGCGACGCTGACATCCTTGCGCTCGGCCGGGCCCTGCAGCAGCCGGCGCCGCTCGACGTGCGGGTGAACGCGCACAAGGCGAGCCGCGACACCGTGCTGGCGCAGCTGCGCGAGGCAGGCTTCAAGGTTGAGGCGACGCCGTATTCGCCGTGGGGCATCCGCTTCAAGGACCATCCGGCGATCAACCGCCATCCGCTGTTTCTCGACGGCAGCCTCGAAGTGCAGGACGAGGGCAGCCAGCTGCTGGCCCTGCTGCTGGGGGCGCGGCGCGGCGAAATGGTGTGCGATTTCTGTGCCGGCGCCGGCGGCAAGACGCTCGCCATCGGCGCGATGATGGCGTCGAGCGGACGCCTGTATGCGTTCGACGTGGCGGAAAAGCGGCTCGCCAACCTGAAGCCGCGGCTGGCGCGTTCAGGCCTGTCCAACGTGATGCCGCAACTGATCGCGTCGGAGAACGACACCCGGGTGAAGCGGCTCGCCGGCAAGCTTGATCGTGTACTGGTCGACGCGCCGTGTTCCGGCCTGGGTACCTTGCGCCGCAACCCCGACCTGAAATTCCGCCAGTCGCCCGAAAGCGTGGCGGAACTGACCCGGAAACAGATGGCCATCCTGCGTGCAGCGGCGAAGCTGCTGAAACCCGGCGGCCGGCTGGTGTATGCCACATGCAGCCTGTTGCCGGAGGAAAACGAGGCCATCGTCGAGACGCTTCTGGCGGACGGCGGATTTGTCCTGTTGCCAGTCAATGAACTGCTGGCGCAGAACAAGATCGACCTCGATACGGGCGCCATGCTGAAGCTGTCGCCCGCCGTGCACGGAACGGACGGTTTCTTCGCTGCCGTTCTGACCAAGGCCACGGCTTGACCCACCCGGGCTTTGCAGTTATCAATGCGGCGTTCCCCCGGCCGTTCGAATAAGCTGACATGGCAGATTTGCCCTTCCATCCCGATACGCTCGGCACCTTGTGCGGCCTGTTCCGTGCGCGCGTCGCGGCAACGCCAGATCAGGTGGCCTACCGCCAGTTCGACGAGGTGCGCGATACCTGGGTGAGCTTCACCTGGGTGCAGGTGGCGGCCGAGGTGGCGCGCTGGCAGGCTGCGCTGGTCAAGGAAGGACTGGTCCCCGGCGACCGGGTGGCGATCATGCTGAAAAACTGCATCGAGTGGGTGATTTTCGATCAGGCGACGCTGGGACTCGGCCTAGTCACCGTGCCCTTGTATCTCGACGACCGTCCGGAGAACGCCGCCTATATTCTCAATCATTCCGGTGCCAGACTGCTGCTGGTCGAAGGCAAGTTCCAGCACAAAAAACTTGCCGAAATCGCCGGGTCGACGACGACCCTGCAACACATCGTCAGCCTGACTACGCCGGACGACGGCCTCGTGAACTGGAGCACGCGCTTCGTGGTGGCGGCCGACTGGCTGGCTGCCGCTGCGGGTACGCCGGTGCCGGAACGTCATCTCACCCCCGACCTTCTGGCCAGCATCGTCTACACCTCGGGCACGACCGGGCGACCCAAGGGCGTGATGCTGAGCCACGAAAACATACTGTGGAACGTCTGGTACACCATTCAGTGTGGACCTTTTGACAATCAGGACGTTTTTCTTTCCTTTCTGCCACTGTCCCACACCTTTGAGCGCACCGAGGGCTATTACCTGCCGATGCTGATCGGTGCCGAAGTCGCCTACGCGCGCTCCATTACCCTGTTGGCGCAGGACATGCAGACCATTCGGCCTACCGTGCTGATTTCTGTGCCACGCATTTACGAGCGCGTCTATGCCCGTATCCAGGACGCTTTGGAAAAAAAAGGCAGAGTTGCCCAGGCTGTGTTCAATCAGGCGGTGAGGGTGGGTTGGCGGCGTTTTGAAGTAGCTCAGAAACGGGCTTCCTGGCACCCCATGCTGCTGACGTGGCCGGTGCTGGAGAAACGGGCTGCTCGACCCATTGCGGAGAAGTTTGGCGGGCGAATCAAGTTCGCTGTTTCCGGCGGCGCGCCCCTGAACCCCGAGATTGCAAGAGTGTTCATCGGCTTGGGCGTACCGCTCTATCAAGGTTACGGCCTTACGGAAGTCAGCCCCACCGTCAGTGTCAACCGTCCAGAGTCCAACATCCCGTCCAGCATCGGCCAACCTCTGCCGGGCATCGAGGTGAAGATCGGCGACAACGAGGAACTGCTCACGCGCAGCCGCTGCGTCATGCGCGGCTACTGGCAGGATGAGGAAGCCACCCGCGCCATGATCGACAGCGAAGGCTGGTTGCATAGCGGCGACCAGGCCACGATGGATGCCTGGGGCCATTACCACATCACCGGGCGCATCAAGGACATCATCGTGCTCAACAACGGCGAGAAGGTACCGCCGACCGACATGGAATCCGCCATCCTGCTCGACCCGCTGTTCGAACAGGTGATGGTCGTCGGCGAAGGCAAACCTTATCTGGCCGCACTGACCGTACTCAACGAGGAACATTGGCAGGAGTTTGCCGCGCATCTCAACGTCGATCCCAACCATCCCGGGGCTTTGCGCGATCCCAAGGTGATGAAGGCGCTGACCCACCGCGTGGCGCACCATCTCAAGCATTTTCCCGGCTATGCCCAGATCCGCCGGCTACATCCCGAGCTCAAGCCATGGACACTGGAGGACGGCCTCCTGACGCCCACCCTCAAGATCAAACGCAACCAGGTACTCGACCGCTACCGCGCGACGGTCGAGGCCATGTATGCTGATTTCGCACGCTGACCACATAAAACCGATTAGGGAGATACTTCATGCCTTCGTTTCCTCGTAAACAATTGATGCTCGGCCTGGCACTGGCCGGGTTCGCCGACCTGGGCCAAGCCGCCGGCTTTGCGTTGGTCGAACAGAACGCCAGCGGCCTGGGCAATGCCTATGCCGGCCAGGCCGCCAGTGCGCAGGATGCCAGCACGATATTTTTCAATCCGGCGGGAATGACGCTGCTGCCGGATGCGCAATTGGTCGTCGCGGGCCACCTGATCCAGCCCTCCGCCAAGTTCTCGGGGACGTTCAGCGCGCCAGTCGGCGGCGGGCAGGGCGGGGATGCCGGCGGGTTGGCGTTCGTGCCGAACCTGTATTTCGCGCTTCCCCTCACGTCGAGTGTCAGCCTAGGTGTAGGGATCAATGCGCCATTCGGCCTCAAGACCGATTATGACGCTGGCTGGGTCGGCCGCTTCCAGGCCCTCAAGTCCGACCTCAAGACGATCAACGTCAACCCGTCGATCGCCTGGAAACTCAATGATCGACTGTCGCTGGGGCTGGGGTTGGACGTCCAGCGTGTTGAAGCCACCTTGTCGAACAACATCTCGCCCCTCGCGCCAGGCTCCCTGATGACGGTCAAGGGGGACGACTATGGCTGGGGTTATAACCTGGGTGCGTTGTGGCAGGCTACCCAGGATACGCGTGTCGGCCTGGCGTATCGCTCCGAGGTGGATTACAAGTTGAAAGGAACGCTGTCATCAAATGTTACTTTGCCCTTACCGCCAAGCGGTGACGTGACTGCCGATGTCACCATGCCGGCTAGCGCTTCCCTGAGCGTTTTTCACAAGCTCTCGCCCAAGGTGGATCTGCTGGCCGATGTCACGTGGACTGGCTGGAGTGCATTCGATCGCCTTGCTGTTGTGTATACGTCAATTGCCTACCCGCTACCTGCAACCCAGGAAAACTGGCACGACAGCTGGCGTTACTCGATTGGCGCAACGTGGCACAGGGATGCCGCCTGGAGTTGGCGCGCGGGGGTGGCCTATGACGAAACACCGGTTCCGGACGCCTACCGTACTCCACGCATTCCTGACGAGAGCCGCACGTGGCTTGCGCTGGGTGGCCAATATCGCTTGGACAAGAAGAACATGGTCGATTTCGGATTTGCCCACCTGTTCGTCAAACAGGCAAGCATCCACAGTACGACGGCGACGGGCACGTTAAATGGGAAGTACGACAACTACGTCAACATCCTTTCGGCGCAGTTCACGCACAATTTCTGACCTTGGACCGCCCCATCCCCTTTGACAACCTTCTGACGCGCCTGATCGACGACAGTAAAAACGTCGATCTATTGTGGCAGATGGGCGTGTTGGCAGCGTGCGCCCTCGTGGCTTGGGGTGCGATGCGCCTGATCGCCCCCTTTCTTGCGAAGACCGATACCGTCTGGCACGCCGGCTTGCGCAGGGTGGGGTTTCCGCTCTTCATGCTGCTGGCGTTGCTGCTCGGGCGCGACCTGGCCCATCACTGGCTGGCCCATACGCACCTGCTGAACCTGGCTGTGCCGCTATTGCTGGCGCTGGCGGGTGTGCGGCTGGTGGTCTATGCGTTGCGTTACGCGCTCAAGCCGCGCGCATCACTCAAGCTGTGGGAACGCACGGCCGCCTGGCTGATCTGGGGGGCGTTTGCGCTGCACATCACCGGCCTGCTGCCGCGCATCCATGCAGCCATGGAGGCGCTCTCGTTCCAGTCGGGCGACCATCGCTTCTCGCTGTGGCTGCTGTTCCAGGCTGCGGCGGTCATCATAGCGGCGCTCATCATTGCCCTGACGCTGGCGCGCGTGGTCGAGAACCGCCTGATGGGCATCACGCAGATGAACCTGTCGCTACGCATGGCCTTGTCCAAAGCTGCGCGCACCGTACTGTTGATTTTGGCCGTGCTGGTGGCCTTGCCGGCAGTGGGGATCGATCTCACGGTGTTGTCGGTGTTCGGTGGGGCGCTCGGGGTGGGGATCGGCTTCGGCCTGCAGAAAGTCGCCAGCAACTACATTTCCGGATTCATCATCCTGCTCGACCGCTCAGTGCGCATCGGCGACCTGGTGACGGTCGACAACAAATATGGCCAGGTCAGCCAGATCAATACGCGCTACACGCTGCTGCGAGCGCTCGACGGCACCGAAACCATCGTGCCGAACGAGACGCTGATCACCCAGACGGTTGTCAACCATTCGCTGTCCAAGCCCAACGTGAGGATCGCATTGCCGGTCCAGGTGTCCTACGATACGGACCTGGAGCAGGCCGAAGCCTTGATGCTGGAAGCGGCGAACAGTCATGTCCGGGTGGTGCATGATGAGCCGGACAGCCCGCCCAGGGTGTTTTTGAAGGAGTTTGCCGATAATGGCGTTCTTCTGGAGTTGGCTGTATGGATCCGCGACCCCAGCGAGGGACAGAACAATCTGCGTTCGGACATCAACTGGGCAATCTGGCGACGTTTCAAGGCTGCCGGCATCGAGATTCCCTTTCCGCAACGCGTTGTGCATATGGCGACTCCGTCTTCGATTGATAATAATCCTTGATTTTTATGGGATTTATCCGTAAATTACCGGACGCTATTGTCCTTTTTTGGAACTCTGAACCATGCAATTAGGCTTGTTGAATTTACCCTGGTGGGGATATGTGTTGGTCGCGCTCGGCCTGACGCACATCACCATCGCCGCTGTCACCATTTTTCTGCACCGTTCGCAGGCGCACCGCGCCGTCGATCTGCACCCCGTTATCAGCCATTTCTTCCGTTTCTGGCTGTGGATGACCACTGGCATGGTCACCAAGGAATGGGTCGCCATCCACCGCAAGCACCACGCCAAGTGCGAAACGCCCGAAGACCCGCACAGCCCGCAGACGCGTGGCATCAAGAAGGTCTTCTGGGAAGGCTCCGAGTTGTATCGCGCCGAGGCAAAAGTGACCGAAACGCTGGAAAAATACGGCCACGGCACGCCCGACGACTGGATGGAGCGTAATGTCTACAGCCGTCACTCGGCAGCGGGCATCTGGACGATGATGGCGATCAACCTCGCCCTGTTCGGCCCCCTCGGTCTGACCATCTGGGCCGTGCAGATGGCGTGGATCCCGGTCACCGCCGCCGGCATCATCAACGGCATCGGCCACTACTGGGGCTACCGCAACTTCGCCAGCGAGGATGCCAGCACCAACATCGTCCCGTGGGGCATCCTGATCGGCGGCGAGGAACTGCACAACAACCACCACGCCTACGGCACCTCGGCGCGGTTGTCGAACAAATGGTACGAGTTCGACATCGGCTGGCTCTATATCAAGCTGATGTCCTATGTGGGTCTCGCCACCATCCGCAAGGTCGCGCCGACGGTGAAATGGCAGCCCGCCAAGCCACTGTGCGACCTCGACACGCTGCAGGCCGTCATCACCCATCGCTACGACGTGATGACGCGCTTCGTGAAGAGCGTGCGCGCGGACAGCAAGGCCGAGATTGCCAAGCTGAAGGCCGGCGCGAACCTGCCGCAGAACTGGAACTTCGACAGCTTCCGCCGCTGGCTGCACAAGGAGCCGGCCGAGCTGGCCGCGTCCGACAAGGCCGAGCTCGACACGCTGCTGGGCAAGAGCGAGCGTCTGCAAACGGTCTATCGCATGCGCCAGGAACTCGCCGCCATCTGGGGACGTTCCACCGCCAGTCGGGAGCAATTGCTCGACCAATTGCAGGCTTGGTGCAAACGCGCCGAAGAAAGTGGCATCCAGTCGCTGAAGGATTTCTCGGTGCGCCTGCGCTG
>MKWL01000005.1:0-101626 GCA_001899305.1 Thiobacillus sp. 0-1251 | reverse complement strand
GCCGATCGGCGGGTTTTTTATTGGCGACCAGCTGAATTACTTCAGCTTGGTTTCCTTGTACATCACATGCTTACGAGCCTTGGGATCGAACTTGCTGATCTCCATTTTCTCCGGCATGGTCTTCTTGTTCTTGGTGGTGGTGTAGAAGTGGCCGGTGCCCGCAGTGGACTCCAGCTTGATCTTTTCGCGTCCGCCTTTAGCCATGATTTTGCTCCTTAAACCGCTTCGCTAGATTAAATGGCTTCGCCGCGGGCACGCAGGTCGGCCAGAACGGACTCGATGCCGTTCTTGTCGATGGTGCGCAGGGCAGCATTGGACAAACGCAGACGAACCCAGCGGTTCTCGCTCTCGACCCAGAACCGGCGGTATTGCAGGTTGGGCAGAAAACGACGCTTGGTTTTATTGTTGGCGTGGGAAACGTTGTTTCCGACCATGGGCTTCTTGCCCGTAACGACACATACGCGAGCCATGACGCTGCTCCAGAATTGAGGGTTAACCGGTGGGGTTAACAATGAGGGTTAACCCGAGAACCGCGATTTATATCACAGCTTGCAAGCGCGAGGCAAGTTCGGCTGGTCTCAAAGATGGCCGGATTCCATGAACGACAGGGAAGACGCGCCCGCCACGATGAAATGGTCGAGCACGCGCACGTCCACCAGAGCCAGCGCGTCCGCCAGTTTCCGGGTGAGGCTGCGGTCGGCGGGACTGGGTTCGGCCACGCCGCTGGGATGGTTGTGTGCCAGGATCAGCGCCGCGGCATTGTGTGAGAGCGCGCGCTTGATGATCTCGCGCGGATAGACGCTGGTTTGCGTCAGCGTGCCGCGAAACAGTTCTTCCACGGCGATCACCCGGTTCTGGGCGTCCAGAAACACGCAGCAGAAGACTTCATACTCCTTGCCGCGCAGGATCAGCCGCAGATAGTCGCGCACGGCGGTGGGCGAGGTCAGGGCGTCACCCGCCTGCATGTCCTCGGCCAGGGTGCGGCGTGCCATTTCCATCACCGCCTGCAGCAGCGCAAATTTGGCTTCGCCGACGCCGGGCGCTTCGCAGGCGGCTTTTCTGCCGGCGCGGCACAACCCGCCCAGACCGCCGAAGCGTTCGATCAGCTCGCGCCCGAGGTCAACCGCACTTTTGCCGACGACCCCCGTGCGCAGGAAAACCGCGACCAGTTCGGCATCGGTCAGCGCAGCGGCACCCTGCTTCAGCAGTTTCTCGCGCGGGCGCGCATCTTCCGGCCAGTCCCGAATCGCCATGATTCCTCCCCTCCCGTAGAATGTGCCATTTTCATGGAAAGCGGGCAGGGAATCGAGACCGTGACGCTGGCAGGCAAGAAAATCATTCTGGGGGTGACCGGCGGCATCGCGGCCTACAAGGCCGCCGAGTTGTGTCGCCTGCTGGTCAAGGCCGACGCCGAGGTGCAGGTGGCGATGACCGCTGCCGCGCAGAAGTTCGTCACGCCGCTCACCTTCCAGGCGCTGTCCGGCAAGCCGGTGCTGACCTCCTTGTGGGACGCCGCCAGCGGCGACGGCATGGCGCACATTCACCTGTCGCGCGACGCCGACCTGATTCTGGTGGCGCCGGCCTCGGCCGATTTCCTGGCGAAACTCGTTCACGGCCGGGCTGACGATCTCTTGACGACCTTGTGTCTGGCGCGCACCTGCAAACTGGCGGTGGCGCCGGCGATGAACCGCGAAATGTGGACGGCGGCTGCGACCCAGCGCAATCTTGCGCAATTGCGCGATGACAGCGTGCAGGTGCTGGGGCCGGCTGCAGGCGAACAGGCCTGCGGCGAAACCGGTCTTGGACGCATGCTGGAGCCGGCCGACATCGCAGTCGCGTTGCATGGCCTGTTGGGGAAGGGCGTGCTGGCAGGCAAGCGGGTCGTGATCACAGCCGGCCCCACCTTCGAAGCGATCGATCCGGTGCGCGGCCTGACCAACCTGAGTTCCGGCAAGATGGGCTACGCGGTTGCCCAGGCCTCGGCCGAGGCGGGCGCCGAGGTATGCCTGGTCTCGGGGCCGACCTGCCTTGCCATGCCGGCAGGCGTGCGTCGGGTCGATGTGCAAAGCGCAGCCGAAATGCGCGATGCCGTACTGCGCGAATTGCCGTGCGACGTATTCATCGCAGTGGCAGCGGTGGCCGATTACCGGGTGGAGGCGGCGGCATCGCAGAAGATCAAGAAAAGTGCTGCGGGGCTGACGCTGAATCTGGTTGCCAACCCCGACATCCTGGCCGAAGTGGCCGCCTTGCCCGACGCGCCTTTCTGCGTGGGCTTCGCCGCTGAGACCGAGCGGCTGGCCGAACATGCCGAGTCCAAACGCCTGAAGAAGAAGCTACCGCTGCTGGTCGGCAACCTGGCGCAGGACACGCTCGGCCAGGACAGCGCCGAGTTGGTGCTGCTCGACGATCAAGGCAGGCATCCGCTCTCGCGTGCCGACAAACTCACCCAGGCGCGCCATCTGGTCCGCCATCTCGCAACCCTGCTCAACTGACGAAATTCCGACGAAAATGAAGATGGATGTGAAGATTCTCGACGCCCGCCTGCGCGATCAGCTGCCACATTACGCCACACCGGGTGCCGCGGGGCTCGATCTGCGCGCCTGTATCGATGGTCCAATCGTACTGGCGCCAGGCGAAACCCGGCTGATTCCGACCGGCATGGCGATCCATCTGGCCGACCCGGGCTATGCCGCGCTGATCCTGCCGCGTTCCGGTTTGGGCCACAAGCATGGCATCGTGCTGGGCAACCTGGTGGGGCTGATCGACTCCGATTATCAAGGCCAGCTCATGGTGTCCGCCTGGAATCGCGGGCAGCAGGCGTTCGAACTGACACCGATGGAGCGGCTTGCCCAGCTCGTCATCGTCCCGGTCATGCAGGCCGAATTCAACGTGGTGGAAGCGTTTTCAAGCAGCGAGCGCGGCGAGGGCGGATTCGGCAGCACGGGCCGACAGTAGTGTCGGAAATTTTTACATATCGATAAAAGACGCACCCGGCAGGCGGGCCTGTCGGGTGCGTGCACATCAGGGCATGGAATTTGCTGCATCAAGACCATGTCGGCGGATTGCCTGGAGTCTGGGCGTCCGTCATTGCGGAGAACAAATACTAAGAGGTTGGAGCCGGCTGGCGCAGTCATGCCCCATACGTCGATATCACGGTTTGGCCTGATCCTGGCTGCAGCGTTGGTGCTGCTGGCCGGGCTCGTCACATCCGCGATTTTTCTGACGCGGCCACAGGCACAAACGGTGCCGGAAGAACTGGGCAAACCCGTGATGGCGGCGCAGATCGAGTTTCTTGCCGATGCCATGAAGCGCAGTGCCGCACGGATCGCGGCGCATCCGCAGACACTGGCGTGCTTTGCCAGCGCGTCGCCCGACGTGTGCCAGGCACAGGCAGCCAACCTGCAAGCGCTGAATCAAGACGCGACCGTGTTGTTCGTCACGGAAGGCCAGCGCCAGTTATTGCCCGGTTTCCTGCCGGGCGACACACGGAAGCTGTTGGCCAACGCCGGACGTGGCGGTAGCGGGGCGACCGCCACCGCTACCTTCAATCTCTCTCTCTCGCATCCGGTAACGGGGGCTGACGGTAAGCGTCTTGGCTATGTCATCGTCGAACAGAGCGTGCCGCAGCTGCAGGCGCTGTTCGATACCCTGCCGTTGCCGGACGCCGCCGCCTATGCCGAATTGCAGCAAAGTGGGAGCGGCGACTCCGCCATGGTGCTGATGCGGCGCGGCAACCAGGCGATCAAGCGGAACGTCCGTCCCACTCTCATCGCGTTGGCCGGCACCCCCTGGCAGATTGCTGTATGGCGGCCGGTGACGCCGGTGGTCGAGAGTATCGCGCCTTACCTGCTGGGCTGGCTGGTGGCCAGTCTGGTCATCGCCATCCTGGTGGCGGCCACCATTCTGGCGGTGCGCAACCGGGTTGCCGACAATCTGCGCATGCTGGTGAAATTCACCAACGACCTGCGCCAACAGCGGTTGCGTGCAGATTATCCGGTCAGCCTGGCGGAATTTCAGACGCCACTCGAGACCATGCTGAAACTGGGCAAGGTCATGCTGGGTAAACAGAAGGAAGTATCCTCGCAGGCCCGGATCGATCATTTGTCCAAGGTGAACAATCGGCGCAGCTTCGACGAAAAGCAAAAGGAGTTGTTTGGCACGCTGAAGGACGGCTGGACGCACAGTCTGCTGATTCTCGACATCGATAATTTCAAGCAGGTCAACGATACCTTCGGCCACGAGGCGGGCGATCAGCTCATCATCAAGTTCGGCAACGCGTTGAAAACCTGCCTGCGCAACAGCGATTTCATCGCCCGTTTGGGCGGCGATGAGTTCTGCGTGGTATTCCCCTACACGCCGCTCGATCGGGCGCAGGAACTGGCAGAGCGCCTGCGCGCCAAGATGCCGGAGAGCGTCGAGCTCATTCCGGGTGTGACGCAGAAGCTGTCGTGGAGCGGCGGCATGTCCGAGTTCAGCCGCGACGACCGTGAGGAAAACGAGGCGCTGGCACGCGCCGATGCCGCCTTGCTGGAAGCCAAGCGTGGTGGCCGCAATGCCACGCGGGTCAGGGCTGCCGCCTGAGGCGGCTGTTGCCGCATACGACTCCACATGGGCTTCTACCCTAAAGGGCACAAGAGCCCATAGTGGATCGGAGTCCTTCAGGGCTTTAGCGGCTGTACAGCCACGGCCCGCCCTTTATGCCCTTCAGGGTGCTCGCGGGTAGAGCGCGGCGGCCAGCAGGACGATCCCCAATATTCCCCATAGCACCAGCACCGGTGCATTGCCCCAGCGCACATACGGCGTGCTGCCGGCGTAGCCCTGGATTTCGCCGGCGAGGCTGCCGGCAGTGAAGAGTGGCAGGCTGGCCAGCACCTGGCCTTTCGCGTCGATGATCGAGGTGAGGCCGGTGTTGGTCGCGCGCAGCATCATGCGTCCGGTTTCCAGCGCGCGCATTTGCGACATCTGCGCATGCTGCCAGGGCGCCAGCGAATCGCCGAACCACGCCAGGTTGCTGACGTTGACCAGCACGCTCGCTTCCGGCAGCTGGCGGATGATCTCCTCGCCGAACGCGTCCTCGTAGCAGATGTCGGCTGCCACCCGCTGGCCGCCGATGGCGAGCGGGCGCTGGTCGATGGCGCCGCGCGCGAAATCCGACAGCGGGATATGCAGGACCTCGATGACCCAGCCCCACACCGCTTTCAGCGGGATGTATTCGCCGAACGGCACCAGGTGCACCTTGCTGTAACGCTGGCTGGGCGCGCTGCCGAAACTGACGACGCTATTGTAGTAGGCGCCATCGAGCGAACCGGTCGGCAGCCCGGCCAGCACATCGCCGCCATTGCGCCGGCCGAGGGCAACCAGGCCATCACGATAAGCTTCAGGGAGTTCGGACTCGAACAGCGGCAGCGCCGTTTCCGGCAATACGATCAGGCGCGCGGGCGCGGCTGCGGCCATGCGCGCGTAGCTGTCCAGTGTGGCGCGGGTTTTGTCGGGTTGCCACTTCATGTCCTGCGGGATGTTGCCTTGCAGCAGCGCTACCGACGTCGGTGCGCCGTCAGGTGTGGTCCATTGAATGCCGTGCAAGGCCTGGCCGCCGAGCCCCAGCGCCACGATGGCCGTCGCCGCCCAGACGCGCGACGCCGGCGATGTGCGCGGCATCACGCCCCACGCCAGCAGGCCCGCGATCAGCGCCAGCAGAAACGAGATGCCGTACACGCCGACGAGCGGGGCATAACCGGCCAACGGGCCGTTGGGTACTTGCGAGTAACCCGCAACCAGCCAGGGGAAGCCGGTGAAGATCCAGCCGCGCGTCCATTCCATCACGCTCCAGGCAAGCGGAAGCAGCAACATGGTCCTGAGCGCTGGTGTGTGACGCCACCCGGCCTGCAGTGCACCGACCGTCGCCGGAAACAGCGCGAGGAATGCGCAGAACAAGAAAGTGGCGAGTCCGGCCAGCCACATGGGCATGCCCCCGTATACCCACAGGCTGACAAATACCCAACTCACGCCGGCCAGGAAAAATCCCAGCCCCCAAACCAGGCCGGTCAGAAACCCGGCCCGCCTGGAGGGGGCGCGCGACAGCTGTGCGAACAGCACGGCCAGGCTCAGTATGGGCAGGGGCCAGAGTTCAAACGGCGCGAATCCGGCGACGGCCACCGCGCCGGCTAGCAGGCTGAGAAGCAGCGGCAGGAGAGGAACGCGACGCATGGCGGAACGCTTATCCGCCATGCAGGTCACCGTGGCTAGCGGGGCGCTTCAAAGTCGATATGGCCGTCGATCACTGTGTAGCGTACCCGGCCTTGCATCGGATGATCGAGGAAAGGGGTATTGTCGCCCTGGCTGGTCAGGGTTTTGGACGTCACGACCCATTCGGCGGACTCGTCGAAGATGCAGAGGTCGGCATAACCGCCGACCGACAGGTTGCCGCCGGGTACGCCGAGAATTTGTGACGGTTTCCAGGAAATCAGGTCGAGCGCGCGCATCAGCGGTACGCCCATCTCGCGCGCCCACTTCAACGTCAGCGGCAACAGCAGTTCCACGCCCGAGGCGCCTGGGGCCGATTCGCCGAAGGGCACTTGCTTCACGTCTTCGTCGACCGGGGTATGGTCGGAGCACAGCGCGTCGATGGAGCCGTCGCGCAAGGCCTCGCGGATGGCGTCGCGGTCGCGCAGGCTTCTGAGCGGCGGCACCAAGTGCAGGTGCGAATCGAAACTGATGAGATCGTTTTCCGACAGGTGTACATGGGTACAGGCCACGTCGCAGGTCACGGCGAGCCCCTGTGCCTTGGCTGCGCGCACCATCGCAATGCCATCGCGCGTCGACAGGCGGGCAAGATGAATGCGTGCACCGGTCTCGCGTGCCAGTTGCAGAATGGTCGACAGCGCCACCGTCTCGGCCAGCGCCGGAATGCCCTGCAGCCCCAGCCGCGTGGCGACCGCCCCATCGTGCGCGACCCCGCCGCGTGACAGCGATACGTCCTGCGGCCGCAACCACAGGCTGAAACCGAAGGTGGCGGCGTATTCCATGGCGCGCAGCAAAACCAAGGTGTCGGTCAAAGGGGCATCGGCCTGAGTGAAGGCGCGGCAGCCGGCTTCGGTCAACTCGGCCATTTCGGTGAGCATCTGCCCTTCGAGCTTTTGCGTCATCGCACCGATCGGGTACACGCGCGGTCCCGGCAGATTCTTGGCACGGAATTTCAGCATTTCCACCAGGCCCGGCTCGTCCAGCGGCGGGTCGGTGTCGGGCGGGCAGGCGAGCGAGGTGATCCCACCTGCGGCGGCGGCGAGCATTTCCGATTCGAGCGTGGCCTTGTACTCAAAGCCGGGCTCGCGCAGCCGCACCGACAGATCGACCAGGCCGGGGCAGACGATCAAGCCACTGGCGTCGATCGTGCGGTTGGCGTGGAAGTCGGCCGGTCCCTGGCCGATGGCGACGATCTTGCCTGCCGCAATGAATATGTCGGCGACTTCGTCGCGTTCGCTCATCGGGTCGATCACGCGGCCGTTTTTGATATGGATCTTCATGCGTTCCCCGTCCCTGCCAGCATTGCCATCACCGCCATGCGCACCGCTATGCCGTAGGTCACCTGCGGCAGGATCACCGACTGCGGGCCGTCGGCGACTTCGGATGCGATTTCGACGCCGCGATTCATCGGGCCGGGGTGCATCACGATGGCATCCGGCTTGGCGAGTGCGAGTTTTTCCGGGGTCAAGCCGAAGAACTTGAAATACTCCTGCGCGCTGGGCAGCCGTGCACCTTTCATGCGTTCGTTCTGCAGGCGCAGCATGATGACCACGTCACAACCGCGCAAACCCGCTTCCATGTCGTGGAACACCTTGACGCCCATCTGTTCGACCCCGGTAGGCAGCAGGGTTTTCGGGCCGATGACACGGACTTCCGGCACGCCCAGGGTGGTCAGCGCGTGAATCTGCGACCGCGCCACGCGCGAATGCAGCACGTCGCCGACGATGGCCACGGTCAGATTGTGGAACTCGCCTTTGAAGCGACGGATGGTGAACATGTCGAGCAGGCCTTGCGTGGGATGTGCGTGGCGGCCATCACCCGCGTTCACCACCGAGATGTGCGGTGCAACGTGCTGTGCGATGAAATGTGCCGCACCCGATTGCGAGTGGCGCACGATGAACATATCGGCGTGCATGGCAGAGAGATTGTCGACAGTGTCGAGGATCGCTTCGCCCTTGGTCTGGCTGGAGGTCGCGATGTTGAGATTGACCACGTCGGCGGACAGGCGCTTGGCGGCGATTTCAAAGGTGGTGCGGGTGCGCGTCGAGGGCTCGAAGAACAGATTGAAGATCGATTTGCCGCGCAGCAGCGGGACTTTCTTCACCTCGCGCTCGCCCACGTCCATGAAGGATTCGGCGGTGTCGAGGATTTGCGTGATGATGGCGCGCGGCAGGCCGTCGAGGGTGAGCAGGTGGCGCAGCCTGCCGTCTTGGGTGAGTTGTCGGTTCATGCAAGGCTGAGGGTCAGATGGCCGTCGTCGAGGCGGGAAAGGTTGATGTTCTGGTGATCGGGCACGGTGATCGTCAGGCCGGCGAAATCGGGGCGGATTGGCAGTTCGTGGCCGCCGCGATCGACCAGGACGGCCAGCCGGATCGAGGCCGGCCGGCCGTAGTCGAACAGTTCGTTCATCGCCGCGCGCACCGTGCGTCCGGTGTGCAGCACGTCGTCGACCAGCAGGATGGCGCGGCCTTCGAGATCGAAGGGCAGGTTGGAAGGTTTGACCTGCGGGTGCAGACCGATGCGCGAAAAATCGTCGCGGTAGAACGAAATATCGAGCGTGCCGAGCGGTTGGGCGCACTGCAGCAATCCGTGCAGGCGTTCTGCCACCCATACGCCGCCGGTGTGGATGCCGACGATCAGCGTGTCGGGCGTGAGGGTGGGGGCGATGGCGTCGGCGAGCCGCGCGATCAGGGTGTTGGCGTCAGGCAGTGAGGCGTGCATCGAAAAACCCTTGCAGTATGAGTTGAGCGGCGACGGCGTCCGTCAGCGCCTTGTTTTTCTTGCCGTGGATGCCGCGTGCATGCAGCTCGGATTCGGCTGCCGTGCTGGTGTGGCGTTCGTCCACCAGAAAAACCGGGAGATTGAAGCGGGATTCTAATTTGCGCGCGAAGTTTCTGGCCACCCGTGTCATCTCGTGTTCGCTGCCGTCGGCGTGGGTGGGCAGACCCAACACCAGCAAAACCGGCTGCCATTCGGTCACAAGCTTGCCGATGGCGGTGACCCGGACATCGGTCGAGTCGGCCTGAATGACGGTGAGAGGATGTGCGATCCCGATCGACAAATCGCCCGAAGCCACGCCGGTGCGCTTCAGACCCAGGTCGAAGGCCAGCACCGTGCCGTGGGTATGCTCCGGATTCAAGCGTGCCCGGCTTCTTCTGACAGGCTGGCGAAGTCGATGCCCAGCAGCTTCATCGCGGCAGGCAGGCGCTCTTCGGGGGCCAAGTCAAAGATCACCTGCGGGTCGGCGGCTACCGACAGCCACGCGTTCTGCTTGATCTCGTCTTCCAGCTGGCCGGCCGACCAGCCCGCATAGCCCAGCGACACCATGAACTTTTCCGGCCCTGCTCCCTGGCTCACAGCCTCCAGCACGTCCTTCGAGGTGGTGAGGCTGACCGCGTCGTTGACGGTGAGCGTGGAACTGAAGGTGAGCGGCGGCGTGTGCAGCACGAAGCCGCGTTCGGTCTGGACCGGGCCGCCGAAATACACGGTGTCGTGGTGCAGGCGTTCCGGCAGCGACAGACCGATCTGCTCGAACAGCGTCGACAGCTCCAGATCGATCGGTCGATTGACCACCACGCCGAGCGCGCCTTGGTCACTGTGGTCGCAGATATAGGTCAGCGTGCCGTTGAAATTGGGGTCGACCATGCCAGGCATGGCGATCAGGAAGTTGTGGGTGAGGTTGACGGTATCCATGATTGCATTCCCATTGTAATCTGCCTCAAATCCGGCAAGCACCACTTTTTTCAACTTGCCTTTCCACTATAGCGATCATCTCGTCCCATGCCTGAATATGCCCGCGCCCTGGTGTGGTTTCGCCGCGACCTGAGGGATTTCGATCATGCTGCGCTTTATCACGCGCTCAAGTGCGCGCGGCAGGTGGTCTGCGTGTTCGTATTCGACCGCGACATCCTGGATGCGCTTCCTGGTCCGGCCGACCGGCGAGTCGAGTTCATCCATGCCTGCGTCACCGAGTTGCAGCACGCCCTGCAGGCCCGGGGGGGCGGGCTTGTCGTGCGGCATGGCGTGGCCCGCGACGAGATCGTTCGACTGGCAGCCGAACTCGGGGTCGATGCCGTGTTCTTCAATCACGATGACGACCCGGTCGCCCTGGCGCGTGACGCGGCTGTCGAAACCGCCCTGCATGCACAGGGCAGGGCCGTCCACCACTATAAGGATGCAGTCATCTTCGAACGTGGGGACGTGCTTACAGCCAACGGCACCCCTTACAGCGTCTTTACGCCCTACAAGAATGCCTGGCTGAAAAAGCTGACGCCCTCTCATTTGCAAGCCTATCCGGTTGAAACGTATGCCGGACAGCTGTCAGCCTTGTCGACACCGGTTCCCACCTTGCGGGAAATGGGGTTCGTCGCCACCAATCTGCGCGAGCTTGGGTTCCCGACAGGCATGTCGGGCGGCACGCAGTTGTTCGGGGATTTCCTGCAGCGGATCGACCGTTATCAGGCCGCGCGCGATTTTCCCGCACGCAAGGGGCCATCGTATCTGTCGGCGCATCTGCGCTTCGGCACGGTGTCCATCCGCCAGCTTGCCGCTGCGGCCTGGCAGCAGGGTGGACAGGGGGCGCAGACCTGGCTGTCTGAGCTGATCTGGCGCGACTTCTACCACCAGATCCTCTGGCATCGTCCCGACGTCGCAGCGGGCCATACCTTCAAGCCGCAGTACGACGCGCTGCCGTGGCCGAATCCGCTTGGGCATTTCGAGGCCTGGTGCGAGGCGCGTACAGGCTATCCACTGATCGACGCGGCAATGCGCCAGCTCAATCAGACCGGCTACATGCATAACCGGCTACGCATGGTCGCGGCCTCGTTCCTGACCAAGGACCTGCTGGTCGATTGGCGGCTCGGCGAGCGCCACTTCGCCGACAGGCTGATCGATTACGATCTCGCCGCCAACAGCGGAGGCTGGCAGTGGGCGGCTTCGGTGGGCTGCGACGCCCAGCCCTGGTTCCGCATCTTCAATCCGCTGGCGCAATCCGAGAAATTCGACCCGCAAGGCGTGTTCATCCGCCGTTACGTGCCCGAACTTGCCCAGGTGCCGGAAAAATTCATCCATGCACCGTGGCGACTGTCGGTCAGCGAGCAGAGGCGCCTTGGCGTGATCATCGGGCAGACCTATCCTGCACCCATCGTCGAACATGCGTTCCAGCGCGTACAGGCGTTGGCGCTGTTCAAGGCCATTCGGCCGGCGCGTCCAGACTAGCCGGCGTTCGGCCGGCAGATGGGCGGGTGCGTGGCCAGTCCGGCCAGATAGCAGTCGATCAGCGGTTCGGCACACACGGCGAGGTCGTAGCTCTCGGGATCCAGCACCCATTCGTGCATCAGGCCAACCATATAGGCGTGCAGGCCATGGGTCGCCAGAAAGGTGTCGGTGGTGGGCGGCAATTGGCCGCAGGCAACGGCCTGGTTGAAGAGTTGCTGCACCTGCGACAAACAGGCGGCGCGGTCGGCATCGTTTTTTGCCACCAGCGGCGCCAGTTCAGCCGTGAATTCACATTTGTGGAAGATCACGTCGAACATTGCCTGGGTGTCGGCATGCTGGGCCAATTGGGTGAGTGCCATCAGAGCAAGCTGGCGGACCATGGCCAGTGGGTCGCGCTGCGCATTCTGGCTGGCTTGGGCCAGGAGCGCTTCCACGGGCAGGGTGCCGCGCTCACAGACGGCCTGGAACAATTCGGCCTTGTCCTTGAAGTGCCAGTAGATGGCTCCCCGTGTCACCCCGGCGCGCTCGGCGACGTCGGAGAGCCGTGTGCGCGTGACGCCGCGTTCGCGAAATACCTGGAGCGCGGCGGCAAGCAGGGCTTCACGGGTGGCAAGCGCTTCTACACGGGTTTTTTTGACCATGCGCAGAATTGTCCAACAAATGACCAGCACCCGCAATTTACATTCATGTATGTATGCTCTTATGATGTCAAGTACAAATAATTTCAGGGGGCACCATGCACCGATTTTCCGGGGTAGTGGTTGTGAGCTTGAGCGCTGCGCTCACAGCGTGCGGACAACATGAAACGGCACAACAGGGTAGCGGAGCCCCGCCCCCTGCGCAGGTGACGGTGGAAGCGGCGACGCCGCACGTGGTGCCGATCAACTTCGAATATGTCGGGCGACTGGAAGCTTCGCGGGAAGTGGAGATCCGACCGCGCGTCGCGGCCGTCATCGAGCATCGCTATTTTCAGGAAGGCGCACCGGTCAAGGCAGGTGCCCTGTTGTACAAACTCGACGCCGCCAGCTTTGCCGCGCAGGTTCGGGCGGCGAATGCCGAACTCGCCAACCGGCAGGCCTTGCTCGCGGAAGCTAAGCTGGAGCTGGACCGCAACCGCGCACTCGCGGCGCAAGGGTTCGTCAGTACGCGCGCGCTGGATGCCACACAGACTGCACTCGCAGTGGCCGAGGCGGGCGTGCGCACGGCCGAGGCGAATCTGGCCGATGCGCGTATCAGCCTCGGCTATACCGATATTCGCGCCCCGCTGACGGGCGTGATGGGCCGCGCGCTTCAGGTCGAAGGTGCGCTGGTGAGTCCCACGGGGCCCGCGCTCACCACGTTGGCGCAGATCGCCCCCATCTACGCGCGCTTCTCGATCGGCGAGGACGCGCGCCTGGCGCTGGAGAAACAGCGTGCCGAGGGAACACTGGAACAGGGCCGGCAACATGTTCGTCTGGTGCTTGCCGACGGTACGCGCATCGCAGCCACCGGTACGCTCAACTTCAGCGATTACAAGGCGAATACGCAAACCGGCGCATTCGACATGCGGGCCGAGTTTGCCAATGCCGACGGCGCCTTGAAACCCGGGCAATTCGTACGGGTAGTCGTCGAAGGCGGGCAGTTACCCGATGCGATTACCGTGCCTCAGCCCGCGGTGCAGGATGGTCCGACCGGCAAGTTCGTCTACGTGGCTACGCCCGGCGAGAAGGGGATGACCGTCGCGTTGCCCCACCCAGTCGAAGTGGGCGCGTGGGTAGGCGGCGACGAGCCCGGCAAGGGGACTGGCCGCTGGGTGATCAAAAGCGGCCTGAAGTCAGGCGACAAGGTCGTGGTCGATGGCATGGCACGGATCTTCTTCCCGGGCATGCCCGTCGCGCCCTCTGAAGCCGGGGCCGAACCGAAGGCTGCGGCTGCGCCGCCCGCCGCCACGAAACCATAAGGAACGCTCATGTTCTCGCGCTTCTTCATCGACCGGCCGATCTTTTCGGTCGTGATCTCCATCCTGATCGTGCTCGCCGGACTGCTGGCGATGCGCGTGTTGCCGATCGCGCAATATCCCGAGATCGCGCCGCCGGTGGTCACGGTACGTGCGGTCTATCCGGGCGCTTCGGCGACGGTGCTGGAACAGACCGTCGCGGCGCCGCTGGAAAACGCGATCAACGGCATCGAGGACATGATGTACATGAGTTCGACCTCGGCTTCGAACGGCGTCCTGGAAATCCAGGTGACGTTCGAGATCGGCTCCGATGTCGACAAGGCCGCGCTCAACGTCAACAACCGGGTCAAGCAGGCCGAGGCACGGCTGCCGGAAGAAGTGCGCCGCCAGGGCGTGACCGTGGAGAAAGGCTCGTCCGCCTTCCTGCAGGTGCTCGCATTCCTGTCGCCCGACGGTCGCTACGACGATCTGTACACCAGCAACTACGTCACGCTCAATGTGCTGGACCGCCTGAAGCGCATTCCCGGCACGACCAACGTGCAGATTTTCGGCGCCAAGGACTACGCCATGCGCATCTGGCTCAAGCCCGACCGCATGGCCCAGCTGGGCGTGACCGTGGCCGATCTCACGCGCGCGATCAACGAGCAGAACGCCCAGTTCGCGCCCGGCAAGATCGGCCAGCCGCCGGTCGACAACGGGCAGGCGCTGGTGTATTCGCTGACCGCCAAGGGGCGGCTTGCCGACCCCAAGGAATTCGAGAATATCGTCGTGCGTGCGAATACCGACGGCTCGATGCTGTACCTGAAAGATGTCGCGCGAGTCGAGCTCGGCTCCAAGGATTACGATTTTGCGGGGCTCTACAACGGCAAACCCGCGACGCTGGTGGGCATCTTCCTGCAGCCCGGCGCCAATGCGCTCGAAGTGGGCGACGAAGTGACCCGCACAGTCGAGGAACTGAAAAAGAAATTCCCGCCCGGCCTCGACTACGCCGTGCCCTATGACACCACGCGCTTTGTCGAGGTGTCGATCCGCGAGGTGGTGAAAACCCTGGGCGAAGCGATCCTGCTGGTCGTGCTGGTGGTGTTCCTCTTTCTGCAGAACTGGCGCGCGACGCTCATCCCCGTCCTCGCCGTGCCTGTGTCGCTGTTGGGCACCTTCGTCGGCCTGCTGTTGCTCGGCTATTCGATCAACACGCTGACGCTATTTGGCATGGTGCTCGCCATCGGCATCGTGGTCGACGATGCCATTGTGGTGCTGGAAAACATCGAGCGCATCATCCACGAGCACAAGAAGACCCCGCGCGAAGCGGCGCTGCTGGCGATGCGCGAGGTCACCGGGCCAGTGATCGCGATCGTGCTGGTATTGTGCGCGGTGTTCGTCCCCATCGCCTTTCTCGGCGGCCTGACCGGCGAGCTGTACCGGCAGTTCGCGGCGACGATCGCGATTTCGGTGGTGATTTCCGGTCTTGTCGCGCTGACCTTGACCCCGGCGTTGTGCGTGGCCCTGCTCAAGGGCGAGAAGCCGCACGAACCCGGGCGCTTTTTCCGCGCGTTCAACCGGGGCTTCGCGGGCATGACCCGGCATTACCAGGGCGGGGTGAAATTCCTCATGCGGCGTTCGCTCGTCGCGCTCTCGATTTACATCCTGATGATTGCCGCAGCCGTCACTCTGTGGAAGTTCACGCCCGGCAGCCTGGTGCCGGACGAAGACCAGGGCTACTACATCAGCGCGGTCTACCTGCCGGACGGCTCGGCGCTGTCGCGTACCGAAGCCGTGGTCAAACAGGTCGATGCGATCGTGCGCAAGGACCCGGCCGTCCAGCACGTGGTTGCCTTCGCCGGGCTCGACTTCCTCGGCGGCGGTTTCCGTAATAGTGCGGCGACCATCTTCGTTGCCGCGCGCCATTGGGACGAGCGCAAGAAGACCATCCAGCAGATGGTCGGCGAGATGATGGGGGCGACGTCGGGTATCCGTGAGGCACTCGTGCTGGCCTTCGCGCCCCCGCCGATCTTCGGCCTGGGCAATGCCGGCGGATTCGAGTTCTACATCCAGAACAAGGGCGAGGGCGGTCCGCAGAAACTGTCTCAGGTGGCCGATGCCTTTCTCGCCGCCGCGCGCCAGGACAAGCGACTCGCGCAGGTGCTGACGCTGTGGCGGCCGCACGTGCCGCAGCTGTATGTCGACGTCGACCGCGAAAAGGCGAAGATGCTGGGCGTCAAGATCGACGACGTGTTCACGACCTTGTCGGCCACGCTGGGTTCGTATTACGTCAACGATTTCAACAAATATGGCCGCACCTGGCAGGTGTTGATGGCAGCCGAGCCCGGCGCGCGGAAGACGCCGCAGGACGTGTCGGCGCTGTTCGTACCCAACGCGTCCGGCGAGATGGTGCCGATGTCGGCCTTGGCCAAAATCAGCTTCTCGTCCGGCCCGGAAACGCTCGACCGTTACAACAATTCTCAGGCGGTCAAGATCATGGGCAGCGCGGTGCCCGGGGTCAGTTCGGGCCAATCGCTCGCCATCATCGACGAAATAGCGAAAAAAGTGCTGCCGCCCGACTTCAGCTACGAATGGACCGGGGCCTCGTTCCAGGAGAAGCGTTCGAGCGGGACGTCGGGCATTGCGCTGGGTTTGGCGGTACTGATGGTGTTTCTCATTCTTGCGGCGCAGTATGAAAAATGGACGCTGCCGTTTGCCGTGCTGATGGCACTGCCCTTCGGCACCTTTGGCGCGCTGGCAGCGGTGTGGCTGCGCGGACTGTCCAACGACGTGTATTTCCAGATCGGTCTGGTGACCTTGCTGGGGCTTGCGGCGAAGAACGCGATCCTGATCGTCGAGTTCGCCGTGCTGAAGAAACAGGAAGGCTATTCCAGTGTTTCGGCTGCGCTCGAAGCCGCCCGCCTGCGTTTCCGTCCCATCCTGATGACTTCGCTCGCCTTTATTCTCGGCGTGCTGCCGCTGGCGATTTCGACTGGCGCGGGCGCCGGTGCACGTCATGCAGTCGGCACCGGCGTCGTTGGCGGCATGCTGGCTGCGACGTTCCTCGCGGTGTTTTTCATTCCGCTCTTTTTCCACTGGGTGTCCGACAGGCGGCTGCAAGCCAAGACGGAAGAGATCGATGCGCATCCGCATGCCACGCGCTACGACAATGTCCATCTGCCGTCCCACCATCCGTCGCCGGCTTCGAAACCGCCGGAAGCACCGTAAAGCCGCAGGCCCACCGCGATCGCTCGCCGTGGGCCGACAGGCAACGCCCATAAGACAATCGACACGCGTTCTGCTGGCCGGCATTGGGCATGCCGACATTGACCGCAGCCGGCAAAACCGAAATACTTACGTCGGTAGTATGGTTAATTGTGCAACCCTCCAGCCAAGAGAGGATCGCCTGCTTTAATGTCAGGACAAGACACACACCGCCTCGCCGGCATACTGCTGCTGTCCGCAAGCATCCCCTTGCTGCTGTGGCAGGCATTTCCAGCCAATCAACTGACGCTCTCGGCCCCGGCTTTCCTGGCGGTCCATTCGATGATGGAAATCTTCGCCGTCATCGTGGCCGCGCTGGTTTTCTTTACCGGCCACGGCGTACAGGAAACCTTGCGCTCGATCCGTTCCGTGGTATTGGGCTGCGCGTTCCTGGCGGTGGCGTTGTTCGACACCTTGCATTTCCTGTCCTATATCGGCATGCCGGACCTGGTCAGTCCGAATTCCCCCCACAAAGCCATCCTGTTCTGGCTGTGCGGCCGCCTGGCGGCCGGGATCGGGCTGCTGGCGTATGTGCTGCTTCCGGAGACGCCTGCCACGCGTGTCCCGGCCAGCCGCTACGGCTGGATGGGTGTTCTGCTGGTGCTGGGGAGTTTGTCGTACGGGCTGCTGGCTTCGCCCCACGCCATTCCTGCGATGTATGTCATGGGCGAGGGATTGACCCCGCTCAAAGTGGCGCTCGAATGGGGGGTGTTCGGCCTTTACCTTGCGATTGCCGTCCTGTTGTACCTGCGTCGTGCGCGCATCACCCACTGCGATTTCGAGAGCCTGATGCTGGCCCTGCTGCTGCTGGCGGCGGCCGAACTGTTCTTCGTCGTGTATGTGCAGGTGAGCAGCACGGCCAACCTGCTGGGGCATACCTACAAGGTGTTTGCCTATTATTTCCTGTATCGCGCGATCTATGCCGAAGCGGTGAGCCGCCCGTTCCGCCAGATGCGCCATATGCTCACGCATGACGATCTGACCGGATTGCCGAACCGGACCGCATTCGGCGAACGGCTCAACCAGTCCGTCCTCACCTGCAATGAGGCGGCACCCTGTACGGTGATGCTGCTGGATCTCGACTATTTCCAGAACGTGAATGACACGCTGGGCCACGAATACGGCGACCTGTTGCTGGTGGCGGTTGCCGGACGCATCCGGACGAGCCTGCCACCTTCCGCCTTCCTGGCCCGTTTCAGCGGCGACGAATTCGTGATCCTGCTGGAAAACACCTCCGCCGAACAGGCCAAGCAGGTGGGACAGACCCTGCTGGACGCCATGGGGCGGGAATTCGATATCGGCAACGACCGCCTGGGAATCGGGGTCAGCATCGGTATCGTCAGTTATCCGGCCGACGGCGAATCGGCCAGCATCTTGATGCGCTATGCCGACTTGGCCCTGCATCGCGCCAAATCGGCCGGCCGCAATTGCTTCCGGGTGTTCAGCCACGATCTGTCCGAAGAAATGCAGCGCCGTGTGCTGCTTGAAGCGCGCCTCAAGCAGGCCTTGGAGCACAAGGAACTGACGCTGCACTACCAACCCAAGCTGGAAATCCGGACAGGTCGCCTGATTGGGTGGGAAGCGCTGTTGCGCTGGCAGTCGGCGGAACTGGGCATGGTCAGCCCCGAAGAGTTCATTCCGGTTGCCGAGCACACTGGCCTCATTCTGCCGATCGGCGACTGGGTGATGCGCGAGGCCTGTCGTCAAATGCGCGTTTGGCAGGACGCGGGCTTGCTGGCCGGCACCATGGCGGTCAACCTCTCGACCCGCCAGTTTCGCCAAAAGGACCTGGCGGAGGAAGTCAGCGCGGCCCTGCGCGACACCGGGCTGGCGGCGAGCGACCTGGAACTGGAGATCACCGAATCGTCGATCATGGACAATCTGGCGACCGCGGCGACCGTTCTGACCGAACTGGAGCGGCTGGGTCTGCGTATCGCCGTGGACGATTTCGGTACCGGCTATTCCTCGCTCAGCTACCTGAAGAGCTTTCCCATCCATTGTCTGAAGATCGACCGTTCGTTCATACGTGACATTCCTGGTGACGAAAACGACACCGCCATCGTGCGCACCATCATTGCGCTGGCCGGTAGCCTCGGGTTGACCGTGGTCGCGGAAGGCGTCGAGACCGACGCGCAACTGGCTTATCTGCGAACCAATCATTGCGATCAGGCCCAGGGATATCTGTTCAGCCGGCCCCTGCCGCCGGATGACTGCATCCGGTTGATGCGTGCCGGCCTGCGTCGGGTGGCGGCATAGGGGGAGCGCAGCGCGAAAAAAAGCCGGGCACAGCCCGGCTTTTTTAATCCTGCATTGAGACGGGACTCAAGCAGCTTTTTCGTGGTGGTAGCCCGTCACGGTGTCGACTTCGGTCTTGGAACCCAGAATGACCGGCACGCGCTGGTGCAGCCCTTCCGGTGCCAGGTCGAGGATGCGCTGGTAACCGGTGGTGGCGGCGCCGCCGGCCTGCTCGACGATGAAGGCCATCGGATTGGCCTCGTACAGCAGGCGCAGCTTGCCGGCCTTGGCGGGATCCTTGGTGTCCTTGGGGTACATGAAGATGCCGCCGCGGGTGAGGATGCGGTGCACTTCGGCGACCATCGAGGCCACCCAGCGCATGTTGAAATCCTTGCCGCGCGGCCCGGTCTTGCCGGCCAGGCACTCGTCGACGTAGCGCTGCACCGGCTTTTCCCAGAAACGCATGTTGGACGCGTTGATCGCGAATTCCTTGGTTTCGGTCGGGATTTTCATGGCGGGGTGGGTCAGCACGAACTCGCCGACGTCACGATCGAGCGTGAAGCCGTTGGTGCCGTGGCCGAAGGTCAGCACCAGCATGGTCGACGAGCCGTAGATCGCGTAGCCGGCGCAGACCTGCTGGGTGCCGGGCTGCAGGAAGTCCTCGGCCTTGGCGGCGCGGCCGGCGACCGGCGCTTTCAGGATCGAGAAGATGGTGCCGACCGAGATGTTGACGTCGACGTTCGACGAGCCGTCAAGCGGGTCGAACACCAGCAGGTACTTGCCGAGCGGGTACTGGCTGGGGATGGCGTACACGTCGTCCATTTCCTCGGACGCCATGCCGGCCAGGTGGCCTGCCCACTCGTTGGAGCGGATCATGATGTCGTTGGTGATGACGTCGAGTTTCTTCTGCGTTTCGCCCTGCACGTTCTCCGAGTCTAGCGCGCCCATCACGCCCAGCAGCGCGCCCTTGTTCACGGCGTTGGAAATGGCCTTGCAGGCGGTGACGACGTCGTTCAGCAGCGAGGTGAAATCGCCGGTGGCGCCGGCGGTGCGGCGCTGCTCTTCAATGATGAACTGGGTAAGGGTGGTGCCGGTGTGCATGACAGTCTCCAGAAGCGGAATTAAATGAAAATATTAGAACAATCAAACATTTTATCACGTGATAAAGATATCAAATATCCCCGGCCGGCTGGCGAGGCGCACCTGGACGGCATGAAAAAACCCGCCTGGAGGCGGGTTGTTGTCGATTGCGACCTGGGGTTCAGGCTTGGCGCCTGCTCACGCGAAAGCCGACCAGCCCCAGACCGGCCAGCATCGTCATCCAGGTGGCGGCATCCGGTACCGGCTGGGCCACGGGATTGATCGTCAGGGATTGCAGCTTGGCAAAGTCGTTGTTCTGGCCGATCCGGGCGGCCACCGCAATCCAGTCGTAGCTTCCGGTGAAACCGGCGAGGCTGACGGTTTTGACGGTGTTCACATTGCTGGTGTTGTCATACAAGGTCGCCGTGCCAATCAGGCTGGCCTTCAGCCCGGCCGGACTGAAAGCGCCGGCGCCGGCCCAGATGCTGAGGTCGGAATCGCCGCCGAACTGGATCATGGACAGGGACTGCAGATTGACCGTGCCGGAGAAACTGAACAGGATCAGATCATCGGCGCCCTTGTTGCCCAGCGCGTCGGCAAAGTTCTTGGCCGTGCAATTGGCCTTTTCCTGGCTGCTGCATACGCCCAGGCCGAAGCCCGGCGTGAGCGTCAGGGCAGCCTGTTCGAACTGGTTGGCGCGTGCCGTGCTCGACCAGGCGCTGGCCGAGATCGTCAGGCCATCCACCGTGGTGGTGTAGGTGTTCCCATAGCTTTGGGCGAGTCCGGCGCCCGAGGTGAAGGAAACGTCTACGGCGTGCGCCTGGGCGGAAACCAGGGCAATACCCAGGATGGCGGCAAATCGATTGAATAGCGTCATGTCTGCTCCTGTCATTCGGCGCGGACAGGGGATGGGCCCTGCCGCCGGCTTTGCCTGAATACAGCAACATGCATGCCTCGGGAGGCGGATATCCTTAAGGTACTGATTAATAAGTTATTTTTGTGGATGGGCAAGACGGTCTCGGCGTGGTGCCCGGCCCTGCGCATGGTGGCAATGACGGAATTCAGTCAGTCCCGACGAGCTGATCGGAGCGCGTGAAGGTCCAGGTGCGGGTGATCGACAGGATGTCGACCTTTTTCCGCATCTCGTCGGGAAAGGGCGCGTAGGGGGCGGCGAGCTCGACGATCTTGGTGGCGGCGGTATCGAGGATCTTGGAACCGGACGAACGATCGATGTCGACTTTCTCGATGCGGCCGTTGGCATAGATCGATACGGTCAGCCTCAGACTGCCGTAAATGCCCTGGCGGCGCGCAGCCTCGGGATAGTTGACGTTGCCGATGCGCTCGACCTTGGTGACCCAGTCCTCGACGTAGCGTGCGAAGTCGTATTCGCGCGTGTTGGCCCCGACGAAGGCGCGCTTGGGACGTTTCTGGTATTCATCCCATTGCTGCGAGATGCGCGCCTGCAGTTGCGCCATTTCGCGTGCCTGTTCGTTGAGTTGGCTGGCGTCGACAGTGGGCTGGACGGGAGCGGGGGTTTCCACCGGCGGCGGGGTGTGCAGTTGAGCGTCGGGCTTCAGTTGGCTCAACAGGGTTTTGGCCTGCTGTTCGAGGGAGGCCACCTTTGCCTGCAAGGCGGCTTCCTCGGTCCCGGTCTGGGTTCTGGCGCTGGCGGGAAGCGGGCTTTTCAGCCGGCGGTCTTCATCCGTGTTGCCGCCGCCTGCCAGGTTCGCCTGTGCCAGTGCGTCGGGATTGAGCGGGGAGTCCACGCTTTTGGCGTTGACCAGCACCACCTCCATCGGCAGATTGGGATCCTCGAACAAGTGCGGATTGACATGCACGAACTGGGTCGAGAGCACCATGCCATGCACCGCCGCCGACGCCAGCAGGGCCAGCGCCATGCGCGTGCCCTGTTTGGAGGGCGCGGCGAGAGCGGGAGACGGGGCAGGAGCAGAAGACACCATGGACTCGATATGATCGGACAAGCTGGATTCTACGGAACGACGGCGGCGCTGTCAGGCGGCAGGGCGACCGTCTCCAGATACTCGGCATGAAAACCGATGTCCAGCAAATCGATGCTGGAAATGGCCAGCCGCACTTTCGATCCCGGCGCGATGCCCATCACCGAGGGCGCACGCGTCACCATCGGCAAGTTGTCGAAGCGAACCAGGTCTTCGCGGATCACGCTGGCGGTAACTTCATGGACGTTTTCCTGGATCAGCCAGCGTAGCATCCAGTAGCGTTCGAGCCGCCGCTGGAATTCATTGTAGGCGTCGTAAGCCAGCTCGAAGTCGCGTACGGTCGAGAACAATTGCTCGCTCCGCGGGGGGTACACCGGATCGGCTCCTTGCACGATGCTGATCAGCTGTCGCTGGTTGACCAGATCGACGTAGCGCCGCAGCGGCGAGGACGACCACGCATACTGGTCGACGCCGAGGCCCACGTGGGGGTCGGGGGACGTCGTCATGCGTGTCTTGCCGTTGGCCTGGGCACGGTAGATGCCGGGTACGCGCTTTTCAGCCAGCCAGCCGCCCCAGTGCGCATTGGCGAAGATCATCAGCTCGGAGACCACCTTGTCGATCGGGCTGCCGCGCTTGCGCGGGACGATGCTGATGTGCTCGCCGTCGAGCTTGAAGTTGTAGTCGACGCGATCCACATTGTCGGCTTTGCCCCGCCCCGCTTCGAGTACGGCAGCGAAGTCGCGCAGCCATTCGAGTTCGCGGCGATAAGGATAGTCGGGGACGTCGGGATTGCGCAGGGTCGCGTCATTGAACTGCACCTCCAGCGTTTCGTGGCGCAGGTTGTCGGCGATGTGCACCATTTCCAGCCGGGTCTCGGTGCCGAGCACGCGTAGATCGGGCGCCACGTCGACATACAGCGACAGCGCCGGACAATCGTGAGTCTCGCCCAGCGTGTAGTGATGGATCAGCGCCTCGGGCAGCATGGTGATCTTGTTGCCGGGGTAGTACACGGTGGAGAGCCGCTCGCGCGCGACCTTGTCGAATTCCGAGCCGGGTGCGATGCCGAGTGCCGGCGCCGCGATGTGGATGCCGACGCGGACGCTTCCATCGCCGCGCCATTCGACCGACAGCGCATCGTCGATCTCGGTGGTCGCCTCGTCGTCCATCGAGAACGCGCGTACCGTGCTCTTCGGCAGTTCGGGCGGATCGATGGGTTCAGTGACGTCGGCAAAGCCGGTGCCGCGCGGGAAATATTCCAGAAGGAAAGTCGCGATATGGAAATCGAGCGTCGACGGGATCGCGCCGCAGCGCTCGATGAGCCGCAATTGGGACAGTCCGGTAGCCGTTGCCGCGTCTTCCAGCGCCTTGTATTCCAGCGTGTTCTTGTCCGGCGCGATGAGAATGCGCGGGATCAGCGACGTATATTCGGGTGGCAGGCGGAAGGCCGCGAGTTCGGCGGCCAGGTGCGCCTGCCGTTCCGCCGCGAGGCGTTTCTTCTCCAGGCCAGCCTTGGCCGCTGCCAGCGTTTCGACCGGCGCCGGGCGGTAGCGTCCCTTGCCCTTTTTATGAAAATAGATCGGCGAGGTGTGCAGCTTCAGCAGCAGCGCCACCGACTCCGCCGGCCTCGGCGCGTGGCCGTAGTATTCCTGCGCCAGCTGCTCGAAACCGAATTCCTCGGTGCCTGCCGCTTCCCACAGGAAATCGGCGTCGAGTTCGGCCGTCAGCGTCTCGGCTTCGGCCATCACCTCGGCCGGCGCCGGCGCCGCGAAGCGCAGCAGGATATTGGCCGTCTTGATCTTGCTGCGCTTGCCCGAGGCCGCCTCCACCTGTGCTGTGGCGTCGGTTTCGGACAGGATGGAGCCGGCCTTGAAATGGCCGTCCTCTTCAAAGATGAGATGCATGGAAAATCAGAAATCCAGAATGGTTTGGAAGTGGTGCTCGAACCCGGCAAAGCCGTGGTCGCCGCCGTCTTCGACGATTTGCGTGGCGCCGGCGTAGTAGGCGACCGCGTCGCGGTAGTCGAGCACCTCGTCGCCGGTCTGCACCAGCAACAGGTAGCGTTCGGGCTGCGAGATGGTGGGGACGTCGAGTGCCGCGAGTTCGGCCAGGTGCGCCTCGGTTAGTTCCCATTTTTCGCCGCTGTGCCAGTTGGTCTGTGGACCGAGTGCGGCGCGCAGCAGCGTGTGCGCATGCACGGCGGGATTCACCAGCACCGCTTTCCAGCCGTGCCGCTCGGCCAGGTGGGTGGCATAGAAGCCGCCCAGTGAACTGCCGACCAAGGTGACGGATTCAGGGTGGCGTCGCGCCAGTTCGGCTTCGACCTGGGCAATGGCCGCACGCGGGCTGTTGGCGAGCGCCGGACAATAGTAATCCGCCTGCCGCCCGATACGCGCCATGTGCTCGCCCAGCTGCCGGGCCTTGCCGGATGCGGGAGAGGAGTTGAAGCCGTGGAGATAGACAATCATCCCCGGATTTTACCGGGGCGGCGGGGATTCCCGAAATTGAGGACGGGGTGCCGTCATTGCGAGTCGCTTAGCAGAGAAACAATCCAGTCGCTCGCATTGAGTGGACGCTTGCAAAAAGCACTGGCCCTTGCCCGTTCGCCCTGAGCCTGTCGAAGGGCTGTCAATAGTAGTGAGGGATTTCGCAGGACACCTGACCGTTGGCCGGGGGGAGCCCGGCAGCTAGTTACTTTCTTTGTCTCGCCAAAGAAAGTAACCAAAGAAAGGCGACCCCGACATCCCCGAATTCCCGAAGATCAAGCACGTCGAGTGGGCGGCAAAGAACTCGCCCCGCCTTGCTGTTTTTAATTTGTTTTTTGTGGGCGGGGCATACGACTCCACACGTGCTTCAGCGCGTAGTGGATCGGAGTCCTTTAGGGCTCAAACACCTTTGCCGCTGGTCCACCCGACACACTTGATCTTCGGCGGGGCTGTGGGGGGAGGAAAGTCAAAACCAGGCCGGTGCGGACTGGGTGGTTTGTGCATCACGCATCAGTCGTCGAAGCAGTAGAAATCCGCCTTGGTCACGCCGCAGTCGGGGCAACTCCAGTCGTCGGGGATGGCTTCGTAGCGGGTGCCCGGTGCCAGGCCGTGGTCGGGGTCGCCGAGCGCCTCGTCATAGACATAGTCGCAGACGGCGCAGGTCCATTTGCGGAAGGCGGGGACGGATTCGGGGGCGGAGGCCGCAGCGGAGAGATTCATCATGGCAATTTCCACGGATCGAGCGTGGCCAGCAGTTGATTGAAGATGGCGTCGAGCTCGCCGCCCAGCACATCGAGCTGCGGGTTGACATAGGGTTTGAAGACGTCGATGGCTGGGCGGTACGCGACCCAGGTGTGGCCGCCGGCCTCGTACAGGTGGATGCGCAGCGGGATATCGATGCCCGCCGTCTTTTCCGCCGCCCAGACCTTGGCGGCATAGTCGGGGCGAAACACCTCGAGGATCTGGTCGGCCGGCACCTCGATCCCCTTTTTTGCGCAATTGGCCTGGCCGTTGGCGTGGGCGACCAGGCCCATCGGATAGGCGGCGATGGCGGCGATCAGTTTCTCTGCGGCTTCGTCCACGGATAGCGATACGGCAAAACGGATCATGCGACCTCTCTTTCATCCTGCGCCAGTGCGCAGGCGTGGCTGTCGAACTCATGCAGCTCCTTGCGCAGGTGCTTGATCGCCGGGGTGACGATGGCGATGAAGTAGGCCTCGCGCAATCTGCGCTGTGCCGCATTATTCGACAAATAGCCCTTGGCGCCCAGATGCAGCATCGCCGCGTTGGCGGCCTTCAGGCTCAATTCGCTGCCGGCCAGCCGCAGTTGCAGCGTTTCCTTCACGTGCGGCGCGCTGCCGTCGCGGTCGATGCGGTCGGCCAGGTCGTAGGTCGCGGCACGCGCGGCGTCGAGCTCGGCTTGCAGGGCGTCGGCCTGGACGTCGAGGAAGCGGTTGACGTGGCCGAACTGCTTGTCGGCCCGTTGCATCATGCCCACGCAGGCATCGACGAGGCCGAGGCCCATGCCCATCTGCAATAGGATGAAGGCCGATTTGGTGCGGTCGCGGAAAGCGTCGAATTCGTGCGGGTGGCAGACCACCTGCGCGTCGGGCAGGAACACGTCGCGGAACTGGCAGGCGAAGGTGTTGGTGCCTTCCATGCCGATGAAGTGCGCGTTCTGCGCCAGCGTGAGGCCGGGTGTGCTGCCGTGCAGCAGGCCGATCACCAGCCCTGGCGCGTCGGGCAGCGAGGCGCCCATGTGGAAATGATGCTCGGGCCCGATATTCGACACCCAGGGCAGCACGCCGTTGACGCGGTAGCCGCCCTCGACGCGCTGCGCCTTGAGACGGGTTTCCTCGATACCCACGCAGGATTTCATGGTGTTCGACTGTGCGGTGCCGCCCAGCACCTCGCCGCGTGCCATCTTCGGCAGCATGTCGGCTGCGAGCGCGGGGTTGGTGCCGTTCAGCACGTACCACTGCAGCGCGTACTGCGCCCACAGCAGGAAGCCGGTGGACACGCAGTGCTTGGATGCTTCCTCGATGATCTGGATCGCGTGTTTCAGGCCGAGCCCGCTGCCGCCGTGCGACGCCGGCGTGAGGCCGCCCAGTCCGCCGAGCGTGCCGAGCTTGCGCAGAAAGGTGTCGGGATATAGGCCCTTCAGGTCGATGTCGACCACCTTGGGCGCGAGTTCTTCGACGATGAGGTCGGACAAGCCCGGCAGGATTTCGCAGGCTTCAAGCGGGAGAGAGGGGGCGAGGGCGACGGCGGGCATGGTGCGCTCCTGATTCGATAAAGGGACGGCTCAGGCCAGCTCGACGCTGACGTTCACCGGATTGCGCAGCGTGTTGGCCACCGGCGACCAAGCGTTGGAATGCGCGACCAGATCCTTCAGTTCGGCCTCGCTGGCATCGCCTTCCAGGTGCACCTTGACGCGCACGTCGGTGAAGCCGAGTTTCTTCATCGGATCGAGGTCGCCCACGCCCCACACGGCGGTCACGTTGATGTCGCCTTCGAGTTCGAGATCGATCTTCGACAGCGTGATGCCGCGTGCCACGGCGTTGGCGTGCAGGCCGACCGACAGGCAGGAACCCAGCGTGGCCAGCACGGCTTCGGACGGATTCGGCGCGGTGTCGTCGCCCAGCAGGTGCGGCGGCTCGTCGATCACGTGGGCCGGCAGGTTGCGTACGTAGGTGAGATTGCGGAACTTGCTTTCGCATACGGTCTTCGCTTTCAGCGTGACGACCGATTGCGGATTGGCCTTGCCTTTGGTGGACAGCGCGGCGAGGCCTTCGCTGGAAATGGGCTCGAGGATGGTTTGGGTTTTCAGGGCAATGACTTCAGACATGGCATGACTCCTTGGTTGAGAGGGGTCGGGGAACCGACATGCCCTGTATTGCGATTCCTGTGCCAGCTCTGAAAAACGTGGCAAGCCATTGTTTGTTATTCAGATATTCCTTCCCGTCCGGCTGTCGCCAATTGCCTGCGCTAACAAATTGTCAACCATTGTCAGCTTGCCTCGGTCGCTTCGAGCCGCTGCAGACGGTAGTTCAGCTGGCGCAGGGTCAGCCCCAGCATCTGGGCCGCGCGCGATTTGTTGCCATGGGCGTGCGCCAGCGCCTGCGCGATCTGCTGACGGTCGTGCGACTGCGCAGGGAGATAGGGGCGTACGGTGGCAAGCGCAGGCGGGCTCGCCTGGACGCTGCCGAACGATCTGCCGTTCTCTGGCGTGGCTTCGCTGTGGATCACGCGCTCGACCTCCTGTGCCGGAATCGTCGCGCCCTCGGCCAGCAGCACCAGGCGTTCCAGCACGTTGCGCAATTGCCGGATATTGCCCGGCCAGTGGTAACCCGCCAGCGTCTCCATTGCCTCCGGCGTCAGGCCGACGTTGCGCTGATAGCTCTGGCTGATGAGGTTGAGCTGGTGACGCACCAGCGGGCGGATGTCCTCGGGACGTTCGCGCAGTGCGGGCAGGCGGATCGGAATGATGTTGAGGCGGTAATACAGGTCGAGACGGAAACGGCCCGCGCTCACCTGTTGCTGCAGGTCGAGGTTGGTGGCGGCGACGATGCGTACGTCGATCGGCGTTTCGCGGCGGCCGCCGACGCGCTGCAACGATTTCTCCTGCAGCACGCGCAAGAGCTTCACCTGCATCGCCAGCGGCAGGTCGCCGATTTCGTCGAGGAACAGCATGCCGCCGTTCGCCTGCTCGAAGTAGCCGGCGCGCGCCGCGACCGCGCCGGTGAATGCGCCTTTCTCGTAGCCGAACAATTCCGACTCGAACAGGTTTTCCGGGATCGCGCCGCAGTTCACCTTGACGAAAGGCTGGTCGCGCCGCGGGCTCGACAGATGCAGTGCGCGGGCGAACAACTCCTTGCCGGTGCCTGATTCACCCAGCAGCAGCACTGTCACGTCGGTGGACGATACCTGTTCGATCTGGCGCAACGCATGACGCAGGGCGGGCGATTCGCCGACGATGCCGAGCGTGGCCGGCTGCGGCGTGCCGCGCTCGAGCGCCCATTTGAGTTCGCGGTTCTCGTGTTCCAGGCGGGCGGTCTGTTCCGCCACGCGATCGTTCAGTTTGAGGATCTGCGTGATCAGCGTGGCGATGATTTCGAGGATGCGCAGATCGTCGGTCAATGCCCGCGCGCGTCCGCGGATGCGGTGCACCCCCAGCAGACCCAGGACCTCGCCATCGCTGCGCAGCGGCAGCGCAATGAAGCTGACCGTTTCGTTCGGCAGGTGTGAACGGTCCACCGCGCGCGCGAGGTAATGCGGATCGTTGTCGATGTCCTGCACGATCACCGGCTCGCCGCTTTGCAGCGCGCGCCCGGTGACGCCGACCCCCGGGTGATAGACGCCGCGTTTGATTTCCGTGGCCGTCAGGCCGTAGGCATAACGGATCGCATGGTCGCCGTCGGGCTGCCGCAACACCACGCGCCCGCGGTTGAGCCCGAGAAACTCCGAGACCAGATGCAGCATTTCGCGGATCACCGGTCCGGGCTCCAGGCTTTTTCCCACCAGGCGTGCCGATTCGCGAATGACCAGCATTTCCTCGTTCTGTAGATGTTCGGCTGGCATTACAGGGGATGTCATGGCGATTCCTCAAAACATTTTGTCAACACTGTGTAATCAAGAATTGGGCCAACGTTGGAGGCGGTTCCGGATATTCCTTGAAAAGCCATGGATAAACAGCCGCTTAGTGTCGATCGTGTGGGCTGGCACGCTTCCTGATAAGGCTTTTGGTGTCAACACGACGCATCGCTCGGCCGGGTTCCTCCAGGCCCGCCCAATCAGGCGTTGGAGCGGTCGCCGCGCTGCAAACCGGAATCGGTGGCCATGCACCAGACCGGAGCGCGGTGCGGCGATGCTGGTGCATGCGGACGTGTTGTGACGCCAAGTTTTTTCAACCGATGGGAGCGCTTAATGTCCGGTTTTGATAATCCGTTTGACCCCGATATCCCACTGCACCGTGCAGGATGCAGTTGCGGCCGCCACCACAGCCAGGCTGATCATGATGCCGCCATGCAAAACGAGGATGCGCGCGTGTCGCGCGTGGTCGAATCGGCGGTGATGCGCGGCCTGTTCCCCGACGACCAGTTGCGCCGCAATTTCCTGCGCGTGGTCGGCGCCGGCACGGCGATGGCGGCGATCTCGACCTTGTTCCCGATGGGCGCCGCCAAGGCGCTGGCGGCGGAAAAAGGCAAGCTGGAAAAAACCGATCTCAAGATCGGCTTCGTCCCCATCACCTGCGCCACGCCCATCATCATGGCGGGACCCATGGGTTTCTACGAGCGCGAAGGCTTGAACGTCAGCCTGCAGAAAACCGCCGGCTGGGCCGTCGTGCGCGACAAGGTGCAGAACAAGGAATACGACGCGTCGCACCTGCTGTCCCCGATGCCGCTGGCGATGTCGCTGGGGCTGGGATCGGCCAAACAGGCGGTCGACGTGGCGACGATCCAGAACATCAACGGCCAGGCCATCACGCTGCATCTCAAGCACAAGGACAAGCTCAATCCCAAGGACTGGAAGGGGATGAAGTTCGGCCTGCCGTTCGACTACTCGATCCACAACCTGCTGTTGCGCTACTTCCTCGCCGAGCATGGCCTCGACCCGGACAAGGACGTCGAACTGCGCATGATGCCGCCACCCGACATGGTGGCCAACCTGCGCGCCGGCAACATCGACGGCTTCCTCGGCCCTGAGCCGTTCAACCAGCGTGCGGTATACGAAGGCTTCGCCTTCATCCACACCCTGTCGCGCGACCTGTGGGACGGCCATCCCTGCTGTGCCTTCGGCGTGAAGGAGGGTTTCTACAAGGAATACCCCAACACCTACGCCGCGCTGTTCCGGGCGATTGCGAGCGCGACCGACTACGCGCACAAGCCGGAAAACCGCAAGGCCATCATCGAGGCCATCGCCCCGGCCAACTATCTCAACCAGCCCATCCCGGTGCTGGAGCAGGTCATGACCGGGCGATTCGCCGACGGCCTCGGCAGCGTGAAGAACGTGCCGGATCGCGTCGACTTCGATCCTTTCCCCTGGCAGTCGATGGCGGTGTGGATCCTTACGCAGCTGAAGCGCTGGAACTACATCAAGGGCGAGGTCAGCTACAAGGCCGTCGCCGAAGACGTGTTCCGCGCCACCGATGCGAGGAAGCGCATGGCCGAGATCGGGCTGAAGGCGCCGGCGTCGAGCTACACGAAGCACACCATCATGGGCAAGGTGTTCGATCCCGCGAAGCCTGCCGAATACCTCAACTCCTTCGCCATCAAACGCGCATGAAGACCCGATTCTCACTCAGTCAGAAGGCCGGCTTGTTGTCGCTCGGGTTGTTCGCGGCAATCCTGCTGGTCTGGCAGCTGCTGACGCTGCCGGAAACCCATGTGGCCGCTGCCAACGTCGACCCTGAATACGCCGCGCTGATGGGGGGCGGGGGGGCCAAGGCCGCCTCGGGGTTCCCCACGCCGGCGGCGATGGCGCAGACCGTGTGGGACAAGCTGTCCCACCCGTTCTACGACAACGGTCCCAACGACAAGGGCATCGGCATCCAGCTCGGCTATTCGCTGGCGCGCGTGCTCGGCGGTTTTTTCCTCGCCGCCGTGGTGGCGATCCCGCTTGGCTTCGCCATCGGCAACTCGCGCGTGGTCTACCAGGCGATCAATCCCTACGTGCAGCTGTTGAAGCCGATCTCGCCGTTGGCGTGGATGCCACTCGCGCTCTACACGATCAAGGACGCCTCGGCTTCGTCGATCTTCGTCATCTTCATCTGCTCGCTGTGGCCAATGCTGATCAATACCGCGCACGGCGTCGCCAACGTGAAGAAGGACTGGCTCGACGTCTCGCGCACGCTGGAAGTGAATCCGCTGCGAAAGGCCTTCCGCGTGATCCTGCCGGCCGCCGCGCCGACCGTCCTCGCCGGCATGCGCATCTCCATGGGGATCGCCTGGCTGGTCATCGTCGCCGCCGAAATGCTGGTCGGCGGCACCGGGATCGGCTACTTCGTGTGGAACGAGTGGAACAACCTGTCGCTCACCAACGTGCTGTTCGCCATCCTCATGATCGGTGTCGTCGGAATGGCGCTCGACAGCCTCTTCGGCGTGCTCGGCAAGCGCGTCGCGTATCAGGAATGAATCGGGGAATGCAACCATGACAAGTCCATCCATCCATCCCTTCCTGCAGGTCGAGAACCTGGCGCGCATCTACCCCAGCCCGAGCGGAGGCGAGCCGGTCACCGTCTTCGATCACGTCAACTTCCGCATCCACAAGGGCGAGTTCGTCTGCGTCACCGGCCATTCCGGCTGCGGCAAGTCGACCATCCTCAACATCCTCGCCGGCCTTGACAGCGCCAGCCTGGGCAACGTGTTCATGGACGGTCGCGAAGTGTCCGGTCCCAGCCTCGATCGCGGCGTCATCTTCCAGAGCCATGCACTGATGCCCTGGCTCACCGTGCTGGAAAACGTCGCCTTCGCCGTGAAGTCACGCTGGCCTGCCCGCAACAAGCAGCAGGTGCGCGAGCATGCCCTGCGCTACATCGAACTGGTCGGCCTGAAAGGGGCCGAACACAAGCTGCCGTCGCAGCTGTCCGGCGGCATGAAGCAGCGCGTCGGCATCGCGCGCGCGTTTTCCATCGAGCCGAAGATGCTGTTGATGGACGAGCCCTTCGGTGCGCTTGATGCGCTCACGCGTGGCGTCATCCAGGACGAATTGCTGAAAATCTGCGCCGAGACGCAGCAGACCGTGTTCATGATCACGCACGACGTCGACGAAGCCATCCTGCTGTCCGACAGGATCATGCTGATGTCGAACGGGCCGCACGCGCGCATCGCCGAGATCGTCAACAACACCCTGCCGCGTCCGCGTGACCGCAGCGCCATCCACAAGCAGCCGCACTACTATCCGATCCGCAACCATCTGGTCGATTTCCTGGTGAGCCGCTCGAAGCTGTTCGGCAGCCTGCGCGATGCGCCCGATGCCCCCAGTTCGCCCACCGTGTTCGACCCGGCCGACCTCGTCGAGTCCGACGTCGAGCCGGTCGTCGTCCACACGCCGCCCGTCGGCAAGCCCCACATCCACCTCGTCAACGCCTAAGGACCATCATGACCCGCACCGAAGTCACCGATCTCATTCTCGCTGCCAAGCACAAGAAAGGCCTCAAATGGACCGACATCGCCAAGAAAGTCGGCCAGAGCAAGGAATGGACAACCGCCGCCCTCCTGGGCCAGATGACGCTCGACAAGAAGCAGGCCGCCACCGTCGGCAAGCTGCTCGGCCTCCCGGCCGACGCGGTCGACCAGTTGCAGATGGTGCCGTACAAGGGCAGCCTGCCTTCCGCCGTGCCGACCGATCCGCTGATCTACCGCTTCTATGAGCTGATCATGGTCTACGGCATCACGATCAAGTCGCTGATCCACGAGGAGTTCGGCGACGGCATCATGAGCGCGATCGATTTCTCGATGGATATTTCGCGCGTGCCGGATCCCAAGGGGGATCGGGTGAAGATCGTGCTGAACGGGAAGTTCCTGCCGTACAAGATGTACTGATTCCCTAGTTGCGCCGCAGCCAGGCCTCGAATTCATCCGGCGGCAGCGGTTTCCCGGCGTAGAGATAGCCTTGCGCGTAATCGCACCCTGCTGCGACCAGCAGGGCGCGCTGCCCGGCGCTTTCCACGCCCTCCGCGATGACCTTCAGCCCCAGTTCGTGCGCCATGACGATGATCGCCCTCGAGAGGGCCATGTCGTTCGGGTCCGTTTCGATGTCGCGCACGAACGACCGGTCGATCTTCAGATAGTCGATGGGAAACTGCTTGAGATAGGACAGCGTGGAATAGCCCGTTCCGAAATCGTCGATGGCGATCTGGATGCCGGCGTCGCGAAACGCGAGCAGCTGCTCGGTGACGTCGGCATGCGCATTGAGCAGCAGGTTTTCCGTGATCTCGATCGTAAGATTCGTGCCCGGCAATCCGATGTCCTGCAGATGTCGTAGCCATGCCTGGGTACGCGGGCGCCCTTCCGCCCGGAACTGCACGGGCGACATGTTGATGCTGACCTGGAAATCGTCGCCGAATTCATCGCGCCATGCCTGCACGCGCCGCGCCGACTCCATGAGGACCCATTCGCCGATTTCGTTGATGAGTCCGGTTTCTTCGGCGAGCGGAATGAAATCCATCGGGTTGACCAGCCCGCGCGTGGGATGTCGCCATCGCAGCAGCGCTTCGGCCTTGCAGGTGCGGCCGCTGGACAGCTCGACGATCGGCTGGAAATGGGCGACGAATTGCCGGGCGGCAATCGCTTCGCGCAGGTCGCGGGACAGTTTCAGACGCGTCTGGGCGGCTTCCTGCAGCGACGCGGTGAAATAGAAAAAGCGATTGCGCCCATGTTTTTTGGCGGCATACATGGCCTGGTCGGCATGCTTCAACAGCGTGTCGATATCGTTGGCATCGCCCGGATATACGGTGATGCCGATACTGGCCGTGATGTAAGCCAGTTCGTCGCCGAGACGAAAAGGCTCGGCCAGGCGTCCGATGATTTTCTGGGCGATGGTCTCGATGTGGGTGCGATCCGACAGGTCGGCCAGGATGACCGTGAATTCATCGCCGCCCAGACGCGCGACCGTATCGGCATCGCGCAGGCAACTGCGGATGCGTCGGGCCGCCTCCTGCAGCAGGATGTCTCCCACGTCATGCCCCAGCGTGTCGTTGACCTCCTTGAATTCGTCGAGATCGACCAGCAGGAGTGCCAGGAAAAAATCGGCACGCTGGGACTTGATGATTTCCTGGCCCAGGCGGTCGAGGAACAGCCGCCGGTTGGGCAGCTGCGTCAGCGGATCGAAATTGGCCTGGCGCTGGATGGTTTCCTCCGCCTGCCTGCGCTCGCTGACATCGAGGTAGGTTCCGATCAGGCGCGTGGGAGCATGGGCCGAATCACGGGTGACTACCATGCCATGCGCCTGGATCCATTTCCAGCTGCCGTCCTTGCAGCGTTTGCGATGTTCATGGACGAAGGTGTCGCGGCGGCCGTCAAGCAGCGGTTGTCGTGCGGCCATCAGGCCGGGCAGGTCGTCCGGGTGAACGCGCTGCAGCCAGTCGTCCATGCAGGAGCCGATCTCATGGTCGGCAAATCCCAGCATGGCCTTGCTGCGGCTTGAAAGCAGAATCCGGTTGGCTGGAATGTCCAGATCCCATACACCGGCCCCCGTGCTGTCCAGCGCGAAGCGCCAGCGTTCCTCCACATCGCGCAACCTGGCGTTGATCTCCGCGGTTTCCCGTCTGGAGAGGACGAGCTTGCGCACGAGCGGCGTCACCAGTCCGTACAGCAGGAGAATGCCCGTCACGACCAGGAGGGCCAGCAGCGGAACGATGATCCAGAGTTGTCGTCGGACGGGACCGAACAGTTCGGCCTGGTCGATCTTCAGCACCATGCCGGGCCCCAGGCGGCCCAATGGGGTGTAGGCGGCGACCACGTCCTCGTGGCGGTAATCCTGCGTGAATACAATGCCGGTTTCCCCTTTCAGCGCATGGCTCATGGGCAGCGGCTGCCCGGCTATCGTGCGAGCCATGCGTGCAAACACGTGTTGCGACCGGGTGAGCGGGAAGCATTGCATGTCCTTTTCCAACGGGGCGCACAGGGCGAGCTCCACGGTTTTTCCCAGCACGCCCGCCTCGGCGATGGCATTCGTCAGCCGTGGCAGGGTGGATTCGGTCCGTGCCGTGCCCATGAGGTGGCCCCCTTCGTCCATGACCTCATGGTCGACCCGCAGGATCAGTTGTCCATCCCACAGCAGATGTGATGTGGCTTGCGTGTTGAGGGGCACGTTGAGCGCCGGGCTTTTCGCCGGATGACCTGCATACACGATTGCCTGGCCATGGCTGTCATGAAAGGAGACACTGGCGAATCCAATCGGCAGAAAGGAATCCGCAATCTGCTGCAAGGCTTGTCGGCTGGCCTCATTGTCCGGCTTCGCCTTCAGCTGCTGCAGGTTGTGGATCACGAAAGGGCGGGTGGAAACAGCCAGCGCATTGGTCACGCCTGAGCTGATCTCGCTTTCGAACAGGCGGCGGTCGTTCTGGAGGGCGGTGGCCAGGCTTTTGACGAGGACGGACTCCGCTTGTCGCTGCATCAGGGCATACACGGCGATGCCGGCGGCGAGCGTCAGGACAATCAGGATGAGGCCACCGATGAGGCCGATGCGGTGACTTTCGAATTGCCGATCCAAATACATTCCCCCCGATCTCGCGCTGGGCATGCCGGGGCGTGCACGCGCAAGGTATTGATATCGTGGATGCTGTTACAGATCGACAACTTACCACGCATTCCGGGAGAAGGTTGAAAGGGCGGTCGGCCATCGTAGTGGCCGACCGCAATGATGGCCAGTGCGTCAGCGTGCCATCGCCACCGCGTTCACCGCCATACGGGCACTGGCACGCTGGCTCAGCAGGCTGTTGAATATCAGCGCCAGGATGACAAACGCAGCGCCTGCCAGTTCGGCAAGCCCGAAACGATGGCCGAGGATGACCCCGATGACGAACGCGGATACCGGTACGAAGTTGATGAACAGCACGCCGTTGAGCGCGCCCAGCTGCCGGATGCCGGCATTCCAGCTCAGCACGGCGATCACCGCGCCGATCACCACCATGTAGGCCAGTGCCCACAGCCCGTCCTGCACGGCCGCCATGGTGGGCGGATGAATGTGGCCCAGACGCGTCATCGCGGCAGTCGCGGCAAAGATGCTCAGCGCACCCAGCAGACAGGTCAGCGTGGTATAGCGCAGCGGCGACCAGTGCGTGAAGCGTGCGGCCCCCAGCGTGTAGAACACCCAGCACAGCGCGCCGAGCAACAGCAGCAGGTCACCGCCGACCTGACCCGAGGCAGACAGCGCGGAGAGATGGCCGTTGCTCACCACCAGCACCACGCCGGTCAAGGCGATGGCGATGGCGACCAGCGTGTGCGAGGCCGGGCGGATGCCGCGCATGCCCCAGTTCACCAGGGCGGTCATCAAGGGCATCAGCGCCATGATGACCGCAGCGTGCTCGGGCCGGCTGTGTGCCAGACCAGTGAACGCGAGCAGGTTGAAGCCGGCAAAGCCCAGGCTGCCATACAGCCAGAGCAGCATGCCGCGACCCTCGAGCCGGAAGGCGCCCCGCCCTTCGCGGTAGGCCAGCAAGCCGGCGAAGAGAAAGGCGGCGCCCCCATAGCGGATGGCGGTCATATGGAACGCGTCGATCTGCGGCAGCAGGGGCTTGGCGACCTGGAACATGCCGCCCCAGGAGACGGCGGCGAGCAGCAGCAGGCCCATGGCCTGGAAAAGCGAAGCGCGGGACATCGTGATCTCCTTGCAACAATGCGATGTGCGTAGCGTAGCCATTCGAGGTTTGTTAAAAATCCCCCCGGAAGGCATATGATTGTTTCTCTGGGGTTAACAATAGTGTCTGCCATGCTCGACCTGGAAGCTGCCCGCATCTTCACCCTCGTGGTCCAGAACCAGTCCTTTTCGGAAACCGCGCGCAAGCTGGGCGTATCGGCGCCGGTCATCAGCAAGCAGGTGGCGCGCCTGGAAAAATCGCTGGATGCGCGGCTGCTGCAGCGCACCACGCGTCGCCTCGGCCTGACCGAGGCCGGTACCGCGTTCTATGCGCATTGCGTGCGCATGCTCGAAGAAGCCGACGCCGCCGAACGCGCAGTGAGCCGCCTGCATGAAGCGCCGCGCGGCCACCTGCGCGTCAGCGCGACCGTCGGTTTCGGCAGCCTGCGCATCGCCCCGCTGCTGCCGGGCTTCCTGGCGCGCTATCCCGAAGTGAGCGTGGAACTGGTGTGCGACGACCGCGTGGTGGATCTGGTCGATGGCGGCTACGACCTCGCCCTGCGCCTCACCGCCCAACCCGGCGAACTGCTGGTGGCGCGATCCTTGGCTGCGGTGCGCCAGGTGCTTTGCGCCGCACCCGCCTATCTCCAACGCCGTGGCACGCCGCAACGGCCGGAAGAACTCGCGGACCACAACTGCCTGCGCTACCTGCGCAGCGACGATGCGGGTGACACCCGCTGGGCGTTCGTGAGCGAGGGCCGTGCTCTCAACGTGCCGGTGAGCGGCAACTTTTCCACCAACAACATCGACGCCCTGCGACGGGCTGCGATGGCGGGGCTGGGGATCATCCTCGGATCGAGTTACCGGCTGGAGCCGGATATTCGGGCGGGGCGGCTGGTGGAGATACTGGCGTCGTTTCTACCCGGGCAGGATGCGCGGATTTATGCGGTGTATCCGTCGAACCGGCACCTGAGTCCGAAGGTGCGGGTGTTTATTGATTATCTGGTGGAGGAGTTGGCGGAGGCTTAGTGCTGTGGAAGAATCCAGCCTGCGCTTGCCACAGCGCTGAATGCATAGTGCGCTGCCCCCCGCACCGTTCGCCCTGAGCCTGTCGAAGGGCCTGTTCGTTGTAGTTGAGGTATTCGCGATGCCGAGGACCGTTGGCCGGGGGTAGCCCGGCAGCTAGTTACTTTTCTTGTCTCGCCAAGAAAAGTAACCAAAAGAAGGCGACCCCGACAGCCCCGAATTCCCGAAGATCAAGCGCGCCGGGTGGGCGGCAAAGAACTCGCCCCGCTTTTGCTAGGTTGAATTGATTCTTGTGAGCGGGGCTCAAACACCTTTGCCGCTGATCCACCCGACGCACTCGATCTTCGGCGGGGCTGTAAGGGGAGGAAAGTCAGAACCAGGGTGGTGATGACTGGGCGGGTTGGGTGCTTGTGTTGCGACGCGGTAGTGATTTGTGTTTGGTACTTACTTAGATGTCTCGTGGCTCAAAGTCAGAATCCTTGAAGTTTCCACTTTGGATTCGCGCTTCCCTTTCTTTATCCATCTTGAGCCCATCATCGATGACGTAAAGTAATGATTCGCCTCCCCCATAGCCATTGGGAACATCGAATATTGTGGTTGAGTCTTTGTAGTGCAATGTCACGATGTTCAATACATCAACTATTGCGCCCAAAGCTTCTTTAACCGCTTCTCTGCTTGCTGGCAGCAACGGATTTATTCCATCCTCTATTGCTAACTGTAAATCTAGGTGAGCAATGCGCCGGTTACGCCAATCTCGGCAGAACTCAGATTTGTTTTTTGCTATTTCTATTTTTTCTTCTAGCGCCTTTTTTAGAGATTCATCAGGCTCCTCAACGAGAATTCTTTGGATGGATAGATTTTCTTTTCCTGCTGTTTTTGGTGGATCGGTAAGCCTTGCAATATGCATCAAGGTTTCTTCCCACAGAGAATCTTGAACGATCCTGAAAAATCGTGGGGCAGAACTATTCATTAGTTCAATTCGGCCCGGCTTGGTGCCGTACAGCGCTACGTATTCACCCCATTTTGTATAAAGCCAAGCTACCTCTTGCCATAAAGCGTGGAAGACCTTTCCTAGTGACTCTCCCATGAGTTGAACGTACTCTTGTTTCGACTCATCAGCGGTTTTGGATTGTGTCATTGGATTGCACCACTAACTGGATATATTGGGTCTGAACGTAGCGCAACCCGCCCAGTCATCACCACCCTGGTTCTGACTTTCCTCCCCTTACAGCCCCGCCGAAGATCGAGTGCGTCGGGTGGATCAGCGGCAAAGGTGTTTGAGCCCCGCCCACAAAAAACAAATTAAAAACATCAAAGGCGGGGCGAGTTCTTTGCCGCCCACCCGACGCGCTTGATCTTCGGGGTTTCGGGGATGTCGGGGTCGCCTTCTTTTGGTTACTTTTCTTGGCGAGACAAGAAAAGTGACTAGCTGCCGGGCTACCCCCGGCCAACGGTCAGTCGTCCTGCGAACCCCTTCACCACAACGACCAGCCCTTCGACAAGCTCAGGGCGAACGGTGGTGAGGGCAACGCCTTGTAACTACCTCCCAGTTTACGCATACCCCCCATACCGATGCATCGGCGTCAGCACAATCTCCTCATGATAGTGATGATGCAGCGCATCCAGCAGCTTCGCGTGTATCCCCCCGAATCCCCCGTTGCTCATCATCAGCACGTGATCCCCCGGCCGCGCGTCGGCCACCAGTTGCGCAACCAGCTTGTCGAGGTTGTCGAACACGCATGCCTTGTCGCCCAGTGGGGCCAAAGCCTCGGCGGGGTCCCAGCCGAGGTTGGCGCCGTAGCAGTAGACCTGGTCGGCCTCGGTGAGGCTGCCGGGCAGCTGGGCTTTCATGACGCCGAGCTTCATGGTGTTGGAACGCGGCTCCAGCACGGCGAGGATGCGGCTCTTGCCGATCTTGGCCCGCAGGCCTTCGACGGTGGTGGCGATGGCGGTGGGATGGTGGGCGAAGTCGTCGTAGACGGTGATGCCGTGGACGGCGCCGCGGATTTCCATGCGGCGCTTGACGTTCTCGAAACGGGACAGGGCATCGATCGCAGTGGCGGCGGGCACGCCGGCGTGGCGCGCGGCGGCAATCGCCGCGAGTGCGTTCATGCGGTTGTGCTCGCCGATCAGTTCCCACTTCACGCGGCCTTGCAGCGTGCCGTTGAAGAAGACATCGAAGCTGCCCTGGGCGTCGGCTTCGCCTGCGGTCCAGCCGTCTGAGCCGTTGGTTGACGTGGCGCCGAAGCGCTCGACCGGAGTCCAGCAGCCGCGTGTGAGCACGCGCTCGAGGTTGGTGTCGGCGCCGTTGGCGACGATGAGGCCGTTGCCCGGGACGGTGCGTACGAGGTGGTGGAACTGGGTCTCGATGGCGGCGAGGTCGGGGAAGATGTCGGCGTGGTCGTATTCGAGGTTGTTGAGGATGACGGTGCGCGGCCGGTAGTGGACGAACTTGGAGCGCTTGTCGAAGAAGGCGGTGTCGTATTCGTCGGCTTCGATGACGAAGAAGGGCGTGTCGGTCAGCCGCGCGGAGACCTCGAAATTCTGCGGAACGCCACCGATCAGGAAGCCGGGACGCATGCGCGCGTCGTCGAGGATCCAGGCCAGCATGGCGGAGGTGGTGGTCTTGCCGTGGGTGCCGGCGACGGCGAGCACCCATTTGTCGCGCAGCACGGTGTCGGCCAGCCACTGCGGGCCGGAGGTGTAGGGCAGGCCGCGTTCGAGGAGAGTTTCCATCAGCGGGTTGCCGCGGGTGACGACGTTGCCGACGACGAAGATGTCGGCCTTGATGTCGGCCTGGCTGGCGTCAAAGCCTTCGATGAGGTCGATGCCGAGCGCGCGCAGCTGGTCGGACATCGGCGGGTAGACGTTGGCGTCGCAGCCGGTGACGGTGTGACCAGCTGCGCGGGCGATGGCGGCGATGCCGCCCATGAAGGTGCCGCAGATGCCGAGGATGTGGATATGCATTTTCTTGGTGAGGTGTTAGGTGTTAGGGGTTAGGGGTTAGGTGGGGGAGGCAAGGGGGTGGCCGCGGTTCCGGCTCCTTACCCCTCACGCCTCACTCGGACATGATTATCCCATGGCGGCGGCGCGTGCCTGCTGGATCAGGTGGGTCAGCAGGGCGCGCAGTTTGGCGGGGCGCAGCGGCTTGTGCAGCAGGGGAAAGCCGGCGCGGCTGATGCGCAGGATGGTGTCGGGCGCGGTGTCGCCAGTGACCAGGATGGCCGGAATGTCGTGGCCGAATTTCTGCCGCAGGCGGGCGACGACCTCGATGCCGTCGATGTCGTCAGGCAGGCGGTAATCCGACACGATGACGTCGGGCACACGGTCGAGGCTGGTGAGCCAGTGTTCGGCCTCGTCGGCGCTGTGGGCAGTGACCAGGTCGATCTGCCAGTTGTCGAACAGTTCGGCCATGCCGCGCAGGATGGCGCTTTCGTCGTCCACCAGCAGCACCAGCGCATCGGCGGGGATGGAACCGGGCGAATGCGCGGTGGTGGGCGGCTGAATCAGGCGCGTTTCGCCGCTGGGCACGTCGATGCTGAATATCGAGCCGTGCCCCGGGTGGGAGAGCAGGTCCACCCGGTGTCCCAGCAGCCGGCCGAGGCGGGACACGATGGCGAGTCCGAGTCCGAGGCCCTTGCTGCGGTCGCGTGCCGGGTTGTGCAGCTGGACGAATTCCTGGAATACACTCTCCTGCTGGTCGAACGGGATGCCGCGTCCGGTGTCGATCACGCTGATGCGCACCAGCTCGCCGCGCTGCCGGCAGGCCACCAGAATGCCGCCGTCGTCGGTGTAGCGGATGGCGTTGGCGATCAGGTTGACGAGAATGCGCTCGATCAGCAGCGGGTCGCTGTACAGGGTGACGTCGCACGGGCGGAAACGCAGGCGCAGCTGCTTTTCCGCCGCCAGTGCACCGAATTGCTGTTCGAGTTCGACGAACATCTTCTGCAGCGGAAAATGCACCGGGTGTGTTTCGATGGTGCCGGCGTCGAGCCGCGAAATGTCGAGCAGCGCGTTGAACAACAGTTCCATTGCTGCGGTGGAGGCTTCGATGTTGTCGATCAGGGTTTGCGCCTCGGGCTGCTGGTTGCGTGCCTTCAGCGCAGCGACAAACAGCGACAGGGCATGCAGCGGTTGCCGCAGGTCGTGGCTGGCTGCGGCGAAGAAGCGTGACTTGGCCTGGTTGGCGCGTTCGGCCATGTCTTTTTTGGCGGCGAGGTCGGCGGTGGCTTCGCGGATGCGCTGCTCCAGTTCGCCACGGTGCGTCTGCAAGGCCTCCGCCATGTCGTTCACGCCGGCGGCCAGGGCGCCAACCTCGCCTTCGGGCGGCAAGTGGGTGCGCACCGAGAGATCGTCGCAGGCGAGCAGGCCTACCACGCGGCCGACATGCTGCAGCTGGCCGGCCAGCCGGTTGGACAGCCGCCAGGCCAGTGCGCCGGTCAGCGCCAGGGCCAGCAGCATCAGGAGGACGGCATGGATCAGGGTGTCGCGCTTGAACGTGGCGATCTGGTCGAGTTGGACGCCGACTTCCACTTCGCCCAGCAGGTCGCTGGCAGTGGTCGGGTCGGCCGGAAACAGGGCGTTATCCTGGACCACGGTGTCGGGCAGGAGAATGCGGGCGCGCTGTCGATAGCGGTCGGCGAGCTGGTTGGCATCCAGGACGTCGCCGGCGCTGGCCAGTGTATGGCCATGGAGGTCGGTGATGCGGGCAAACGCCAGCTGGTTGTTGCGGGCTTCGGTCTCGAGCAGGTGGCGGGCCAGGACCGTGTCACCGCTGACCAGTGCGTAGGGCAAGGCATCAGCGAGGTGTCGGGCCGAACTCGTGGCCCGTGCGTGGAGAGCCTTTTCGGCCGTGGCCAGTGCCTGCGAGGTGAAGTAGGCCACCATGCCGAATTCGGCGAGCAGCGCAGGCAGCAGGGCGATCATCAGCATCCGGCTGCGGATGCTGGAAGGCGACAGGCGGCGGAGCCAGGCGCGCGGAGCGGTCACGAATTATGGGTCAAGCGCTGGATGGCGAGCACGGCCTCGGTTCGATTGGTCACGTCGAGGGCGCGAAAAATTGCCGCGATGTGGACTTTCACCGTGCTTTCCGACATCGCCAGCATGCCGGCGATGGCCTTGTTGGCACAGCCCTGTGCCAGAAGGCGCGCCACTTCGAGCTGGCGCGCGGTCAGCCCGCTATGCTGCAGGGCCTCGAAATCGGCCGGCACCACCGTATGCAGTCCGCCGTTCCCGTCGCCCAGGCAGGCCGGCACGAAAATGTTGCCTGCCAGTACCTGCCGCAGCGCGGACAGCATCACCGCGGTAGACGCGGCCTTGGGAATGTAGCCGAGCGCGCCGGCTTCCAGCGCATTGCGGATGTCGTGCGGTGATTCGGAGGCGGACAGGACCACCAGGGGAATGTCGGGGAAGCGGCTGCGATATTGCGTGATCCCTTGCATGCCGACGAAACCGGGCATGTTCAGGTCCACCAGCGCCAGGTCGAGATCGGTATGCAGCGCCGTCTGTGCGAACAGGCTGGGGTAATCGTGGGCGTCGATGATCTCGACCGGCGGCTCCAGTTGCGATAACACCTGTCGCACGCCCTCGCGCATCAGCGGATGATCGTCGGCCAGGAGGGTTTTCATGTCTGCGCGTCCTGCATGGCGGGATTCTAGCAGCCTGCCTGCTTGGAGAATCGATGCGCGCGGAGGAGGAGACCGCTCGGCGGGCCGAGTCGGCGCCGCCGCTATTTGCCGCGTACTTTGCTCACGCCGGCGTCGATGGCGTTTTCCAGATAGCCGAAGTAGTAGTCGGGGATCAGCAGGCCGACGATGGGATCACCGACCCCGTTGCCCTGGGTGTCGAAGACCTGGACGGTGGGCACCATGAATACCTTGTGCGCGGCGGCAAACGCGCCTTCGGTGGTGGGCGTGCCGTCAAAGTCGGTCATGGGATCGGTGGTGCCGATGGTGACCTCGCGGATGATGACGCGCTTGCGGTAGGCCGGGTCCTTGTGCATGGGAATCAGATAGTCGTGCTTGACGCGTTCGCAATACGGGCAGTGCGGCGTGGTGAAGACGACCAGGACGGGCACCTGCCGTTTGGCGGCCGTGCGCGCGTCGGCCTGGAAATCCTTGGCGTGGACCAGGCTGTCCGCCGCGCGGGCAGTGCAGGACAGCCCCAGGCCCCATGCTAAAATCAGGGCCCAGGCTGCGATCTGTCGTGCGATTGTCGCCATTCCTGCGGGTGGTTTCGGGTACGTCATAATCGCCAGTATCGCGCCATCATTTGCCAAATCAAACAGTTTATTCCTACCGCCATGCATACCCTGACCATCGCTTCCCGTGAAAGTGCACTTGCCATGTGGCAGGCCGAGCATATTCGCGATCGCCTGCGCGCGCTGCACCCCGGCTGCACGGTGAATATCCTGGGCATGACCACGCGCGGCGACCAGATCCTCGACGTCACGCTGTCCAAAATCGGCGGCAAGGGCTTGTTCGTCAAGGAGCTCGAAGTTGCGCTGGAGGCCGGCGAGGCCGATCTGGCGGTGCATTCGATGAAGGACGTGCCGATGGAACTGCCGCCGGGCTTCGCGCTCGCCGTGATCGGCGAGCGCGAGGACCCGCGCGACGCCTTCGTGTCGAACCGCTATGAACGCCTGTCCGAGCTGCCGCCCGGCAGCGTGGTCGGCACCTCCAGCTTGCGCCGCGAAGCCCAGTTGCGTGCCCGCTACCCGCACCTGGCGGTGAAGCCGCTGCGTGGCAACGTCGGCACACGCCTGAAAAAACTCGACGACGGTCAGTTCGACGCGATCCTGCTGGCTGCCGCCGGCCTCAAGCGGCTCGGGCTGGGCGATCGCATCAAGAGCCTGCTTTCCGTGGAAGACAGCATTCCCGCCGCTGGCCAGGGCGCCCTCGGCATCGAGATCCGCAGCGGCAGCAACGAGGTGGCCGCCATGCTGACCGCATTGAACCATCCTGAAACCGCCGCGTGCGTGCGCGCCGAGCGCCAGGTCAGCCGCGTGCTCGGCGGCAGCTGCCAGGTGCCATTGGGCGCACATGCGGTGCTGCAGGCGGGGCGACTGGTGCTGAACGGCTTCGTGGCAAATCCGGACGGCAGCGGCTTCATCCAGGATCGTGCCGAAGGCGATGCGGCCGATCCCGAAGCGGTCGGCCAGGCGCTGGCCGACAAGCTGCTGGCGCAGGGCGCGCGCGCCATTCTCGACGCCTTGCCGGCCGCATGACGCAGCCTTTGGCCGGCCGCACCGTGCTGGTGACCCGGCCAGCCCATCAGGCAACTGTATTGGCACAGAAGGTTGCGGCAGCCGGCGGAGAAGCTTTTGTGTTTCCCGCGCTGGGTATCGAGCCAGTTGCGGCGGATCGGCTGGCGGCGGCGCTCGCGACTCTGGCCGGGGCTGACATCGCAATTTTCATCAGCCCCAATGCTGCACAATTCGGCATGGCGGCGATCCGCGCACACGGTGGTTTGCCCGACGCGCTCCGGGTTTTTGCGGTCGGTCCCGGCACTGCGCGCGCGTTGGCGGAACAAGGCGTCGAAGATGTCGTCACGCCGGACGGCCAGGACAGCGAGGCCGTGCTGGCGTTACCGCAATTGCAGGCGGTCGCGGGCAGGCAGGTGGTGATCGTGCGCGGGGTCGGCGGCCGCGCGCTGATGGCCGACACCCTGCGTGCACGCGGCGCCGAGGTGTGTTTCATGGAGTGCTACCGGCGCACCTGTCCCCACGCCGACCCTGCGCCCCTGCTGGCGCGCTGGCAGACGGGCGGCATCGATGCGGTGACAGTTGCCAGCGCGGAGACGTTGCACAATCTGGCGACGTTGCTGGGCGAGCCGGGTGCGCCCCTGCTGGCGGCCACCCCGCTTTTCGTCCCGCATGAGAAAATCGCCGATGCGGCCCGCCGCTTCGGCATTGCGCACGTCGTCGCCACTGCGGGCGGCGATGCAGGCCTGCTGGATGGTCTGGTTAACTGGTTCAGGAATAAGACAGGCTCTACACATGAATGACACGCCCGACACCTCCTCCGCCCCGCCCGTGGCCCCTCCTGCGGCAACGCCGCAGCCGCGCATGCATGCGCTGCCGCTCGTTGCCGTGCTGGTGTCCGTGCTGGCGCTGGCTGCGGCAGGGTGGTCGTGGTCCGACAGCCGCGAACGCATCCGCGACCTGAAGACCGAGCTGGGGCGCCGTCTGGCCGAGTCGGGCAAGGACGTGAGCGAATCCCGCCTGCTGGCGCGCAACGCCGACGACGCGATGCGCCAGGTCAGCGAAAAGGTCTCGCATATCGAAAGCCAGATGGCGACCTCGCAGCAACAGCAACTGGCGCTCGAGTCCCTGTACAAGGATCTGGCGCAGGGCCGCGACCAGTGGACGCTGGCCGAAATCGAACAGGTGTTGCTGACCGCTGCGCAGCAGTTGCAGCTGGCAGGCAATGTGAAGGCGGCGATCATCGCGCTGGAGGGCGCCGATACCCGTCTGCAGCGTCTGAACAAGCCGCAGTTCACGGCGCTGCGCCGTGCCATTGCCTCGGATCTGGCCAATTTGCGGGCGGCGCCCTCGGTTGACGAGGTGGGGATGAGCGCACGCATCGAGGCCTTGGTGGCACATCATATGGACTGGCCGCTGGCCAGCGCGCAAACCTCCGAGGCGGTGCCCGTGCCGCGCAGCGTGCGGGCGGCCAACTTCGGCCAGGAACTGTGGTCGGAACTGAAGCACCTGGTGCAGATCCGCCGCGTGGAAGGCAACGAAGCGGTGCTGCTCCCACCCGACCAGGCCTACTTCCTGCGCGAGAACCTGCGCCTGCGCCTGCTGTCGGCGCGATTGGCGCTGTTGTCGCAGGATCAGGCGGCATTCCGCGCGGACCTGCGCGCGGTGCTGCTCATGCTTGAGCGCTATTTCAATACGCGCGATGCCGGGGTCGCCGACGCCATCAAGGAGGTCAAGCGCCTCTCCAGCCTGCAGATCGCCATCAAGCTGCCCGGCATCGACGCCAGCCTGGCCGCCCTCGATGCCTACAAGGGGGAGCATTAAATTGCGCTGGCTTATCTCGCTTCTCATCATCGCGGTGTTGGCGGTCGCCTTGGCCATGGCGGGGCGCTACGACCCCGGCTACGTGGTGCTGGTCTACCCGCCATGGCGGATGGAAATATCCTTCATCGGATTCGTGCTGGCGGTGGTCGGGATGATAGTCGGCGGCATCGTGCTGCTGCGATTGGCCATGCTCACGCTCAATCTGCCCAGCATCGTGCGCGAGCAGCGTGAGCGCCGCGCTGCCCGCAAGCGCGACGAGAATTTCGTCAGCGGCCTGCGGGCGTATGCCGAATATCGCTACCAGGATGCCGAACAATCCCTGGGGCAGTGGCTGGGCGACGAAGCCCGGATCGGCCTGGCACGCGTGCTCGCGGCCCGCGCGGCACAGGAAATGCGCGCGGTCGCACAGCGCGAGCGGCACATCCAGGAAGCCACCGAACACGGCGCCGAACTCGCGGCGCAGCTGTTCGAGGCCGAGGCGCGTCTCGACGCCAAGGACGCCACGGCGGCGCTGGTGGCGATCAACCGGGCCAAGGAAATGGCTCCGCAGCACACCGCGCTGCTGCGGCTCGAACTCAAGGCGAGGCAGATGACGGGACAGTGGGACGAAGCCGAGCGCCTGCTCGACGCGCTGATCCGTAGCAATGCGCTGGAACTGGGCGTTGCCGCGCAGAGCCGGCGCATGGTGTACGCCGAGAATCTCAAGCGCCGTGCCGAGGACGATCGCGGGCTGCTGGAATACTGGAAGAAAATCCCGGCCGATTTCAAGGCCGACCCCTGGGTGGCGCGTGCCGGCGCACGTGCCTTCATGCAGCGCGGCGGCCACGATACCGCGCTCGATGTGCTGGAAACTGCGCTCGGGCGCGAGTGGAACGAGGAACTGGTGGCCTTGTACGGCGAAGTGCGCGGCAGCAGTCCGACCAGACAGATCGAGCAGGCCGAAAAGTGGCTGCATGCACAGCCACGCGATGCGCAGTTGTTGCTGACGCTGACGCAGCTGTGCAGCGTGCAGCAGCTATGGGGCAAGGCGCAGAGCTATCTGGAGGCCAGCCTCGCCATTGCCGCCAGTGCCGACGGCCATATCCGCATGGCCGAGCTCAAAACCCAGAGCGGCCAACCCGGCGAAGCCTGTCTGCATTATCAGAAAGCGCTGGCATTGTGCCGTGCGCAGTAGGGTTTAGAGTAGGCGCCTGGCACGTTTGTACGGGGTTGCCATCCTGTGCAGCGTGTACTATTAGACTTTTCTAATATTTGGAAGGAGTGTCCCATGCGTCGTACCTTTTTTGCCGTGTTCGGGATCGTGCTGGGCAGCCTGGTATTGTCTGCGCCCGCCAGTTGGGCTGCCGCGCCCAAGGCCCAACAGTCGGGCCAGACTGCCGGCGTCTACAAGGTAGCCATCGACTCAGGCGTCAGTCTCGACGATGCGGCCCAATCGATGCGCCTGCGAGCCAATGCGCTGAATCTGAAGCTGGTCGCGGAACTGCCGTTGTCCAAGCAGGTGGAAGCGGTGACGGGCAAGCCGCAGCGCACCATCACCATTTTCCAGTTCTGCGACGCGGTCACGGCCAAGGAACTGATCGACATGAGCATGGACTTTGCCATCTACATGCCGTGCCGCATCTCGATGATCGAGGATGCCGATGGCAAGGGCTGGCTGATCATGCCGGACATCAACGTCGATCTGGTGGCGAAGGAAAAGAATCTGCAACAGGAATTGACTACGCGCATCAAGAAAGTGCGCGAAGGGCTGATCGAGATCATGCAGGCGGGCGCCCACGGGGATTTGTAAACCGGTCCCGATTCGAGCGGAACGCCATCCTTCAATCGTAAGAGACTCGAATCGAGATGCCCGCGTCAAGCGGGCATTTTTATTGTGCGGCGGCCGTTTCCGTGTCGGCCGCGTAGACGAAGGCGTCGGCGAAGAATTCGTCCTCGGGCAGCTTGCGGGTCTTCACGAAACTGTCGCGCGCGTTGTCCACCATGATGGGCGCGCCGCAGGCATACACCTGGTAGCCCGACAGGTCGGCAAAATCGGCCAGCACGGCCTCGTGCACGTAGCCGGTGCGGCCCTGCCAGTGATCGCCGGGCTGGGGGTCCGACAGCACCGGGATGAAGCTGAAGTTCGGCCGCTCGGCCAGCCACTGCTGTGGCAGTTCGGCCATGTACAGATCCTTCAGCGAGCGCACGCCCCAGTACAGCACCAGTTCGCGGTCGGTGTGTTCGGCAAAGGCGTGCCCCAGCATGCCCTTGATCGGCGCAAAGCCGGTGCCGCCGGCGATGAAGATCATCGGCTTGTCGGAGTCCTCGCGGATGAAGAAGCTGCCGAGCGGGCCTTTCAGCCGCAGGATGTCGCGCTCCTTCAGGGTGGTGAACACCTGGTCGCTGAACAGGCCGCCCGGCACGTGGCGGATGTGCAGCTCCAGCAGCGCATCGTCGTGCGGCGGGTTGGCGAGCGAATAGCTGCGCGTCTTGCCGTCCTTCAACTGGAAGTCGATGTACTGTCCGGCGAGAAACTGCAGGCGTTCGTTGGCGGGCAGCTTGATCTTCACCACCATCACGTCGTCGGCCCGCTTCTCCAGCTTTTCCACCCGGCACGGCAGGGTTTTCACCATGATGTCCTTGGCAGCGCCGATTTCCTTGGCCTCGATGACCATGTCGCTCAGCGGTTTGGCGCGACAGAACAAGGCGCGGCCCTGCGTTTTCTCCTCGTCCTTCAGCGCGTTGGCCGAATGCACGCCGTAGTCGAGCTGGCCGGACAGCACCTTGCCCTTGCAGGCGCCACAGGCGCCGTTGCGGCAGCCATAAGGCAGCGAGAACCCCTCGCGCAGGGCGGCTTCGAGGATGGTTTCGTCGTCGTTGACGGTGAATTGGTGCCCACTGGGCTGGACGGTGACCTGGTACGGCATGATGTGCGCTTAAAATACGGGGATAAACCGGCGGATTATCGCCTGAGTGGACGGGGTTTTCACCCTTGCAGCGCAAGGGTTACAGGCGGAGGCAATGAAAAAGATCTTGATCGTAGGGTTTGGCGACGTCGCCGAGCGACTGGTGGCACGCTACGCCGGCCAGGCCGACTTCATCGGCATGATCCGCCGGCCCGAGCGTGCCGCCGCGTTGCGTGCGTTGGGGGTGACGCCCTATATCGGCGACCTCGATGCGCCTGCCACACTGAAGCGCCTGCCGCGCGTCGATGGCGTATTCCATTTTGCGCCGCCGCCCAATGAAGGCACGGCCGATCCGCGCACGGCCCGGCTACTGCATGCATTGGCCCGGCGCGGCAAGCCGGGCGCGTTGGTGTACATCAGCACCAGCGGCGTGTACGGCGATTGCGGCGGCAACTGGGTCAGCGAGACGCGCCCGGTGGCGCCGGTGAACGGCCGTGCCGTGCGGCGGGTGGACGCCGAGCGGCAGCTGCGCAGCTGGGGCGAGGTCCTGGGGGTGCAGGTGAGCATCCTGCGCGCACCGGGTATCTATGCCGCCGATCGTTTGCCGCTCGAACGCATCAAGCGCGGCACGCCCGCGCTGATTGCCCGTGACGACAGCTATACCAACCATATCCACGCCGACGACCTGGCGCGTCTGGCGTGGGCGGCGCTGTTCCGGGGACGCGCGCAGCGCGTCTACCATGCGGTCGACGCGCATCCGTTGAAGATGGGGGATTGGTTCGACAGCTGCGCCGACGCCTTCGACCTGCCGCGGCCGCCCCGCGTGAACCGCGCCGAAGCGGAAAAGGTATTGTCCGAAGCGCTGCTGTCGTTCCTGCGCGAGTCGCGCCAGTTGTCGAACGCGCGCACCACGCGCGAGTTGCGGCTGAAATACCGTTATCCGACTTCGGACGACCTGCTGCGCGAAATCCGGCAGGCCTACCCTGAAGGGCACAAGCACCCTGAAGGGCACAAGCGCGGCCAGATGAAGCTGTTTTGAACGATCCGGTTCAGCGCAGCAGGTCGTCCGGTTCCCGCTTGAACTCGCCTTCCAGCACATCGTCGTTTGCCGGGCGCATCGGGTCCGCCTTGCGGCCGGCCCAGGTGCCCGGGATCAGCAGCAGCACGAGCGCGATGGCATCGCTGATGAAGCCGGGGAAGACAAGCAGGCCGCCCGCGAGGAGAATACGGCCGCTGGCGAAGAGGGAGGCCAGGGGATGCGCGCCCGACTGCAGCGAAAACAGCAGGCGCGGCCCCCAGACGGCGCGTTCGATGCGAATCAGCATGATGCCGGCAACGGCTGCCAGCAGCAGCAATAGCAGCACCCAGCTGCCGATGGCATGGGCCACCCAGAAAATACCGATGGCCTCCAGAACCGGAAACGACAGGAGCAGTAGCACAATCCAACCAAAGCGCATGACATGGAACCTTTGTTAATCTTGACGAATGTACCCGATGTTGCGGATGCCGAGAAACTGGCGCACGCATTGATCGAAAGCCGCGCGGCGGCATGCGTGAACGTTTTGGCGGCGTGCCGCTCCATCTACCGTTGGCGGGGTGCGGTGGAAACGGCCGACGAAATCCCGCTGCTGATCAAAACCACCGCGGCACACTACCCGCTGGTCGAGTCGATCGTCCGCGCGCACCACCCCTACGACGTACCTGAACTGATTGCCGTACCGATAACACATGGCCTGCCCGCTTACCTCGACTGGGTGGCCAAGGAGACTGAAAAGCATGATTAAGTGGATTCGTTTGCTGAGCGCACTATTTGCACTTGGGGGTGCGCTTGGGCATTTTCCAGTGGCCCACGCCGAAGATTTTCTTGACCCCGAAGCGGCGTTCAAGTTCTCGGCACGTGCCCTGGACGCCAATACGCTGGAAGCGCGCTGGCAGATCGCCGACGGCTACTACATGTATCGCGACAAGTTCAAGTTCGAGGTCGACGGCGCCACCCTGGGCACGCCGCAACGGCCTGCCGGCAAGGTGAAGCACGACGATAACTTCGGCACGGTCGAAACCTACCGCAAGGATGTGCGGATCGCATTGCCGATCCAGCGTGCCGCGGGCGTCACGTCGGTGACCCTGAAAACAATGTCGCAGGGCTGCGCGGATGCCGGCCTCTGTTACACCCCGCAAAGCGAAAGCGTCACGATCAAGCTGCCCGCGGCCGTCGCCGCTTCGGTGGCCCTGCCTGCGGCCAGTGCGGCGGCTCCCGCGCCCTCCGCGCTGGATCGGTTGCGCAGCCTGGGTGGCGATACCGGCATGCCGCAACTCCTGCCGCCGGACGAGGCTTTCCTGGTCAAGGCGGCCATGCCGGATGCGCAGACGGTCAAGCTGGACTATGCGCCGACCGCCAACACCTACCTGTATCGCGACAAGCTCGCCTTCGTCGTCAAATCGCCAGCCGACATCAAGATCACGCGTGTCGACACGCCTGCGGGCGACATCAAGGACGACCCGAGTTTCGGCCGCACCGAGGTATATCACCATGATTTTTCCGCCAGCCTTGCGCTGTCGCGCGCGCTGGCCGGCAACGAAACCCTGGTGTTGGCCGCAACCTGGCAGGGCTGCAATGAGGCGGTCGGCGTCTGTTATCCGCCGATCAAGCACGACTTTTCCCTGACGGCGGGCGGGGCGGCTGCGCCCGTTGCGACGAACGACCGGGCTGCCTCGCCGGCCGAACCCGTTGCGGCCGAATCCGATACCTCGAAGATCGAGCGGGTGCTGAAGGGCGGCAGCTTCTGGGCAGTCGTCGCCACCTTCTTCGGATTCGGTCTGCTGCTGGCGCTGACCCCGTGCGTGTTCCCGATGATCCCGATCCTCTCGGGCATCATCGCCGGACAGAACAAGCAACTCACCAAGGCCAGCGGCTTCCTGCTTTCACTCGCCTATGTGCTGGGCATGGCCATCACCTACGCACTGGCCGGCGTGGCGGCGGCCCTGTCCGGCACGCTGCTGTCGAACGCCCTGCAGAACCCGTGGGCGCTCGGCATCGGCGCTGGCATCTTCGTGCTGCTGGCGCTGTCGATGTTCGGCTTCTTCGAGCTCCAGCTGCCGAGCTTCATCCAGAGCAAGTTCTCCGACGCCTCCAACAAGATGAAAGGCGGCAACTTTGTCGGCGTCTTCGTCATGGGCGCGCTGTCGGCCGTGATCGTCGGCCCCTGCGTCGCGCCGCCGCTCGCCGCCGCGCTCGCCTTCATCGCGCAGACCGGCAACACGACGCTGGGTGGCGTCGCGCTGTTCGTGCTGGCACTGGGCATGGGCGTGCCTTTGCTGCTGGTGGGTCTGTCGGCGGGTGCGCTGCTGCCGCGTGCCGGCGGCTGGATGAACGCGGTGAAATATTTCTTCGGCGTGATGATGCTGGCGATCGCCATTTATCTCATCTCGCCCATCATCCCCGCCTGGATCAACATGCTGCTGTGGGCCGTGCTGCTGATCGCGTCCGCGATCTACCTGCACGCGCTCGACCCGCTGCCGGAGAAAGCTTCGGGCTGGAAGCGTTTGTGGAAGGGACTCGGCGTGGTGCTGCTGGTCGGCGGGCTGTCGATCATTCTCGGCATGCTGGCGGGCAGTCGCGACCTGTTGCAGCCGCTGGAGATCTACAAGGGCAGCGTCTTCAAAGGAGGCGCAGGCGGCGTTGCGATGGCGGCCGAGCAGGAGGGGCTGGCATTCGAGAGAGTGAAGAGCGTCGCGGAGCTCGATACCCGGCTGGCCGCGGCCAAGGCCGAGGGCCGGGCGGTCATGCTCGATTTTTATGCGGACTGGTGCGTGTCGTGCAAGGAAATGGAACACCTGACCTTCAGTGATCCCAAGGTGCAGGCCCGCCTGCACAAGATGGTCCTGCTGCAGGTCGACGTCACGGCCAACACCGATGCCGACAAGGCCTTGCTGAAACGCTTCAACCTGTTCGGGCCGCCCGGCCTCATTTTCTGGGACGGCACGGGCGCGCAGTCGGACTACAAGGTGATCGGTTTCGAAAAGGCGGACAAGTTTCTCGCCAGCATCAACTCGGCGCTCGGCCAGTAAGCTTGCCCGCCCCTGAAGCCCTGCGAGCTTGCGCCCGCAGGGCTTTTCGTTTTATGGCTGGCGCCGCAATACCGCGATGGCGTCGAGCAAAGGGGTGACGACCGGCTGGATCTTGCGCCGCATCAGCGAGCCGATGGCCGTGGTCTTGAGGAAGATCGGTCGCACCGTGTCGGCATCCACCGCAGCCAGTGCGTCCAGCGCCGCGCAGTCCGTTTCGAATTGCGGCGCGGCAGCGAGCAATGCGGTACGTGCGGCGGCACGCGAGGCCTCATCCGCCTGGCGAAGCGGCGCGCACCAGCCGGCCAGCGCATTCAGCGTGTGGTTCACGACTTCCTGGATTTCCGGGCGGTCGAGAATGGTCGCGGTGGTGGCGAGGAAGGTTTGCCCTTGTCCGGACAAGGCCTTGTCGAGCATCGCGCCGTAGGAATTACCGGTGAGCTGCGGCACGCTGGCGTGGTCGACCCGCGCAGGGCGCGGGTTGGGCAGATCGTCCGGCTGCAGCTCGAGAAAGGCCACGTAATAGGAGTTGCGACTGTTGCCGCGTTTCCAGATCGACAGCCGTTCGGCGTCGCTGAGTACGCCGGAGTACAGCATCACCGCGACGGTATCGAGAATACCGACGTCGTCCTCGTGCAGGAAGGCGAGATGCTCGACCAGGAACTCGGCCAGCGTGCGTCCCATGCTGCCCTGGCACACGACATCGCGCATCAGCATCAGCCGTGCGTTCTCGATGGTCGGCATGCACCACCAGGCGTAACGCGCCAGCTCGTCGGTGAGTGCAGGCGAGTGCACCACCGCGACGACCGCTTCCTCTTCGGCGATCAGCAGCAGTTGCGCCAGATGCTGGGTCGACAGTCCAGCCTGCGATTGCCGTGTCCAGCGCGTCAGATGCACCGGATAGCCGCCGGGCGAACCCAGGGCGTGGCCGGATAGCATCTCGCGCACTCGTTTCAGGTAGCGGTCGGAACGCTCGGTGGGCTTCAGCGGCACGCTGGCCTCGCCCTGCGGCGTCAACGCCCACAGCGTCATGTTCGACTCGTCGATGCGGACGGCCTTGAGTTCGGTGGTGAAGAGAACGTTGAGGCGCAGTTCGTCTTCCGGGGACAGTTCGTCGTTCATAGCGTCTTGAATACTTCGCGCGCCGCGCTGATCGTGGCGTCGATGTCCGCGTCGCTGTGTGCGGCGGAGACGAAGCCCGCCTCGAACGCCGACGGAGCGAGATAGATGCCGTGGTCGAGCATGGCGTGGAAGAAGCGGTTGAACTTCTCCTTGTCACATTGCATCACCTCGGCGAAGCTCGTCGGCGGCTTGGCCGCAAAATACAGGCCGAACATGCCGCCGACCGAGTCGGCGCAGAAGGTGACACCGGCGTCTTTTGCGGCGGCGGAGAGGCCCTTCACCAGTTTTTCGGTGTGGGCGGCGAGTGCCGTGTAGAAACCTGGCACGGACACCGCTTCCAGTGTGGCGAGGCCAGCCGCAACGGCGACCGGGTTGCCGGACAGCGTGCCGGCCTGGTATACCGGACCGGACGGTGCCAGCGCGTCCATCACGTCTGCACGGCCGCCGAAGGCGCCTACCGGCATGCCGCCGCCGATCACCTTGCCAAGCGTAGTCAGATCCGGCTGGATGCCGAGCAGTTTTTGCGCGCAGCCGAGGTCGACGCGGAAGCCGGTCATCACCTCGTCGAAGATCAGCAGTGCGCCATGGGCATCGCATAGCCGGCGCATCGCGGCCATGAATTCGGCGGTCGGCTTCACCAGGTTCATGTTGCCCGCGAAAGGCTCGACGATGATGCAGGCGATCTCCTTGCCGATCTCGTCGAAAGTGCGCTCGAGCCCGGCGACGTCGTTGTAATCCAGCACGATCGTCTGCGCCGCAACTTCCGGTGGCACGCCGGCCGAAGTCGGGTTGCCGAAGGTGAGCGCGCCGGAGCCGGCCTTCACCAGCAGGAAGTCGGCGTGGCCGTGGTAGCAGCCCTCGAACTTGATGAACTTGGAACGGCCGGTGAAGCCGCGCGCGAGACGGATCGCGCTCATGGTCGCTTCGGTGCCGGACGACACGAGACGCACCTTCTCGATGCTCGGCAGCAACTGCGTGATACGGTTGGCGATGGTGAGTTCGGCCTCGGAGGGCGCGCCGAACGACAGGCCGTTGGCGGCGGCGTCCTGCACAGCCTTCACCGTACCTGGATGCGCGTGGCCAAGAATGGCCGGGCCCCAGGAGCCGACGTAGTCGATGTATTCCCGGCCGTCGGCGTCCCACACGCGCGAGCCCTTGGCGCGGCTGAAGAACACCGGGGTGCCGCCGACGCTCTTGAAGGCGCGCACCGGCGAGTTCACCCCGCCGGGGATGACTTTCTGCGACTGTTCGAATAGCTGTTCGTTGCGGGTCATGGCTGCTTTCATGGTTGGGCGTTTCACTCTTCGGATTCGGTTTCGAATAATTGATTCAGGTCGCGCGCAGCGGCTTGGATGTCGGGGGCGTCGAACAGGGCCGAGAGCACGGCCAGGCTGTCGGCACCGGCGTCGAGCAACAGCGGCGCGTTGGCCAGCGTGATGCCGCCGATGGCGACCAGCGGCACCTGGATGACTGCCGTGGCGTCGCGCAGCAGGTCGAGGCCGGCGCGCGGTGCGGCCGGCTTGGTGGGCGATGCAAAGAAACTGCCGAAGGCCACGTAGTCGGCGCCCGTGGCCTGGGCTGCCTGCGCCAGTTCGAGGTCCTGGTAGCACGACGCGCCGATGAGTTTGTCCTTGCCGAGGATGATGCGCGCTTCGCGCAGGCTGCCGTCATCGCGTCCCAGGTGCACGCCGTCGGCGTCCGTCAGGTCAGCCAGCCGAAGGTCGTCGTTGACGATCAGCGGCACGCCGAAGCGGCGACACAGCGCGACCAGTTCGCTGGCCTGTTCGTGGCGGCGTGCGACGTCATCCGATTTGTCACGGTACTGCACCGCGGCGACGCCGCCGGCGAGCGCCGCCTCGACCTGCGTCAGCAGCTGCTCGGTGTCGGCGGTTTCGGCGGTGAGGGCGTAGATGCCGCCCGGGAATTCACGCATGGCAAGAATCAGGCATTGCCTTCGGCCTGCCCGTCCTGCGCCCAGAAGAAACGCTCGGGAATGTATTGGCCCATGCCGGGCCGGAACGCAGCCTTCAGGGATTCATAGGTGAAGTTCTGCGCGTCGCGTACCGCCTGGGGGACGTCCTGGCCGTAGGCCAGGGCGGCGGCGATGGCCGAGGCAAGCGTGCAGCCCGAACCGTGGTAGCTGCCGGGCAGGCGGTCCCAGGCGTCGGTCTGCACGTGGCCGTCGGCGTCGTACAGGCTGTTCAACACGCGCGGGGTGGCCTCGTGGGTGCCGGTGACGAGGACATACTCGCAGCCGAGATCGGTCAAATGCTTGGCGCAAGCGGCGAGGTCCATGTCGTCCTCGTCCGATTCGAACAGCGCCAGCCGCCGCGCCTCGTGGCTGTTCGGCGTGAGGATGCTGGTCTGCGGAATCAGCAGGTCGCGCATGGCGGCGATCATGTCGTCATTGGCGAGTTCGTCGCCGCGCCCGGAAGCCAATACCGGATCGAGGATGACCGGAATATCCGGATAGTCGGCCAGGATTTCGGCAATCACCGCGATCGATTCGGCGCTTCCCAGCATGCCGAGCTTGAACGCGGCCACCGGTACGTCTTCCAGCAGCATGCGTGCCTGATCGGCCACCCACTCGGCGTCGATCACCAGGATCTCGTCGACGCCGGCGGTATCCTGCACGGTGAGCGCGGTGATCACCGACAAGGGATGGCAGCCCATGCTGGCCAGCGTCAACAGGTCGGCTTGGATGCCTGCGCCGCCGGTCGGGTCGGACGCGGCGAAACTGAGCACCAGCGGCGGCGTGGGTTTGGGGGCGAAAATAGGCGGCATGGCGTCACTGCTTTAAAATCAATCTCCAATTTTAGCCGATTACCCAAGAGCCTACTCCAGTAGAAATCATGCCCCGCGTTGAGACCAGGAGCGGATGGATGCAAGGCGCAGTGCGCCGGCAAGGGTCGTCCCTTGCCAAGCGCTGCAACGCCGCAGACGCCGATCCTGGTCTCAACCCGAAGGGCCGGTTGCCTGCGGGCGCATTGCCGCGTTGCGGGTGGCTCGTGGAGAATGGCTACACTTCGCCCCCCGCGCCTTGCACTGCATCCCGCAGGCAACCGGCGCGGGGCATGATTTTTACTGGAATAGGCTCTACCCCATGTCCGAAACCCCTGAATACAAAAGCTGGATGTGCCTGATCTGCGGCTACATCTACCACGAGGAAAGCGGTGCGCCCGAGGATGGAATTCCGCCCGGCACGCGTTGGGAAGACGTGCCGATCAACTGGACATGCCCCGATTGCGGTGCGCGCAAGGAAGATTTCGAGATGGTGGCGTTTTAAAACTCGGATTCGTCATCTACCCGCTCAAGTAAAGCGTCGGAATGGGCGATAGTTACGTTGGCCTATCGAATTCCACTTCGAACAGAGTGGGATACTATATGGCGCCCCTGTCAATGGTACGGTAAGACAAAAAACGGGGTACATATAAATCAGGAGACGATAATGATGATGCGGTGGATGACAACGTGGGTTCTGTTTGTTTTCTCAACAAGCGTATGGGCGATTTCCCCTTATCTCCAAGGCGATTCGGTAAAGGGAGGGAACGTGCAGGCGGCAGCGACGGCTGTCGAGTCCAAGCTCAAGACCGGTGGTTTCAAGGTGGTCGGCAAGTATTTCCCCAAAACCCTGGCGGGGTACGGCGTGGTCATCGCCACGGATGAGGCCATGCTCGACGAGGTGGGGTCGGTCGGGGGGAATGCCATCCTGGGTGCGGCGATCCGCGTGGGCGTGACCGCGGACGGCAGTGTGGCGTACACCAATCCCGACTATTGGTATCGCGCTTATTTCCGCAAAGCTTTCGCCAAGAAGGAAGACGCAGTCAAGGCCCTGCAGGCGCGCCTGCAGGATGCGCTGGGCGCCGGCAAGGGCCTGGGCGGTGACGAATCGGCCAGCAGTCTGGCCAACTACCGCTACATGATCGGCATGGAGCGCCTCGATTCGCCGAAGAACAAGCTGGCCGAATATGGCAGCTTTGCCGAGGCGTTGAAAACCGTGCGCGACAATCTGGCCAAAGGCGTCGGCAAGACGGCCAAAATCTACGAAGTCGTGATGCCCAATCGCAAGCTGGCCGTATTTGGCGTGGCGATGAATGATGGCGAGAACAGCGACGGCGACTGGATCAAGAAAATCGACATGCAGAACAATATCGCCGGCCTGCCCTACGAGATTTATGTGGTCGACAAGGAGGTGGAGTCGCCGCACGGCCGCTTCCGCATCGCACTGGCGTTCCCGGACGTCGGGATGGGGCAATTCATGCGGATTTCCTCCCTGCCCAACACCATTCTCGAAACCATGAGCGCGGTGGCCGGGGTTGAGAAGAAGTCCAGTGGGGAAGCCTGGCAGCAGTAAAGTATTGATTCCTGGCCGGGAAAAGGGGCGTTGCGTTGCAACGCCCTTTTTGTTGCCCACCTGATCCTCGATGCGCATGCACTAAAGAAGCGCGGACCGGTGCCGTAATGTTTACCACACAGGGGGGGTGGCACGTGCCGTTCCCCCGATGACCCTGCTGGAGAAACGTGTGGACAATGAAGCATTGAAAGGCGTCAAGGTGATGGTCATCGATGACAGCAACACCATACGCCGCAGCGCAGAAATCTTCCTGAACCAGGCGGGCTGCGAAGTCATCCTGGCGCAGGACGGTTTCGACGCGCTGGCCAAGATCACCGACCACGAGCCGGACGTGGTGTTCGTCGACATCATGATGCCGCGACTCGACGGCTACCAGACCTGCTCGCTGATCAAGCGCAATGCCAAGTACCGCACCACGCCCGTCATCATGCTGTCGTCCAAGGACGGATTGTTCGACCGGGCACGCGGCCGCATGGTGGGGTCCGATGAATACCTGACCAAGCCGTTCACCAAGGATACGTTGCTGACGGCGGTGCGCGAGCATACGTGCGCAGGCGCTTAATTTTCTTCTAGGAGCATAGATATGGCGATCAGCCGAATTCTGGTTGTGGATGATTCTCCCACCGAGCGCTTTTTCCTGTCCGAGTTGCTGGTCAAGAATGGCTATCTGGTCAGCATGGCCGAAAGCGGCGAGGAAGCTGTCGCCCAGGCCAAACAGACCCTGCCCGACCTGATCGTGATGGACGTCGTGATGCCAGGCATGAACGGCTATCAGGCGACCCGCATGATTACCAAGGAAGATGCGACCAAGCATATCCCGGTCATCATGTGCACCACCAAGGGCCAGGAAACCGACAAGGTATGGGGCATGCGCCAGGGTGCGAAAGCCTACCTGGTGAAGCCTGTGAAGCCGGAAGACCTGCTGTCGCAAATCAAGGCCTTGGGCTAAGCACACCGCCATGGCCAAGAAATTCAATCTGCGCGAATTTCAGACCCAGCTTTCGCAGCAGTTGCAGGCGGCGGCCAGCCGCGACAACTCCGGTTCGCGACTGGGTTTTCGCGTGGGTGACGTGAACTGGCTGGTGAGCCTCTCCGATACGGAGGAGGTGATCCCGGTTCCGCCCATCGTCAAGGTGCCCGGTGCGTGCCGGTGGTTTCGCGGCGTCGCCAACATCCGCGGCAACCTGTTTGCCGTGAGCGACTTTGCCGATTTCATGGGGCAGGGCGTGACACCCGAACATGCAGACTGCCGCCTGCTGATCCCGCATCACGATTTTGGCGTCAATGCGGCCCTGCTGGTGCGCAATACCTTAGGCCTGAAGAACATCAACCGCTACCAGCCGAGCAGTGCACGCGCAGCGCACCCCTGGGTTGCGCGCCACTATGCGGACGAGGCGGGCGTCGACTGGTGCGACATGGACTTCGGACAGCTGCTCGGCAATACCGAGTTCCTCAAGGTCGAAGCACAGATCGGCAATTGATTGATCATTAAAACCGGGCGCACAGGCGCCGATACAGTGGAAGGACTGGAGCGATGAACATGGCAATCACGATGAATGGCCTCAAAGGGCTGGCGGGCCGTATGACGGGCAAGGCTGCGGGCAAAGCGGGCACCGAACACACCACCCTGATCATGCAGACCGTGCGCAAGCTGGCGGACAAGGAACCTGGCAAGGCACCCTTGATCGGCAGCCTGCCCGTCGAAAAGCAATATCTCTATACCGGCGGTACCCTGATCATCTCCCTGTTGCTGGCAGCCGGTTTCACCATCTACAGTTCGCTCCAGCTCGACAACCGCACCGGTTATGAAACGCGCGCGGGCGAGCTGAAAGTGTTGTCGCAGCGCCTGCCGCTGACCGCCCAGCAGTCTGTCCTGGGTAATGCTGCGGCTTTCAAGAAACTGGCAGCGGGCAAGGCCTCGTTCGAGGCAACGCTGAAGGGCTTGACCGAAGGCGACGATACCGTGCCTGCGTCCACGGGTGCGGCGCGCGCGACGCTGGAGAAGATCGAGGCGCAATGGAAGACGTTCAATCCGCAGGTCACACAGATCCTGTCGCAGCAGAAAAACCTGGTGGCGACGAGCGTCAGCATCAAACGCATTAACGACCTGAGCGTCGACTTGCAGGAAGTGGCCGAGCAGCTCGCCAGCCAGCTGGCAGATTCCGGTGCCAGCGTGCGCGAAGTGTCGCGCGCCAACCATCTGGTCATGCTGAGCCAGCGTCTGCCGAAAAACGCCAACCTGCTGCTGTCGGCCGAGTTGATCGACCCTGCCGTGGTGATGCAGCTGGAGAAAGACACGACGTCGTTCCGCGATACCGTGCAGGCATTGATGGCGGGCGGGGCCAGCCGCAACGAGAACAGCATGGCGACGCTGGAAGACCTCGGCAGCAACATGGGTGACATGGTCGAGGTGGTCGGCTCCGTTCTGGCCAATACGCAGCCGCTGCTGCAGGCCAAGGTGTCGGCCAAGAACCTGTTCACCGGCAGCGACACGCTGTTGGCGAACACCGATCAGCTGTCGAAGGACTATCAGTCCGTCGGGGGTGCCGGCTATCTGCTGGCCGCACTGTTCGGCCTGCTGGCGATCGGTTCGTTGGTGATGCTGGGGTTGGTCAACATCAACGAGACCAAGTCGCGGGCGCGCAGAAGCGAAGAAGAGAACGGCCGCAACCAGGAGGCGATCCTGCGTTTGATGGACGAACTGGGCGAACTGGCCGAAGGCAACCTCACCATCAACGCCAGCGTGACCGAAGACATCACCGGCGCGGTGGCCGACTCGATCAACTACACGGTCGAGGAATTGCGTACCCTGGTGCGCGGGATCAACAATGCCGCGCAACAGATGGACCAGGCGGCCAGCCAGGCAGGCCAGGTGTCCGATTCGCTGCAGCAAGCGGCGCGCCGTCAAACCGTGGAAATCGAAGGGACCTCGGCTGCGGTGGTGAGCCTGGCGCAGTCGGTGCAACAGGTGTCGGGCAACGCCGCCGAGTCTGCCCGTGTGGCCGAACAGTCATTGGCTGCCGCCGAGAAGGGTCAGCAGGCGGTGGCCAACGCCATTGCCAGCATGAACGGCCTGCGCGAACAGATCCAGGAAACCTCGAAGCGAATCAAGCGCCTCGGCGAATCCTCGCAGGAGATCGGCGAAATCGTCGAACTGATTTCCGACATTACCGAGCAGACCAACGTGCTGGCGCTCAACGCCGCCATCCAGGCGGCATCCGCGGGCGAAGCCGGTCGTGGTTTCTCGGTGGTGGCGGAAGAAGTGCAGCGGCTGGCGGAACGTTCGGCCGATGCGACCAAGCAGATCGCAGCGATCGTGAAGACCATTCAGTCGGATACCCACGACACGGTGGCGGCGATGGAAGTCTCGACCCAGGGCGTGGTCGAGGGCGCCAAGCTGTCCGATGCCGCGGGCCAGACGCTGGCCGAGATCGGCGACGTGTCGAAGAAGCTGGCCGGGCTGATCGCCGACATTTCCTCGGCCACCCAGAGCCAGGCGGAGTCGACCGCCAAGGTGGCCGAAACCATGCAGGACATCAAATCCATTTCGGCGCAGACCAGCAGCGGTACGCAGCAGACCGCCGAGTCGATCGGCGGCATGAAGCAGTTGGCACAGGATCTCAAGAATTCGGTTGCAGGCTTCAAGCTCGCCTGATCGGACTGAACGCGTAGACAAGCGGTCAGCGACCCCAGGCCAAGCATACAACGTCAGGAACACACACCATGAGCGCCTTACTCGATTACGATACCGGCCCGTTGAACTGGGTGCGCGGAGACATCGACGCCGCCCTGCAAGCCGCCCTCGGGCGCGTGCAGGCCTACAGCGTGGATGCCGATCTCACCAATGCCCTGCGCCTGGCAGCCGACGACGCGCACCAAGTGACCGGCGCGCTCCGCATGGTGGGCCTCGAAGGTGCGGCCACGCTGGCGAGTGCGCTCGAATCCGCGCTGGGCGACGTCAACGAAAATCGCCTGCAGGCGAACGACGAGGTGCTGCGCGCCTTGCGCAATGCCATCGAAGGCCTGCAGCGCTGGGTCAAAGACCTGGCTGACGGGCGCGGCAGTGGCGAACTGGCACTCTTCCCTCTCTACAAGCGTCTGCGCGAGTTGCAAGGTGCGGAGCGGGTATTCGAAGGCGAACTGTTTTTCCCTGATCTGCGCACGCGGGCGCAAGGCAAGGCGGCCAACGATGCCATGACGCAGGAGGCGCTGACGGCGGAAGTCAAGGCCGCGCGCGGCCTGTTCCAACGCGGCCTGCTGGCCTTTCTGCGCAATGTCGAGGCCGAACAGGGATTGAAACGGATGCGCGATGCGCTGGCCGCGATCGAACGCATTGCACCGTCGCAAGCCTCGCAAACCTTCTGGTGGGCCTGCGTCGGGTTTGTCGACAGCCTGCTCGCGCACGGGGTCGAGGCCGATTTCCATGTCAAACAGCTGCTGGCCCGGGTCGATCTGCAGATGCGCCGCCTGATGGAAGGCTCGCCGCAGGTGGCCGAACGCCTGCTGCGCGATGCCCTGTTTTTCGTGGCAAAAAGCCAGACCCTGGATGGGCGCGCTGCCGAAGTCCGGGCGACGTTTGGCCTCGATCGCTACCTGCCCGGCCGTGGCATGCTCGATCCCGAGGCGCTGGCACGCATGCGCCCGGTCCTGGATGCCCTGCAGGCAAGTCTCAAGGCGGCGCGCGATAGCTGGCACGCCTATGTGGAAAGCGACGCCGGCCAGTTGCCGCAGTTCCAGACACACCTCGAACGCATGCTGCCGCAGGCCCAGGCGTTGGAAGCCAGCAAGCTGAAACCCCTGCTGGACGAATTGGCCGCCGCCGCTGCCGCACGGGCCGTGCGCGAGGGCGAGGCACGCGAGCAGATGGATCTGGAAATCGCAGCCACGCTGCTGTTCATGCAGAATGCCGTCGATCAGGAAGACGTCCTGCACAGTGATTTTGCGGTTCGCGCGGAAGGCCAGCAGGCGCGTCTGCTGGCCTTGATCGAAGGTCGGGAGATGCCGGCTGTCGTCGTGGATGCCAATAGCCAGCGCGAAGCCGAGCGCGACATGCTGGTGCATATGGCGCAGGAAGTTGGTCAGAATCTGAAGCAGATGGAAGACGCACTGGACGCCTTCTTCCGCGACGCGGGCGAACGCGAGGCGCTGGCGGGCGTGCCCGCGCTGGCACAGCAGGCGCAGGGCGCGTTGACCATGCTGGAATTACCCGACGCTGCAGGTCTGCTGGGTGCGGCGACCGCGACGGTACAAGCGTTTGCTGAGGAAGGCTACCCTGACGAAGCGACCCAGCAACGTCTGGCCGATGCATTCTCCAGCCTCGGTCTGTATATCGAATCCTACTGCGCCGGCCGTGCCGACGCCGCCAGAATCCTGCGGCCCGTGCTGATCGAGTTCGGCGTGATCGATCCCGGCAGCGTTGACGACAGCGCATTCGACGACACCGTCGAATCAGGCCTGCCCGCTCGCAAAACCGAAGTACAGGAAAATTATCTTGAGTGGCGCGATCAACCCGACGACGCCACAAAAAAAAAATTCCTTGATGCCCTGACCGAACTCAGCCGCGACGCCGAACTGATCGACGACGCCACGCTGAAACAGCAGACCCGTGCGGCGCTCGATGCCTGTCGCGATGCGATGGAAGCCCCGCTGGCACTCGATGCCGATGTGGTCGCCCTGACCGGCCTGCCGCTGCCCGAACGGGTTGCGATCGACATGCCCGTGGCGCTTGAAGACGAGACGGAAACGACACAGCCGACGATCGATCTGCGTACGGATGAAGCGTTCGACAATGGCGTGCCGACTGAGGCGCAAGCCGACGAAGCAGCCGTGTCCGCATACGCTGCAATCATCGAGACGGTACAGCCGTCGGCCGTGGCTGCAGCCGAGCCAGCCTCAGCGGCGGAAACCGGTTCGCCTGGCGATGATGCACTCGGCGAAACCCTGCTTCACGTGACGATTCCCGAAGGATCCGAAGCGGAACTGCTGGAGATCTTCCTGGAGGAAGCCAACGAGGTGCTGGCGGCCATGGGCGAGGCTAGCGAAGCCTGCCAGGCCAACCCCGACGACCAGGCTGCCCTGACCGTCATCCGCCGTGGCTTCCACACATTGAAAGGCAGTGGGCGCATGGTGGGCCTGGACGAACTGGGCGAAACCGCGTGGCGTCACGAGCAGTTGATGAACGGCTGGCTGGCCGAGAACAAGCCCGCCAGTGGCGACTTGTTGCGCCTGGTAGGACGTGCACGCGGAGTCTTCCAGGACTGGGTGAACGCCCTGCAGAACAATCAATCTGCGAGCTTGCCGGTTCCAGCCTTGCTGGCGGCGGTCGATCGTGTCGCACAGGGACAAGCTCTGGATGTGACGCCCGTTCCGGTTGCTGTGCCGCCCGAGCCGGTTGTCGAAGCGCCGGTTGCGAATGCGCCGGACTGGCCTGAAACGGTTGCAGAAGCCGATCTGTTGGCTGAAACCAGGACGGTAGGGGAAACCGAAGAAGCGGCAGCCGTGCCGGAAGGCGAGGCGGCGGCCTCAATCGAGATGGACGTTGCGGCGGATGCCGAAGCGGAAAGCGATTGGCTGGCCTTGTCAGCGGTCGAGCAAAAGGACGCTGTCGCCGCACTGGAAAATGGTGCGACGGATGATGCCGGGGCCGCTGCCGCTGACACGCCAGTCGAGTTGATCGAACAGGCCGGCTGCGAGGCGCGTGCCGATGCTGCACCGATCACGGTGGACGAAGTCCAGCCTGAAGCCGAAGTAGTCCGCGTTGAACTGCCTGCGCTGAACGTTGGCGCGATCATTGAATATGCGGTTGCCCCCGCAGTGGCGTACGACAGCGATCTGTCCATCCAGGAAGAAATGGCTTCGCCGGACGAAACCCTGGCAGAACCGCCTACCGCCGTACAAGAGCATTCCGCCCCGCTCGATGAGGCGCTCCCTGCGGAGCCGCCCATGCCGGACGAAATCTGCATCGGGCCGGTTTGCCTCTCCGCCGGGCTTTACGAAATTTTCATGACCGAAGCCCACCAGCGGCTGGCTGTGCTGACGGAAGAGGCCGAGCGTCACGCCGAAGCCGAACACAGTTCGGTCAGCGAGCATGCGCGACGCGCGATCCACACGCTGGGTGGCATTGCAGGGACTGCCGGCATCACTGCCCTGTCGGATCTGTCGCATGCCTTCGAGCAGTATTGGAACCGCTTCGTGCATGTGCCCATGCCGACTTCGCATCTCTCACTGGTCCAGGATACCGTTGCGCGCCTGCACGAGATGATCGCAAGCATCGAGAGGGGACACCTGCCCGATGCGGCAAACGACCTGATCGCAACGTTGGGCGAACTGGAGGATGAACAGACATCGTTGATGTCCGACGCGATGTCCGCTCCAGCCCATGAGGAAACGGGCGAGGTGAACGTGCCGTCCGCCGAGAGCCAGGAACAGGACGCGCCGGCCGAGCCGGTGCGCGCTGCCGAACCGGCCGCCGCCGTTCAAGCCGAAACGACGCCCGCCCTGCCGGATATCAGTACGCTGGTCCCTGACATCAAACCTACCGCACCGGCACCGGTATTCGAACGGCGCGAAGTGGCCGATGAAATCGACCAGCAGCTGCTGCCGATCTTCCTCGAGGAAGCCGATACGTTGGTGCCGGATACCAGCGCGCAACTCCGTGCGTGGAAAGAGGCGCCCGCCGGCACAGGCCCGCGCGACGCGCTCCGCCGCAACCTGCATACCATCAAGGGCAGTGCGCGCATGGTCGGTGCGATGCGCCTGGGCGAACTGACCCACGTGATGGAATCGCGCGTGATCGCCGTGATCGAGGGCCATCTGGCAGCAAGCCACGACGTGTTCGATACGCTGGAAGCCCAGCTCGACCGGCTGGCCGATGCCGTGGAACACCTGAAACAGGGCGATCTTGCGCCGGCACTCGAAGACGCGCCCGCCCCGCTGGAAGCGCCGGTCGAACCGGTGCTGGGTCGGGCCGATCCTGCGGCTGCAGCGACGGCCGACCCGCTTGCGCCTGCGACACCGGTCACGCGCGAAAGCAATGCCCTGACGCTGCGTGTACGGGCCGACTGGGTCGACCGCATGGTCAACCAGGCTGGCGAAGTGGCGATCGCACGTTCACGTATCGAAAGCGAAGTGTTTGCGTTCAAGCGTCACGTCAACGAATTGTCGGAAGCGCTGGTGCGCCTGCGCGGCCACATCCGCGAAGTCGAGATCCAGGCTGAGTCGCAGATGCAGGCGACGTTCCAGACGCAGGGCGCGGCCGAGGAGTTCGACCCGCTGGAGTTCGACCGCTTCACCCGTTTCCAGGAAGTCACCCGTTTCCTCGCCGAAAGCGTGAACGACATCTCCACAGTGCAACATATCCTTTTGGCCCGCCTGGGCGAGGCGGATGCCGCGCTGATCCAGCAGACGCGGCTGAACCGCGAACTGCAGCAGGATCTGCTGCGAGTCCGCATGGTGCCGCTGTATTCAGTGGCCGAGCGCCTGTATCGGACCGTGCGCCAGACCGCGCGCGACGTCGACAAGCGCGCCCAGCTTGACATCCAGGGCGGCGAACTCGAAATCGACCGCTCGGTGCTGGAGAAGGTGACCGCGCCGCTGGAGCACTTGCTGCGCAATGCGCTGGCGCACGGCATTGAAGATCCCGAGGTGCGTCGGGCGGCGGGCAAGGCCGAGTTTGGCGAGATCGTGTTGTCGGCGCGCCAGACCGGCAACGAAATGATGCTGACCGTGAAGGACGATGGCGCCGGCCTCAACTATGCGCGTATCCGCGAAAAGGCGGAGGCCAACGGCCTGCTGTTGCCGGGGGTCGAGCCGACCGAGTCGCTGCTGGCGCAGATGATTTTTGCCGCCGGCTTCTCCACCGCCGAAACCGTCAGTCAGGTTGCCGGACGTGGCGTCGGCATGGACGTCGTCAAGAGCGAAATCTCCGCACTGGGCGGCCGTATCGACATCACCTCCACGCCCGGCGCGGGCACCGCTTTCAACATCTATCTGCCGCTCACCCTGGCGATGACCCAGGCGGTGATGATCCAGGCCGCCAAGCACGATTACGCACTGCCGGCCCCCTTGGTGCAGCAGGTGCTGGAACTCAAGCCGCATGATCTGGAGCAGGCCATGGCAGCCGGCGAACTGACGTGGCGCGGTGCGCGTTATCCGTTCTCCTATCTGCCGCATCTGCTGGGCGATACCGAGGCGGTGCACGAGGTGCAGCGCTACAACCCGGTGGTGTTGCTGAAAAGCGGCTCCAGCCAGGCAGCCGTGCTGCTCGACGCGATCGAAGGCACGCGCGAAATCGTGGTCAAGAACATTGGCCCGCAGATGGCGCGCATTACCGGTGTCGCGGGCGCTACCGTACGCGGCGACGGACGCGTGATCCTGATCCTCAACCCGGTGCCGCTGGCATTGCGTTGGGCCAGTTTGCCGCGCAGCGCAGCGGAACGCACGGCGCCTGCCGAGGCTGTGGAAGTCAGCACCGCCCTGCAGCCGCCGCTGGTGCTGGTGGTCGACGATTCGCTCACCGTGCGCAAGATCACCACGCGCCTCCTCACCCGCGAAGGCTTCCGCGTCGACAGCGCGAAGGATGGCGTCGATGCGCTGGAAAAGATGCACGACCTGATCCCTGACGTGGTCCTGCTCGACGTCGAGATGCCGCGCATGGACGGTTTCGAGCTGGCGCGCGTGATGCGCAGCGATGCGCGCCTGAAGTCGGTGCCGATCATCATGATCACCTCGCGCACGGCGGACAAGCACCGCAACCGTGCGATGGAAATCGGCGTCAACGTGTACTTGGGCAAACCGTACCAGGAGCAGCAGCTGCTCGACTCCATTGCCGAGCAGCTTGGCCAGGAAGCCGCTGTGCCGGCATAACAGCGGGGTGCTAGAAAACGGGCGCGCCTGGCGCCCGTTTTTTTTCGCCTAGAGGCGGAGGCCGGCGAGGTCGCCGCTGGCCAGCGCGTTGAGCTGCGCGTTGCCTTGCGCCGAATCGTGATGGTAGGTCGTCGTTAGCAGGCGGGCGGCATCCAGCCAGTGGGATTCAGCCGCCTTCACCATTGAGGTCAGACGGGCGGTGTCGCCGCTGCCGAGCCAGGCTTCGTATGCCTGCGGGAGCGCCGGGAACAGGGCGCGGCGCAGCCCGGACAGATTCGCCAGGTAGAAATGCAGCGAACCGATGGCTTCGCGCTCGAGCAGCGTCGGCAGCGTGATCATGCAGTCGGCCAGATGGTCGCGCACCGCACGCGCCAGCAGTTCGGCATGCCGGGAATTGAGGTGGCCGAGCATCGCATTCCAGTCCTCGCCCAGCAGTGATTCCGCGCGCGCCTCGCCGATCTCGTGGAGAATCATCGCCTCGCTCTCCGCTTCGGCCATGCGATCGAGGCCGCGCTCGGTGTCGCGTTCGAAGTCGTAGTGGGCAAACGCGCGGCCCAGCGCCGTGTCCTTTTCCTTCCACTGCCATTCTTCGTACTTGTTCCACAGCAGGCGGCGTACCGCGTCCATGCGCAGGAAGATTGCGCCGCCGCGCATGGCGGCAGGCGGGGCGATCAGGTCGCGCGCATATTCGCAGCCGGCGACCAGTACCTGCACGCCGTCACGCATTTCGGCGCGCTTGAGCTCGGCCAGCACGAAGTGCGGTTTGCGGAAGTGTCCCAGTCCGCTGCTGTAGACCAGCCCTTGCGGGATCAGCGTACGGTTGATGTCGTCGGCCTCGAAAGGGTCGATGCCGGCTTCGTTCAGCGGCAGGGGGGCGAAATCCTCTTCTTCCACCGTATCCCACAGGCTTTCGCGTGCGTTCAGCCAGTCGCCGAGTTCGTCCTTGGGCAGGCGCGCGCCATAGGGAATTTCCATTTCCCAGCGGTAGTATTCGCGCATTTCCAGCAGAAAAGTACACATTGTCATGTCGCGCGCGTGGCGGGCGTCGGCGATGGTGCAATTTTTCTGCACCGTGTCGATAAGAGCAGAAAGTTCAAGCATGACGCACTCCTGAAGACAGCTTTATCTGGAGTGTACAAATAAAAACAGCCCATGTAACCGGGCTGTTTTCAGGGGTATTGCAGGCGGCCAGCATGACCAGGCCCACCGGCCGGCCGGCGGACTAGTGGCGGCGGGTGACGCCGAAGAAATTCAGGTCGGCGCGCGAACGGCGGGAAAGCTCGAAGCGCGCGGCATCGGCGCCGCTGAATTGCCCCGCAAGCTGGCCATACACCTCGGTTGCCCAGGTCTTGTCGTTGAGTGCGTCGGCAATGCCTTCGGCCCAGCGCAGCTTGTCGGCAGGCTTGCTCAAGTGGGCGCCGCATTGGGCATACCATTTTTTCAGCGTCTCGGCCGGGAGTGCGAATCCCTTCAGGCGATCGATGAACTGAATGCAGGCGTCGCCATTCGGGCAGGCGGCCGCAGCGGCTGCATAGAGTTCATCAGCCCGGGCGCTGTTGCCCATGGATGCATACAAGCGGCCGATGTGGGTGAGCGCGAAGTGATCCTTGGCTTGCGCGCGTGCGGCCTCGAGCAGGCGACCTGCCTCGGTTGCATCCTGCGTCGCGGCGAAGCTTGCCTCGGCAAGTTTGGCGGTATCGTAGACCGTGGCATTCGGGTCCGCCGCCAGTGCAGTTTCGCGCGCGGCGAGGTAGGCGCGTGCCTTGGAGACGCCCAGTTCGCGGTGATGCAGATGCGCGGCGGTGACCACCAAATCCTTGAACGCGATGAAGTCGGTGGCGTTTTCCGCGGCGCGGTCGAGCAGGCGGGAGAGCCAGTCGGTGTCGTCCAGATTCTTGTCTACCGCCAGCATGATGGGCTTGTAGCGCGAGAACTGGTAGCCAGTCCCGTCGAGCAGGGTCTCGGCTGCCTCGATCAGCTTGGCGGCGTAGAACGGGTCTTCCAGTTCCAGCCGGACGCGGTCGGCCAGGGCGAGGAATTGCTTGACGCTGGCGGCTTCCTTTTCCAGTTGCTGGAACTCCATATAGCGTGCGTGGTTGGCCTGGCGCTTCTCCAGCTTGATTTTCACGCGGGCGAGGCGTTCGACATCGTCGGCCAGATGCGCTTCCACCGCGGCCACCAGTTTCTGCATTTCGTCCAGCCCGGCCACGGCGTCTTCTGCCTTGTCGAGCAGGGCCGCAGCACCTGGCTTGTCGCCCACGCCGGCCAAACCTTCGGCGAGCTCGATGTAGTCGCCGGTGGCGTTCGCCAGATCCCCCGCCTTTTTCAGGGCAGACTGCATGAATGCAGTGTCGCCCGCTTGCTTGGCCGACTCGATCAGCGTCTTGGCGGCGCCGAAGTCGGTGGCGCCAGCGAGGGCGCGCTCGTACAAGGCCTTGGCGCGCGCCGGGTCGCCCAGTGTCTTGGTGACCTCGCCGGCCAGCGACAGCAGGTCGGGCACGCTGGAAAGCTTCTCGCCGGCCTTGTTGAAGATCGCCGCGGCGTAATCCTTGTCGAGCAGATGCTCGGCCGAGGCCGCCGCCAGTTTGCTGTATTCGACCGCGCGGGAAATTTTTGCTTCGGCCTTTTCCAGTATCTTCTTGGCAAACGCGCCGTCGGCGATGACGCTCATCACGTTCTTCGCCAGGTCGATCAGCGGGTCGAGGTTGTTGGTTTCCTTCAGCGCCTTCTCATACGCGCCCACCGCGGCCGCCTTGTCGCCCAGCACCTTGAACTTGGCCTCGGCCAGCGCGATCTGCTCCTCGCCGCTCATGCAGTAGTCCTCGGCAGTCTGCAGCAGCTCCTCGGCGCGGCTTTGTTCGCCCAGTGCCTTGTAGACGATGGCGCAGGCCGCCAGGTCCTTGGTGAACTGGCAGTCATCCGCCACGCGGTCCATCAGCTCCTTGGCGTAGGCCGCGTCTGCGGGTTCCTGCAGGGCTTCCAGTGCGAGCGCCGCGTAATCGGCGCCGCCGCTGCATTGGGCTTCTTTGGGGGTGAGGGTGTCGCGGGTGGCCATGGGGAGTCTCCAGATAAACGTAACTTAACCGGGCGATTTTCCGCCTGCGGGGGTGGACAGCCAAATAAGTAATGTCGATGGAGGCATTAGCGGCGGCATCAGGTCCTGTTGGCGCCGCTCCTTCCGGTGGTCAATGCCTTGCCGTCTGCGGCATCAGTTTGTCGATATAGGCGATCGACACCGCCGACACGATGAATGCCATGTGAATGACCGTCTGCCATAGCAGCACCTTGTCATCCAGGTTGGGGGCATTGATGAAGGTCTTCAACAGATGGATCGACGAGATGCCGATGATGGCGGTGGCGAGCTTGACCTTGAGCACGTTGGCGTTGACGTGCGACAGCCACTCGGGCTCGTCGGGATGGCCTTCGAGGTTGAGGCGCGAGACAAAGGTCTCGTAGCCGCCGACGATGACCATGATGAGCAGGTTGGAGATCATCACCACGTCGATCAGTCCCAGCACGATGAGCATGATCTTCTCCTCGGTGAGCGTGAAGGTGCCGACGACGAGATGCTCCAGTTCGACCATGAAATGCACGACGTAGACGAGCTGCGCGCCGATCAGGCCGAGATAGAGGGGAACCTGCAGCCAGCGGCTGCCGAACAGGATGGTGGAGAGAAGCTTGTTGCGCGTGGCAACGGGTTGGCGGTCTTCAGGATTCATGTATTCAGGGTGTTAACAGGGTTGCAAAATGCAAGGTGTGCCTGGGCCACGCGTTACAGGACGTAGCGCGCGAGGTCCTCGCGGGCGGCCAGTGCGGCGAGACGCGTGGTGACGGCCTCGGCGTCGACCACGTATTCGCCGGTGGTGCTGCCGGCGTCGAAGGAGATGTCTTCCAGCAGCTTTTCCATCACCGTGTGCAGGCGGCGCGCGCCGATATTCTCGGTGCGCTCGTTGACCTCGAAGGCGATCTCGGCGATGCGGCGGATGCCGTCGTCGGTGAACCTGAGCGTGACGCCTTCGGTCGCCAGCAGCGCTTCGTACTGGCGTGTGAGGCAGGCGTCGGTGGCGGTCAGGATACGCTCGAAATCCTCCACCGACAGCGCCTGCAGCTCGACGCGGATCGGCAGCCGGCCCTGCAACTCGGGGATGAGGTCGGACGGCTTGGACAGGTGGAAGGCGCCGCTGGCGATGAACAGGATGTGGTCGGTCTTCACCATGCCGTACTTGGTCGACACGGTGGTGCCCTCGATCAGCGGCAGCAGGTCGCGCTGCACGCCCTGGCGCGACACGTCGCTGCCGTGGGCGTCCGAGCGGGTGGCGATCTTGTCTATTTCATCCAAAAACACGATGCCGTGCTGCTCGACCGCTTCGAGCGCCTGCTGCTTGGTTTCCTCGTCGTTGACCAGCCGTCCGGCCTCTTCTTCGGTCAGGAGCTTCATCGCTTCGCGCACTTTCAGCTTGCGGCTCTGCCGGCGGCCTTGCCCGAGGTTCTGGAACATGCCCTGCAGTTGCTGCGACAGGTCTTCCATCCCCGGCGGGGTGAAGATTTCCATGCTGGGATTGGCTGCGGCGACTTCGATCTCGATTTCCTTGTCGTCGAGCTGGCCTTCGCGCAGCATTTTGCGGAAGCGTTGGCGCGCCGTGCCTTCCTCGCGTTGCGGCTGCTCGGCCTCGCCGAAGCCGACGCTGCGGGGCGGCGGCAAGAGCGCGTCGAGGATGCGTTCCTCGGCCGCCTCTTCGGCGCGGAACTGCACCTTGGACGTGGCCTGTTCGCGCATCTGCTTGACTGCGGTTTCCATCAGATCGCGGATGATGGTGTCGACATCGCGGCCCACATAGCCGACTTCGGTGAACTTGGTCGCCTCGATCTTGATGAAGGGCGCGTTGGCGAGCCGCGCCAGGCGGCGCGCGATCTCGGTCTTGCCGACGCCGGTCGGGCCGATCATGAGGATGTTCTTCGGCGTGATTTCCTGGCGCAGCGGTTCGTCGACTTGCTGGCGCCGCCAGCGGTTGCGAAGCGCGACTGCGACCGCGCGCTTGGCGGCGGCCTGGCCGACGATGTGCTTGTCGAGTTCGTGGACGATTTCTTTGGGAGTCATTGTTGAGGTGAGGCGTTAGGGGTGAGGCGTAATTCGGGGTGGGCGGGCTGTTTCGCCTCACGCCTCACCCCTCACGCCTCACAGGGTTTCAATCACGTGATTCTGGTTCGAGTAAATGCAGATGTCCCCCGCTATGGTGAGGCTCTTTTTTACGATTTCAAGTGGAGGCAGGTCGGTGTTTTCCAGCAGCGCGCGGGCGGCGGACTGAGCGAAGGCGCCGCCCGAGCCGATGGCGGCGATGCCGAGCTCGGGTTCCAGCACGTCGCCGTTGCCGGTGATGATGAGCGAGTGCTCGCGGTCGGCGACCGCCAGCATGGCCTCCAGCCGGCGCAGCATGCGGTCGGTACGCCAGTCCTTGGCGAGCTCGACCGCGCTGCGCAGCAGGTGGCCGGAATGCTTGTCGAGCTTGGCCTCGAAACGCTCGAAGAGGGTGAAGGCATCGGCGGTGCCGCCGGCGAACCCGGCCAGGACTTTGTCCTGGTATAGCCGCCGTATCTTGCGTGCGGTGGATTTGATGACGATGTTGCCAAGCGTGACCTGGCCGTCGCCACCGAGGGCGACGTCGGCGCCCCGGCGAACGGAGAGGATGGTGGTGCCGCGATACTGTTCCATGTGCGGGAAGCTTCCTGAAAAAGACGGTGAACCGTGGAAGACGCAAGCGGATGGATAGGGCTGTCCGGGATGGCGTCTTTCGCGGCTCGGTTCAAGTGTCGGAAATTATACGTGGGCAGGGGTCGACAGCCTGCACCGGCGGAAGGGGGTCAGTCCGGATGGTGCGGAATCAGTTGCGCCAGCTGATCGATGCCCATGACGCGAAAAAGTTCATGGATGAGTGCATTGTGGCCGCGCAGGGTGATGGCCTTGCCGCTGCCCAGGCATTGCATCAGTACGCTGATGAACTGGCTGACGCTGCCGTAGTCGACCCGGGTCACTTGGGTCAGGTCGACCAGCACGTCGTTATGCGTGGCGGCATAGCTGCCGAACTGCTGCAGGGCGCTGTCGTTGGCCGGGGTGATCTCGCCGGCCAGCCGTAGTGCGTCATCTGTCGGTTCGACGGGTTTGGCCTGGACCACCTCGGCTGCCTGTACTTCGCTCCAGGATGGCGGTGAGACCTCGAAGCGGACGGCATAGTCGACGGCCAGGTCTTCGAAATTGTCCTGCCGGCCGAGTATCTGGTAGAGCTCCAGCAGCAACAGCCAGTGCACGGCGCGGCTGTGGGTGGCGCGATTGAGATCCTGCAGCAGGGCGATCAGGCGGTCGACGCCGCTGACCTGGAGTTTGCGCTTGGCCTTGCGGGCCGCGCTTAATATCTGGGCGCATTCGTCCGCACCGCTTTCATCGACCATCTCGATGCGGGAAAAGTCGATCCGCACCACGGCCTTCTTGTCGGTGCCGGCGATGCCTTCGCGCAGGGCGGCCGTCGCTTTCTTGTCGAGCAGTCCCGGCAGTTCCAGGCTGGCCGCTTCGGCCTGCTGGGGCGCGCCGGTTGCGCCGTTGTTCCCCATTTTCTGCCAGACAGGGGGCGAGGTTTCGAAGCGCATCGCATAATCGAGCGCCAGTTGTTCGAATTCCTTCTCGCGGCGCTGGATGCAATAAAGGTCGAACAGCATGTGCCAGGCGCGGCGATCGCCGCCGCCCAGGATGTCCTTCAGCAGACGCTCCGCCATGTCGGTCTGGCCGCTGGCATACATGATGGCCGCTTCGTCTACCGCCGACTGGGGTGCACCGCTGGATTCCTCCACCACGATGCCGCTGGCCCCCATGTCCATGGTCAGCAAGGTTTCGGTGGGGTGCGGTTCGACAGGTGCGGAGACAGGCGCCTGCTTGGGCGCGGGCGCCTTGTCCTTACCTTTCTTGAAAAACGGAAGAGCCACAGAGTATGCGTGCGCGGGTCAGAGTCAGTGATGGATACTAGCGCTGTCGCCCCGTCCCGGCAACCGCAATAACCCGCCGCCAAGCAAGGCAACCGCGGCAAGTGCCATGACGATCGCCGGACCGGCAGGCCAGTCGAAGAGCGCCGACGCCGCCAGTCCGGCTGCGTAGGCCAGCGCGCCGAGTCCCCAGCCGATCAGCAATCCCGCCCGCGGCGGCCAGCCGCGTACTGCCAGCGCGGGCAGGATCAGGCTGGCAAATACCAGGTAGACACCGACGAGCTGTACCGAGGCGGTGATGGCGAGCGCAAAGATCAGGTAAAAGCCCATCCGTCCGAGTCGGATGCCCCGCAGCCGCCAGAAACCGAGCAGCAACGCGTAGACCACCGCGATCTGGGCCAGCTGGGACGGCCCGACCCAGAGGATCTGTCCGGCCAGCAGCTCGTTCAGGTGCTCTCCGCCATGCGGATCGCCCGACAGCAGCAGCACGGCCAGGCTCGCCGCGACGGCGAAAGATGAGCCGATCAGCGCTTCCTGGATATCGGGCCAGCGCGCTTCGCACCACGCCAGAAACGCGGCGCCGGCCAGTGCCGCCGCCGCCGCCGCCAGCTGGGTCTGCCAGCCCTGGGTTTCCCAGCCCAGGGTGTGGGCGGCAATGACACCGAGCACGGCGATCTGGGCAATGGCGAGATCGAGGAAGATGATTCCGCGCGCCAGGACCCGCCGCCCCAGCGGGACATGCGTGGCAAGAACGAGCAGGCCGGCGACGAACGGCCAGCCGAGCAGCCCCGGATCGAGTGCGGCCCAGTTCATCGTGCGACCTTCAGCAATTGCGCGACGCTGTCGTCGAACAGGCCAAAGAGATCCTTGGCCCGGTCCGATCCGCCGACGGTGAACGGCATCGCGACGGCCGGGATACCGGCGTGCTCGGCCAGCCATTCCGACGGGCGCGGGTCCTGGTAGGCGGCCCGGATGACGACCTTGGCGGGCGTGGTTTTCAGTTGCGCGACGATTTCGGCCAGATGGCCGATCGACGGTGCGACACCAGGTTTGGGTTCCAGCACGGCCACTTGTTTCAGCCCCAGCCAGTTCTCCAGATAGGGGAAGCCCTCGTGCTGCACGGCGATGGGCATGCCTTTCAGCGGAGCGGCCTGCGCCTGCCAGCGGGCCATTGCCGCATTCCAGCGCGTGTTGAAATCCGCCAACCGCGTCTTGTACACGGCGGCGTGGGCCGGATCGATCTCGGCCAGGCGTGCACCGAGCACCTGCGCCACGCGTGCGATGTTGCGCGGATCGGTCTGGATATGCGGATTGCCCGCAGCGTGGATGTCGCCCTGGGCGCGGTCGAGGACGGCCGGCTTTTCCAGCAGCGCGACCTGTCGTGCTGCCTCGAAATAGCCGGGCTGCCCCGGCTGGATCGCGGCGTTGCCCGCCTGCCGCAGCAGCACCGGCAGCCAGCCGATTTCGAGCTCGGCGCCGGTGCAGACGGCAAGCTCGGCGCGCCGCATCTGCGCGATCAGGCTGGGGCGCGCCTCGATGTGGTGCGGGTCCTGGAAGGCCGTGGTGGCGGTATAGACCTTGACGGCGTCGCCGCCGAGTTCGGTGGCCAGTGCGCCCCATTCAGGCTCGCAGGCAAAGACATTGAGCGCGGCATGGGCGAAGATCGGCCAGGCCGCGACGAGGAAGACGAATAAACGGAATGCTTTCATCGGGAGTTCCTTTAAAAAGAGTGCGCGCCATGCGTGCCGAGGCTGAAGATGTACTGCACGTACCACTGGTTCTCGTCCTGTCCTTCGGTGGCCTTGTCTTTCGTGTACTGCAGGCGGAAGCGCGAAAATTCCGAGGGCGAGTAGTCGACCATCAGCGAATGACGGGTGGGTTTGTAATTGCTGCGAGGCAGGTTGGCGTTGTTGAGGCCGAAGTCCTGCGAACCGGGGTCGAGCAGGTCGTAGCGGTAGCCGGCGCGCCAGCGCGGCATGAACTGGTATACGCCTTGCGCGTAACCGCCGTACTGGGTGGCCTGGTACGCGCCAAGACTGGTCCCGCACATGCCCCCCGTACAGTCCAGGCTGCCGCTTTCTTCACGCCGGAACGCCTCGGCGGCGAACTTGAAGTTATGGATGGTGGTGTTGCCCAGCGGTGCCCATTTCCAGACGAAGTCCGCCAGCCAGGTCTTGCTGTCGCCGGTGAAGGCGGTGGCCACGTCGTTGCCGGTGAAGTCGGCGAGCGTGCCACTGCGATCGACTGCGCGCGTCGACAGATACGATACGCCGCCGCGCCAGCTGTGGGAATCGCCCACATCGCCGCCGATGTGGCCATACAGCGCGTAGTTGCCGATGTCGTTCGTATTGCGGTCGGTGCCGGGGAAGTTTGCCCCGCGCCCGATTTCGGCGCCCAGTTCGGTGAAGAGATCGGTCGGCGCTACCCACCGAAGCTGCAGGCCGTCGTTGCCGTAGCCTTCGCCGAACAGGGCTTCGTACATCAGGTTATTGGTGGCGAAATCCCAGGCGTGCGGGTGTTGTTCGTTCTGGTAGCCGATGCCGGAACGAAAGCGGCCGCCCTTCACGGTCAGGCCCTGGCCCAGCGCCAGGGTCTGGAACCAGGCTTCTTCCACGCCGACCGTGCCGTCGTTCAGCGTGGCATTGAAATAGCCGCGGAAATACGGGTCGACGTTGGAGGCCAGCACCAGTTCGCTGTCGTCGACCGAGAAGCCGCGCGTCGTGCCGGGTGCCGTACCGTTGGGCAGGAAACCCGTGATACGGCGTTCGGGGAGGTCCTTCAGGTGGGCATAGCCGCCCTGCAGGATGAGCGAAATTTCGGGATTGAAGGCACCTGGATTACTGGGTGCCGAATTGGCCGTGTCTTGAGCAGGGGCGGGGGGCTGAGCGGCGTTGGCGGCGGCAGTCGCTTCGGCATGGGCAAGCCGCGCTTCCAGCGTCTGGATGCGGGTTTCGTAATCGGTTTTCATTTTCTGGACCTCGGCGCGCAGGGCGGCGAGATCGGCATCGTCGGCATGGGCCGGACAGGCGGCCGCCAGCGCGGCCGCCAGGAGGGCGGGACGTAACATGTTTGACTCCGTCAACGTGAGATGAACGCCTGCGCACATGGGCGGCGCAGGCTTCGAAAAAACTCAGGCGTTGGACGGAGCGGGGGGTGCCCGGGCGCACGCAGGGCGGGGAGCAAGATCGGCGCACTGGAATGTAGCGCCGGACGCATATGTATACGTGCCCGGCGGCGTCGCCATGACGACCAGACTAGGGGGCAGGGCGGTGCCCAGTTGGGCCTGCGCGAGGCAGACTTCGCAGACCTTGTCGGGCAGGCCCGTGTCGTGCGTACGCAAATGGGTCAGCGCATGCGCGAACGCGGCCGCCTGACCGAACAGAAGGGTCAGGGCCAAGAGCCAGGAGAGCAGGCGGCGCGACGGCATGGGGCGAATTCTAACGTCTCGGCGGATCGACGGGCGGGACCGGGTCGTAACCGTGATCGCAGCCGGGGCGGCAGCGGCCGATGCGTTTCGCGGCCAGCCAGCTGCCCTTGAGCGCGCCGTGTTTTTCGATGGCTTCCTTGCCGTATTCCGAACAGGTCGGCAGGTAACGACATTGCCGACCCAGCCAGGGCGAAAGTGCCAGCTGGTAGACGCGAATCGCGCCGACGAGGAATTTTTGCGCGAGATTCACAGTTGTGCCCCGGCATGGCTGGACGCCGCGCCCGAGAAATCGGCCAGGAGCCTGGCGACGAATTCGGGTTCGAGGTCGCGCACGATGAATACGAAGCGGCTGCGATGGTCGTCATCCGGCCAGGTGTCGAGCCGGACTTCGGGATACAGCACGTGCTGGACGCCATGCAGCACGACAGGCTGCGGTTCGTCCTGCAGGTTCACGATGGCCTTGAAGCGCAGCAGGTTCTCGGCGCGAAACGAGGTCAGCATGCCGAGGGCTGATTGCAGCCCGTAGCGGTCGAGCGGTGTGTCGATCACCACCGAAAACGCCTGGATGCGCGTGTCGTGCAGATCGGGCCGCGCCTTTCCGGCAAGCGGGCTGGCGCTGGCAGGTTGATAGCGGTGCGGCTTCAGCCAGCGCATGGTTTCCAGCGACTGCGTCTCGGCGTTCCACAAGCCCAGGTTCTGGATCGCGGCGGGGTCGAGTTCGCCGTTCGTCACGGTCACGATGTCGGCCGCCGGGTTGAGCGTTGCAAGTCGATTGTGTAACGCGGCGACCATGTCTGCGGCGGTGAGGTCGGTCTTGGTGAGCAGCAGCCGGTCGGCCACCGCCACCTGTTTGACGGCCTCGAAGTGTTCGTCGAGCTGGCCCATGCCGAACAGCGCGTCGACCGTGGTCACCACGCCGTCGAGACGGTAGCGTGCGCGCACCCAGTTGTCGTGCAGCAGATTGTCCAGCACGGGTGCCGGGTCGGCGATGCCGGTGGTTTCGATGATGACGCGTTCGAACGCCGGAATGTCGCCCCTTTGCCGGGCCATCCACAGGTTCTTCAACGTCGGGGACAGGCTGCCGGAAATCGTGCAGCAGACGCAGCCGCCCGACAGCAGTGCCATCGGTCCGTCCATTTCTTGCAGCAGCTGGTGGTCGAGCGCGACTTCGCCGAACTCGTTCATGAGAATGGCCGTGCGCGGCAGCGTGCGCACCAGATGATTCAGCACCGTGGTCTTGCCGCTGCCCAGAAAACCGGTGAGCAGCGTGACTGGGATGGGGGACTCGGGCGTCGCGATCACACGGATGTCCTCACGGGAGTGAGCGCTGGTTTCGGTACAGGCTCATGTCGGCGCAGCCGACGTGAAGCCGCGCAGCGGCGGCCGGAGCCAAAACCGGTGAGCGGCGTGATCGGCAGAAGGGAATCAGACGCGAGCATGGCGACGACTAAAGCCAGGAAACGGTTGCATGATTCAGGCGCTTGCTTGTAAGCATTCCGCGCAGCGGCCGTGTACGGTAACGTCGATATGGCGCGCCTCGAATCCGGGCGGGGTTCGAGGTTGTGTGCTCGGGCAGTCCGCCAGACAGAAGAGGCGCCCACAGGCGTCGCATTCGAAATGCGCATGACCGTGGTGGACGTGCGCGACGCCGAAGCGGCGTACACGATCCTGGCCGGTCACGCTGTGCGCCAGCCCTCGCACGACCAGCCAGTCGAGCACGCGATACAAGGTGACCTTGTCGAGCGGTTGTGCTTCGTTCGTGGCCGCCTGCATCAGGGCCTGGTGGGATGCTGTCGTGTTGGTCGCCAGAAGCAATTGCAGCACCTGGACGCGGGCAGCCGTTGCGCTTGCGCCGCATTCCTTGATCAGCTGGACGGCTTTATCGTGGTGCGAACCGGAATTCATGGGGCGATTCTAGGAGACGCAGGGCCCGAATGCAACCAAGTTGCATTCGGGCCCTTGAAAAACCCCTTCGCACAGGAAGGGGACGGATCAGGCGTGCAGCCGTTCCTTCTTCTCGTGGCGTTCCTGCGCTTCGATCGAGTATTCGGCGGTAGGACGGGCCAGCAGGCGGGGCAGCCCGATGGGGTCGCCGGTTTCCAGGCACCAGCCATATTCACCGCTGTCGATGCGTGCCAGGGCGGAATTGATCTTTTTCAGCAGCTTGCGCTCACGGTCGCGCACGCGCTGTTCCAGCATGTGCTCTTCTTCCACGGTGGCGCGGTCGTTGGGATCGGCAAAATTCTCGTTTTCCTTCAGATGCTCGCCGGTGTCGGCCGCATTGCTGAGCATCTCGTCGCGCAGCGTTTCGAGGCGGGTGCGAAAAAACGTGAGCTGGGCCGCGTTCATGTAGGCGGAAGCCGGCATCTTCAGCAGGGCGGCTTCAGTAAGGGGTTTGGACGAGGCGGTCATCGGAACTCCAGGCGTCTAGGATGGTTGAAAAATGCGGCCGGGCATGCGCCCGGGCAGTCGAAATGGAACCGGCCGTGGCAGATGCGCGACCCGCATCATAACTCCGTCATGGCTGCCGGTGTCATCGGGCGGTCTCGGGCGATGGGGACCGGACAGGTCGAACCCGTGACGATGGGTGATAATCCGGGCATGAAAGCCTTTCTCCCTTTGACGGTCCTTCTGCTCCTGCTGGCTGCGTGCGGGCGCGATGCGCCGCCTGTGGCGCCCGAGGATATTCGTCCGGTACGCGCGGAGCAGGTGGGGATGCACACTGCCCAGCAAGGCACGCGCTACGCGGGGGAGGTGCGGGCGCGCTACGAGACCGATCTGGCGTTTCGCGTGGCGGGACGGGTTGACGCCCGCAAGGTGGACGTCGGCAGCCAGGTCCGGGCGGGCCAGGTCATCGCCACGCTCGACCCCAACGACTATGTGCTGGCGTCGCATGCCGCACACGCACAGCTGACGGCCGCCGAGGCCGAGGCCCGGCTGGCGCGCCAGGATTTGCAGCGGTTTACCGAGCTGCGCGCGCAGAATTTCATTTCCCAGGCCGAACTGGATCGCCGCCGGACCACTGCCGAGGCAGCCGCGGCGCAGGCGCGCCAGTTGCGGGCGGAAGCGGCCCGCCAGGACAACCAGCAGGCCTATACCCGGCTGACCGCGCCGCATGCCGGCGTGGTGACAGCCATTTCGTTCGAGGCGGGGCAGGTGGTGGCGGCCGGCCAACCGGTGGCGCAGCTGGCGCGCGATGGTGAGCGCGAAGTTCGCATCGACGTGCCGGAAAATGCGCTCGATGCATTGCGTACCGCACACAACCTGCGCATCCGCCTGTGGTCGGTACCAGGGCGGGACTATGCCGGCCGCCTGCGCGAAGTGTCGCCGGTGGCCGATGCGGGCAGCCGTACCTACAGCGCCCGCGTCAGCCTGCTGCATCCCGATGCGGCCGTGAAACTGGGCATGACGGCTACGGTCGAGGTCGACAGTGAACTGCGACCGAGCCTGTCGGTGGCGCAATCGGCCTTGTTCAGGATCGACGGCAAGCCGCAGGTGTGGGTAGTGAATCCCCAGACCCGCAAAGTGGCGGCGCGCACCGTGCAGATCGGCGAATTGAATGGCGAACGCGCGGCCATCGTGTCGGGGCTGGCTGCCGGCGAGTGGGTGGTGACGGCAGGCGTGCACAAGCTGGCGCCCGGCCAGCAGGTGCGTCTGGCCGACCCCGGCCGCCCATGAACGACACCCCGCGTTTCGTGCCCGCGCGCGGCAACCTGTCGCGTTGGGCGATCGAGCATCCGGCACTGGTGCGCTTCTTCATCGTGCTGATCCTGCTGGTCGGTGTGCGGTCCTATTTTCAGTTGGGGCAGGCCGAAGATCCGCCGTTCACCTTCAAGACCATGCTGATCCAGGCGCAATGGCCAGGGGCGACCGCGCAGGAAGTGTCGGAACAGCTGACCGAACGGATCGAGAAGAAGCTGCAGGAAATGCCCGAGCTCGATTACGTGCAGAGCTACGCCAAGGCCGGTGAGACGGCACTTTTCGTCAATCTCAAGGAAACGGTGCGCGGGCGCGACGTGGCCGCGGCCTGGTATCAGGTCCGCAAGAAGATCGGCGATCTGAAGACGGCGCTACCGGCCGGTGTGCAGGGGCCCTTCTTCAACGACGAGTTCGGCGACACCTTCGGTTCGATCTATGCCTTCACCGGCGACGGCTTCAGCCGGTCCGAACTGCGCCGCGTCGCTGAGGACGCGCAGCGCGAAGTCCGCCGCCTGCCCAATGTGGGCAAGGTCGAGCTGTTCGGCATCGTCCCGGAAAAAATCTACGTCGAGATTCCTGCGCAAAAGCTCGCCACCCTCGGCCTCATGCCGCAGCAGATCATGCAGGCCGTGCAGGAGCAGAACGGCGTGGTGGCGAATGGGCGGATCGAAAACCAGGCCCTGTCGATCCCGCTGCGCGTGTCGGGGCCCTATTCCGACGTCGAGGGCGTGCGCGAAACGATCATCCGGATCGGCACGCGCAGCATCCGGCTGGGCGATATCGCCAGTGTGACGCGGCGCTACGAAGATCCGCCCACCGCCGAAATCCGTTCGCAGGGCGAGCCGGCGGTGCTGCTCGGGGTGTCGCTGGCCGACGGCGGCGACGTGGTGGCGATGGGACGTGCCGTGGCGGCCGCCATGGCGGACTTGCAGAAGACGCTGCCGGTGGGCATGGAGATCCAGCGGATCCATGACCAGCCCAGCATCGTCAGCCACGCGGTCCGGCTCTTCATGCAGAGTTTCTTCGAAGCCGTTGCCATCGTGCTGGCGGTGACCTTCCTGGCGCTCAAGTGGCGTGCCGGCCTGGTGGTGACGCTGTCCATCCCGGTGGTGCTGGCGATCACCTTCACCACGATGTGGCTGTTCGACATCGACCTGCATCGCATCTCGACCGGCGCGCTCATCATCGCCCTCGGCCTGCTGGTGGACGACGCCATCATCGCGGTGGAAATGATGGCGCACAAGCTGGAGGCCGGCTGGAACCGCTTCGAAGCGGCCACCTACGCCTTCCATTCGACCGCGTTTCCCATGCTGACCGGTACCTTGTTGACCGCCACCGCATTCCTGCCGATCGCGCTGGCCAAGTCGATGGTCGGCGAATACACCTTCGCCATTTTCGCGGTGACGACGATCGCGTTGCTGTCCTCCTGGCTGGTGGCGGTCGTGGTGACGCCTTACCTGGGGCATGTCCTGCTGAAACCGGCTCGCCACGTGACGGACGAGAATGCGGCGTATCTCACGCCGTTCTACCGGCGTTTCCGCGCCATGGTGAACGGGTGCCTCACCCATCGGCGCAGCGTGATTGCGCTGACGGTGGCGGCGCTGGTCGTCGGACTCGTCGCGATGCAGCGGGTCGAGAAACAGTTCTTTCCGCAGTCCGACCGGCTGGAAATCCTGGTCGAAATGTGGCTGCCCGAAGGCGCGTCCATCGAGGCCACGCGTGCCCAGGCGATCAGGCTCGAAACCCTGCTGCGGCAGGACAAGGATGTCGCCCACGTGCTCGACTACATCGGCCAGGGCGCGCCGCGTTTCGTGCTGGCGCTGGACCAGCGGCTGAACAACCGCAATTTCGCGCAGCTGGTGGTGATCGCGAAGGACGTGCCGGCGCGGGAGCGCGAACTTGCGCGTATCCGTCGGCTGTTCGAGACCGACTTCCCCAATGTGCGCGGACGTGCCGTGCGTTTCGAATATGGACCGCCCGCCGGCTACCCTGTGCAGTACCGATTGTCCGGCGCCGACATCCCGAGGCTCAAGATCGAAGCCGAGAAACTGCGCAGGATCGTCGCGGCCCAGCCGCAGGTGACGGCCGTGAACCTGGACTGGAACGAGCAGTCGCTGGCGATCAAGGTCCAGCTCGACCAGGACAAGATCAAGGCGCTCGGCCTCAGCTCGGATGCAGTCGGGCGCCTGTTGGCGCTGGAGTTGTCGGGGACGACGATTACCCAGTTCCGGGAAGACGATCAGTTGATCGACGTCGAATTGCGCATTCCGCGCAAGGAACATCGCGACGTCGATGTGCTGAAATCGCTGCCGGTCGGCAGCTTCGACGGACAAAGCGTGACCCTGGGGCAGATCGCCACCTTCCGTCCGGTGTTCGAGGACGGCGTGATCTGGCGGCGCGACCGCCTGCCGACGATCTCGGTGCGCGGCGATCCGGTGGGTAACACGCAGCCGGCGACGATCATCGAATCGATTGCGCCGCAGGTGGCCCGATTCAAGGCGCAGCTGCCGCCCGGTTTCCGGCTGGAAATAGGGGGACCGGTGGAAAGCAGTGCCAAGGCCAATGCCGCCATCGCCGCCTCGTGGCCGTTGATCGTGGTCACCACGCTGACACTGCTGATGCTGCAACTCGGCAATTTCGCGCGCGCCTTGCTGGTGGTGCTTACGGCGCCGCTCGGCATCATCGGCGTGGCGGTCGCGCTGCTGGTGACCGGCCAGCCGATGGGCTTCGTGGCCTTGCTGGGCATCATCTCGCTGTCCGGCATGATCATGCGCAATTCGGTGATCCTGGTCGACCAGATCCAGCAGGACGTGGCTCGCGGCCTGTCGCAGTGGGATGCGATCGTCGAATCCACAGTGCGGCGCATGCGGCCGATCAGCCTCACCGCCGCCGCCGCGGTGCTGGCGATGATCCCGCTGTCGCGCTCGATTTTCTGGGGTCCCATGGCCGTATCGGTCATGGGGGGGCTGATCGCGGCGACCTTCCTCACGCTGTTTTTTCTGCCTGCCCTGTATGCGGCTTGGTTTAGGGTAAAACCGGGCTAAGGTACAAAACATGCAAGGAGACCAGCATGAAAATGATCGTATTCGCATTGCTGCTGGCGGGGTGTGCCAGCCTTGAATCGCCCGACCCGGCTTCGCCCTACTATGCCTATCCCCCAGGATGGTTGGCGCAGCTCAACCATTCCCTGACGATTCCACCCGGCTCGGCCACGGTGCGTCTGCAGTATGGCCAGGTCGTGCCGCGCAACGGCGTACAGGAGTTCGATCCGTATTGCGTGGTGGAACTGAATACGGTGCGCGACACGCCGCAGACGCTCAAGCCGGGGCGTTTCCAGATATGGCGGGTGACGCGCAATGTGGATTTCTATGCAGCGGCGAAGTCGCCGCTGATGAAGGCCCGGTATGTGGACGATGACGGCGACGTGACGCCCCTCTATTACAAGACGGAGTTCCGGCTGCGCGATCCCGCGCAGCCGAATCTGCGTGGCATGACCTGTGCGTGGAACCAGATGGTCCCCGGCAACCCGCTGTTGATGCGGCACCTCAGGTTGAGTGAAATCCGGGCGGCGCTGGGCGACTGGATCACCCTGATCCCGCCGAAGGCGATGCTGTAACGACGAAGCCTCCGCGATCGATTGTTGCGCCGTGCGTGCCGGCCGGCGCGGTCCTATTTGATCAGCGTCAGATGAGGAAAGCGTCCCGCATGTCCGCCTGTGGCCGTCAGCGTGTTGGTGACCGGCTGCCAGTAAGGAAAGGCCTCCGGACGGTGGATGTGGTAGCCCTGCAGATAATCCACACCCATGTCTTCGAGCAGCGCCGCCATATTGGCGTCTTCCACTTGCTCGGCCACCGAATGCATGCCGAAATCGCTTGCCAGCTGGGCGATCGAGCGGACGATGGCCTGGTCGCGCCGGTCGTCCAGCATGCCGCGCACGAAGGCGCCGTCGATCTTGAGGAAGTCGGCGGGCAGATGCTTGAGATAGAAGAAGGAAGAGGCGTCGCGCCCGAAATCGTCCAGTGCGAACTGGCAACCGCGTTCGCGCAGGCCGTGGATCAGACGCTGCGCGTCGCCGAGATTGACCACCGCGGCGGTTTCCGTCACTTCGAAGCCGAGGCGCGAGCCTTCCACGCCATAATGATCGAGCATGTGGCAGACCACGCCGAGGAAGGACTCGTCGGCGACGGTCTTGCCCGAGAGATTGATGAAATAGACCGCATTGTCGTCGGGCTGCGCCGCCAGGTAGGACACCACCGCTTCCAGCATCCAGCGGTCGAGGATGGGCGCCTGTCCGTAGCGCTCGAGGGCCGGCAGCAGCTTGGCCGGCCCTTCGACCACGCCATCGCGCTGCCAGCGGATCAGCACTTCATAGTGTGGCTGGCCGCCGCGCGAGGTCGGCCGGATCAACTGGCGATAGGGCAGGAACTGGTTGGCTTCCAGTGCCTGGGCGAAATCGGCTGCCCAGCCCATTTCCGTTTCCAGGCGACGGAATCCGACCTCGTCCGCCTCGTACAGCATGACGCGTCCGCTCCCCTCCGACTTGGCGCGATAGCACGCCATGTCGGCCTGGATCATGAGGTCGCCGGCCGTGGTCGCGGCCTGGGTGATCGGGGCGACGCCGGCGCAGGCACCCAGCGTGAAGCGTCGTCCCTTGTGTTCGAAGCGGAAGTCGCGGATGCGCTGCACCAGCTGCCGACAGATCCGGTTGGCCTCGTCGGGCCGGGTATCGAACAGGATGAGGCCGAATTCGTCTCCACCCAGACGGCCCAGATAGGCGTGCGCGGGCAGGGCGGCTTTCATGGTCTGGGCAATGTCCATCAGCAGGGAATCGCCCACCGAATGGCCGCAGGTGTCGTTTACCAGCTTGAACTGGTCGAGATCGATGTAGCAGAACGCATGCTGCTGACCGTGATCACGCGCAGTACGCAGCGCCCGGGCCAGGCGTCCTTCCACCGCACGCCGATTGGGCAAGGTGGTCAGCGTGTCGTGGAAGGCCATCTCGCGCAGGTTGTCGAGCAGTTCTTTCTTTTCGGTTTCGTCGCGCAGCACGTAGACAGCGCCCAGGCCGTCCTGGTCGGTCAGTGGCGCGCAACTGTAGCTGATGGCCAGGTGCTGGCCATAGCGGGTGTGCAATTCGGCCGATCCGGTCTGGCCATGCAATGCTGACGTCGACGACAGGAAACAGGCCGGCGCATCCTCGTCGCCGTTCACCCGGTCGAACTGGATCATCTCGCTCAACAAATTCAGCTGTGCATCCTCGAGGGCGATACCCAGCAGGCTTTCTGCGGCCGGGTTGAGATAGGTCACCTGGTTGTGCGGGTTGGTGACGATGACGGCATCGTTGATCGATTGCAGCGTGACCTGCCAGCGCTCTTTCTCGTTGCTGAGCGCCGCCTCGTCGATCTTGCGCTGCGTGATGTCGAAGCGGATCGACAGGTACTTCTGCGGCAGACCGTCGTCGCCCTTGATCGGGATGATGGTGGTGGCAGTCCAGAATAACCGTCCATCCTTGGCGCGGTTGCAGATCTCCCCGCGCCAGGTCCGGCCGTTCGTGATGGTTTTCCACAGACGGGTAAAAAATGCGGGAGCGTGGCAGCCCGAATTGAGGATGCGGTGATTCTGGCCGATCAGTTCTTCGCGCGTGTAGCCGCTGAGGATGCAGAACAGGTCGTTGGCGAGCGTGATGTTGCCGGCGAGATCCGATTCGGACACGCTGGCCGCGCTGTCGAGCGCTTTCTGTTGTTCGCCGAGATCGGTAAGCAGCCGTTCCAGGGCCGCGCTCATGTAATTGAAGGCGCGTGTGGATTCCTGCAGCTCAGGCGGACTGCTGGTGCGGACGGGGAGACGCACGCTGTAGTCCCCGGACTCGATCTGGTGGGCGGTTGCGCTCAATCGGGTCAGGTCCTTCAGGTTGATCCGCAGCATGGCATGGATCAGCCAGCCGAGCAGACCCATCGCGAAACTGAACAGAATGAACAGTCGGGTCCCGAGATGCCACAGGAAATCTTCATACGCGTGGGCGGAAGGCTGGATGCGCAGATGACCGTAGTAGGTACCCTGGATGATCAGGTCTTCCTGCATGACGGGGAGGGCCAGGCGGGTCAGCCGGGCGAACCAGTCGGGGCGGTCGACTGTGGGCGGGCTGGCTTGTTCGCGGATGACGCGGCCATCCGGCGCGACGTATTCCACATGCTGCAAATTCCCCTGGTCGATCGGAATCCGCAATCGCGTTCGCACCGCAAGGTAATCCTGCCAGATGGCCGGATCCGCGACGGCCTGCGACAGTGCAGCGAGCTGTGCGGTGGCCTGTACACGCAAGGCGGCATCGGCGTCCTGGCGGACGATATGCAGCGCCTGTTGCCCGGCCAGCACGAACACCGTCAGCATGACGAGCAGGGCCGCCCCCAGCACGCGACCTTGTGTGCTGAGGCGGGCCGGACGCAAGGCGTGCGCGAAGCGGGCGAGCGGTGGCGAGAGGTGGCGAGACATACGGAAGGAATCGGCCGCCAGTCTGCTTTCTGAAGCCATTCAGGCACATATGCTTCAGAGTAAGTGGATACTTACATGCGGGGCGAGGGGATCAGTTTTTCCTGCGCGCGCGGGGATGCGCCTGGTCGTAGACCTTGGCGAGGTGCTGCCAGTCGAGATGAGTGTAGACCTGGGTGGTGCTGATGCTGGCGTGCCCAAGCATTTCCTGAACGGCGCGCAGGTCGCCCGACGATTGCAGCACATGGGTGGCAAATGCGTGGCGCAGCAGGTGCGGGTGGACGTGCTGGCTCAGGCCGGCCTGTCGTGCCCAGCGGTTGAGCCGCAGCTGCACGCTGCGGGGCGTCAGGCGGGTGCCGCGCCGGTTGATGAACAGGGCGGCGGTGTCGGCCTGCGCCAGGGGCTGCCGCTGCGACAGCCAGGCGGCAATGGCGGCCTGGGCCTGCTGCCCCACCGGCACGACGCGGGTTTTATTGCCCTTGCCGGTGACCTGCGCCTCGCCCGCGTGCAGATTGACATCGTGGAGATCGAGCCCGACCAGTTCCGACAGGCGCAGCCCGGACGAATAGAACAACTCGAACATGGCGCGGTCGCGTGCCAGCAGGGCATCGTCGGACTCGGCGGGCAGGCCGCCGTCGAGCAGTTGCGTGCAGGCGTCGGGCGACAGGATCTCGGGCAGGGCCTTGGCCGCTTTGGGCGGGCGCAGGCCGGTGCAGGGGTTGTTCGCATAGCCGAGCCGGCGGCAGGCGAAGGTATAGAAGCCGCGCCAGCTGGACAGCTGCCGCGCCACGCTGGTGGCGGCCAGGTTCTGGCTACGCAGCTTGACGATGGCGCCGCGGATATCGCTTACATCGAGCGTTTCAAGCGGCTTGCCGTCGGTCAGGCTGGACAGATTTGCCAGGTCGCGTTGATAAGCTGCGACCGTATGCGGAGACAGCCGCCGTTCGGCGGCAAGGGATTGCAGATAGGCGGCGACTGCGTTCAATCCTGCATCCGCACCAGGGCGGCGCCGACCAGCTGGCCCAGCCGTTCGAGGTAGAGCGTGCCCATGCCGGCGTAGAAACGCTTGGCTTCCTCGGAAGCCAGCACGAGCAGGCCGATGGGGGCGGCCGCCGCGACTGGCCGCAGCGGAATGCAGGCAAACGCACGCAGATGCGGCGAGATCTCGCCGAACCAGCCGCTGGCGTCGTCGACCGCAAGCGGGCCGCAGACCGGTTGACCCATCGATTCAATACCTGCGCGCGCGGCGTCCGATACCGGATCGGTGAGGCCAGGCGCGGCGTCGGCCGGCAGGTTCCATACGCGCACCGCATGGTGCGGTACCGCGAAGCCTTCCCGCAGGTGCAGGTTCAAGGCTGCGAGGACGTCCTGCGGCGCACGCGCCGCCAGCAGGGCAAGGGTGAGTGCGTGGAGCTTGTCGGAGATGCCGTCGTTCTCCTCGCCGAATTGAATCAGTTCGGCGAGCTTGTTTTCCAGCATCCGCACCTTGTCGCGCATCGCGATCAGCTGGCGTTCACTCATCGACACGGCGTGGGTGCCATGCGGATGCGGGATGTGGAGGTCCGCCAGCAGGGTGGGGAAGTCGTTGAAGAAGTTCGGATGCCGGGTCAGGAATTCGGCGATAGCCTGAGCGTTCAGGTCGGTGGGCTGCATGTCCATTAAAGTTCGATCTCCCCTTCAAATACTGTTTCGGCCGGGCCGGTCATGGCGACCGGCTGGCCCTTGCCTGCCCATTCGATGATGAGGTCGCCGCCGCGGGTATGCACGCTGACCGGGCTTTTCAGCCAGTCCTGGCGGATTCCCGCGACGGCCGCGGCGCAGGCACCGGTGCCGCAGGCCAGCGTCTCGCCGGCACCGCGCTCGTATACGCGCAGGCGGATGTCGTGCGGGGTCAGCACCTGCATGAAGCCGGCGTTCACCCGCTGCGGAAAGCGCGAATGCGATTCGATGGCGGCGCCGAGAATGTCCACCGGCGCGCTGTCGAGATCGTTCACCCGCAGCACCGCGTGCGGGTTGCCCATCGACAGGGCGGCGACCTCGATGACGTGCTGGCCGACCTTGAGCGCATACGTCATCGCCTCGGTGTCGGCGGCAAACGGAATGTCGGCGGGCGCGAAGCGCGGCGCGCCCATGTCGACCGTGACCTGGCCATTGGCCAACAGGCGCGGCTCGATCACGCCGGACGCGGTTTCCACGCGGATCGCCGTCTTGTCGGTCAGCCCCTTGTCGTGCACGAAGCGCACGAAGCAGCGCGCGCCGTTGCCGCATTGCTCCACCTCGCCGCCGTCGGCATTGAATATACGGTAGCGGAAATCGACGTCGTCGCGCGTGGGTTTCTCGACCAGCAGGATCTGGTCGCAGCCGATGCCGAAGTGGCGGTCGGCAATGCGGCGACATTGCTCGGTGGTGAGCGCGACGATCTGGCCGATGCCGTCGAAGACGACGAAGTCGTTGCCGAGGCCATGCATTTTGGTGAATTTCAGTCGTGTGCCCATTTGGGTACTTGTGCCTGTGGTATTCATTCGGTTTTGAGTCTGACGTATTCCTTGAGCAGGCAGCGGTCCATGACCACGCTCATCCCGCCCGTCTGCGCGCGCAGTGCGGCGGCGTCATGAACGATCCCTTCCTGGAACCATATAGCGGGCAAGTGTAGCGCCAGGCACTGTTCGACGATAGCTGGCACATGCTCGGCGGCGCGAAACACGTCGACCAGATCGACCGTGAACGGGATGTCGGCGAGGCGGGCATACGCCTTTTCGCCCAGTACCTCCTCGACCAGCGGTCGCACTGGGACGATGCGGTAGCCGTAACGCTGCATCGCCTGCGCCACCCGGTAGCTCGGACGCGCGGGCTGTGGCGACAAACCGACGACCGCGATGGTCCTGACGCGGTCGAGCAGTGTGCGCAAGTTGGCGTCGTCGGGGTTGGCAAAGTTCATAAAGGCAACTCCATGACGTGGTCGTCCATCACGAAGCCATGCCCGATGTCGAACACGCGCGACTCGGTGATCCCGAACCCGTATTTAAGATAAGCGGCGACGGCCTGCGTGTTGCCGCGATTCACCTGCAGCCACAGACGGCACCCCTGCTGCTGGCGCGCCCACTCCTGGACGGTCTGCAGTAGCGCCGCCCCGATGCCCTGGCGCTGGTGGCCGGGATCCACGTACAGCTTGTCGAGTTTGCAGCGCACGCCGTCGCGCACTGCGTGGGCGAATCCCACGGTTGCCTGGCCGCGTCGTGCAATCCACCAGGCGTGATCCGGGTCGTCGAGCTGAGAACGTATGCGGTCGGCGGCGTAGCGGTCGGCCAGCATGGCATCGATCTGGGCTTGCGAGATCAGCGCCGGGTAGGTGGCCTGCCAGACAGTGCGTGCCAGCGCACAGACGGCGTCGAGCTCCTGCGGCGTCAGGCGGTGCAGGCGCGTGTCATCCATACAGGCTGGTCTCGCCTTCAGGGCGCGTCTTGAAGCGGCGGTGCAGCCACAGATATTGCGGCGGCATTTCGCGGATGCGTTCCTCGATGAAGGCATTCATGCGCGCGACGTCGGCTTCCAGGTCGTCGCTCGGGAAGTTGTCCCACGGCGGGTAGCAATGCAGACGGTAGCCCGCCCCGCCGGGCAACTGGCGGGTGATGACGGGCACGATCTGTGCTCCCGTGAGCTTGGCCAGTCGCGGCAGCGCCGAGAGGGTGGCGGTCTGGATGCCGAAGAATGGGACGAAAACCGCATTGAGGCGGCCCTGATCCTGATCCGGCAGGTAATAGAACGGGAGGTGGGCCTTCAGCGCCTTCAATACCGGCTTGATGCCGTCCGACTTGGCGATCAGCACCGGCGCATGGAAACGCGAGCGCCCGCGCAGCATCAGCCAGTCCGAGGCGGGATTCTTCGAGGGGGCGTACATCGAGGCGACCTGGCGGTCCATGCTGAGTCGCACGCCCCCCATATCCAGCCCGACGAAATGTGGCGCCAGCCAGATCACGGGTCGTTTGCCATCGCCCAGTACGGCGTCGGGGTTATCGATGCGGACCAGCCGTCGCAGACGTGCTTCACTCCCCCACCACAAGAGGCCGTGCTCGAGCACGGCGCGCATGGAGGCCTGATAGGTCTGCCGTAGCCAGCGATCACGTTCCCGTTTGGGGGTGTCGGGGAAACACAGGGCGAGGTTGGTGGCGACGACGTGCCGGCGCTTGCCCGGCAGTAGCGCCAGCAGCCCGCCCAGGATGTTGCCGAGCGCGACCTGCAGCGGCAGCGGCAGCCAGTGCAGCAGCCACAGCAGGCCGACGCTGAACCAGACCGGCAGCAATGACGGGCGCCACAGGGTATCGGACGCGGCGGCGCTCATGCGGCGGTGGGGTCAAAGGGGTCGGGTGCGCCGCCCGGACGCTTGTGGCGGTTGTAGCTCCACAGATACTGTGCCGGAAAGCGTCGCACGATGTCTTCCACGCCCCGGTTGATCAGGGCGGCGGCGGCAGTCTTGTCTTCGGGCAGCGGGGCTTCGAGTGGGTAGACGTGGATGTGGTAGCCGCGGCCCCAGCTCAGGCGCTCGGCCGCAACGAAGAACGCTGCCGCGCTGGTCTTGCGCTGCAGGCTGGCGACCAGCGTGGGCGTATAGGCCGGTCGGCCGAAGAAGGGCGCCCACACGCCATCGCCTCCGGTGGCGACCTGGTCGGGCAGGATGCCGATCGCCTCACGGCGCTTCAGCGCCGCCAGCTGGGCACGTACGCCCGACAGGTCGGTCGGCACCAGCGTCGCCTGGCCGCGCTGGCGGCCGGCCAGCATCAGGGCTGCCAGCACCGGCTTGCGCGGCGGCTTGTACATGGCCGTGAACGGATGCAGCGACGCGTAATACAGGTTGATGATTTCGAAACAGCCGACATGCGGGCCGATCAGGATGATGCCCTTGCCCGCTGCGCGCGCGGCGTCGATATGCGTCCAGCCGCTGGTTCCCCTGACCAGTTTCACCACCTTGTCGTACGGGCGCAGCCATACCGGCAGCAGTTCGACGATGGCCTTGCCGGATTCGCCGATGGTCTGGCGCAGCAAGCGCTTGCAGTCGCGTCCAGGCGCGCAGAGTCCGCTGTCGAACAGGTTGTTGCGCATACGTCCGGAATGGCGCCCCGGTACCCAGTAGACGAGCCAGCCCAGGGCGATGCCCAACGCGTGCAGCAACGGCAGCGGCAGGCGGGCCAGCAGCTTGAACAGGAACATCATGCGGACATGCGACCCCACACGGACTTCCATCCTAAAGGGCGCAAGAGCCCATAGGGGATCAGGGTATTGCAGGGGGAATTGACGCTGAAGGACGGAGCGGGGCACAATGCATCCGTTCGAGCCGCCGCGTTAATCTTGACAACTTGCGGGCGGGATACAAATGCAGCTAAAGCGTCGCCGCTTCGTTTGTCCCCCGAGCCGGTTACGCAGTCGGTAACCGGGACAACAGGAGCTGTCATGCAGAAGGATTTCATTTTTACGTCTGAGTCGGTGTCTGAAGGGCATCCGGACAAGATGGCGGATCAAGTGTCGGATGCGGTACTCGACGCGATTCTAACCCAGGACAAACATGCGCGCGTGGCGTGCGAGACGCTGCTGACCACCGGCCTGTGCGTCATCGCCGGTGAAATCACCACCTCGGCGGTCATCGACTACAACCAGATCGCGCGCCAGACCATCAAGCGCATTGGCTACGACTCGTCCGACATCGGCTTCGACTACAACACCTGCTCGGTGCTGGTCACCGTCGGCAAACAGTCGCCCGACATCGCGCAGGGCGTGGATCGCGCGCACGACGATTATCTCGACCAGGGCGCCGGCGACCAGGGCCTGATGTTCGGCTACGCCTGCAGCGAAACGCCGGTCCTGATGCCGATGCCGATCTACCTCGCGCACCGTCTCACCGAGCGCCAGTCCGAACTGCGCAAGGATGGCCGCCTGCCGTGGTTGCGCCCGGATGCCAAATCGCAGGTGTCGATCCGCTATGTCGATGGCAAGCCGCATTCCATCGATACCGTCGTGCTGTCGACCCAGCATCACCCCGAAGTCTCGCACGCCCAACTGTCCGAAGCCGTCATCGAGGAAGTCATCAAGCCGGTGCTGCCGAAGGAGATGCTCTCCGCCGACACGCGCTATCTGGTCAACCCGACCGGCCGCTTCGTGGTGGGGGGCCCGATGGGCGACGCCGGCCTCACCGGCCGCAAGATCATCGTCGACACCTACGGCGGTGCGGCCCCTCACGGTGGCGGCGCCTTTTCCGGCAAGGATCCGTCCAAGGTCGATCGCTCCGCCGCCTACGCCGGGCGCTACGTGGCGAAGAACATCGTCGCCGCCGGCCTGGCCGACAAGTGCATGGTGCAGGTGAGCTATGCGATCGGCGTGGCCAAGCCCACCTCGCTGATGGTCGATACCTTCGGCACCGGCAAGATCCCGGAAGCAAAGATCGTCGAACTGATCCAGGCCCACTTCGATCTGCGTCCCAAAGGCATCGTCAATATGCTCGACCTGTTGCGTCCGATCTATACGCGCACCGCGAGCTACGGCCACTTCGGCCGCGATGAGCCGGATTTCACCTGGGAGGTGACGGACAAGGCGGCGGAGCTGAAGGCGGCGGCTGGGATTTGACGCGCGCCACTGTCGCCGCTGTTTAGGGGTTCAAGAAAAGAAAAAGAGCCGGGGCTTATCCGGCTCTTTTTCTTGAGCGCTGTTCGCGGAAATCAGACTGGCTCGCGGCGGGGCTTGCTATAGATCATCGGAGATACGAGGGACAATCCAGCCGGGTTTAAAGACCGGCTGCCGGACTATAAAGGCGGAAGAAAACGGTCTGGCGTCTACTCCGGGTTCACTGGGGGAGGCAGGTGGTCCGGCGGCGAGCGTTACCTATGTTGCGGTACCGAGCGCCGAGCAGGCAGAGCAGCGTCCCGCCGACCAGCCAGATCGTTCCGGGCTCGGGAGTGGTTGCAATGCCTTCGAGGTGCCACGTGAACGTACCGAACAGGGCTACAGAAGAAGGCGCAAGCGTGTGTGTCCAGTCGACGGAGTAGTAGTAATGGGTTTCGTCGATCTGCACGAGCGGCACGTATACCGCATTATCCGGGGGCATCGGGTAATCTGTGCCGAGAAACACCACGCCGAAGCCTTGCAATTGCAGCACCATGAGCGGTGGACCCGCTTCGTATACCCAACCGGTAGGCGCGTAGTTCAAGGTGTTGGGGAAGAAGAGATCCGCCGGACCGGGATCATCGAACACGCGAAATCCCGGCGTGAATGCCCCGGCATCCTGGCGACGTCCCATGAGGAGTTTGCCATCGGTGCTGCCGGCACTGACAAAGCCGAAGGGGCCGAAACTGGTGTCGACCCAGTTGAGTTCACCGCCGAGTGCCGAATTGCCTGAGGTGCCGAGCCCGCCTGACGCAACGCCGATTTCCTCGATTGTCAGGCTTTGCACGACATAGGCATGAGACGGCGCACTCGCCATGCCCATCGCCCACATCAGGCCCAAGGCGCACTGTTTGAATCGACGCATCGTGAATGGGCGCATGGTTCTGTCTCCCCGGCAGACGTGAATGTGCGGTACGTATTCCAGTACCGCATTTCCACGATGCGCCAAGAATCCATCGCTGTCCATATCCGCGTGCATTTCGCGCGGGCGGCGGCTGGTGCACGGGCGCCTCAGGCTTTCAGCCCCGCACGCCATCGCTGCGGATTCGGCTTTTTGAGCTTCCCGAGTTAGAATGCCGCCTCGGTCCCAAGGAGCGTTGCGACGGTTCACCCGCCAGGCTTGGGACGCTTCCTTTCAACGGCGCTCACGTTTTCTTTTTCTGAATGAAAGGAGGGCGTGATGAACGCCGCACTCAATTCCACTGCCGATTACGTCATTGCCGATCTCGCGCTCGCCGACTGGGGCCGCAAGGAAATCCGCATCGCTGAAACCGAAATGCCGGGCCTGATGGCGATCCGCGAGGAGTTCGCCGCCGCGCAGCCGCTCAAGGGCGCGCGCATCACCGGCTCACTGCACATGACCATCCAGACCGCCGTGCTGATCGAAACGCTGACCGCATTGGGAGCCCAAGTCCGCTGGGCCTCGTGCAACATCTTCTCGACCCAGGATCACGCCGCCGCCGCCATCGCCGCCGACGGCATCCCGGTGTTCGCGGTCAAGGGCGAATCGCTGACCGACTACTGGGACTACACCCATCGCATCTTCGAGTGGACCGACGGCGGCTACAGCAACATGATCCTCGACGACGGCGGCGACGCGACGCTGCTGCTGCATCTGGGTGCGCGTGCTGAAAAAGACATCTCGGTGATCGCCAAGCCGACCAGCGAGGAAGAACAGGTGCTCTACGCCGCGATCAAGGCCAAGCTGGCAGTTGATCCGACCTGGTATTCGGTGCGCCTCGCCGCAGTGAAAGGCGTGACCGAGGAGACCACCACCGGCGTGCACCGCCTGTACCAGATGCACGCACGCGGCGAACTCAAATTCCCGGCGATAAACGTCAACGATTCGGTGACCAAGTCGAAGTTCGACAACCTGTACGGTTGCCGCGAATCGCTGGTCGACGGTATCAAGCGCGCTACTGACGTGATGGTGGCGGGCAAGGTCGCGCTGGTCGCCGGCTACGGCGACGTCGGCAAGGGCAGCGCGCAGGCGCTGCGCGCACTTTCCGCCCAGGTGTGGGTGACCGAGATCGACCCGATCTGCGCGCTGCAGGCAGCGATGGAAGGCTACCGCGTGGTGACCATGGAATATGCCGCCGACAAGGCCGACATCTTCGTCACCGCCACCGGCAACTTCCACGTCATCAACCACGATCACATGGCGAAGATGAAGGACCAGGCCATCGTCTGCAACATCGGGCATTTCGATAATGAAATCGACGTCGCCTCGATCGAGAAATACCAGTGGGAAGAGATCAAGCCGCAGGTCGACCACGTGATCTTTCCCGACGGCAAGCGCATCATTCTGCTGGCCAAGGGCCGCCTGGTGAACCTCGGCTGCGCCACCGGCCATCCTTCGTATGTGATGTCGTCGTCGTTCGCCAACCAGACCATCGCGCAGATCGAGCTGTGGCAGGAGCGCGATGCCGGCAAGTACCCGGTCGGTGTCTACACGCTGCCCAAGCACCTCGACGAGAAGGTCGCGCGCCTGCAGCTGAAGAAGCTCAACGCGCAGCTCACCGAGCTGACCGACCAGCAGGCGGCCTACATCGGCGTGCCCAAGACTGGTCCCTACAAGGCCGAGCACTACCGCTACTGATCGGTTTCGCCTGAAAAGGAGGGCGCCATGCGTCTGCTGCTGCTGTGGATCCTGAATGCCGTCGCCCTGTTGGCGGTGACGTATCTGCTGCCCACCATCCAGGTGGCGGGCTTCGGCTCGGCACTGGCCGCTGCGCTGGTGCTGGGTTTCATCAACACGCTGGTGCGGCCAGTGCTGGCGTTGCTCACGCTACCGATCACCGTGCTGACGCTGGGAATCTTCTATCTGATCCTGAACGGCCTGTTGTTCTGGCTTGCCAGTGCGCTGCTGCCCGGCTTTCACGTGCAGGGTTTCGTTTCGGCGATGGTCGGCGCCATCCTGTATGGCGTGATCGCCTGGGCGCTGTCCGCGCTCATTCCCCATTCCAGAGGTTGAAGCATGACCGAACGCACATTCAGCTTTGAATTTTTCCCGCCCAAGACAACGGAAGGGGCGGAGAAGCTGCGCGCCACACGCAAACAGCTCGCGCAGCTCAACCCTAAGTTTTTCTCGGTCACCTTCGGGGCCGGTGGCTCCACCCGAGACCGCACCCTGGAGACCGTGTGCGAGATCCAGGCCTCCGGCTCGGAAGCGGCGCCGCACCTGTCGTGTATCGGCTCGACCGAGGCCAGCATCCGCGACATTCTCAACGCCTACAAGCGCCAGGGCATCCGCCATCTGGTTGCGTTGCGTGGCGACCTGCCTTCAGGCACCATGGACGCCGGCGAATTCAACTACGCCAACGAACTGGTGGCCTTCATCCGCAAGGAGACCGGCGACTGGTTCGAAATCGAAGTCGCCGCCTACCCCGAAGTCCACCCGCAGGCACGTTCTGCCACCGAAGATCTGGCCAACTTCAAGCGCAAGGTCGACGCGGGTGCCAATTCGGCGATCACGCAATACTTCTTCAATGCCGACGCCTACTTCAACTTCGTCGAAGACGCGCGCGCGCTGGGCGTCGCCATCCCCATCGTTCCCGGCATCATGCCGATCGGCAACTACGTACAACTGGCACGCTTCTCTGACGCCTGCGGTGCGGAGATCCCGCGCTGGTTGAGAAAGAAGCTCGAAACCTACGGCGACGATCTGGCGTCGATCCGTGCCTTTGGTTTGGATGTGGTGACCGATCTGTGTGACCGCTTGCTGGCCGGCGGCGCGCCGGGCCTGCATTTCTACACCATGAACCAGGCGGGACCCAGCACCACCATCTGGCAGCGACTGGGTTTGTGATTTCTCCGACCTGATGGGATTACGCAAGGCCCGCTGATAGCGGGCCTTGTCGTGTGTGCCGTGTCCCCTGTCCGAAGCGACGGGTAGAATCGTCCTCCTCCCCGTTCCCGCTTCCTGATCATGAATGCCCTATGGATCCTGATCCTGCTCATCCTGCTTTCCGGCATGTTTTCGCTCGCGGAAATGGCGCTCGCCTCCGCCCGCCGCGGCCGGCTGACCCAGCTAGCCGAAGCCGGCGACATGGGGGCCGCCAAGGCACTGGCCATCAAGGAGCATCCGAGCAGGCTCCTGGCCGCGAGTCAGACGGGGATCACCGCCGCCGCCCTACTGATGGGGATCTATGGCGAGTCGGCCCTGTCCACGTCCATCGAGTCGGCCATCCGGGCTGCGATTCCCGGCCTGGCCGAATGGCGTGAGTCCATTGCCTTCGGCGCCACCATCGTGATCGTCACGGCGGTTTCCATCATCCTGGGCGAGATCGTGCCCAAGCGGATCGCGCTCGCGCATCCGGAAAAGGTGGCGGCGTTTTGCGCACCCTTCATGTCGCTGTTCATCCGCGTGTTGTCCCCGGCGATCCGTTTCCTATCCTTCGCTGCGGACCGCGTGCTGGCCTTGCTGCCGATTCAGTCGGCACCCGCGGTCACCAGCATCGAGGACATCCTGGCGTTCGTGGACGAAGGGGAACGGACGGGCACCATCGCCCCGGAGGAGAGCGAGCTGTTCGGCAACGTGCTGCGCCTGGAGGATTGGCGCCTCGCCACCATCATGACGCCCGTTGCGGACGTGGCCTGGCTGGATCTGCTCTCACCCCGCGAGCACAACCTGCGCACCCTGAAAGAAGCGCCGCATTCCCGCCTGCCCATCTGCAAGGGCGACCTGCAGCAGGTGATCGGCATTGCCGAAAGCCACGACATTCTCAAGGCCGCCATGGAAGGCGATATCGACTTCGCCGAACTGCCGCTCGCGCCCCCTCTGTTCGTGCCGTCCAGTCTCACGCTCATCGACCTGCTGCGCACCTTCCGCCAGCAGCGTGCCAATTTTGCCCTGGTGGTGAGCGAATTCGGCCTCACTGAAGGCATCGTCACCCTGGACGATCTGATGTATTCGCTGGTGGGCGACATGATGCCCCTGGCCGACGACACCGAAGACGCCCTGGCTGTGCGCCGGGCCGACGGATCCTGGCTGCTGGATGGCCTGCTGCCCATCGACGAGATGAAGGACCGGCTGGAAATTCGCCATGTGCCTCAGGAATCGCTGGGCAACTATCACACGGTCGGCGGGTTCGTGCTGGCCTCGCTGGGGCGCATTCCGCGCAAGGCGGAGCGCTTCACCTGGGCGGACTGGGAGTTCGAAGTGGTGGACGTCGACCGTAATCGGGTGGACCAGGTGTTGGCAACCCAGGTGGCGGCACTTGGCACGCCGCGTGAGGACATCTGAAAACCCGCTGCCTCATCTACCGAATGAAATGGACTCCCCCGCCCCCGACGGCATCGTATGTGCCAGATTGAATGGAGTCGTTCCGATCAATCGAAAGAGGAGGAGAGTCCGTCATG
>MKWL01000004.1 GCA_001899305.1 Thiobacillus sp. 0-1251 | reverse complement strand
AGCGATGCCGGAATGGGCAAGGCCTCGTCCGGGTCGAATAGAGGCAGCCGGATCTTGTAAAGCTGGCCGCCCTCGATGAGCGCGAAAGCTTGACCCTTGGGAAGTTGTACCAGATCCGCTGGGGCCAGCATCGGAGCCTCCTGGGTACTGATCCTGTCCTCGTTGCGGGTCGTAAAGGACAGAACCTCGCGATCATCGGAGCTATCCGTGACAGCGCTGGCCTGGATCGAAGTCACCAGCTGCACTTCGGGCAGCTGGTTGGTCAGGATTTCTGCCGTCTCCTTGTTTTTCACGCGAAGCATGACCAGGGTGTTCAGGTTGCCGCCAATCTGGGATGCCTTAGCCTTGTCCCCAATGCGGGCCTCGACGTCGGCCCAGGTCTGGGTGTAGACCGTCACCTGAAACCCCGCGCCGCCAGCCTTGTTCAGCAGCGGGATGAATTCGTCCCCGATCAGTTCGTTGAACTCATCGGCATGGATCGAGAGCTTCCGCTTGGGCGGTGCCGAAGAAAGCCCGAATCCCTGATCGAACTTGTATATCTGGCCGGCAATCGAGGTCAGGTCCGCAAACATGGCGTTCCCGACTGTGCCGGCCACCTCGTAGTCCGACAGGGAGTCCAGTCCGACATACACAACTGCCCCGCGCTCGATCGCGCTCATCCAGTCAAAAATCGGCCTGGGATCGTCAGGATCGTCGTACTGGGGCGAGAGAATGCCGGCTGTTTTACCGGTGGTGAGCTTCTCCAACAGTGGGTAAAGGCTCGAAACGAGCTTTTCGAAGTAGCTTCGATCGTTTGAGAGGATCGAGGCCAGACCATCCGCTATCGGGTCATGCAGGTTGTTCTCCCGGACAAACAGCATGGTTTTCATCGCATCCATCGTGCGGCCGGACTTCATGACTTGCTGGATCTGGGCCTTGTCGAGCTCGATCGCTTCGACCTCCCGGTCCCAGCCCGGCCGCTCCCGGTCAAGCCAGAATTTGAAGTATTCGAGCGCAAGGGCGTCGATATTGACCGCATCCTCATAAATCATCCGGTAGTCCGGGCGGTAGCCCAGCGTGGTTCGTGCTCTTGCAATCACGTTGACGAAGCGCCACACGAATTCCTTGAACGCGGCAGATTGCCCCTCACCGGGCAGCTGCCCGGCAATCCGCGTGCTGACCTCGGTCGTTCGGGCGAAGTTGCCGATTGGGTTGTACCGGGCCGACTGGTCGGGATACCCCAGGTGAAACATGAAGAACTCCCTGCCGGCCATGGCCGCTTCGATGTAACACCGAGTCATCAGGCCTGCATCTCCCTTGGGATCGAAGACGATGACCACATCGCCGCGCCGGATGTCCTGGGTAATGAGCACTTCAGCGAGCCGGGATTTGCCGACGCGGGTTGTCCCGAGCACGAGCATGTGGCCCGGTCGCTCGACCAGATCCATGCTGACTTCGGATTCCTCCGGCTCCAGGCCGTGAATCACTGGATCGCCGCCGACTGGTGGAAGAGGGGCGACAGGGTTCCACCATGCGTCCCGCCGGGTTTGTCGGGCTACCCATCCGTGTAGTCCTCCCCTCCCCTCGTTTCTGAACTCGAATTGCCTTGCCCAAGCGTAGGCAGGGAATTGGGTAATGTACTCCCGATTTTTGGGATCCCGGGCGAGTGCCAGACGCTGGGTGTGGCGCTGGTCCCATTTGAAACCCATGCCAAGGAAAAGACGTCTCTTCGAGACCGGAATGTCGGCTGTCTGGATGACGTACTTGGGCAAGCGGATCAAATTCCGCTGGAACCTGGAAACCCTGAAACCTTGTCGGGCACGCCATGCGGCGTGCCCGACAAGGCCGAGCGCCGCGATGCCCACGACTTCCTTGGGGAGAAAGAACCACTCGTGTGCGCTCACAAGGAGGATAGCCCCCGACAGGGACACGAAAGCGGGGGTGTATTCGACGGCTGGCCGGAAGAGATTCTCGATCGGGTATCCCATCAGGCATGCTCCAGAGCTTGCTCAAACCGGACGATGCAGGGATTGTTCGCCGGCAGCGGGTTCACGAACCTGGCCGGGTCGACAATGACGACGCCTGATATCAGCTTTTTCCCCTGGCCATCTGCACCAATGACCGTGTACCGCTGGATGTTGCTTTTCTTGTCGCCGCTGAC
>MKWL01000003.1 GCA_001899305.1 Thiobacillus sp. 0-1251 | reverse complement strand
TGCTGGACTCGATCCAGGGGCCGGTGGCCAGGATCATCGCGGTGATCATCATCATTACCACCGGCTTGACGCTGGCGTTCGGCGACACCAGCGGAGGCTTTCGCAAGCTGGTGCAGATCGTGTTCGGCCTGTCGATCGCGTTCGCCGCATCGTCGTTCTTCCTGACCTTCTTCAGCTTCACGGGTGGAGCGGTGATCGCATGAACGCGGCTGGCATGAATGCGCCAACCACTAATACAGCGAGCTTCGCGAATGGCTTCGAGATTCCGCTGCATCGCTCGCTGACCGAACCGATTCTGCTGGGTGGCGCGCCGCGCACCGTGGCGATTGCCAACGGCACGCTGGCCGCGGCCGTTGGGCTCGGGCTGCAACTCTGGTTGCCCGGCATGGTGCTGTGGATCGTCGGGCACTCGCTGGCCGTGTGGGGCGCGCGAGTGGATGCGCAGTTCATGGCGGTCTTCGCTCGGCACATCAAGCACCGGCAGTTGCTGGACGTGTGAGGACGACCCCATGATGCACCTCGCCGAATACCGCAAGCGCCCCGCGTTACTGGCCGACTGGCTGCCCTGGGCCGGACTGGTCGCGCCCGGCGTCGTGTTGAACAAGGATGGTTCGTTTCAGCGCACGGCACGCTTTCGCGGGCCGGATCTGGACAGCGCGACACAGGGCGAACTGGTCGCGACCTCGGCGCGGCTGAACAATGCGCTGCGCCGGCTTGGTTCGGGCTGGGCACTGTTCGTCGAGGCCGATCGGCGCGAAGCGGCGGACTATCCGGATTCCACGTTCCCCGAGCCACTGTCCTGGCTGGTCGATGAAGAGCGCCGCGCCGCGTTCGAGGAGGCCGATAGCCACTTCGAGAGCGCGTACCACCTGACGCTGCTGTACCTGCCACCCGAGGAATCGACGGCCCGCGCCGCGAAGCTGCTGTACGAGAACAGCAAGGTCGAAGGCGTGGATTGGCGCGAGCGGCTGGAGGGCTTCGTGTCGGAGACCGAACGCGTCTTCGGCCTGCTTGAAGGGGTGATGCCGGAGATCGCCTGGCTCGACGATGGTCAGACCCTGACCTACCTGCATGCCTGCGTATCCACCCGTCGGCATCCGGTGGCGGTGCCCGAGGTGCCGATGCACCTTGATGCGCTGCTGGCCGATGAGCCATTGACGGGTGGCCTCGCACCGATGCTCGGGAGCCAACATCTGCGCGTGGTGTCAGTGCGTGGCTTCCCGACCTCGACCTGGCCGGGTCTGCTCGACGACCTCAACCGCTTGGGCTTTGCCTACCGCTGGAGCACACGCTTTTTGTGCCTCGACAAGGCCGAGGCCGAGCGCGAGTTGGGACGCTTGCGCCGCCAGTGGTTCGCCAAGCGCAAGAACATCATGGCGCTGCTGCGCGAGACCATCTTTCAGCAGGAGAGCCAGCTGGTCGATTCCGATGCGTCGAACAAGGCGTCCGATGCCGATGCCGCTTTGCAGGAACTGGGCAGCGATCAGGTTTCGTTCGGCTACGTCACGGCCACCGTCACCGTGCTCGACTCCGACGCGACCGCTGCCGACGAGAAGCTGCGCGCGGTGGAGCGAACCATTCAGGGCCGTGGCTTCGTGACGATCCCCGAGACCTTGAATGCGGTCGATGCCTGGCTGTCATCGATTCCGGGACACGCCTATGCCAACGTGCGCCAGCCCATCGTCTCGACCCTGAACCTCGCGCACATGATGCCGGTCTCCGCCGTGTGGGCCGGGCAGGAGCGTAATGCGCACCTCGACGGCCCGCCGCTGATCGTGACGCGCACCGATGGCGCGACGCCGTTCCGGCTGGTCACGCACATCGGCGACGTCGGCAACACGCTGGTGGTCGGCCCCATCGGCATGGGCAAATCGGTGTTGCTCGCGACGCTGGCCTTGCAGTTCCGCCGCTATGCCGGATCGCGCATCTTCGCCTTCGACATGGGGCGTTCGATTCGCGCCACCGTGCTGGGGCTCGGCGGCGAGCACTACGACCTGGGCGCGGACGGCGCCATCGCCTTCCAGCCGCTGGCCCGCATCGACCAGGACAGCTACCGGGCGTGGGCGGCCGAGTGGATCCAGGGCCTGTTGATTCACGAAGGCGTGGTTGTCGGGCCGGACGAGAAGGAGTCCGTATGGTCGTCGCTGAACAGTCTCGCCAGCGCGCCGCTCGATCAGCGCACGCTGACCGGATTATCCGTACTGCTGCAATCGAACGCACTGCGCCAAGCGCTGCAACCCTATGTGCTGGGTGGCGCGCACGGCAAGCTACTCGATGCCGATCATGACCGGCTCGGTTTCGCCGACGTGCAAGCGTACGAGATGGAAGAACTGATGCACAGCAAGGCGGCATCGCTGGCGGTACTGCGCTACCTGTTCGCGCGCTTCGAGGAACGCCTCGACGGTGCCCCGACATTGTTGATCCTCGACGAGGCCTGGCTGTTCCTCGACGACCCGGTGTTCGCCGCGCGCATCCGCCAGTGGCTGAAAACGCTGCGCAAGAAGAACGTGTCGGTGATCTTCGCGACGCAGTCGCTGGCGGACATCAAGGATTCCAGCATTGCGCCCGCCATTATCGAGAGCTGCGTGAACCGCATCTTCCTGCCCAATCCGCAGGCGACCGAGCCGCAGATTCGCGTCATCTACGAAGGCTTCGGCCTCAATGCGCGGCAGATCGAGATCGTGGCGCAGGCCCAGCCCAAGCGCGATTACTACTACCAGTCACGACTCGGCAATCGGGTCTTCGATCTGGGGCTCGGGCCGGTGACGCTGGCGTTTGCCGGTGCGGCTAGACCTGAGGACCAGCGCGACATCGACGCCGTTTCCGCGTCGGTGCCGCCTGCGGACTTCGCCGCCGCCTGGCTGCGCCATCGCGGCCTAGCCTGGGCCGCCGACCTGATCCCGTCGTTCCCGTTCGTCCCGTCCGTTCCCAAGGAGAATCCGTCATGAAAAAAACCCTGCTTGCCATCACCGCCGCCATTCTCATGACCGTGATGCCCGCAGCACAGGCGCAATGGGTGGTGATCGATCCGGCCAATCTCGTGCAGAACATCCTGACCGCCGCCCGTACTCTGCAACAGATCAACAACCAGATCCAGCAGCTGCAGAACGAAGCGCAAATGCTGACCAATCAGGCGAGGAACCTGACCAGTCTCCCCTTCAGCGCGCTCAATCAACTGCAATCTGCGCTGTCCGCGACGAACCAGTTGCTGCAGCAGGCGCAGGGGCTGTCATTGAACCTGACGCAGATGGAGACCCAGTTCGCGCAGCTCTATCCCGCTGCCTACACCGCATCGACCCCGGCAAACCAGATGGCGCTCGACGCCAGCCAGCATTGGCAGAACGCACTGGAGGCACTGCGTACCGCGGCCGAGGTGCAGTCGCAGTCGGTACAGAACTTCGCTTCCGACGAGCAGACCTTGAGCGACCTCGTGAACAACAGCCAGTCGGCGGTGGGCGCCTTGCAGGCCACCCAAGCGACGAACCAGTTACTGGCCCTGCAGGCCCGGCAGGCGATCCAGGCGCAACAACTCCAGCTTACGCAAGACCGCGCCGTCGCCCTCGAACAGGCGCGTCAGGTCGCGGTGCATGCGCGTGCCGCCGAGGTACGCAACCGCTTCCATGGCACCGGCACACCTTATACGCCATCTCCCGTCAACTTCTACGGCAACTGAGGAACTCATATGAAAACCATCCTGACCACCCTCGCCTGCACCCTGCTGCTCGCCGCGTGCAACAAGCCGGCACCGACCGACACCGTTGAATCGCTGCTGGCGAACCCTGCGCGCCTGAAGGAAGTCCACGCGCAGTGCAAGGCCGACCACGACAAGGTGGGGGACGCCCTGTGCAACAAGGCGAGTGAGGCCACGCGGCGGCGCTTCATGGGCAGCGGCACGCCATACACGCCAACGCCACCGGCTGCACCCGCTTCTGCACCGAAAGACTGAGTCATGAACAACCTGTCGGTCATCGACCATTTCCTCGATGTCTTCTCGCACTACATCGACTCGGGTTTCGGCCTGCTGCATGGCGAGGTGGCGTTCCTCACCGCCACGCTGGTGGTGATCGACATGACGCTGGCGGGGCTGTTCTGGGCGATGGGCGGCGAAGACGTGATCGGCAGGCTGATCAAGAAGACGCTCTATGTCGGCGCCTTCGCCTTCATCATCGGCAACTTCAACAATCTGGCAGGCATCCTGTTCAATTCGTTTGCCGGACTCGGGATGGTGGCGTCGGGTTCCACGCTGAGCCAGGCACAGTTTCTGCATCCGGGCCACCTGGCCAAGGTCGGCGTCGATGCGGCGCAACCGATCATGGCGCAGATCAGCAACCTTACCGGCTTCCCCGAGGTGTTCGCGAACCTCGATGTCATCTCGGTGCTGTTTCTCGCCTGGCTGGTGGTGATCGTGAGCTTCTTCGTGCTCGCGGTGCAGCTCTTCGTCACGCTGATCGAATTCAAGCTGACCACACTCGCGGGCTTCGTGCTGGTGCCGTTCGCGTTGTGGAACAAGACCGCGTTCCTCGCCGAACGGGTGCTGGGCAATGTGGTGTCGTCTGGCATCAAGGTACTGGTGCTGGCGGTGATCGTCGGCATCGGCACCGGACTGTTTGCACAGTTTCAGACACCGCCCGGCACCGCGCCCTCGATCGACCTGGCGCTGACCATCATGCTCGCTTCGCTGGCGATGCTGGGACTCGGGATCTTCGGGCCGGGGATTGCGACGGGTCTTGTTTCAGGCGCACCGCAGCTCGGCGCCGGTGCGGCGGCCGGCACGGCGCTGGGTGCGGCGGGTCTGGCGGTGGCCGGGGGTGCGGCTATTGCCACCGGGGGTGCGGCGGTAGCGGCCGGTGCACGCATGGTGCCGGGTGCGACACGCGCCGCCATCGGCGGAGCGGCATCGGCCGGACGTGCAAGCAGCGCGATGGCCAGCGGCGCGAAGTCTGCCTACCAGACGGGTGCTGCGGCTTCCGGGTCGGGTGGTGTTCGTGCCGCAGGGGCTGGCCTCGCCAATGTGGCCAGGAGCGGTGCTGGTGCGGTCGGCCAGCGCGTCGCAGCCGGTGCAAAAGCGGTCAAGGACCGCGTGGCGAACTTCGTCGCGGAGGCCGCTGCGCCTGCGGCGGCAGACAGTGCTATCGAATCGGCCGATACGGCCGCAGCCAGCCCCCCTGCGGCAGAGCCTGCCTGGGCCAGCCGAATGCGGCGCAAACAGCAAGTGAGCCATGCAGCCACCACGGCGGCACACACCCTGCGCTCAGGCGATCACGGCGGCGGCGGCGCCAGCCCGAGCCTGCGCGACGATTCGAACCCTTGAAGATCAACTCTAACGGAGATCAGTCCATGCGATTCAAACGACCGCAGGTGCGCTACTCGGACACGCCCGAGCCCGTCACCCCCTATCAGGCCGCCGCGCAGGTTTGGGACCAGCGCATCGGCAGTGCGCGCGTGCAGGCGAAAAACTGGCGGCTGATGGCCTTCGGCTGCCTGTCGCTCGCCTTGCTGATGGCGGGCGGGCTGGTGTGGCGTTCGGCGCAGTCCATCGTCACGCCCTATGTGGTCGAAGTGGCCACCGGCGGTCAGGTGCGTGCAGTCGGCGAAGCGGCCACGCCGTACAAGCCGAACGACGCGCAGATCGCCTACCACCTGGCGCGCTTCCTCACCGACGTGCGCTCGCTGTCGATCGACCCCATCGTGGTGCGGCAGAACTGGCTCGAAGCCTACACCTACACCACGGATACAGGCGCGGCCACGCTGAACGACTATGCACGCAGCAACGATCCGTTCGCGCGCGTAGGACAGGCCTCGACAGCAGTGGAGATCACCAGCGTGGTGCGCGCCAGCCCGTCGTCGTTCCAGGTGCGCTGGATCGAGCGCACCTATGTGAATGGTTCGCTCTCTGGCACCGAGCGCTGGACGGCTGTGCTGTCCATCGTGCTGCAACCGCCGCGCACCGAAGCGCAGCTGCGCAAGAACCCGCTGGGCATTTATGTCAACGGCCTGTCCTGGAGCCGTGAATACGACGCAACCGAAGGAACCCCACATCCATGAAAACCCCAATCCGTCATTCCCTATTGCCACTGATCCTGAGTGCCACCCTGGCAACTCTCACCGGCTGCGCCACGCACGGCAAACCGCCGCCGGACATCACGCTGGACGACCCCATCGCGGCGCACGCGCTGCCGGAGCCGCCCAAGCCCATCGAGGTGGTCGAAGTACCCAAACCCCTGCCGCTACCCGGGCAGTTGAAACCTTTGGGTAATACGCCCGAGGACAAGCCGGTCGCCGAACCACCCGACGGGAAGGCCGATGTGGCGCGCGCCAACGACGAAGCGCGCGTGCCACCGAGCCGAGAGGGCTACATCAACGCGATCCAGGTCTGGCCCTACAGCGATGGCGCGCTGTATCAGCTCTATACGAGTCCCGGTCGTGTCACCGTCATCACCTTGCAGCAGGGCGAGGAACTGGTGACCGTTTCGGCCGGCGACACGGTGCGCTGGATCGTGGGCGACACGACCAGCGGCGCAGGTGCCAGTCTGCGCGTGAACATACTCGTGAAGCCCACGCGCGTCGGCTTGAAGACCAATCTGGTCATCACCACCAACCGCCGTACCTACCTGCTCGAACTGTCGTCGACGCCGCAGGCGTGGATGGCCTCCGTCTCGTGGGATTACCCGAAGGACCGCATGCTGGCGTTACAGAAACGGGCGCAGATGGCCCAAGCGGCGGCGCCGGTGGACTCGGGCTTGTCGCTGCAACAGATCAGGTTCCGCTACGCGATCACCGGCGACAGTCCGCCGTGGAAACCGCTGCGTGCGTTCGATGATGGCGAGCGCGTCTATATCCAGTTCCCCGCCGGCATCGCGCAGGGCGAGCTGCCGCCGCTGTTCGTGATCGGGCAGCAGGGCGATGGCCAGCTCGTCAACTACCGCTTCCGTTCTCCCTACTACGTGGTGGATCGGCTGTTCGGTGCGGCTGAGTTGCGGCTGGGCACGGACAAGGCCGCTGTGGTGCGCATCGAGCGCACCGATGGCGTGGTCAGCACGGCGCGGAGTCATTGAACATGAGCACGCCAGCCACGCCACAATCTCCACCCGACGGGACGAATAAGGTCGACCCGGACACCTTGAGTTTGCGCGCGCCGCCGCGTCCGGTCACGCGGCTCAACCGGCGCATGCTGGTCGTGCTCGCGGGAACACTGGGCGCGATCATCCTGGGGGCTACGCTATGGTCCTTGCAACCGCACCAACGTGATCGCAATCACGCCACCGAGCTGTACAACGTGGATCGCGTCGCGCATACCGATCACCTCGACCAGTTGCCAACGGACTATTCCAAGCTGCCGCTCCCACCAAAACTAGCACCTGTATTGGGCGAGCCGTTGCCGGGTGACCTGGGGCCCGCCATCGTGCATGCGCAGCACAATGCCAACACCGGCGGGTACACCCATCCCGCGCAGTCCGGGCACATGGCGCAGCCAGGCGATGCCGAGGAGGCAGCACGCGCTGCCGTGTTCTTTCGGAGCAGCAGTGCGGTGAAGGCATCACCGTCGCCCACTGCGAGTATGGCCATGCCCGAGTCCGTCTCGGGCAATCAGCCGTTCAATCCGATGGCAGCGGTATCCACACAGCCTGCCGATCCGACGGCGGTGCAGAACCAGCAGGCGCATAAACAGGCCTTCGTCGCCAATGAGGGCGACAGTGTCACCGGCAATTCGGCCAGCCTGCACCCCCCGTCCTCGCCCTACCAGGTGATGGCGGGCACCATTATTCCGGCGGCGCTGGTGACGGGGATCAATTCCGACCTGCCGGGGCAGGTCATCGCCAATGTGACGGAAGCGGTCTACGATACGGCTACGGGTCGTTTCCTGCTGATTCCGCAGGGCTCGCGGCTGATCGGCCGCTACGACAGTCAGGTTTCATTCGGTCAGCGGCGCGTGCTGCTAGTGTGGACGCGGCTGATCCTGCCCGATACTTCGTCGATTTCGCTCGACCGATTGCCCGGCATCGACCCGGCGGGCTATGCCGGGCTGGAGGATGGCGTCGATTGGCATTGGGATCGCATCCTTGCAGGTGCGGCGTTGTCCACGCTGCTTGGAGTCGGTGCCGAGCTGGCAGCACCCAGCAACAACGGCGGCACCGGTAGCGTCACCATCGCCGTTCGCCAGAGCGCGCAGGACACCGTGAACCAGGTCGGCCAGGAAGTCACCAAACGCAACGTGAGTATCCAGCCGACGCTCACCATCCGGCCCGGTTTCCCGGTGCGGGTCATGGTGAACAAGGATCTGATCCTGCGGCCGTACCAGCCGCTGTTCTTCCAGAGGGGAGCGTCGCAATGACTGAGTCCACCAGCAAGCTGCTGCGGCTGGGGCCGCTGCCGAAGACCGAGACGGTAAAGATGACCATCATCTTGAGCGTGGTGTTGAAGACAGAGCTGGAGCGCTACGCCGCGCTGCATGCTCAGACCTATGGCGAGCCGGTTGAGGTTGCGACATTGATCCCGCATATGCTTGAAGCGTTCATGTCGCGGGATCGGGGATTCAGGAAGTCCAGGAAGGAGTGATTCACAGCGACACCGCACAGGCACGATCGGGATACGCCCACCTACGCTTGGGTGAGTTTTCGATAGATCCCGGGAAGGTCACCATCACAGTATCGCATTTACATCGGCCGTTGCGACGCAGCCAGCAACTGCCCGGCTGATGGAGAAAACATGTATAGAGCAGATCAAAGTCTGCTGGCTTTCGAGGCGATGCATAGGCCCGGAATGCCTACTGAACCCGGGGTAGTCCACTTCAGCCTTCTGGCTCTAGGGTGGACGGGCCGACTCCTGCCTCCCTGCTTTGACGCAGACAATCTTCGTACCGAGTCTCCCTGCCTACAGTTGGTGTTAGGGCCAAGACGTCGGCACACAACGCAGTCTAGTGATGCCCTCGATGCGGCGTGACTTCCAGATTGCCTGCCTCACATTCCTCAACGTAATGGACAAAGCCGCGCTGCAAACGCTCTGCCCATCCTGTTCCGAGCAGCCCCCCGACTTCTCCGATGCGCGCTTCAATCTGTTCGGCGGTCGCCTGCAACAAGTCATAGGTGATGGAAAGGGTGTCGCCAGTAACTTCCATGGACTGGATGCCCATCATAGCACCCAACTCTTTGGCAAGGATGGCCACCTCCTCATCGGTCAACGGCTGTTCCAGGCGGAAACGCCGTTGCTTGATGACTTCAAGGCCCTTCTGTTTGGGTGCCTGCTTGCCTGGAACACCGATATAAAGATGCGGGTTCGCCTTGAACCGATCCTGACACTGCTGCGAGCAGAAGGCGTAATGGATGCCCAAATGCTCCATGGCAAAGGAATCCCGGCTGACTTGCATACCGCAGACAGGGTCTTCAATGGTGTCGTCCATGCTGTCCTCCTGTGTATCCGTCATGCTCCGCTACGGAAGGGACCATGCCGCCGCGCCCCAGCAGCTTGGCATTGATCGCCACGATGACCGTGCTGGCCGACATGAACACCGCCCCCACTGCCGGGGTCATCAGCAGCCCCCAATAGGCCGCGACCCCGGCTGCAAGCGGGATTGCAAAGGTGTTGTAACCGGTGGCCCAGATCAGGTTCTGGATCATCTTGCCGTAGGTTTTGCGCGAGAGCCCGAGAATCGCCGCGACATCCTGCGGATTGTTGCTCACCAGCACGATGTCGGCCGCCTCGATGGCCACATCGGTGCCCGCGCCGATCGCAACGCCGAGATCCGATTCCACCAGCGCCGGCGCATCGTTCACGCCGTCACCGACCATCGCCACGGTGAGGCCGCGCGCCTTCACTTCGCGGATTTTCAGCGCCTTCTGTTCCGGCAGCACTTCGGCGAAGAAATCGTCCAGGCCCAGCTGCTTCGAAACCGTTTGCGCCACAGCTTGCGAATCGCCGGTGAGCATCATGCATTGGATGCCCATGGCCTTGAGTTGCGCAATGGCGGCTTTCGATTCCGGACGCACCACGTCGGCCAGGCCAAACACGGCGGCGGCAGCGCCGTCTACCAGCAGGAAGATGGTGGTCTTGCCCTCGGCGGCCAATGCCTCCAGCCTGGGATGTGCCACCCGGATGCCTTGTTCCCGCAGATAGCCGGGGCTCACCACTTTCACGTCCCGGCCTTCGACCGTGGCTTGCGCACCCCGGCCCGTCAGGTTGGTGAAATTGTCCGCCTGCGGCCACTCCACCTGACGCTCCTTCGCCATGCGCACGATACCCGTTGCAATGGGGTGCTCCGACTGGTTCTCCAGTGCGGCCGCCAAGCGCAGGCAGGCGGCCTCGTCCAGAGTGCCCAGCGGCACGATGTCGCTTACCCCGAAACGCCCTTCGGTCAAGGTGCCGGTCTTGTCGAACACCACGGCGCCCAGATTGCGGGCCCGCTCGAACGCCGCACGGTCGCGGATAAGCAAGCCGTGGGATGCGGCCATGCTGGTGCTCACCGCGACGACGAGCGGCACGGCGAGTCCAAGAGCATGGGGGCAGGCGATCACCATCACGGTGACGGCGCGTTCCATGGCAAAAGCGAAATCCCGTCCCAGCGCCAGCCACACGAACAGCGTGGCGAAGCCGCCACCGAGGGCGATGGCGGTCAACCACACCGCGGCACGATTGGCCAGGTCCTGAGTACGCGAGCGCGACTCCTGAGCCCGACTCACCATGTCCATCACCTGTGCCAGATAAGTCTGCCCGCCGGTTTTCTTGACTTCTAGGGTAATCGCGCCTTCGCCGTTGACTGAACCGCCGATGGCCTCGGCTCCCTCGCCTTTTTCCACCGGTTTCGATTCCCCGGTGAGCATGGATTCGTCCAGACTGGTCTGGCCAGAAATGATGATGCCGTCGGTCGGCACCCGTTCGCCCGGCTTCACCAAGAGCCTGTCGCCGGGCGTGATGTCGTCGACTGAAACATCCTCTGTGTTTCCATCCGCTTGCAGGCGGTGCGCCTCGGATGGCAGCAGCCGCACCAGCGCCTCGAGTGCGCCGGAAGCCCCCAGTACCGACTTCATCTCGATCCAGTGGCCAAGCAGCATGATGTCGATCAGGGTGGCCAGCTCCCAGTAGAAGCCCATGCCGGACAGGCCGAAGGTGACGGCGCTGGAGTAAAAGTACGCGGCACTGATCGCCACCGCGATCAGCGTCATCATGCCGGGCTGGCGCTTCCTGAGTTCTTCTCCGAACCCCTTCAGGAACGGCCATCCCCCATAGAAAAACACGATGCTGGAGAAACCGAACAGAACATAGGCGTCGCCGCGAAAAGCAAGCGGTGCCGCCAAACCGAGCATGCCCCACAGGCCCGGCGACAGGGCCAGGATCGGCAACGTGAGGAGCAGGGAAATCCAGAAGCGCTTTCTGAAATCGGCCACCATGTGGGCGTGGTGGTCATGATGCGCGCCGTGCGCTGCTGGATTGCCGTGCATGCCGGCCGCATGTTCGCCATGCGCAGGATGCGCATGCGCCATGCCAGGTGCATGACGATGATCGGCTTGTCCTTCCATGAAGGCTCCTTCTCATCTACCCAACGGGATAGGCCTCTGCTTAGGCATTCTGTTCATCCTATCTTGCCTGCGTCGCGGCTGCTGCCGGATGCCGCAGGGGGGCGGTTGCAGCATGCGCCTCCTTGGGAATGGGCGTTGGCGCGGGCGTTTCCATCCAGAAAGCGATACCACGCCGACTTCAGTCGCCACCAGGAACCGGATGCATGTGAGATGCCGGCCTTGTCGAGCAATGTCTCGATATCCCGAATGTCGAGATGCGAGGCCGCGTAGGAAATCCGTAGATGGCCGCGCCGGTCAATATGTGCATCAAGAATTGGATCGAGCGCGGTAAGCTGACGGACAGCATCCTGCAGTTTCTCCGTGGCAACTGGCACGAGCGGGATTTTTCGAGAGACGTCGAATGGCCCCTTGTCCGCCTGTCCCTTTTCTCGAGTCTCACTCATGTTGTGTTCCCGGCATGCCTACTGACATGGCGCCAAACGAGAATGTCCCGGCACACAGAGAAGGTGCCTGCGTTCCGGTTATCCAAGGCAGCATGTTAATTTGCTCCCATCCATCCATAACCGCGCCAGGCACGCGCCATTTCCTGGCGCTGGCTATCGGTCAGCAGGCCATCGATTTTCTGCTGCATGTCGAGCATCGCATCCATTTGCTGGCGCTGCAGGTCAAACAAGGCCCGCGAAGCGGTGCGAATCGCATTCCAGTCCCGCTTGTCTGCCGTATAGAGTCCATTGAGCCGGGCCTGCGTTTCCCAACCCTGCTGCATGAGGCCGCGATTGCGCGCCTCCGACTCGGTCTGCAGTTGGCCAATCTTCTGCACTTGTTCAGACGTCAGGTCAGGAGGAGCCCAAGGCATCATGGTGTAACTTCCAGCCATGCCAGGCCCCATACCCGCGCCCATTCATGGCATGCCACCGCCATACTGGCCCATCATCCATGGCCCGTATCCGCCACCTGTCCCTGGCTGCATTCCATACCCCGATCCACCCATCATTCCGGGACCCATGCCATACCAGGCTTGAGCACCGTCCGCCCGATAAGCATCGCCCCATGCGCCCATACGGCCCCAGCCATGCCACGGCCCGTAGCCCATGCCGCCGGGGCTATAGCCAAACGCGAAGAATCCCGTAATGACGACGAGAATCACCCACAAGGCGATCCAGAATCCATTCTTACGATTCATTCCTTTACTCTCCAAAACACGTTTCACAGCCGCAGCATTCATGCCCCCGGGCTTCCTCGCTACTGGCTCAAGTCGCGCTTCCTCTTCTGAAACTCCTGTTCGTCGATCTCTCCGCGCGCATAGCGTTCCTTGAGGAGATCCAGCGCTTTGCTCTCACCACCGCTCCGGCCACCCGTCCCGAAGGATGTGGCCAGCCATTTCACCAGCACGACAATGCCGGCGATGATGAGTACCCACCACAGGATCATGAAAATCCCGCCGAATCCGAAACCGCCTGTCATGCCATAACCGCCCATCATTGGTGTTCTCCTGTACTCACATCCGACCATTTTCGGTTTTGCCGACCGCCAGTGCGACCGGCAAAACCGGGTTTCTGTTGCGCCAATTGCAATACGCTCAGTAACCCATCATGCCCCCACCAAAGCCACGGCGCATTTGCGCCTTCTGCTCTTTGGTCAAGACGGCGGCGGCTTTATTCCCGGCTTCAATTCGTGCTTCCAGCGCCTGGCGCTGCACGTCCGCGAGTTTGCCGTAGGCCTTGCCGATCGCCGCCGGGTCGCGATTCTCCGCATCGAACAAATCACCCAGCTTTTCCTGCGCTTCCCACATCTGACGCATGAGCGAGCGCTGCTTCTTCATCGATTCGGTCTGAATCTTCTCCAGTTGGGCGGTCTGCGTATCGCTCAGATCGAGCGTAGCCATCGGCCCCATTCCTCCGGCCCAGCCAGCCATCATGCCCGGCCCCATGCCATAGCCCATGCCGCCACCCATCATGCCGGGGCCATATCCGCTCATGCCCGGCCCCATGTCGCCCCCCATCATGCCCATGGGGCATCCCCCGCCCATCATGTTCATCATTCCGCCCATCATGCCCATGGGCCCCATGCCATAGCCCGGGCCCATGCCCCCACCCATCATCCCGGGCCCGTAGCCTCCGCCTCCCATCATGCCCATACCACCACGCGGCCCGTACCCTGGCATCGAACCGGGCATGGCGCTTCCCTGTGCCTGACCTTGCATCATCATTTGTTGATTGGGCATCGTAGGCTCCGCCGCCGAGGCGGACACTGCTGTTCCCATCAATGCGAAGGCAACGATGGAAGATGCCAGTAGGGTTTTCATGGATTTGTTCATTTACAGCTCCTGTTCATTCAACTTGCTGTTGGAAAAAACGACTGAACTTCTCTGCAGGCCAGAATGCGCCCTGACTGCATATCACCTGATTACCGCAATCTGGTGACCTTCTCCGGCTGGCAACCGGATCGTGTCCGTGACGGTGAACGTCTTCTGGTCCACCACCCAGATGATTGGCGCCTTGCCGCTGGAGACATACACTTTTCCGGTTCCCGGAATCTTGTCGAGATGGTAGGGCTCAGGAGAAAGCGTCAGGACGCGCTGTTCGCCGGTTTGGGTGTCGAGGGCCACCAGCTTGTCATCCGAGCGGCTGCTGATGAAAAGCGTTTTTCCGTCGTCACCGATGTCCAAACCGTGTACTCGCTTCCCGATCTTGTAGGTCGCCTCGACTTTGCCTTCCTTGACCGACACAACGGAAACCGTACCGGCACGGTCGTTGGAGACGTAGATCGTTTTTTCGTCGGGGGAAAAGACCAGATGCTCCGGCGTCGGCCCGGCTTCAAGTGAACGAGTCACCTCCCACTTGCTGAGGTCGATCTCGCTGAGCGTTCCGTTGCCGCTGTTGCTCACATAGGCGCGTTTTCCGTCCTTCGTCACCAGCGTGTAATTCGGCGAGGGGCCGGTCTTGATGGTCTTGTAAACCTTGTTGTTGATCACGTCGACGACGCTGATTCCACCGCGCGTCGGATGCGTGGAAATCACATATTTGCCGTCAGGCGTCACGGCTTCATGGTGAGTCCAACCAGACACCGGAATCTCGGCCATGACATGGCCGTGCTCGGGATGAATCACATACAGTTTGCTGTTGGGCGTATCCGATGGCGCGCCTGCGGGGACCGGGGTCTCCTTCAGGCTTCCCGCCACCAGATAGTCGCCGTCGGGCGTCGCCACCAGCCCATGCGGATTCTCCACCCCGGAATAGCTGCGGATGATCTTGTCGTTTGCCGCATCAACGGCGATCACTTGATTGGCCGAGCCTAATGGAATGTAGGCAGTCGGCGCGGCCATGGCGAATGTCCCGCAACCAAGACACAGCAGCGCCAGAACAAGTTTCTTTGCGTTCATTGGGTCTTTCTCCTTGTTTGCGGGTCTTGCTGAAACTCATTACGCATGTACTTCAGGACGGCCTTCAAATCCGCGTCGGTCAAGGCGGGATTACCGCCCTTTGGAGGCATGACCATGGATGAGCCGGGCGTCTGGAAACCGTCAGCCATCCGCCCGAGAAGGATTGCATCGTCTTGCGATAGAAGCCCGGTTTTTCCGGTCAAGTCCGGGACGCCTGGGAGACCTCCGGTCCCATCGCTGCCATGGCAGGCGATGCACGTTCCGTTGTAGACCAGTTGACCATGGTGAAGATCGCTGGCGGTTGCTGAAAGACTGACAAGTGCTGCGCAAATCAGACAGTGGCGGACCTTATCCATGGAATCTCGCATCGCCCAGCCTCCTTGGTGATCGACCGATCAGACCCTGTTGAAGAATTGCCGTAATTCAAGTGGTGTGGGTTGCCCCCGAAAAACGACCTCGTCGTTCACGAGGAGGTTCGGCGAATGTCGAATGCTGTGGGTTACGACCACGCCAGGGTGCTCCTCGACAAACAGCACCTCGAATGGAATGCCCAGCTCATCGAGTTCGTGCTGCAAACTCAGGCGGTGACTGCAACTCTTGGTCGCAACAATCTTGACGTCCATGAAAATCTCCTCCTTCATGCAAACTTCGAGCTGAACACGCCGAATTTCTCGATACCGAGCCCGTCAATGCTTGACTGGCGCCTCGCCGCGAAACCTGCGCTGGACCTGCAGGGCAGTGAGGCCGTCTTGTCGTCCTTGCTCGTTGTAAAGCACGTCGATGACCACCCCCTTGCTGTCGAACTCCAGGGTATAGGTGCGCACACCATTCCCCGGCTCGGTTTCATAGACGGTGTGCTTTTGCTTTGTCGGGTGCTCGTAAGTCCGGGCGTCTTTGATCCCCACCTCGTACACCCAGCCTTCCTTGCCGTTGGGCAGGATCACGGTATGGATCGCCTTGCCGTGGTGGCTGAAGGCAGCCTGTTTGGTGATGAGGCCAAGTGGATAGGCCCGCAGTACCGTCTCGGGATCCGACTGAACGGTGAAGCTTGGGGGCATGGATAGCTGCCCGGCCATGGCGGTGGTCACCATCGCCACGGTCGATGTCAGCAGCATGTTCAGGACAGGTTTCACGATCGATCTCCTGCATGTCACGGCGGGTTCAGTAACGGGTATAGGTCTGGGTGGTGCCATCCAGGTTTACGAGCAGAACGTCGTAGTGATCCTTGCGGTTGCCCTGCTCCATGCCAGGCGAACCCATGGGCATGGCGGGCACCACCAAGCCGCGGGCCGTGGGCTTTTCTTTCAGCAGGCGCCTGACGTCCCTGGCCGGTACGTGGCCTTCCACCAGATAGCCGTTGACCTCGGCAGTGTGGCAAGAACCGTAGCCATACGGCACGCCGAGCCGGTATTTCTGCTGCACTACGTCGTTGGTGTCGTGGCTGCGTACGGTGAATCCGTTGGCTCTCATGTGGTCCACCCATTTGCCGCAACAGCCGCACGAGGGGCTCTTGTAAACATCCACTATGGGGGCCTCGGAGGCAGCCAGCGCCGAGGTCGCGAAGCTCCCGATCAGAAGGAATTGGAGAAATGCAGTCTTCACACGGACCCCTTGCCTGAGAATGACTGCAGTATGGAAGACGGTTGCCTACACCAGCCTGACTTACGGATTACAAATTTGTCACCCTCGCGTCATGTCGCATGGCTTAATAATAGATTCTTACCAACGGACCAAATATTGCTTGCGTGGCAGAGCGGTTCACATTAGATTTCAGCCATGCGCCTAATTCGGACATTTCTATTCATTTTGCTTTCTGTTGCGCTTCCCATTCAGGGATACGCGAACTTGGCGCTTCCCAAGAGGCATTGTCCGATGGAGTCCGCCACGATGAATATGACGGATGCGGGTGCAATGCACGATTGCTGCAACGACGCAAAAACCGCTGCAAAAACCGGTAAGCCCTGCAAGCCTGCCCAACCCTGCCAATCGATGGGACAGTTTTTCCCGATTATGGAACAGGGAGTTTTACCCCAGAACCCAGCGTCTTCCGTTCGTTTCCCGCGCTTTGCGGACATCACGTTTTCCTTTGATCCTGCCGCCACCTGGCGGCCACCCACCCAACTCTGATTTCTTGTGCCGAGTGCTGCGCTGCGTCTGTTTGATCAGACGTCAGTGCGGATATCTGGCGCCATCAAGCCTGATTTGGCCTGCTTGATGTGCGCTGTCGCGTAAGGAGTTGGAAACATGCGTATTTCCCAATCAGCCGACCGCTTGAGTCGGTTCCCGTTGTGCTGCGTGACTACGCTGCTGGGGCTGGCGAGCCTCGTCAGCACGGCGTTCGCCGAGCCGCTCTCTTTCAATGCCGCACTGGCGTTGGCCGTGCGGGAAACACCCACGCTCCGGGCAGAATCAGCGCAGGTCGATGCTGCCCGGCAAGCGGCCATTCCAGCTGGCGAGTTGCCCGATCCCAAACTGACCTTGGGGCTCGATAACGTACCCGTCGAGGGCGTTGATCGTTTCAGCCTGTCCAGCGAACCGATGACCATGCAACGCATCGGCGTCATGCAGGAATTTCCCAATAATGCCAAGCGCGGCGCACGCGTTGAAGTTGCGCGTGGGCGGATTGCGCTGAGCGAAGCGCAAATCCGCATTACCCGCCTCACCGTGTTGCGGGAAACGGCGGCAGCATGGATTGCGCGCGATACGGTCGAACACCAGCTCGCGTTCATCGATGGGCTGTACGGCGAGAACCGCCTGTTCGATGCTGCGGTGCGTGCACGCATAGCCGGGGGCAAGGGCAGTGCGATGGAGGCAGTGTCTGCGCGCCAGGAGGCTGCAATGATCGACGCGCGGCGAGATGAACTCGTCGCGCGCCGCCAGCAATCCATCGCTGCGCTCAAACGCTGGGTAGGCCCACGCGCGGATGCGCCACTGGAGGGCGCCGCGCCCGACTGGCCAATCGCCCATGATGCGCTGGCCCATGCGCTGCACCGGCATCCGGAACTGGCGATATTTGATCCCAAGGCACAAGTGCTGGACGCCGAAGTAGCCGAAGCTCGCGCGGACAAGAAGCCGGACTGGGCGCTGGAGCTGGCGTACCAGAAGCGCGGCGCGCAATTCGGCGACATGGCCACTGTGCAGGTGAGTTTTGATCTGCCGGTGTTTGCCGCCACCCGGCAGGACCCGAAAATTGCTGCCAGGCTTGCCGAACGAGAAGGACTCGACGCCGAACGCGAAGCGGTGATGCGCGAACATGCGTCGATGCTGGAAGCGGATTTTGCCGAGTACCAGCGCCTCGACAAGGCCGTCAGGCGACAGCGCGAGGTGTTGCTGCCGCTGGCCGGCGAGAAAGTGAATCTGGCTTTGGCTGACTGGCGCGGTGGCAAAGGCGAACTCGTCAATCTGGTGATGGCGCGGCGCGAACGCATTGATGCCGAACTCATGGCCATCGCGCTCGAAGGCGAGCGCAAGGAGGTGGCTGCCCGCCTTCATTACGCCTATGGCGAACCCACTTTGTCCGGAGAAAAACAATGAGCCGCCAAACGATTAATAAAACAGCGCTGGTTCTCTTCACCGTGATTGCGCTGCTCGCCGTTGGCGCGGCGGCTGGCTTGTGGTGGGAAAGAAACCATGTGCCGGCGGACGAGAAGGTTATGCCTGCCACCGCAGCGAAAGACGGCCGCAGCGTGCTGTACTGGTACGACCCGATGGTTCCCACGCAAAAATTCGACAAGCCCGGCAAGTCGCCCTTCATGGACATGCAACTAGTGCCGAAATATGCCGACGAAGGCGGCGATGCCTCGACCGTGAAGATCGATCCGGGTGTGGCGCAGAACCTTGGCGTTCGCCTGGCCACGGTCACGCGCGCCCCGCTGGATTTGAACGTGGTGGCGACCGGAATTGTCAACTTCAACGAGCGCGATATTGCCATCGTGCAAGCGCGCACAGGTGGATTCGTGGAACGCGTGGCCAGACTGGCACCCAATGATGTGGTCGGATCCGGTGCCTTCATCGCCGAACTGCTGGTGCCGGAATGGGCTGCGTTGCAACAGGAGTATCTGGCGCTCAAGGCCGTGGGCGACGCGCCGCTGGAAGATGCGGCGCGCGAGCGAATGCTGCTGGGCGGCATGCCCGAAAGTCTGATACGGGCAGTGGTTCAAACCGGCAAGGTCAGAAATCGCATATCGATCACCGCCCCGCGTGCCGGCGTGATCCAGACGCTCGACGTGCGCCCCGGCATGACGCTGATGGCGGGACAGACGCTGGCACGCGTCAACGGCATCAGCACGGTGTGGCTCGATGTGTCGGTGCCGGAAGCCCAGGCCGGGGCCGTTCTGATCGGGCAATCCGCCGAAGCAAAATTTGCCGCCTTTCCGGGCAAGCCGGTACAGGGTCGTGTCACTGCGTTATTGCCGACATTGAACGATGCCGCGCGTGCGCTCAGGGTTCGGGTTGAACTACCCAACAAGGACGGACGCCTGCGGCCGGGCTTGACGGCCCAGGTCAGCCTCAAAGGAGCGGTCGGCGAATCGGCGCTGCTAGTGCCGACCGAAGCGGTGATCCGCACCGGACGCCGCGCGCTGGTCATCGTGGCCGAAGCAGAAGGACGCTATCGCCCGGTCGAGGTCGTCCTTGGCCCCGAGTCCGGTACCGACACGGTGATTGTGTCCGGTCTCGGCGAAGGCCAGAAAATCGTCGCCAGCGGCCAGTTTCTGATTGATTCAGAAGCGAGTCTGCAGGGGATTATCTCAAGCACTTCCGAGTCGGCCGAAGCGATGCCGGCACCGGTTGCGCTACACGAAGCCGATGCCGTCATCAAGGAATTGTCCGGCACGAGCGTGACGCTCGCGCACGGCCCCTTCAAGACGCTATCGATGCCCGGCATGACCATGGCGTTCCCGCTTGCCAATCCCCAACTCGCCAAGGGTCTGAAGGTGGGGGATCGGGTGCGCGTCGGCGTGCGCCAGACCGACGACGGGCTGGTCGTCGAACGCATCGAGCGGGCAGGAGGCGGGCAATGATCGCCAAGCTGATTCGCTGGTCGGTTGCCAATCGCATTCTGGTGCTGCTGGGCACGCTGTTCCTCACCGCCTGGGGAATCTGGTCGGTCAAGACGACGCCGGTCGATGCCTTGCCCGATCTCTCCGACGTGCAGGTCATCATCCGCACCAGTTATCCCGGCCAGGCGCCGCAGATCGTGGAGAACCAGGTCACCTACCCGCTGGCCACCACCATGCTGTCGGTGCCGGGAGCCAAGACGGTGCGCGGTTTCTCCTTCTTCGGCGACAGCTTCGTCTATGTGCTGTTCGAGGACGGTACCGACCTGTACTGGGCGCGTTCGCGCGTGCTGGAATACCTCAACCAGATCCAGTCGCGCTTGCCGGCCACGGCCCGCTCGAGCCTGGGCCCGGACGCCACCGGCGTGGGGTGGATCTACGAATACGCGCTCGTCGACAAGACCGGGCGCCATGATCTGGCACAGCTGCGCGCCTTGCAGGACTGGTTCCTGAAATTCGAGCTCAAGGCCCTGCCGAACGTGGCCGAAGTGGCCACGGTGGGCGGCATGGTCAAGCAGTATCAGGTCGTGCTCGATCCGGTGAAGCTTGCCGCCTTCGGCATCACGCAAGCCGAAGTAAAGGACGCCATCGGCAAGGCGAATCAGGAGAGCGGCGGGTCGGTGCTGACGCTCGGCGAAGCCGAGCTGATGGTGCGCGCCAGCGGCTACCTCAAATCGCTCGCCGACTTCCGGGCCATCCCGCTCAGGCTGGCGAACGGCGTGCCGGTCCTGCTCGGCGACGTGGCGACCATCCAACTGGGGCCGGAAATGCGGCGCGGCATCGCGGAGCTGGATGGCCAGGGCGAAACGGTGGGCGGCGTGGTCATTCTGCGCAGCGGCAAGAATGCGCGCGAAACCCTCGCGGCGGTGCACGCCAAGCTGGAACAGCTCAAGGCCAGCCTGCCGAAGGGCGTGGAAATCGTCACGACCTACGACCGCAGCAAGCTGATCGACCGCGCGGTGGAAAACCTCAGCCACAAACTCATCGAAGAATTCATCGTCGTCGCGCTGGTATGCGCGCTGTTCCTGTGGCATGTGCGCTCGTCGCTGGTGGCCATCGTCTCGTTGCCGCTGGGCGTGCTGACGGCGTTCATCGCCATGCGCTACCAGGGCGTGAACGCGAACATCATGTCGCTGGGCGGCATCGCGATCGCCATCGGCGCGATGGTGGATGCGGCCATCGTCATGATCGAAAACGCCCACAAGCATGTCGAGGCGTGGAAGCGAGAACATCCCGGCCAGTCTCTCCAGGGCGAAGCGCACTGGCGGGTCATGACCGAGTCCGCCGTCGAGGTCGGCCCCGCACTGTTCTTCTCGCTTCTGATCATCACCATTTCCTTCGTGCCGGTGTTCATGCTGGAAGCGCAGGAGGGCCGGCTGTTCGGTCCCCTCGCGATCACCAAGACCTATTCCATGGCCGCGGCCGCTGGTTTGTCGGTGACGCTGATTCCCGTGCTGATGGGTTACTGGATACGCGGCAAGGTCCCGGATGAAGCGCGTAATCCGCTCAATCGCTGGCTCATCGGCGCCTATCGGCCGCTGCTGGATGCGGTGCTGGCGCGGCCGAAGACGACGCTCGCGGTGGCCGCGTTGCTGTTCATCACCGCGGCGTGGCCGATCAGCCGGCTCGGCGGCGAATTTCTGCCGCCGCTGGACGAAGGCGATCTGCTCTATATGCCGTCGGCATTGCCGGGGCTGTCGGCGCAGAAAGCCAGCGAACTGTTGCAGCAGACGGACCGCCTGATCAAGACCGTGCCCGAAGTGGCGCATGTCTTCGGCAAGGCCGGCCGCGCCGAAACCGCCACCGACCCGGCGCCGCTGGAGATGTTCGAGACCACGATCCAGTTCAAGCCGCGCGATCAATGGCGGCCGGGCATGACCCCGGACAAGCTGGTCGAGGAACTGGATCGCGCGGTCAAGGTGCCCGGGCTCGCCAACATCTGGATTCCGCCCATCCGCAACCGCATCGACATGCTCGCCACCGGCATCAAGAGCCCGATCGGCGTCAAGATCTCGGGCAGCAATCTGGCGGACATCGACCGTATCGCGCAGCAGGTCGAACAGGTTGCCAAGACGGTACCCGGCGTCTCATCCGCGCTGGCCGAGCGGCTCACCGGCGGCCGCTACGTCGATGTCGATATCGATCGCGCTGCGGCCGCCCGCTACGGCCTCAACATCGCCGACGTGCAAGCGGTCGTGTCCGGGCTCGTCGGCGGCGAGAACATCGGCGAGACGGTCGAGGGGCTGGCGCGCTACCCCATCAACCTGCGTTACCCGCGCGAATGGCGCGATACCGTCGAGCGGCTGTCGCAGCTCCCGATCGTGACCCCGCTGGGCAGCCAGATCACGCTGGGCATGGTGGCGCGGGTCGCAGTGTCGGATGGCCCGCCCATGCTCAAGAGCGAGAACGCCCGCCCCTCGGGCTGGGTGTATGTGGATGTGCGCGGCCGCGACCTGGCTTCGGTGGTGGCGGACCTGCGTGCCGCCGTGGCGCGCGCGGTCAAGCTCGAACCCGGCATGAGCCTGGCCTATTCGGGGCAGTTTGAGTTCATGGAACGGGCCAATGCGCGGCTGGAGCTGGTCGTGCCGGCCACGCTGCTCATCATCTTCGTGCTGCTGTATCTCACCTTCAGGCGCTTCGACGAAGCCTTGCTCATCATGGTCACGCTGCCCTTCGCGCTCACCGGCGGGGTGTGGTTCCTGTACCTGCTCGGCTACAACCTGTCGGTCGCCACCGGCGTCGGGTTCATTGCGCTGGCCGGCGTATCGGCCGAGTTCGGCGTGATCATGCTGCTGTACCTGAAGCAGGCCTGGCACAGGCGAATCACCGACGGCAACGAGACCGAGGCGACCCTGATCGACGCCATCCGCGAGGGGGCTGTCCTGCGCGTGCGGCCCAAGGCCATGACGGTGGCGGTCATCATTGCCGGCCTCATGCCAATTTTGATGGGCAGCGGCACCGGCAGCGAAATCATGAGCCGCATCGCCGCGCCCATGGTGGGCGGCATGATTACTGCGCCACTGCTGTCCCTTTTCGTGATTCCGGCTGCGTACCGGCTGATGCGGCGCCGCAACTTTGCGAACAAATCTGTATTTCCTTAGCGTGCCCCTGAAAAAGTCCGTAATCGTCATTCCGGCGTACGCCGGAATCCAGTCAAATCAAACAACTGGAACCCGGCCTTCACCCATAAAGGGTAGGCAGTGGTTGTAAACAGCTAAAGCTGTAACAACCACGCACCGCCGGGGTGACGACTTATTCAGGGCTTCCTTAGGGAGACGCTGATTTATTCGGTTATCGCGAGGAGCGAAGTGACGTGGCGATCCAGAGGCCATTGATTAGTGCTTAGAACGTGTTGCCGTGGCCGCGATTCTGAATATTCAGAATCAGTGTTCGTGACTGGCAGCATGTGCGTGTTCATGGCTGTCTTCATTTCCCGCCGATGGAATGTGCGCGCTATCAACGTGCCTGTCTTCCGCAGGAGACAGCCCGCCATGCGAATGGCCTTCACTCGACTCAACTAGCGCAACATATTGCTCTGCTGAGAGCGTGGGCATTTTCTGAATGAAAGCCACTATGTCCCAGACAGCTTCGTCCTCGATCCCGCCCTTGGACCAGGCCGGCATACCGGATGCCTTGATGCCGTGTTTGATGATCCAGAAGTGGCGCGCGGCCATATCTGCAGCCCCCTCGTCTTCATGGCGTGTCAGGTCGGGAGGTTGCGGATACAAACCCATTCGAATTTCAGAATCGGCCTTACCAGGCGCTAGATGGCACTCCGCACACATGGCAGCGTAATTTCCCGCTCCACGGCGAACGCGCTCCGTGTCGGCCAGGTTACCAGGTACCGCAAGATCACGCGCATGGCGATCGATGGAGCGTTCGCGTGCCGTCTCGATCATGTGATACACGAACCGGCTGTGCGGCCTATCAGCCGCCACATCGAACAAGCCGGAATAAACGGCCGCAGCGCCGAGTGCTACGCCAATCGCCAGCGTGGTCAGCGCCCCCATCAAAAAACGTTTCATCTGGTTTCTCCTCTGAAACCACGTAAAAAAACCGCCGAAAATGGGTTCATCGGCGGGGACAACTCGCTGTATACACCTCGAAGGAGAATTTAGCCTGTGTCCATCCCCCGTCGTATCTCGCTTGCCGGGATAGTCAATCGAACTAGAAACGCACGCGGGCAACCCGGCACGTCACGCCCGTCCTCTCGCCGTCGGCGCGAGCCAGATCGGCCGCGGCCAAACAACGGGTTCGGCGACGTCCACTCACTTGGCCATCTTTTCCATGCGTGTGATTTCCAGTCCCGTAGCGCCCTTCTCCAGCTCGAAGCGCACCTTGTCGCCGGCGGCGATGCCCTCCAGCACCGCCTTGTCCTTGACGCGGAAGAACATGGTCATCGGTGGCCAGTCCAGCGCCGGAATGGCCTCATGGCTGATCTTGACCTTGCCCTGTTCCGGACGGGTCTGCTGCACCACGCCAATAGCGGACACGGTCGATGTCTCCGCGGTGTCTGCAGCGGCGAGATGGATGGGCGCAACCGCGCCGTCCGGTACGGCATGCGCGATTCCCACCACGCCCGTTCCAACAATTCCGAACAGGCCTAACCCAAGTATGCTTTTCTTGATCATGATTGTGTTTCCTCTTTATGTTGCGTTGCTGAAACCGGCTCGCGCATTACCTCACGTTTACCTCGATACTGCCCTTGATGCCTGGCCACATAATGACCGGGCATCAAGCAAGCAAATTCCCCGTGCCGGCCCGGGTGAACAATCGAAAGTCAAAACCAGAAGCGCAGTCCCGCGACAAGCTGCGTATTCTGGGTGTCTTCACCTGCGGCACGTACGAAATCCGCCGTCCCCCCGAACTTACGCGCCCATTCGACTCCGACATAGGGAGCAATCTGACGCGTGAATTCATAACGCAGACGCAGTCCGGCGGTGGCGTCGGAGAGGCCACTACCGATCTCTCTCGCCGTGTCCTGCTTTCCATACAGATTCATTTCGACGCGCGGCTGCAAGATGAGCTTTTGCGTCAGCAGCAGTTCATACTCCGCGCCCAAGCGCAGCGAAGTCCGTCCGCCGTTTCCCGCATAGGCGGTTGCATCGACGTTGAACCAGTAGGGCGCCAGCCCCTGAATGCCGAACGCCAGCCAGCCACGGTCCGGCCCCACACCACTGTCCCAGCGCGCGCCGAGTTGCGTATCCCAGAACGTGGCCACCGCATGCCCCCAGAGCGCTTCGGTGCGGGCATCCTGCAGACGGCCCCGCGCTACGTCGCCCTCGGCCTTGAGCACCAGGCGATCGTAATCGCGGCCAAACCAGGCCTGCGCGTCATAGGCCGTTGAGTCGCCATTGTCGGTATAGACACGCTCCAGTCGATCGATCAGCAATGCGCCGAAGTTGTGTTCATCAGCCATGCGCAGCTCACGCGGGCCAGGACGTGCATAGGGCCCCGACTCAAGCGTATAGCCGCCGGAATAGGCGTGCGGGTCGCGTGCGTCGACTGGCGCCGGGCCACCCTGCATGTCCATCGAACCGGAGTCCATACTGCCGCCGGAACTCATATTGCTCATGTCCTGCCCCATGTCCTGCGCCGGGCCCGACATGTCGCCCTGCCCCATTCCCGTCATGGTGCCGTGATCCATCTTGCCCTGGGCCATGCCTGGCATCGCCTCCGTCCCTCCGGCTGCCATTCCCTGGGCTCCCGGGTCTTGTGCCCAGGCGGGCGAGATCCCCAATGCCAACATCGCGGCAAGGGCAATAGTCTTGATCTGCTTGTTCACCATCGTATGTCCTCTGATTTTCATTTGCCGGGCTTACGCCACCACCACTTCACGGAACATGCCGGCATCCATATGCAGGAGCAGGTGGCAATGCCAGGCCCACCGGCCCAGGGCGTCGGCGGTGACAAGGAAGCTCACGCGCTGAGCCGGCTGTACGGCAATGGTGTGCTTGCGCACCTGGAAGCGCCCGTCAGGGCTTTCCAACTCGCTCCACATGCCGTGCAGGTGCATGGGATGGGTCATCATGGTGTCGTTGACGAATACCACGCGCAGGCGCTCGTTGTGACGGAAGTGCACAGGTGTCGATCTGCCAAATTCGACTCCGTCGATCGACCACGTGTAACGCTCCATGTTGCCGGTGAGATGCAGTTCGATCTCGCGCTCGGCACCCCGCGGATCAAGGGGCCCGCCGACCGTGTGCAGGTCGGCATAGGTCAGGACGCGACGGCCGTTGTCGCGCAGGCCCACGCCCGGGTCGTCGAGGTCGGTGCGGGGCGTGTCCACGCGCATGTCCACGCTCGGGCCGTATTCAGTCCTGGCATGGTGCGCGCGCGCCACGCCAGTCATGTCGCCCATCATGTCCTCCATTTCAAGCGGCTGCGGTTTGTCCAGCGCGGGCACCGCCGCCGCCATGCCGGCACGCGGCGCCAGCGTGGCGCGCGCGTAGCCGGTACGGTCCATCGACTGGGCGAAGATCGTGTAGGCCTCATCCTTTGGCGTGACGATCACGTCGTAGGTTTCGGCCACACCGATGCGAATCTCATCCACCGTCACCGGATCGACGTCCTGGCCGTCGGCCTGGACCACAGTCATCTTGAGCCCCGGTATGCGAACGTCGAAGAAGGTCATCGCACCACTGTTGACGAAGCGCAGCCGCACTGTTTCGCCTGGACGGAACAGCCCGGTCCAGTTGCCAGCCGGAGTCGTGCCGTTCATCAGATAGGTGTAGGTATAGCCTGAGACGTCGGCGAGATCGGTCGGACTCATGCGCATCTGGTTCCACATGCGACGCTTGTCGAGCGCGGTCGACAGTCCCACCCTGGCGACGTCGCGGAAGAAGTCGACCACCGTGGGTTGGTTGAAGTTGTAGTAGTCGCTCTGCGTCTTGAGCTTGGCAAAGACCCGCATCGGGTCTTCGTCGGTCCAGTCCGACAACTGCACCACATAGTCACGATCGGCACGGATCGTCTCGCCGCCAGCCGGCTCAATGACGATGGTGCCATACAGGCCGGTCTGTTCCTGAAAACCGGAATGCGAGTGGTACCAGTAGGTGCCGGTCTGCTGCACCTTGAAGCGATAGGTGAAGGTTTCCCCTGGGGCAATGCCTTTGTAGCTGATGCCCGGCACACCGTCCATTTGAAATGGCAGGAGGATGCCGTGCCAGTGGATGGAGCTGGCAACCGGGAGCCGGTTGGTAACCCGAATGGTCACGGTATCTCCCTCCCGCCAGCGCAGCGTGGGCGCGGGAAGCGAACCATTGATGGTGGTGGCGATGCGCTGTGCGCCGGTGAAATTGACCGGCGTTTCCGCAATCGTGAGATCAAATTCCGTGCCGCCGAGTACCGGAGCGCCACCTGTCGTGGTACCGACCGTGCCTGCCCAGGCCGGCTTGATGATCGCCGGCAGGCCGAGCAGGATGCCCCCCGCAGCAAGTCCCTGAACGAATCGGCGGCGCGGCAAATCCGGAACCGACAGGTAATGTGAGGCAAGAGGTTTCATGTAGGGCTGCTCTCCATTCTGAAATAAGGTTTTGCCCATCCAGGCAATGCCCGCATATTGCAGGCACGCGCCCAACATCAAACTGACAGATAAATTACAAATCTGTAATGCGCTCCACGCAGTGTGTGAGCTGTGGCAGGATGCTTGCATCCGCCCGGACGCCCCATCCATGAAAATACTCATCGTCGAAGACGAACCCAAAACAGGTGATTACCTGAAGCAAGGCCTCACCGAGGCGGGCTTCGTTACGGATCTGGCTCGCGATGGATGGGAGGGGCTGGAACTCGCACAAATTGGCCACTACGACCTGTTGATCCTGGATGTGATGCTTCCCGGTCTCAATGGCTGGCAGGTGCTCGAAGGTGTGCGCCGCGCCGGGGTTGAAATGCCGGTGCTGTTCCTGACCGCGCGCGACCAGGTTGAGGACCGGGTCAAGGGGCTGGAATTGGGGGCCGACGATTATCTGGTGAAACCCTTTGCCTTTTCCGAACTGCTGGCCCGGGTACGCAGCCTGGTACGACGGGGACATTCCAGCCTGGAATCCACCGTCCTCAAGGCGGCCGATTTGGAACTGGATTTGCTGCGACGGCGCGCCATGCGGGCAGGCAACAAGATCGAACTCACGGCCAAGGAATTTGCTTTGCTCGAATTGTTCCTGCGCCGACAGGGTGAGGTGTTGCCGCGCAGCCTGATTGCGTCACAGGTCTGGGATATGAACTTTGACTCCGACACCAATGTGATCGATGTCGCTGTGCGCCGGCTGCGTGTCAAGATCGACGAGGGTTTCGATCACAAGCTCATCCATACCGTGCGCGGGATGGGCTACGTGCTGGAGCCTCCCCAGGAAGGCAACACCGCATGAAAACCTTGTCACTGACCACGCGTATCAGCCTGCTTTTTGCCGCTGCAGCCTCCCTGGTATTGTTGACAACAGGGTTCTTCTTGACGCAAGTGGTGGAACGCCATCTCAAGGAAGAGGATCGGGTCGAACTCACGGGCAAGCTGGAACTCATCCAGAATTTGTTCAAACATGCCTATAGCCAGAAGCGCTTAGACCTACTGCCTCGGCAACTGGACGACGCGTTGGTCGGACACCCGGGTCTTGCGGTGGTCGTGACGGATGCGGCGGGAGGAATCTGGTTCGCTACGTCGGGGACTGATTTCCCGCGCCCGCTGTTGCAAGACTGCCAAATCCAGTCCAAAGGCTGTGCGCCAGGCGCTCTGCAGGAATGGGCACAGGCGGGGAGAAGTTTCCGCAGCATGGCTGTGACGATCAGCGCTGGCGGCGACACGCACTACACCGTGGTCGTGGCGCAGGACATCGAGCACCATGAGCGCTTCATGAACAAGTTCAAGTCGGTCTTGGCCATTGCCATCACCCTGGCCACTTTCGCCACAGCCGGCCTGGGCTGGATAGCCACCCGATGGGGACTTGCCCCCTTGCGCGAGGTCACCGACATGGTGGCGGGCGTTTCCGCCGAGCGCCTGTCGGATCGTCTGCCGACTACAGGCTTGCCTACTGAACTCAAGCCTCTTGCGACCGCGTTTAACGCCATGCTGACTCGCCTGGATGACTCCTTCCGACGCCTCAGCGAGTTTTCTGCCAACATCGCACACGAACTGCGCACCCCCATCTCTAATCTGATGACCCAGACACAGGTGGCACTCTCCAGCGCACGCGGCAAGGATGAGTACAAGGAAATTCTTTATTCCAGCCTGGAGGAATATGAACGCATGGCCCAGATGGTCGGCGACATGCTCTACCTTGCCCAGACCGACAACCGCCTTATCAAACCGGGCGTGGAAAAGGTAAATCTGGCCAATGAGACACAGGACCTGTTTGACTATTTCGAGGCTTGGGCAGAAGAACGCGCTGTTTCGCTGACCCAGACAGGGTCTGCTACCGCCTCCGGCGATCGGCTGATGTTACGACGCGCGCTCAGTAACCTAATATCGAACGCCATACGGCACACTCCGCCCGGGCAAACCATGCGGGTGTTCTTACAAAGCGACGCGGATAAAGCCATCTTATCCGTCGAGAACCCCGGCACGAAAATCCCGGAAGAGCACCTGCCAAGACTGTTCGACCGCTTCTACCGCGTCGACCCTTCGCGTCAACGCAAGGGCGATGGCGCCGGCCTGGGCCTGGCAATTGTCAAATCCATCGTTAGCGCGCATGGCGGCTCAATTTCCGTCACCTCCACCAACGAAGCGACGCGGTTTCGTATCACTTTACCTACGTGATGGAACGATGCAAATGTCCGCTTCTTGTCAGAGGACCATTAGGCCACATTTCACAAAGCGGACATCGGCTATCCGTTTATGGTTACAAGACGGCAATTTCAGAACGCTTTCTGGGCGCGGCCTTGCGCCAACTGACGGCGAGGAACGCTTGGCATAATTTCGCTTGTGATCTGAACTGCGATGTCACGCACAGCGGTCGGTTATGAGCCGCATCACTCTGCAGCAGATCTTGGTGTATCCCCGGCCATACTGACCTGCCGGTGTGAAGTCCTATCCTTTTGCTTTGTGAACGCCAGCCAAGCTCCATCGTTATCGTCCACCTTGCTCGTAGTGTCCAACCTTATAGCTTGGTGATTATGCAAAGTTCACAATGGACTACTCCATCCTCTGCGCATCGGCGTTTCCAGTTCGTTATCACATTTCACTTTGCATAATCGGCCCTAGCTGTCGGTGGCATCATGCTGTAATCGGGTCTGCTTCGCAGTCGTACACCAGCCGTTGACCAGGAATCCAGCTGTGCGGCTGACCAGTTCGACACCCTCCAGATCACTGTTAGTTTATTGGGCTGGCGGCTGCCCTACCTCGAACCAAGAAGGTTGTTCTTACTGGGTTGAGTTTCGTTTGATGGCCGCATCAGAATCGCTGGCAAGATTTACCCCACCCAAAGCACCGCCAGGGAGGCCAACAGGCAGTAGGCGCCAAAAAAATGCCAACGGCCCTGTTCCAGCCAGCGCGACAGCCAGCGTAGCGCCACCAATCCCGCCAGGAAGCTCAATACCATGCCGATCAAACTCGGGCCAACGAGTTGCATGAGCCCGCCTGCATGCACGGCCATGGCAGCGCCCTGCGCCTGGTAAAGTCGATACGCTTCCTTGACGATCACTGCGGGGGTCAGCACCACCGCCAGCGCGAAACTGAACTCTTCTGCTCGTCGGCGGCCTACGCCCAAGGCGAAGCCGGTCGAGATGGTGGCGCCCGAACGGGAGAAGCCCCGAAACGGCAGACACAGGCCCTGCACTGCGCCGATCCATGCCGCGCTGCGCAGCGACAAATCATCATTGTCCGTGCGCTCGGGGAAACGCGACGATACGATGATCAGCACACCGGCTGCGGCCAGCGCGGCAGCCATCAACCTGGCGTTGCCAAACAGATGTTCAATTTCAAATCCGGGCACGTTGCCAGCGACCACGTGCTTGATCAGTTGCAGCAGGGCCAGTCCCACTGCACCGGTCGCTATCGTCGCGACCACTACACGAAGCGCGTTGGTGCGAAATGCCTGGGCTGAAGAAAAGTAAGTGGTATGCCAGGACTTCCAGAAGTAGACGATGACCGCGAACATCGTGCCGGTATGCAGCATCACCAGCAACAGCGTCATCTCTGGCACGGTGGGGTCCAGCCCCATCAACTTCTCGGCCACGATCACATGAGCCGAACTCGAGACCGGCAAGAGTTCTGCCGCACCCTGAACAATGGCGAGGATCAATATCTGTAGTAAGTCCATACAGGGGATTCCTAATGATTGAGTGGGGGTGTATCGGCCGTTGATCGATGGGATACCCCCGAATTCTTGTTGCCTTAGTTGTCGCCACTGGTTCGAACGGAAGACCACATGGGTGGACGTGTTCGCAGTACTCGTAAGCGCCGGTTATAAGTCGATCGTTCACAGTATCTAAATCCTATTTTGAACTGTATGCATACATGCATTATCATGCATCTATGCATACAGTTCAGGTAAAACCCCAGGAAATATTTCAGGCACTCGCCGATCCGACCAGAGTCCGGATCGTCCGGCTATTGGCCGAGACAGACGAGGAGGCCTGCCTTTGCGAATTGGTGGATAGTCTCCTGGAGCCCCAGTACAAGCTCTCGCGCCACGTTAAGGTGCTGCGGCAGGCGGGTTTGCTGTCTGCGGTAAAGGAAGGCCGCTGGGTCTATCACCGACTGGTTGAGGGCATCCCCTATCTCGACCGCTTATATGAGGCGCTCCAGGTGCTGCCGGACGTCGATGGGGGCTTTGCTCGCGATGTCGAGCGCTTCCGCCAGCGAATGTGCCTGCGGGAAGACGGCCGCTGCCGCATCGGCATCCAGACGCCCGAACTGGCGGCGGGAGGCGAGTGATGGCGTGCTCGTGTTCCGCGTCTCTGTCTGCGCCTGGAATGGCAATGCCGCCGCCGTGGAAAAACCCGCAGGTCGTGACGTCGTCCACTGCCGGCGTTCTGCTCGCGCTGGGCTTTATTGGAGGCTACCTGGGGCTGCCCCACGCCGCCGCAGTCCTGCTATATGTGGCTGCGGTCCTTATCGGTGGTTATTACTTCGGCCGCGAGGCGCTCGAGGAACTGGTCAAGGAGCGCGAAGTCGGCATCGAACTGCTGATGTCCGTCGCGGCCCTTGTCGCCGGCGTGATGGGACAGTGGCTGGAAGCCGCCACGCTGGTTTTCCTGTATTCGATCTCCGAGGCGGCGGAGGGTTACACCGCGGAGCGCACGCGTCATGCCGTGCGCGCGCTGATGGACTTGGCGCCGAAGACCGCCTTGGTGCGCCGGGACGGCCGGGAGTCGCGCATCCCCGTCGAACAGTTACGGGTGGAAGATACCTTCATCGTCCTGCCGGGCGAGTCGGTTGCCACCGACGGCGACGTGATCGACGGCCATTCCGCGGTCAACCAGGCGCCGGTGACGGGAGAATCGGTTCCCGTGGAGAAATCCCCGGGCGGCAAGGTATTCGCGGCCAGCATCAACGGGGAAGGCGCTCTGACGGTGCGCGCGACCAAGGCGTTCGCGGACAACACCCTCTCCCGCATCATCCACCTCGTGGAAGCGGCGCAAGCCAGCAAGGGGCGCAGCCAGCGCTTCATCGAGCGCTTCGGCAAGCGCTACAGCCCCGCCGTGCTGGCAGTTGGCGTGGCTATCGCCCTCCTGCCGCCGCTCTTTGGCTTGCCCTGGGCGGAATGGCTGACCCGCGCCACCGTTTTCGTCGTGGCCGCGGCGCCCTGCGCCCTGGTGATCTCGATCCCGATCACCCTGGTCGCGGCCCTGGGCACCGCTGGCCGCAACGGCCTGCTCATCAAGGGTGGCGTCCATCTGGAGAATCTGGCACGGGTGAAGGTCGTGGCGCTCGACAAGACGGGCACGCTCACCATCGGCCGCCCGGAGGTCACTGACGTGCGCGTGTTCTGGGGGCACGGCGAGCGTGAGGTGCTGGAGACCGCCGCGGCCCTGGAATCACGCTCGCAGCATCCCTTGGCTCAGGCCATCGTGCGCCGCGCCCACGCGGCTGGCCTCGAACCGGTGCACGCCGAGGATTTCCGCTCCCTAACGGGCGCCGGTGCCCAAGGGTTAGTGGGCGGTCGGCGGTTCTACATTGGCAGCCCCAAACTATTCGCCAACCTGGCTGTTCCGCTTGCCGACGCGATGGACCAGGTTCAACGCCTGCAAAGCCAGGGCAAGACCGTGGTGATGCTCGGGACCGATTCTTCAATCCAGGCCTTGTTCGCAATCAGCGACCCGTTGCGCCCCGAGGCGGCAAGCGCCATCGCCGAACTGAAGCGCGCCGGGATCGAGCGGGTGGTGATGCTGACCGGCGACAATCCGCTTGCCGCCGCCGCCATTGCCGAACAGGTGGGTGTGGACGAGGTGCACGCCGAGCTCACTCCCGAGGACAAGACGCGCAAGGTCGCCGAACTGGAGGCCCGCTACGGCAAGGTGTTGATGGTGGGCGACGGGGTGAACGACGCACCGGCGCTCGCCGCCGCCCACGTGGGCGTCGCCATGGGGGCCGCCGGCACCGATGTCGCCCTGGAAACGGCCGATGTGGCCCTCATGAGCGACAACTTGGCGCGCCTGCCCTACCTCATCCGCTTCAGCCGCCGCACCTGGGGTGTGGTGCTGCAAAACCTGGCGCTGTCCGTGGTGGTGATCGGCTCGCTCATCGCCGGCGCGGTGAGCGGTTATTTCACCCTGCCGGTCGCGGTCCTCGCGCACGAGATCAGCGAGTTCGTGGTGATCGCAAGCGGGCTGCGCATGCTCAGGACGTAATCCCTATTTACATTTTTATCAGCGAAGGAGCAACAACATGAGCACCCGGTACGGTTTCGGCAAGGCGGTCGCGTCTTCTTTCGATGCGGCGGTCGAGAAAGTCACCCAGGAGTTGCAAAAGGAAGGCTTCGGCGTGCTCACGGACATCGACGTGGCGGCGACCCTGAAGAAGAAACTCAATCAGGACATGCCGCCCTACCGCATCCTCGGGGCCTGCAATCCGCCGCTGGCGCACCGGGCACTGGAAGCGGAACCGTCGATCGGCCTGCTGCTGCCGTGCAACGTGGTCGTGCGCCAGGACGACGCAGGCAAGGTGCAGGTGGAGTTCATGGACCCCAATGCGGTGCTGGACCTGGTGAACAAGCCGGAGGTCCATCAATTGGCCAGCGAGGTCAGGCAAAAGCTGGAGCGGGTCATGCAGGCCCTGTAACCCTCAAGGGATGAAGACATCATGCAGATAGGCAAAGAGGCTTCGATCCTGGCGCTGGGCGCAGCCGTTGCGGCTTGTCTGGCTGCCCCGATTGCGGCATCCGCAGGCGAGCCTGCTTCCAGCGAACGGACGATCCTGGCGGGCGGGATGGGGATGATGGGCGGAATGGGCATGCACCGGGACATGATGCAAGGGATGATGGGGGGCGCGCTGCCGCCCGGAATCGACCCCGCCCGCCTGCCCGAGCCCGATTCGTCCGGGGCGCACCTGCTCGGACAATTCTGCATGCAATGCCACAACCTGCCCGGCCCCGGCCTGCATACCGCCCCGGAGTGGCCCCAGGTGCTAGGCCGGATGAACATGCGCATGCGGATGATGGGGGGAATGATGGGCGGCATGATGGGCGTAGCGGCACCCGATCCAGTGCAGCTGGAGATCCTGCTCGGCTATTTGCAGCGGCATGCGCAGAAGCCGATCGATGCGGCGGCGTACCCCGACCTGGACACGCCGCCGGGCCGGGCCTTCGGCACGACCTGCATGCAGTGCCACGCCCTGCCGGACCCCAAGCAGCACACCGCCCAGGAATGGCCGTCAGTGGTGGCCCGCATGCGCGACCATATGACCGCAATGGGGAAAATCCTCCCGGACGAAACGACGACCAATGAGATCGTCGATTTTTTGCAGCGGCACAGCACAGCCCAAAAATAGCGTGTGCGACGGGACGAAGCTTTGGAGACCGACATGATGTGGGAATACGGCATGGGTTGGGGATGGGGGTGGTTCGGCATGATCCTGTTTTGGCTGGTACCGATCCTGCTCATCGCGGTGGGGCTCAAATATTTTTTCGGCGGTGGTGGCCGTCCGAGTCCGGGTGCCCGCGATGCGAGTCAAGGCGCGCTGGACGTGCTGGAAAAACGATATGCTCGGGGAGAAATCGATCACGAGGAATTTCTCAAGAAGCGCGACGACTTGAAGCGTGGTTAGGTGCTCACGCTTGCGTGGGCGTTACGCGTCGTTTGGATCACCGAAGGAGAAACAGCATGAAAAAGATCGTGTTGGCAGGACTGACCGTGCTTTCGCTCACGGCCCCCGCGGCTTTTGCGCAGCAAGGCTATTACCCTTGTCAGGGCTATGGGTGCGGCATGATGATGGGCCCCGGGATGATGGGCGGCATGATGGGCCCGGGGATGATGGGCGGATACGGCATGATGGGGCCGGGTATGGGAATGATGGGACCGGGCATGATGGGCGGCTATACCGGGATACCCGACCTGACGAAGGAGCAGGCTGATAAGATCGACAGGATTCGCGACGATCTTGCCAAAAAAGAAACGCCCCTGACGCAGCAGCTTTTCGAGGAAAGGCAAAAGCTGCAGGACATGTATGCCTCTGGCGCGGACCCCGCCACGCTCGACCAGGCGTACAAGAAGACCACTGACCTAGAGCGTCAGGTCTTCAACGCCAGGGCCGACGCGCAGAAGCGGATGAACGCCGTTCTGACCAAGGAACAGCGGGACAGGATGCAGCGCATGCAGCGCGGCTATGGCCGAGGCTACTACGGTCCCGGAAGATGGCGCGACTACGATGACGACATGATGATGGGCCCCGGAATGTGGGACTGGGATTAAGCCAGGGCGCCTTTGGGCGGTCCGGGTGTTGAAGAGTTTGGTCCCACCTCATTCGGATCGCGCATCACTTGCCAAAACGAACATGCCATAAGCGTGCCAACCTATTCCCCTACGGCACGATGGGCAATCAAGAAAACAGCCACACAAAGAACACAAGCAGATAAGATAGCAACATGCATTCCGCAGCCACACGCCGACTCCTGGTTTTCCTGCTGGTCACCCTGCTGATCAATGCGGGCGGCTGGACGTTCAACCGCGAGGCTGTGGCCGATGCGTTTTTCGCCGGCCAGCAAAGCAGCCCGGCAGGCCTGGTGCAGCCCTCCCTACAAGCGGGCCATGGTCAAGGCGAGTCGCCTAAAGCCAAGGCGGCATGCACCCACTGGTGCCACGAAGCGGGGCATTTCCTCGGGCTGTTCGGCCAGGCGCCAAGCTTGTCTTCAGAGCCCGTCGAAGGCTACTCCTCCCACAACTCCCGGTTCATTCCCGAACCTGCCCACGAAGGCCTTTTCCGGCCGCCGCGACTCATCTCCTAGTTTCCAAACGCATTGATTTTTGTGTTGCGAAGACGCATCCGCCTTCGGCTGGGTGTCGTGTTCGCCTTGGAAAGGAATGAGCATGAGGTTTTCATTTTTATGCCGCAACGCCCGGAGCGGGTTGCGGCCGGTGTGCCGTGCAGCCGCGGCATCGTTGGTCTGGTTTTTATTGTCCCCCGTCGCGTTTGCAGACCCCGCGGCATTGACCCTGGAGGGTGCGTGGCAGCGCGCCGAGGAGGCCAACCCGACGCTGCGCGCGGCCCAGGCCGCCATCCCCGCAGCAGAAGGCGAGCTGCGCGATGCGCGCGCGCCGCTGTGGAACAACCCGCAGGTCTCCGTGGAGCGGCGCCGCAAGGAAGTCCCGCAGGTTTCGAATCCCACCCAAGTCAACCGCGAGTGGAACGTAGGGCTCGCCCAGACCTTCGAAATCGCGGGCCAGCAAGGCGACCGGCGGGCCGCAGCCGAGCAATCGCTGGCCGCGACCCGGCAGGTGATCGCGGAAACCCGGCGGCAGGTGCGCGCCGAAGTGGAGAGTCGTTTCGTGCGGGTGCTGAGCCTGCAGTCGCGCATCCAGACCGAGGAGTCGACGCTCAACCTCATCGAAGACGCCGCCAAAGCCGTCGGCAAGCGGGTCGCAGCGGGAGAGGACAGCCGGCTCGACGGCAACCTCGCCCGCGTGGAAGCGGAACGGGCGCGCAACCAAGTGGCGCTGCTGCATGAGCAACTCGTCCAGGCGCGCGCGGAGCTGGCCGCTTTGCTGCAACTGCCACCTGATGAGCTGCCGCAGGTACAGGGCGCCCTTGATCCGGCCGCCGTCCCCTACTCCCTGGAAGACCTGCTGAACGCTGCTGCAGGCCGGCCCGTCCTGCAGGCGCTAGGCCATCGGGAACAGGCGGCGAAGAGCCGCCTCGACCTTGAGCGCGCGACACGCTACCCGGACGTCACGGTTGGACTCAGCACCGGGCGGGAGGGGCCATTCGATGCCCGCGAAAAGATCGTCGGCTTGAGTGCTTCCCTGCCGCTTCCCCTGTTCCGCCGGAACGCGGGCGGCATCGGGCGGGCGACCACGGAACTCACCCAGACCCGGATCGAGCGCGAAGCCACGAACCGCGACGTGCGCGCCCAGGTAATCGCCCTGTGGGAACGATTCACCAACCTCAAAGTACGGGTAGATCGGCTCAAGGAATCGGTGCTGCCCAGCCTGCAGGAAAACCGGCGTCTCTCCGCCATTTCCTTTCGCGCAGGCGAAATCGGCCTGCTGCAACTGTTACTGGTCAACCGCCAGGTGCTGGACGGGCAGCGCGACCTGCTCGACGCCCGCACCGACTTGCGCCTGACCCAAGTGGCGCTGGAGGCGGCGGCGGGCTGGCAGTCCACGCCCGCCACGCGCTGAACAAGACATTCAAGAATTCAGGAACTCATGACATGGAAAACTCACACAGCCAACAAAGACGCGGCCTGAAACAACTGGCATCGCTGCTCCTGGCCGGCAGCCTGTCGGCAACTTTACTTGCAGGGTGCGGCGACAAACCGGCACCGGAGAAAAACGTCTCCGGAAAAACGGAACCCGCAAACCAGGGCGCGCAAGAATCCCCGTCAGAAAAACCGGGAGAAAAATCCGCCGGGAAACTGCTCGATCTGAGTGACGCGGAGATCCATCAAGCGGGCATCAAGGTACAGAAACTGGAGCTCCAGGAAAAGGCCGACCAGATCGTGGTCACCGCCACCATCCAGGCCAACCAGGACAGGCTTGCTCGTGTTGCCCCGCGGGTGCCGGGTCGCATCATCAAGGTGAATGCCAGCCTGGGCAACCGGGTGAAACCGGGCCAGGCACTGGCGATGCTCGACAGCATCGATTTGGGCGAGGCGCGCTCGGCCTATCTGCAGGCGGCGAGCGAGGCGGCGGTGGCGCAGGCCGGCTTCGCGCGCGCCCAGCGGCTGAATGCCGACAGCATCATCCCCGAGAAGGACTATCTGCGCGCCCGCGCCGAGCACGAAAAAGCACGGGCCGCATTGCGTGCCGCCGCCGACAGGCTGCGCATGATGGGCGTCAACCCGGAAAACCTCTCCGGTTCCGTCTTCCCGCTTACCGCGCCCTTCGCCGGCACGATCATCGAGAAGAAAGCGGTACTCGGCGAACTCGCCCCGCCCGACCAGTCGCTGTTTACCGTGGCCGACCTTTCCACGCTGTGGATCGAGGCCGACCTGTTCGAGAAAGATCTGGCCAAGATCAGGCCGGGCATGCAGGCGAGCGTCACCGTATCAGCCTATCCGGGCGAGGTATTCAAAGGCCGCCTCACCTATATCAGCAGCGTGGTGGACAAGGACAGCCGCACCGTGAAGGCACGGGTGGAGGTACCGAATCCTGACGGCCGCCTCAAGCCTGAAATGTTCGCGACGGCCGCGATCCAGACCGGCTCGGGCGCGAAAGCGCTGCTGCTGCCGGAGGATGCGGTGCTGCTGGTGCAAGGCCAGCCGACCGTATTCGTGGCCGAAAATGGCGGCTTCGTGCCGCGCGCAGTGGAAGTTGGCGAGCGCATCCAGGGCCGGATCGTAATCAGGTCCGGTGTCGCGGCTGGCGAGTCGGTCGTGACCAGCGGCGCCTACGCGCTCAAAGCCCGTCTGCTCAAGTCGCAAATCGGCGACGCGGATTGAGGGGGCGGCCATGTTGAACAAAATTGTCGATCTCTCCCTGCGCTACAAGGTACTGGTGCTGGTGGCCTTTCTGCTGGTGGTGATGCTGGGCGTGAAGGCCTGGCGCGAAGTGCCGGTGGACGCCTTCCCCGACGTGACGCCGGTGCAGGTGAACATCTACACGGAGGCGCCTGGGCTGGCGGCCGAGGATGTGGAGAAGCTGCTCACCTTTCCGGTGGAAGGCGTGATGGCCGGTCTGCCGGGGGTGGAGGAAATCCGCTCGGTGTCGCTGTTCGGGTTGTCCTATGTCAGCGTGTATTTCAAGGACGACGTGGACATCTATTTCGCCCGCCGTCTGGTAAGCGAGAAGCTGCAGGAAGCCAAGGGCCGCATCCCGGAAGGCTACGGCGAACCGGTGCTGGGCGCCAACAGTTCCGGCCTGGGCCAGGTGTTCTGGTACACCGTCGAATCGGCCGACAAGAAACTTTCCGGGATGGACCTGCGCACCCTGCAGGACTGGAGCGTGCGGCTGGTGCTGCGCACCGCGCCCGGGGTGGACGATGTGACGTCCTGGGGCGGCGACGAGAAGCAGTACCAGGTGCTGATCGATCCGCGACGGCTGATCAAGTACGGGCTGACCTTCAAGGAAGTGATGGAGTCCCTGACCGCCAACAACCGTCAGGTGGGCGGGCAATACGTCGACCTGGGCCAGGAGCAGTATCTGGTGCGCGGACTGGGTCTGGTGGCCAACACCCAGGACATCGGCAGCATCGTCGTTGCCGAAAGGGAAGGCACGCCCGTCTATGTGCGCGACGTGGCCGAGGTCAAGGAAGCGCCTTCATTGCGCAGTGGCGCGGTCACCAAGGATGGTGGTGAAGTCGTGCTCGGCATGGCCCTGCAGCGCATCGGCGAGAACGCCAAGAACGTGGTGGACGCTGTCAAAGAGAAACTCAAGACCGTGCAGCAGGCCCTGCCCGCGGGGGTGACGATCAATCCGATCTACGACCGCACCGAACTGGTGGAGAAGGCGGTCAAGACCGCCGAGAGCGCCCTCGTCGAAGGCTCCATCCTGGTGGCGATCATCCTGTTCCTGTTCCTGGGCGAGGTGCGCTCCGCGATCGTGGTGATCCTGGCGCTGCCGCTGGCGATGCTGATCAGCTTCATCCTGATGCAGCAATGGGGGCTGTCGGCCAACCTGATGTCGCTCGCCGGGCTGGCGGTGGGCATCGGCATGATGGTGGACGGCGCCGTGGTGATGGTGGAAAACGGCTTCCGCCTGCTCTCCCACAAGGTCGGGCAGACGGTCAACAAGACCCACGTGATCCTGGAAGCGGCGCGCGAAGTGATCAACCCCACCGCCTTCGCCATCCTCATCATCATCGTGGTGTTCCTGCCGCTGTTTTCCTTGACCGGGCTGGAGGGCAAGCTGTTCAAACCCATGGCGCTCACCATCACCTTCGCCATGATCGGCTCGCTGGTGCTCACCATGACTTTGGTGCCTGTTCTCAGTTCGCTGATCCTCAAGCCCAAGGAGGAGAAGGACACCTTCGTGGTGCGCTGGGCCAAGCAGCTTTATCTCCCGCTGCTGGACTGGGCGCTGGAGAATAAGCGCAAGGTCATTGGCGGCGCGGCAGCCCTGTTGATCGGAACGTTCGCGCTGTTTCCCTTCCTCGGCAAGGAGTTCATGCCAACCCTGCAGGAAGGCGGCATCATGTTCCGCGTCACCAGTATCCCGTCCACCTCGCTGGACGAGTCGATCCGCATCTCCGAAGGTATCGAAACCGCGCTCAAGCGTTTCCCGGAGGTGAAATCGGCCGTCGCCATGATCGGGCGCGCGGAGAAAGGCGAAACTGCAGACGTCAACTACATGGAAATCCTGGTCGACCTCAAGCCGCGCGAGCAATGGCCTGAGCCGATTTCCTTTCCCGAGTTGACGCAGGAGATGCAGGCAGCGCTGGAGAAGCGGGTGCCGACCGCCGTCATCGCCGCCACGCAGCCGATCCAGATGCGCGTCGAGGAGCTCATTTCCGGGGTGCGCGCCACGCTGGCGCTGAAACTCTATGGCGAGGACCTGGCCACGCTGGACCGGCTGTCCGCCGAGCTCAAATCCACCCTGGAAAAAGTGCCCGGCGTGGCCGATTTGGCGCTGGAAGCCAACAAGGGCAAGCCGCAGATGGTGATAAAGGTCAACCGCGAAGCGGCGGCGCGCCTGGGGCTCAACGCCGACGACATCCTGGAGGTGGTGCAGGCCGGCATCGGCGGCAAGGCCGTGTCCACCCTGATCGACGGCGTCAAGCGCTTCGACATCCAGGTCTGGCTCGCGCCCGATTTCCGCAACAGCGTGGAAGCCATCGGCAACATCCCGATCCGCACCCGCGCGGGCGCGCTGGTGCCGTTGTCCGCAGTGGCCACGGTGGAACTGGACGAAGGCTATTCCTTCGTGCGGCGCGAGCAGTTGCAACGCTATGCCGTGATCCAGATGGACGTCAAAGGACGCGACGTGGACAGCTTCGTGAAGGAGGCGCAGGCGCGCATCCAACGCGAAGTGAAGATGCCGGCCGGCTACTGGGTCGAGTGGGGCGGCGCCTTCGAGAACCAGCAGCGCGCCATGGCCAAACTGGCCGTGATCGTGCCGCTTACCATCGGGCTGATCTTCATCCTGCTCTACACCGCGTTCAATTCGCTCACCTACGCCACGCTCATCATCGCCAACGTGCCGTTCGCCACCATCGGCGGTGTGATCGGGCTGTTCGTCACCGGGCAGTACTTGTCGGTGCCCTCGGCGATCGGCTTCATCGCGGTGTTCGGGGTGGCGATGCTGAACGGCATCGTGCTGGTGTCCTTCCTCAACGACCAGCGACGACAGGGACTCTCAATCAGAGAAGCTGTCAAGCAAGGCGCCGCACTGCGTCTGCGGCCGGTGCTGATGACAGCCTCCATCGCCATCTTCGGCCTGGTGCCGATGCTGCTGTCCAGCGGCGTCGGCGCGGAGACCCAGCGGCCGCTGGCGACGGTGGTGGTGGGCGGGCTGTTCACCTCGACCGCGCTGACCCTGCTGTTGCTGCCGTTGATGTACGAATGGGTGGAACAACGCCGCGAACGCAAACAAGCAAAGTAAACCGGAAACGTGCGGCCTGAAGAGGCCGCACGCAATCATCAGACAGGAGAAAACGCATGAAAGAAATCAAGGCCTACGTCCACAACCACCGTATCGGCGACGTGATTCGCGCCCTCAAGGACTCGGGGCTATGCAATGCGAACGCCGGTTGCCGCAATCTTACCGTCATCCCGGTGCAAAGCCTGCTGAAGGCGGTGGACGCAAGGGAGCAGCACTACTCCATCGAACTGGCCGAAGAGGTCATTTACGAATCCAAGCTGGAACTGATCTGTGAAGACCATCAGGTGGACGAACTGGTGGGCATCATCGCGCGCACCGCCCGCACTGGCCAGGCCGATCCGGGGTGGATATTCGTGATCGACGTTGTCAGGGCAATCCCTGTCGCGGCAATGTAATGAGCGAACCTGGTTTCCGGTCATGGCCTGTGCCCACGTCCTGAACCCGGAAAGCGATATCGAATTTCTATCTCAATCAACTAATGAAGGAGTAAATCATGGGATTCCTTGAACGCATGCTCGGTAATTTGATAGGAGGCCATCACGGCGGCTACCGGGCGGCCATCACGGCGGTTCCAGGCATGGGGGCTTTGGGGGTGATCCAGGCTATCCGCAGGGCACAGGCCCAGGCGGCGGCAATGCGGGCAATCCCTGCCCAAAGTGCGGCAGCGCCAATGCGAACGATGCGCGCTTCTGCCGGCAATGCGGCGCTTCCCTGGCGGCCGCCGAATGTTCCGGTTGCGGCGCGGAACTCGCAGCCGATGCCAGGTTCTGCGGCCAGTGCGGCAAACTCCGGCAGTAACGCAGCACATATCCCGCTGTGGATCGTTTGATTCTTGAGGAGCGGCGACATGGCCGAAAAACTTGAACTGGAGCTGTCCCTGGTCTTGCCGGAAATTCCTGACGAGCGCGACGCCTGCGTGGGGCGGCTGACCAATTTACTGCAAGCCGAGGGCCTGGAAAAAGTACACTTGGTCCATGAAGACGGCGGCGCCCGCCTGTGCCTGCACTACGACCCGCAGCAGTTCAGCGTGGGTCGGGTACGCGAACTGGCGCAGGCGTCCGGCGCGAAGATCAGTGACCGGTTTCGCCACGAGAGCCTGCGCATCGACGGCATGGATTGCCCCACCTGCGCTGTCGTGATCGAGCATGCCTTGCAACGCACGGACGGCGTGCTGGAGGCTTCGGTGAGCTACGCCGCCGAACGCCTGCGGCTGGAATTCGACAGCGAGAAAATTGCGCGCCCGGCGATCGTCCGGCGCATCCAGGCGCTCGGCTATGCCGTGCTGGAGGAGACAGGCCATGAGGCCGGTTGGTTCGTCGAGCATCGCGAGCTGATCTTCAGCTGCGTAGCCGGCCTGTTGTTGCTGGCCGGCTGGCTCACGGGTCTCGCCGGTGCACCGCACACGCTCTCGCTCGGGCTGTTGCTGGGTGCCTACGCGGCGGGCGGCTTCTACACCCTGCGCGACGCCTGGCAGAGCATGAAGAGCCGCAGCTTCGATATCGACATCCTGATGATCGTCGCGGCAGCCGGAGCGGCGGCGCTCGGTGCCTGGGAAGAAGGCGCGCTGCTGCTGTTCCTGTTCAGTCTGGGGCACGCCTTGGAGCACATGGCCATGGACCGTGCCCGCAAGGCCATCGAGGCACTGGCGAAGCTCGCGCCCAAGACCGCCATCGTGCAGCGGGACGGTGCGGAGGCCGAAGTGCGGGTCGAAGCGCTGCTGCGTGGCGACCGGGTAGTCGTCAAACCCGGGCAGCGCATTCCCGCCGACGGCCAGGTGGCCTCGGGCAACTCGGCGGTGGACCAGTCCCCGGTCACCGGCGAATCCATGCCGGTGGACAAGCAGCCGGGCGACAAGGTGTTCGCCGGCACGGTCAACGGCGAGGGTGCGCTTGTGGTCGAGGTGACCCGACTGGCGCGCGAGAGCACGCTGGCGCGCATGGTCACGATGGTGGCCGAGGCGCAGACGCAGAAATCCCCCACCCAGCGCTTCACCGACCGCTTCGAGCGCATCTTCGTGCCATTGGTGCTGGCGGGCGCCGCGCTGCTCATCGTGCTGCCGCCGCTGTTCGGCTTCCCCTTCGCCGAATCGTTTTACCGCGCCATGGCGGTGCTGGTGGCGGCGTCCCCCTGCGCGCTGGCCATCGCCACCCCGTCGGCGGTGCTGTCCGGCATCGCCCGCGCCGCGGCCGGCGGCGTGCTGATCAAGGGCGGCGCCCATCTGGAAAATCTCGGCGTGCTGACGGCCGTCGCCTTCGACAAGACCGGCACCTTGACCATCGGCAAGCCCAAGGTGACCGACGTCGTCGCCGTCAGCGGGAGCGCGGATGAATTGCTGAAAATCGCCGCCGCCGTGGAAAGCCGCAGCGCCCATCCGCTGGCGCAGGCGGTGGTGACGGAGGCGAAGCGGCGGGGTTTGAGTTGGGGCGAAGCCGGCGAGGTCGAAGCCGTGACCGGAAAAGGATTACGCGCCGAATTCGACGGAAAAAAGGTGATCGTCGGCAACGCCGGGTTGTTCGACGGAGAACCCATCCCCGGGGTGATTCTTCAGCATGTCGAACGTCTCGGCACCAAAGGCAAAACCATCATGCTAATCCAGGCCGACGGTCAGTTCCTCGGCATCGTAGCCTTGGCCGACACGCCGCGCCCAGGCGTGCGCGAGGTCCTGGCGCGCCTGCACCGGATCGGCGTCCGCAAGACCATCATGCTCACCGGTGACAACGAAAGCGTAGGCCGGGCCATCGCCGATGCGGTGGGTCTGGACGAAGTGCACGCAGGACTGCTGCCGGAAGACAAGGTCACGGCCATGGAGGAACTCGGGCAGCGCTACGGGCGGGTAGCCATGGTCGGCGACGGGGTCAACGACGCCCCGGCCATGGCACGCGCCACGGTCGGCATCGCCATGGGCGGCGCCGGCACCGACGTGGCGCTGGAAACCGCAGACGTGGCGCTGATGGCCGACGATCTCTCCAGGCTGCCCTTCGCCGTGGCCCTGAGCCGCGCATCGCGGCGCATCATCCGGCAGAACCTGTTCGTCTCGCTGGGCGTGGTGGCGCTGCTGATTCCCGCCACCCTGTTCGGCTGGGCCGGGATTGGTTTGGCGGTACTGATCCATGAGGGATCGACCATCGTCGTGGTGATCAATGCCTTGCGTCTGTTGGCCTACGAGGATCAGGCGGATTGATTCGTTGATGCCCGTCGGCGATCACCAGACGAAAAACTGCGTGCTCCAAGCGGCAAGCGGAAAAGCTGCGGCCACCAATATTCCCAACGCGCCCGCGGCGCCGTTACGCTTCGCCAGACGCCATGCAAGATTCGCACTCCAGATGGCGGAGAGCACCAGCAGCGCCATACGCGCGTCATTGGCCCAAGGCAGGATCACCCTTTCGCCAGCCAGCTGGGAGGTTGTAAGCTGGCTCAAGCCCACGAAAACGCTCGTCCCGGCGAACGGGATGAGTGCATGGGCTAGCCGCTGCCAAGGCACTCCAGTCAGCATGCCGGCCAGCTTGAGCCAGCCCCACACCCAGCCGCCGACGACGAGCGTTTCGGCGGCGATGTAGGCGAGCAGGATGCCGCCGTCCAGCCAGGTGAAGACGTCGTTCGCCTCCGGGTAGTAGGTGAACAGCCACCAGTGTCCTGCCTCGTTGAGCGGCCACCAGACCTCGTGGTCTACCAGCCACCCTGCCGCAGCCTGTTTCGCGGCCACCAGCCAGGGAGAAGCGCTCCACTGGAAGGCTCCGAGCGCCACGCCCAGCATGCCGAAGACCAGCAAGCGCGCAGGCCAATCGTTCATCTCCCTGGCCTTGTTTCCGGGGACGCTGGGATGGCCGAGTATTTCGGCATTGGGCGAACGCAGGGCGAGTTGCACCGCGTTCCGTTCCCCGGCGCAGCGGCCGCACGCATGGCAGGCCGAGGCGCTTTCCATGCGCCGGATGTTGATCAGCGGGGCGCAGTTGATAACATGCTGGCGGCTGGTGCGATGGCCGGCAGGCGCCGCGTCCCAGGCGGATTGATCGACCTTGAAGTGGACGGGTGCGATCTTCGCCAACAGGCCGAACACGCCGGAAACGGGGCACAGATGCTTGCACCAGACCCGTTTCTCGCGTCCCCAGATCAGCCCCACGGCAATGGCCGCGATGGTCGAGCCGCCCAGGATAAGCAGGGCGGGCTTCGGGTATTCGTAAACGCTGGTCATCTGCCCGAACACGGTGGTCATGACGAAGGCCACGAACGGCCACCCTCCCCACTTCATCCAGCGCGGGATGCCGCGCCCCAGGCCGAACCGGGAAACCCACTCGGTAAGCGCACCCTCCGGGCACAACACTCCGCACCACACCCGGCCCAGTGCCATGATGGAAAGAATGACGAAGGGCCACCAGATGCCCCAGAACGCGAACTGCGCGAAGCGGGTCAGGTTGTTCCAGATATGGGCCTGGTCCGGCGGCAGGGGCAGAAAAGCCGGCACGGCCACCAGCATGAGATAGCCCAGCACCACGAGCCATTGCGCAACGATGATGGCGTTGCGGTAGCGTCGCATGGCGAGCCCCAGACGGGCGAGCCGGCCGGTGCCGGGGCCAGAGGCCGCGATTTGCCCTGTCGCTGCATTCATGCCTTGCGCCTCATCGGTTTCAATTTGAGTAGCACGCCAAGGGCAAGTGCCCAGTAGACCGCGAGCAATGCGTAGGCCATGCCCGATGGCGCCGCCCGGTAACCGGTGAAGGCGGCCACGAGCCCGCCTGCCCGGGTACTGTCGTCCAGCAGGAATGCCGTGTTCCACAGCGGATCTGCCAGCGGCGGCAGCGCTTCCAGCCCGACGAGTTTTTCCGCACCGTCCACCAGCAGCGCCCCGCCAAGCAGCAGGAGCATCACTTCCGTGACGCGGAAAAAGGCGCGCCACGAAACAAACCGGCTGCCGCGGGAAAGCAGCCAATAGGCAGCCAAGGCGAGCAGGAAACCGGTCGCGCTACCCAGGGCAATGTCGGCATTCGCGCTGCCCTTGACCGCGCCGTAGAGGAACACCACCGTCTCCGCGCCTTCGCGTCCCACCGCCACCGCAGCCAGGACCGCAATGCCCAGCCAGTTGGCCCGATCGGCGGCACTTTCCATGCCGGCTTCCAGTTCCTTTTTCAGACCGGCGCCGTGGCGGCGCATCCACCAGACCATCTGGAAAATTAGGCCACAGGCGACGAGCGGCATGACAGCCTGAAACCATTCGAGCGCATTTGCCGACACCCACGACTGGATGTCCATGATCGTTACGGCTAGGAACAGGGCAAGCCCCAGGCCTGCCGCGATTCCGCCCCACAGCCAGGGAAAGCCGGCGCGGGCGTCGGGACGGGCGCTGAGCCATCCGTGCAGAATGCCGATCACCAGCATCGCTTCGATGGTTTCCCGCCAGACGATGAAAAGCGCATTACCCATATGCCACTCCTTTTATTTCACGACGATGCGGCTACGTCCGGTGTCGGGATGGAATTCGTCAAAAAAGTCATACTCGCCGGGCTTCAACGGGGCGATCACCACAAAGGATTCGGCGCCAGGCGCGAGTACCTTCTCTTTCCTCAGTTGCAGGCTCTCGAACTCGATCGCGTCGCGTCCTTCATTGCGCACCACAATCTTGAAGCGCACCCCGGCAGGCACGTTAAGGATGTTGGGGATCAGCCGCCCGTTCTTGGCCACCACGGTATAGGCGGGCAATTCCGCCGCGCCCGCTTGCGCAGGTGCGAGCAGAAAAACCGCCGCCGCGAGGGCGGCGGAAACGAGGCCAACGAACGCAGAAAAACGCAATGTCATGCTGTTCACGTGATGCCCTTAATATGAAAGTTGAGCACGCAATCCCAGCACCATGGCGTTGCTGGCGGCCGGGTTGGCGCCCATTCTCCAAACGTACTGAAAATCGGGGGAAAGCTCGAACTGGTTAGTGATGTGGTAGCGATAGTAGATTTCAGCCACCCTTTCCGCGCCGCTGGGGGTGAAGTTGATATTGTCGGTGAAGGTGGAGGCATCGGCCGGGTTATCGTTGCCAAGCAGATCCCGGGTGCCGCCGGCAGCATGGTAATCGTCGCTCGCCTGCAGCCAGCCAGCGGCCACCCCGATGGCGTCGGCGCCCCGATCCCAGTAGGAACCGTTGAACTCGGCTCCCAAGGTGAGGGCGCGGTCGAAGGGCACCTTGCCCTTGGCCATCTGGCCGTAACGTCCGAACAGGGTCACGCCGTCGCCCAAACGCTGGTCGGCGGAAATGCCCCAGCCGCCTTGCGATGCGGTGGAGCCGTCTAGCTCCGTGCCCTGCCCCTGTTGCCAGGCATACAGGCGGTAGTTGCCGGTCAGGCCGTCGAAGAACCTGAGCGAGGTCTCCGCCTGGGCCATGATCAGCGGGGATGAAAAGAAACGCTGGTAATTGGCGCCCACGCCGGTGCCGAACACGCCAAGGGACACGCGCCAGGTTTGGGGCTTGCGGGTCTCGTTCAGATAAGAAGCCACGAAGCCCGGCTGGAAGCCGTTGGCATCCACGCCGACCTGTCTGCCCGCGTCCAGCAGCGGGTTGTGCACGAAAATGGAATTCAGGAACTGGCGGCTTTCGTCGTTGGCACCGGCATTCCGGTCGAAGAAGCCGAAGATATCCATCTTGCCGAAGGTGAGCTCAAGGGTTTCGCGGGAGCGCGGCTTGAAGCCGCCAAAAGGCAGCGGGATAGCGGCCTGGTACCAGGCCTGGCCGAGAATCGCCACGGAGTCGTCCGGGCTGGCGCCGCTGGCGCGGAATGCCACGGCATTGGGCGCGCTGGCAAAGGCGCCCAGGTTGGCGAAGGGGCTATTGAGACCCAGCCCTTGGCCCATGCGGAAATGGGCGAATATCTTTTGATCCACGTTGCCGAAGGGCTCCAGCGGCAGTTCGGCGGTGACATCGGCACGATAGTTGAGCTGGCTGTTGCCGTCAGCGGTACCCTTGGGCAGGCCGGATGGCATCTGCGCCACGGTGGTCAGGCTCGCCCCGACTTTCAGCCCTTCCAGGCCTTCGGTTCGCTTGACCGCTTTCCTGGTTTCCAGCACGTCCTTCTCCGCCGCCTTCAGACGCGAGGTCAGATCGGGTTCATACTGGCTGATCTCGTCGCTATCCAGCGCCTTGTTCACTTGTTCCTGGGCCTGTTCCAGGGATTGCACACGCTTCTCGATGTCGGCTGGCACCTTGGCAGCGTGGTCGGCCTGGATTTGCTTCTCCAGTTCGGCATTGCGTTTTTCGAGATTATCCAGGCGCTCGTTGAGCTTCTGGATAAGCTTCGTCAAGTCGGCCTCCGAAGAGGCGGCATGGGCCGGCAGCGCGGCAAACAGCGCAGCGGCGAGCGCCAAAGGTTTCATGGCAAAAGAATGCGACACGCTTAGTACCCGCCCTTCTTGCCGATGCCGACATAGGTGAAGTCGTACTCCACCTCGAAGGGCCTGAACCAGGGGCGCACGCCAGTAAGGCGGTCGATGTGGCGACCGAAATGCGAACCGGCAGAAGGCGGATAGATGGTGTACTTGACATGATATTTGCCCGGCCCCATGAGCTTCACGTTGTCGCCGTAATGCGGGCCGTCGTTGGCCACCATGGGCATGAAATCGCCGCTGATTTTTTCGTTACCGCCCTGCTTGGTGACTTCGTACTTGACCGTCAAATAGGGCATCCATGCACCTTCGTCAAAGCCGTTGGGGTTGTTGGCCAGGGCATGGATGTCAGCTTCCAGGTGCACGTCGGAATCCTTGGCCGGGCGCATCATGCCTTCCGGTTCCATTTCGACTGGTTGCAGATAGACGGCGCCGAGTTCCATTCCATTGCGCTGCTGAGGCGTGCCGATCGGGTATTCCACGGCCAGGGCGGTCGCCGGGAGGATGGCCGTCAATGCAGCCAGAGCAATGGGGGCAACGAGGTTACGAAAATGCATGGGGTTTCTCCCTATTCCAAGGTTCAGTAAACGTTGGCTTGCTACAGGGGTAAGAGAAACCCGTTGGCTGGCTGATCGGATTATTTCGTCAGAATTAGTTTGCCGTGGCGTGTGATCCTTAGGACATAGCGCTCGTTGTCATGCTCGATCACCAATGCGCGCGATCCCTGGAACAACATCTCCGAAGAGATGGACTCCGGCTGTCGGTCCGCCTTGCTTTGGCTAGATTCTGGCGCGCTTTGTGTGATGCGACTATTCTGCATCAGTAAACTATAACAGGAATGATTCGTGTTTGCAACAATAGGCATGTGAAGTTTGAGATAGCGATCAAACATGATGTGCGCGATGGAGGTGAAGAAGACAAAGGCTCTGGAGATCCCGGAGCAGACCGAGAGCCAGATAGACTCCGTGAAGGACTTCGTACGGCCGCATTCCGGCAAGATGCCGTATGCATCTATTCAGCCATTAACGGCTGCCTGGCAATAGGAACGACGACGCGAAGCCGCGTGTCCGGGAAAGCGCCGAATATACTCAAGACTGGGACGGCAACGTCGCTCCCATCACCGGCATGTCATAGGTGGAAAGGACATAGAACTCGCTGTGGTGGATTTCGACCGGCTCCGGATCATCAGTGAAGAAAAGCGAGGCGGCGGCCTCGCGCTCGTCAAGGCGATCGCGCACGCCCATGGCGGAAGACTGGAACTGACCGATACGCCTGGAGGTCGGCTGGCCGTACGGCTCAGCCTGCCTCTCACCTGAACCCAGGAGTTGGCGGTCTGCCTTCTGGGCTGACATTCGGAATGCTGCCCTTTTCATTTTTGTACCAGTTTGTCCATCACCAAGCTATGGACCATGCGGGCCACAATCTTCCTTTCCGCCGCAGACAGCTTATGAAAATCCACCAAGAAGTCATGCTCGAATTTCGAGCGGGTAGAGGATGGCTTGGTGTGACCATTCCCGAAGGTGAGCCACTCGGGCGATTCCCCAAGAGTTTTTGACATTTGAAGCAGTGTGGAATGGCGTAATGACTTGATCTTTCCGTTTTCAAGGTTGCACAGCAGAGACGGAGAAACACCACATCGCCTGGCGAGTTCGGCTTGGCTCAGTCCTGCGCGAATCCTGGCGTCTTTGATTCGGTTAGCGAGCGCCATATCCTTCCGAATCGCCATGGTCTTCCTTTCTATATATAGCGTCAGCATGAGTCCTGTGGCAATACTTAGGTTTTCGCTTGCCGATAAACAGGATTCTTTATTTTTGGGGGGCGCGCACGACTAGATAGGGGACAGACGTTGACGGTAGACAAAAACCAATCCCGTCCTGTCCGACCGATCTTCAAGTCTGACGGTTCCACCCAGACGTTCGGCGATATTACGCACAATTGCCAGACCCAGGCCGCTTCCGCCATCATGGCTCCCGGGCACACGGTAATGTTCGTGTTCGCATGGCCTCATAACATATGGCTTCAAATCACATCGCTATAGATTTTTACAAGGTCTCGCCGAACAGCCAAGGCCCAAAAGGTTTAAGGTGCCTATCCATGGAATTGCGTAGTCGTACGCCCTGCTTCGCCGCAGCTGGTTGTTGATCGTGGCTTCGATAGTCAGCATATGTCTGTGAAACATCGTAACGCTTCAGTCGCTACCTTTTACCCTGGACTCGACCATGAATGACAACCCATCACAGCGAGCAACCGTTCACGAGCGTACCGTGCATGACGATTGTCGCGCCGAGGACGACAAGTTACCGCATCTACCGCCCAAAAACCCTCTTCGCCTCCGACGCACCATTCGACGCACTGAGTTGCGTCAAATGGTGCCGCTGGCCGACACGACAATCTACGATATGGAGAGACACGGAGAATTTCCGCGCCGCTTCAATCTGACGGCGCGCTGCGTGGTGTGGGACCTGGCCGAGGTTGAGGCCTGGATAGCCGCGCGGCGGCAGGCCTCCGACTCCGATCAACTGAAGCGGGCGCCCTCGCCCGATGTGCGCCAACGCAAGCGCCGCCCCGTCAAAGCAAGGCCTGCGTCGTGAGCACCTTCATGGATGGCGGCAGCAGAGTCGGTGTATGCGGCTTGCCTGCTACCCAGGCGTCAATCATGTCGGCCCATTCCTGCAACATGTGGCGACGCTGCTCGGCATATTCGGCCTTGTTGTAGACGCCTCGCGACGAGCGACCGTCTTCGTGTGCCAGGCACTTCTCGATCCAGTCGCTATTGAAGCCGAGCTCATTGAGGATGGTCGAACCCGTGCGGCGCAGGTCGTGCACGGTGAAGGGCTCCAGCGGCAGGCTGTTCGTTTTCGCACGTTCGACGATCAGTTGCGTGACACGATTGAGCGTGGCGTTGGACATGCACTTGTCGGCGTCGTAGCGCGAAGGGATCAAATAGCGTGAGCCGCCGGCGCAAGTGCGCAGCGCGACCATGATGTCGAGCGCCTGCTGCGACAAGTAGATGTTATGGGCCTTGGACGCCTTCATGCGTTCCTTCGGGATGCTCCATAGCGCCTTCTCGAAATCCACCTCGTCCCACGTCGCGTGGATCAACTCGCTCTTGCGTACCAGGGTGAGCAAAATCAGCCGCAGGCCGAGCTTGATAGTGGGATACGAAGCGACATGCTCCATCTGGGACAACATGACGCGGATCTCGCTCGGAGAAAGCGCACGGTCCTTCGGCACGAAGGTGGCGATCGACGACGGACCAACGTCGTCGGCCGGATTGGCCACCTTCTCGCCGTGCAGAATTGCAAAGCCATAGACCTGTTTAACGATGTCGCGGACGTGTATCGCCGTAGCCGGTGCTCCCCTGCCCTTGACCTTGTTGCACAGGTCGCGCAGGTCGTCGGCCGTGATCTCGGTCAGCAGCCGATTCTGGAAAACCGGCAGGATGTCGCGATCGAGGATGCTCTTGCGCATGGATCGCGTACTGTCGGCCATACGCGCCTCGGCGGCCCACCTGACGGTAAATTCGCCGAAGGTCTTGGCCTCGGCTAGCCGGCGTTTCTGACGCTGCTTCTCCTGCGAAGGCGACCGCCCTTCAACCACGGCACGCCTTGCCTCCAGGCAGCGCTCGCGCGCCCTGGCCAGCGACAAGCCGTCTGGCCCGTAGCGGCCGATCGTCAGCGTTTCACGGCGCCCATTGAGGCGATAGTCGTAACGGAAAGTGACGGTGCCGACCGGCGAGACGGTCACGTACATGCCGTCCCGGTCGGCCACCTTGTATTGAGCGCTCTTGGGCTTGAGGTTCTTCAGTGCGGTGTCGGTGAGCATCGGTGTTCCCCCTGGCGTGCGACGGTTTTACCGTCACAAACATTCAGAATGACAATCCGCTCGGAACCCGCATGAAATCTAGCTTTTCGCTTTATTTTTTACCGTCATGCATCCAAACAGCTTGACGGTAGAAATTCTAATCCTGAAAGACAGCATTTGGCTACCGTCAGATTAACCGACACTTTGCTCTGGTTACCAGCAATCGTTACCGATAGATGTCGTGACATATACTTATAATAATCAATAAGTTAATACAACTTCCCGATAGTCGCCGATAGCCCGTGAAGAAGCCTGGATTATTCCCACTCAATCGTTGCCGGCGGCTTGCCGCTGATGTCGTAGACGACACGGTTGAGGCCGCGCACTTCGTTGATGATGCGGTTGGAGACCTTGCCGAGCAGGGTGTAGGGCAGCTCGGCCCAGTGGGCGGTCATGAAATCGCTGGTGACGACGGCTCGCAATGCAACCACATAGTCGTAGGTACGGCCGTCGCCCATCACGCCAACGGATTTGACCGGCAGGAACACGGCGAAGGCCTGACTGGTTTTCTCGTACCAGCCGCTTGCACGCAATTCGTCGATGAAGATGGCATCCGCCTGGCGCAGCAGGTCGGCGTATTCGCGCTTCACCTCGCCAAGGATGCGCACGCCCAGGCCCGGGCCGGGGAAGGGATGGCGATACACCATGTCGTGCGGCAGACCCAGCGCGATGCCCAACTCGCGCACTTCGTCCTTGAACAGTTCACGCAGCGGCTCCAGCAGCTTAAGGTGCAGCGTATCGGGCAGGCCGCCGACGTTGTGGTGGCTCTTGATGGTGTGCGCCTTCTTGGTCTTGGCGCTGGCCGATTCGATGACATCCGGATAGATCGTGCCCTGCGCCAGCCACTTGGCCTTGGGCAACTTCTCGGCCTCTTCCTGGAACACATGGACGAATTCGCGGCCGATGATCTTGCGTTTCTGTTCGGGGTCGGTCACGCCGGCGAGTTCGTTCATGAAGCGCTCGCGCGCGTCGACGTGGATGACCTTGACGCCAAGGTTGTCGGCGAAGGTCTGCATCACCTGCTCGGCCTCGTTCAGCCGCAGCAGGCCGTTGTCGACGAACACGCAGGTGAGTTGCTTGCCGATGGCGCGGTGCAGCAGTGCGGCGACCACCGAGGAATCGACGCCGCCGGACAAGCCCAGAATAACCTCGTCGCTGCCGACTTCGGAACGTACCTTGCCGATGGCTTCATCGACGTAATCGGGCATGTTCCAGTCGCCCGCGCAGCCGCACAGGTCGCGCACAAAGCGGTTGAGCAGGGTCTTGCCCTGCAGCGTATGGGTGACCTCGGGATGGAACTGCACGCCGTAAAACTTGCGGTCTTCGTCAGCCATGCCGGCGATCGGGGTTGCTGCGTTGCTCGCCATGACCTTGAAGCCGGGCGGTAACTCGGTCACCTTGTCGCCGTGACTCATCCACACGTCCAGCAGGCCATGGCCTTCGTCGTTGACGCGATCCTGGATATCGCGCAGCAGCGCGGTATGGCCGCGCGCGCGGATTTCGGCGTAGCCGAACTCGCGCTTGGTGGCGTTTTCCACCTTGCCGCCAAGCTGGGCCGCCATGGTCTGCATGCCATAACAAATCCCGAGTACGGGCACGCCCAGTTCAAACACGATTTGCGGCGCTCGCGGCGTTTCTTCCTCGTAGACTGAATTCGGGCCGCCGGAAAGAATGATGCCGGCCGGCGCGAAATCGCGGATGAAGGCTTCGGTCACGTCGTTGGGATGGAGCTCGCAATAGACCCCGGCTTCGCGCACGCGGCGTGCAATGAGCTGGGTGTACTGGGAACCGAAATCGAGGATGAGGATTTTCTGGTGCATGGCTGGCCGGGCTCGCCCGGTGAGGGTTAATCGATGAGGCGGTATTCGACCGAAGACACCACGCGCACTTTCTTGATGTAGGGCGTGCTGGCGTCGCGGTCTTCGATGGAAAACTGGCCCTGATTGGCTCGCCGGATCTTGCCCAGGCGACTATCCGAATCCTTGGCGAATTTTTCAGCCGAGATACGCGCGTTCTTGGTCGCTTCCTCGATCATGGCCGGCTTCAGTGCATTGAGACCGGTGAACAGGAACTGCGTGCGGTTTTCATAGTTCTCGGGCGACAGGGCGATGCCCTGTTTGCCGAGTTCGCCCAAGCGCGCCATCGCCTCACGCACGCGATCGACCTGCCGGGTATAGACGGTCAGCGTCGATTTGCCGCTATACCGCAGGCGTTCTGCCAGTTGGGCGTTGCCATAGTCCTGCGCCTGGCGGTCGGTGATCGACGGCGCCGAAACTGAAATCTCGTCAGGCTTGAAGCCGCTGGCCTGAAGGAAGGCAGCAATTTTCGCGTTCTTTTCCTGCAGGGCCTGATACAGCTTGGGCAAATCGTTGTCCGCCTCGCTGAACGCGACCGGCCAGATGGCGGTATCGGCCGGGACTTCGCGTTCGGCGAGTCCCTTGACCTCCACGCTGCGGTCGGTCTGCTTGAATTGCAGCAAGGCCTGCCCCAGCACCCAGGCAGCCACGACCATGCCAATAGCCAGCAGCAGCGCCTCGACTATCCGGCGTGAACGCATGTCACTCGACGCGGTAATTCGGCGCTTCCTTGGTGATCTGCACGTCATGAACGTGCGATTCGCGCACGCCGGCCGAGGTGATTTCGACGAACTCAGCCTTGGCATGCATGTCGGCAATCGTGGCGACCCCAAGATAACCCATGCTGGAACGCAGGCCGCCCATCAACTGGTGGATCACGTTCAATACGCTGCCTTTGTAGGGCACACGGCCTTCGATCCCTTCGGGAACAAGCTTCTCGGCACTCTTCTCATTGTCCTGGAAGTAGCGGTCGCTTGATCCTTGCTGCATGGCGCCCAGCGAGCCCATGCCACGATAGGATTTGTAGGAACGCCCCTGGAACAACTCGACTTCGCCCGGCGCCTCTTCGGTGCCCGCCAACAATCCGCCGAGCATGACACAGTTGGCACCTGCGGCCAGCGCTTTGGCGATGTCGCCGGAATAGCGAATCCCACCGTCCGCGATCACGCCGACCCCGCTACCGGCCAGCGCAGCAGCCACATTGGCCACGGCCGTAATCTGCGGCACACCCACTCCCGCAACCATGCGCGTGGTGCAGATGGATCCCGGGCCGATCCCGACCTTGACTGCATCCGCGCCATGTTCGACCAGTGCCGCCGCTGCCGATGCGGTGGCGATGTTGCCACCGATGACCTGGACATCCGGAAAGTTCTGCTTCACCCATTTGACGCGATCCAGCACACCTTTGGAATGGCCGTGCGCCGTATCCACGGTAATCACATCCACGCCGGCCGCTACCAGGGCCGCAACGCGTTCCTCGGTGCCCTCGCCCGTGCCGACCGCCGCACCCACGCGCAGGCGCCCCATCGCATCCTTGCACGCCAACGGATGTTCGCTGGATTTCTGGATGTCCTTGACCGTGATCAGGCCGCACAGCTCGAATGCATCGTTCACCACCAGCACGCGTTCCAGACGGTGCTTGTGCAGCAGCGCCATCGCCTCGTCGCGATTGGCGCCTTCCTTCACTGTCACCAGCCGTTCCTTCGGCGTCATGATATTGGCCACCGGCTGGTCGAGACTCGGCTCGAATCGCAGGTCGCGGTTGGTGACGATACCGACCACCTTGCCGCCATCGATCACTGGCAGGCCGGAAATACGCTTCGCACGCGTGATTTCGAGCACCTGGCGTACGGTCATCTGCGGTGCAACAGTAATGGGATCCTTGACCACACCCGACTCGAAACGCTTGACTGCCGCCACCTGGGCTGCCTGCATCTCGGTATTCATGTTCTTGTGGATCATGCCCAGGCCGCCTTCCTGCGCCAGCGCAATGGCCAGGCGCGCCTCGGTCACCGTATCCATGGCGGCCGACAGCAGAGGCAGATTCAGGGTGATCGTGCGGGTCAACTGCGTGGACAGGCTGACTTCGCGGGGGAGGACGGCAGAGTGGGCGGGAACGAGCAGAACGTCGTCGAACGTCAGCGCTTTTTGCAGAACACGCATGGGCTTTCCTTAACGCAAAGCGGAATTATACGCGCGCGCCCCACCCCTGCACAAACGGGAAACGCCCGTGTGCCTGTTTGGTTGTAATCTACTAAGATGCATCGCACGTCAAGCGGTTGACTCGCGCGTGTGATGCAGCTAACTTTGCGTCAGCATTCCATCTGCTAGGGCATACGGTTGCAAGCCCGACCCCTGAACGCCATACAACTCGAGGAGATAAAACAATGTCCAAAGCTTTGCTTGTCCTGACTTCCGTAGCCCTGCTTGGTCTGTCTGGCTGTGCCGATATGAATGCCAAGCAGTCGAGCAGCGAATCCACCCCGGCCAAGCCCGCCATCAGCGCCGAAGCCCAGGCCGCACTCAGCACGGCCCAGGCTGATGTCAAGGCCGCCAAGGCCAAGAATGCCCTGTGGACCACGGCGGAGAATGCACTCAAGGCCGCAGAAGCCGCTGCGGCGAAAGGCGACAGTGCAGTCGTGCTGAAGGATGCCCAGGTTGCCAGCAGCATGGCCCAGAAAGGCATAGCCCAACTCAACGAACCCCTGCTCAAAGTCGGGGACTGATTTTGTCGCGACTCGACCGCCAGGCCTTCCGGATTCACGCCGGAAGGCTTTTGTTTTTGGGCGCGCTGGCCGTCTCGGCCCATGCGCACGCCGAACTCTACAAATGGACGGATGCCCAGGGCAACGTCCATTACACCGACCAGCCCCCGACGTTGAAAGCCCAGGTCATCAAGAACAGCACAGCGGGGCAGGCTGACATCACGTCCCAAGCCACGCAATCGCTTGATGCCAAGGACCAGGCCTACCAGAAACGCCGCAAGGAAGCCGACGAAGCGCGCGCCAAGGCCGACAAGGAAGCCGAACAGGCGCGCATACAGCGCGAAAACTGCGACAAGGCACGCAACAATCTCAGTACCCTGCAAAACAACCCACGCGTCTACACAACGGATGCCGCCGGACAACGCACCTATATGGACGATGCCGCGCGCGCCAGTGCGCTGGCAAGCAGCCAGAAGGCCGTATCCGATTTCTGTAAATAAGGCTTCTTAGACAGCCAACGGCATTACGCCGCTTCGGGCGTGCCTGCTTCCGAAGCCTTGTCGCTGGGAGCGTCACCTCCGCCCTTCTTGGTGACTTTGCCTTCTTCCGCGCGCTTGCGGCGCACTTCTTTGGGATCAGCGATCAGGGGACGATAGATTTCCACCCGGTCCTTGTCGCGAAGTGGCTCGTCCAACTTGACCAGCTTGCTGAAAATCCCGATCTTGTTCTTGACGAGATCGATGTCGGGAAAGGCCTCCAGTACGCCGGATTGGCGTATCGCCTCTTCCACGGTCCCACCTTCGGCAAGCTGGACCTGCAGCAGCGTTTGCTGCTCGGGCAAGGCATAAACGACCTCGACATTGATCGTGGTGGTATTCATACGGCATACACCTCGTCGGCGCGACGCACGAAAGCATCGACAAAAGTATTGGTGATGTGGCTGAAAACGGGTGCCAGGATGGTTTCCAGCATACGGCTGGAGAAGACATAATGCAGGCGAAATTCCACCTTGCAGGCATCGTCCCCCAGCGGCAGAAACGACCAGGCCCCCTCCAGTTCGGAAAACGGGCCATCCTGCAGCCTGATGCGCATTTCGCGCGGAGGCATCTTGGTGTTTTCGGTGGTGAAGCTCTGGCGGATGCCCATATAGGCGATATGAATGGTCGCCACCGTACGGTGTTCGTCGCGGACCTTCAACTCGGTGCCGCCACACCACGGCAGGAAATCAGGGTAATCCTCGACCCGATCAACCAGATCGAACATACGTTCCGGGCTGTGTGCCACCAGCACACTTTTTTCCACACGCGCCATGAGGACTAAACCGGGTGTTTCATGAATTCGCCTGATGATCGCGCCGCAACTTGGCTGTCAGGGGAGTTTTGAGAAAGAGTGCCATAGTGACTCATACGCCCGACCGAACAAACTCTTTCATGACGGCCGGGGAACGAGCGAAGGCAGGTGAATTTATGGAACATCCGGGTTGAAGCCTTGTAAAATCAAGAATTGTACGCAAGCCCGTCCGCCATGAGCATCGCCGATAACAAAAAAGCCTTTCACGATTATTTCATCGAGGAAAAATTCGAGGCCGGCCTCGTGCTCGAAGGCTGGGAAGTGAAAGCCATCCGCGCCGGTCGCGTGCAGTTGAAGGAAGCCTACGTCGTCGTCAAGAACGGCGCGGTGTATCTGATCGGCTGCCATATCAGCCCGCTTCCCACCGCTTCCACCCACATCCACCCCGACCCCACGCGCTCGCGCAAACTCCTGCTGCACGCGGCGGAAATCAACAAGCTGATCGGCAAGACCGAACGCGCCGGCTTCACGCTGGTGCCGCTCGACATGCATTATTCGAAAGGCCGCATCAAGCTGGAAATCGGACTGGCCAAGGGCAAGAAACAGCATGACAAGCGTGCGGCAGAAAAAGAACGCGAATGGCAACGCGAAAAGCAGCGCCTCATTCGTGCCAGCTAACGTCGATAAGGGATACAGCATCGACCAACGGATGAAATAATCCGCTTATCGGTCGTTTATCCCCTTGTGTCTCTGTCGATATGTCGACTACAATTGTCAATATATCGACAACCAAGGAATTCCCCATGTCGGCTCTTCCCGTTTACGACGTCGAATTCATTCCGTTGGAACGCCGTTTGGGGGACCGCCGCGTTGCTCCGCGTGACGCTGCCCTCCCACCTCAGATCATGGCCGATCGCCGCAAGACATCGAGCCGGCGTGCCGAAGATCGCAAACCGGCGAACCTGAAAGCCGTCTGAACCAACGTCATGGCGCGTGATGCGCCTTGACGCATTTGCCCCGGCTAAATAGTCGAGGCCTCCTCTGCGTTTTCCCATATACAGTCCCTCCGCACGATTCGGGGCCTGCCCTTCCTGGCCAAGTAAGATCCGCCTTTGCCAGCGCGACGACAGCCATGTGACAATGGCGTCGTTCCAACCCATCCCCACGTTTTTTCCTCGAAAGTTGAGCTCAGTTTGCCTGTCACCGTAGCAGACCTCCCCGCCTACACTGACATCATCGATGTCCGTTCCCCCGGTGAATTTTCTGAGGACCATATTCCTGGTGCGGTCAATTTACCGGTACTGGACGACGCCGAGCGCGAACGTGTGGGGACGCTGTACAAGCAGATATCATCGTTCGAAGCCAAGAAGGCCGGCGCGGCACTGGTTTCGCGCAACATCGCGAAACATCTGGACGCCTGGTTCATCGACAAGCCCAAATCGTATCGTCCACTCGTCTATTGCTGGCGCGGCGGCAGCCGCAGCGGCTCGCTGACGCATGTCCTGCAGAAAATCGGTTTTGGCGCCGTGCAGCTCGAAGGGGGCTACAAGGCCTATCGGCGTCATGTGGTGGCCGAGCTCGACCGCCTGCCGGCACTGTTGACCTATCGCGTGGTATGCGGTCCGACCGGCAGCGGCAAAAGTCGCCTGCTCCAGGCCCTGGCTGACGCAGGCGCCCAGGTACTCGATCTCGAGGCGCTGGCGGCGCACCGAGGTTCGCTGCTGGGCGCGCTCCCGGATCAGCCTCAGCCATCGCAAAAAAGCTTCGAAAGCGCGATCTGGTTCGCGTTGAGCCGCTTCGACTCGGCACACCCCGTATTCGTCGAATCGGAAAGCAAGAAGATCGGCGCACTGCGCGTCCCCGACGCGCTGATCACCGCCATGCGCGCCAGTATCTGCCTGCGGCTGGAGGTGCCCCTGGCAGCGCGGGTCCGCTTGCTGACCGAGGATTACATGCATTTCCTGCACGATCCCGGGACGATCAATCGCCAGCTCGCCTACCTCACGCCCTTGCGCGGCAACGAGACGGTGGCGACGTGGCAGACGCTGGCCAATGAACGGGCGTGGCCCGAACTGGTGACCGCCCTGCTCGACCAGCATTACGACCCGACCTATCTCAAATCGCTCGCGAAAAATTACGCAGCCTCGCCCTCCGACCAGATCTTCCGCACGGACGATCTGTCGGTCAGCGGGCTGCAGCAACTGGCACGCACGATTCTGGCCGCGGCCTAGGCGCTTTCCCAGGACTAGAGCAGCTTCCCGAGCACGAAACCGATCACGATGCCGATGATGACCGCAATGGTCAGCCCGCGATAGGTCAGGACGTCCTTCGAATAGCCGCGCCGGATGGCGACATAGGACACCAGATAGCCGATCGCGTTGAGCAGCCAGATGAAGCCGATCGACAGGATCTTGACGATGATCGGGCCGATCACCGGCACCAATGCGATGACGCCCAGCAGCCAGACGAAGGCATTGGAGATCAGCCCCACCGCCACCACGCTGGCTGCGATCACGCCGCGGTCGACATTGAAATGCAGTCCCAGCCATACCAGCCCGCCGATCGCGCACCACAACGGCAGCATCACTTTCCAGTTGCGCCACCATGGCAGCCGTGCAGACGGCTCGTTCGGAGCGCCATCCGACACAGCCATGTTCAGCGCTCCAAGGCCCTCAGATCGATGCCCGCACTGCCCCGCGGCGGACACCAGTAATACCCGCCGGTAAGCGGGCGGGTGAAGCGGAACAGCGCGTCGGTGATGCCATCGTCGTGGCCAGTCATACGACGCAGTTGCGCTTCGAAGGCATCGAACGACTTGCCAAACGCCAGGAACACGAGTCCCGCATCTGCGCCCGCCACCCACGGCATGGAACGGCGGACCACGAAGGCCTCGGGTTCGAAATTCTCCTGCGCGGTGCGCTTGACGTGCGCCGATTCGGGCGCATCATCGAGCTCTTCATTGCTGTCGCGTTCGCGGCCGAAACAGTTGTCCTGCTCGGCACGGGACATTGCATCGAATCCGGGGAAATCATGCAGCCACTGCTGCACCGCCGCAAAACTGGAACCGTCGATGCCCGCGCCCTGCCCCTGCGCCACTGCAGCCTCGACCGCATCCTCATCCTTGGGATTTTCGGTGCCGTCTTCGTATCCTGTCAGATCACGGCAATCCTGATGGCGGAAACTGACAACCGCCTGCGTCAATTTGAAGGCGGGTGCAACCAGCGCCTGTAAGGCATGGCCGCGCAACAGCAGATCGCCTGGCTCATCGCCGCGCAGCCACAGCCAGAGTGCATGTTGTGTCGCCGGAATCGGAGGGCGTGCATCCGGCAGGACGGGGAAACCACGCAGCCCCTCAAGCTGCACGCCGAGGGCCTGCGTAACCTCCTGGCCGATACCCAGCACGGCCGAGTGACCGTCGCATTGTGCGGCCAGCGCATGCAGGGCTGACCGGCAATCGGCCCCTGGCTCCAGATCGAAGAACAGATGCCGTGCATGAAGGGGAATGGGATCGAAAATGGCGGGCTGGGCTGGCATGGCGTGAAAGCGATCAACGATAAGGGGCAGACAAGCGGCGGCCCGGCATGCTCAGCCGCGGCTCACCTCGATCATGTTTTGTACATGCTGCAGGCGCGCCAGCAGCCGAGCCAGCTGCTGCAGTTCCCGTATCCGCACGGTGAGCTGCATATGGGCATATTCGCCACGACTCTCGGTATTCACGCGCAGCACGTCGAGCCTGTCCTTGGCGATGACGTCGGACACGTCGCGCAGCAGACCTTGCCGGTCGAAGGCCTTGAGGCGAATGTCCACCTCGAAGGCGGCATTTGCGTCGAGCACCCATTCCGCTGGCAGCATGCGGGCAGGATTGGCTCGCTTGAGCGAGGCGCAGTCGTGACGATGCACGGTCAGTCCGCGCCCGACCGTGGTGTAGGCGACAATGTCGTCGGGTGGCTGCGGCTTGCAGCAACGGGCCAGTGTCAACGGCACGTCGCCCAGGCCAGGAATGGTGACGGGATTGCCCGATCGGGCGCGCGCACGCGGTTTGGCGGTGGGCGTCAGCGCCGGCGAAGGCTTGCCTGGCTCCTGCAGGGCATTGACCAGATCGCGCTGGCCGACATCGCCGCGACCGAGCGCAGCCAGGAACTCCTCCACCTTGCCGAACTTGAGCCGCTGCGCGAGCTTCTCCTGATTCGTGTCGCCCACGCCCAGGCGCTTGAGCTCTTTTTCCAGCAGGGTGCGGCCGAGGCTCACCTGCTCGCCGACATCGCGCTGGCGAAACCAGGTGCGCACCTTGGAGCGTGCGCGATGGGTGACCAGGTAGCCCAGTGCCGGATTGAGCCAGTCACGGCTCGGCTCGCCTTCCTTCACCGTGACGATCTCGACGCGCTGGCCGTTGTCGAGCACCGTGTTGAGCGGCACCATCGCACCATTGACCTTGGCGCCGCGGCAGCGATGCCCCAGATCGGTGTGCAGCGCGTAGGCGAAATCCACCGGCGTGGCGCCCCGGTCGAGCGCCACGACCCTGCCCTGCGGCGTCAGCACGTAGACCTGGTCCTGGAACAGCTCGGTCTTGAACTGTTCGGTAAACTCGCTGCTGTCGGCAACGTCGTCCTTCCATTCCAGGATGCGCCGCAGCCAGGCGATCTTTTCCTCGTACTGCGCATCCTGGCGGCCGCCCTCCTTGTAGCGCCAGTGCGCAGCGACCCCGAGTTCGGCATGCCGGTGCATGTCGAAAGTACGGATCTGAACCTCGAGTGCCCGATCCTCCGGCCCGATCACAGCCGTATGAAGCGAACGGTAGTCGTTGCTCTTCGGCTGCGAAATATAGTCGTCGAATTCGCCCGGGATCGGCTGCCACAGGTTGTGTACCAGGCCCAGCACGGTGTAGCAGTCGATCTCGTGCTTCACCAGCACGCGCACCGCGCGGATGTCGTACAGCTGCTCGAAGGACAGTCGCTTGCGCCGCATCTTGTTGACGATGCTGGCGATATGCTTGGGCCGACCGCTGACTTCGGCGTCAATGCCGTGCAGCGCGAGCTCGGCCTGCAAGCGTTCGATAATGCCCTTGATGTAGGCTTCGCGGTCGGCACGCTTTTCGTCGAGCTGCGCGGCGATGGTCTTGTAGGTATCGGGCTCCAGATAGCGGAACGCCCAGTCTTCCATTTCCCACTTGATCTGCCACACGCCGAGCCGGTTGGCCAGCGGGGCGAAGAGTTCGCGTGCCTGCTGGCCCAGTGCCTCACGCGTCGCGGCGTCCTGGCTTGCAGCGCAGCGCAGGGCATGCGTGCGCTCCGCCAGTTTGACCAATACGACGCGGATATCCTCCACCATCGCCAGCACCATCTGCCGCAAGGCCTCGAGCTGGGCATGCGGGTCGACGCGCTTGTCGGTGGCGCTGGCGGCCAAGGTCTCGATGCGGACCATCGCAGCCACGCCGCGGGCCAGCCGGGCAGCCGTGCCGAAAGTGGTATCGAAATCGGGTGTATCGCCCAGACAGGCATGCAACAAAGCGGCGGCGACGGCATCGGCCCCAACCCGCAATTCGGCCACGATCAAGGCCGCTCCTACACTGTGCGCAAATGCCGGGGTACTGCCCAGTTGGGCATGGGCATACGCCAGCGCGCGCCAGGGCAGATCGTTTTCCGCCACCGGCAATACGCGCGCCAGCGCCTGCCGGGCCGATTCCGGATCAGTGGCTTCATAGCAGCGGGGGCGGGCAATGTCATTCATCAAACGAAACGGTATGCCAGTAGCGGCGATGGGACGGTCGATATTCTGAGGCCACCACCCCGGCTTCGCCAAACGTCAGGCTGATGCGCCCTCCTGAGTCGCTGCGCAGAATGTTCGAATCCAGCGCGCGAAACCGCGCCACGACCTGCGGATGGGGATGGCCGAAACGATTGCGATACCCTACCGTGAAGACCCCATAGCGCGGATGCACTTGCTCGACGAACTCGGCCAGCGACGAAGTACGGCTGCCGTGATGTCCGGCCACCAATACCGTTGCCGATATATCCGTGCCGGATTCCAGCAATTCGAGTTCGCCACGCCGTTCGGCGTCCCCTGTGATCAACAGGCTTTGGCCGCCCCGGCTGACTTTCAGCACGCAACTGTAATCATTGTCCCGGCGGTCGGGCTCTGTATACGCCGCGACAGGTGGATTCAGAATGTCAAAACGCACGCCGTCCCATTGCCAGTGCTGACCGCGATGGCAATGGGACGGCGACGGGGCTGCCGTCAGAAGCGGGCTCGCCGTCGGCAAACCGTGCAGCAACCAGCCTGTCGGAATATCGCGCAACACCGATCGCAAGCCACCGCTGTGATCGTTGTCGTCGTGCGAGACGATGACTCCGGACAATTTCCCGATGCCTAATGTGCGCAAATACGGCACGACGATGCGTTCGCCTGCGTCGCTGCCGGCAAACGCCGGGCCCGTATCGTAGAGCAGCGCATGCGCCGCCGTGCGGATCAGGATGGCCGTACCCTGGCCCACGTCGATCACGTCAGCCTGAAAGGTATCGGGTGCGATGCTCGTTCGCAGCGGGAATATCAGCGGCAGCCACAGCAGCCCGCCCATCGCCCGTATCGGAAACCCGCGCGGCAACAACAGCCACAGCGTACCCGTCACCGCCAGCAACAGCGCCTCCCCTTCCGGCACAGGTCGCGACACCACCGCCCAGGGCAGTTCACTGGCCCAGACCAGCCCTTGGCCAAGCCAGGCCATCAACCAGGCGGCCACATGCCACAGCGGCGGCACGATCACCCCCAGCAAGGCCAGCGGCGTCACCAGCCAACTGACGACCGGAATGGCGACGGCATTGGCAAGCGGGGAAATCAACGACACCTGCTGGAACAGCAACAGCAGGGCCGGTGCCAGCGCCAGTGTGACTGCGCCCTGCACCGTCACCCAGGCACGCAGCTTGTCCGTTTGCCCCACGCGCCCGAATGTCGCCCACAGGATCGCCGCCATGGCGCCGAACGACAGCCAGAAACCGGCCGACAATACCGCCCACGGATCGATCAGCAAGACTACGAACAGGGCCCATGTCAGAGCAGAAAACGGCCGTGGTTCACGTCGTCCCCAGAACGCCAGCGCCAGCACGCCGAGCATGAACAGGGTGCGCTGCGCCGGTACTTGAAAGCCCGCGAGCAAGGCATACGCATACGCCGCCAACACGGCAGCCAGCAGCCCCGCCTGCCGGGCCGGAAGACGTTCTGCCGCGCGCGGCCAGCGTCGCCAGCCAAACGCCACCGCCCAACCGGCCAGGGCGGCAATCATGGTGACGTGCAAGCCGGAGATGGAAAGCAGGTGGTTTACCCCGGTCCGGGTGAAGGCGCGCCATTGGTCATGCGGAATGCTGCGTTGGTCGCCAACCACCAGGGCGGCGATGACGCCGGCGTAGGGTGTGTCGTCCAAGGTGGCAGCGATCCGCTCGCGAATGGCGGCACGCGCAGCGGCAATCCACGCAGCAGGCGTAGCTGCCTGCGCATCCAGACGCCGGGGAGAGGGTTTCTCGCGTACATATCCCGAGGCGGCGATGTCGCGTTCCAGCATCCAGGCCTCGAGGTCGAAGCCGTGCGGATTGTGCGTACCGTAGGGCCGCTTCAACCGTACCGTGAATTGCCAGCGCTCGCCCGCCTTCACGGTCGGATTGCGCGCGCCCTCGCGGGGCCAGTAGCGCGCAAGCTGGATACGATGCAGGACCGGGCCACGGGGCGTCAGGGTGCGCTCGACATCCAGCACGAAGCGCTCGCCTCGCGTGTCGGCCTGAGGCAGATCGTTCACCACGCCCACCACGGCAAGGTCCACCCCCTGCCAGTGATCCGGCAAACGATCGGCGAGGCGCAGGTCGGCCCGCCATGCGGCCCATGCAAATCCCAACGCAACCCCCAGCAACACCACTGCCAGACGGCGCAGCGTGTCAGGTACCTCTCTGGAGAAACGTGGAAGCCACACCGCCGCAGACAACAACGGAAGCAGCCCCAGCCAGCGGACAGAAGGCAGTGTCGCCTGTTGCTGCAGCAGCCAGACACCGAAGCAGAACGCGATGAGGGTGATCCGCATCGCGCGAACGCTCAGAGGGCTTGCAGCATCCCGTCGACCAGCCTGATCTGGCGGTCCATGCGCGCGGCAAGCTCGACGTCGTGGGTGACGACAACCAGGCTGGTCTCGTGTTTGCGGTTGAGTTCGCGCATCAGGTCGAATACGGCATTGGCGGTATGACGGTCGAGGTTACCGGTCGGCTCGTCGGCCAGGATGCAGGCTGGCCGAGTGACCAGCGCACGCGCGATGGCGACGCGCTGGCGCTCGCCACCGGATAGTTCGCCGGGACGATGGACAAGCCGATGCCCCAGGCCCACCTCGTTCAGCACCTCGGTTGCGCGGGCCATGGCCTGGTCATGCTCCATACGGCGGATAGTCAATGGCATGGCTGCGTTTTCCAGCGCGGAAAATTCCGGCAATAGGTGATGGAACTGGTAGACAAACCCCAACGCGGTATTGCGCAGCTGGCAGCGCGCCGCCTCGGAAATGGCGAACGGATCCTGCCCCAGCAGCGCCACGCGGCCACGCGTCGGTACATCAAGGCCGCCCAGCAGATGCAGCAGCGTGCTCTTGCCCGAACCCGAGGCCCCGACGATGGCAACCGACTCTCCGGCATTCACTTCGAAGTCGACATCACCCAGTACCTGTACGTCGACCTTGCCCTGCCGGAAGGTCTTGCCCAACCCGCTACAGCGCAGCACGATCTCACTCATAGCGCAACGCCTCCGCCGGATTGATGCGCGAAGCGCGCCAGCTTGGGTACAGCGTCGCGGCCAGACTGATGAAGAGCGAGACACCGGCAATGATGCCCACGTCACTCCATACCAGTTTGGACGGCAGTTTGCTGATGTAGTACACGTCGGCCGGGAACAGGTCCATGCCGACCATGTGCTCGATGAAAGGCACGACGGTTTCGACGTTGAGCGCGAGCAGTACGCCGCTCGCCACCCCTAGCAGCGTGCCGAACACCCCGATGAACGCACCCTGCACGATGAAGATGGCCATGATCGACAAGGGCTTGGCTCCAAGCGTGCGCAGGATGGCGATGTCGGACTGCTTGTCGGTCACGGCCATCACCAGGGTGGAGACGATGTTGAAGGCTGCCACCGCGACGATCAGCAGCAGGATCAGGAACATCATGCGTTTCTCGATCGCCACGGCGCGAAAGAAGTTCGCATGGCTTTGCGTCCAATCGGTCAGGTAATAATGACCGGTGAGACTGTTCGCCAGTTCGCGCGTCACGAACGGCGCGCGGAACAGGTCATCGAGCTTCAGCCGCACGCCCGACACGTCGTCGCCCATGCGCAGCAGCTTCTGCGCGTCCTGCAGATTGATCAGGGCGAGGCCAGAATCATATTCGAACATGCCGGCCTCGAAGATGCCGATGACGGTGAACTGCTTGACACGCGGCATCACGCCTGCCGGCGTGATGTTACCCTGCGGGGTCAGCAGCACCAGCTTGTCGCCGGGCACCACATCCAGCGCGCGCGCCAGCTCCGCGCCCAGGATGATGCCGAATCCGCCCGGCTTGAGATCGGTCAGTTTGCCCACCTTCATGTGCTGCGAAAAATCGGCTACCTGGCTTTCGAGTTCCGGCAGCACGCCGCGGATAATGGCGCCACGCACCATGTCGCCGTTGGCCAGCATGCCTTCCGCGTTGACATAGGGTGCGCCGGCGAGCACTTCCTTGTTCTGTTTGGCCTGTTCCAGCACATTGCGCCAGTCGGCCAAGTGATCGGCCGACCCGCTGATCTCAAGGTGTGCCGCCACACCGAGAATGCGTGTCCGCAACTCATCCTGGAAACCGTTCATCACGGAAAGCACCACGATCAGCGCCATCACGCCCAGCGCGATACCTGCCATGGAAACGATGGAAATGAAGGAAATGAAATGATTGCGGCGCTTGGCGTGGGTATAGCGCAGGCCGATCAAGAGCTCAAAAGGAAGCAAGGCATGACTCGCGGACGGAATACCCGAAGTATGCCATAGCTGCTTTTTCGCCCGTCGCCTACCCCCGCGGTCGATCGTCCAAACGATACTGATAGCAATATTTCAGGAATTTCGCGATATCCACCGTATAGCGCTGCGCCAGCCGCTTCGGTTCCAGGCATAAACGGAAAAACCATTCCATTCGCATCTTTTGTACAAGAATCGGCGCCCGGGGCTTATCGCCGGCCCAGAAGTCGAACAAGGCTCCCACTCCAGCCAGAATGGGGACATTCAAGCGCCGACGATGCTCCAGTATCCACTTCTCCTGGATCGGATTGCCCAGCGCCACCAGCAGGATATCGGCCTGTGCCCGGTTGATCGTTTCCAACAGATTCTGCCTGGTTTTAACGCACCTGTAACCATCGCACATGCCCACCACTGTCTGGCCCAGTTGCCGCGTTACATACCACGCGGCCTGCCTCAAAACCGCAGGTTTTCCGCCAATCATGAATACCCTGAGCGGTGTGGCCGACTGGCGGAACAGGAACGGCACGAAGTCCGTACCATTCAGGTTCTCCTCGAAGTGTTCGCCCTGCATCAAGCTGGCGGCGATATCCATGCCTACACCATCATTGGCGATGACAACCCCCTCCTGCGCCATGCGCACGCGCAAATCCCGGCATTTCACAATGAAGTTGGTGTTCGCAAAAAATAACGCAACCTGCTCGCCTTGTTGCCGTCGCATGAGCAGGTGCGCTGCAAGGTCGACTGACGTGGTTTTGCGAATGGCAAAACCACCTATTCGAACGTTCTCTTGTGTTGACATGGTCAAATTCCTTTCGTGAACATGCGCGCATTGCACATGGCCCGGAATTTCAGGTTGCCGCTTTCAGCGGCTCGGACATCCTCGTTAGCGGTTCCCGGGCAGGCTCCCGAATTCGATGCTTTGGATGTCTTGCGGAAGGGCGTGCTTCGTTCGACCTTTGCCCATAACAAAAGGGAAAAAACGCCGTATGAACACTGAAGCTGGATAGCTCGACAACAACGCTGCTGTGGGGAACAGCAACGTCCAGATAAAAGAAGATTCCTTGAAGTCGCGAGGGAAGCCGAACACCACGACGGCGATGCCGGTGAACACGCTGAACATCAATAAATGGGTGGGAAAAATAATGATGGTGTTTTGCGATAACCATCGGAAAACACGCGTAGCTGGCATCCCGATGGAGAGGTAGAACAGCGCAAAAATCCCCAGATATGCGCCGAGAAAATAAAGAGACCGGTGGCTGCCGAAATGAAGCGTATTCAAATCCACACTGCCATTGATGTTCGCGACAAATGCAACCGCGGCCAGCATCAGGAACGCAAGAATTCGTGCGCCGGTCTTGGAAACCCTATCTGACGTCGCCTTCTGATATCCGCGGAAAAAATGGCCGGTTGAATAAAATGCGATAGCCACGACCGCGTTATCCAGTCCCCATGGCAGACGCGGCCAGGACCGATCGTAGAGAAGGACAAAAACAACGCCCAGGCCATTCAGCGCGACCAGCAGAAAGGCTGCCGAGAAATATTTCCTCGCAGCGAAGAAAATCAACGAGGCCGTGAAAAGACACGTAAAAAACCACAACACCACATTCACGAACAGTGCGTCGCCGTTTCCGACCAGAATGCCCATCAGGGGGGCTTGCCAGTCCATCCCGACGTATTTGACGGCGCTCGCCGCCATGTCATGCGTCGGCAGCCAATACAGATAGGACACCACGAAAAAGAACAGGTAGGGCAGTGCAAGTCCTTTCCACAAGGCGGAGAAGTACGCTTTATAGGGCAGGGCCAATTTGGCTTCGGTCAAAAGCAGTCCAGAAATAAAGAAGAACAGCGGCATGTGGAAGCTGTAGATCACATGCTTGATGAACGGATCCAGACCCGGGGAATGTCCGACGACGACCAACACCATCCCGATGGCTTTCATCGTGTCTACATGCGTGAGCCTTCCCGCCCGCATTTCAGAAACCGATTCAGGATTCATGTTTGCGTTGACCATCGCTCTCGATCCCTTTACGAGGGGTGCCCCAAGACTTTCCCTGTGCGCTCATCCTCGCCGGGAGCGCGATTTTCCAACACGCGACGCATAGGGAATCCTGACGAGCCCCGCTCGAAACCGGCCAGCCGACGAACCGCTCCGGCACCGGCGCCATAGGCGACTAAGCCGGCCATGCCGGCAATAATCAGCGAGGACCATTCCGTGATGTCCATGCCGGTCAACGGCAAGAGATGTATCAGGATGGCGCTAAGGGCGGCGCCCGCTCCTGCAGGCAGGATCGTCACCACGAAGCTGCGCAAGGACATGCCGAGTTGTCGGCCGATCGCGAACTTCATTGCCACCATTCCCGCCACGCTGCCCAGGGCAAAACCGGCGGCGACACCCGTAGCACCGTTCGTGCGCGTCAGCACCCATGCCAGCGTCGTCGCCAACAACATCTGCGCGAGTGCGAGTTTGGGAACACGTGAGGCTTGACCCGTCGCGAACGAAAGATTCTGGCCGAGCGCGAAAACCGCCTGCCCCATGTAAGCGACCGACAGCCAGCCGAACAAGGCCGCGCTGGCGCGCCATTTCTCGCCAAAGACGATGACGACCATCGGTTCGGCCAGGGCGGTGACGATGGTATAAACCGGCGCCAGCAACAAGAGCGTCATGGCCAGCATACGGCCATAAATTTGTCGCAAGGCCGCCGGATCGCGTTGTTGCTGCACAAACAAGGAGACGCTGACGCGTCCCAGTGACGCGCCGATGACGAGATACGCTGCCGATAGCACGCGTTTGGCCAGATTGTATAAACCGGTTGCGTAGGGACCGAGCAGCACCGTGACAAGCGCAGCATCTCCGCTTGTATTGGCGTAGTTCAACAATGCCGACGCGCTCACCTTATTCATCTCGCTGGCATGTCTGCGGATCAACGCAGTCGACCACGACCAGTGCGGCCGCCAGGTGCGCCATTCGGCCGCGACCGCAATCAGAAGCGCGACGACGCCTGCGACGAGCTGTTGCGCCACGAGCGCCATCGCCCCCGCGCCCTGATAGACCATCAACAACGCCATCGCTCCCCCTGCGCTCACCGAGCAAAGGGAACGGATCGCCAGTAAGCGAAAGTTGCCTTCGCGCAGCAATCGGGCCTCATGGGCTCGAACCAATCCAAACAAGACGATGACGAGGCTCATGCCCAGCAGCACCGGCATCAGTTCGGGCGTTCCGAAAAAGCGCACCAGCAGAGGCGACGCGAGCGCCATCACGGCCGCCAGCACCAGCGACACGATCGTGCACAGGGTGAACAGCCAATCGAACAATGCATCGTTCGAGTCGACGCCGCGCACGACCGGCATCGCGATCGCATCAAGCAGCGTCATGCGAACAAACTGCACCATCAGGTGGGCAATGGCGAGCAGGCCGAATTCATGGGGTGTCAACCAGTGGGCGAGCACGGTGAAGATCGCGAAGGACAACGCCTGTTGCGCGAAGTTATCCGCGATGGACCAGGCCGACTGGCCTTTCCATGCAATCATGCCTGTGCCCCCATGGTGCGAGGCGGAATGGGAGTCCTCGCCGCGATTTCGCGCACGGCCGGGCTGATGGAAAAGCGCGGCGCCATCGATCTAAAGCAAGAGGCGGTGAGAGCGAAAATCTTCACGCGACCGAATCCACCCCGGCACGCCATCCCCGAATGCGGGATTGCACGCTATGCCATTTGAAACGCGCCTGAGCTGGCCGCCCCGCGAACAAGGCGACAAGCGAGCCGGCCAGAGTACGCACACAGACCCAGGGGAAGTACCAGGCTGGAAATCCGGCGCGGCGAATCACACGCCCAAATCCGCTTTCGTAGCGGCCTTGCCGTTCGCGCGCGGCCTCGTCGAACGTGCTGGTTTTCACCGGATGCCGCAGGACCAGTTCGCGATCGAACATGATCCGGCCGCCGGCTTGCAGGCCGCGCAAGAGATAATCTGTTTCCTCGCCCGCTCCCCAGGCTGTGCCGGCGCCCACGCCCAGCGTCTCGTCGAAAGGTCCGATGCATTCGACCAACCCGCGACGAAGAAAAATGCTGAACGAAATGGCACCGCGCCACACGGTATAGCGGTTGAGGACTTGCGAACGTCCGAGCCAGCGCCCCTCGGTACGGCCGTTCTCGTCGACGAAGCGCCCGGTCAGGCCATCGAGGCCCGCGTCGAGTTCGAAGCGGGACGCGACATAGGACAGCAATCCGTCGGGATACCAGCAGTCGTCGTCGGGAAAGGCCACAAGATCTCCGGTGACGTGCTGCAGTCCAGCATTCCGCGCGCGCGACAGCCCCTTGGAAGAGACGACCCGCTCGATTGGAAAATACGGGCGATACGCTTCGATCAAGGGCAACAGTCTGTCGTCGGGATTCTGATCGACGATGACAAGTTCGACGGCGGGATAGTCTTGTCTCTTCAGAGACTCCAGAAAACGACCGATTTCTTCGGTACGGCCCAGGGTGCCCATGACCAGGGAAAACTTCGGTGTGCGTTGTTTTTCGCCTTCGAAACGCACCGACGGCAGATGACTGAGCCATGCGTCGTAGAGCGCGCGAATCTTCCCGTAGGCGTTATCCAGATAACGTACGTTGCAACCCATCAGCGCGGCGGCCAGCCCGATGTGCAAACGATTGGTCCATACGAAATAGGCAGATTTCACAAACGCCAGCAGGTCGCGGCTCACCAGATCCGATTCCTCGCGGAAACGGTATTGGGAACCGTAAAAACTAGGGACATCGCGACGTGGATCACCGGGTTCGGCGAACGTGGCTTCCGCATCGGCCCGTATCACGCACAGGGCGCCCCCCAGCGCAGGACGCAGGCGCCGCAGCGCCATCCGCCATCCAGCATAGGTGTGCAGTTGGCCGTAGCGTGCAAACCGGGCCCACATGCGCAGACCGCCATAGCGGCTGCACCGCGCGAAGAGTCGCTCCGGGTCGATATAGAGGGCCATGTCGGGCGCGAACATCACCTCGGCCCTTGTTCCCGTGGCTTTCACGCGCGCCAGCGATTCGAGGTCGCGGCATACCAGCGTGAAGCGCGTGTCCAGGCGCCGGAGCAGATCCTGATGGCCGCGTATGGAGTGCGGCAGCACGAGCGCACGCGCTACGCCGACCTGCAGACAGCGCGCCAGAAAATCACGGCAATTATCGTATTCGGGAACCAGATTGCCACCGCCGCTGTAGATTGCCGTGTCTCCGGCAACGATGTCGCGCGTGGACGAGTAGCGGGGAGCGATCTGGCAGTCCTCGAAAAATTGCCAGGTTCCAGCGGCGATCAAAGCATCGCCGGCATTGCCCTGATTGGGAACATACTTGATCGCACCTGGGGCGTCCGCCTCCAACGCGTCGAGCGCGTCCCTCAGCGGTTGCCAGGCGCGGGTATCTTTAACGAGCATGGTCATCCTCCGGAAGATTGGGTTAACCCGCCCGAACATGCTGCGACGGCGCGGCGGCACGGCGCACCGACCGCACCAGCCCTGCGGAGCGGAGAGAAATAAGGGGGTTCCATGGCACACGGCTTCATAGGTATTTCTTCAATATGGCGGTTTGCGGCGCATCTTGTCCGTTGTGCGGTTCGATGCTAAATGGGTACGAGCCCCACCAGCTGCCAGCCGCCCAGTACGTCCATCCACGCCAGACGCTCGTGTCTTGCATATGTCCGAGGATCGCATCCAACGCAGCCAGGCACTCCTGGCCGGACGGCACGCCGAACTCACCCAGAAAGAGTTTCTGATTGTTGGTCTTTGCCCATTGCGTGATGTCGTCGAACATAGGCGACAATTTCTCGACTGGCACGCAAGTCCTGCCAGTGCCGGAATAGTTGGCGTCGGCGTATTGGTGGACTTCAAGCAGCGTACGATTCAACGGGTCCTTGAAGTTCGCGAAAGCTGATGCGTTCGAGGTCGTTCCAATTGTCTTTTCCCACTCGTGTACGCCGCTCCAGCGCCCACCTGAAGCCAGCAGTAGATTCTTTGCACCCGTTTTTCGAATCGCGACAATCGTGCGTTGCGCCGCATCGGCCCATTGTTCGATGGGCAGCTTGGCGGGCTCATTCATCAGGCCGAACGCGACGGTGCCAGCGTCGGGGAAATGAGCCGCCAGCCGCGTCCACAAGTCGATGAATGCCTCGACGGGCACCTCTTCCGTGCCTATGACATTGCCGCGATAGGCCCCGTAGTTATGGACGTCAAGGATGATGCACATACCCTTCGCCTTGGCCAACGCCACGGCATCCGAGATATCTTTCAGTTCAGCTGCGTCGAGCTCTCCAAATAGAGTTGGCTGAACCCTCTCCCAGCGGAACGGCAAGCGAACTGCGTTCATTCCGATGGAAGAGAAGTACGCAAACTCCGCCTGGTTGGGATAGATATAGTCCTTGGAAAGCGTGCCCGGCAGCTTGGTGCCGTTGAACTCCGCGCCCGACAAATTCACGCCCTTGAGTGCGTTTCCCGACTCGCAACCTGTCGCCATACCCGACGCGGCCCACCCGGCGGTGGCAAGCGCACTTAGCAGGAATACGGTTCGTTTGATCCTGCGTGTGGTCTTTATCGACATATGGCTTTCCTCAAGGTTGGATCAACCAGGGATCGATAGATATCAACGTATTGGTCAGCGACGTATTTCCAGCTGTAACGCTCGACAGAAGAGCGGACAAATTCCCTTCTAGGCAGATAGTCGTGTTCGCCCTGCTCGTGAAGCGTCAACAGGGAGTTGACCCCGCTCGCGAGCTGGCGCGTGTCAAGCAGCAAGCCTTGGCCCACTTGTTCGATCAGGTTCCGGAATGGAGGGATATCGCTTAACACGGGTATCAATCCGGCGCTCATTGCTTCAATCGGTGCAATACCGAAGCCTTCGTGATGCGACAGGCAAATGAAATAGCTGGATTGGCCGATCAGGGATGCCAATTCCTGATCAGAAGGGTTGGCCGCCAATCGTACAGAATCGACAAGCCCGTGTTGACGTATCCGATCCGCGAGCGCGGCCTGGGTATGGTCGTATTCTCGCCCCGCGATAATCAATTTCCATGCAGGCTGCCGAGCTACCAGCTGACGGAAGAACTCGATGGTTTCCAGGAGTCCTTTGTTTTCCGACCAGCGGCCGAAATAGATCAGCGTCGGGGTCAGCTCGCGCGCCGACCGGTCCGCATATTTCTCAACGTTGACGCCATTCTCGATGACGATTTTCTTGGGCGATTGGACAATGGCGTTGAAAATCCTCCCATCGTTTTCGCTGGTCGCGACAACCCGGTCGTATGCAACGGATGACAGCCGGGTAGCCGTATTGAAATAGGCCTTCTTGAGCGTGGCGGCAAAACGGGTGTGAAAGAACCCGCCATGCGTGGAGGCCACCATGGGGCGACGATGGATCGGCCGCATTGCCGCCAGAAAATCAAAGAAGAAATCGATGCCGTGCACATGGATCACATCCGTATCGCGTACTTGATCGAGAACACCAGGGCATAGGGGATATCGGCTGGGCCCGCGGTACGGCAAACGGACCACTTGAATCCCGTTTATCATTTCTTCGCCGGCCAGAGGCTGGTCGGCGTTTCGAAACAAGCGGTCCAGCGTCACGATGACCGGCAACTGGCCATGCCGTTTCATTTGGTGCTGCGCAATGCTCTGTACCACGTCTTCCATTCCGCCTACCGACGGATAGTATTGCCGCACCACATGCGTGACTTTAAGTGGCATAGCTCAACTCCCTTTCAGCGACTTCGCGCCTATTGGTTCGGTAGACACACGGCGCTGTCTTCGCGCATCCGTCCACGCAACTGCCGACCAGGAACCACAACAGTCCAGCCGTTTTCAGCGCGAAAAATGACGTTCCGCTTACCGTCAGGATCAGAGAGATATACAAAGCCGCGTAGGCCCGGAAGCGTTCTCCGCACGCATCGTTCATCTTGGTCATCCATAAAGCGCCCCACAGCGTCAGACACAGCAGTACGCCCCACCGAGACAAGAGATAGGCGTAGCCCATGTCGCCATAAGGAATATCGAACCCACGTACGCCAAATAGCTTTGCAACATCGAAGGTCAACAACGTGTCGCCTGTCCAGAAAAGACGGCCCATCACGTTGTCCGCGAGACCCCCCTTGTAAAACGATCCGATCAGCAGCAGTGCCGCGATCGCAATGAATGGCAGGATGATGACGACCCGATTGGCACGCCCTTTCGCGATGATGCGCATGCCGATCAATAACGTCACAACGATCAACCCATAGCGGGAATCGCTGAGCGTGATCAGGCCGATTGCGGACAATAGAAAGAACAACATGTTTTTGTAGTCGGCGGTCGATTTGGACAATCCCCACGCGGCGACAATGACGGCAAAGTTGCCCAAGGACACTGGCTCCAGGAACACTGAAGAAACGCGATGTGGACCCAGTAGCGAAGGGAAAATCGTGCGGCCAATGCCCTCCGGTCGTAAACCGTTCAGATTGAGCGCGCTATCGTTGATGTAATTGGTGTTGATGGTGACCGTGCCCGTGCTGACGTAATAGGAAAAGATGTTCAGCAAACTCGTGTACTGTGGCAGGAAAAACAACTCGAAGAGCCCTACCATCACCACGGTGAGGACGAGGGTTTTCAGAATCCGGTCTGTATATCGGATGTCGGCCACATGGCGGCCAAGCCAGAAAAAGAGGAGTGGAATGACGATATCCCTGAATCCTTTGAGCTCCAGTGCATTCCGGAAAATCGACAGAAGCACAAGATAGGCAAAAACCAGCGCCGCGATCGTGACGAATTCAAGCTTGATTCGCCTCGCCAAGACGAGGACGCACGCGAGGTAGACCAAGAACTCCGTAAATGCCACAACCTGTGCGGACGTGGGGTGAAGGTGAGTGTGGATCAGCGCAAGCACCGCCTGGTAAATCACGCTGGCAAACAGAATCATCGACACCAGTTTGGTCGACTCAATCCTGTCAGTGTCAGACACCGGGCGCTTGGCGAAATGGGGGACGAATCGCATAAGGCTACTAGTGCTGATTCAGCACGGTCCCCACCAGAACCGCGCCACTGTTCTCTAAATTGTTGCGGTATGCTGCTGCCGCAGCCAGCCGGGTATGGTCTTGGCGCAGTACCATCAGCGCCCCGCCAATACGCGCCGCAAGCATCGCGCCATCGGCGCCATCAGCTGCCGCGGTCGTATCGATCAGCACCACGTCGTAATTTCTCGCCAACGCCTCCAATTGCGGAGCAGTTGCGGGACGCGCCAGCAATTCCACCGAGTTCGGCGGCACGGCGCCCGCAGTTAACACGGCAAGCCGGGGGAAAGCAGAAATTCGCGTCGCTGCGGAAGAGTCGATGCGCCCTGCCAGAAAATCAGATAATCCAGGACGATTACCGAGATTGAACAAGGTATGCTGACGCGGCCTGCGTAGATTCGCGTCGATCAACAAAGTCCGTTCGCCGAGCTGGGAAAATACAACGGCCAGATTGGCGGCCAGATAGCTCGCCCCGTCGCCTGCATCGATTCCCGCGATAACCAGTGCCTTATGCCCCTTCGAGAACCAACGGAGCATCAACTGGCCGCGCATAGCGCGCAATTGCTCTATTTGGCTGCCGGCTGGCTGATAAGCGGCAACCAGCTCGGCACTTAAACATGCGTCGTCGGGCGCGACGCTCGGAATGGAAAACTGTCTCGCGAGCGCCTGGTGAAGGTCGAGTTCGTTGATCACCCCAAGCTTGAGGGCGATCTCGCCAAAACGCAGATCCTCCGTTTTTTGCACCTGCAGCACGCGGTCCGTATCCACGATGGTCAGCTTCCCTGCCTCTTGCAACAAATGGCCCAGCTTCTTGGGTTCTTCATTCACAGGCGAGAGGCCGCTCGTGAATTTCGCAACATTCGGTGAATAGGACATATCGGACTCCTTGTTTCCGACCAACATCACACTGGCCGGGGCGCCGGCAAGCCGAATCTGCGCCACAACGGCAACGACGCTTTATTGTCTGCAGCCATCACGCCTAACACCGGCACACCCAAAACCGTTAACGCATCGCGTTCAGAGCGCACGCGCGGATTCAACATTTCCTTGATCAGGGCCAGCCCGATGCTGAGCAACGTGCCAAGGATGACCGACAACGCCATGTTCAGCGGCAGATTCGGCGCTGATGGCGTCAACGGAACGACGGCGGGGCTCAATACGGATACGGCGGTCTGATCCGCGTGGCTTTCCATACGTGTCTGGTTGAAGCGCTCGAGCGCCTGGTCATAGATACGCTGCGCACTCTCGACTTCGCCAGCCAACATCGTCCCAACGTCGCGCTCTGCGTTGAGCTTCAATACCTTCGCTTTTTGCGCAGCCACCGCCGCGTGCAACGCACTTTCGCGCTGGCGTGACACGTTCAGGTCGTTGGCGATGCTCTGCCGCACGGTATGGACTTCGCCTGCGAGCTTGTTGCGCAAGCTGTCGACCTCCGCCTTGGCAAGTTGGTAATCCGGATGATTCTTGCCGACGCGTTCGGACTGCTGTTTGAGTTTGGCCTCGCTCTTTGCCAGCTCTTCCTTGAGCCCCTGGATCACCGGGTTGTTGACGACGCCGGCGGAGGCATCCCCCGCATGGTTCTGGATCGATTGGCTGTTGACGGTTTGCCCCTGCGCGGCAACCAGCTGGCTGGAAAGCTCGGCAAGACGCGTGGATTCGACGTCGAGCTTCTCGTCTAACGAGACGATCTCGTTGCTTTGCCGATAACGGGTCAATTTGGCCTGGCTTTTCTCCAGATTGCTGCGCAGCACGTCCAATTGGGTGTTGTACCAAGTCGCTGTCCGGCTGGCAGGTTGCGTCCTGAGTTGCAGATTGGTCTGGATATAGGCTTGCACAAAGGAATTCGCCAACTGCGCCGCACGTCGCGGATCTTCGGCCTTGAACGTGACGTAGAAAACGTTGCTCTGATTTGATGGCTTGACACTCAGATGCCGCAGCAGCTGATCGGCCAACCAGTCTCGAAAAGACGCCGTCGTACCGGTCTCGCCCTGGAATGCGTCGCGGTACTTTGCGTCGTGCATGAGGTTCAGGTTATCGACCACTTTCAATGCCACGCTGTGACTGCCGATGACGTCGATTTGCGTCGTCAGATAACGGGAGACGAGTTCGCCTTGCATCACTTGCCCGGTGACCGGGTCGGCCCCATTCACGTTTACCACCAGCGACGCCGTTGCACTGTATGTCTTGGGATACACCAGGCTAACGACGGCCACCAGCACGACACAGAGCATCAGCGTCACCAGCATCAGCTTCCGGTGCGCTTTGAGTATCAACAGAAATTGCAGGATATCCATGGGCCTCCCGTTGAAACCACGATTAGAAAAGGCTTTCTTTGACATACACCACATCGTTCTCCCGAACCCGGTCGGTCAATGCGGCGTGAATCCTGACCGGTTTTCCATCCTTGTCATCTCTACGAATCTGGATTCCTCGCTGCGTTCCGCGCGGCGTGATTCCCCCGCCTAGAGAAACCGCCTGCATCACATTGAGATTCCCGGTCAGCCGATAAGCACCGGGTTTCTGTACCTCGCCGTAGATGTAAAAAATGGCGGCACGAGGAACAAAAATGACATCACCGCCCGTGACCTGATGGTTCAAGTCGACCTGCCCATCCTGGAACAAAGACTTGGTGTTGATCTTGAATTGCTGTGACTTTCCATCCTGGTTGTGAATCAGGATGACCTCGTCGGCGCCGTCTTCCGCTACGCCGCCGGCCACCGCCAACAGGTCCGATACCGTGCTCGCACTATCTAGAGGATATTTTCCGGGCTTGTTGACCAGCCCCAGCACCGAGACCTGCTTGCTCCGGTATTCAGTGACGATGAGATTAACTTGCGGCTTCTTGAGGAAATCGCCCTTTTCCAAGCTACTGGCAATCAGATCCTGTGCGGCCGCGGCGGTTTTCCCCGCTACCGCTACGCCCCCTATCAATGGAAAGCTGATCTTGCCTTGCTCATCCACGCGCGTATCCGTCGTCAACTCCGGATGGTCGTACACCGTGATATGGACAATGTCGCCGCTGCCCAACTGGTAATCCGCTGCCGCAGTCTGCAGGGGGAAGACGGCCAACAACACAATTCCAAAATGCAAGATCACACTCATCAGGATCTTTACTTGGGAGTTAATGGTCGCGATGCATCTGCACATAGGCTTTCTCGCCTCAAGTTCGGAGATATTCATCAGAAATGGCTGCTCACGTTGATCATGGCGCTGTTGTAGCGGTAACTTTCCAGTGCCTCGTTGGAATGACGTACGCCGCGCCGCAGTATCAATCCAATCTGCGTGTTGCTCCGTACGTTGTACTGCAACCCCGCCTGCGCCATCGTGAGTCGATCCTCGCGAACGGCTTGCGTTGACAGGACAAATCCCGGGTCACCGGCATACGCGATATGGTCGTGACTGAGACGCGTGCTGAACGTCAACTTCGCGGTAGGCTTCCAGTCCGCACCCACTGCGACGCCCTGATTCAGGGCATAACTTGCCGTCGTATTTTCAATCGCAGAGCTCTCTATCGCATCGATGTCGCGATAGGTCGACGCGTTCAAAGTCGTTTTCTCGGTGGCGTTCCACCCCAGTGACAACAGTCCTGTCAATCCTGAAAAATCGCGCTGAGGAACGTCCGTATAACCTCGCTGCGTGAAATTCAGCTTGCCGGTCATCGATGTTTTCTCGCTCAGCTTCCATACGGCGGCTACGCCGTTGTCCCACTGCTGATAATCATTGTCGACGGCCATCACGCCAATCAACTGCCGGTTGGGATAGCGCCCCTCGCTGCGGCGGCTGACCCAGGCCACGGTCGAGCCCTTATCGGACCGATATTGCAGGCCGCCTTTGAGGGCATCCACCGTCGCATCCTGTAGCAGTTGTGCTGCCGCATCGTTGCTCGTACGCACGCTTTCCATGCCGAACTGGACTTGCCATGGATAAGCCAGTTGGATTGCGCCATTTAAAGTGCCTCGGCGTGTTCGTATCTGGTTTTTGACAGGCTGCTTGACATTCGTATAGCTTGCCTGTTTGAGCGTGTCTGCCACGCCGACATCACCTGTCGCTCGGCTTCCGATCTTCCAGGCCCATTTCAGGTAGGCATCGTGGCCATCGTTATCGAGCTGGCCGTAGGTATTGAATCGTGTCTGATTGAGCTCGACGTGTGCCTGGATTGTCTGGCGGCTCATTTTCAAATTCGCATCCATACCGGCCCCCAGCGTCAGATAGGACTCGGCCGTATTGGACGTTCGCAGCACAGCGCGAGCCTCCTGGTCATTCTGCAAGCGGAACAGATTGCTGTCGTAGCCATAGAGCGCACGCACATAAGGCATGAACGTCTCATCCGGCCCCTGCTCGGTTACGTCTGCAGCCCATGCCGGACTCGCGATCATGCCGAGCATTGTCAGGAAAACGCCTATTTCAGTGGTCGTCGGCAGTTGCGGGGACTGGAGGCAGATCAAGCGTGTTTCACGACGTAGTGCGGCCTGTACCAGATCGAACGCGCTCTCGCGCTCGCGCGCGCCCTGCGCGGCATCGAGCAGCACGGCGAATTTCCATCCGCATCCAGCACGCTCTATCCTGGACAGGGGACGGCCCATCATGGAATTCGAATCCGCTCGCATCGAATGAGTTGCCTTAATTGAGCGTGGGCAAGCGTTTCTTGCCTGCATACCATAGCCGCATGTTTATCAAACCCAGGAGCGTCGCAAGGAGCGCCCAGCCGTTCACTTCAGATACGTAAGGCGCCGTCGCCCTGCCATATGCATCGCCCACGGGAGGTCCGGCATGGCGCGTATAAGACGCGTTTGCAGGCATACGGTAAATGGCTGCGGCAGCTGAGGCTTCATACTTTCCGCTCAATTCTGTCGTCCGGATATCGGATGCAAACGCATCCACCAGCGATGGCCCTGCGAGGATCGCTGCCGACCAAACCGCGACTCCAATAGTGCGTTGCATTTTCATGTGCATAGCGAACTCCAGAAATTCGAACTCAAGGATTTGGGGCTCAACTGAGTCAACAATAGCTTCACGTCAATAGGCCTGTGAGTCTTTGATGACCAGTTTCAAGGTCCTTAAAATAATGGCTATATCCATCCTCAGCGACCAGCTCTTCAAATACGCAATGTCGTAAATCACGCGGCCTTCCATCTTGTCGATCGTGTCGGTTTCACCTCGGTAGCCATGAATCTGCGCCCACCCGGTAATACCCGGCTTGACCTTGTGGCGCCACATGTATCCATTGATGAGCTTTCGGTAGTATTCATTGTGAGCAACCGCATGGGGGCGTGGCCCGACGATACTCATCGTTCCCTGCAACACATTGAAAAACTGTGGAAGTTCGTCAAGTGACGTTCTGCGTAAAACGGCACCGACCCTGGTCACTCGCGTATCGTTTTTTGTGGCCTGAATGACCGTCCGGCTATCTTCACAAACGCTCATCGAGCGGAATTTGTAAACTTGGATCTCATCGCCGTCCATGCCATAGCGACGTTGTTTGAAAATGACCGGACCCTTCGATGTAAGCTTCACCGACAGCGCGATGAGTAGCAGCAAGGGCGTGATCGCCAGCAGAATAAGGCTGGCCGCGGCTATATCGAAAATACGCTTGTTGACTGCGTTGATACCCGTTAGCGGCGTCTCGAACACGGAGATCACGGGAATTCCGTTCACGTTATCCAGGCGCGCCTGAACCAGATCGAATACGAATACATCCGGCACAAAATAAATCGACGCCGTAGTGTCTCGCAGGGCGTTGACCAAATCGACCACACGCGGATGCCTGAATAATGGGAACGTGATGTAGACCAAGTCGATTTCATGCCGCGCCACATAGTCAGTCACATCGTCTATGCCGCCGCACACTACATTCTTCAGTTCCGTCTCGCAGCGATCGCCGCAACGATCATCGAAGAACGCCTCTACCCGGATCATCAGGCTGCGCTGGTGATGTATCCGTTGAGCCAGTTTGTAACCAAGTTCGTTAGCGCCAACGACGACCGAACGTCGGATTTTTCCATGTCTGCGCAAGAACTCGAGATAGCCTCGCACAACCGAATGTCCAAGAAACAACAATAAGGGCGTTATGAGACTCCACCACACCAAGACCTGTGTGTTGTACGCACCCAGCATGCCGCTGAGTACGCCGACCATCCCCAGTAGAAGCAGCACGATCAGCCAAGCGGTCAGCAAGCTGGATGCGTGTTTGCGTTGAGCCTCAGGGTCGGAAACCGCGGGCTCGAAAAACTCGAAGTTATCGAACACCTGAGAGCTAATCAGGAATGCGAGGCTACCCAACAGCAAATACAAGCCGTCGAATTTCTGTTCTTCCAATACAACCGCCAGGATCAGAGAAAAGAAAATTACCAGGGGATTCACCAATCGCCTGGCCAGGCTAAGAGCCGGATGTTCGTAGCAACCAAACATTGAACGCTCTTTATATCGTTGGTTCGGGGTCTCGGCTGCATGAACACATGCAGCTCGTGGTACGGGTGGTGCGAGCAGCCATGGGATACATTGGGAAAGGTTTTTCAATATGCGCCCGGGGGTTCAGCTTTTTCGTTCGGCATGCAGAGCCGTCCAGTAGTTGCGTTTCGAGTTCACCGCTTCTTGGTTCATATGTTTCACGACGCGTGCCGTGCTCCGGATAGCGCCACGCGCGCCTTCCATTGCTATGGGTGGATCTGGAACGGAGTACGTAGGCCACGTCATGGGCACAGGCGTCACGATCGCCCGCAGGCCGACTGATCGCGGAGAATCCGATGCCGGTGGCACCGGTCAAACGCGACGATTTGATATGTACCTGTTCGGCTTCTTTCATCATGTTGTGCATGAGCGTTTTGGCGTGGATTGCTTTTCGACTGCGACACTTACTCGCTAGCAGATGTCGTACCAGAATGAAAACTCTTTATTTTTCATATGGTTGACAACAAGACGCGCAGCGAGCGAGGCTCACGCGTCGCTTCATGACGACATAAATTTCTGGCGTATAAGTAACCCGCTGTAAAGAAACAGGTTTTTTTGTCCTTGATGGACGACACGGCTGAAACGCCCACCAATAAGCCGAAAATCCGTTTGAATCAGTACAGCAGGAAGTGCAGGACCCACGTTTAGATTTCGCGCCGAAGGATCGGCAATTTCATATTTGTATGAGTTGACGCTTTAGGGGGATTGCCAAACTCATTACTGATTTCATGAAGTGCATTGACCGGCCAGAACTCAAGGTGGCCGCCACGCGCGCAATTGAACTGCGCACAAAATGTGCCATCCCGGGCAATCTGAGCGGACAACATCTACCCGGGAGTCTGCTTTGCTACACTCGGCGCATGCTGTTCCTCATCCCCCATCTGTTCCCCTCTGCCCGGTTGCTGGAAGCCGCGACGCAGGATCTGCGCCTGCCTGCATTGCAAACCCTGCTGGCACGCGGCACTCGCCAATCCAGCCCGGCCGAAGGGATGGAAGCCGTCCTGTGCGAGGCGCTGGGTATCGCCCGCCAGCAGGACTGGCCAGTTGCCCCGATCAGCCTTGAGGCGGATGGCGGCGTGGCCGGCGAAGCCTACTGGTTGCGTGCCGACCCGGTCCATCTACGGGTCATGCGCGACCGCATCGTGCTAGCCGACAGCGATACGTTGGAACTGACACAACCCGAGGCCGATGCGTTGACCGCCGCAATCGACCAGCATTTTGGTGCGGGCCTAAGCCCGATCGCGTGCCATCCCAAGCGCTGGTACCTGCGGCTCGACGCTGCACCACGCCTGACGACTCACGCAAGGTCTGTTGCAGTGGGCTGCGATATCGATCCCTTGCTGCCGCACGGCGACGATGCCATGCAATTCCGCGCGTGGTTGAACGAAGTGCAAATGCTGCTGCACGACCATCCGGTCAATCTGGCACGCGAGGCGCGCGGCGCGTTGCCGATCAATGCGCTGTGGCTGTGGGGGGGCGGGTGCCTGCCGGTGGCGCCCACCTCGACCACCCTGCTGTATGCCCGGAACGCCGATGCACATGCACTTGGCGCGTTCTGCGCCATGCGCGTACTGCCGCTTCCCGAGCAGATGGACATCTCCCAGCTCGAAACGGCAGGAGTGATGCTATTGGACGATTTGACGCACGCGGGACAGTACGGCGATGCCTATGGCTGGCGTGAGGCCTTGCGTGGCCTGGAACGCGACTGGTTCGCGCCCTTGCAGGACGCACTGCGCAGGAGTGGTCCGGGAGGGCTGATTCTGAATGATCCGGTCAATGGAAAGACGCTACGGCTTCACGCCAGCGATGCGTGGAAATTCTGGCGGCGTCGCCGGGACCTGGTCTCGATGCTCGCCTGAATCAAAGGCTCGCGCCGCTGTGGTCGTCAGATCGGCGTTGCCCACAGATCGTGTTCGTCCGCCTCCTCGACGCGTACTTTGAGGCGTGCCCCCGGCTTCAGATCGAATACCCCTTCGAGATAGACCACCCCGTCGATTTCCGGCGCGTCGGCATGGCTGCGCGCAAGCGTGCCGACTTCATCCTCCTCGTCGACGATGACCTCGATCTCACGGCCGACTTTTGCTTCGAGCAGAGCCGCCGAGATTTCCGCCTGCACTTCCATGAAGCGCTCCAGGCGCTCCTCCTTCAGCTCTTCCGGCACGGCATCGGGAAGCGCGTTCGCCGCGGCCCCTTCCACGGGCGAATACTTGAAGCAGCCGACCCGATCGAGCTGCGCCTCCCTGAGAAAAGCCAGCAACTCTTCGAACTCGGCGTCCGTCTCGCCAGGAAAACCGACAATGAAGGTCGAGCGCAAGGTGAGATCGGGCACGGCAGCGCGCCAGGACTGGATACGGTCCAATGTCTTCTCGACCGCGCCAGGGCGCTTCATCAATTTCAGAATGCGCGGGCTGGCATGCTGAAACGGAATATCGAGATATGGCAGGATGATGCCGTCGGCCATCAAGGGAATCACGTCGTCGACGCTGGGATATGGGTACACGTAATGCAGGCGCACCCAGGCACCAAGACTGCCCAGCGCACCCGCCAGTTCGGTCATGCGCGTTTTCAGCGGGCGACCGCTCCAGAACCCTGGGCGATATTTCACGTCGACCCCGTAGGCGCTCGTATCCTGCGACACCACCAGCAACTCCTGCACCCCCGCCTTGACCAGAGCCTCCGCCTCGTGCATCACGTCGCCGATCGGGCGACTGACGAGGTCACCGCGCATCGAGGGGATAATGCAGAAGGTACAGCGATGATTGCAGCCCTCGGAAATCTTCAGGTAGGCATAATGGCGCGGCGTAAGCTTGATGCCGCCCGGTGGAATCAGGTCTTCGAACGGATCGTGTGGTTTGGGCAGCGCGGTATGCACTGCGTCCATCACCTCGTCCAGCGCATGAGGGCCGGACACCGCCAGCACCTTGGGATGCGCTTCACGTATCACGTCACCCTTGGCACCGAGGCAGCCAGTGACAATGACCTTGCCGTTCTCCGCCAACGCTTCGCCGATCGTCTCGAGCGATTCCTGCACAGCGGCATCGATAAATCCGCAGGTATTGACCACGACCACGTCGGCATCGTCATAGCTGCCGACGATGCCGTAGCCTTCGGCGCGCAGCTGGGTGAGAATCCGCTCGGAATCGACTGTCGCCTTCGGACAGCCGAGAGAGACGAATCCGACGTTCGGCGTGCGGGCGGGTTTGGCTTTGGTTACCATGACGTTCAGTCCTGATGGAGCAATAAGATGTATATCGTAGCGATTGGCTGGGCCTATGTGATTCTCATGATGGCAATCACCGCCAGCAGTATCGGCAAGGCCTTGGCCGTCCTGTTTTTCCTGGGCGTATTGCCGCTGGCTCTGTTCATCTATGTCGCTGATGGACCACGGCGACGTCGACGTTCAATGGCCCTCGCCGATGAAGTAGCCCGCCAGGGCGACGGTCGCGACACCCAATCCGATTAGCGTAAGCTGCTGCAGGGTTGCACCGATTTCCGCACGCTTGTGCAAACCGGGAATCAGATCCGACAAGGCCACATACAACATGCTGGCCCCTGCCAACCCGAGCAGCACCGGCATCCATCCCTGCAGCATCGACAGGGCGTAATACCCGACCAATGCACCCAGCATGGTTGCCACGCCGGTCAGGAGATTGAGCGCCAACGCCTGTGTGCGGGTATAGCCTGAATGCAGAAGAATCAGAAAGTCACCGATTTCCTGGGGGATTTCATGCGCGATGATGGCCAACGCCGTGATTGCTCCCAGGCGGAAATCCACCAGGAAGGCACCGGCAATGATGATGCCGTCGACAAAGTTGTGGAAGGTATCGCCTACCGTGATCATCATGCCTGATCGCCCATGATCATGGCCGTGATCGTGGCTGCTATGGGCTTCGCAGATCTCGTCGTGGCAATGGCGCCACAACACCAGCTTTTCCAGCAAGAAAAACAACAGGATGCCGCCCAGCAAGGCATTGGCAACCGTTTTGACGTCCCCGCCCAGCTCGACGGCCTCCGGCAGGACTTCCAGCAAGGAGGCACCCAGCAAGGCGCCAATGGCATAGCTCACCAGCACAGGCACCCAACTGGGGCGTGCAGAAAAGGCCAGTAGCGCAGCCAGCAACAAGCTCAGCACGCTGCCCGCGGCAGTTGCGACCAGAATGACTGCAAGGGTAGACATGAAATGACAAACCACCAAGAAAGGAAGGGATTATACCGGTGGAAGGCATCGAGGCTGATGCCCGAGAGCAAATCCGCCTCCTGGATTGCATCATGAACTGGGAGTTGTGGCTGACTGCCTCTCTATCGGAATCAATCCTGTCGCGTATTCCGCAGTCCAACAGACTACGGAATACGCCCGCCGAGCCGAAACGGCTCAGTTAAGGTAGTACGGCTACTTCTTGGCTTTTTCCGGGCCGACCGACAGCTCACCCTTCAGTTTCTCGACGCTGGTACTGCCAAAACCTTTGACATTATCCAGTTCGTCCAGGCTCTTGAAATTGCCATGTGCTTCGCGATACGTGATGATTGCCTTCGCCTTGGCCGGACCTAGCCCCTTGACCGCCTCGAGTTCCGACTGGGTAGCCGTATTGATATTCACTGCCGCATAAGCGGGAAGCCCCATCAGACCACCCAGCACCAATGCAACCATAACAAGCTTGTTCATACATCCTCCTGAAGTTTTTAGCCGTGGGCGTATTCCCACGCGGCAAACTTACCTTCAACAATGAGGATGTGCCATACAACTAAAGTTGTAGATGCAACCTACTTCATTGATTTTAATAAACAAATAATTGATGACGCCTGCGAATGAAACGGGTTTCCGCGCAATAAAAAACCCCCTCAAGAGTTGAGGGGGTTTTGTGGTATCCCCCGGGAGGGGGATAGGGATAAGGAGTCTGACGATGACCTACTTTCACAGGCGAGTTGCCTACTATCATTGGCGCGGGAGCGTTTCACCGTCCTGTTCGGGATGGGAAGGGGT
>MKWL01000002.1 GCA_001899305.1 Thiobacillus sp. 0-1251 | reverse complement strand
TGGCGTCGGTCGCCTCCGTCACATTGCCGAAGCGGTCATAGGACCAGGTCCAGACATGGCCCAGCGGATCGGTCTCCTTCACCTTCCAGCCGAAATCGTTGGTGACGACGGTGGTCTGCTTCTTGAGATCGGGGTCGCTTCCCGAAAGGTCGCAGGGTGCCGACGGATTGAGGGTGCTGCCGGCCCAGAGTTCGGTCATGCGCCCTAGGGTGTCGTACTTCATGCAGGTGAGCGGGGCACGGCCGCCGTCGGCGGCCACCGCCGGGCCGACTGTCTTGATAGGCCGGTCGAGCTCGTCGTAGACCGTCTGGGCGGTGCGGCCGAGATTGTCGGTGACACTGATGGCGTTGCCGTGGGCGTCGTAGTCGTAGGTCGTGGCGCGGCCGGCGGGGTCGAGGCTTTGCTTGAGACGGCCGTTCTTCTCCGGGCCGTAGTAGACGAAGGCCTGCGTGCTGCCGTTGGGATCGACCACGTTGCGCGGCTTGCCGTCCAGATCGAGACTGCTGACGACGGCGTTGCCTGCCTTGTCGGCGGCGGCGACGACGTGGTTGTTGGCGTCGTATTCCATCGTGGCGCTGTAGCCGTCCGGGTCGGTGATGCGGGCGAGGTTGCCGGCGGGGTCGTATTCCATGCGGGTGGCGCTGCCGGCGGCGTCGATGACCTGGATCTGGCGGTCGGCGTCGTCGTAGACGGCCACGCGGGAATCGACGCGGGCGTTGGCGACGGTGAGGGCTTCGCCGATGAGGTTGCCGTTGGCGTCGAAGCTGTAGTCGCGCCAGTGGCCCAGCGCGTCGGTCGCGCGCTTGACGCGGTCGACACTGTCGTATTCGCGCTGGACCACCTGCCAGGCGCCGTCGATGCCGCGCGTCTCGCGGCCCTGGTCATCGTAGGCGAGGGTTTCGCTGTCGGGGGCGTCGTCGATGCCGTCGCCGGTCTTGTCGCCGCTGCGGGCGATGGCGACGGGATAGAGGCCGTTGGCATCGTAGGTGGTGGCGACGGCCGGGCCGGCGCCGCCGCTGAAGCTGCCGAGGGATGCGCCGGCGGTGTTTCTCAGACGGCGGGTCTGGGTGCGGTTGCCGTTGGCATCATAGGCGTGCTGCGTCCAGCTGACGATGTCGCCGTCGGCGGGGCGGGTGTTGGCGGTGGGGACGACACCGGCCTTGAGCCGGATGTCGTCGGTGGGGTTGCCCTTGGCGTCGTAGCGCACCAGGCTCCAGTTGCCGCGTGCGTCCTGGCTGCGCTGGGGCTGGTTGTAGGCGTTGAAATCGAAGAACTGAACGGTGCCGCCGTCGGGGTTGGTGATCCTGGTGACGTTGCCCAGGGCGTCGTATTCATAGTGGGTTTCGTAGCCCATGGGGTCGCGCTTGGATAGGCGCTTGCCGGGGTCGGCGGGGTCGTAGGTGTATTCGCGGATGCCGCCGTTTTCTTCGACGATCTGCAGAGGGTTGCCGTCGGCGTCGAAGAAGAAACGCCGGGTGAGGCCGCGTTCGTTGATCTGCACGGTCTCGCGGCGGAAGTCGTTGTAGGTGAAGCTCATCTCCTGGCCGAGGTCGCTGCCGCCGGGGCCGATGGCGCGGTGGCGGAAGGTCTTGCCGTTGGCGTAATAGAAGAACTGCATGCCGTTGCCGCGCGGCAGGGTGTACTGCTTCATGGCATGGCCGAGGTTGGCGCCGTCGGCAGCGGCCGTGTAGTAACTGTACGCCACGGCCGGATTCTTGACGGCATCGAGCAGCGTGGCCGGGCTCTTGTGCGCGACGAGGTCGTCGTTGCCGTCGTAGACGTATTCGTGGCTGCGCACGATTGTGCCACCCGCGTTCTTGAAGTCGATATGGGTGATGCGGCTCGAGGTGTAGGTGAAGGCGAGCTTGCGCCCCGGACCGTCGGTCACGTCCTTCAAGGTGCCGTCGGGGTTGTAGGCAAGCGTGAGCGTGTTGCCGTTGCGGTCGCGGATGGAGAGTAGTTTCGCTTTCTGTCCAACCGTTCCGGCCACACCCTCGAAGGTGTAGGTGAGGCCGTTTTTCTCGCGGATCTCATAGCCGGCGGCGGTTTTGCTCATGGCGAAGTAATAGGCCTTGGGCGTGGTGAACGTGGCGCCCACGGCGACGCCGCCTGCCGTACCGGCCACCGTCATGAATTTCTGCGCGCCGGTGCCGTCGATCCAGGTGACGGTGGAGGTCAGGTTGTCAGCGGCCGAGCCGTCCGGGGCCTTGTCCTCGAATTTGAGTTGATGGTTGAAGCTGTGCGTCCAGCCGAAGCCCAGCACGCCAGTCTTGGCGTCGCGGCTGTTGTAGGAACGCTCGAACACGAACGGCAGCCCGCCGCGACCCGGAATGCTCAGGTCGCGCTCGACGTGATACATGTTGCCGGTGACCATGTTGACGGGGTCGCCAGAGTAGATGTTGAGCGGGGTGACACCGTAGTTAACCCCGGAGCTGAGGATCGACGGTGTGGTGAAATTCGTGCCCGCAGCGGCCGACCAGTTGTAGGTGGGGTTGTACAGGTTGAACCCGGTACTGCCGAGGCCGTATGTCGTCGTGTTCAGGCTGGCGATCGGGCTGACGTAGTTGCCCAATGAATAGCCGCCATGATAGCCGCCGCCGATGGTGAAGCCGGCTTCCATTTGGGTGCCATCGGCGGACAGGTATTCGCTGAAATACACGGTGCCGACCCAGTTCTGATAGCTAATCTTGCTGCGCGGCAGGATGGCTTTTTTGGGCTTGGTGGTTGAACAGACCATTGCCTTGATAGTACTGACGTCTGTTGCCAGATAATTGAGCGTGCTGTCGGAGTTTGAGGTCAGCTTCGTTAATTCGGCATCGATTGCGGTCGTGTCGGGGAGACACATGTCGGGAGTAAGCGTCAGGATTTCGATGCCTTTCTCACGTGCATATTGCACGCCGCGCACAGTGCTCACCGCGTCCAGTTTGGCATTCTCCTGCCAGAGGTAGGATTCGTATGCGGATGCGGTATATCCCTTCAGCAGAAAGCTTTTCCAGGGCATCGCGCCTGTACTCAAGTCGACGCCGCGGTCCACGCCTCCCGGAACGTCAACCAGGAAATTGCGCTGGGGCGTAGACACGCCAAACGGAAGATCGAGTAGGGTTTGAGCTTCGTTGTTCGCCGATACCAGACCGATATGGTTACCGCTCCACCCGGAGTCGCCATTCACTTCTCCAATGCGTTTGTAGGCATCGGAGATGTAGCGCATGTATTTGAGACCGGCGATGTGAAGAAATTCGCCGAGAGTTTCGTCAAGATTGGTGTTTGGGTCAGGCGTGGTTTTAACCGTATTAAGGAGTCGAGCCGCACGTTCCTTAAGCAAACGATCTGACGTCTGAAAGGCATTGGCATGTAATGAGTAATAATCTCTTTGCGTTATTTTATCTTTAAAATCAACGGAATTTACTGATGTACTGCCCAATTTTAGTGTGATTTTTGTGCTGCTGATTGGCTTGAAACCTCCGAAAAACTGACCGAAGGTTGGGGACCAATTCCCAGCTTCGCTATCCTTTGGACTGTGATAGCTTGGGTTGTACCCGCTTTTTGCAAAGACTTGTAACGTTGTTTGGCTCCAAAAACCACCAAAATTTCCAATTGCAAGGTCATTCCCGTCTAGTCTTATGTGTGTGGCTACTTGAGCCATATTTACATTGCAATTCCATACATAAGTTACAGTGCCGCCGATCGTCACGTAATAGCCTTGATACTTATATATTGAACCCGTATTTGTGCATTGGGCTAGGGGGGGGATACCAGAAGAACTGCCAGGAAAACTTATGTATAAAGCCGAGTCAATCACCGTTTGATCGGCAGGAGTTGCGCCACTAAACGAAAGCGTCATTCTTTTTAGCACATTCCCCGGCATTGAAATTACAGCAGGATTAGTACTTGGAAATCCACCTGTAATGATTTCGAGCTTATATCGGTGGCTGTCAGGAACAGTATCTGTTTCCGCGGTGTAACCCGTTCCCCAATTGCTGAACTGCCGGACCTTGTAGGGCAGAGAAGCCGGCAGAATGTCGAATTTTCTGGCGGCCTGTTTCCCGATATATCCCACGTCCTGGATAGTGTTGTTGCTGCCGTTGGCCGCGGGCAGGGATTTGACGTAGGCTTCGACCTGGCGCTGATATTTCTCATGCGGCAGACTGTCGGGGCCGTCGGTTCGTTGTGCCATATAGCTGTCGTAGTCGAAATCGACATTGACGGCGATGCCGTTCTGGTAGGTTTTTTCCTTGAAACTGGGGTCCAGGGGAATCCAGCGGTGGCCGGTTTTGTCTACGCCGGTTCCGCGGTAGTTTCCATACGGTACGCAGGCTTCGACCCAGACGTGATTGAAATACAAGGGGCTGGTCGAACTGCTCGGAGCGATTTTTCCCTGGGCCAAGATCGCTTGTGCGGCGACGGAGGTTTTGGCACCAAGCCAGCGCAACAAGCGCGGATCGTTGTTATCAAACTGGATACTCCCCAATACATAGCGCGCAGGAATATTGGAGGCGCGCAACAGTGCGATCAGCAGGGAAGCCTGGTCGGTTGAGTTGCCGGCCTTGCTGACGAGCGTGCCCTGTGCGCCTTTGAGCGAGCCATAGTAGGGCTCGAAGGCAATCTCGTTCGCGACATACTGGAAAATCTTGACCGGGGAGTAGCCCAATTTTTCGGCCAAGGCGCGGATTTCGGGGTTCAACTGTACTTCTTCGTTCTCGCCCAGATCCTTCTGTGGATCATACGAACACACTTGCGCTTCAGCGGGTGTGGGGTCGGGCGCCATAGCGAGCATGGTGTTTCCCAAGAAGGCATACATGTTCTGGCGCGTGCGCTGCTGATACGCAACATACGCCGGCTCGGATGCCGGCTTGTAATCCTCGGGACGTTCCTTGGTCGGGGTGTCGTGCCTGAAGGTGGGTTCGGGACTCAGCTGTTCGAACGCCTTGCCTTGCCGATTGCGCCCGCCTACGGTATTGAGTACGTTCAGTGCATTGGCGACGGCCTGGTTGCGTGATGCTGCATTATTTGCCTGCAGCACGGCTTGCATCGATTGAATGATCTGGTCGAAGCGCGAGCCTACCGAGGGTTGTTGCACCAGTTGAACAGGGCTGGTTTGCAGGGCCTTGAGTTGTTGCTTGCTGAACTTGAGTTTTTTTCCGTCTGGACCAATAAGCGATGCTGGTTTGGCATCGAGCGTTTGAGGCACGGATTTCTGGTCGTATTTGCTTGCAGCTTCGTCCCTTAGCACGCCGATCTCGTTGAGCTTGGCTTCCAGTTGCGGACGCAGGCTGGACCATTGCTGTCCATCCTTGTCGAGCTTGATGCGCAGCGCCAGTGCAGCGGCTTCGTCGATCTGATAGCGGATCATGCCCGGCAGTGGATCGACCGGGCCGGGGTTCATCAGCTTGCCGATGTACTGGATGACTTCATCGGATAAAGGGGCAGGGTCCACATGCTCAGCCCGGGCCACGCAGGGAACAAGGGCAAGACACAGGCTCGCCATCGACAAAACTGAATGTAAACGCATTGCAATCATCCTCACTGATTTGCTCAGGCCACCTGACTGGCGTGGCCTACCTCTTATGTTTTTTCGTGCTGTTTTCTGATGCCTTACTCGGGCATTCTTTTGGGCACGTTGAATTTCTTGTTGGCTGGCTTGTCTGTCCCGGGTGTGTCCGGGCCGGTATTCGTTTCTCTGGGCGTATTGACGGTTGCTTTATCCGTAGGCCCTTCCATGTTGAAGGTTTCATGTGGACGAACCACCCTGATGGCGGCGGGTGTTTCCGGCTTATCCTTGCCGGATTGGACCTGCAAGGAAATACCGCTGGTCGCTGGATTGTTCAGTTCATGGCCCGCGGCTGTGCAGTCCAGGGTCAAGGTGCCCACTTTATGGCTGGTGCAGGCGGCCCAGGAGACGGCGGGAGCGAGCAGAAGCGACATCAGGAAAATTCGATTCAACATGGCATCTGTTCCTTAATGCTGTACGCCGATTAGCCGGCCCAGCTCGTCATAGGTGAAGGTGGCGGGCGACAAAGAGGGAGAGACCGTGACGTTGACTGCGTTCGAGGTGGTAACGGCGGACCGGTTGTCGTAGACCTTCGCTGTATAGGTGTAGCTGCCCGCGGGCGTGCCAGGTACGGTATAGGTGTAGGGTGATACTGTGCGGGTGTTGATAAGCTGCGTCCCCGAATAGAATTCCACTTTCGTGATCGTTCCGTCCACGTCGCCGGGCGTGGCTGTCAGCAGGATGTCCGCCGGCGCGTTGTATCCGCCATATGTGCTTGAGGCAGTCAAACCTATGGTGGGGGGCTGATTGACCACGACGTTGACGGCGTTGGACGTCACCACGGCGCCCAGCGCATCGTAGGCCTTGGCTGTGTAGGCGTAGGTGCCCCATGTGACGTTATTCAAGGGCCAGCTGTAAGGAGAGGAGGTGTCCTCGCCGAGCAGGGTTGTTCCCTGATAGAACTCGACCTTGCTGAGATTGCCGTCCGCATCGGTTGCATTGGCCTGCAAATTGAATGACGCAGGCGCGCTGATCACGGTATTGTTTGCCGGATTGGTGATGCTCACCGTCGGTGGGGTATTGACGACGATTGGAATGGTCGGGCTGTCCGTGTAGACGCCGAGGTTGTCATACGCACGCGCCCGGAAGGTGTAGCTGCCCGCCGCAACCCCACCCAGGCCGAATGTATAAGGCGCCGTGGGCATGATATTCAGCAGGTTGTTATTGATATAGAACTCGACACGGTTGATGCTGCCGTCGGGGTCGGATGCAGTGGCGGTGATGGGAATGGTTGCCGGGGGCAAGTACGAGGCTCCTGAAAGGGGGCTGGTCAGACTCGTTGCCGGTGCGGCATTCCCTGCGGCCGCGGCGTAAATGTTGACGGTTGAGGGCGCGGAGGTGGTTGAGATACCCAGGTTGTCGTAGGCACGCGCGATGATCGAGTACGTGCCTGGATTGGAGAAACTGATATTGCTTGTGAGCACGCCACCGGACACCGACCCAAGGTAGCTGCCGTTGATGAACAGTTCGATCCGGTTGACGGATGCATTGTCTGTAGCATTGATCAATAAAGGCACCGTGACCGGGCCTGCGTTGAGGCTATAGGCCGAGCCATTGGACGGTACCGTCACGCCGACAGCCGGCGCTGTATTTCCCGCTACAGGGCTGTAAACCGTGACGGTCGCCGCAGTGGAAATCGCTGTTTCTCCCTGGCTGTCTGTCGCCTTGGCGCTGAAGGTGTAGGTTCCTGCGCCTACGCCATTCAAGGTTGCGCCGAAGGGTGCGGTCGTGACCGTACCGAGAAGAGCTCCTCCCAAGAAATACTCGACCTTCGTGATCGTGCCGCCATCCGGATCCGATGCGCTGACTACCAGTGGGATTGCGGCGGGTGCGCTGAAGGCCGCTGCCTGGGGCGGGTAATTGAGCGTGATGGTCGGGGGGGTGGCGAATGCAGCCAGCGAATTGGCAAGCAAGCCAACCGACAAGAGATAACGTGCATAAAGTGTCACTATGTTCTCCGCATCAATGCTGGGTGATGGTCGCGGTTACGCCGCTCACCGGGACGCCCAGTTGGTCGTAGGCCTTGAGATGGGTCTGGCTCAAACCCGTCAGCCCGCCGGCCACGTAAAACTTGAAATCCTTGATCTGCGTAGTGGTCAACCCGGTACTGGGCGTAATGAAAACCTTCAGATTGCTACCGTCGTCGCTCCAGGTGACGTTCTTGAGGTCACCGCGCGGGTTGACTACGTAGGCAGCGCCTACGCTCGGGGTATGGCTGAATTCGATTTGGACGGCGTGCGGGATAGTATCGCCAGCGAACTCAACTACATACTGCGTGGCACGTTCGAAGTCCTTCGGCGCGCGTAATTGGGGACTAGCGCTGTCCGCAGAGAAGGTGTAGCCAAATTGATTAAATGCGAAGCCGTTTCGGGTGCTTTCCCCGCTGAGCACTTCAACACTGGCTGGCGTAATGACCGCTCCTAAGGCGTCTGTGATCGATATTGTTGCCGCTCCCGGAGCGATGCCAGTTGGCAAGTCAAGCAGCATGAATGTTTGCCACCAGTCGGGGTCGCCATATGTCACCCAGCTTTCAATAGAGGTTCCCGTGCTTGTAGGGTTGTCAGTTCTCTGCAATACAATCGCTTTTGACACGGGATCCGGATAGAGGTTAAGGATGGATCTCACCCGGGTGTCCAAAGGGGGATACACAACGGCAGGGCCAGTAGCTGGTGTAATTGTTACTGTCACGTTCGCACGCTTTAGGTCGGTTTGTCGCCCAATCGCCAGTGCCACTGTTTCACCGGGGCGTGCTGCAGTCGTAAAAGTTTTCACGCCTGTGCATGCACTTAAAGCGGCCATCATGAGCATGATCGGCCCCCAATACCTTCTGGTTTTTTTCATCGCCAATCCTTAATTGTTGATGTACTGAAGACTCGCAGAGAACCCGGGAAGTGGGTTGCCATTGACGTCGTAGGCTTTCACGGTATTGACGGTCAGTGCAGTGATCGCACCTGTGACATAGAAGTTGAAATCTGACAGAAGATTTGTCGTCTTACCGGTAACAGGGGTTTGCATGACTTTAAGGAGCGTGCCGTTGTCTACCCATGAAAGATTGGAAATGTCCCCTCGGCCATGCGTCACCCATGGATTGCCGCTCGCTGCCAATGTTCGAGCAAAATCTACTTGTATGGAATGTGGAATAACTCCTGTAGGCCCCGTGAATTGAATGGAAAAATGGGGCGCGCGTTCAATAGACCGAATCCAGCCTGGTAGACTGTCCCAGGCTCCGCCCATTAAAAAACGGTTCCTTAGCGCTGGCGTGCCAGGTAACACTTCTATCGTGACGCTATTGCCTATTGGCGTTCCGCCGGAAAATAAGTCAACAGTTGCTATTCCGGAGGAGAGCGTAGCGGGCAAATCGAGTAATACAAATGTGTCAAACCAGTCGTTTACACCGCCCGTTGCGTAACGCACGCTACCGGCATTTCCTGGACCCAGTTGACCAAATGCAATGGCGGCATTTTCATCGTTCGGATAGTTAGGCATGCCTGCATTGGGATAGATCACCCCCGATTTATCTGACACCAGAATTTTTGCTAGTGGATCGATGTAGCTTTGGAATACGGTTCGGATCCTGGGATCTCCCGGAGAATAAGTAATGACTGGGCCGCTTTCCGGGGTAATTACTACAGTCAAATTATTTCTGGTTACTTGTGGCTGCCACCCAGCTGCCAGTGCAATGGTTTCGCCTGGTTTTGCACTTGTGGTGAAAGATTGCAAGCCTGTACAGCCTGCAAGAATCAGTGATGCCAAGCAAAATGTACCCAGCCATGCATGGTTTTTCCGCCACATCATGGTTTCCTCCCTTTTATTTTGTGTTCTGATGGATTGGCTCTATTCCAGCCCCAAAGCCATGCGCTTCAATCGTTGTAAATCGGCCAGGTCGATCACGTTGTCCGGCGCGCCAGCGGGCGAGACATCGGCACCCACCTGTTGCAGTGGAGTCGCTGTAGTCAGTCCTAACTCGATGCGTTCCAGCAACGCAATATCGGCGACGTCGACCTGGCCGTCATCGTTGAGGTCGCCGTCGGGCGGGCTGACGACAAGTTGAGCCAAGGCTGCAGTTCCGTTTGCGGCGCTGTAGGAAAAACTGAAGGTACCGATCTGCGAGGGTGTTCCGCTCAGAACCCCTGTTCCGTCCATTGCGATTCCCGGCGGTAGCGCTCCATTTGTAATGGCATAGCTTGATGCGCCGGCAGGACTCAACTGCAATGGGTTCATCGGATGCAAATAGCGTAGCGATGCAGCGAGGAGCGGGCTATTCACTCCGGGGAGGGACTGCCCATTGCCGGGCGCAAGTGCGTCTCGTCCGTCTGCGCTGGTGGGGGAGGAGCCATTGTTGAGGGCCAGTTCAATTTCGTCTGGTACGCCATCATGGTCGGTATCTGTCAGTGTATTGGGGCTGAGAGCGGGAAGTGTCTTGAGGACCAACGCAGTCGACAGAGGATCTCCGTTCCAGCTTCCGTCTGCCGATTGCTGGCCGGCGCCAATAAGTAAGTAATCCTGGGCAGGCGCTAGAGCGGGATGCGCGGCATTGACGGCCTGGATGGCAAGATAAGCCAATGCGGTCTGCATGGGCGTGCTGACGCCATTTTCTCCAAAGCCGTTGTCAGCATTTCTCTTGGTCAGGAGATAGGTCACGCCATCATCGAGAACCGTCGCAAGGTTATAGGTGCCGATACCCTGGCAATAGAGTGAAGTCCAGTTATTGGCATTACTTAACTTGGCGACTTCCAAGAGAGTGATGGCTGTTGGCAACAGGGCACTAGCACTCATGTTTATGGTTTCGCCCGTTGTGATGCGAGGCATGTAGGCCCACCCTTTGCCAGACGCTTCCGTTCTTTGCGAAGGCAGAATTTCGCAGGCAACTGCCTTGCTTAGTTCAGTCGATTGGTTAGCGTAGCTGTAGCCGGACAGGCGGACGGCTTCGATACTCAAAGGCGTGTCTGGGAAGCTCACTCCATATTGGGGGTAGGCCCCCCAAGCCTGGCGATCCAAAGCGGATCTGGCCGTGAGCAAAGCCTGGGCATACGGCTTCATATTCATGCCGGTGCCGGCTAACGCAGCGATCTTGCGTGCGGTTGAGTCGACACTGGCAGTTTCGGCATTGGTGAGCCAGGCACTTGCTGCACCATAGGTTTCGCCCGTTTTGACGCCGGCATGTATCAGCGCTTCCAGCGCGGTCGCGGTAGTTTGTACTTTCAGGTTGTTGTTGACCGACCAGGAGCCATCGCCTTTTTGCGACTGGAATAGATAGGCCAGACCTTTGACGCGTGCAGCGTCTATTTCGACAAGTGAGACTGGCCAAGCAACCTGACTAACAGCCAGACTACCCAGCGCACCAGCGAACGCGAATAACCGTAATTTCCCCATGCTCCCCCCCGATTTTTTTGTTTGATTCAGCACACAATCGTTCGGCAGCGCCCGCGGTTTTGCGGTGCGCAACCGTCCGTAGTGGACCTTACAGCTGGCGGGAAAATTACGTGTTGGTTACCCGAGGCAATGCAGGTAGCAGCCGGGGAGCTGAAAATCTGTTGGGGTGATCTGGAATGCAGGGGTTACCGGATGCTTGCGCAATCGGTCCGGTATTTTCAAACGGGATGAATGAAACTTGGATAAAGCCAAGCGGGATTGACTGACTATTTGCGAAAAAACAATGGCACATGCGGCTCTCCTCAGGCTGCATTGGACACAACTAATTATTGTTTTCCGCAAAACAGCCAACGTACTTTGCGCTGGCCGTGTATTAAGTGAAATCGGAAGTTACAGGATGGTTTTTGTGTTTGTCAAGAAAAATTTTCGTGGTCGGTGGGCACGGAAATTTTAACCGCGCAAGATGTTTTGATTGGCTCGTGATGTGGTGATTTGTTTCGATGTCAAGTTCTGTGCGCTTGATTTCTCAGGTGTTGAGCAAGCGATATTTCCGTGCTTCTCTTGATCCGTGTTGGCTGATTTGAACGTGGCACTGCTAATGGCTGATGAGCCTGTTTGTGATTGATTGTAAGGGGGCGAATGGGTTGCAAATGGCACTTCAAATCTCTCGGGAAATTTTGAAACTCTGGTGTTTGCCGGGGCCGTTCCTTCCTCCGAAGCATGCAAATTTAAGGATGTTCTTGGCAGGTAGATATCGGGCTTCAAGGTAAATAAAAAGTTACACTGACTCGACACCGGCGCGGCGTTTCGGTTATGATGCGCCCCGCATTAGGCGCGTAGCTCAGCTGGTTAGAGCACCACCTTGACATGGTGGGGGTCGTTGGTTCGAGTCCAATCGCGCCTACCAATATTTAAGGGGTCGGGATGACCCGGTTTCAAGAGGGGCTGAACAGCCCACGGAGGTTGCGAAATGTCACCGCGAACTAGTCAAGCTGTCACTGGATAACAACCCGGCGCATAGCTGTTCGCAGGCAACTGCAATCTTCAAACTGTACTATCCAAAAGCGCGGCCGGTCCGCGCTTTTTTTCGTTTCTGGAGTCTGAAATGGTCAACGTCACGCTTCCCGATGGTTCGGTCCGTCCGTTCGAGGGACCGGTCACGGTCGCGCAGGTCGCATCCAGCATCGGTGCCGGACTTGCCAAGGCGGCGCTCGCCGGCAAGGTCGACGGCAAGCTGGTAGATACCAGTCACCTGATCGACGCGGACGCACAGTTGGCCATCGTCACCGCCAAGGACGCGGAGGCGCTCGACCTGATCCGTCACGACGCGGCGCACATCATGGCGCAGGCCGTGCAGGAACTGTATCCCGGCACCCAGGTGACGATCGGCCCGGCGATCGAGGACGGCTTCTACTACGATTTCGCGCGTGCGGAGCCGTTTACCCCGGACGATCTGGTGGCGATCGAAAAGCGCATGGACGAGATCGTCAAGCGCGATCTGCCGATCCAGCGCGAGGTGTGGGATCGTGAAGAGGCGATGAAGGTGTTCGCCGACCTGGGCGAGACCTACAAGGTGCAGATCATCGACGAGGTGATTCCCCAGGGCGAGGAGCTTTCGATCTATCGCCAGGGCGACTGGTTCGATGTCTGCCGCGGCCCGCACCTGCCGTCCACCGGCAAGCTGCCGCGCGCGTTCAAGCTGATGAAGCTGGCCGGGGCCTACTGGCGCGGCGATTCGAAGAACGCCATGCTGCAGCGCATCTACGGCACCGCGTGGGCGAAGAAGGAAGACCTCGAGGCTTACCAGCACCGCCTGGAGGAGGCCGAGAAGCGCGACCACCGCCGGCTCGCCAAGCAGCTCGACCTGCTGCACATGCAGGACGAGGCGCCTGGCATGGTGTTCTGGCATCCCAAGGGCTGGATCGTGTGGCAGCAGATCGAGCAGTACATGCGGCAGAAGTTCGTCGAGTACGGCTACGATGAGGTGCGCACTCCGGCGGTGATGGACCGCAGCCTGTGGGAGAAGTCCGGCCACTGGGACAACTACCGCGACAACATGTTCACCACCGCGTCGGAAAACCGCGACTACGCGGTCAAGCCGATGAACTGTCCGGGACACGTGCAGATCTTCAACAGCGGCCTGCATTCCTACCGCGACCTGCCGCTGCGCCTGGCCGAATTCGGTTCCTGCCATCGCAACGAACCCTCGGGCGCGCTGCACGGCATCATGCGGGTGCGCGGCTTCACCCAGGACGACGCACATATCTTCTGCGCCGAGGATCAGATCGAGGCCGAAGTGGCCGACTTCATCGTCATGCTGCAGAAGGTCTATGCCGACTTCGGCTTCAACGACGTGCTGGTCAAGCTGTCGACCCGCCCGGACAAGCGCGTCGGCTCGGACGAGAGCTGGGACAAGGCCGAGGCCGCGCTGGCAGCGGCGCTGGAAAAGAACGGCCTGGCCTTCGACCTGCAGCCGGGCGAGGGCGCGTTCTACGGCCCCAAGATCGAATTCACGCTGAAGGACACGCTCGGCCGCCTGTGGCAGTGCGGCACCATCCAGCTCGACTTCAACCTGCCGGTGCGCCTCGGTGCCGAATACGTCGCCGAGGACAACAGCCGCAAGATCCCGGTCATGCTGCACCGCGCCATTCTGGGCTCGATGGAGCGCTTCATCGGCATCCTGATCGAGCACCACGCCGGCAACTTCCCGCTGTGGCTGGCGCCGGTGCAGGTGATGGTCCTGAACATCAGCGAGCGCCAGGCCGAATACGCCCAGACGGTCGTGCAGGCGCTGCGCGAGGCGGGCATCCGCGCGGTGTCGGACTTGAGTAATAACAAGATTACCTATAAAATTCGGGAACATAGCTTGCAGAAGCTGCCTTACCAGGTGGTCGTCGGCGACAAGGAGATGGAGGCCGGTGTGGTCGCCGTCCGCGCCCGAGGCAACCAGGATCTGGGGCAGCTCGGTTTGAATGACTTGATTGCGCGCCTGAAAGCGGAAACGCTGGCGCGCCAGTAACAGCGGTCAAACAAGGCGTCGGGACCTCCCGTGATCGGGAACAGCCCCACGCCTTCTTTAATTGGTTTGACCTTTTTTGCCTCGGCGCCTGGCGTCAGGTTTTTATTTGGAGAACGGCTCATCGCGACAGAAAAGAAGCAGACACGCATCAATGGTGAAATTACAGCCCCTGAGGTGCGGTTGGTCGGTGTGGAAGGCGAGCAGCTTGGCATTGTGAAGATTTACGATGCGCTGCGGCAGGCGGAAGAAGCTGACCTGGATCTGGTTGAAATTGCACCGACGGCCCAGCCGCCCGTGTGCAAGATCATGGACTACGGCAAGTTCAAGTACCAGGAAAGCAAAAAGCAGCACGAAGCCAAGCTGAAGCAGAAGCAGGTCCAGATCAAGGAAATCAAGTTCCGTCCGGGTACGGACGAAGGCGATTACCAGATCAAGCTTCGCAACCTCATCAAGTTTCTTGAAGAAGGCGATAAGACCAAGATTACATTGCGTTTTCGGGGCCGTGAAATGGCTCACCAGGAAATCGGCATGGCGCAGTTGCGGCGCGTGTCGAACGACCTGGCCGAACTCGCAGTGGTCGAGCAGTTCCCGAAGATGGAAGGTCGCCAGCTGGTGATGATGCTGGCGCCGAAGAAGAAGGTTTGAGGGTTGTTTGTACTGCATTCGCTTGAGTGCAAGCGAATGTGAGACCGGCGTTTCTCAACTCGAAAGGGTAAAAACGCCACAATACGTGCAGTCGGGTAGGTGAAGCATTCCGCGCCGCGGGATCACCTGGCCGCATGAGATAAAAGGAAGCATCATGCCTAAGATGAAAAGCAAGAGCGGCGCCGCCAAGCGGTTCCGCGCGCTGGGCGGCGGTGGGTTCAAGCGCTCGCACGCGTTCATGCGTCACATTCTCACCAAGAAGAGCACCAAGCGTAAGCGCCAGTTGCGCGGCATGGAAACTGTTAATGCCAGCAACCACAAGTCGGTTGCCCGCATGTTGCCGTACGCATAAAGGAGAGAACGCATGCCACGCGTCAAACGGGGCGTAACCGCCCGCGCCAGCCACAAGAAAATCCTCGATGCCGCCAAAGGCTATCGCGGTCGTCGCAAGAACGTATTCCGCGTCGCCAACGAAGCGGTGATGAAGGCCGGTCAGTATCAGTACCGCGACCGTCGTCAGCGCAAGCGCCAGTTCCGCGCACTGTGGATTGCCCGTATCAACGCCGCTTCGCGTCAGCACGGCCTGACTTACAGCGTGTTCATGAACGGCCTGTCCCGTGCCGAAATCGGCATTGACCGCAAGGTGCTGTCCGACATCGCGATCTTCGACAAGGATGCCTTTGCCAAGATCGTCGATCAGGTCAAGGCCAAGCTCGCTGCGTAAGCGGTACCGAGACAACAAGAAAAGGCCGCAAGGCCTTTTTTTGTTGGTGCTGCCTTAAAGCAAAATGTTTATCCACGAAGAACACGAAGAGTCGCGAAGATCCGATTGTTTTGATTCGGGAATTTCGTGTCCTTCGTGGACAAATTTGAGATTTTCCAGATAACCGCCATGCGCAATCCCAACGAAATCGTTGCCGACGCCCTCAATGCGATTCATGCCTCCCCGGATCTGCCGAATCTGGAGCAGGTGAAGGCAGCCTATCTGGGCAAGAGCGGCCAGCTGACCGAGTTGCTGAAAAGCCTGGGTGCGATGCCCGCCGAGGAACGCAAGACCGCCGGCGCACGCATCAATGAAGCCAAGCAGGCGGTGGAAGCGGCGCTCAAGGACCGCCGCGAAGCCTTGCAGCAAGCCGAGCTGGACCGCCAGCTGGCAGCCGAAACGCTGGACGTGACCTTGCCGGGACGGGGGTTGGCGCGTGGCGGTCTGCACCCGGTATCGCGTACATTGGCGCGCATCCAGGCACTGTTCCGCTCGATCGGCTTCGAGGTGGCGACCGGGCCCGAGATCGAGACCGATTTCTACAACTTCACCGCGCTCAATATCCCGGAAGACCATCCGGCGCGGGCGATGCACGATACCTTCTACCTGCAGAGCGGCGAGCTGCTGCGCACCCATACCTCGCCGGTGCAGGTGCGTTATATGCAGACCCACCAGCCGCCGTTGCGCATCATTGCGCCGGGTCGCGTCTATCGCTGCGACTCCGATGTCACGCACACACCGATGTTCCATCAGGTCGAGGGCTTGTGGGTCGACGAATCGGTGTCGTTTGCCGACCTCAAGGGCGTGCTCGCCGATTTCATGCGCAATTTCTTCGAGCGCGACGACCTGCCGGTACGCTTCCGTCCTTCGTTCTTCCCGTTCACCGAGCCGTCGGCCGAGATGGACATCGGCTGCGTGATGTGCGGTGGCGAAGGCTGCCGCGTGTGCTCGCACACCGGCTGGCTGGAAGTGCTGGGCTGCGGCATGGTGCATCCGAATGTGTTCAGGCATGTCGATATCGACACCGAGCGTTTTGTCGGCTTCGCGTTCGGTCTGGGCGTCGAGCGTCTCGCGATGCTGCGCTACGGCGTCGACGATCTGCGATTGTTTTTTGAAAACGATCTTCGCTTCCTTAAACAATTCAATTAATTAGAGCGCATTCATCATGCAATTTCCCGAGTCCTGGCTGCGCAATCTTGTCAACCCTGCGCTCGATACCGCGCAACTTGCCCATGTCGTGACCATGGCGGGTCTGGAAGTCGAGGCGCTGACGCCGGCTGCACCGCCGTTCAATAACGTGGTGGTGGCCGAGATCCTATCGGCGGACAAGCACCCCGATGCCGACCGCCTGCGCGTGTGCCAGGTCGATGTCGGCGAGGCGTCGCCCGTGACCATCGTGTGCGGTGCGCCGAATGCAGCGGCAGGGCTCAAGGTGCCCTGTGCCCGGCCCGGGGCGATCCTGCCGGGAATCGAAATCAAGGTCGCCAAGGTGCGCGGCGTCGAATCGTTCGGCATGCTGTGCTCGACCAAGGAACTGGGTCTTGAAGGCGCGGCGGACGGGTTGATGGTGCTGCCGGCGGATGCGCCGGTGGGCGAGGATTTCCGCGGCTGGCTCAATCTCGACGATACCCTGATCACCCTCAAGCTCACGCCCAACCGGGCGGACTGTCTGTCGATGCAGGGCCTGGCGCGGGAAGTCGGCGCGATCACCGGGGCCGACGTACGCCTGCCCCAGATCCAGGCAGTCGACACCCGCATCCAGTACACAGTGCCGATCCAGGTATCGGCCAGCGAAGCCTGTCCGCTGTATCTGGGGCGGGTGGTGCGCGGGATCGATGCGCAGGCGCCGACGCCGCGCTGGATGGCGGAGCGCCTCGAACGCAGCGGCATCCGCCCGCTGCTGGCACCGGTCGACGTCACCAACTACGTGCTGCTCGAACTCGGCCAGCCAATGCATGCGTTCGCCCTGTCGCGCCTCAATGGCGGCATCGAGGTGCGGATGGCCCGCGCGGGCGAAACGCTCGCGCTGCTGAACGGCCAGACCACCGAACTCGCGCCCGACATGCTGGTGATTGCCGACGCCAGTGGTCCGGTGGCGTTGGCCGGCATCATGGGCGGACTGCCGACCAGCGTCGAGAAATTCACGGTCGATGTCTTCCTCGAGGCCGCGTTCTTCGCGCCGACGGCGATCGCCGGCCGTGCGCGCCGGCTGGGCCTGTCCACCGATTCGTCGCACCGTTTCGAACGCGGCGTCGATTTCGGCGCAACCCGCCGGGCGATGGAACGTGCGACCGAATTGCTGATCGACATCTGTGGCGGCCAGGCCGGCCCAATAACCGAGGCAGTGGCCAAACTGCCGGAGCGGCAGCCGATCACGCTGCGGCTGGCGCGACTGAAGCGCGTGGCCGGCATCGAGATGGACGCCGACCAGGTGGCGCGGGGCCTCGCTGCACTCGGCGCACACGTCGAGCGCCAGGAGGATTGTCTCGTCGTCACTCCGCCGAGTTTCCGCTTCGACCTCGCGATCGAGGAAGACCTGATCGAGGAAGCGGTGCGCCTGTTCGGCTACGACAATATTCCGGCGCAGCCGCCGGCCGCGCCTTCGCGCATGCTGCCGCAGGACGAGACCGTGCTGGGCGACGACGCCCTGCGCCAGATGCTGGTCGATCTGGATTACCAGGAAGTCATCACCTACAGCTTCGTCGATCCGGCATGGGAAACGGCGCTCGACGCCGATGCCCGTCCGTTGCCGCTGGCCAACCCGATCGCCAGTCAGCTATCGGCGATGCGCACCACCCTGTGGGGCGGCTTGATCGAGACCTTGCGCCACAACCTCAACCGCCAGCAGGAGCGGGTGCGCATCTTCGAACTGGGACGCGTGTATACGTCGCAGGCGACGCAACCGATGAAGCTGGGCGGCCTCGCTTATGGCGACGGGCTACCTGAACAATGGGGCGCGTCGTCGCGCCGGGTCGATTTCTTCGACCTCAAGGGCGATCTTGAGCGCCTCTTCGGGCACCCGCTCGATACCCGGCGTGGCACGCATTCCGCGCTGCACCCGGGGCAGAGTGCCGAGATATGGATTGATGGCCGGGCTGTCGGCTGGATCGGCGCACTGCACCCACGACTGGTGCAGGCGTTCGACTTGCCCGCCGTACCGATGCTGTTCGAGCTCGACAGCCAGGTGTTCAGCCGGCGCGATCTGCCGCGCCATGCGAGCCTGTCGCGTTTCCCGCTGGTACGGCGGGATCTGGCGTTCGTGCTGGATGCCCATACCCCGGCAGGTGAGTTGCTGACCGCCTTGCGCGAGGTTGCACCGGGCAGCGTGCAATCGATCGAGGTATTTGACGATTACCGCGGAAAGGGTGTGGCAGAAAACCAAAAAAGCCTTGCTATACGGGTAGTTATGCAAGATACTGAACGCACATTGACGGATCAGGATGTGGAGGATGCTGTACAGAAACTGGTCAGTGCCGCGCTTCGTCAGTGCAATGCCGCATTGCGTGCCTGACGCAAAAATGTCGTTGCGCGTGCCTGATGCCCCATCTTGTTGGCGCGTACTTGACGCGATTTTCCATCAGACATCCCAGATAAACATATACGTATGACCACCCTTACCAAAGCTGATCTGGCCGAACTGTTGTTCGAAAAAGTGGGTTTGAACAAACGCGAGGCGAAGGACGTCGTCGAGTCGTTTTTCGATGAAATCCGCCTGGCGCTCGAAAAAGGCGATATCGTCAAACTGTCCGGTTTCGGCAACTTCCAGTGCCGCGAGAAGCCGCAGCGTCCCGGACGCAATCCCAAAACCGGCGAGGAAATGCCGATCTCCGCGCGTCGCGTGGTGACCTTCCACGCCAGCCAGAAACTCAAATCGCAAGTCGAAGGCGCCCAAATTGGAACGCCCAACGCGGAGTGAACTTCCGCCGATCCCGGCCAAACGCTATTTCACCATCGGTGAAGTATCTGAACTGTGTGCCGTCAAGGCGCACGTGCTGCGTTATTGGGAACAGGAATTCACCCAGTTGCGCCCGGTCAAGCGGCGCGGCAATCGACGTTATTACCAGCACCACGAAGTCCTGCTGATCCGCCGCATCCGCGAACTGTTGTACGAAGAGGGTTTCACCATCAGCGGTGCACGGCAGCGCCTGGAGCATGATGCCGATACGGTCACCGAATCCGTAACCGATTCCTCGCCGGACCCCTCGCTGGACGTCGGCAAATTGCGCGCCGAAATCAGCGCCATTCTGAAAATATTGGGTTGACGGGCTTCCGCCTCATGCCGCACCTCTGTTAGAATCTTGGGCTTCGTCGGGGCGTAGCGCAGCCTGGTAGCGCACCTGCATGGGGTGCAGGGGGTCGGAAGTTCGAATCTTCTCGCCCCGACCAACAAATCAAGGAATCAGGGTCGGTCATGCCGGCCCTTTTTCTTTACGACGGCAGAAACCCTGTTGTCGTTGCGGCATCTGCAATGTTCGGTAGAGGCACTATATTTACCGTTTGTTCAATATCAGGAGAAAGCTATGGAACACACCTTGCCCGCACTGCCCTTTGCCATGGATGCGCTCGCACCGCACATGTCCAAGGAAACCTTCGAATACCACTATGCCAAGCACCATCAGGCCTACGTGACCAACCTCAACAACCTGATCAAGGGCACCGACTTCGAGAGCAAGTCGCTCGAAGATATCGTCAAGAGCGCGCCTGCCGGCGGCGTCTACAACAACGCAGCCCAGGTGTGGAACCACACCTTCTTCTGGAACTGCCTGACCCCCAATGGCGGCGGCGCACCCGCCGGCGCGCTGGCCGACGCCATCAACAAGAAGTGGGGCTCGCTGGACGAGTTCAAGAAGGCCTTCCAGACCAGCGCCGTGGGCAACTTCGGTTCCGGCTGGACCTGGCTGGTGAAGAAGGCCGACGGTTCGGTCGACATCGTCAACATGGGCGCCGCCGGCACCCCGCTGACCACCGGCGACAAGGCCCTGCTGTGCATCGACGTATGGGAGCATGCCTACTACATCGACTACCGCAACCTGCGTCCCAAGTTCGTCGAGACCTTCCTCAGCAATCTGGTGAACTGGAAATTTGCCGAGGCGAATTTCGCCTAAGCCCACCTCGTAGTAGGCTGCAAACCGGAACCGGGGCATGACGCCCCGGTTTTATTTTGTATTCGCGCCGGTATCCGCCAGTCGCAGGATATCCAGATAGCCGCTCAGCGTCATTGCCTGCGCTTCGCGCAGCAGGTCGTCAAGATCCCCTTCCGGCGGCGTATCACCGTCCAGCACCTGCAGCATGCGTACCCAGCGTGCGCACTGATTTGCCACGGTCTTCGGCGCGAGGATGCCCTGTCTGCGCAGTTCGGCGGCGCGGCCGACGAGGCGAAATTTCGCGGCTTCGAGTTGCGGCGGCAGTGGCAGCGAGAGGTCGAACGTCAGATCAACGCGGTAGGGGGCTTCGACCTCGCCGTCCGGCTGCGGCGGCGGGCGCCACGACAGTTCGTCCGGGCCGGGTGCAACGCGCTCGGGGTCGAGCGGGAATTTGTAGAAGCCCCATTTCGCGCCCATCCAGCACTCGAGCAGCACCCGATCGTCTTCCACCACGCACAGTTCGCCGGTGGGGGCGGCGAGGTCGGCGTCGCCAGGCAGGGGGCCGTAGGCGCGCGGGTCCTGCTTCCAGCGCGGGAAATCGCGATTGGGCGGGGCGCCATAGTCGGCTTCGAGCGCGTGCCACAACGTGATGAAGCGGTGGTAATCGGCCCGGTAGTCGGGATTGCGGCGCAGGAACTCCCACGCCCACTGGTCGCGCGTCAGGACGGCGCAATACGCGTAGGCATCGGTCTCCATGTCAGACCGGCAGGAACACCATGCTGGTGAGGTTGACGACGCCGAAGCGGATTGCGCGGTTGCTTTTGTCCTCCACGATCCGGGCCAGCGTGTCCTGGTTGCCGATGAGTTTGCCGAATTCGCGTTCGAAGCTGAGATTGATCACGCCGTTGCCGTCGGTACCGTTGGACAACAGCAAGGGTTCGTTGCGCGCGTTCCGGGCTGTCGCCAATTTCCAGGCCACGGCCTCGGTGTTGCGTGCGGCGTTGTAGAGTTTCTGCGCGTCGACGTCGCTCAGCAGATAAAACTCGGTGCGATGGTCGAACGCCGCCATGTGCATCACCAGCAGTCCATCCATCAGCGCCTTCACCCGATCTCCCATGTAATCCTCGCGCCAGGCATCGCGCAGGCTGGCCTGCCAGTTGAGATCCTTTTGCGGGGACAGGTGCCAATGGGACAAGGGCTTGAACAAGGTTTCGGTCGCGTCGTCGGCGCTGGCGTATCCGGATTTCCGCCATTCGCCCGGATTGCGGCGGTAGAGTTTGAGGGTCAGGGTCTTGAGGCTGGCCAGGGCAGCCTGCTGATGGATCTCGATGACCTCGTCGACGTCGCTCTTGGCCAGATCGCGCAGACTGAAACTGCGTACGCTGCTGCTACCGTCCTTGCGCTGGATGGCCGAACTGCTGCAGGCGCCGAGCAGGAGTGCGGCCAACAGAGGGACGGACAGGGCAGCGAGTCGGTTCACGACGAGCAGCTTACCTCAATCTTCCTCGCCCAATCGGGCGGCTCGGCAGCGTAGGCTTCGTATTCCGGCTGCTCGTCGAACGGACGGGTCAGCAGCGTGTGCAGGCGGTTGACCTCGCTGTAGTCGCGTTCGTCCGCGGCCCGGCGTATGGCGACCTCGGCCAGGTGGTTGCGCAGGATGTACTTGGGGTTGACCGCGCGCATCGCCTGGCGCCGAGCCGTGTCGCTGGAGCCCTGCTGGCGCAGGGCGGCGGCATAGCGCGACGCCCAGGCGTCAAAAGCCGCACGGTCGATGAAGCAATCGCGCAGCGGCGTATTGGATGCATCGATCGCGCTGTCGAAGTCGCACAGGCGGCGCAGGAAGATCGTGTAGTCGACGCGGTTCTGCGCCAGCAGCTGCAGCGCGTCCATCACGAGAGAAGCAGTATCGCCGCCCGGCGGCAGGCCGAATTTGGCGGCCATGCGTTCGAGATAGGCCTTGCCGAATGCCTGGGGATATTCGCTGATTGCGCCGGATGCGGTTTCCACCGACATCAGCGGCACCAGCGCCTGTGCCAGCTTGGTGATGTTCCACGCCGCGACGTCGGGCTGCTGGTCGAAGGCGTAGCGGCCGCCGGTGTCGGAGTGGTTGCAGACGTAGCCGGGCTCGAAGGCGTCGAGAAAACCGAACGGACCATAGTCGAGCGTCAAGCCAAGGATGGACATGTTGTCGGTGTTCATCACCCCGTGCGAGAAGCCGACCGCCTGCCATTGCGCCATCAGATCAGCCGTGCGCAAGCTCACCTGGCGCAGGAATTCGGGGTAGGGATCGGCGAGATCCTTCAGGTCCGGGTAATAGCGTTCGATCACGTAGTCGGCCAGTTGCTTGATCGGCTCGACCTGGTTGCGGTAGTAGAACACCTCGAAGGAACCGAAGCGTACGAAGCTCGGCGCCAGGCGCGTGACCAGCGCTGCGGTCTCCTCGTCCTCGCGGTAGACCGGGCGGTCGCTGCCGATAATGGCGAGCGCGCGGGTGGTGGGGATGCCGAGCGCGTGCATGGCCTCGGAACACAGGAACTCGCGGATGCTCGATCGGAGCACCGCGCGGCCGTCGCCGCCGCGCGAATAGGGGGTGCGGCCGGCGCCCTTGAGCTGTACCTCCCAGCCTGCGCCCGCCGCATTCCGCACTTCGCCCAGCAGGATCGCGCGGCCGTCGCCGAGTTGTGGCACGTAGTGGCCGAACTGGTGCCCGGCGTAGAGCGCGGCCACGGGTTCCATGCCCGGCAGCACGCGGTTTCCGGCCAGGGTTTCGATCAGTTCGGGATGGCGGATGGCGTCGGCGTCCAGATCCAGAAGATCGAGCGCGTCCGGGCTGTGGCAGACGAGGTAGGGGGCGGGCACGGGCGTAGCCTGCACGCGCGAATAAAAGGTGTCGGGCAGGGTGGCGAAGCCGTTGTCGAAGGTGAGGTCGCGATGGGAAGGCATGTGCCGATTGTAAAGGCCTGCCGCGCGCCTGCCACCCGGTTGCCCGCATGGTTACCCCGGAGGATATACACGCAAAACGTCATGACGTACCGCCCCGGGCATGTCATGCGGGTTGGCTGCTTGTACGCTAGTATGCTTTCCTCTCCGCGCGGCTGCCGTCGAGGCCGTGCCGGATCGCGCCGCGTACGGCAAGCCTGGCCGGCCGCACCGGCATTATTTTGTTCGAGACTGTACATGCCCGACCTTTTCAGTTCGTTCTCTCTGACCGCCCCATCATTGCACCGGGTGTGGCCGGACACCGGCACCGCGCTCACCTGGCTTCATGGCGATGCTGCATAGCCCCCGAACGTCCATTCTGCTGTGGCTGGTCACGGTGGTGGTGGTCACGCTGAACCTGCGCCCATTTCTCACCGCCATCGGGCCGCTGAGTCCGGCCATCCAGGCGCAGACCGGCATGGGTCTGGAAGCGCTGGCCTGGCTCACGCTGCTGCCCATGGCCCTGATCGGCGCGGGAACCTGGCTGACGCCTGCCGTGCAGCAGCGTCTGGGCGTGCGGCCAGCGATGATGCTGGCGCTGGCGTTCATCGCTCTGGGCTGCGTACTCCGTCTGGCCGGTAGCGTGTCCGCCGTGTTGATCGCCACTGCTGCCCTGTGCGGTGTCGGCGTGGCACTGGTACAGGGCATGCTGCCGGGCTTGATCAAGTTCCACACACCACGCCATGTGGCGCCCATGATGGGGGGCTACTCGGCTGCGCTGATGAGCGGCGGCGCGCTGGGCGCGCAGTTCTCGCCGCTGGCGATGCAATGGGGGCTGAGCTGGCAGGGGGCGCTCGCACTATGGGTCTGGCCGGTGCTGCTGGCGCTGTGGCTGGCCTGGACCACGCTGGGCGTCATGCCGCTGCCTTCGGCTGTGCGGCAGACCGGCAGCGATACGGCCTGGCTGCTGCGCCGTCGCCGCACCTGGCTGCTCATGCTGGCCTTCGGCCTGATGAATGGTGGCTACGCTACGATGGTGGCCTGGCTTGCGCCGTACTACCAGGAGCAGGGTTGGAGCGCGACGCACAGCGGCCTGCTCGTGGCCGTGGTGTCGGTGGCACAGGCGGTGGCGGCGCTCGCTTTCCCGACGCTGGTTGCGCGCCATCTGGATCGCCGGCCCTGGATCTGGCTTACGCTGGCCTGCCAGGCCGCAGGCTTTGCCGCCCTGGCCTGGCGGCCAGACGCGGCGCCCATGACCGCGGCCGTGGTGCTGGGCGTGGGGATCGGCGGTTGCTTCGCCCTGTTTATGGTGGTGGCGCTGGATCACCTGCACCATCCCTTGCGGGCCGGTGCGCTCAACGCGCTGATGCAGGGTGGCGGATTCATGCTGACCGCGCTGGCGCCCTGGGTGATGGCGCGGCTGCATCAGGCCACCGGCGGTTTTCATGCGGGCTGGCTGGCGCAGTTCGGCGCGGTGCTGGTGGTGGCGCTGCTGGTGGCACGGTTCAAACCCGGACACTACGACGAGGCGATGCGGCCGCCCGCCGGATAGCGCGCAAGTCACTTGCCGAAGACGAAGCCGGTACGGCCAGCATGCTCGATTGCCGGGGGAGGGTTGCTGTGCTCCGGTGACTACGCCCGGTTTCCAAGGGGTGGCGGACCGCGAAGCTCGCCGCGCATATCCCGCGGGGGCAAATGACCTCAGAGCGCGACGGCTACGTTGTGGCCGGCCTGCAATTGGCCAATTTCCGTCGCACGGTCGAAGCCATGACGGCGGAAGATGTCGAACACAGCCTCCCTGGACGCGGGCGCACAGCTCACCAGCAGTCCGCCGCTGGTCTGCGGGTCGGTGAGCAGGGCGCGTTGCCAGTCGGCGATGCCGTCGGCGAACTGCACTTCGCTGCCATAGCTTGCCCAGTTGCGCTGGCTCGCGCCGGTGATATGCCCGCCCCGTGCCAGTTCGTCGACGCCGGGCAACAGCGGCAGCCGTCCCAATCCGACCTGGGCCGACAGCTTCGATGCGCGGGTGATTTCGAGCAGGTGGCCGAGCAGGCCAAAGCCGGTGATGTCGGTCATCGCGTGTACGCCCGCGGTATCGGCCAGGTCGGCACCCGCGGTGTTGAGCTGGGTCGTGGCGGCGATCATCGATGCGTACTGGTCGGGGCTGAGCAGGCCCTTTTTCAGCGCCGCGCTGTAGATCCCCACGCCCAGCGGCTTGCCCAGGATGAGGCAATCACCGGCTTGGCCGCCGCCGTTCTGCTTGACCTTGCGCGGGTCCACCACGCCGATGCCAACCAGGCCATAGATCGGTTCCGGCGCATCGATGGAGTGGCCGCCCGCGATCGGAATCCCGGCCGCCTTGCACACCGATTCGCCACCGGCGAGGATCTGGCGGATGACGTCGTTGGGCAGCTTGCCGATCGGCATGCCGACGATGGCCAGGGCGAACAGCGGACGTCCGCCCATGGCATAGACGTCGGACAGCGCATTGGTTGCGGCGATGCGGCCGAATTCGAAGGGATCGTCTACGATCGGCATGAAAAAATCGGTGGTCGCCACGATCGCCTGTTCGTCGTTCAGCCGGTAGACAGCGGCATCGTCGCCGTGCTCGATCCCCACCAGCAGGTCGGGATAAGCCGCCGCCAGGTTCGAGGCAAAGGGCGTGTCGGCCAGGATGTCGCGCAACACCGCCGGGGCGATCTTGCATCCACAGCCGCCGCCGTGGGAGAACTGGGTCAGCCGGATGGGGTCGTTGGGAGTAGGTGTGCTCATGGTCCGATTTCGCCTTCGAGAGTGGGCGCCTAGAATGAAGTGGCTACAGTGCGTTATATAACATGAACCGAACCCGACCCGTCAGCGGCTATTCCGCCGCGCAGCTCATCGACCGCTTGATGCAGGCGCGCAAGCAGCTGCGCCAGTTCATCGACGCGCTGCCTGCGGACGGCTGGCTGGGGCCACGTGCCGGCCATCTGAATCCGCCGCTGTGGGAATACGGGCATATCGTCTGGTTCCAGGAGCGCTGGTGCCTGCGCGAACGGCCCGACGGCACTTGCGGCCCGAGCCTGCTGAGGGGTGCCGACGCCCTTTACGATTCCTCCAGCGTGCCACACGACATCCGCTGGGACCTGCCCTTGCTGCAACCGGCAGCAGTCGACGACTACGCGGACGAGGTTGCCGCCGCTGTGGCAAGCCGCTTGCGCAGCGGATTCGACAACGACATCGCCTACTTCGCCGAACTGTGTCTCTATCACGAACTGATGCACATCGAGGCGTGGTGGATGGCATTCCAGAACCTCGGCTATGCGCCGCCCGAGCTTGTGGACGTCGCAATCCCCCAGTTTGCACAGCGCCTGACGCTTCCTGGTGGGGAGGTGGAACTCGGCAGCGGACCCGATGCGGGTTTCATCTTCGACAATGAAAAATGGCGCCACACAGTGCCGATTTCCGCATTCGACATCGACGCGAGCCCGGTGTCGGAAACGGCCTTTGCCGAATTTGTCGATGCGGGCGGCTACCAGCGCAAGTCGGTGTGGTCGGAAGCCGGCTGGGCCTGGCGCACGGCCAGCGAAGCCAGCCATCCTGTGTACTGGAGACGGGACGCGGGTGACTGGCAGGTGCGCCGCTTCGACCGCTGGCAGCCACCCGGCGAAGCGGTACTGATGCTGCACGTGAACCGTTACGAGGCCGAGGCGTTTGCCGCATGGCAGGGCCGGCGGCTGCCCGTGGCAGCACAGTGGCTGTGTGCAACGACGCGACCGGAATTTCAATGGGGCAAGGCGTGGGAGTGGCTGCGCGACCCGTTCGTGCCGTATCCGGGCTTCGTGCCGGATCCATATCGCGACTATTCGCAACCCTGGTTCCACACGCACGGGGAATTGCGCGGCGGCGGACCGGTGACCGATAGGTCGCTGACATACGCTGGTTTCCGCAATTTCTATCTGCCGGACCGGCGCGATCCTTTCGCCGGTTTTCGTACCGTGAGCGCGGATTGAGGCGGCTTCAGCCACCAGTCATCGACATGAAGCGCAGGATCTTGTGGGGCGCTTCGCGGAATTCGTGGCGTTCCGGCTTGAGATTGATTGCGTGCAGGATCGCGGCGTCCAGTTCGGCGTCGCTGCCCCCCCCGCGCAGCAGCGGACGAAATTCGAATTTCTCTTCCTGACCCAGGCACATGTAGGCGGTGCCGTCGACGGCGATGCGGATGCGGTTGCAGGTTTCGCAGAAATGCTGCGAGATCGGCGTGATGAAGCCGACATTGAAGTTGCCGTCCGGTGTGCCGAGATAGCGCGCAGGACCGCCACCGGACAGGGCGGTCTCGACCAGGCCGAACTGTGTACGCAGACGCTCTTTCACCGGCTGCAGGTCGAGGTATTCGGCGTTGCGGCCGGTGTCGCCCATCGGCATCGCCTCGATCAGCCGCAGCACGAAGCCGCGTTCCATGCAGAAGGCGACCATCTCGTCGATCTCGTCGTCGTTGGTGCCGCGCAGGGCCACCATGTTGAGTTTGATCGGTGCGAAGCCGGCATCCTGGGCGGCGGCCAGTCCGGTCATGACCTTGGCGAGTACGTCGCGGCCGTTGATGCGTTCCACCCGCGCCTGTTGCAGTGAGTCGAGGCTGACGTTGAGCCGTGTCACGCCGGCGGCCTTCAATGCCTCGGCGTGCTTGTCGAGCTGGGTTGCGTTGGTGGACAACGATAAATCTTCGATGCCGGGCAGGGCGGCGATACGTCCGGCGAGTCCGGCGATGTCGCGCCGCAGCAGCGGCTCGCCGCCGGTCAGGCGGATGCGGCGCACGCCCAAGCGCGCAAATGCGCCGATCAGGCGTTCGATCTCATCGAAATTGAGCCAGTGTTCAGGCTCCTCGAAGCCCTTGAAACCTTCCGGCATGCAATAGCTGCAGCGCAGGTCGCAACGGTCCGTCACCGACAGTCGTACGTAGTCGATGCGGCGGTCGAACTGATCAATGAGGCCCGGCTGAGCGGTTGAAACAACGGCGTTCATGAGGCGGGTTGGCAGGAATGGGTTATATATGAAAAAATATAGCCTCAAATATAGCCTGACCTGGCCTGACTGACAATGAAGGTGCCACCATGAAAATCTTTGGCATCGCCGGATACAGCGGCAGCGGCAAGACCACGCTCATCGAGCGGGTACTGCCGCACCTGGCTGCGCGCGGCCTCAAAGTCGCGGTGATCAAGCATACTCACCACGATTTCGACATCGACCGTCCCGGCAAGGACAGTTGGCGCGTACGCGAGGCCGGTGCGATGGCAGTGCTGTTGGCATCGGATCACCGCACGGCGGTACTGACTGAGCACCGCGACACGCCGCCACGGCTGGATGACTTGTTGAATAAATTTCCGCCTTGCGACCTGGTGCTGGTCGAGGGGTACAAGCGCGAAGCCATCCCCAAGCTGGAAGTCCATCGCGCCGAGACTGCCAGGCCCTGGCTGTTTCCCGACGACCCGAATATCCTGGCCGTGGCGTCGGACATCGCGCCGCCCGACGGATTTCCCCACATCGACATCGATACCGTTCAATCCCTTACCGACTTCATCCTGAACCATGCTCACAGCCAACCAACTGCTTGATGCCCTGCTTGAACGCGCACGCAGCGCACGCGAAACCGAAACGGTTGCAGTGACTGCTGCGCTCGGTCGCGTACTGGCCACACCGCAGACTTCCGCCATCACTGTGCCGCCGCTCGACAACAGCGCGATGGACGGCTATGCCGTACGCGTTGCCGATGTGGCGGCGGCCGGCACCCGACTGCCGGTTTCGCAGCGCATTCTTGCCGGTGCGGTGGGCGAGTCCCTGCAGCCGGGCACCGCTGCGCGCATCTTTACCGGCGCGCCGATCCCGCCAGGTGCCGATGCCGTGCTGATGCAGGAATACTGTTACGCCGAAGGAGATGGCGTCGTGATCAACGCATTGCCCCGGCGGGGCGAGAATGTCCGCCGTGCCGGCGAGGACATCGAAACCGGCGCGCAGGTGCTCGACGCTGGCACCCGCATCGGTGCGGCCGAGATGGGGCTCGCGGCGTCGGTCGGACTGGCCGAGTTGCCGGTGTTCCGGCGGCTGAAGGTCGCGTGCTTCTTCACCGGCGACGAACTGGTGACGCCGGGCACGTCCCTGGGACCGGGCCAGATCTACAATTCCAACCGATATACCCTGACCGGGCTGGTGAACGGCCTCGGCTGCGAACTGATCGATCTCGGCATCGTGCCCGACTCGCTGGAAGCGACCGAGGCTGCGCTGGCCGGTGCCGCCAGCGTGGCCGACGTCGTCATCACCAGTGGCGGGGTGTCGGTGGGCGAGGCCGATTACGTGAAGGCAGCAGTCGAAAAACTGGGACGCGTCGAAATGTGGAAAGTCGCAATGAAACCCGGCAAGCCGCTTGTCTACGGGCGCGTGGATGAGGCCGACTTCATCGGCCTGCCGGGCAATCCGGTGTCGGCCTTCGTTACCTTCTGCCTGTTCGTGCGGCCGTTCCTCTTGAAGCGCATGGGGGTTCGCGATGTGCTGTATCGGGCGTTTCCGGTCAAGGCGGATTTTGCCTGGACCAAGCCCGGCGTGCGGCGCGAATTCCTGCGCGCCCGCATGCAGGAAAACGGTCGCGCGGCAATCTATCCCAACCAGAGTTCGGGTGTGCTGACATCGTGTGCGTGGGCCGATGGGCTCGTCGATATCGAGATCGGCCAGACGGTGCAACCGGGCGACTGGGTACGCTTCATTCCCCTTGCGGAACTGCTGGCATGAAACTGCGCGTGCTCTATTTTGCCCGCCTGCGCGAGCGCCTCGGATGCGCGGAGGAAACGCTGGATTGCGCCGGCAGCACCGTCGCCGATCTGGTTGCCCAGTTGCAGGCCCGCGGTGGCGTGTGGGCGGAAGAACTGGCCGCGGACCGGGCATACCGGGTGGCGGTCAATCAGGACATCGTCGCGCTCGATGCAGCCTTGAGCGAGAACGCCGAAGTCGCGATTTTCCCGCCGGTCACCGGAGGCTGAAACGATGAAGATAGTGGTCCAGAACGCGGCTTTCGAGTTGGGCGCGGAAGTCGACGCCATGCGACGCGGCCGCTCCGACATCGGCGCCATCGCCAGCTTCGTCGGCCTGGCACGTGACATGAACGACGGCAGCGGTGTCGCCGCGATGACGCTGGAACACTATCCGGGCATGACCGAGAAGGCGCTGGCCGCGCTGGTCGAGGAAGCGCAATCGCGCTGGACTCTGCTCGACGTCACGCTGATCCATCGGGTGGGCCGGTTGCTGCCTGGCGACCCCATCGTGCTGGTTGCCGTGGCGGGCAGCCATCGCGGCGAGGCGTTTGCCGCCTGTGAATTCATCATGGATTATCTGAAAACCCGTGCGCCGTTCTGGAAGAAGGAAGAGACTCCGGAGGGCGAACGCTGGGTTGAGGCGCGCGCCAGCGACGATGCAGCGGCCATGCGCTGGGGAAAAACTGATTGATGCACCGTCCCCGCACAATCGGCCATACGTTTTTACATGGCCCTGTCTCGGTTTGATCCGTATTCGGCGACGCCCCGCAATCGCGGAAACCGAGTAGGATTCTTTTCGTTGCCTGGCTGACCGGACTCCACATTCTGTCGGCCGCTTTTCCCCTCTGAATGGTTTCAAACATGGAGATTGCATGACTTCCGCAATGCGTTATTCCACCCCCGCGATCGTGCTGCACTGGCTGGTTGCCCTGCTGATTTTCGTGGCGTTCCCGCTCGGGCTGTACATGGCCGACCTGCCCTTGTCGCCCGAGAAACTCAAGCTCTTCAGCTACCACAAGTGGATCGGCGTCACCGTGTTCATGCTGGCGGGACTGCGGGTGGTGTGGCGGCTGACGCATACGCCGCCCCCGCTGCCTGCCAGCGTCGCCGGTTGGCAGCGCCGTGCGAGTGTCGTCGCGCATGGCCTGCTGTATTTGCTGATTCTGGTGATTCCGATTTCGGGCTGGCTGATGAGCTCTGCCAAGGGCGTGCAGACGGTGTGGTTCGGCGTACTGCCGTTGCCTGACCTGATCGGCAAGGACAAGGCCTTGGGTCATCTGCTCGAGGAAGTGCACGAAACGCTGAATTACACCCTGCTTGCCCTGGTCGTCCTGCATGTGGCCGGCGCTCTCCAGCACCACTTCATCGAACGCCAGCCGTTCTTGCAGCGCATGGGCTGGAACAAGACTTAAGCGACAAACCTGTGCATCGTTCCACTTGATGTGCATGCGTGGCGCCGGCCACGCATGCACCAGGCCTGCCGTCGGCAGATTGCCTATTCCCAACCTCCATCTTGAAGGGCCTGCGCGTTCCCATGCGGGGCTCGGTGTTGTCCCCGGTTCGACGTTGCGTGTGGAATTTCCGTCATTTGGAGGCCATTCGCGGCGAATCCGTATGGAGCGTAAAAGCACAACATATTAATTTTGTTGACTTTAATTTGATCGACTTCAGCGCCCGGCAGCGGGCACACGCGTTGCAACACCTGCGAGGCTCCCGAAGGAAACGATGACCGGGAGCGGTCGGGCGGCATGACCGCCGGGCAAATGGATCCCGATGTTCACCTTTCGCAGGAGCATCTATGAAACGTTTTGTCTTGTTGACCGCGCTTGTTGCCAGTGCAACTTCAGCCTTGGCTGCACCCGAAACCTATGTGATCGACAGCAGCCGCACGTCCTCGCAGTTCAGTTATCGCTATCTGGGGCTCTCGAGCCAGACCAATCGCTTCGAAAAGATCAGCGGCACGGTGGTGTTCGATCGCGACAGCCAGTCAGGGTCGGCCGAGGTAAGCATCGACGCCGCTTCGGTCAACACCGGCCAGGCTTTGCTGGATGCGCAAATGAAAGCGGCGGATTTCTTCGATGCCGCCAACTATCCGGTCATTACCTTCAAATCCGGCAAGATGAACCTGAACGGCGAGCAGTCGAGTCTGTCGGGCGATCTCACGATCAAGGGGGTGACCCGGCCGGTGACGCTTGCCGTGACGCATTTTCAGTGCATGCAGGATCCCGATTCTCGGGTAGAGACCTGCGGCGCCAATGCGACCCTCACACTCAGGCGCTCGGACTTCAACATGGGCAAGTACGCCTTCCTCGTTGGCAACGACATCACGCTGAACCTGGCCTTCAAGGCAGTCAAGGCGCAATCCTATCTGCAGTTGGCGAGCCGCGACCCCGCCAAGTAAGTAAAATGGCGTTTTGCTGTCCGGAACGCCGCCCGTGGAACCCCATCAACTCGAACTGCTCGCGCCCGCACGCGACGCCAATATCGGCATCGAAGCCGTCAACCACGGCGCCGATGCGGTATATATCGGCGGGCCGTCGTTCGGTGCGCGTGCGGCCGCTTCCAACGAGATCGCCGAGATCGCCAGGCTGGCGGCGCATGCGCATCGCTTCAATGCGCGCGTGTTCGTCACGCTCAATACCATCCTGCGCGACGACGAACTGGAGCCGGCCCGGCAACAAATCCGGCAGCTTTACGAGGCCGGCGTCGACGCGCTGATCATCCAGGACATGGGCCTGCTGGAGCTCGACCTGCCGCCGATCCAGTTGCATGCCAGTACCCAGACCGATATCCGCACGCCCGAGAAGGCCCGCTTCCTGCAGGACGTCGGATTGAGCCAGATCGTGCTGGCGCGCGAGCTCGACCTCAAGCAGATCGCCGCGATCCGCGCCGCGACCGACCCTGCGCATTGCACGCTGGAATTCTTCGTCCACGGTGCGCTGTGCGTTGCCTACAGCGGCCAGTGCTACATCAGCCATGCCCACACCGGGCGCAGCGCCAATCGTGGCGACTGTTCGCAGGCCTGCCGCCTGCCGTACCAGGTCACCGACATGGAAGGCCGTATCGTCGCCCACGACAAGCACGTGTTGTCGATGAAGGACAACAATCAGAGCGACAACCTCGAAGCGCTGATCGATGCTGGTATCCGCAGCTTCAAGATCGAGGGCCGCTACAAGGACATGGGCTACGTGAAGAACATCACGGCCCATTACCGGACATTGCTCGACGAGATCCTCTCGCGCCGCCCGGAATTCGCACGCGCGTCATCCGGCCGCACCACGTTCAGCTTCACGCCCGACCCCAACCAGAATTTCAACCGCGAATTCACCGATTATTTCGTCGGCGGACGCAAGGACGATATCGGTGCATTCGACACGCCGAAAAATCCCGGTTTGCCGATCGGCCATGTGCGCAAGCTTGGCGACAAATGGGTGGAACTGGAGACCGATATGCCCGATACCGTACTCAACAACGGTGACGGCCTCTGCTACTACACGCTGCAGAAAGATCTGGCCGGGCTTGCGATCAACCGTGCCGAGAAATTGGGCGAGGGCGTGTGGCGAGTGTTCCCAAAAGATCCCATGGCGGGTTTCAAGGACTTGCGCGCCGGCACGCCGGTCAACCGCAATCGCGATATGAACTGGATACGCATGCTGGACAAGGCATCCAGCGATCGTCGTATCGGTGTGTGGATGCGCCTGGGCGAAACCGAAGCGGGGTTCTCGCTCACCCTGACCGATGAAGATGGCCACTGCGCCGTAGCGGCCGCCGCGCATCCCAGGGAAGCGGCCAACGACACCGCCAAGGCCGAGGCCACGTTGTGCGCGCATCTCGGCAAGCTCGGCACTACGTCCTTTGCCGCCATGGGGGTTGCGCTTGAATTGACGCAGTCCTGGTTCATTCCGGCTTCTTTCGTCAATGCCTTGCGTCGCGATGCGGTCGCCGCACTGGAAACGGCGCGTGCTGCGGCCTATACGCGCCCGCCGCGTATGCAGCCGGTCGAGCCGCCCGTAGCCTATCCTGAAGACACGCTCACCTATCTGGCCAATGTCTACAATCACAAGGCGCGCGATTTCTACGCAAAGCACGGCGTGCACGTCATTGCCGCAGCCTACGAAAGCCACGAGGAGTCTGGTGAAGTCTCGTTGATGATCACCAAGCACTGCGTGCGCTATTCACTCTCGCTCTGCCCCAAGCAGGCCAAAGGAGTCACCGGCGTGCAGGGTACGGTACGCGCCGCGCCGCTGACGCTGATCAACGGCAGCGAGAAGCTCACGCTACGCTTCGATTGCAAGCCGTGCGAAATGCATGTGGTAGGGAAGCTGAAGCCGGCGGTTGTGAAAAACAGTGCGCCGTTGACGTTCTACAAGGCGCATCCCAGAGCATAGTCGGTCGCGTCGTGAGGGTACGGCAGGTGCGGTTCACAAGAACCACACCTGTACCTGTCATTTACCGGGGATTTACTTGGCGTACTTGGCCTGTATGGACACGACCGGCGCGTTCTGCTGCTTTTGCTTTTCCGAGGGGCCGACATCCATGACGCCTTCGGATTCACTGCGGTCGAGGCGGTAGAGCGCAATGATCAGGCCGATCGACGCTGCCACCAGGAAATAAGGCCCGAACAGCCAGAACACCAGCGGGATGGCAAACAGGAAGGCGCGCATGCCGATCGAAAACATGGTGCCGGAACGATGTAGACGGCGAGCCACGGATTCCGGCGACAGATTGTGATGTGCTTCGAATTCCGGCACGTTGATCATGAACACCACGTGGTTGGCCAGGCGTACCGACATGGCAAAGGCAAAGAACGCCACGATGAAGGTGATTAGCAGGGCCATGACCTTGACGATCCACAATTCGGCTGCATGACTGCTGGTCATGCTGAGCACATGCCAGCTACGCGTAATGCTCTCGGCCTGACCGGAGAGCGTGAGCGTACCGATGATCAGGATGGCAGCAGTGGAGGCCATCAATGTCGAGCCCATGATCCAGTTACGCAGCGTTTGCACGCCCATGATGCCCTGGGCGGGATTGCGCATGATGTTGGCTACCCACAAGCGGCGCGCGAGCTCGTGCACGCCATGTATCGTGTAGGTGGGGTTTTCCCGCACTTTCATGCTGAGGAAAAGGTAGTACGCGACAACACTCAGGACGCTGATTACAAGCGCCACAATATCGGTTTCAAATTCGGTTAACAATTCCATCCTCTCGGTTTCCAGGTCAATTCATCGGCCCATGTTGCACAGCGGATAGCGCTCACAGAGCGCTCTGTGCATGCCGGATGCTCGGCGCAGCGGAGGACGCGTCGGCGCGTGCGGAAACCGCTCCGCACGGAGTCTCATCCAGCTTGGAAGTAGATGACGGTTCGACCTGACGCAGCAGGACATTGAATTCATTCTGGTTGCCGACGTTGGCGAAAGCCAGGGCATTGATGATTCGGGTCATGACGTTCATGGTTTTCTCGCAATTTGTTGTTGAGGTCGCTCCTTTTATTGCATATTGCGTGCCATTTTTATAACCAATTGTTTATTAAATAGAAAATTATTCCGGCCCATGTGCTCAGCATGCTTGAATGTTGCCGAATGCAACAACCCATCCTGATTGTTATCGTTTAACTTGCTGTAATTAAATATGAAAATAGATCGTCTAACGCGGCTGTTGCACATGGTTCAATTTGTTGCAAATTGCAACTATACTGGGCGTATTGGCGATGCGTCTGGAGGATGGAATCGTGATACCTGCTATTCGAGGCGCTGTGCTGCGTCATTCCCTGCGGGGGAAAATCACGCTGGGGTATTACGCGGTGGCGGCGATCATTCTGGTGGCGTCCCTGTTTTTCGTGGGGGAGCTGCGTACGCTGGAGGTGCGGGTGGTCCTGGGGCAGCGCGCCACCGATCTGTTCAACACCGTACTGGAGATACGCCGTTTCGAGCGTAATTACTTTCTCCATCACCAGGTCGCCGATCTCGAGGAAAACGCGGGGTATATCAAGCTGGCCCAGTCGATGCTGACAGACAACCAGGCCGATTTCTCGGCCATCGTCACGCAGGTGCGCCTGCAGGAACTGAACACACTCCTCGGCGAGTATCAGCAACGGATGTCGGCGTTCACCGCCGCCGATCAGGCGTCCCTGGAGCAGGAGCCGCGCGTGCGTGCATTGGGCCAGGAACTGGTGGCGATCGCCGAGGACATGGCACGGGCGGAGCGACGCCAGATCCAGACGACCCTGGCTTCGTTCCGCACGCTGCTGCTGGGAGTCATTCTGACGATGGCCTTCATGATCGTGGTGATCGGCCGCGCGCTGTCGCAGCGGGTCGTCCGGCCATTGAAGGAGATGGAAGCCAGCGTGGCGGCGATTTCCGCCAACCGGCACGAAAGCCTGTCGGCGCCTTCGAACGATCGCGAGATCATTTCCATCATCGCGGCCTTCAACCACATGTTGAAGGAACTGGACCTGCGGCAGAAATCGCTGATGCGCTCGGAACGGCTGGCGTCGCTCGGCACCATGTTGTCCGGCGTGGCTCATGAACTGAACAACCCGCTGTCGAATATCTCGACCTCTTGCCAGATCCTGCAGGAAGAGGCGGGCGACTGCGATGTGGCGATGCAGAAGATGTATCTGGAGCAGATCGATCAGCAGACCGAGCGTGCACGCCATATCGTTCGCTCCCTGCTCGATTTTTCCCGCGAACGGGCGTTCAGGAAAGAGCGCGTCCTGCTCAAGCCGCTGGTTGCGCAGACGGTCGGTTTCGTGCGTGGCGAAGTGTCGGCCAAATCGGTCGTGCGCCTGTCCATTCCCGAAGACCTGCGCGTGGCGGCCGATGCGCAGCGCCTGCAGCAGGTGTTCGTGAACCTGATTCGCAATGCCATGGAAGGACTGGGCCCGCAGGGAAGAATCGATATCTCCGCGCAGGTCGTGAATGCCCGCGAACCGCCTGCAGGCACTGCACTGGGCGAGGGATGCGGGACGAAGGGCGAGATGGTGGAAATCATCGTTGCGGACAACGGGCCGGGTATCGCAGCGGACATCCTGCCGCGCATTTTCGATCCGTTCTTTACCACCAAGGACGTTGGCCACGGTATGGGATTGGGGCTGTTCGTGGTGTATGAAATCGTCGACGAACATGGCGGCTGCATCGCCGTACGCAGTGCGCCCGGCGATGGGGCCACGTTCTGTATCCGCTTGCCGCTGGAGGATGCAGACGGACAGCCTGCGGCGGCGGTCGATGACGACAACAAGGGAGCGCAATGATGGAAGCAAGCCTGCTGATTGTGGACGACGAGGAGATCGCACTGCGCAATCTCCAGCATGTGATGGAGAAAGCGGGTTACCAGGTCACCGCCACCCAGAGCGGGGCCACCGCAGTCACGTTGCTGGCGTCGCGGCGTTTCGACGTGGTGCTCACCGATCTGCGCATGGAAGGCGTGGACGGCATGGACGTGCTGAAGCAGAGCCGCGAACTGCAGCCGGAGGCAGAGGTGATCTTCATCACCGGCTACGCGACGGCGGAATCCGCCGTGCAGGCGCTGAAGCACGGAGCGTTCTACTACATTGCCAAACCGTTTCGTCTCGATGAAGTGCGCAAGGTGGTGGCCGAAGCGCTGGAAAAAGTCCGCCTGCGCCGGGAGAACGACGCATTGCGCCGTGAAGTCGAGGGCTACCGGGATGGCGAAGGCATCGTCACCCAGGATGTCGATATGCAGCGTTTGCTGGAGATTGCGCGGCAGATCGCGCCGACGGACTGCAGTGTGCTCATCACGGGCGAGAGCGGAACCGGCAAGGAACTCTTCGCGAAATACCTTCACAAACACAGTACGCGGGCTGATGGCCCCTATGTGGCGATCAACTGCGGCGCATTCAGCGAGCAATTGCTGGCGAATGAATTGTTCGGCCACGAGAAGGGCGCGTTCACAGGCGCATCGGCATTGAAGAAAGGCCTGATCGAAGTGAGTTCCGGTGGCACGCTGTTCCTCGACGAGGTGACGGAAATGGCGCCATCCATGCAGGTCAAGCTGCTACGCGTACTACAGGAAAAGGAAGTGTTGCGGGTGGGCGGGACGCGGCCAGTGAAGTGCGATGTGCGGGTACTGGCGGCGACCAACCGGGACGTCGGCGAAGCGGTGAAAGAGGGACGCTTTCGTGAAGACCTCTACTTCCGGCTGAATGTGGTGAATCTGAATATTCCCCCGCTTGCGCAGCGGAAAGGTGATATCCCCTTGCTTGCGCAACATTTTCTGCTCAAGTACGCCAGCCGGATGCGGAAACCGGTGACGCGGATTTCCAGCGAGGTGATGGCATTGCTGGTGGATTATCCGTTCCCCGGCAATGTCCGCGAACTGGAAAACCTGATCGAGCGCGGCACGGCCATGGCGCAAGGCGACACCATCGAGGTGGCGCATCTGCCTGAAGCCTTGCAGAAAAGGGAGAGCGTCGACTTCCGCAGGATCGGGGGCCGCCTGCCTACTCTGGAGGAACAGGAACAAAGCTATATCACCCAGGTGCTGGATGAAGTGCAGGGCAACCAGACGGCGGCGGCGCAGATCCTCGGCATCAACCGGGCTTCATTGTGGCGAAAACTGAAGGCCCGACGGAACGAGGAATCGTCTGCCAAATAAGGCGGCCGGTTGACTATGCGCCGGGCTCAGGCAGGCTCTGCGCCAGTTTCAGCATGAAGGCCGCGTGTCGCGCCTCGGCCTGTTGATAGGCGGCGATGAGCCGCTCGGCATCGGGTGTGAGCCGGCTGCCGGCCGGGCCGCTTTCAACCAGAGGCGTGTCCCAGGCCGTGTTCATCGCGTCCACGGCGTCCCATGCGGCCTTGTAGCTCATCTTCATCGTCTTGGCGGCTTTGGAAATGGAACCGGTTTCGCGGATGCGCTGCAGCAGCTCGACCCGGCCCCGGCCGAGAAAGTTCTTGCCGTCCAGCGTCAGCCAGAAACGGCCGTCTGCTCGGAGTTGCGTGTTCATGCGGCGAGTGTAGCAAACGACCATTGCGGTTCGATCGTGCACGACAGAAAATCACGATCTGAAATATTGAAATATTCAGGAGAGTGCCATGAAGAAAATCCTCGTTGTGTGTGCGATCGTGTGCCTGCCGCTTTCCGCGATGGCGTCCGAGGGCTACACGGTCTTGTTCAAAACCCAGGGCACCTTCCAGGATGTGCGTGACGCGCTTCAATTCGCGATCGAGGGCAAGGGCCTCAAGATCAACCACACCAACAAGATCGCCGAAATGCTGGCGCGCACCGGCCCGGAAGTCGGTGCGACCAAGCAGGTATACGTGGAGGGAGAACAGTTCGAGTTCTGCAGCGCCACGATCTCGCGGCAGATGATGGAAGCCGATCCGCATGCGATGGTGATGTGCCCGTATATCGTATCGGTGTACACGATTCCGAACGACAAGCACGTCTACATGGCATACCGCAAACCCGGCCCCACCTCGAATCCGGCGCTGAAGAAGGCGCTGGGCGAGGTGGAGACCCTGCTGACCGGCATCATCAAGGACGCGATGTAAGGCAGCGTCAGAGCAGTCGTGCGAGCGTGGCCAGCGCGCGTTCGGTGCGCCCCCCCCCTCCCTGAAGCGGTGCGCCGTCGTGATCTGGGCGCATTCTTCAAGTCTCTGCACGGTGCTTTACAATCACATCCTGCTGGTCGACCAGCTGTGGATCGGCCGCATGACAGGGCATCCCTGCCATTTCGACTCGCTGGATCAGGAGCTGTATCGGGATTTCGAGCAACTGCGCACGCAGCAGCGCGAAACCGATGCCGATCTGCTGCACCGCGTCCGTGCGCTGACAGCCCGGCAACTCAGTCGCCGTATCGACTACGTCAGCTTGATGACGGGGCAGCCGAAATCGCTCCAGCTCGGCACCTTGCTCACACACGTGTTCCACCATCAGACGCACCATCGCGGCCAGATCACGACCCTGCTCAGCCAGCTCGGCGTCGATTTCGGCGAGACGGACATGGTCTGGATGCCGGATGTGAATTGAATCGTCTGCATTAGAATGGCGGCATGACCTGTCCCATCCACCCATCCCGGCCATGATCGCCTTTCTCGCCATCGGCCTGGGCGCAGCCATCGGTGCCTGGTTGCGCTGGGGGCTGGGGCTTTGGCTCAATCCCCTGTTTCCCGCGATGCCGCTGGGCACGCTGGCGGCCAATCTGGTCGGCGGCTACAGCATCGGCCTTGCCATTGCCTGGTTTGTCGAGCATCCGGGCCTGCCGCCGGAAGCGCGGCTTTTTCTGATCACCGGTCTGCTCGGCGGGCTGACCACGTTCTCGACGTTTTCCGCCGAAGTCGTCACCGCGCTGATGCGCGGCCTGTGGCTCACCGGCGGCCTCATTGCCTTCGTTCACATGAGCGGGTCCTTTCTGGCGACCGGATTGGGGTTTTATTCGATGAGGTTTTTCAAATGAACACAGTCTGCTTGCAGGTGTTTGTGTCCGAAGCCAGCCGTCATCATGGAAAACTGACCTATGAATGGCTGCTCGATGTCGCGCAGGAACTCGGCATCGCCGGCGGATCGGCATTCGGTGCGCTGGCCGGATTCGGTCGCCATGGCCGGCACGATGCGGGATTTTTCGAACTGGCGGGCGAGTTGCCGGTGGTGGTGGAGTTCTTCGTCGAGACGGCAATGGCCGACCAGTTGCTGAAGCGCATTGCCGACACGGGGTTGACGCTGGTTTACGCCAAGCTGCCGGCTGAAATCGGGGTCACGGTCCAATAAACGCGTTTGACCAGCTGGTTTTGTTCGTCGCCTCCCTGGCGGCGAACTTTTTCTCGGCCCTGTCCGGCGGCGGGGCCGGTCTGATCCAGTTTCCCGTTCTCATCTTTCTGGGGCTGCCTTTCGGGGTGGCGCTGGCCACGCACAAGATCGCCAGTGTGGCGCTCGGACTCGGCGCCACCCTCCGGCATCTGAAGGAATCGCATCTCGAACGCCGCTTCTCGCTGATCATCCTGGGCGCGGGGCTGCCGGGTGTGGTGCTGGGAGCGCTGACGATCCTGCATGTTCCCGAGCGGGCCGCCACCCTGGCGCTCGGGGTGCTGACGCTCGGCCTCGGTCTGTATTCGGTATTCAAACCGAGCCTCGGCATGGCACACCAGCCCAGGAACCGGCAGGGCGCTGCGCTCGCCGGCGGCATGGCGGGACTCTTCTTCGTGGGGTTTCTCAATGGCTCGATCACCAGCGGCACCGGACTGTTTCTCACCATCTGGCTGATCCGCTGGTTCGGCCTCGACTACACCCGCGCGGTGGCCTATACGCTGATCCTCTGCGGGTTGGTATGGAACGGCACCGGCGCACTGGTGCTGGGCGTGATCGGCACGGTAGCGTGGGGATGGATGCCGGCGCTGCTGGCCGGTTCGATCCTCGGCGGCTACCTCGGCAGCCACATGGCCATCAAGAAGGGCAATCTGTGGATCAAGCGTTCGTTCGAGATCGTGACCATATTGATCGGCCTCAAACTGATCCTGGGCTAGGTGGCCCTAATCGTCGCTGCTGTGGATGCGGTTGCGGCCGCCGCGTTTGGCCCGGTAGAGCGCCTCGTCCGCGGCCTTGATCAGCGCGTCGCCGGTCTGATGGAGTGGATAGGTGGCGATGCCGCCGCTGGCGGTGGCCAGAAAATGGGTATCGCGATAGGGATGCTTGATCTGCGCGAAATCGTGGCGGATGCGGTCCACGATGGCATAGGCCTCTTCGGCATCGGTGTGCGGCAGGCCGATGAGAAATTCCTCGCCGCCGTAGCGACAGAGGATGTCGTGCTTGCGCAGGCGCTGCTTCAGTAGCCAGGACAGGCTGCGGATGACCTGGTCGCCGACCGGGTGGCCGTAGGTGTCGTTGACCAGCTTGAAATGGTCGATATCCATCATCACCACCGACAGGAAACCGCCTTCGTGCGTCACGCCTGACAGCAGCATGTCGAGGGTGTTTTTGCCGCTGGAATGGTTGAGCAGTCCGGTCAGGCTGTCATGGTACATCGAGCGGCGCAGGGCGCGGTAGCGCTCGATCTTGCTCATGACGATGGTGTTCAGGAACACCGGATTGAACGGTTTGGTGAGGAAGTGGTCGCCGCCCAGCCGCATGGCGTCGACCTGCAGGGCGACGTTGGTCTCGCCCGACAGGTAGACGATGGGCATGCTGAGAAACTCGTTGTGCTGGCGGATGATGCGTGCGACCTCGACGCCCGTGCAGTTGGGCATGTACATGTCCATCAGGATCAGGTCGGGATTGAACTGCTTGAGCGCGTTCAGCGTCTGGCGCGGGTCGTTGACGATCTCCGACACGATCTGGTTTTCCTGTAGTGTGCGCCGGATCAGGTGGCTGGCGGTCTTGGAGTCCTCGACGATCAGCACGCGGTACGCCTCCTGCTCGTGCCGCTCGTTCAGCTCCATGATGTGCTCGATGATGGCGTGCGGCGGTGTGCCTTCCAGCAGGCAGCTGTCGCAGCCGCCGCTCAATGCCTGCTGCAGTTGCTCGAAGTCGGACCGTACGCCGAGGCAGATCAATTGCCCCATTCCGAATCGCTGTCGTAGCGCCTGGATCCGGGCGCGCCACTCGTTCTCGGGCAGGCTGCTCATGTCGAGCAGCAGGAGGGGGGCGACGCCCGCGCTGTCCGGTAAATCCTGGTCCCAGGTGACGAATCCGGCCGCCATGCCGAAATAGCCGAGTTGTGCTTCGAGGCCGGCCCAATCGGCCCGGTCGCGCGCGATCAGCCAGGTCTGGCCGACGCGTACGGATGCGGGCGAGGCGTGATGTGTGTCCTGGCAGTGCTCGATCAGTCCGGCCGTGGCTGTGGCGTGGGCGTGGGTCATGCGTGCAAGCGCGCCGACGCGCTCGCTCAGATCGTCCAGCGCGGTCTGCGGCAGCGGATGCCCAACTTCCCGGTTGAACAACGCGAGCGTCACCTGCTCGAGCTGATGGCTGGCGTGATGCAAGGCCGCGATGCCTTTGTCGATCAGGAATTCGGTAAAACTGTTGATGGAAACTGCCAGTTCCACAAAGCTTTCAAAGCTCGGTTCCGCGCGATATCGATGCCACGAGTTCGACACGGCCTGGTTTTTCTGCAGGAGCTCTTCGGGGGGGCAAAGCATTGACGATAAGTTTTATACTATTTTCTTATGAAACCCGATTATTACGCTTTATGGGGTACTTTAGTCAATGACAGTCGTCAGTCCGGCGACGGAAGATTGTTCCGCAGGTGATTTTCGATACGGTACAGGGGGTTACGCCATTCGCTGCGGGCTACTCGCCGGTATCTTCCGTCTCCAGCCGCAGATACTGGTTGTAGGCATTGACCCGATTGGCTTCGTTGAATGCCGGCATGGCACGATATTTCGACCAGTCGGTTTTGTCGTAGGCTTCGTCGAAAGGAACCAGGTTGCGGGCTGCTTCGCCCATGCTGCTGCGCAGGTAGCTCAGATAGTCGCGTGTGAAGACGAGATCGGCACGCGGTGTCCGTGACGGCGCGCCATGACCGGGAACCAGGATTCTGGGATGAACTGCGATCAGTTTGTCGAGCGCGGCGATCCAGGCGCGGCTGTCGGCATCGCCGACAAACGGCACACGTCCACGAAACACCACGTCGCCTGCGTAGAGCACGCCATCTTCCTTGACCAGCATCGCGAGATCCTCGCTGGAATGGGCCGGACCGACGTGACGCAGGATGAAATGCAGGCCGCCCATCTCGAACTCGGTGTCGCCCTCGACGAAATGGTCCGCCTCCAGCAAGTGGGTATCGTCATCCACCCAGGGGAAGAGCGCCTCTTTGCGCTGGACCAGGCGTAGGGCTGCTTCCGGGGTGCGGGTGGCGCCTTCGGCGGCGCGCTGCGCCCAGATTTCGGCGCCTTGCGCCTTGAAGACCTGCAGACCGTAGAAGTGGTCGGCGTGGTAATGGCTGACAATGACCCGTTTGATCGGTTGTTTGGTGACCGTACGGATCAGGCCAAGCAGTTTCTCGGCCAGCGGGGGCGAGGCAAGGGCATCGAAGACAACCACGCCGTCGCGGGTGACCACGAACCCGGCGTTGGACATGAAGCCCTGGTTTTCGCTGGAGGCTGCGCCCGACTGGCCCTGGACGAAATAGCTGTGGGCGCCAAGACGCACAAGCTTCATCGGCACGGTGACATCGTTGTTAGTGGCGTGAGCAAGTGGAAACAGATTAAGCAGCAACAAGGCGAACAACAGGCGAATCATGGTGACGGGGCCCTCCTGATAGCAGGCGATATTATAGTTGCGGGACTCCGGCGGGCGGCGCTGTGCGTACCTGTTGCGTGTGCGCCCACGCCTCGAATACGGCGGGTGGCTGGGGGCGGTTGAACAGATAGCCCTGGTAGGTCTGGCAGCCGCGATCGGCGAGAAAGACGTGTTGGGCCTCGGTTTCCACGCCCTCGGCCACCACGTCCAGATTGAGACTCTGTCCCAGGGCCAGGATACTGTGCGCAATGGACGCATCGTTGGGGTCGCTCAGCACGTCGCGTACGAATGACTGGTCGATCTTGATCTCGTCCAGCGGCAACCGCTTCAGATACGCCAGCGACGAATAACCGGTACCGAAATCGTCGAGCGAAAAGCCGATGCCGCGTGCCTTGAGCGCGCTCATCTTGACGATGGTTTCTTCCATGTTGTCCACCAGCAGGCTCTCGGTCAGTTCCAATTTCAGCCGGTGCGGATCGGCACCGCTGCGGTCGATGACGTCCAGTACCTGGGACACGAAATCCGGTTGGCGGAACTGGCGTGCGCTGACGTTCACCGCCAGATTTAGCGATGCCATGTGCGGCTGGGCGGCCCAGGCCACCAGTTGCAGGCAGGCGCTTTCCAGTACACGCAGCCCGATCGGCAGGATGAGGCCGGTTTCCTCGGCCAGCGGGATGAAGGTGGCCGGTGCGATCCAGCCGCGTTCGGGGTGATGCCAGCGCAGCAGCGCCTCGGCCCCGCAGAGGTGTCCCCGGCTGTCGACCTGCGCCTGATAATGCAACTCGAAGGCATGGTTCTGTAAAGCGTGGCGCAGATCGGCTTCCAATTCGGCGCGGACGGCCGCCGCCGCCTGCATGGCTGGATCGAAGAAGCGCAGGGTGTTGCGGCCTTGTGCCTTGGCCTGGTACATGGCGAGATCGGCGCGTTGCAGCAATTCGTCCTGGGTGGCTGGCTGGTCGTTGAAGAGTGTGATGCCGATACTCGATGTGCTGTGGTGCACATACTCGGACAGCAGGAAGGGTGATGCAAAGCTGGCCAGTACCTTCTCGCCCACCAGCATTGCATGGGCGGCGGCTTCATGCGGGGTGCCGGCAAGGTTTTCCAGCACGATCACGAATTCGTCGCCGCCGAGCCGTGCCAGCGTATCGCCCTCGCGCAGGCAGGCTCGCAGGCGCCGGGCAAGCTGTTGCAGGAACAGGTCGCCGATGGCATGACCCAGCGTGTCGTTCAGGGCTTTGAAATTGTCGACGTCGATGAACAGCAGAGCCCCCACCTGTGACAGGCGTGCATCGATCGCCAGCGCATGGCTCAGACGATCGCGCAGCAACTGGCGGTTGGGCAAGCCGGTGAGATGGTCATAAAACGCCAGGTACTGGATCTCGCGCTCGGCAGCCTTGCGTTCGGTGATGTCGGTATTGATCCCCAGGATGGCATCCGGCACTTGTTGTTCGTCGCGCAGCAGGGTCCAGTGAGCTTCGACGATGAGCGTGCTGCCATCCTTGCGCCGCTGCATGATTTCGCCGTTCCATTCGCCCAGTTCCCTGACTGCACGCGTGCTTTGGTGGAAGTCATCCGGATCGGCATACAGTAGCATGTCTGCCGGCTGGCCAACTGCCTCGTCACGGGTCCAGCCATACAGGCGCTCGGCCCCCTTGTTCCAGTATCGGATGACGTGGTCGAGGCCGCGGACCACGATGGCATCCTGTGCCTTGTCGAGCAGCGAGGCCTGTTGTCGGATATGGGCGTCGGCGGCTTGACGTTCGAGCTCCGAGGCCACGCGGGAGGCAAAGATCTGCAGCGTGGACGTGATGAAAGCCGTGTCCCGCAGAGGATGGCTGAATAGCACGAACAGCTGCCCGATCGGCTGGCCGGCCGAATTGTCCAGCCGGTGGCCCACGTAGGCCTGGGCGCGGTGCGCACTGAGTTCTGCGGTGCAGGGAAACAACTCGCTGACGCGGGCGGGGATTACGTAATTGAGCGTGTCGCTGAGATGCTGGCAGGGCGTGCCTGAGAGTGGATATTCAAAGTTGGGAATGATCCGGCTATCGAGGTAGGCCACCTCGGTGCGCGCCGAGGCCGGTTCGCCGGGCTGGATTCGTGCAATGAACCCAGCGCTGGCGCCGAGTGCCTCGGTCATGTTGCACACCAGCTCCTCGAAAAAGGCGTTGCCCGAATTGGCGGATACGCCCGCGGCGATCTTCAGCACGGCGGCCTGGATCCGATCCTGCTCGAGGCGGTTGCGCAGCGTGGCGATGGCGAATGCCAGATCGCCGGTCAGTTGCTGCAGCAGACGAATCTCCTCGGCACCGAAGTGACGCACCTTGGACGAGAACAGGGAAAATGCCCCGTAGGCATGCTGACCATCGTGCAAGGGCAGCACGACCAGACTGTGATAACCATGGTGCAAGGCGGCTCCGAGCCAGGGCTCGGAGCTGGGATCGGACTGCAGGTCCTCGACCGTCACCACCTGGTTGCTGCGCAATGCCCGTCCGACCGGCCCGCGGCCCACGGCCTTGTCGTCGGACCGGCTGAACGAAACATCCTGCAGCGAGCCTGTGCCCACGCCTGCCCAGGCGATGGGCAATACCGATTGTTCGACATCGTCCTGGGTATAGCCGATCCAGGCCATGCGATATCCACCGACGTCGACGGCAATGCGGCAGATCTCATTCAACAAGCCCTGCTCGTCTGTCGCGTGGACCACGGCTTCGTTGCAGGCGCTTCGCATGCGCAGAGCGCGGTTGAGGCGAGCCAGTTCAAGTTCGGCGTCATTGCGGCTGGTGAGGTCGGTCATGCCGCCGACCATGCGGAGGGCACGCCCGCTGCCGTCGCGGATCACCGACCCGCGATCCAGCACGTAGGCATAGTGGCCGTCCTTGCGCTGGAAGCGGTATTCGGCCGCCCAGTTGGTCCCGCCGTTGTCGATTACCTGGCGGATGCTTTCCAGTACCCGGCCATGGTCGTCGGGGTGGAGATGCCGAGTCCACGAGCTGCTGTCGAGGGGCAGGTCGGCCGGCACATGGCCGAATGTGCTTTGCATGCCTTCGTTCCACCAGATGCGGTCCAAAAGCAGGTCCCAGTCCCAGATGGTATCGGAGATGACGCGTGCGACGGTCTTGAAACGTGCCTCGCTTTCGTGCAGTGCCTGCAGGACCCGTTTGCGTTCGGTGATATCGCGTTGCACCGCCACGAAGTGCGTATGCCGGCCGGACGCATCGGTGACCGGGACGATGTCGAGATCGAGCCAGACGGGTTCGCCCGCCTTGGTGTAGTTGATGAGTTCGCTGCGTACCGGCTGCCGGGCTTCCAGTGCGGCACGGATGCGGTCGAGCTCGTGGCGGTCGGTCAAGGGACCTTGCAGGAAACGAGGCGATTTCCCCAATACTTCTTCGCGTCGATAGCCAGTGAGCCGTTCGAACGCATCATTGACGAACACGATGCGTGGTCCCGGTTCGTCGCAGGGATCGGCCTCCGTGATAAGCACGATATCGTTCAGGCGGGCAACGCTCGCCTCCAGCAGCGCAAGTTGCTGGAGGCCGCTGTGCTCGTCGGCAAGCGGATGCGGTGGGGCGTCCACGACGTCGAGACTAGACATGGCTTCCTGGCCTGGAGACGGCGAATACGCATGCGGAATATCGTCGCAGGGGTCGGATCGATCCAGTCGGTGCGTGCATGGCGGGTCAGGGCGTCAGCGTATGCCTAAGTTAACGTCCATTTTACGGCCGAACTTGAAGACAGGCCGGCGGAAAGGCGCGCATCGGGCGTGGCACGAGGCTGTGGTATCTTCTCGCGTTGTAGAAGGGGGTTGCATCCGTGTTCAAGAAACAGTGGCCGGCGTTTGTGCTGGCGTTCGTATTGCCGATCGTCGCAGTTTTCTGGTGGTGGGGCGGGTTCAACTCGGTCAGCGTGACCGAAACCGTGGCCGGGCCGCATCGTTATGCCTATCTCGATTACGAAGGCCCGATCAGCAACATGCGTAAATCGCAGAATGCGGTACTGGACCGGTTCACCGAGGCCCGGGTGACGGCAGGCGACACGATCAGCGTCATCCTCACCGATCCGCGCGCCGACAACGGCAAGGTGCGCGCGCAATTGGGCTATACCCTGGCCGATGACGCCCCGGTCCCTGCCGGCCTGAAGGAGGGCCGTATCGAGCGGCGTCCGGTCTACCTCGCACGTGTTCAGGCGGCGGTTCTGCTGGCACCGTCCAAGGCCTACCAGGCGCTGGACGACATGCTGGAAGCGCATGGCAAGGGCATCGTCATGCCGACGGTGGAGCTGTACCGTCCGGCAGGCCAGGCCGACCGGATCGGCGTCTTTACCCTGGAAATGAACCGCTGATGGCGTTCTTCTCCGTCTTCGCTGCCATCGTGCTCGAGCACATACGCCCGTTGCGGCAGCCGCTGCCGCATTACCAGCGCTACACCTTGTTCATCCAGTGGCTCCAGCGCAAGCTCAACGCCGGTGAATACAGCCACGGTGCGATCGCCTGGACGCTGGCAGTCATGCCGGTGCTGATAGGCGTATGGCTGGTTTTCCTTCTGCTCGGCGGCATCAGCCCGTTTCTCGGGTGGGTGTGGAATGTGGGTGTACTGTATGTCACCCTGGGCTTCAAATATTTCAGCGACGATGCCGAGCGCATCGCACGCCTGCTGCGCGCCGGCGAGCTCGATGCGGCACGCACGCAACTCGGCGCATGGCGTGGCGGCGATGCCAGCGCGTTCAGCGCGGACGACATCGCGCGCGTCACCATCGAGCAGGTGATGGCGGCAAGCCAGCGCCAGATGTTCGGCGTGCTGTTCTGGTTCGTGCTGCTGGCGCCACTGGGACCGGTCGGGGCCGTGCTGTTCCGCACCGCCTCGATCCTGGCGCGACGCTGGACGAACACCCAGGGTCGATTCGGCCTGTTCGCCCTGCGAGCCTTCCATGCCATCAACTGGCTGCCGGCCCGGCTGACTGCACTGACCTACGCCATTGCCGGCAACTTCGAGGATGCCACCTTCTGCTGGCGCACCCAGGCGCCGGGCTGGCCGGAAGAGGAAGAGGGCGTGGTGCTCGCCGCCGGCGCCGGCGCCATGGGGGTGCGTCTGGGCCAGAGTCTCAACGTGGGGGACGAAACCGTGTGGCGGCCCGAACTGGGCACGGGCCAGGCCCCCGACGCCGACTGCATCGACAGCGCCATCAGCATGATCTGGCGCGGGTTGGTGATCTGGCTGGTGGCCGGGCTGCTGGTTGTCGTCGCCAGCTGGATTTCCTAAGGTCCCATGCTCAACGCGCTGTGGGTCGGTTTTTTTCTGGTCGCCTTCCTGATCGCGTTGTTCAAGCTGGTTTTCCTCGGCGACGCCGCGGTGTTTGCCGCACTGGTCAAATCACTGTTCGACAGCAGCAAGACGGCATTTGAAATCGCCCTCGGCCTCACCGGCGTGATGGCGCTGTGGCTGGGGGTGATGAAGGTCGGCGAGCGCGCCGGCATGCTGGACGTGCTGACGCGCGGCCTGGCGCCGCTGTTCCGCCGCCTGTTTCCCGACGTGCCGCCCAACCATCCCGCGCTCGGCGCGATGACGATGAATATGGGGGCCAACATGCTCGGGCTGGACAATGCCGCGACGCCGCTCGGCATCAAGGCGATGCAGGAGCTGCAGAAGCTCAACCCCTCGCCCGACACCGCCAGCGACGCGCAGATCCTGTTCCTGGTGATCAACACCGCGTCGGTGACCCTGCTGCCGGTCACCATCTTCACCTTCCGCGCGCAACTCGGCGCCGCCGATCCCACCGACGTCTTCGTGCCGCTGCTCATCACCACCTATATCGGCACCCTCACCGGTATCCTGGTCACCGGCCTGTTCCAGCGCCTGCACCTGTGGAACCGCGTCACGATGGCCTACCTCGGCGGCGCCACTGCATTGATCGGCGGACTGGTCGCGTATTTTTCCAGTCTCGACGCCGCCGAGATGACGCGGCAGTCGGCCATCCTCAGCAACGTCGTGCTGTCCGGACTCATCATCCTGTTCCTGCTGATGGCGGTATGGCGCCGCGTCAACGCCTACGAGGCCTTCATCGAAGGTGCCAAGGAAGGCTTTCACACGGCCGTCACGATCATTCCGTATCTTGTCGCCATGCTGGTGGCAATCGGCGTGTTCCGCGCCAGCGGCGCGCTCGACCTGCTGATGGACGGCGTGCGTAGCGCCGTGCTGGCGCTGGGCTTCGATGCGCGCTGGGTCGACGCGCTGCCCACCGCGTTGATGAAACCATTTTCCGGCAGCGGCGCGCGTGCCATGATGATCGACACCATGCAGGCACACGGCGCCGATTCCTTCGCCGGCCGGCTCGCCTCCATCGTGCAGGGCAGCACCGAGACGACGTTCTACGTCCTGGCGGTGTACTTCGGTGCGGTCGGCATCAAGCGCGTTCGCCACGCCGTCACCTGCGGGCTGGTCGCAGACGTCGCCGGCATCCTCGCCGCCATCGGCATGGCCTATCTGTTTTTCGGCAAATCCGCATGAAGACCTACGACACCCTTGCCGCCGTCGACCTTGGATCCAATTCCTTCCGCCTGGAAGTGGCGCGGGTCGCCGGAGACCAGCTCTATCCACTTGATTCGCTGAAGGAAACCGTGCGCCTGGCCGGCGGACTCGGTGCCGACAAGCGGCTCGACGACGCCACCCAGGAACGCGCGCTGGCCTGCCTGCAGCGCTTCGGCGAACGCCTGCGCGGCCTGTCGCGGGAAGCGATCCGCTGCGTCGGCACCTCGGCGCTGCGCGTTGCCAAGAATGCCGGCGAATTCATTCCCCGGGCCGAAGCGGCGCTCGGACATCCGATCGAGATCGTCGCCGGGCGCGAGGAGGCGCGGCTCATCTATCTGGGCGTCGCGCATTCGCTGCCGGCGTCGCCCGACCGGCGCCTGGTCGTCGACATCGGCGGCGGTTCCACCGAATTCATCATCGGCCACGGACTGAAGCCGCACGAGCGGGAAAGCCTGCACATGGGCTGCGTCAATTTCTCCACGCGTTTCTTTGCCGACGGGGTCGTCGACAAGGCGGCGCTGAAAGCTGCCGAGACCGCGGCCCGCGTCGAGGTCGAGCGTATTGCGAAAGCGTTTTCCCGGGGCAACTGGCAGCAGGCCGTGGGTTCCAGCGGCACCGCTCGCGCGCTGCGCGAGATCCTCGAACAGAGCGGCTGGTCGGCGCACGGCATCACGGCCGATGGACTCGCCCAGCTGCGCGCCCAGTTCATCCGGGCTGGCCACCTCGACGCGCTCGAACTGCCCGGCCTGACGCGCGACCGCCGCCCGGTCATCGCCGGCGGCTTCGCCATCATGGCGGGCCTCTTCGCCGAGCTTGAAATCGAACAGATGGACGTCGCCGAGACCGCCATGCGCGAAGGCATCCTCTACGATCTGCTGGGACGTTTCCACAAGCACGACATGCGCGAGGCGACAGTGGGTGAGTTCATGCGTCGTTACCACATCGACACCCGCCAGGCCGCGCGTGTCAGGCAAGTGGCGATGAATCTGCTGGCTGCCCAGGGCGGCAGTGGCGCTGGTGACGACAATGACGTGCGCTTTCTCGACTGGGCCGCGCGCCTGCACGAAATCGGGCTCATGGTGTCGCACGGCGGCTACCACCGTCATTCCGGCTACATTCTGGAAAACGCCGACATGCCCGGTTTCTCGCGTACCGACCAGGCGCGTCTGGCGCTCTTGGCGCGAGCCCAGCGCGGCGCGCTGACGAAGCTGCCGGCATTCGCCTCCGGTACGGTGTCGGACAACGACCGTTTGCTGGTGTGGCTGCTGCGCCAGGCTGTCATCCTCTGCCGTAACCGTGCCGAGCCCCATCTGCCCGAGGTGAAGGTGGACGCGAGCAACAAACGTTTCCGTCTGACCTTGCCCGAAGGCTGGCTGGAAAGCCGACCGCTTACCCAGCGCGCGCTGGAAGAGGAGGCGGCGCACTGGCAGGCGGTGGGAATCAAGTATCCGTTTGCCTAGGTCGGGTTCACACAACGGTTCAGCTAAGGACAGGCCGGCAATGCCAGCGCCTGCAAGGTCGCCCCGCGTGCATCGAGCACGAACGCCGTCACGCCCAGATCGGCAGCTTTCCATCCGGGCTGCAGCCTGAAGCGTTGGCGGGCATGGTGCGAATCGAACGGCCCGGCCAGTTGGCGCACGACATGGTCGTGGTGCAGGACCCGCCGGGCGTTTTCCCCTGCAGTGACCTCCGAGTCCAAGCGGTTCTCAGTCAGGGCCAGATACAGTTGCGCCTCATGTCCGGCAGCCGGGTCGTCGAAGCGGCTGTCGGCCTGGACGTCCATGCGGTCGGTCGATTGGGCCAGCGTGAGTGCCAGACGGACCGGTGCGGGCGCGGTCGAGCGAGCGGGCAGGCCGCGTTGCCAGGCGCGGTAATCCTTGCCGTCGAGCATCACCTGCGGCGTGTAGACCCAACCGGTCCCGTTGTTGCGCGCCCGCTGGCGCTGACTGAAAGCGGCCTGGGCAAACGGGTCGCGCCAACCCAGCCGGTCCCAGTAGTCCACGTGGAATGCCAGCGGTACCACCCCGGCATCGTCAGGCAGGTGCGATAGCCAGCGGTCGGCTGGCGGGCAGGAACTGCAACCCTCAGAGGTATACAGTTCGAGCAGGCTGTTGCGCGATGCGCCGCTGACGGCATTGCAGGTGGCGGCATCCGCGACAGGGATGGCCAGGACACAGCAGAACAGCAGGACGATACGCATGAGATCTCCTGTCGGGAATCTCTTGGTCGCGCCGGACGAACTGTCCTTACAAGCTGAATCACGGCCGATCGTGTTGGACGGAGGAAATCACAAAAATATATCTTATGCGCGCTATGCCAGCCGCAGTTCGTTCCTGCGAGGTGGATTGTCCTGCGCGGATTGGATGGCGCGTACTGAACCACCAGAGATGCTGCGGGCATTGCCGGCCTGCGGCGAGGTGTGCTGTCTGAATACCCTATGGATACAGGCGTGGATGGAAATCCGGCAATGCGTCTCCCTCACCGAATTGCCATGTCCCGGTTCCCGGAAATCTAACCAGCTGGACGTCATGATGCCGGCAATGCGAAGTACAAGTATCGATATATACGATATATAAGATATAAAAAAATCGTTTGTTAAATAATTGTCGAAAATCTACTCTGGGCGCCTCAAGGTTTTTAGAAAGGGAACCCTCGATGCAAACGGAAGATGTGCTCGTCCTTGACCCTGCCGGAGATGCGCCGACGCTCCCGCCACCCCCCACCATCCTCCGCGAGCTTGCCGGCGATGCCGGCGTCACGATCAATGGCGACGCCCCGTGGGATATCCGGATACTCGATGAACGCGTCTACCAGCTTGTCTTGACGAAGGGGTCGCTCGGTTTCGGCGAGGCCTATATGGACGGGATGTGGGAGTGTGAGCGGCTGGACCAGCTTTTCCACCGTCTTCTGAGCGCCCGGGTCGAGGAAAAAATCGACAACTGGTCGCAACTGCGCCTGCTGGGCGAGATTCTGCGCCACAGCCTGTTCAACCTTCAATCCAGCCGGCGCGCCTTCCAGGTAGGCGAGCAGCACTACGACATCGGCAACGACGTGTTCGAGGCCATGCTCGACCCCACCATGAGCTACTCCTGCGCCTACTGGCACAACGCGGCCGGGCTGCGGGACGCGCAACTGAAGAAACTCGACATGATCTGCCGCAAGCTGGAGTTGAAGCCCGGCGAACGCATGCTCGAAATCGGTTGCGGATGGGGCGGGCTGGCCCGCTATGCGGCAGAACACTACGGCGTCGAGGTGGTCGGCATCACCATCTCGAAAGAGCAGCAGAAACTGGCACGGGCGCGCTGTGAGGGTCTGCCGGTATCGATCGAGCTGATGGACTATCGGGACCTTACCGAACAATATGACAAGATCGTTTCGGTGGGCATGTTCGAGCATGTCGGTCCGAAAAACTACGCCGTCTATTTCGACACGGCGCATCGTGCGCTCAAGGACGACGGACTGTTCCTGCTGCACACCATCGGCAATTCCGTCACGTCGCCGAAGACCGATGCCTGGATCGACAAATACATCTTTCCCAATGGCAAGCTACCGTCGGCCAAAGAGATCGCATCAACCCTGGAAGGCCGCTTCCTGATCGAGGACTGGCACAACTTTGGTCAGGATTACGACCATACCCTGATGGCCTGGTGGGAAAACTTCGACACCGCCTGGCCTTTCCTGGAAGCCAAGTACGGCAAGCGCTTCTATCGCATGTGGAAATACTATCTGATGAGTTGCGCGGGTTTTTTCCGTTCCCGCCAGGGCCAGCTCTGGCAGCTGGTCCTGAGCAAGCCGGAAAGAGGGGGTGTCTATCGTTCGGTACGGTAACGCGCTTTACAGCAAGCCCAGTTCCGCATCGGTCGCGTTGTGCGCATACTTGTTTCGCGGCGGCCAGGGGCGGGTGCGCCAGTCGGGTGCCGGCGACAGGGAAGACTTCGTTCGGCCGGGCGGCAAGGCGCCGTTCCCGGCCCCCTTCGAATAGTCGTAATAGAGCTTGACCACTTCCTCCAGGGTCGTCTGCTGGGCGGCCGGATGCGACACGCAGGCGTCGATCCACGCGCGCACGCGGGCGTAGCGCGCGTCGCCGGGCAGCGTGAAGCCTTCGTAATATTCCAGAAACCAGAAACGCTCGAAGAACGGCGTGAACACGGTCTCTGCCCAGCCGAACGTTTCGAACAGGAAAGGGCCGGACGGCGCGTGTTCCAGCAGGAAATCGTTCAGCAGGGCATATTGCTTCAGCATGTCTTCCCGCAGGACCGAACAGCGTGCGGGGTCCTGGTTCATCAGCCAGGTGTAGCCCTGGCTGAAAAAATCAGCATCCATCCGCGTCAGCATATTTTCCACCGCACGCCGGTAAGGGTCGCGCTGGGCGACCGGCTGTTCCGGATAGATGTCCTCGAGATACTGCAGGATGACCAGGCTTTCCTTGATGATGTGCCCGTCGGCCGTTTCCAGGACCGGCAATGCCGTGGTGCCGCGGGTCTTTTTCAGCAGCCAGTCGGGACGCGGCTGAGTGATGTCGATCACCTGGAAGTCGATTTCGTCGCGGCGGCCCTTCAACGTCAGGAGGATGTCCAGACGCTGGCAGAACGGGCAGACGGGAATGTGGTAAATGATGGGTTTGCTCATGGTTGGGGGGTACCCTGGAGAAAAGCTGACGATAACGCAAATGGGCGGACGTTGGTTCTTGCCGGGCCTGAATGGGATGTCCGGCCGATTCATCCGGGCAGGGGCCTGGCTTGCACGTGAAGCCGGGGAGACATCCCGGGCATATGGGCGTTACCGTCCGCTTGCAGCCTCCCCCCGGATGGTCATGACCGTACTCATTGCGAGCGCGACCGGTTTGCCGTCGTCCCGGATGATTTCGCATTCGTAGTGGGTCAGCGTCTTCCCGTGCTGGACCTGCCGTGCGGTCGCGGTCAGCACGGATCGCCACACGGGCCGGAAGAAACTGATCCGGAGGTCGATGCTGGCGAAGGTTTCGCCTTCCGCAATGGCGGTCGAATGCGCGGTTCCGATGGTGGCGTCGGCCAGTTCGCACAACATGCCGCCGTGCACGGTGCCCTGCTGGTTGCCATGGATGGCCGCATCTGCATCCAGTTCGACTTGCGCATACCCCACGTCGACATCCGTAATCCTGAACCCCAGAAGCTGCGAGATTGCAGTGGGATAACGCATCTCCGTGGTGGCATCCGCAGGCAGGCTGCCATCCAGTTGCCGTTGCAGAAACGCGAGCGTAGACAGTTTGCTGTTCATGCATCCTCCGATGAATGACCCCATGAACCGTTCATGCGGATCTGGGCGGCTAGTCTACGGTCGCGCTCCAGATATTTATAATCGATTGTTGTTATTGAAAATAATAGGAGAAATCTATTATGAAAATCCAGCATCTCCGCTTCCTGGCTGCAGTAGTGGAGTATGGCGGCGTGATCAAGGCGGCCGAGCGACTGCATCTTTCGCAGCCGTCCGTGTCGGCCGGCCTCAAGGCGCTGGAGCAGACGTTGGGCCGGCCGCTCTTCGACCGTTCCATCCCGGCCAACCGGCCGCTTCGGCTGACGCCGGCAGGACGCCGCTTCTATCGGCATGCGCGAGAGATCCTCCAGCAATGCGATGCAGCGCGTGCCGATTTTCTGGGCGAGGCCGAGGACCTACGACGGATTCGCGTGGGCGTGCTCAATACCCTGCCGCACGAGGCGATTGCCGCGCTGGTTCAAGCGGTGGCAAAGCAGGCGCCCAACGTGCGACTGGAGGTTTGGGAAGCTTCCGCCGAGCGTGTGGCCGGATGGCTCGCCCAGGCGCGGATCGACTTCGGCTGGACGAATGTCAGCGATCTCGCCGCCAACGCGCGCGTATTGTGGCGCGAACCCCTGGTCGCCGTGGTGGCGCCGGACCATCCGCTCGCACAGACGTCCGGGCCCATTTCGGTTCGGGATTTGGGGGCGCATCCGTTTGTACACCGATCGACTTGCGAGCTGGATGCGGTAGGCCGTGCGCAGTTGAAGGCCGCTGGCGTGACGCTGCGTGTGACGGTGCGTGCCGAACGTGAAGAACTTGTTTTCCGGCTGATACGAAACGGGAAGGGAATGACCCTGGCGCCGCGCAGCCTCGTGCCGGACGACCTGGTGGCCGTGCCGGTCTCGGGCTTGGGTGTGGCGAGAACCATCGGGCTTGAATGGCGCGAGGGCCTGGATCCGATGCTGCCTGGCCTGCTCGCCGATGCGATGGAGGATGTGGTGTCGCTGATGCCCGTGTCGGCGGAAACGGGGAGGCAATCGAAACGAGCCGGATAGGAGCGGCGCCGGGCCGCACTGATCTGCGTTTAGATCGAGGCGCGCACGTTGCGCTCGACGTTCACTCTGTCGGAAGGCGTGTGGATTTCAGGAACGGGCAGCGTGCAGCGCTTTGCACGCTCAATGGACATCTGGATCATCGTTTTCGCGTGCCCGACAAAACGCGTCAGGGCCTCGCATTTTTCGCGGCAGAGGCAGCTTCGGTCCTCGATCAGGCGGGATACCGTCACTGCGAGCGCATCACACGCGTTCACCAGGCGATCGAAACCCGCCGTGCTGGCGCATTCGCGCAGGCGCATCAGTGCCAGGGCATAGGCCGTGATCCGGTCTTCGGTCAAGGTCTCGGGATGGGTAAAACATTGATGGGCCGTGATGTTTCCCATCTCGTTCAGTGCGTCCACTGCCGCTGCAACCAGATCCTCGGATGTATCCGCCCGCTGTTCCAGCCTGGCTGGTGTCGTGACACCGATCCGATGTTTGGAAGTCAGATATTGCATGTTGCGCATGGCATATCTCCTGGTTATCGAGGTGGTCAGCGGCGTACGGAGGGGGGCTGACTGGCCTGATGATTACGACAGGTGCAAGGCAAACTTTAACGTCTGTACCACTATAGACAGGTTTATTTGTACTACCAGGTGGATTTGAAGCCTTTCCGATAAAACATAGTCCGGATACGGGCGTTGTCGAGCCCGCGATCCGCCCAAGAAAAATAAGACCTGGCTGGGCCGTATTCGTTCTCGGAAGGGCGGGATTCGTGAAGGCCGCGTCCGCGGGGAAAGCCAATCCCCGGCGGGTGCGTCAGATGGATTGCGTCTGATCCCGGCCCAGCGCCTTGGACTTGTACAGGGCTTTGTCGGCGCGGGTCAGCAAGGCATCCAGGGTGTCGTCCGGGTCCTGCCATGCCGAAATGCCGATGCTGACCGACCAGGCGACAGGCTGGCTTTCCCTTCCAGCTTCCTGAAATCGATTTGCAACGAGCCGGGCCTGTTCGAGATCGGCGTCAGGGAGAATGGCCATGAACTCATCGCCCCCGAAACGCGTGAGCTGGTCCGATGCCCTGAGCGAGGCTTTGACCTTTCTTGCGAACTCGACCAGGATCCTGTCGCCCTCGAGGTGGCCATGCGTGTCGTTGATATCCTTGAAGTTGTCCAGATCGAACAGCATGATCGCCAGCTTGTTCCCATGGCGCCGGGTATGAGCAATCTCCCGTTCGAGCTCTTCCATCGCCGCATTCTTGTTGAGGCATTTGGTCAGGCCGTCGTGGCGGCTGATGAACTCCAGGTCGTGCCGCAGCTTTTCCGACGCGAGCAGAATCAGGCTGATCGTGCCGAGCGGAATCGTGAGCGCGGGAATCGCCACATAGACAAGCTGCGAGGCCGACGTGTCAAACACCCCGGTCGGGGGGGAGAAACCGATGAGCAGGGCGCCCAGGCGAACCAGCCGCGAAACGATCATGATCGCCAGCGACGAGACCCAGATATGACGCCCCATCGTCCTGGGCAAGGCCCGCAGCACAAGAAAGAGCTGATCCAGGACGACGATGAGCGTGAACAGGACCATGGTTCCGACGCGCATCCGGATATCGGGCTGGACATACGTGAACCAGACAAACAGCACCACGAACGTCAGCACGAACAGGGCCAGCAGGACGCGGTTGTATTTCGGCGGCGTGCCGGCGAACTTCCGGGTGCCGACGTTCAGCGCCATGAAGGCCAGCAACAGCGTCAGGTTGGCCAGGATGACGCTCAGCAGGTCCGGGATATGGTCCCGGGCGATGAAGAGCGGAAAACACAACGCGATGGCCAGCGCACCCAGGCTCCATTCGCGCAGGCCCCGGATGGTTTTGGGGTAGGTCTGCGCAAGGATCAGCAGGATCCCGCTCATGGCCAGCGCCACGAAGAAGGAAATAATGAAAATGAGCAGCGAGGGGTTCATCTACGGGACAGCGTATGTTCTGGTGGTGCAGCTACCGGGCACAGTCTAGCGTATCGCGCCGTTCCAGCCATCGATCATGGCCGGATCGGGACGATTTTCCTGCCCCGAGGGGCATTTATTGGGATGGTTTGTGGCAAATCGGCCCGTCGACCGGATTTTCCACGCTTTCGGCAATCGCGGTGGCGATCTCGTGGACTTCCTCGGGCGTGAAATGCTCGAAGAGGCGGCGTGCGATCGGGGGCGGAATGCGGACGGCGCGGGTCGTGCCGTCCGACAGCGTCACGGTGACGCCGGCGACGGCGTGGCTGACCAGATCCTCGTCCGATTCGGCGAGCAGCATCTGTGCGTCCATGATCGCGTCGTACTCGGCCTCGAGCGCGTCCTGCAGCTCGTCGTCCAGCCCGTCCGGCAGTTCGATGACAAAGCCGTCGATCTCGTCCTGCCGCATCGTGCTCGCGATGCCGTGCCCTGCCGCAAACGCCACGAAACGGTCGCGCAGCGCCTCGTCGAAAAACATGTATTCGAAACCCATTTCGTCGTCCTTTCGTTATGCGCCTGCGCGCCGCGCTGTCATCAAAAACACCGGATAGTCCCGCGTCCCGGTCTCGCGTGCCTTGGCAATGCTGAACACGGTCTGGAACCGCACATCGGCAAACCCCGTCTGCGCGGCGCGCCGGCCCAGGTCGGCCCGGTCGAAGCCATGATGCACGTCGACCTCCGGCCCGTGGAAGGAGCCGTCCTCCTGGTCCAGGTCGGCGATGCAGAGGGTGCCGCCGGGATTCAGCAGATCGTGGAAGATGCGCAGGATAGCGTCGGTGTCGGGCACATGGTGCAAGGTCATCGACGTGACGATCAGGTCGAATCGTTGGGCCGGGACAGGATCGACGAGCAGATCCAGCTTCATCGGCGTCATGTTGGCCACACCCTGCGCGGCGATCTTTCCCGCCACCACCTCGAGCATGCCGCCCGAGCTGTCCGCCATCAGGATGGGGCCCAGCTCGTCCTTCAGCGGAAAGGACAGCAGGCCCGTGCCGCAGCCGTAGTCGAGCGCGCTCATGCGTTTGTTCAAGGCTACGGTCTGCCGGATGGCCTGCGCAATTTTCAGCCCGCGTTCCTGGAACACCGGGTTGTCGTCCCATTGGCGTGCCTTGGCGTCGAAGTGGGCGGCGTCGAGTTGGGTCGGGCGGGTCGTCATGGGGAAGCGGCGTCAGTTGGCAGGGAGGCGATGCAGGGCAAAGCCGGACGGAAGACAGGACTATTCTAATGGCCCTGGGCCGAATGGCGTGGATCGCATGTGTTTTCGGTATCAGCGCTGAATGGCCATCTGGCGCAGATAGGCCAGCAGATCGTCCAGCTGCGCCTCACCCAGCACCGTCGGCGCGAAGCCCGGCATGCTGCGCCGTCCCCAATTGCGAACCGATGCCGGGTCGCGGATCAGCTTGCGCAGGAACGGCTCGTTGAAGTATTCGGTCGGATTGAACGGCCGGTTCAGGTCGGGGCCCACCGCCGCATCGCCGCCGCCGTTGATCGTATGGCAGACCGCGCAGTGGGTCACGAATACCTGCATCCCCCGTCGCTCCGCACTGTTCGCGGCCGTCCTGGGCTGGATTTGCGGATAGCGCGTTTCCAGCGGCGCCGCGTCCGCAATCCTGGCGATCTGGTAAGGCCATTGCTCGGGCGAGATGCCGGCTTTTTTCGGTGCCCGCCATACCAGATAGAACGGCCCGGCACTGCCGCCTCCCGGCTTGAGCGCCGGCCACGCGGCATCCGCCGGTTCGATCGCCAGCCAGGGCTGCGCCCCGCCGGCAAGCAGGCCACTCGGGATATTGGCGACAAAGCCGTCGCGTGCGATGAATTGCAGTGACTCGACCTGCGGCAATGACGTGATCAGCGCGGAGAGCGGTATCGCCTGGTAGCGCATCGTGCGGTGATAGGCCACATCGTTTCGAATCTCGACGCTGCGAAGTGCGGGGTGCCTCAGCAGTTCGGTGCGAGTGAACCGATGCGGCTGTGCGCCAACGGCAATCTCGATCGAGGGTTCTGCCGCCCGAGCCATTCCGGACCACGCAATGACCAGCAGGACGGAGGCGGCAAGGTGGAGCAGGTTGCGGACGATGACGGAATGGCGAGCGGGCATGGCGGCGTGGAGAAAGGGATGACTCGCGGCCGCATCAAGAGTGGCCGCCCGTTGGAGGCGTCAATTCTGCAGCACGGCCGCCCAGCGCGTCAGTTTTTCTTCGAACGGCATGGCCGCATGGGCCGGGCTGGTCGAGGGCAGCGTTGCGTATCGGATGGCGTGGAGTGTCTCGGGCAGGCCGGGCAGCACGAGCCTGCGGTAGAGCTCGGCCGCCTTGCTGCCGTTGAAGCAGACGAGTCCGACGTCCGGATGGCTTGCCAGGAACGCGGCGAGATCATTCGGCACCACGCTCGAATGAACGATCGCGGAATCGAGGCTGCCCGGTCGTTGCGCCGCGGCGCAGACATCCCACAGCGCGATCCCGTTCCCGATCAGGCCGTGCACGCGGTTCGCGTAGGGCAGTCCCGGTCCTGCCCCGAAGAGACGTCCCATGATTTTCCAGAACGCATTCTGCGGCTGCGCGTAGTACTGCTGCCGCTGGAGCGACACCTGCCCGGGCAGGCTGCCGAGGACCAGGATTCGCGCGTGCGCGTCGGCGATGGGCGGGAAACCTTGGGCGTGCATCGGCTAGTGTGGGTGAGATGAGTACTTGATGACCTGGCTGATCGAATGGACGCCCGGTACGTAGGCTGCCATGGACAGGCGGCAATCGCAATGAAGCCGCTTGGCATCGACATTGCGCCCATTCCCGACATGGCCGTACTCCAGACGATCGTCGCTGCCGCGCTTGCCGCGAAGCGTAGCGCCGATACGCCAAGAAAGACGTGCTGGGACGCCCGCGCGGAAAGCATGGCCTGTCCTCAGCGCTTGCCGTACTCGTCGTGACGGCGCCACCACATGCCCGTTTCGTTGCGTCCCCTGGGTGCGCGGTCGAGCCACTGATACATGCCCCAGAGGCCGTCCAGCCCGCGCGCATAGGTGGAGTAGGTGTGGTAGACGACGCCGTCCTCGAGCGCGAATGCGCTCATGCCGGGGCGCTCGCGCAGGTAGGTCGAGACATCGGTTCCGGTCATGATGGCATTCTGGACGGGCGGAGATTGGTCGCCGGCTTCCTTGCCCATCGTGAAGGGAATCGGCGCCATCGGCGGCTCGCGCCGATAGTTGTATTCGATGCCCGTCTCGCGCTGCTGCGCCTCGGAGTACGAGGCGTCGAAGTCGAAGTTGAAGTCGCCGTCGAGCGATGAGGCCCAGGGAAAGGTCCAGCCCATCCGCTGCTTGTACGCCTGGAGTTTGGCGAGCGGTGCCCGCGACACCGCCGCCAAAGTGACGTCGTGGTTGGCCAGGTGAACGGCGAAGCCATCAAAGCCGTCCGCAATCGACGAGCACGTCGGACAGCCTGCCTTGTAGTCGGGGCCGAACATGAAATGGTAGACGAGAAGCTGCGAATTCCCGCGGAAGAGGTCGGCCAGCGAGGCATTCCCCTCGTCGGTGTCGAAGCGATAGTCCTTGTCGACGCGAACCCACGGCAGCGCCTGCCGCCGCCGTGCCATCTCGTCGCTGCGCCGCGTCAGTTCTTTCTCGTCCTCGAGCAACTCGAGCCTTGCTGCGAGCCAGGCTTCACGTGTTCCGATCGTGTGTTTGGCCATCGTATCCATGTCTGTCTCCTTGCTCATGATCTGCCTTGTTTCGGACGCCGCACGGCACGGACCTTTCCGCTCGGCCCGCCGCCGCAATAAAACAGGTTTGCGCCGTCGGACTCCAACCCGCTGACGCCGACGCCGGATGGCATCTCGAGCCGTTCGAGCACGGCGCCGCTCTCCGGGTCGATGCGGCGGAGTTCGCTGCCGTCGTCTTCCCAGGTGCCGTGCCACAACTCGCCGTCGACCCAGGTCACGCCGGTGACGAAGCGGTTGGATTCGATGGTGCGCAGGATGTCGCCGGTGGCGGGATCGATCTGGTGGATCTTGCGGTCGCGATACTGTCCCACCCACAGGCTGCCTTCGGCCCAGGCGAGCCCGGAGTCGCTGCCGTGCCCGGGTGCCGGAATCGACGCCACGACCTCGCCGGTGACGGGATCGATCTTGTCGATGCGCGCGTCGGCGATTTGGTAAAGGTGCGTGCCGTCGAAGGCGGTGCCGGCGTCGCCGGCGCGATCGAGCGTATGCGCGAGCTGGCCGCTTTCGGGATCGAAGGCGACCAGCCTGGATCCGGTGGCGACCCAGACGCGGTGGCCGTCGTGGGAGACGCCGTGGACGTGATCGGCGCCAGCGAAGGGGCCGTATTCACGCACGATCTCGGCGGCGCGTGCCGGTGTCTGGGAGGGGGATTCGACTGTCTTGGCTTGGGGTGCGGTCATCAAATTGACTCCTTTGGGCGCGCCGGAATGGCGCCGTGAGACTCAATTTAGCCGAGCGGCAGCGCAGTGGGGAGTAACAAGATCGTCGTGAATCCGGCCAGCGGCGGCGCCATCCAGCGCTGCGTGCGGGCGCGCCCGATCGAGCGCACCTTTTCCTCTGCCTCCAGTTCGACGAGCGCGCGCTGCACCGTACGCTGGCTGGCCCCGAGCGCCAGCGCGAGGGCCGAGGTCGACCAGGCCGTACCGTCGGCAAGCAGCGCCAGCAGCGACGCCTGGTCGCCGTCGATGGGAGGCACCACCACGACCACGGCGTCCGCGTCGCGCGGCGTGAGCGCAAAGCCGCGCGCGGTGGCCTCGATATGCGCGAGCGGCGCAGCCAGTGCGCGCAGACGGCCGATCTCCACGCGCAGGCGCGCACGGTGCGTCTCGTCAGGACGGCGAGTGTGGAACGCGCGCGCGATCAAGACGTCTCGGCTCACATCGCCCGGCCACGCCTCGGCGAGCGCGCGCGCCAGCGCGAACAGCACCGGCCGACGCGCCAGCGGCCGCCAGATCGTGCCGGTGCGCAGGCCGCGGCGGCAGGCGTCGACCACCAGTGCTCCCGAGGCGAACAGGGCTTCCACCTCGTCGAGGCGCAGCGGTTGTTCGCGGTCCGCGTGGACGCGGCGGGCGGCGGGACGATCGAGCGCAGCGCGCGCCTCGCCTACCTCGGCGAGGAGGGCGGGCACGCCTGCGCGTCCGGCTGCATCCAGGGCGTGCGTGAGCGCAGCCTGCGCAGCTGCCGTCCGCAACGAGCGCAGCGCCACCTCGGCCGTGGCCAGTTCCGCGATCGCCCGCAGCGATGGCGGCAGGCCCTGCGTATCGAGCGTGGACAGGGCGGATGCGGCCTCGTCGAGGCGGCCGAGCAGCAGCAGTCGGCGCACCAGGATCAGACGCGCGTGCAGCGCATTGGCACGATCGGCGCGTGCCTCGAGCGTGGCCGTCGCGGCCGCCAGCGTGCGCGGCGAGCCGAGGAGGTCGCGCATCGCCAGCGCCACCTCCGCCTCCGCGACCACGCAGCGGGCGTGCGCCACGTGCTCGCGTGCGCCAAAGCCGCGGGCGGCGCGCCGCAGCAGCTCGCGCGCGCGCGGGTAGTCGCCGAGCTGGGCCAGGGCGGTGCCGCGCAGGGCGAGCGCTGGCGGGTCGTCGCGCAGGGCGACACGCTTGAGGGCACCGAGCGCGTCGCCGGCTGCGAGCGCGCGCGCGGCAGCGGCGATCAGGGAATCCATCGCGACAGGGTACCCATCAAGGGAGCCGCGATCAAAGGCGTCGGGCTCTTTCCCGGTCACGGCTCGGTCGTGGCGGACTACTTCCGGATGATTACGACCTCCAGATACTCGCTGGGGACGACCAGCGAATGCGCGCCGCCGACGTTCTGGCGTTCGAGCAGCGCGCCGATGTCCCGGGTCAGGCTCGCCTGCCGATCGGGATCGAGCGCGGCGTACACCTTGTAGGTGGGGCCGTAGAAGTTGCGGAACACCTCGATCCAGTGCGCGGCGGATTGATAGCGAAAGTTGAAGCGGCGTCGCTCGCAGCGGATGTCGGTGGCATCCGGGCCGAACAGCTCGACGATGCGCGGCTCGGTTCCCCACCGCATCGGCGATTGCACGCCGGCCGGCGGCGGCACATAGGAAGCGATCAGGCGAAACAGGTCGCCGATGAAGCCTTCGGGCGTCCAGTTCGCCAGGCCGATGCGGCCGCCGCTGCGTACCACGCGCGTCAGCTCCCGCGCCGCGCGGGCCTGGTCGGGCGCGAACATCACGCCGAACGTGGACAGCGCGACATCGAAGGCATGGTCAGCAAACGGCAGATCTTCCGCATCGGCCGCCTGGAAGTGGACTTCCAGCCCATTGGCGCGGGCGCGCTCGGCGCCTTTCTCGAGCAGCTCCGGCACATAGTCGGTCGAGGTCACGCGGGCAAAGCGGCGCGCCGCCGCCAGCGTGGCGTTGCCGTTGCCGGCGGCCACGTCCAGCACCTCTTCGCCGGCACGCAGGTCCACCGCTTCCGCCAGGTGTTCGCCGACGATCTGCAGCGTGGTGCCGACGATGGCATAGTTGCCGCTCGCCCAGGTGGCGTGCTGGCGCTGCTTGATCGCGCCGAAATCGACCTGGCCCGGGCCGGGGGCAGGCGCCACGGGCGGTGCGGCCGGGGTACAAACATTCAGTTCGGTAGTCATGGGGATGCTCCTCTCCTCATTCGGATGGAAGGGGACCGGCGGGGCCGGTCGTCCGCTGCCTGGTTGCCCGGCTTTCAAAGCGATGCGTCGTCTCCGCATCGCAGCCGGTCAGTCAGCGCCCCCATTGTCACGAAGCCGCCTGATTGACACTTCACTCTGCGTCGCGCAAATATGCTCAAGCGTCCGGGATTCGTTGCCCCCCGATTGCAGGTTTGCGCTTCCCGATCGATCGCCCGTCGAAAGGTCCATACCCATGAGCCGAGACACACTTTCCGATCTGCTGCGCACCGTGCGCGTGCGCGGCGCCGTGTTCTATTACGTGAGCTGCAGCGATCCCTGGTCCACCGAGGCGCCGCCGGCCGGCGAGATCGCCGAAGCGGTGATGCCCGGCTGCGAGCATGTCATCGAGTACCACATGATCGCCAAGGGCAACGGCTGGGCCGCGGTCGCCGGCCAGCCGCCGGTGAAACTGGCCACCGGCGACATCGTCATGTTTCCGCAGGGCGATCGCCACGTCCTGTCGAGCGCACCGGGCATCGAGCCGCTGCGCCGGACCGCCGAGTGGGTGTTCTCCACCCGCAACGTTCCCAAGCCCATGCCGATCGCCTTTCATCATGGCGTGGTCGAGCCGGGGTCGCCGCTGCCCGTCGAGGCGGCGGACATGATCGCCGTGTGCGGCTTCCTCGGCTGCGACCTGCGGCCGTTCAATCCCCTGATTGCGGCGCTGCCGCCCATCCTGCATCTGCCGGCCGAACGCGCCAGCGGCTGGGCCGCCCGCGTGATCGAGCAGGCGGTCGTCGAATCCAGCAGTCCGCGGCCCGGCGGCGACGCCGTGCTCGAACGGCTCGCCGAGATGATGTTCGTCGACGCCGCGCGCCGCTATCTCGACACCCTGCCCGAGAACGCGACCGGCTGGCTCGCCGGACTGCGCGACCGCTACGTCGGCAAGGCGCTCGAACGCATGCACCAACGCCCGGACCAGGCCTGGACAGTCGACGACCTCGCCCGCGAAGTCGGCCTGTCGCGTTCCGCGCTGCACGAACGCTTCATGCAAACCCTCGGTGATCCGCCGATGCACTACCTCGCCAGCTGGCGCATCCAGCTCGGCAGCCGGCTGCTGCGGGAATCGAATCGCACCGTGGCGACCATTGCCCTGGAAGTGGGCTACGAATCCGAAGCCGCGTTCTCGCGCGCATTCAAGCGTATGGTCGGCCTGCCGCCCGCCGCGTGGAAGCGGACGCAGGCCAGCCGGTAGGCAAGGGGGAACAGGCTATGGGGGCGGGAGATCCGGCCTTGCACCTTGAAGCCAATATCTTAAGGTGAAGAAACTCCAAAGACACGATAGTTCTCACAACGTATCCTCAACCGGGAGCATGGCGATGAAAAACAATCTGGACGATGTCGGCAAGCTGGTCTTGCGTCTTACCCTCGGCATCCTGATTCTGCTGCACGGCATCGCCAAGCTCCGGCACGGCATCGCCCCGATCGAGGGCATGGTGACCGGCATGGGCATGCCCGCCTTCTTCGCCTACGGCGTGTATGCCGGCGAAGTGCTCGGCCCACTCCTGCTCATCGCCGGCTTCTACGCGCGCATCGGCGCCGCGCTGGTCGCCGCCAACATGTTCTTTGCCTTCGCGCTTGCCCACCTCGCGCAACTCACGAGCCTCAACGAGCAGGGTGGCTGGGCGCTGGAACTGCAGGGCATGTTCTTGTTCACTGCGATTGCGCTGCTACTCATGGGGCCCGGGCGGATCAGTATCAATCGGCGCTGATCGCCGAGGCCAGCGCAATGGAATTGGGACATCCCCGGCCGGACTCGAAACCCGTCAGGGTTGCGAGGTATTTCGACCCTGGCCCGTTTATCCGCCTTTAATCCGCGAGCCTCGTCGCGCGCTTCAGTTGGCGGGGCCAATGGGTGGTGTCTGCGAGCCGCGCGTCGTCGATATCCCTTTCAGCGTTCGCCCGCCTCCCGCCACTCGACTGCGCCGAACCTGGCATCGCCGAAATAGTAGGTGTAGAGCAGGCTCACGGTTCTCACGGTCTGCAGGGTGTTGGGAATATCGGGGTATCGCGCATCCCGTCGCGAGGCGTTGTACTTGAGCGTGAGGGCATGGGGGCCGTGGATGCGCATGGTAAACGCCGCATCTCCCCGGAAGATGCGCTCTGTGCCCCGGTCCTCGGTCGAAGCCACATCGCTGACGTAGTAGGAGCGTGCCGTCAAGTCGACGTTGACGCGCTCACCCAATAGCAGGCGCAGCGACAGGAGCGCCTGCGGCGTGGCGCCGTAATGGTAATTGCGTTCACCCTGACCGTGTATGGTCCCGGCGGCTCCGTAGCCCACACCCGCAAGGGCGGTGCCCAGTAGTGCCACGTTGTCCGTAATCCACCATTGCGCGGTCGTGCCGAACGACACCGCGGTGCTCGAGACGCGAAACGTCTGCGGCGAGATGTAGTCGTAGCTGCCATAGAGGCCCCAGATGCCGCGGTAGTTGTCGCCCGCCGCGTATTCCTTTCCGATCAGGAGGCCGCGGCTCATGATGTTCTCGAACACATTGGCGGTCGTCGCGGTGAAATCGAAATCGAAGTAGTCGAACGGACGTGTATAGCGATAGCCGTTCTTCCCGGGCAGCCCATAGGACATGTGAAAGTCCACGGTGGCCGTATCGCGTTTCACCGTCTGTCCCACGATGCCATCGAGTGCGTCATCGATCTTGTTCCAGCCGAAACGGACATAGCTGTAGGTGGCTGGATTGTGGCTCTGAAACACCGCGCGGAAGCGGTCGCCGAAGGCGAGCCGGTTGAAGCCCAGCGGCGGGGAGATCGCCGCAGCCCCCGTTTCACGCCAGAATCCAGGCGTGTCGCCGCCGTGCTCCAGCAGCAGGTTCGCCATGCGGAACAGCGGTTCGCCGAGAAACGTCCCGCCGAGGCCGGTGGTGACGAAGTCGTTGATGGAAGGCGGCCCCGTCTCGCCGGCAATCTCCCAGATCAGGCTGCCGCCGAAGGTATAGCCAAGCGACTTCCAGTAGTCGAGGCCAGACGAGCGTGCGAGCCCGAAATAAACGGAGCCCTGATACGGATGCATGAACTGGTTCACCGCGAACGGATCAGTGTCGACCACCCATTTGGCGCTCAAATTGTCCCGGATCGTTTGCAGGCTGGTGTCGTAGACCGGTTTGTCGATGAAGTGGTAGTTGAACCGGTTGAGCAGGAAATTGAATCCGATAATCTCCACGGCCGGAAGGGCATAGTTGGGGCGGGCCTCCCTTTTTACGGAGCCTTCGAGCTGCGCGACAGGGGTATCGGTAGGTGTGGACACGGCTGGAGACGTGACATCCGTCGCGCTGGCAATATCTTGCGCGAGGAGGTATGGGTCGAAACGATCGGGCGTGAGTTGCCAGCCAGGATTAAACGGCACGAGCACGCGTTCAGGGGTGTCCGCCTCGGCTTCCGCGGCAGGAGCCGGGCCCGGGCTCGCGAGCGCACAAGCGAAAACCGACCCCATGAACAGCATCCTGAACGTCATGCGGTGCATCGGTCGATCGGTGCCCTGCGGGGTAGCAGCCGGGGTTTTGAGCGTGGTCGTGGCAGAGCCATACATCGGCCAAGACGCCGCCGCGGCATGTCTATTTGATTGCATGACTGCCTCCACTTACGGTCTGAAACGAATCGCGCAAACCCACTTTATACCCTATGTCGCGGTTGGATTAAGTCCGGTCTCGCGTCTTTGAATTCGTGCAAATGAACCGCAGTCGCCCTGACGGGTCTGACCAGGGAGCCCACGCAGATGAACTGATATGCCGGATTCCCACGCCGCCTTCGTCGCGCCGCATCCCTGGTCGATCGAGCAGATTGCGTTCGACCGCATCGCGCATGAACGCATCGCCCGCGAAGAGACGTGGTTCCATGTGCTCGCAGCGGCGTCATTTGTGGAGAGCCTGGCGGATTTGTACACCCACAATCTGCTGGACCACATGGCGGGCGATGCCGAAGCCAGCCAGTGGCTGCGTGAGCGATGGGAACCAGAGGAGCTGCAGCACGGACGCGCGCTGCGACGCTACGTGGAGACGGTGTGGCCCGCATTTGACTGGCAGACGGCGTTTGACGGGTTCTGCACGGACTATCGTCCGTATTGCAAGGCGGAACTGCTGGAGCCCACGCGCGCGCTGGAAATGGTTGCGCGGTGCGTCGTGGAAACCGGCACCGCGGGCCTGTATGGCTTGTTGCAGCAAATCAGTCCGGAGCCCGTGCTGGCCACGCTGGTGGGCCATATCCGCGACGACGAAGTGGGGCACTACAAGTATTTCTATCATGCCTTCCTGCGGTATCGCGAACGGGAACGCCCTTCGCGCTGGCAAGTGGCCCGCGTCATTCGGCAGCGACTCGGAGAAATCGGTCAGGAGGACGCCTACCTGGCGTTGAAAAACGCCCATGCGGTGCGTCATCCCGGACAGACCTTCAGCCCCCGGGACTTCCTGCGCTTTCAACACACGGCCGGGCACTGGGCGCGCGCGCACTATCCTTACGAGATGACGGTGAAAATGCTGCTCAAGCCGCTGCACCTGCCGGGCCTGGTCAACCGCATGGCGCTTCCGCTGCTGGTGCGTCATGCGCGGCGCGTGGTGGCGCCGTAACGGGGCTGAACGGCCCCTGTTTTCCTGGCGGATTCAAGCCGCGGGTTGCAAGGCCGCCTGCATCGCCTGCTCGCTCACCGGGTAGGCCAGCACCGCATGGATGGGAAACAGGTCCAGCAGCTTGCCGATGTGGTCCTCTTCGCGCGGATGCATGAACACGATCACCTTTGCCTGCGGCGCAAAGCGCTGCAGCGTGCGGATCGTGACGTCCAGGTTGGAGACGTTGGCGCCGGCGTAATTGTTGCCCCAGCCGTAAATGAATTCCCCCACGAAGAAATCCGGCGGCGCTTTCTGCATCGCCCGGTGGAGATTGCGGGCCGAGTCGAAGCGCTGCGCCTCGATGCCAAGCTTCCGGTACAGGGCGCTGAAATCGGGGTGGAAGGGGGACTCGATCAGGGAGAAAAGGGTTTGCATGCCACCTTCAGTCGGGTTGCCGTCGCGCTTTCATTCGCTCAATCCAGCGCGCTTTTTAACGAATGCCACTGGATCGGCGCGGGCCGCGTGTTCTCCAACGCCTCGGCCTGCTTGCGTTTGGCGTATTCCTCCGCACGCTGCGTGAATTTCTGAAGATCGGCGTTGGCGATGCGGGTCTGTTCCGCCATCTCGTCGGCGGTCAGAGGCACTTCGATCAATTGCACCTCGATACGCAGAACGGCAGGATATTTTTCGGTCAGCGCCTGCAGGATCGCGTCGAGCTTCTCACCGGGCAGACCGTAACGCAGCTTCTTGGTGAGAAACAGCCGCAGGATTGCCCCGTCGCCCGGCTTCGCGCGGTTGTTGATCACTGCCGCTTCTTTCTGCAGCCAGCCACGCAGCCGCAGCGGCGTGATTTCGACGCCGGGGTTCAAGATGGCGATGTGGATTTGTCCCGAAGCCATGCGGAAGTCCTGTCATGCAAAGGCGGCATTGTGCAGAAGATTTGCGGGCAGCGCCAACCCGGGTCAGGTCAGCCTGGCCCCTTTGGTTTTCTACCGAGTCGTCCCGCATCACCGCGCCATCAGCGCGAACACGCCCCAGCCCAGGTATTCGCGGGTGTAAGTCGCGTAGCGTTCGGGCTCCGAGCTCAGTTTCGCTCGAACCTCTTCGGCGAGCTCGTCCTCGGGATTGGCTTCGAGCCATCGGCGCATGGTCAGCCACTTGGCCGCCTCGTATCGGTCCCAGCTGTCCTGGTCTGCCAGAACCATTTCCACCACGTCGTAGCCGAGGCGGCCGAAAGACGCCAGCCGTTCCGGAAGCCCGAGAAAATCGGCGATCGAGCCGGCAAGACACCCCCTGGCAACGTCTTCTGTCGGCGGCATCTGCCGCCAGAAGGGCTCGCCGATGAGGATGACCCCCCCCGGGCTGAGGCTCTGCGCCAGAAGCGCGATCGTGCCCGCGACACCGCCACCGATCCACGAGGCGCCGACACAGGCGGCTACCCCGGCCTTCTGGTCAGAAACGTAGCCCGTCGCATCGCCGTGGATGAACTCGACCCGGTCGGTGACATCGAGTTCTTCAGCCCGGCGTTTTGCCTGCTCGGTGAACAGCTGGCTCAGGTCGATGCCGGTGCCGACGATCCCGTGATCGCGTGCCCAGGTGCACAGCATCTCCCCCGAACCGCTGCCGAGGTCGAGCACCCGGGTCCCCGCTTCCAGACGCAGCGCCGCGCCGAGCGTGGCGAGCTTTTCGGGGGTAAACGGGTTGTGGATGCGGTGAGCGCTTTCGGTGATGTTGAAGATTCGTGGGATGTCCACTACGGATAGTCTCCTTGGCGTGATGGTTCACCCGGCCGCGTTGCTGTTGCATTGTGAGACCTACCGTCACTGTCGGGTTCTAATATCCGAAGCTGACCCCTTTAGCGCGTCCACTTGGCTTAGTCTTCTTTGTTCGCTGTTGTCGATTCGACGGGCCGCACGCGGACGAAGTATTTTTTCAGCGCCCATCCGTCGCGCTTTTCCCCTGCGATCCAGTCGAAGTATTCGACATGAATCCATTTGCCGCGCTCGCCGAGCAAGGCGACAACCTGATTGGGGAACACCTCGGCCACGATGGGCGATCCAACCGTCGGGCTTTTCCGGATTCGGGCGATGCGCGCGCGGGCCACGAACTGGGTTTGGCCCATCTCCCACGGCTGCCTTGCGGACAGGGCCTGGATAAGTAGCGCTTGAAGATCGGTGATTTGCTTTTGGGTGGCCGCGTTCCCGTTGTCGATCTTATGGGAGAGCCGAGCCTCCATTCTGGCAGATCCGATCTCCTGATAAGCGACAATCACCAAGGTCAGCAGAAGATTGAAAATCGTCCAGAAGTCCAGCTGAATAAGCGGCTGTTTCCTTGCCGCGGAGGGCTTCCCGTCAACTGGTGTCTCGGCCTGCTCCGCAGCCTCTTGGAGAACCTTCTCCAGATCTTTGCTGATGAATCGGATCCGCTCGTGGAGATCACCCGCTTGCCACAGTTTGGCGATCGCGGATGTTGCGATCGGATCCAGGGCCGGAAGGCGAAACCGCTCGGCAATCTCCAGCTGGCCCAGGGAGAGTTTCAGGGTTTCGGAGAACGCTGATTCCGTGAAAGCCTTGGAAATCTGAAAGGGCTTCGCCAATTCCTCAAGACGGAGCCGCTGCTCCTCATCGAAACTCTGGAGCAGGATCTTGCTGGCGGCTGCGGCGCCTGAGAGGCTGGACTGAATACTGTCCATAGACTGGCGCAGGGATTCCGAGAGGCTCTCGAACGGCAGCTTGATATCGGTGAATTTCGCCATCTGGGATCCGATGATCCGAGCGAAATCATTTTCGATGCGCAGGCCGGCGCTGATCTTCTCCAAGGGTTGCACGATCTCGCGCCATTGCCGCTGATGCTCTTCGAGGGCCTTCGTCAGATGGGCTGTCGCGCCCATATCGATCTGCGGGAGATTCGCGATGGAGAGGCGCTGGATTTCGTCCAAGTCTTTTTGGATCGAAGCCATCGCTTTGGTGACGGATAGGTTTTCGAGTGTATCCAAGATATTGGGATTCACGGCGAAGCCGGAAACTAAAAAAGAAAACTTGGGGTCAGGTCTTGCAATGACGCATTGCAAGACCTGACCCCGTTGCGCGCGTTCTTTTCCTGCTTCATTTAGCAGACTGTCTCAGTGGCATGGATGCTAGCCCGACAGCCAAAAGGCCACAATATTTATTGAAGCACTTCCTCGCACGTCGATACTGGTCAAGGTTTGCAGCATGCGCCTTCTCCATATCGAGAGGTTCAGTTCCACCCAATCCGTAGCTCACCGACATCTTGCCAAGTACCGGGGTAAGCATATATTTGCCATCGGGTTGCTTTGACATCATCGTAGCTTGCTTCACAGAGCGAACGACCGTACGGGTTATGCCGATGCCTAGCCTTGGTCCAATGGAATGAGTATTCTGATTGCGGTAGTCTGAAGTGACATTCCGATAGGCTTCGTCATCTATCTTTCGAAGCGATGCCATGAACTCTGGCGCATCTGGCCAGATCGAGATTAGATTGGCTAGGCGCTTCTCTTTCTGCCGGCGTGTCAGATGTTTTGGCTTTTCGCTTGGATTTTCGGGGTCGCCTTCGAGGTGGTCTCGGTACCCCTTGCTAGCCATCAAGCGCACTTGATGCATTGAGTTGGTCGCAACGAAGGTAAGTGTGTCGCGAATTGAACTTGGCGCAAGCAGACAGTGGTGTGCACGTGCTTCAAGGAATTCCCGACGCAGTTCCCATGCGTCGTCAGTGCCGTATGCTTGGATGATAGTGTTCCATGCTTGCCATCGCCGTAATGACCCATGCCAATGATTCAGGTTGTTAGTTATCTCTCGCAGCTCGTCCTTAACCATCTGATCACCTAATGCCTGCCACTGACAGGAATCAATGCCATCAAAATCATAGGGAAGATAGTTCTCTGCGGGTTCCAGTTCACCTTCGTCGAGTTGCAACAGATACGCGTCGAACGCAATGCGGAGTAAGTTGTTTCGGGCGATATTCATGGAAGTCTAGATGTAATAAATGGGGTCTGACCCCATTTATTAGTCGATCTCATAGGCCAGTTTGTCGGAGTAATGCTTGATTTGATCGTTCATGTTCAGGATGGGTTAGGAAGGGTGAGGTTCGTCAGATATTAGAGCCTGGCCCCTTTAACTGCTTTCTTAGATACCTAAGGATTAATAGCATTCAACTGGGGCAGATTACCGGGCGGAGAACCCACATTCACGGCATCAACTCGGAAGAGTATCGGAACAATATTTGAATTCGCAAACACCGTAGCATTCCTTCCCCAGTGTATGGAGTATATGTTTCCACTAGTTGCCTCCCATTTATCAATTCTCGGTGTTCCTTTGCCTGTGTACAAAAATATCCAATCTCCCTTATTTACGACACCATCTCCAAACCAAAATAAATTATCTTGATAAGGAATCGCCAAATTTCCCCCACTAGCATGCCCAATCATGATTCCAAATTGGCCCATGTTAGTTGTCTCTTTAACAAAGATGACTATTCTTTCTCGATTAGGTGCGCCTCGCTCCATTACCGGATAGAGCTCCAATTCAGTTAGATTGGCGACAATCATTTGTCACCTCCGCGCATGGGTGAATACCATCCAAAGATGACTAGAAGGGCACCAACAATTAATGAAAAGAATCCGTAATATTGATATTTTTCGCTATCAAACAAAGAGATGGACGCTGTCAAAAGAGTAGTTCCAATAGCAATCCCAAGATTACGTAAATGGCGTGATTGCTGGTTTGATGTAATGCGCTCGCTTAGGACTGCATTTTGAATTTTTGACTGAGTAAAACCTTCGTTCAGTTGATCCAACTGTTTGCGTAGCTGAACTAATTCGTTTTTTGAATATTGAAGCTCTGAAGCGAGTTGAGATGTCGCACCTGCAATCAGGGCAGAGGCAACTTCGCTTCCAAACGCTCGAGTATTGGATGCTGCGATTCCCCTAATAGTACGAGCTAGAGGTAGTTCATTAAGTTGGTTCGCCTCAACTAGATCAATCGAATGTGTACTCTCTATTTGAGTCCCATCGGACCCAGAATTAAAAGGCTTTGGAATTTCTTCTGGGCTAACCATTGGTCTGGTATGCCTCGATGTGATTGACGCCTTGAATGCCGGTGTTCGTGAGCGATGACGCTACAGTCAATGACGCTGCATAAACGGGCGATAACGGGACGCCGCTGTCTAAGCCCATGCTGCTTCCGTCCTTGACGGGATTGTCATAGTGGACGAGCAGGTCTGCGGCCGCATTCAGGGAACAGACGGCGAGGCCGGCTGCAGCTAAGCAAGCGAAAAGTTTCATGACTCTCCCTCAGGCAAGACATTCTTCTAATTGGATCTTGTACTTAATGGGTGTATTTGCCTGATGGCAAAACTCCCTCCCTCTTTTCCAAGCCCACCTTTACTTATGCGTGCTTGGATCAGTGCCTAGGATTGCAGCATTCAGATGGCGTTGCAACCTCAAGCCGAAAAAAAGCGCGACTGATTGCTCGGTCGCGCTTAGCTATAGATTTAAGTCCATCCGTGTTTCTACTGGCTCAACACGAACGGCCTTTTGCCTTCATCAACCCGGCAACATCGCCAGCAACCCATTCAACCGCCGCACGAAGCTCGCCGGATCGTCGAGCTGGCCGCCTTCGGCCAGAAGCGCCTGCTCGAACAGCAGGTTGGCCCAGTCGGCGAAGCGGGCTTCGTCGGACTCGGCGTTCAGGCGCGTGACCAGCGCGTGGGTCGGGTTGATCTCCAGCGTGGGCTTCACCGTGGGCGCGGCCTGGCCGGCGGCCTTCAACAGGCGCTCGAGGTTGGCGCTCATGTCGCCTTCGCCGGTGACGAGACAAGCCGGCGAGTCGGTGAGGCGGTGGGTGACGCGGACGTCCTTGACGCGCTCGCCGAGCGTGGTCTTGATGCGCTCGACCAGCGGCTTCATCGCATCTTCGGCTTCCTTCTGTGCGGTCTTCTCGGCTTCGTTTTCGAGTTCACCGAGATCGAGGCCGCCCTTGGCGACGGACTTGAGCGGCTTGCCGTCGAACTCGTGCAGGTTGCCGGTCAGCCATTCGTCGACGCGGTCTGACAGCAGCAGGACTTCGATGCCTTTCTTGCGGAAGATCTCGAGGTGCGGGCTGTGCTGGGCGGCGGCGAAGCTGTCGGCGGTGATGTAGTAGATCGCGGTCTGACCTTCCTTCATGCGGCCGACGTAGTCCTTGAGCGAGACGACCTGCGCATCGGTGTCGGTGTGGGTGGAGGCAAATCTGAGTAGCGCGGCGATCTTCTCCCGGTTCGCATGGTCCTCGCCCGGGCCTTCCTTCAAGACCTTGCCGAAGGCTTTCCAGAACGTGGCGTACTGCTCGGGCTGGTTTTCGGCCATGTCTTCGAGCAGGCCCAGCACCTTCTTCACCGAGCCGTTCTTGATGGCATCGATGTCGCGGCTCGACTGCAGGATCTCGCGCGAGACGTTCAAGGGCAGATCGGCCGAGTCGATCACGCCGCGGACGAAGCGCAGGTATTGCGGCATCAGCTGCTCGGCGTCGTCCATGATGAAGACGCGGCGCACATAGAGTTTGATGCCGTGACGCTTCTCGCGGTCCCACAGGTCGAACGGCGCGTGCGAGGGCACGTAGAGCAGCGAGATATATTCCTGCTTGCCCTCGACGCGGTTGTGCGACCAGGCGAGCGGCGGTTCGAAGTCGTGGGCGACGTGCTTGTAGAACTCGGTGTACTCGTCGTCGGTGACGTCCTTCTTGGCGCGGGCCCACAGCGCCGAGGCCTTGTTGACGGTCTCGTCCTCGTCGGTGGGGGTTTCCACGCCGTCCTTCCATTCCGTCTTCTTCATCACGATGGGCAGGGTGATGTGGTCGGAATAGGTGCGGATGACCGACTTGATCTTCCAGTCGGAGAGGAATTCGTCCTCGCCTTCGCGCAGATGCAGCACGATCTCGGTGCCGCGCGCGGGCTTGTCGACGGTCTCCAGCGTGTAGTCGCCGGCGCCTTCGGATTCCCAGCGCACGCCGTGCTCGGACGTGAGGCCGGCGCGGCGGGTGGTCAGCGTGACGCGGTCGGCGACGATGAAGGCGGAATAGAAGCCGACGCCGAACTGGCCGATCAGCGCGGCGTCCTTCTTCTGGTCGCCGGAGAGCTGGCTGAAGAATTCACGGGTGCCGGACTTGGCGATGGTGCCGATGTGGTCGATGACTTCCTGCCGGCTCATGCCGATGCCGTTGTCGGAAATCGTCAGCGTGCGCGCCTCGCGGTCGAAGGCGACGCGGATCTTGAGGTCGGGGTCGTTTTCATACAGCGCGGCATCCGACAGGCCCTCGAAGCGCAGCTTGTCGGCGGCGTCGGAAGCGTTGGAAATGAGTTCGCGCAGGAAAATGTCCTTGTTGGAATACAAGGAATGGATCATCAGCTGCAGCAGCTGTTTGACTTCGGCCTGGAAGCCCAGGGTTTCTTTGGTGGTGGCGGACATGCCTTGATCTCCCGTAAAACAAACACAACGCAACGGGAAATGGGGGCGGTGCCGGGGTTTTCAAGTCCGGAAGATCGGCACCGGCTGCGACGCCGTCAATCGCAGCACATGCTTGGTGTTTTGGGGGGCGCCGCCCATGCCGGCAAAAAAAAAAACGGGAACCTGGGTTCCCGTAGGTCCACTCAGGGAGAGCGGTGGAGAACGCGTTTATTCCTTGATCTGGTTCAGTTCGACGCGGCGGTTCTGGGCCCTGCCTTCGTCGGTGTCGTTGCTGGCGATCGGCTGCGATTCGCCGTAGCCCTTGGCCACCAGACGGTCGGCGCGGATGCCTTTACTGATCAGATAGTTGCGAACGGTATTGGCGCGGCGCAGCGACAAGCCCATGTTGTAGCGGTCGCTGCCGATGCTGTCGGTGTGGCCCGCCACTTCTATCTTGACGTCGCCCCACTCCTTGAGCTTGGCGAAGTCTTTGTCGATGACGTCGCGGTCTTCCGGACGCAGCGCGGCGCGGTCGAAATTGAAATTCACGCCTTCGAGCACCATGCGATGCGGCGCCGGGGCCGGCACGGGGGCGACGACCTGCTGCTCAGCCTCCGGTTTCTGCTCCGTCACGGGGGCCGGTGCCGGTTCAACGGGCGCGGCGGCGGGGATGGGGCACCCGTTGGCGTCGACCTCGGTGCCCTTCGGCGTGTCGGGGCATTTGTCTTTGCTGTCGACGACGCCGTCACCATCGCTGTCGACATCTTTCGGTACCGGGCACGGCGTATCGAGCAGGCCCCGGCCGGGACATCCGATCGTGCGGTACAGCTCGTAGCCGATGGTTTTTCCGGTGGGGCTGGCTTCGTTGCGGGGATCGTAGAAACGTCCGTCGGCCGCGTGGGCCGAGACAGCGCCTGCGGAAAGAAGGGCAGCGCCCAGGAGATTGAATATCAAGGGGTTGGTTCGCATTTTTGGCCTTTCGTCTAATTGATATCGATTGGGTCTCGATGCAACACAATAAAAATTGCGTCGCCTGAGCCTTGTATTCGTCGGCAGGGGCGTGGACTACCTTGCATCAAGCTGCATATGCTGGCTCAACGGTTCGCGCTGGCCTGCTTTTTGGGCTCAGAGGACTGAGTGTCAGCTTAGGGCTTGGCGAGACGTCAACGTATCAGTGAGATACGAACCCTTTGTAGGACAAATCCCATCCACGCCGGCGATCGTGCGCGCCGCACGCGCGTGCGAAACGCCGCGTCGGCGTAGGGGAAAGCGCTTCTAGGCTGGTTTGGTCAGCAGTGCCAGCAGTTCGACCTGTGCACTGTAGGCCTTTGCGCGGCGCTTGGCCCGGCGGCGGTAGCTGCCGTCGGGCAGCATGTCCCAGGCCTGCACGTTGTCGCGCAGATAGGGTTTCAGGCCTTCGGCGATCACGCGCTTCTTCAGCTTGGGATTGAGGATGGGGAAGCCGGTCTCGATGCGGCGGAAGAAGTTGCGGTCCATCCAGTCGGCCGACGACAGGAAGACCTTGTCGTCGCCGCCGTTTTTGAAATAGAAGATGCGCGTGTGCTCGAGGAAGCGGCCGACCACCGAGCGCACCCGGATGTGCTCGGACAGCCCGGGAATGCCGGGTCTCAGAGCGCAGACGCCGCGGACGATGAGGTCGATCTTCACCCCGGCCTGGCTGGCGGCGTAGAGGGCGGCAATGACCTGTGGTTCCAGCAGCGCGTTCATCTTGGCGATGATGGCGGCGGGCTTGCCGGCGGCCGCCAGTTCGGCTTCGTGGTTGATGGCGGCGACGACTTCGCTGTGCAGGGTGAACGGCGACTGCCACAGGCGTTTCAGCTTGCCGGCCTTGCCCAGCCCGGTGATCTGGGTGAACAGACTGCTGACGTCGGCGGTGATGGTTTCGTCGGCGGTCAGCAGGCCGAAGTCGGTATACAGGCGTGCGGTGCGGGCATGGTAGTTGCCGGTGCCCAGGTGGGCATAGCGGCGCAGTTCGCCGTCTTCGCGGCGGATGACCAGCGCCAGCTTGGCGTGGGTCTTGTGGCCGACGACGCCGTAGACGACATGGGCACCGACTTCCTCCAGCTTGGCGGCCCAGTTGATGTTGGCTTCCTCGTCGAAGCGCGCCATCAGCTCGACCACCACGGTGACCTCCTTGCCCGACTGCGCGGCGTGGATCAGCGCCTGCATCAGCTTGGAGTCGGTGCCGGTGCGGTACACCGTTTGCCGCATGGCGACGACGTGGGGGTCGGCGGCAGCCTGCTCGATGAAGTCGATCACCGGCTGGAAGGATTCGAAGGGGTGGTGCAGCAGGATGTCGCCCTTGCGGATCTGCGCGAAGAGGTCCTCGTCCTTGGCCAGCCGTGCGGGCAGGGCGGGGATGAAGGGGACGAATTTGAGGTCGGGGCGGTCGACCCAGTCGGGCACCTGCATCAGGCGCACGAGGTTCACTGGCCCCTGTTCCTGGTAGAGGTCGTCGGCTTCGAGCTCGAACTGCGCCAGCAGGAAGGCGGCCATCGATTCCGAGCAGTTGTCGGCCACTTCCAGACGCACGGCTGCGCCGAAATGCCTCTGCGGCAGTTCGCCCTGCAGCGCCTGGCGCAGGTTCTTGGTTTCCTCGTCGTCGACGAAGAGGTCGGAATTGCGGGTGACGCGAAACTGGTAGCAGCCCTGCACCGTCATCCCGGCGAACAGCTCGCCGACGTGGGCGTGCAGGATCGACGACAGGAACACGAAGCCGTATTCGCAGCCGGCGATCTCCTCCGGCAGGCGGATCACGCGCGGCAGCGAGCGCGGCGCCTGCACCACGGCGGCGCCGGAATTGCGGCCGAAGGCGTCGCGCCCGGACAGCTCGACCGCGAAGTTGAGGCTTTTGTTGAGCACGCGCGGGAAGGGATGCGAGGGGTCGAGTCCCACCGGCGTGAGCACCGGCATCAGTTCGCGGAAGAAGTAGTCGCGGATCCAGGCCGCCTGGGTTTCGTTCCAGTGCGTGCGGCGAATGAAATGGACGCCGTGTTCGGCGAGCTCGGGAATGATCGCCTTGTTGAACAGTTCGTACTGGCGCGCAACCAGCGCATGCGCCGTTTCCGAGACTGCCCGGAACTGCTGGCGCGGCGTCAGGCCGTCGGGCGAACGCTGGGTCGAGTGAGCGCGGATCTGTTCCTTGAGGCCGGCCACGCGCACCTCGAAGAATTCGTCCATGTTGCTCGAGACGATACAGAGGAAGCGCAGACGCTCCAGCAGGGGCATGGAAGGGTCGTCGGCTTGGGCCAGCACGCGGCGCTGGAACGCGAGAATGCCGAGCTCTCGGTTGATGAGGGTATCGGGGCTGGGCAGATTCATGATGAATTTATTCGTGGTGTGCTTCAATGATAAACGCCCGTGTTCGACCCTGACATGACAGTTATATGACAACGCCGCATCCAATGGAAATCGAACTCAAGCTGGCGTTGCCGCCGCAGCAGGCTGCGGCCTTCGTGAAACGCATGGCGCGGCGGCGTAGCGTGCCGGTCCAACAGGACCTCGTCACCCGTTATTTCGACACCCCGGACTTCGCCTTGAGCGCGCAGGGCGTGGCGCTGCGCGTACGGCGGGTGGGACGGCGCTGGCTGCAGACGCTGAAGACCGAGGGCGAACGACAGGGCGGACTGTCGCGGCGCGTCGAATTCGAGATGCCGGTGGGCCGTGGGGTGCCGGACTGGAGCCGGTTCCCGCCGGAGGCGCAGGCCTATGTGCCGGAGGCGTTGCGCGCGCAGTTGGCGCCGGTGTTCGAGACGCGTTTTCATCGCACGGCCTGGCTGATTGCCGGCAAGGGCGGCGCGCAGGTCGAGGTGGCGCTCGATGTCGGCGAGGTGGTTGCAGGCGAACGCCGCCAGCCGATCTGCGAGATCGAGCTCGAATTGAAGGCCGGCCAGCCGGATGCGCTGTTCGCGCTGGCGCTGGACTGGGCCGCTGCGTTCGACTGTCTGCCGTTCGACGTCAGCAAGGCCGAGCGCGGCGTGCGGCTGGCGCATGGGATCGGGGCGGCGCCGGTGAAGTCCGTGCCGCTCGCGCTGGACGACGGCATGGGTGTGGAAGCGGGCTTTGCCGCGATCGTCCAGGCCTGTCTGGCGCAGTTCCAGGCCAATCTGCCGGGGGTATTGGCGTCAGACGACATCGAATATGTGCACCAGGCGCGGGTGGCGCTGCGGCGCCTGCGCGCGGCGCTGCGGCTGTTCCGGACGGCGTGCGCGCTGCCGCCCGGGCTGCTGGACGAACTGCGTGCGCTGGCGTCCGCGCTGGGCCCGGCGCGTGACTGGGACGTCCTGTGCGGCGAAACCCTGCCGGCGATCGCGCCGCACTATCCCGACGCCGCCGCCTGGCAGCAAGGCATGGCGGCGCTGGAGGCGCGCCGCATCGCGGTACGGACGGCGATGCGGGAAGCGCTGGCGCAGGCCCATCCCGGCGCCTGGCTGCTGGCGATGCAGCGCTGGCTGCTGCGGCATGGCTGGCATGCGCACCCTGAGGGCCAGGCGGTGCCGGCCGCGCAGCGTTTCATCCAGTTGTCGCCGCTGGACGCCTGGGTGCGCCGGGCGCTGCAGAAGGGGCATCGTCCGATCGTGCGCGGCGCACGCGATTTCGCCACGCTGACGCCGGCCCGGCGGCATGCCCTGCGTATCGCGATCAAGCGCCAGCGGTATGCGGCCGAATTTTTCCAGACGCTGTTCGACGGCAGGCGGCAGGCAGGGTATCTGGGGGCGCTGCGCACGGCCCAGGACAGCCTGGGGCGGGCCAACGACGCGCACATCGCGTCGGGCCTGCTGACGGCGGTGAGGAGGGAGGCGGGCGCGATGGGGGACTTCGCCCTCGGCTGGCTGGCGGCGAAACAGGCAGACGTGGCGGACGGCGAATGTGTGGGGTCGATTCGCGCATTCCTGAAATCGAGGCCTTACTGGTAGATTCGTGGCGAACCCCGGCGCCATGTGGCGGTCTTGCCTGTGACCGGATGCCGGATTTTTTCGAGGAAAACCGATGGAACTCATTTTGTGGCGACATGCCGAGGCCGATGACGCGGTCCCCGACCTCAAGCGTGAACTCACCGACAAGGGCCGCAAGCAGGCGTCGCGCATGGCCGACTGGCTGACGCCGCGGCTGTCGCAGGACATCCGGATCCTGGTCAGCCCTGCCACCCGCACTCTGCAGACCGCGCAGGCGCTGGGACGCGGCTTCCAGCGGGTACCGGCGCTGGCGCCAGGGGCCAGCGCGGACGACGTGCTGGCCGCGGCGGGCTGGCCGGATGCGGCCTATCCGGTGCTGGTCGTGGGCCACCAGCCCACGCTGGGGCAGGTGGCGATGCGCCTGCTCACCGGGCAGGCGGGCGACCTGTCGGTGAAAAAGGGGAGCATCTGGTGGTTCCAGAGCCGCGAGCGGGCGGGGCAGGTGCAGGTGGTATTGCGCGCTGTGGCCACGCCCGACTGGTTATAATCGCCGCGTGACGACACAACCCATCAAGACCCGACAGCCCAACCCGACCCCGCAGACGAGGTGCGTCCAGTGCCGGGTTGGCTGAGCAGTCTGCGCGACCTGATCGCGGAAGCGAGCCCGCTGCGCCGCTTCATGTTCGTCCTGCTGGTGCTGTTGCCGCTGGCGGCGCTGTTCGCGGCCTATGTGTGGCTCAATCCGGCGGACTATCGCGTGCTCTACCCGAAGCTGTCCGACCGGGCGGGCGGCGAGGTCATCGCCGCGCTCGACCAGCTCAATATTTCCTATCACCTGTCCGCCGCCGACGGCAGCATCGAGGTGCCTGCCGATCAGCTGCATGTGGCGCGTTACCGTCTGGCCGCGCGCGGCCTGCCCCGGTCCGACGCCGACGCGCAGGACGAGGTCGATCGCGCGCCCCGCTTCGGCGCCTCGTCGCTGGAAGAGCAGCAGCGCTATCAGCACGCGCTCGAAAGCGACCTGGCGCGCTCGATCCAGTCGCTGGAAACGGTCGAACTGGCGCGGGTCCATCTTGCCCTGCCCAAGGTCTCGCCCTTCCTGCGCGATGCGCCGCCGGCCACGGCTGCGGTGCTGGTGCGCCTGCGCCCGAACGCGCGGCTGTCGGCCGAGCAGGTGACGACGATCCAGACCCTGGTGGCGGCCAGCGTGCCGCGCATGAAACGGTCTGAAGTGCAGGTATTCGACCCGCGCGGCGTGCTGCTGGGTGACACGGTTCCCGAGGTGGTGCAGTCGCGGCAGCGGGCGGTGGAGCAGGATCTGGCGCAGCGGGCGCTGGCCGTGCTGACCCCCTGGCTTGGCAAGGACCGCGTGAGCGTGCAGGTGACAGCCACGCTGGAGGACAGCGACGTCGAACAGACAGTGGAACGGGTACGCAACGTCGTGGTGGGTGGCCGGACGCATCCGCTCGAGAAGACCGTGCGCACCACGCATACGCCGGAAGGCCGCATCCGGCGCGTGAATGCCATCGTGATCCTGGGATTCGAGGCGAGCGCCGCCGACCTCGGCCGTGCCGGTCAGCTGGCCCGCCAGGCACTGGGATTGGTGCCGTCGCGCGGCGACACGGTGAATGTCTATGCGCTGCCGGCGACGCACGCCGCGCAGCCTGCTGCAGCCGTCGCGCAGCCGCAGGCGCAGCCTCCGCGTTCGCTTGCGCCCATGCCGCCGGCCAGCCAACCGCCGACGACATCCGGGATCGTTGACTTCCAGCCCTGGATGCTGGCCGCAGTCGGGGGCGGGCTGCTTCTACTCCTCGGGGTGGCCGTCTGGCGGCGCCCGCGGCCTGTGCCGGCCGTCGAGCCGCCCGCCGTGGACCTCGACGCCGAACTCGAGGCAACCCGCGGCCAGGTGCTGGCCAATCCGCGCGTGACCGCGGATGTCATCAAGCTCTGGATGCGCGCGTGAGCAGCCGCATGCATCAAATAAGGATGCGCGCGTGAGCCAGCCTGGCATCGAAAAATCCGCCGCGCTGCTGCTCGCCCTCGGCGAGGACGCCACGGCGGCCGTATTCCGCTACCTGAGCCCGCTCGAGGTCAGCCGGCTCGGCAGCGCCATGCGCGAGCTCGACGTGCTGCCGCGCGAGCGCGTGCGCGCGATCCTGCGCGATTACGCCGCCGAGGCCGCCGAACAGACCGGATTCGCGGCGGATACCGGCCGTTTTCTCGACGAGACGCTGCGACAGGCATTTCGGCCGGAACGCGCGCAGGCCATGCTGGAACGCCTGGGGGCGCCGGGCGTGCAGGCGCTGGAGAAGCTGGCCTGGCGCGAGCCAGCGGAAATCGCCGGCCTGCTGGAAGCGCAGGCGCCCCAGCTGATTGCCGTGGTGGCCGCGCAGCTTCCGCGCGACGTCGCCGCCGCCGTGCTCGAACTGCTGCCCGGCAAGACGCGCGCGGACACCTTGCTGGCCCTGGCGCACAGCGATACGCCGAGCGCCGACATGCTGGGCGACCTGGACGACTGGCTGGCCAGCCTGGACGCCACTGCACCGCCGCAGGGCGAAGCGGCGGTGGCCGGCCTGCTGGGGCAGATGAGCGAGGGCAGCGCCGCCGCTGCCTTGAGCCAGCTCGACCGGAACGATGCGGAACTGGCCGCGCGGCTGCGCGTGCGCAATCTCGCGTTCGAGGATCTGGCACGGCTGCCCGAGGCCAGCCGCAAGACTTTCCTGCGCAACGTCGCTGCGCGTACCCTGTTGCATGCCTTGAAGGGCAGCGACGGGCAGGTGCTCGACGCTCTGACGGCCGTGATGAGTCCGACCGCCGCGCAGCGCATGCGCGTCGACCTCGATACGCTGGGCCCGGTGCCGGTGACCACGATCCAGGCCGCGCAGGACGAGGCGGGCGCGAGTCTGCGGCGGCTGGCGGCTGAAGGCGCGATCCAGTTCCCCGAAGAGGAAGCGGCATGAGCACAGACGACACGACGCCGAATACCCCCACCGCATTCGAACAATGGGAAGTGGTGGAACTGGCTGCGTCCGCCGGCCAGGCTGCGCCCGCCGAGGCCGATCCGCAGGCCGAACTGGCGGCATTGCGCGAGGCCGCGCGCGCCGAAGGGTATGCCGAAGGCCTGGCAGCCGGGCGCGTGGAAGGGGAACAGGCCTGCGGTCGCATGAAGCAGCTGGCCGAGAGCTTTTCCTCGACGCTCGACAATCTCGATTTCCGCCTCGCCGACATGGTGCTGGAACTGGCGCTCGACGTGGCTCGCCAGGTGGTGGCGGGCGAGTTGGCGGCACGGCCGGAACGCATCCTCGACGTGGTCAACATGGCGCTGAAGCAGATGGCGGAAACCAGCCGCGAGGCGCGTCTACTGTTGAATCCCGACGACGCCGCGCTGGTGCGCCCGCATCTCGACCAGGTGCTCGACAAGAACCGCCTGCGCATCGTCGAGGATGTGCGCATCGTACGCGGCGGCTGCCTGATCGAAACCTCGCAGGGCGACCTCGACGCCACGCTGCCGGCACGCTGGCGCCAGGTGGTCCAGGTGCTGGGCTCCAATCTCAACTGGATCGAATGATGGAACGCATCGTCCGCCTGCGCGAATACCTGGCCGATTGCCGGCGTGCGGTGAGCTGGGCGACGCCGATCGCGACCAGCGGCCGGCTGACGCGGGTGTCCGGGCTGGTGATGGAAGCGGTCGGGTTGCGGATGCCGGTGGGCAGCCAGTGTCACATCCAGATTCCCGGCGGCCAGAGCATCGAGGCCGAAGTGGCCGGGTTTGCCGGCGACCGTCTGTTCATCATGCCGGCGACCGATATCTACGGCGTGATGCCGGGCGCCCGGGTCGTGCCCGACAATCCGCTGGCGGCGCAGCCGCCGCGCCTCGGCATGCGCTACATTCCGCGCCGTCGGGCGCAGGACCGGGTGCGCCAGGTGCCGGTGGGCGACACCTTGCTGGGGCGTGTGCTCGACGGCGCCGGCCGCCCGCTCGACGGCTTGGGACCGTTGATGCTGGAGCGCCGGGTGCCGCTGTACAGCCGCCCGATCAACCCGCTCGAGCGTGCGCCGATCCGCAAGACGCTGGACGTCGGCGTGCGCGCGATCAACGGTTTGCTGACGGTGGGGCGCGGGCAGCGGCTCGGGTTGTTCGCCGGCAGCGGCGTCGGCAAGAGCGTGCTGCTCGGCATGATGGCGCGGTTTACCGAGGCCGACGTGGTGGTGGTAGGGCTGATCGGCGAACGCGGCCGCGAGGTCAAGGAATTCATCGACCGCATTCTCGGCAGCGAAGGCATGGCGCGCGCGGTGGTGGTGGCGGCGCCGGCCGACCACCCGCCGCTGATGCGGCTGAACGGCGCGGCGTATGCGATGTCGATCGCCGAATATTTCCGCGACCAGGGCAAGCACGTGCTGCTCATCATGGATTCGCTGACCCGTTACGCGATGGCGCAGCGCGAGGTGGCGCTCGCGATCGGCGAGCCGCCCGCGACCAAGGGTTATCCGCCGTCGGTGTTTGCCAAGCTGCCGCAGCTGGCCGAACGCGCTGGCAACGGCCGCAGCGGCAGCGGTTCGATCACCGCGTTCTTCACCGTGCTGATGGAAGGCGACGACCAGCAGGACCCGATCGCCGACGCGGCGCGTGCGATCCTCGACGGCCATATCGTGCTCTCCCGCGATCTGGCCGACGCCGGCCACTATCCCGCGATCGACATCGAGGCGTCGATCAGCCGGGCGCAGCCCGACCTGCTCTCCGATGAGGCGCTGGAACGCACCCGTCGCTTCAAGTATCTCTATTCGCGCTACATGCGCAGCCGCGATCTGCTGGCCGTCGGCGCCTACGTGCCGGGTGCCGACCTGGTGCTGGACGAAGGCGTCCGTCTGTATCCCCGGATGCAGGCTTACCTGATGCAGGGCATGCGCGAGCGTGCGCCGCTGGAAACCGCGCAGGCTGGCCTTGACGAGGTGCTCGGATGAAGCCTTTCGCGCTGGCACGGGTGCTGCAATTGGCCGAACGGCGCAGCGAAACGCTGGCGCGCGGGGTCAAGCTCGCGCACGGTGTGTGGCTGCGCGCGCGCGGCCGCCAGGTGCAGTTGCTGGCGCTGCGCGACGCCCATATCGCGCAGCTGGCGGTCGAACTGCGTGATGGCGTGACGGCGGCACAGCTGCTGGAAAAGAATCGCCTGCAGTACGCGCAAGCCGCGGAAATGCAGGTTGCGCAAACCGCCATCGACGACGCTCACCGCGACTGGCAGGCCCGACTGGCCGAATGGATGCAGGCCGAACAGCGGGTGAAGGCGCTGCGCCTGCTGGAGCAGCGCCATCTGGCGCAGGCCGCCATCCTGCAACGGCGCATCGAACAGCGCGATCACGACGAATTGGTGGAGCTGACGCACCGGCGCGATGCCGGGCGGCGGGGGCGCTGATGCAGCTGCTCGAACTTACGCCTGCCGAGATCGCCTTCCTGAAAGCGCCTGCGCCGCCGTCCAGCGGCCTGCCGGCGCGCCTGACCCACAAGCTGGCCGCTACCTTGAGCGCCCGGCTGCGCCTGCCGGTCCAGGCGATGGCGCAACCGGCGCCCGAGTCGGCCGACGTGCCGGTGTCGCCGACCTGGCTGCCCGATGCCACGCTGGCCGCCCTGTGGCTGACCCGCCGCCTGGGAGGCCGCAGCGCGGTGGGCGGGACGTCCTTCGTTCCCGGCAGTTTCGTGCGGACCTTGGATGCCGTGTTGGCGGAAAGCTGGCTGGATGCGCCGGGAGCGGACGCGCTGCCGCTTGCGCTGGCATGGCACATCACGGCTGCACCCACGCAGGCAACGCTTGTCCTGCAGTTGCCGCATTCCACAACCGACATGACGCGCTGGGCGCGGGAGGTCATCCGGCATGGCTAGATTCGTCGCGGCAGCTACCCTGCTGCTGGTTCCGTCCTGGGCACTGGCGGCGACCGATACCGCAGGCAGCCTGTTCACCGTGCTGCTGAGCCTGGTGCTCATTCTCGGCGGGTTCGTCGCGGTGGCCTGGTTCGCCCGCCGTTACCTACCGGGCATGGGCGCGCAGGGTGCCGTCAAGGTGGTGGGGACGACCGCGGTGGGTGCGCGCGAGCGCGTGGTGACGATCGAGGTTGGCGATACCTGGCTGTTGCTGGGCGTGGGCGGTGGCAATGTGCGCCTGCTGCATAGCTTGCCCAAGCCGGAGTCGGTGCAGGAGCACGGACGATGAAGGCGCGGGTGTGGTTGTGGCTGCTTCTCGGCTTCTGTGTACCAGCCTGGGCGGCGGACGCCAGCGTACCCTTGTTGAGCGTGACGCCGGGCGCGGGAGGACAGGTGCTCGGCGTGCCGGGAACGAGCCTGCCCTGGTTGCTGCTGTTCCCCTTCCTACCGGCCCTGCTGCTGGCGTTCACCGCGTTCACCCGGATTGCCGTGGTGCTGTTCCTGCTGCGCCAGGGCCTTGGCAGCTCGACCGCGCCGCCGAATCTGGTGTTGATGGGACTGGCGTTGCTGCTGACGGTGTTCGTGATGTCGCCGGCGTTGAAGACCATCAATACCGAGGCCTACCAGCCGTATCTCGCCGGTACGCTCAGCTTCAACGCCGCCGCCGAAAAAGCCGCGTCGCCGCTGAAAATATTCATGCTGCGACAGACCCGCGCCGAGGATCTCAGCCTGTTCACCGAGAACGATAAAAGCATCGATCCGAAGCAGGTGGACAGCGTGCCGCTGGCGGCGCTGGCACCGGCCTTTCTCACCAGCGAACTCAAGACCGCCTTCCAGATCGGCTTCATGGTCGTGTTGCCGTTCCTGGTCATCGACCTGGTGGTCGCCGCCGTGCTGACCGCGCTCGGCATGATCATGCTGCCGCCGCAGCTGGTGTCGCTGCCCTTGAAGCTGCTGTTGTTCGTCACGGTGGACGGCTGGCACCTGCTGGTCGGCTCGCTGCTCGGGAGCTTCTGATGGAAGGCCTTGCGCGCGACGCGCTCTGGCTGGTGATGCTGATCGCCGCGCCGGTGTTGCTGGCGGGACTGTTGACGGCATTCGCCATCAGCCTGTTCCAGGCCGCCACGCAGATCCTCGAACCGACGCTCTCTTTCGTTCCCAAGCTCATCGTCGTGCTGCTCGTGCTGGCGCTGCTGGGCAGCTGGATGGGGGGGCAGCTGGTCGAGTTTGCGCGCAGCATGCTGACCGATTTCCCGGGGCTGGTGGAGTGAGCGGATCATGCCCCTGACCGAAGCGGGCCTGTCGGCGTGGGTGTTCGCCTTCGCACGCCTTGCCGGGTGGACCGTGTTCGACCCGTTGGTTGGTCGCCTGCCGCTGCTGCTGCGCCTGTTCCTGGCCGCCGTGCTGGCAGCGGTGCTGGCGCCGGGCCTCGCGCTCGGCGCCACCGCGCCGTTCACGCTGCAAGGCATGCTCGCCCTGGGCATGGAAGTCGCGTGGGGCGCGGCGCTGGCGTTGTGCGTATGGCTGGTGTTCGCTGCGGTGAGTGCGGCGCTGGTATGGACTGGCCATACCGCGACCGGCGGCCTGCTGGCGCTGACCGCCGAGCAGGCGGCACCCGCGGATGCCGCCTGGCGTGCGCTGGCTGGCTGGCTGGCGGCGATGGCGTTCCTGGGGGCGAGCGGCCATCTGCTGGTCGTGCATACCCTGCGCGACAGTTTTGCGGCCATGCCGGTCGCCATCCTGCCGGCCGCTACGGACGTGCGCCAGCTGGCCGAAGCCGGCAGCTGGCTGTTCGCCACCGGCGTGCAGCTTGCCCTGCCTTTGCTGGCCCTGGCGCTGCTGGTCCAGCTGGCGTTCGGTATCGTGGCCCGCACCACGCCGGGGCTGGACATGGTGTCGGTCGGGCTTGGCGTGGCGGCATTGGGTCTGGTGGCCATCTGGATTGCTACGGTGCCGTTGCTGGCGCACGGCGTCGGCCTGGGCATCGAGCAACTCACGGGCTGGCTGGGCAGGCTCAGGTGAGGGGAATTGTGGACAGGGTGTCCCGACGCGCGCTGCCTGCCTGCTATAACGTCAACCTGAAACAAGCCTGGAGTCTGATGCCGTGACTGAGAACCCGATCTCCGATGCCCTGGTCCTGTTCGGCGCCACGGGCGACCTTGCCCGGCGCAAGATCTTTCCCGCGCTGCACGACATGCTGCGGCATGGCCGCACGCTGCCGCCGATCCTGTGCGTGGCGCATTCCCCGGGGTGGGACATCGAGCGCCTGCGCGCCCACGCCCACGACGGCATCGTCAATTTTGGCGGCGGGCTGGATGAAGCGGTGTTCCGCAATCTCGCCAGCCTGCTGACCTATGTCAACGGCGACTACGAAGATCCTGAAACGTACGTGGCGCTGCGCCGCGCCCTGGAGCACCGGAAGCATCCGCTCCATTACTTCGCCATCCCCCCAGCCATGTTTCCCGTCGTGGTACGCGGCTTGGCTGCGGCCGGCTGCACCGAGGGCGCGCGGGTCGTGGTGGAGAAACCCTTCGGACGCGACCTGGAATCGGCACGCTCGCTCAACGCGACGCTGTACGAAGCGCTGCCGGAATCCGGGATCTTCCGCATCGACCACTACCTGGGCAAGGAGGCCGTGCAGAACATCCTGTATTTCCGTTTCGCCAACTCCTTCCTCGAGCCGATCTGGAACCGCAACCATATCCGGCAGATCCAGATCACCATGTCGGAGAACTTCGGTGTGGCCGGACGCGGACGCTTTTACGACTCGGTCGGGGCCATACGCGACGTCCTGCAGAATCACCTGCTGCAGATCCTCGCCCTGCTGGCCATGGAGCCGCCGCTGGGAACCAGCGCGGAAGCGGTGCGCGACGAGCAGGCCAAACTGCTCAAGGCCATCCGTCCGCTGGAGCCCGGCGACATGGTTCGCGGGCAGTACGAGGGCTACCGGAAGGAGGAGGGCGTCGCGCGCGGATCGGACACCGAAACCTACGCAGCCGTACGGTTCTACGTGGACACCTGGCGCTGGGCGGGCGTCCCCTTTATCGTGCGGACCGGCAAGCACCTGCCGCTCACTACCACCGAGATTCGTGCCGAATTCCAGCTTCCGCCGCAGCGCGTGTTCGCGCTGTCCGAAGCCGGGCCGTTGGCCCCGAATTACCTGCGCATGCGTTTGTCGCCGACCGTGTCCATCGCGCTGGGCGCGCGCACGAAGAATGCGGGCGACCGCATGGTCGGGCGGCCTGTCGAGCTCTATGTCTGCAACAACCACCCGGATGAAATGAGCGCCTACGAGCGCCTGCTCGGCGACGCCATGGATGGCGAAGCCATGCTGTTTGCCCGCCAGGACGCGGTGGAGGCAGCCTGGCGCGTGGTGGAACCTGTCCTGTCGCATCGCGATCCGGCGTGTTTCTACGAGCCCGGCACATGGGGACCGGCCGAGGCCGACCTGCTGCTTGCCGGCGGGCGCTGGCATAACCCGCGTCCCCCCCAGGGCTAGGGTGCGGGTCCCGTGATTGCGGCAGGCAGGCCCTGATTTAGAAAAAGCCGGGCGCGACCAGATGGATTAGAATGCGTGATTTATCGTTACATCGCCGGGAATCCGGCGTGTGTCTGAAATAATAGCGGCGGAAACAAAATGGCAGAAATGAATAGGATCAGAGGCAGCCTGGTTGCGATAGTCACGCCCATGTCGGACGACGGCGCGCTCGATCTCGACACGCTGCGGCGCCTGATCGACTGGCATATTGCCGAGGGGTCGGACGGCATCGTCATCGTCGGCACCACCGGCGAATCGCCTACGGTCAGCTACGACGAGCATTGCCTGTTGATCCGCACGACGGTCGAGCAGGTGGCCGGACGTGTGCCGGTGATCGCCGGCACCGGCGCGAATTCGACCGCCGAGGCGATCGAGTTGACCGCGTGCGCCAAGGCCGCAGGCGCGCAGGCCGGCCTTTCCGTGGTGCCCTATTACAACAAGCCGACGCAGGAAGGTCTTTACCAGCATTTCCGCAAGATCGCCGAAGCGGTCGACCTGCCGCTGATTCTCTACAATGTGCCGGGACGCACGGTGACCGACCTCTCCAACGATACGACGCTGCGCCTGGCGGACGTGCCCGGCATCGTCGGCATCAAGGATGCGACCGGCAACATGGAACGTGCGGCCGATCTGCTGCGCCGCGCGCCCGAAGGGTTCGCGCTGTATACCGGCGACGACGCTTCGGCACTGCCCTTCATGCTGCTGGGCGGCCACGGCGTGATTTCGGTGACCGCCAACGTCGCGCCGAAGATGATGCATGAACTGTGCGCCGCGGCATTCGCCGGGAACCTGGCGCGCGCGCGCGAACTCAATAATGCGCTGCTGCCCTTGCACAGCAAGCTGTTTGTCGAGGCCAACCCGATTCCGGTCAAGTGGGCGTGCGCGGAACTGGGGCTGATTTCGCCCGCCTTGCGCCTGCCTCTGACCCCGTTGTCTGCCGGACTGCATGACACGGTGCGCGACGCGCTGCGTCACGCCAGATTGATCTAGCACGGTGCGATGGGCCGCGCCGCTTTGATACCAGCCTTCGTTTAGGACACCTTTTTTATGCGTTTATTGCCCCTGTTTGTGATGGTTGCCGTGGCCCTGTCGGGATGTGGCATCGTGGAATCCAAGAAGATCGATTACAAGTCGGCCGGCAAGCTGCCGACGCTGGAAGTGCCGCCCGATCTGGTGGCGCCGACGGCGGACAACCGTTATGCGATTCCGGACAGCCAGGGCAGCGGCACGGCCACGTTGTCGGCCTACAGCCAGGAGCGCAAGGCGACACCGAGCAGCGCGCAGACCCTGTTGCCCACCGAAGAGAAAGCCCACATCGAACGCGCCGGCAGCCAGCGCTGGCTGGTGGTGCAGGCCACCCCGCAGCAAGTGTGGCCGGTGATCAAGGATTTCTGGCAGGAGAACGGTTTCATCATCAACATGGAATCGCCCGAAACCGGCATCATCGAAACCGACTGGGCGGAAAACCGGGCCAAGATCCCGCAGGACGTGATCCGCCGCACGATCGGCAAGGTATTCGACAGCCTGTATTCCACCGCCGAGCGCGACAAGTTCCGCACCCGGATCGAAACCGGCAAGAACGGTACCGAAATCTACATCAGCCATCGCGGCATGAAGGAAGTCTACGCCACCGAGGCCCAGGACAAGACCGTGTGGGAGCCGCGCCAGCCCGACCCCGAACTCGAGGCCGAGATGCTGCGTCGCCTGATGCTGCGCTTCGGCGTAGAGAAGAGTCGCGTCGATGCGCAACTGGCCAAGCAGCAGGCGCCGGAGATGGCGCGCATCGTCAAGGAAGCCAGCGCCCCGGTCCTGGAAATGGATGAAGGCTTCGACCGCGCCTGGCGTCGTGTCGGCCTGGCGCTCGACCGCGTGGGCTTTGCCGTGGAGGACCGCGACCGCTCCAAGGGCGTCTACTACGTGCGCTACATCGACCCCGGTATCGACAACGCCAGCAAGCGCGACGAAGGCATGTTCGCCAAGCTTGCCTTCTGGCGTAGCAAGAAGACGCAAACCTCGCCGCAACTGCAAATCGTGGTCAGCGAAGCGGGCGAGAAGAGCCGGGTTGGCGTCACCGGCACCGACGGCAAGGCGGCCGACGCCGACACGCAGAATCGCATCATCAAGCTGTTGCACGACGAGTTGAAGTGACGCAGGGACGGGCGTGATGCGGTTCGCCAGCCTCGGCAGCGGCAGCGAAGGCAACGGCCTGGTGGTCGAGGCCGGCTCCACCCGGGTGTTGATGGACTGCGGTTTCGGGCTGGCCGACAGCATTGCGCGGCTGGCCCGGTTAAAGCTGGAGGTCTGCGATCTCGCCGGCATCGTCGTGACGCATGAGCACAGCGACCATATCGGCGGCGTAGGGCGGCTGGCGCGCAAGCACAAGTTGCCGGTGTGGCTGACTGCCGGCACGCTGGCCATGGCGCAGGACCTCGACGGCGTGACGGTGCGGGTGATCGACAGCCATGCGGCATTCGCGGTGGACGATCTGGAAATCCAGCCGTTTCCCGTGCCGCACGACGCGCGCGAACCGGTGCAGTATGTGTTCGGCGATGGCAACCGCCGTCTGGGCGTGCTGACCGATACCGGCTGCAGCACGCCGCATATCGAGGCCATGCTGGCCGGCGTCGACGCGCTGGTGCTGGAATGCAATCACGACGCCGCGATGCTGGAAAACGGGCCGTATCCCGTGAGCCTCAAGCGTCGTGTGGGCGGGCGTTTCGGCCACCTGGAAAACGGGCAGTCGGCGGCCTTGTTGGACAAGCTGAAGCATGGCGGGCTGCAATGTGTGATGGCCGCACACGTCTCACGCAAGAACAACACGGCCGCCCTGGCGCAGCGCGCACTGGCCCAGGTGCTGGATTGCGCGGATGGCGACGTGCGCGTGGCCTGCCAGACGGCGGGTTTCGACTGGATCCGGATGTAGCCGGCCAGAATTTAACCGAACCAGAGCATTCACTGGATAGACTTTGACGACTTTTGCTGAACTCGGGCTGGCGCCCGACATCCTGCGTGCCCTCGACGAAATGGGCTACGCGACCCCGACCCCGATCCAGGCGCAGGTGATTCCCCTGGCGCTGCAGGGCGGCGACATTCTCGGTGCCGCGCAGACCGGCACCGGCAAGACGGCGGCCTTTGCATTGCCGCTGATCCAGCGCCTGCTGCCGTTCGCCAACAACGGCACCTCGCCGGCCAAACACCCGATCCGCGCGTTGATCCTCACCCCCACACGCGAACTGGCGATCCAGGTCGAGGAGGCCGTGCAGGCCTACACCAAGCACGTGCCGCTGCGCTCGCTGGTGGTGTACGGCGGGGTCAACATCAACACGCAGATCCCGATCCTGAAAACCGGCGTCGAAATCCTGGTGGCGACGCCCGGTCGCCTGCTCGATCACGTGCAGAACAAGACGCTGTCGCTCTCCCAGGTCAACACCCTGGTGCTCGACGAAGCCGACCGCATGCTCGACATGGGCTTCATGCCCGACCTCAAGCGCATCGTCGCGCTGCTGCCGGCGCAGCGCGTGAACATGATGTTCTCCGCCACCTTCCCGGAAGAAATCCGCAAGCTGGCCGACAGCATCCTCAACACGCCGACCTTCATCGAAGTGGCGCGCAACGCCACCGCCGTGACGGTCACCCAGGTGGTGCATCCGGTGCATCACGAGCGCAAGCGGCAGCTGCTCGCGCACCTGATCAAGAGCCGCGACTTGCGGCAAGTGCTGGTATTCACCGGGACGAAACTGGGCTGCAACCGGCTCGCCAACGAGCTCAACAAGGCCGGCATCCACGCCGACGCCATCCACGGCGACAAGACCCAGCAGGAACGGATCAAGGCGCTCGACGCCTTCAAGGCCGGCACCATCCGCGTGCTGGTGGCGACCGACGTCGCCGCCCGTGGCATCGACATCGAGGCGCTGCCCTTCGTCGTCAACTACGACCTGCCGCACAACGCCGAGGACTACGTGCACCGCATCGGCCGCACCGGCCGCGCCGGTGCGCTGGGCGAGGCGATCTCGCTGGTGAGCGAAGCGGAGACGCGCTATCTCAGGGACATCGAGAAGCTGATCGGCAGCACGCTGCCGCCGGTGATCGTTCCCGGCTTCGAACCGGGCGCAGCCGATGTGCCGGCCTTCCAGTCGCGTTCGCCACGGCCGGAACGACACGGCGACCGTGAACGCAGCGCACCGCGCAGCAAGCCGGCCGCGCGCGATGCGCTTTTCGACGCGCCCTATGTGCCGAGCGAGACGGCGCGGGCCGACAGCGCGCCCGCCCTGACGCGACCGACGGCCAAGAAGCAGGTGGCGGCGCTGTTCCGCAGCCCGGTCAAACCCGATTCCGCCGGGCAGTGAGCTGGGACATCCTGCTGCTGGGGCTGTTGGGTGTGGTCGGCTGGTACTGGTATGCCGGCATGCATGTGCGCGAACAGGCCATTGTGGTGGGGCGCCGCGCCTGCGGCGAGGCCGGGGTGCAGTTCCTGGACGAGAGTGTGGCCCTGAGCCGGACCCGCTTCGCACGCAACGGCAGCGGCCAGTTGCAATTCCAGCGCGATTATCGCTTCGAGTTTTCCGATACGGGGAATAACCGCCGTCCCGGCATCGTCCGCATGCTCGGCAACCGCGCCGAATGGATCGGACTCGATGGGGAATGGCAGCAGGGCCACGTGGCCAGCGTCAGCCGGCTGGTTGAATGATCCTCGAGGCGGCCACGCCGTGCGCTGCACGGCGCGGTCGTGTAATCGTTTTATTCCTGCTCGATTTCGAGGATCGCCAGGCTGATCTGCTGGCCCAGATTGGTATCCCATTCCGCCCAGTCCTGGTAGGCCTTGAGCTTCTCGGCGATGACCGGTTTCATTTCGTAATCGCTCTTGCCTTCGTCGTACATGCGGCGCACTTCGGACATCAGCGTGGCGAAATAGGCTTTCTGGTCTTCGACGAATTTCCGATCGCCGGTCTTGCCATGGCCCGGAACGTAGAGGGCCATGTTGAGGGCAAGCGCCCGGTCGGTCGCCTTCATTACGCCCTTGAACGTGCCGTCGCGAATATTCATCACCTGGCTGTTCAGCACGTTGTCCGCGGTGAACAGGATGCGGTCTTCAACCATCTCGATCATCAGGTCGGTCTTGCTGTGCGCATCGGTCGACGAGTGGATGCGGAAGGTCTTGCCGCCGATCTTGAATGCCTGGCCGTCGGCTGCCTCGACGGTGGGGATCTCGGCGCGGGTGCCGTCGGTGTAACCGCCGGTCATGTCCGACATCAATTTGATCCAGAAGGCGTCGGCCCCGTTCTTGGCCAGCTTGATCATGTCGGGGTGGGCGATGAACGTGGCCTTGGGCCAGGCCTCCAGGATCGCCTGGTTGCCAAGCCAATGGTCGCCGTGGACGTGGGTGTCGAATACGTGGGTGACCGGTTTGTCGGTCGTCTTGCGGATCTGCTCCACCACCATGCGGCCGACTTGCACGCTGGAGCCCGGATCGATCACCACGACGCCGTCATTCGTGACAACCCAGGCCGGGTTGTTCATGAAGCTCTGGTTGGCCGCGGAGGGCACACCTTGCGGGCCGTGGATGACGTAGGTCCCTGCTGCGACCTGTTGAGGCGGGTAGGGGCGGACGACATCATTGGGGCCGGCCATCACAGAAGTGCTGAAAATCAGGGCAGCGAGCAGGGACAGGGTACGCATGGAAATTCTCCGGTTGGATCAAATGTTAAACATACACAGAACAGGGGAGGGGTTTAATGGTCGAATCGGCCTACCACCACTTCTCGAAGATGATGCGGTTCATCGGCACGCCCAGGTCGTGCAGCAGGGTGCTCATGTCCTCGACCATGCCCTTGGGGCCGCATAGGTAGTACAGCGTGTCATCCGGCACTTCGAGCGCATGCAGCTTGACCGGGTCGATGCGGCCGGTGAGGCCGCTCCAGTCCGGGTCGGGCTGGGTCACGGTGATGCTCACGTGCAGATTGTCATGTGCGCGGGCCGTGGCTTCGAGCTCGTCGCGGAACAGGATTTCACGGCTGTCCGACACGCTGTAGACCAGATGTGCACAGGTCGGCAGGACTGCATCACGCACATGGCGGAAGATGGACAGCAGCGGTGTGACGCCGACGCCGCCGCCGATCAGCACCACGTTGTCGCTCATTTCGGGCAGGTAGACGAATGGTCCCTGGCCCTGGCTTACGCGCACACGGTCGCCCACGCGGGCATGCTCGTGTATCCAGCGCGCCACGGGATGGCGCGCACTGGCCTTGATCGCCAGTTCGATCGCACCCTGATGGATGGGCGAGGTGGTGATGGAATAGCCCGAGGTGTGCGTCGCGCCGTCGATATCGATGCTGAGATCCACCCATTGTCCCGGCAGAAACCGGAAGCCCGCATCGGGAATGGCCAGCCGCAGGGTATGGATGCTGGGCGTGGCGGGTGTGATCGCCGCAATCCGGGCGTCAAAAATATGCAAGGTTCAATCCTGTTTTTTCTGGAACGTCAGCGACGCCGAGTTGATGCAGTAGCGCATGCCGGTGGGGGCGGGCCCGTCGGGAAAAACGTGCCCGAGATGCGAACCGCAGCGACGGCACAGCGCCTCGGCACGTACCATGCCGTAGCTGGTGTCGGTTTTTTCGGCCACCGCGTCGGTGTTCAGGGGCTGATAAAAACTTGGCCAGCCGGTGCCCGAGTCGAACTTGGTCGACGACGAGAACAGCGGTTCGCCACAGGCGGCGCAGCGGTATTCGCCATGCTCGTGATGGTCCCAGTATTGGCCGGTAAACGCTCGTTCGGTCCCGTGTTCGCGCAGGATGCGGTACTGCTCGGGGCTCAGTTCGGCGCGCCATTCGGCGTCGGTTTTGGTTTTATCAAAGCTCATGGTCTTCTCCGTCAGACAAAGAGTGTACCCGCAAGGGGCAGGCCGTGGCTGTAAGCCGCTAAAGTGGCAACACCCACGCTCTACCCGAGGTTGACAGCGTCATCGCAGCGGGTTTAATCTTCGTTCAGGTATTAGACTTAGTCTAAAAACCGGATTTCACCCTGCGGTGGGCCTGCTATAAATACGAGGCGGGGCGCGTTGCTGTCGGGTGAAAATTTCAATGCTGCAAAGCATGTCTATGTAAATCAAGGAGATCAGGTTATGCAACTCAAAGGCTCGAAAACCGAAGAACATCTGAAAGCCGCCTTCGCCGGCGAATCGCAGGCCAACCGCCGCTACCTCTACTTTGCAGCCAAGGCTGACGTGGAAGGCTACAACGACGTTGCCGCCGTGTTCCGTTCCACTGCCGAAGGCGAAACCGGCCATGCGCACGGCCACCTGGAATATCTGGAGAAGTGTGGCGACCCCGCTACCGGCATGGCGTTTGGCCCCACCGCCGACAACCTGAAGACCGCGATTGCCGGTGAAACCCACGAATATACCGACATGTATCCTGGCATGGCCAAGGATGCGCGTTCGGAAGGTTTCGACGAAATCGCCGACTGGTTCGAGACCCTGGCCAAGGCCGAGCGCTCGCACGCCAACAAGTTCCAGAAGACGCTGGACACCCTGGGCGCCTAATTTCGCCCAGGCAAGAAGCGGGTCGGGTTCGGCCCGCTTTTTTTTGAATCTATAGTTGAATTTATACCAAGTCTAAACTGGAGTTCGCATGAGTACACGCGAAGGCAACCTCGAAGCCCCTACCCGTCATCCGCTCGACTGGAAAAACCCGGATTTCTTCAATGAAGAGAAGCTCAACCACGAGCTTGAACGGATTTTCGACATCTGCCATGGCTGCCGTCGCTGCGTGTCGCTATGTACCGCATTCCCCACGCTGTTCGATCTGGTGGACGAATCCTCGACGATGGAGGTGGACGGTGTCGCCAAGGCCGACTACTGGAAAGTGGTCGACGAGTGCTATTTGTGCGACCTCTGCTACATGACCAAATGCCCTTATGTGCCGCCGCATCCGTGGAACCTCGATTTTCCGCATACCATGCTGCGCGCCAAGGCGATCAAGTTCAGGAAGGGCGGTGCGACGTTCCGCGACAAGCTTCTGTCCAGCACCGACGCGATGGGCAAGCTCGCCTCGATTCCGGTGGTGGTCCAGGCAGTGAATGCCAGCCTGAAGAACAAGCCGATCCGCAAGCTGGTCGACAGTGTGCTGCACATTCACCCTGACCGTGTCCTGCCCGAATACGACAGCGCGAAATTCCGTTCCACCGCGAAACCTCGCAGCGATTTCGCGGTGAAGCCCGGCGAGCGCACCCCGGGCAAGGTGGCGATCTACGCGACCTGCTACGTCAACTACAACGAGCCCGGCATCGGTCACGACCTGCTGAAGCTTCTGGCACACAACGAAATCCCCACCGTGCTGGTCGACAAGGAGGCCTGCTGCGGCATGCCCAAGCTGGAACTGGGCGATCTCGATGCCGTCGAAAAGCTCAAGGAAACGAACATTCCGCATTTGGCGAAACTGGCCCGCGAAGGCTACGCGATCCTGACCGCTGTGCCCTCGTGCACGCTGATGTACAAGCAGGAACTGCCGCTGATGTTCCCGCACGATGCCGACGTGCAGGCGGTGAAGGAAGCGATGTGGGATCCGTTCGAGTACCTGATGGCACGCAACGTCGACGGCCTGCTGAAGACCGACTTCAAGGACCCGCTCGGCAAGGTGGCCTATCACGTGCCGTGCCACCAGCGCGTGCAGAACATCGGCAACAAGACGCGCGATGCGCTGCAACTGGCCGGCGCCAAGGTGACGATGGTCGAGCGCTGCTCGGGTCACGACGGCACTTGGGGCGTGAAGAGCGAATACTTCGACAAGTCGATGAAGATCGGCAAGCCGGTGTTCCGGCAGATGGCCGAACCGCAGCCCGATTACGTGAGTTCCGACTGCGCGATTGCCGCGCGTCATATCCTGCAGGGCATGGGCGAATCCACGGCGCAGAAACAGCACCCGATCACGCTGTTGCGCATTGCCTATGGTCTGGAATGAACTGTTGCTTGCAAGGAGAGAAACATGCCGCTGATTACCCGTGAAAGCCTGCTGACCCTGGAAGGCTACGCCAAGGTCCGTCCCGCGATGCGCGCCGAGATCATGGCGCACAAGAAGAACCGCATGGTCGAACTGGGCGACCACGTCACCCTGATCTTCGAGGACGAGAAGACCATGCGCTATCAGATCCAGGAAATGCTGCGGGCCGAGCGCACCTTCGAGGAGGCCGGGATCCAGGACGAACTCGACGCCTATAACCCGCTGGTTCCGGACGGGACCAACTGGAAGGCCACCATGATGATCCAGTATTCCGACTCGGACGAGCGCAAGGTGGCGCTGGCGAAGCTGAAGGGCATCGAGGATCGCGTGTGGGTGCAGGTGGCCGACCAGCCGAAGGTGTTTGCTATCGCCGACGAGGACCTGGAGCGCGAGAACGAGGAAAAAACTTCGTCGGTGCACTTCCTGCGCTTCGAGCTGGATCCCACGTCGATTGCGGCCGCCAAATCGGCGGCACCCATACGCATGGGAATCGATCTCGACGCCTACCGCGTGGAATCCATGACGCTGGCAGACAACACTCGGGCTGCATTGGCGGTCGATTTGTCCTAGATTCATAGTCAGGCGGGAAAACAATTACGACAACGCGCCGCCATCCTTTGAGGAGGTGTGATGCTGGATCAATTGCTGGTTCATCAGGTGCGACGGCGGGTGGAGGCATCCGGACTGCCGTTCGTTGTCGAGTTGTGGAATGGCGAACGAGTCGGTGCCGCTGCCGATGCGGCGGTGAGGGTGAAGTTGCACCAGGCCGCCAGTCTCAAGGCCATGGCCGATCCCAGCCTGGGTTCACTGGCGCGGGCCTATGTCGAGGGCAACCTCGATCTGGAGGGCGATGTCCGTGACATCCTCGCGCTCGGCGACCGCCTGTGCAACGCGGGCGACTGTTCACCGAAAACCGGATCGGACGGCTGGAAGTGGTGGCGCCACACGCGCAGCAAGGACCGCAAGAACATCCAGTACCACTACGACGTGTCCAACGACTTCTACGGTCTGTGGCTGGACTCGCGCCGCGTCTATTCCTGCGCCTATTTCAAGACCCCGGACATGAGCCTGGACGCCGCGCAGGAAGCCAAGCTCGACCACATCTGCCGCAAGCTCGATCTCCAGCCCGACGAGCAGTTCCTCGACATCGGCTGCGGCTGGGGCGGACTGATCCTGCACGCGGCGGAGCGCTACGGCGTGCGTGCGGTCGGCATCACCCTGTCGGACGACCAGCATGCGTATGTCAGCGAACAGATCGCCGAACGCGGCCTGACCGGGCGGGTCGAGGTGCGCCGGATGGATTACCGCGACGTGCCGGAGCATGGCGGCTACGACAAGATCGCCAGCGTCGGCATGTTTGAGCACGTCGGCCGCCCCAACCTGCGCACGTATTTTGACAAAATCAATGCGCTGCTGAAGCCGGGCGGGCTGGTGCTCAACCATGGCATCACCACGTCCGAACCTGAAGCCAGCGGCCTGGGCAGCGGCATTTCCGAGTTCATCGAGGATTACGTCTTCCCGGGCGGCGAACTGGTCCATGCCTCCGAGGTGCTGCGTGCCGCCGCAGGCAGCGGCCTCGAATGCCTCGACGCCGAGAACCTGCGCCCCCACTACGGCAGGACCCTGTGGCACTGGGTGACCCGGCTGGAGGCACATGCCGACGAGGCGCGCCGCCTGATCGGGGAACAGAAATACCGTATCTGGCGCATCTACATGGCCGGCTCGGCCTACGCGTTCGATCATGGCTGGATGGAGCTGTGGCAGGTGCTGGCAGGCAAGGCTGTCGAAGGCACCCAGCCGAACTACCCGTTCAAGCGGGATTTCATCTATTGCGGCGAGTGAGCCGATTCCGGGAAGCGGCGGCCCGGACAGTTTGAAATCGGGGGGCATCCGGGCGCATCATGGATGCGCATATCGACAAGGAGCCACCATGAACCTGCGCCGCATCCGCCAGCTCGTCCCCGCCTACGAGGTCACCGAAGGGGCGGGGGTCACGGTCCATCGCAGCATCGGCACGCCGGCGCTGCGCAACCTGGATCCTTTCCTGATGCTGGATCACTTCGGCAGCGACAATCCGGACGAATACATCGCCGGTTTTCCGGAGCATCCGCACCGCGGCTTCATCACCTTCACCTACATGCTCGACGGCCATATGGAGCACCGCGACAGCATGGGCAACCGCGGCGACCTCAAGGCCGGCGGCATCCAGTGGATGAAGGCGGCGAGCGGCGTCATCCATTCGGAGATGCCGCAGCAGACCAATGGGCTGATGCGGGGCTTCCAGCTCTGGATCAACCTGCCGGCCCGGGACAAGATGTCGGCGCCGGCCTATCAGGAGTTTTCCGCGGCGGCCATTCCGGAAGTGCGCCTCGATGGCGCGCGGGTGCGGGTGCTGGCGGGAGAACTGGGCGACACGCGCGGCGTCATCGAGGATCCGGCCACCGACGTCCGCTATCTCGACGTGAGCCTGCAGGCTGGCGCGCGTTTCAGCGTGCCGCTGAGCGACACGCACAACGCCTTCGTCTATGTCTTCGAAGGCGGCGCCCGCCTGGCCGACGAGGTGCTGGCGACCCACAACCTGGCGGTGCTGGGGCCGGGTGACACGATGGATATCGAAGCGGGGTCGTCCGGCGCCCGCTTCATTCTGGTGGCAGGCCGGCCGATCGGCGAGCCCGTGGTGCAGTACGGCCCATTCGTCATGAACACCCGCGACGAGATCAAGCAGGCGTTTGCCGATTACGAAGCGGGCCAGCTGGTGCAGGCCAGGGCGACGATGACGGGGCATTGACGGCAGGTTGAGCGGGTGAGCAAACGTGAATTCACGCCGCCCGGCGAGCCGTCTGCCATCCAGGGCTTGACGTCTGCCGAGGCCGCTGAGCGCCTGGCCGCCGAGGGTTCGAACGCCTTGCCGGCCAGTGGCCCTCGCGGCACGGCCGCCGTCGTGCTGGACGTGATCCGGGAGCCCATGTTTCTGCTGCTGCTCGCTGCAGCGGCCATCTACTTCGTGCTGGGTGACCTGCACGAAGCCCTGATGCTGCTGTTTTTCGTGTGCGTGGTGATGGGCATCACGCTCTATCAGTCGCACAAGACCGAACGCGTCCTGCAGGCCCTGCGTGACCTGACCAGCCCGCGCGCGCTGGTGCTGCGCGACGGCGAGAAGCAGCGCATCGCTGGCAGCGAGGTGGTGCGCGACGATATCGTGTTTCTTGCGGAAGGCGACCGCGTGCCCGCGGATGCGTGCCTGCTGATGTGCAATGGCTTGCAGGCGGACGAATCGCTGCTGACGGGCGAAGCGGCGCCGGTGCGAAAGGCGGCAGGAGAAGGGCAGGCAGTCATGGCGCGCCCGGGCGGAGACGATTTGCCGGTGGTGTATTCCGGCACCCTCGTCGTGCAGGGGCAGGGCATTGCCCGTGTGACGGCGACCGGGCCACGGACCGAAATCGGCCGGATCGGCAAGTCGCTCCAGGCCCTGCGCCCCGAACCGAGCCCCATGCAGAGCCAGGTGCGCCGCATGATGTGGGTTTTCGCACTGCTTGGCATCCTTTTGTGCAGCGTGGTCGTCGTGCTGTACGGACTCACGCGCGGCGCCTGGCTCGACGCCCTGCTTGCCGGCATCACGCTGGCGATTTCGCTGCTGCCGCAGGAATTCCTGGTGGTGCTCACGGTCTTCCTGGCACTGGGGGCGTGGCGAATATCGCGCAGCAACGTGCTGACGCGGCGCATCCCGGCACTCGAGACGCTGGGTGCCGCCACCGTGCTGTGTGTGGACAAGACCGGCACCATCACCGAGAACCGCATGACGGTGACGCAGCTGGTGACGCGCGACGCACGCTATGCGGTCGATTACGACCATGAGAATTCGCTTCCGGAGGCCTTCCACGAGCTCGTCGAGTTCAGCGTGCTGGCCAGCATGGTCGATCCGTTCGACCCGATGGAGAAGGCCTTCCGCCGGCTCGCCGACCATTATCTGGCGGGGACCGAGCACCTGCACGACGACTGGACGCTGATCCAGCACTATCCGCTGAGCCGCGACATGCTGGCCATGTCGCACGGCTGGCAGGCGACCCACCGCGACGAATACGTGGTCGCCGCCAAAGGGGCACCTGAAGCCATCGCCGATCTGTGCCATCTGTCCGCTGCGGAAACCGCAGCCATCGTGGCAGAGGCCGATCGACTGGCGCTGCAGGGGCTGCGCGTCCTGGCCATCGCCCGCGCGACATTCGCGGGGACAGCCTGGCCGCCGCAACAGCACGATTTTCCCTTCGCCTTTCTCGGCATGATCGCGCTGGCTGACCCAGTGCGGCCGCGCGTGCCGGAAGCGATCCGCGTGGCACGCCGTGCCGGGATGCGGGTGGCGATGATCACGGGCGATTACCCCGGCACGGCCGAAGCGGTCGCACGCGCGGCCGGGATCGATCTCGACGGCGGCATCCTCACCGGACCCGAGATCGACGCGCTCGATGATGCGGTGTTGCGGCAGCGTCTCCGCTCTGCCCGGGTATTCGCGCGCGTGGCGCCGGAACAGAAGCTGCGCCTGGTGCAGGCCTTCAAGGCCAACGGCGAGGTGGTGGCGATGACCGGCGACGGCGTCAACGATGCGCCGGCGCTGAAGGCCGCGCACATCGGCATTGCCATGGGCGGGCGCGGCACCGATGTCGCGCGCGAGGCCTCCTCGCTGGTCCTGCTGGACGACGACTTCGCGACCATCGTCGATGCCATCCGGCTCGGCCGCCGCATCTTCGACAATCTGCACAAGGCGATGGCCTACATCCTTGCGGTGCACGTGCCGATCGCCGGCATGGCGCTGCTGCCGCTGCTGTTCGGCATGCCGCTTGTGCTCGCGCCGGTGCATATCGTCTTCCTCGAGCTCATCATCGATCCCGCATGTTCGATCGTGTTCGAAGCCGAGCCGGAAGAGGCGGGGGCCATGGAACGACCGCCGCGGCGCCCCGATGCGCCGCTGTTCAGCCTGCGCACCCTCCTGCTGTCGCTGCTGCAGGGCGCGACGGTATTTCTTGCCGTGGCCGCGGTGTATGCCCTCTCGCTGCAGCGCAGCCTGGGCATGGACGAGGCGCGTGCGCTGACGTTCACCACGCTGGTGATCGGCAACCTGGGGCTGATCCTGATCAACCGCTCCTGGTCGAGCACGCTGCTGGCCTCGCTGCGCATCCGCAATACGGCCTTGTGGAAGGTCGTCGGCGGTACCCTTGGCTTCCTGGCCTGCGTGCTCTATGTGCCTGGCTTGCGCAACATGTTCGGCTTTGCGTACCTGCACGCGGGCGACGTGCTGCTCGCTTTCGCTGCCAGTGCGGCCGGCGTCGCCTGGTTCGAATGGTTCAAGTGGGCGAGGGGAAAGCGCGTCGGGAGGGCGCGCGCCTGAGGCAGGGGAGCGCGAGCGTATGGAAGACGGACTGGCCCTGATCCTTGCCGATGTGCTGGTGCTGGCGCACCTGCTGTTCGTTGCCTTCGTCATGGCGGGCGGGTTCCTGCTCGCGCGCTGGCCCCGGTTGCTCGCGCTGCAGCTACCTGCCGTCGCCTGGGGCGCCTACATCGAGTTGAGCGGTGGGATCTGCCCGCTGACGCCGATTGAAAATCATTTGCGCACGCTCGGCGGGGGAACACCCTATGGCGGCGATTTCGTCGAACGCTACCTGTTGCCGGTCCTTTATCCTGAACACCTGAGCGTCCCGTTGCAGCAGGCGTTGGGTGGGCTGGTGGTGCTGGTCAACCTGGCGGCGTATGGCTGGGCATACCGGGCCTGGCGGCGGAAGCCGGCTGCGTAACCGCCGTTGCAGCGCGTGCTGGACGATCAGCGATCCAGGTCCTGGTCGGCCAGGGAAACCGGATCTTCCTTCGGTTCGAGATGGGTGGTGATGTGGGCGTGCTCGACCGCTGCACGGATGTCGGCCTCGATGCGTTCCGACCAGTCGTGGCCGTGCTGGACGGTCCAGGCACCCGGCACCAGCAGATGGAAGGAGACGAAGGCGCGGGTGCCGGCCTGGCGCGTGCGCAGGGCATGGAATTCCATTCCTTCCCGACGGTAGCGATCCAGAATGCCCTCGATCGTCCGGACCTCTTCCTCCGGCAGCGAGACATCCATCAGGCCTGCCGCCGAGCGCTGCAGCAGCTGCCAGCCGGTCCACACGATGTTGAGCGCGACCAGCAGGGCGATCACGGCATCGAGCCACAGCCAGCCGGTCGCCCACACCAGGCCGACGCCCGCAATGACGCCCACGGAGGTCCAGACGTCAGTGAGCAGGTGATGCGCGTCGGCCTCCAGCGTGATGGATTTGTATTTGCGGCCGACGCCCATGAGGATGCGCGCGGTGGCAAGGTTGATGATCGACGCGGCCACCGATACCCCGAGACCGATCCCGACCGTCTCGAGTGGCTGTGGATTGAACAGCCGCTCGAGGGCAGCGTACGCGATGCCGACTGCGGCAAGGAGAATGAGAAAGCCCTCGAATGCGCTGGAGAAATATTCCGCCTTGCCGTGCCCGTGCGCATGATTATCGTCGGCAGGCTGGGAAGCCAGCGACAGCATGGCGAGCGCCATCATCGCGCCTGCCAGGTTGACGAAGGACTCGAGCGCGTCGGAGAGCAGGCCGACTGAACCGGTGAGCCACCAGGCCATGCCCTTGAGCACGATGGTGGCGAGGGCTGCGGCGATGGAGAGCCAGGCGTAACGTTTGAGTGCGGGAGGTAACATCTCGATGCTTCGCGAGGAGCGATTGAAGTGTGCCGGATTGTATCCCAGTGCGGACCGACTATTCCCGGAAGCATACGCATGCCGGCCATGCAAGCCTGTTCATTCGCGGTCCGGGGATGCGCGTCCCATGGACTATGGTTAAGCATGATTGCCATGGAGGTGCCCCGATGCCGAACACGCTCAACGATGCGATTCAACAGCGTTACGCCTGCCACGAGTTTGCCGAGGGCAAACCTGTCTCGGCGGACGAACTGGCCTGGGTGCTGGAAGCGGGCCGGCTGGCGCCCTCGGCATTCGGCCTGGAGCCATGGCGCTTCATCGTCGTGACTGACGCGGCAGGCCGGGCTGCGGTTGCGCAGGCCTGCCATGGCCAGCCTGCAGTGACGACGGCCGCGGCACTGGTCGTGATCGTGGCGCTGGTTGCAGCGCTCGAACCGGATTCGGACTATGTACGGGCGCGTTTTACAGCGGAAGCCCGAGGCCAGGATGCCGAACCGATTTATTCCGCCTATCGGTCGCTCTACCGTGCCGAATCCATGGCGGAGTGGGCACAGAGGCAGTGCAATTTTGCGGCTGCGCAGATGCTGTTGCAGGCGGCGCACATGGGGCTCGGAAGCTGCCCGATCGGCGGGTATGATGCATCCACGCTGGCAACTGCCGTTGGCCTGCCGGCAGGCGAGGTGCCGGCGCTGGTCATCGCCTTGGGCCGGTGCGGCTATGCCGCACCCGAACGGATCCGCAAGCCGCTCGTTTGATCCCGAGTCTATCCTGCGCATTGCCGCGACGACGGGCATCTTTCTTGAAGACATCCCGCTGTCGAAGCAATAAAATGCCGGGCATGAAAATCCTGCTTGCTCTGCTCCTGTGCCTGCCGTTTGCCGTCCATGCCGAATGGCTGGATTTCGATCATGAGTTCGATCAGGACAAACCCTGGGTCGAAGTGGCGGCCCAGTTGCCGCCCTATCCCAAGCCCGACAAACTCATACCGTTCGATGTGTCGTCGGCGACCCGCAACAAATTCTTTATCGACGCCGATTCGATCAGTGTCGGCTCCGACAAGGTGGTGCGCTACACCGTGGTGATCGAAGCGGCCGGTGGGGCGAAGAACGTTTCGTACGAAGGACTGCGCTGCGAAACCGGCGAGCGCCGCCTGTATGCCTATGGCCACGCCGACGGTAGCTGGTCGAAGGCGCGCAACGCCCAATGGGAAAGCATCCGGGTGCGTTCGTTGCTGTCGTATCACAAGGCTCTGTACGAGGATTATTTCTGCCCCGACGGCATCAATGTCCGCAATGCCAAGGAGGCTGTGGAAAGACTGCGGCGCAGGAGCTACTGATGCAGTCCGTGGTGAAACACGCGCGGCGCATCGTCGTCAAGGTCGGTTCCAGCCTGGTCACTGCCGAAGGACGTGGTCTCGACCACGCCGCGCTGTCGCGCTGGGCCGAGCAGATTGCCGCGCTGACCGCGCAGGGCAAGGAAGTGGTGCTGGTGTCCTCGGGCGCGATTGCCGAGGGTATCGCGCGACTGGGCTGGAAGAAGCGCCCGAAGGCCGTCAACGAATTGCAGGCCGCCGCCGCCGTGGGGCAGATGGGGCTGGTGCAGGCATACGAATCGATCTTTCGCACGCACGATCTTCACGCGGCCCAGGTGTTGCTCACCCACGAAGATCTGGCCGATCGTACGCGCTACCTCAATGCACGCTCGACCTTGCGGACCTTGCTGGAATTGAGAGTAGTGCCGATCATCAACGAGAACGACACCGTCGCCACCGACGAAATCCGCCTCGGCGACAACGACACGCTCGGCGCGCTGGTGACCAATCTGATCGAAGCCGACTGCCTCGTCATCCTCACCGATCAGCCCGGGCTCTATACCGCCGACCCGCGCAAGCATCCCGACGCCACGCTGGTGATGGATGCCCACGCCGGCGATCCCGATCTCGAGCACATGGCGGGTGGGGCGGGCAGCAGCGTCGGTACCGGCGGCATGCTGACCAAGATCCTTGCCGCCAAGCGCGCGGCGCGCAGCGGCGCGCATACGGTGATCTGCAGCGGGCGCGAGGAGGGCGTGCTGCTACGACTGGCAGAAGGGGAAGCGATTGGCAGCCAGTTGGTGGCGCGGCAGGCGCCGCTTGCCGCGCGGCGGCAGTGGCTGGCCGATCATCTGCAGCTGCGCGGCGGTGTGGTGCTCGACGACGGCGCGGTGCGGGCGCTGCGCGAAGACGGCAAGAGCCTGTTGCCGGTCGGCGTGAAAGGGATCACCGGCGAATTCGAGCGCGGCGAGGTGGTGGCGATCGTCGATATGGACGGCCACGAAATCGCACGCGGCCTGACCAATTACAGCGCCAGCGAAGCGCGCCGTATTGCCGGTAAGCCGAGCAGCGCGATCGAGGCCGAGTTGGGTTATATGGACGAGCCGGAAATGATCCATCGCGACAATCTGGTGCTGCTGGCGTGACCACCACACTGGATTTGCTGCGTCACGGCGAACCTGTCGGCGGCCGCAAATATCGTGGACAGATCGATGATCCTCTGTCGGAGAAAGGCTGGGCGCAGATGCATGCGGCCGTGGGCGACACTGCGCCCTGGACCCGCATCGTGTCGTCGCCCTTGCAGCGCTGCCGTGCCTTCGCCGAAATCCTGGCCGACCGCCATGGCCTGTTGCTGACGTTGGACGAGCGGCTGGCGGAAGTCGGGTTCGGCGTATGGGAGGGGCGGTCTGCTGCTGAGATCGAGCAGGATGCCCCCGGTGCCGTGGCGCGCTTCAAGCATGATCCCGTGAATGCGCGCCCGGAAGGAGCGGAACCGCTGGCCGAATTTCATGGCCGGGTGGCTGCTGCACTGGACGCCATTCTGGCCCAGCATCCCGATGAGCATGTGCTGCTGGTCGGACACGCCGGGGTGATCCGGATGGCATTTGCCTGGGCGCTGCATGTGCCACTGGCGCATGCCTACCGCATCGAAGTGGCGAATGCCGGGCTGACCCGTCTGCGTTTCGACGGCGATCGCGCGAGCCTGGTCTTTCACGGCGGCAGTCTCGCCTCACGGTGATCCTTCGCGGCTTCATTGCTCTGTGCCTGCTGATAGCCGCGTCCGCACAGGCCACAGCCCTTCGCCTGCACGACGATGACGGGCAGACACTTGAATTCAGCCGGCCGCCCCAGCGTATCGTCTCGCTGGCGCCGCATCTCACCGAGCTGCTGTTTGCCGTGGGCGCCGGATCGCAGGTGGTGGGCGTGGATGCTGCCAGCGATTATCCGAAAGCGGCACAGTCACTGCCGCGTGTCGGCGATTTCAGCCGCATCAACTTCGAGCGCATCCTGGCGCTGAAGCCCGATCTGGTCGTTGTCTGGGTGGGCGGCAACCGGGCGGCAGACATTCATCGCCTGAAACAGATGGACATCCCTGTATTGCAGACCCAGGCGGCCCGGCTCGATGACGTGGCACGCCTGTTGCGCCTGATCGGCCAGGTGAGCGGCCATGCCGGGGAAGGGGAGGCGGCAGCACGGGATTATTCGGCACAGCTGGCGGCGCTGCGGGTCCGACCCGGCCAGAAGCCGCCGGTTGGCGTGTTCTATCAGGTATGGGACCGTCCACTGATGACGGTGGGAGGTACGCACTGGATCACCGATGCGCTGGCGCTATGCGGTGCACGCAACGTGTTTGCCGACCTGCAGGCATTGTCGCCTGTGGTGTCGCGCGAAGCCGTGCTGCAGCGCGCGCCGGCGCTGATCGTGGGCGGCACCGATGCACCCGACATGCGCCGTGTGTGGCAGCGTTTTACGCGCCTGCCTGCCGTGAGAAACCAGGCTTTCGTACGGGTGGATGCGGACCGCCTGCATCGTCTCACGCCGCGCCTGATCGAAGGCGTAGCCGAACTGTGCTCGGCGGTCCAACCCTATGTCCGGTGACGCGACTCGGTCGGTTTGCGGTTGGGGCAGTTTTCCTTGAGGCAGTCGGCGTAGATCTGCAGTGAATGGTCGTGGATGGCAAATCCCCGTTCCTTGGCGATGCGGGTTTGACGTTTTTCGATTTCGCTGTCGTAGAACTCTTCGACTTTGCCGCACTGCAGGCAGACCAAGTGGTCGTGGTGATCGCCCTGGTTGAGTTCGAACACGGCCTTGTCGCTGTCGAAATGATGCCGCATCAGCAAGCCAGCCTGCTCGAACTGGGTCAGCACGCGGTAGACGGTGGCGAGGCCGATATCCTGGCCTTCATCGGAGAGCAGGCGATACACCTCCTCGGCCGTCATGTGTCGCTTGTTGCTCTGCTCGAACAAATCGAGGATCTTCAGGCGGGGCAGTGTGGCCTTGAGACCGATGTTCTTGAGATCGGACGGATTGCTCAATGGTGTCTCCAGAACGGGAACGCGAATACGTTATGATACGTTTTTTTCCAACCGCCCAAACCTTTCCGGTTTCCTGGCTATGCGTCAATTCCTGATTTCTGCTCTGCTTTTAAGCCTGCTTGCGGGCTGTTCCAGCCTTCACATCGGTCCCCATCACATCGATGTGCAGCAGGGTAATGCGCTCGATCAGGAAAACGTCGCCCGCCTGAAGACGGGGCTGAATCGTTCGCAAGTCCGCTTTCTTCTCGGCACGCCGTTGGTCGTCGATCCGTTCCGTACCGATCGCTGGGATTATGTGTACCTCTATTACAAGGCAGGAAAACTGACCGAGCAAAAGCACATCACCCTGATCTTCGAGGGCGATACGCTGGCACGCATCGAAGGCGACTTGCCTGAACCATCGACACAGTCCGCCCCGCCGGCCGTTGAGCCAGCGCGACAGCCCGCATCCATGCCTGCGGCGATGCCGGCCCCTGCTGTGGTGGCGTCAGCCGAAGAACCCGTAACCCGGCCTGCAGCAGTTGTTGCCCAGCCAGCCCAGCCAGCCCAGGCACCGACCGCACCTGCATGGGTGGCCGCCGTGCCCGTCGCGGCGCCTGCCGCACAGGCAGCCCGATCCGAACCCGAGCCGTCGGCATCCGAAACCAGCATCGTGCCGCCGTTGCCGAGCCCGAAGGATGCACCGGCCTATGTCGATCCCCGTCCGGTTCCCGAACTGAGCCTGAAGTCCGAAACCGACGTGTCGCAGATCAAGCCGGATGCCGTGCCGCCTTTTCCCGAGCCTCATGCAGCGGCAGCCAGCGACGATCCGGTACTGAAATCGGTGCATGCCTGGGCCGATGCCTGGATGCAGCACGACAGCGCAGCCTACTTCGCGGCGTATGACACCAGCTTCGTTCCGGAGGGTGGCAGCCGCGCTGCCTGGGAGGCACGCAAGCGCAAGATGCTGAGCGGAACGGGCCGCATCGAGGTGAGAATCGATTCACCCTCGGTCGAGCAGACCGGCGAGGGAGCCGCCACGGTGAACTTCAAGCAGTACTACCGCTCTGGCACGTATCACGACACTACCGTCAAGCAGCTGCGCATGATCGAACGCGACGGCCGCTGGGTGATCGTGGAGGAAAAAGTGCTGTCGACCCTGAAAGGTGGACAGCCGTGAGCGTGCGGATTGCCCTTGCCGGCGTATCCGGACGGATGGGGCGTGCCCTGCTCGAAGCGGTGGAGGCCGATCCCGGCTGTACGCTTGGTGCGGCCATCGACCGTCCTGGCAGTCCATTGGTTGGACAGGATGCGGGCGCCGCCTGGGGCGCGGCCAGCGGAGTGCGGGTGACGGATCAGCCCGCCGCTGCCCTGCACGGGATGCATGCGCTGATCGATTTCACCCGCCCCGAGGCCACCTTCGGCTATCTCGATGCCTGCGTCGAGGCCGGCGTGCCGCTGGTCATCGGTACCACCGGCTTCGATGAGGTTGGAAAAGCGTATATTGCGGCGGCGGCGCAGCGTATTCCTGTCGTGTTCGCGCCCAATATGAGCGTCGGCGTAAACCTTCTGATGAAACTGGCCGAACTTGCTGCCCAGGTGCTGCAGGACGGCTACGACATCGAAATCATCGAAGCGCATCATCGCCACAAGGTCGATGCGCCCTCCGGTACAGCACTGGGCCTGGGGCAGGCGGTTGCACGGGCGATCGACCGCGATCTGGCGAGTTGCGCCGTCTACGGGCGCGAGGGTGTCACCGGCGAACGCGATCCCAGAACCATCGGCTTTGCCACCGTGCGCGGCGGCGATATCGTCGGCGATCACACGCTGTTGTTTGCCGGCATCGGCGAGCGCGTCGAGCTCACCCACAAGGCCAGCAGCCGCGCCACCTTCGCCCAGGGGGCGCTGCGCGCTGCCAAGTGGCTGCAGGGCCGTGCGCCGGGTCTGTACGACATGCGCGACGTATTGAATCTGAATTAACCGCTTTAATCAGGAACGCACCATGAATGCCGTCAAGGTCTACAGTACCGGTACCTGTCCCATCTGCGTCAAGGCCAAGGCCTTTCTCGACAAGCGCGGTATCGGCTACGACGAAGTCCGCATCGATCTCGACCGCGAGGCGATGAAGGAATTCGCCGTCGTCACCAACGGTGCGCGCACCGTGCCGCAGATTGTCGTCGACGGCACCTGCATCGGCGGCTTCACCGAATTGACCGAACTCGACATGGATGGCGGCCTGGATCATCTGCAGCCCTGAACAGGGCGACAGGCGCGCGGGAAAGCGTGCTTAAGCATTGAAGCCAGGCCGCGAATCGACTATAATCGCGGCATTCAAGTTCAGGCGGGTTCGCGCAAGCGGCTCGCCTGAATTTTGTTACCTGCGTCACGCTCATTCGTCTTGCGGAGTCCTCCTTGTCACGTGCCCAGCCCGCCATCCTTGTTCTAGCTGACGGTTCGGTATTTCGCGGCCTGTCCATCGGCGCCGACGGCATCACAACCGGTGAAGTGGTCTTCAACACCGCATTGACCGGCTATCAGGAAATTCTCACTGACCCCTCGTACTCGCGCCAGATCGTGACGCTGACCTATCCGCATATCGGCAATACCGGTGTCAATGCCGAGGACGTCGAATCGGACCGCATTCATGCGGCAGGTCTGGTTGTGCGCGACCTGCCGCGCCTGCATTCGAATTTCCGCGCCGGCCAGTCCCTGGCCGACTACCTCAAGAGCCAGAACATCGTGGCGATCGCCGACATCGATACGCGGCGGCTGACCCGCGTCCTGCGCGAAAAGGGGGCGCAAAACGGCTGCGTCATGGCAGGCACGGTGGACGAAGCCAAGGCGCTCGAAGCCGCGCGGGCCTTCCCGGGCCTGGCTGGCATGGATCTGGCCAAGGTGGTGAGCGTGTCGAAAGCCTATGAATGGAACGAGACCGAATGGAAGCTGGGGCGCGGCTACAGCCAGCAGGCCGCGCCGCGTTTCCATGTGGTGGCTTTCGATTACGGCGTCAAGCGCAATATCCTGCGCATGCTGGCTGAGCGCGGCTGCCGTCTCACCGTGCTGCCGGCCACGGCCACCGCTGCCGAAGCGCTGGCATTGAAGCCGGACGGCATTTTCCTCTCCAACGGCCCGGGCGATCCGGAGCCGTGCGATTACGCGATCCGGGCGATCGGCGAACTGGTGGCGGCGAAGATTCCCACGTTCGGCATCTGCCTGGGGCATCAATTGCTTGCGCTCGCTTCTGGCGCCAAGACCGTCAAGATGAAGTTTGGCCACCACGGCGCCAACCACCCTGTGAAGGATCTCGACAGCGGCCGGGTGGCGATCACCAGCCAGAACCATGGCTTCGCGGTGGATGCGGCAACCCTGCCGGCGACCTTGCGCAGCACCCACGTTTCCTTGTTCGATGGCTCGCTGCAGGGCCTGGCCCGCACCGATGCCCCCGTGTTCAGTTTCCAGGGCCACCCTGAAGCCAGCCCCGGACCGCACGACATGAGTTATCTGTTCGACCGATTTATCCAGCTGATGGCCGATCACGCCGCAGCACACTGATCATGCCCAAGCGTACCGACCTCAAAAGCATTCTCATCATCGGCGCCGGCCCCATCGTCATCGGGCAGGCGTGCGAATTCGATTATTCCGGTGCGCAGGCGTGCAAGGCGCTGCGCGAGGAAGGCTACAAGGTCATCCTCGTCAACAGCAACCCGGCGACGATCATGACCGATCCGGACATGGCCGACGTCACCTACATCGAGCCGATTTCCTGGCAGGTGGTCGAGAAAATCATCGAACAGGAACGTCCCGACGCGCTGTTGCCGACCATGGGCGGGCAGACCGCGCTCAATTGCGCACTTGACCTGGCCAAGCACGGCGTGCTTGAGAAATACGGCGTCGAGATGATCGGCGCGTCGAAGGAAGCCATCGACAAGGCGGAAGACCGCGAGAAATTCAAGGCCGCGATGACCAAGCTCGGCCTCGGCTCAGCGCGTTCGTCGATCGCCCACAGCATGGAAGAGGCGCTGCAGGTGCAGGCGGCCCTCGGCTTTCCGACCATCATCCGGCCGTCGTTCACCATGGGCGGTTCGGGTGGCGGCATCGCCTACAACAAGGAAGAGTTCGTCGCCATCTGCGAGCGCGGCCTGGAAGCGTCGCCCACGCACGAGCTGCTGATCGAGGAATCGCTGCTCGGCTGGAAGGAATACGAGATGGAGGTGGTGCGCGACAGCAAGGACAACTGCATCATCGTCTGCTCGATCGAGAACTTCGATCCGATGGGCGTGCACACCGGCGACTCGATCACCGTGGCACCGGCGCAGACGCTGACCGACAAGGAATACCAGATCATGCGCAACGCCAGCCTTGCGGTGCTGCGCGAGATCGGCGTCGACACCGGCGGTTCCAACGTGCAGTTCTCCATCAACCCGGCCGATGGCCGCATGGTGGTGATCGAGATGAACCCGCGCGTGTCGCGTTCGTCTGCACTGGCGTCGAAGGCGACCGGCTTCCCGATCGCCAAGGTGGCGGCCAAGCTGGCGGTCGGCTATACGCTCGACGAACTGCAGAACGACATTACCGGCGGCGCGACTCCGGCGTCGTTCGAGCCTTCGATCGACTATGTCGTCACCAAGGTGCCACGCTTCGCGTTCGAGAAATTCCCCCAGGCCGACGATCGCCTGACCACGCAGATGAAATCGGTGGGCGAAGTGATGGCGATGGGCCGCGGCTTCCAGGAGTCGCTGCAGAAGGCGCTGCGCGGGCTGGAAGTCGGCGTCGACGGCTTCGACCCCAAGACTGCCGACCGCGACGAGATCGAAGCCGAGTTGATGTCGCCCGGCCCCGAGCGCATCTGGTACGTGGGCGATGCGTTCCGTATCGGCATGACTCTCGAGGAGATCCATGCCGTATCGAAAATCGACCCGTGGTTTCTCGACCAGATCCAGGAGTTGATCGAGCTGGAAACCTCCCTGGCCGGACGGGCGCTGAGCGATCTCGGGCGCGACGAACTGCGCGTGTTGAAGCGTGCCGGCTTCTCCGACCGTCGCCTGGCCAAACTCCTGAACACCGACCAGCATGCGGTGCGTACGCGCCGCCACGAACTGGCACTGCACCCGGTGTACAAGCGGGTCGATACCTGTGCGGCCGAGTTCGCTACGCAGACCGCCTACATGTACTCGACCTACGAGGAAGAGTGCGAGGCGCATCCGACCGACGCGAAAAAGATCATGGTGCTGGGCGGCGGGCCGAACCGTATCGGTCAGGGCATCGAATTCGACTACTGCTGCGTACATGCCGCGCTGGCGCTGCGCGAGAATGGGTTCGAGACCATCATGGTCAACTGCAACCCGGAGACCGTGTCGACCGACTACGACACGTCCGACCGCCTGTACTTCGAGCCGCTGACGCTGGAAGACGTGCTTGAGATCGTGCGCATCGAGAAGCCCTTCGGCGTGATCGTGCAATACGGCGGGCAGACGCCGCTGAAACTGGCGCGCGACCTGGAGCGCAACGGCGTGCCCATCATCGGCACCAGCCCCGACATGATCGATGCGGCCGAAGACCGCGAGCGCTTCCAGCAGATGTTGCATGATCTGGGCCTCAAGCAACCGCCCAACCGCACCGCGCGCAATCCCGACAGCGCGATCCGCATGGCCGAGGAAATCGGCTACCCCCTGGTGGTGCGTCCCTCCTATGTGCTGGGCGGCCGCGCCATGGAGATCGTGCGCGAGGAGGCCGACCTGCGCCGCTACATGACCGAGGCGGTCAAGGTGTCGAACAAGTCGCCGGTGCTGCTCGACCGCTTCCTCAACGACGCCATCGAGGTCGACGTCGACGCGCTGTCCGACGGCGAACAAGTGGTGATCGGGGGCATCATGCAGCACATCGAGCAGGCCGGCGTGCACTCGGGCGATTCGGCCTGCTCGCTGCCGCCCTACAGCCTGTCGCAGGAGGTGCAGGACGAGTTGCGCCGCCAGACGGTGGCGATGGCGAAGGCGCTGAAAGTCGTTGGCCTGATGAACGTCCAGTTCGCGATCCAGGGCGACGTCGTGTACGTACTGGAAGTGAACCCGCGTGCCTCGCGTACCGTGCCTTATGTGTCCAAGGCGATCGGCGCGCCGCTGGCGAAGATCGCCGCGCGTGCGATGGCGGGCATCTCGCTGAAGACGCAGGCGTTCGAGAAGGAAATCATCCCGCCGTATTTCTCGGTGAAGGAAGCGGTGTTTCCGTTCCGCAAGTTCCCCGGCGTGGACACCATACTCGGCCCGGAGATGAAATCGACAGGCGAAGTCATGGGGGTGGGCGACAATTTCGGCGAGGCCTTCGTCAAGTCGCAGCTGGCGTCGAGCTCCGAACTGCCCAAGCCGGGCGGGCGCGCGTTTGTCAGCGTGCGTTCGGGAGATCGTGATGCCGTGATCGAGGTGGCGCAGATGCTGCACGACCTCGGCTTCAGCGTGGTCGCCACCCGCGGTACGGCGCAGGCGATCGAGTCGGCCGGCATCCCGGTGGCGGTCGTCAACAAGGTCAAGGAAGGCCGCCCGCATATCGTCGACATGATCAAGAACGGCGACATCGATTTCATTGTCAACGTGGTCGAAGACAAGAAGGCGGTGAAGGATTCCTACGCCATCCGTGCCGAAGCGCTGGCGCGTCGGGTCGTGTACTTCACCACGCTGGCCGGCGCGCGCGCCGCCTGCATGGGCATGCAGCACGGCAATGAACTGAAAGTGTATTCCCTGCAATCGCTACATCAGCGGCTGCACTGAACTGAAAAGGCAAGCTTGTGAGCAAATTTCCCCTCACCGTTGTGGGCGCAGAGAAATTGCGCGTTGAACTGCAACACCTGAAGAGCGTCGAGCGCCCCGCAGTGATCCAGGCGATTGCCGAGGCGCGCGCGCAGGGTGACCTGTCGGAGAACGCCGAATACGATGCCGCCAAGGAAAAGCAAGGGTTCATCGAAGGCCGCATTGCCGACCTCGAAGGCAAGCTGTCCAACGCGCAAATCATCGATCCCACCACGCTGGATGCGGATGGCCGCATTGTTTTCGGCGCCACAGTCGAACTGGAAGACGTCGAATCGGGCGATTCCGTCACGTATCAGATCGTCGGCGACGACGAGGCCGACATCAAGCAGGGCAAGATTTCAGTCTCATCCCCGATCGCACGCGCGCTGATCGGCAAATATGCCGGCGACAGCGTTGACGTCCAGGCGCCGGGCGGCGTGCGTCAATACGAAGTGCTGGACGTGCTGTACAAATAGCATGCGCCGTTTCTGGGACGGTCTTGCCGGCGGATTACTGGTGCTGTGGATCGGTGGCATGTGGGCGACCGGCTACGTCGCCGCGCCGGTATTGTTCGCCAATCTGGGCGACAAGCAACTGGCCGGGATGCTGGCTGGCCGGCTGTTTGCGGTGATGGCGTGGATCGGTATCGCCGCCGCGGCCTACCTGCTGATCTACCGGTTTGCCCGCGATGGTGCCGCAGCGCTGAAAACCTTGTTTTTCTGGGCGGTGGCGCTGATGCTGGCATTGACGCTGGCCGGCCATTTCGGCATCCAGCCCATCATGCAGAGCCTGAAGGATCAGGCCATGCCGCACGCCGTGATGCAAAGCGTGTTTGCCGACCGCTTTGCCCGCTGGCATGGGGTATCAAGCATTCTTTACCTGATTCAGAGCGCGCTGGGGCTGTTGCTGGTCTGGCGTTCGGGGCTGGCGAAATAAGCCTCGTCGGACAGATTTCAACCCGGCAGGACGATCACAGGCTTGCCGGCAGAGCGATAAATCACCAATATCTTGCCGATCTGCTGCACCGGCGCGGCTCCTGTGGTTGTACAGATTTCCTCCAACCAGGCGCGACGCGTGTCCGGCTCGTCGCTGGCCGCCTTGATCTTGATCAGTTCGTGCGCATCAAGTCCGCGTTCGATTTCCTTCAATACGGCCGCGGTCAGCCCCTGGTTACCGATCATGACCACCGGCTGGCGGCTGTGGGCCAGGCCCTTGAGGAATTGTCGCTGGGCGGGCGTGAGTGGTTTCATTGCATCTTCCTTAAACTGAGCGCGGATTGTAGCCGATAGAGATGGTGCAGAAAGCAAAGCGAACCAAATCGGGCAGTGCCTGGATGCACGAGCACGTGACGGATCCCTACGTCAAGAAAGCGCAGCAGGATGGTTACCGTTCGCGCGCCGCCTACAAATTGCTGGAAATCGACACGCGCGACCATCTGTTGCGGCCCGGCATGACGGTGGTGGATCTGGGTGCCGCACCCGGCAGCTGGTGCCAGGTGGCCGTGCAGAAGATGAAGAAGCAGGGCAGGGTCCTGGCAATCGATCTCCTGCCGGTGGCGCCGATAGCGGGCGTCGACAGCCTGGAAGGCGATTTCACCGAACGGACGGCGCTGGCTTGGCTGGAAGAAAAGTTGCACACTGGGCGGGTTGACCTTGTTTTAAGCGATATGGCCCCCAATATCAGCGGAGTGATGCTGCGCGATCAGGCGCGACATTATGAATTGTGCGAGTTGGCGCTTGATTTCGCGGTGAACTGGCTGAAACCAGACGGGGCTTTCCTCGTCAAAGTGTTTCAGGGGGTCGGGTTTGAGGATTTTCGTGCCCGGATGCGACAGGCATTCGAACAGGTACTGATCCGCAAACCCGACGCATCGCGCGACCGCAGTACCGAGGTTTATTTGCTGGGACGCCGCCCTGTTGCAGCGCGGGATGGCGAGACGTGATGATGCCGTGACAAGCTGGCAGTATAGGGTTTAGAATGAGTCTAAACGTGCTGGGTTCAGCACCAAGGAGTAAACGTGAACAATTTGTCCAAGAACATCGCCATCTGGCTAATCATTGCGGTCATCCTGATGACGGTGTTCAATCAGTTCGGCGCGCAGCGCACCTCGCAGTCGCAGATGCCGTACTCGCAGTTCATCGAGGAGGTGCGTCAGCAACAGATCTCCAAGGTGGTGATTGAAGGTAACGTGTTGAAAGGCGAGCGTAGCGATGGACAGCGCTTCACCAGCTATGCGCCGAGCGATCCGTGGATGGTCTCCGACCTGCTGAAAAACGGCGTTTCAGTCGAGGCCAAGCCGGAAGAGCAGCCCTCTTTCTTGATGAGTCTGTTCATTTCGTGGTTCCCCATGCTGTTGTTGATCGGCGTCTGGATCTTCTTCATGCGTCAGATGCAGGGTGGCGGCCGTGGCGGTGCCTTCTCTTTCGGCAAGAGCCGGGCGCGCCTGCTCGATGAAAATGCCAACCCGGTGACCTTTGCCGATGTCGCAGGCTGTGACGAGGCGAAGGAAGACGTCGCCGAGCTGGTGGATTTCCTGAAAGATCCGTCCAAGTTCCAGAAACTGGGCGGACGCATCCCGCGCGGCGTGCTGATGGTGGGACCTCCTGGTACCGGTAAAACGCTGCTGGCCCGCTCCATTGCGGGCGAGGCCAAAGTGCCGTTCTTCAGCATTTCGGGTTCCGACTTCGTCGAGATGTTCGTCGGTGTCGGTGCCGCGCGCGTGCGCGACATGTTCGAGCAGGCGAAGAAGAACTCACCCTGCATCATCTTCATCGACGAAATCGATGCGGTCGGCCGCCAGCGCGGCGCCGGCCTGGGCGGCGGCAACGATGAACGCGAGCAGACACTCAACCAGTTGCTGGTCGAGATGGATGGTTTCGAGGCGAGCGTTGGCGTGATCGTCATCGCGGCGACCAACCGCCCCGACGTGCTCGATCCGGCGCTGTTGCGCCCGGGCCGTTTCGACCGTCAGGTCGTCGTCGGCCTCCCCGACATCCGTGGCCGCGAGCAGATCCTGCTGGTGCACATGCGTAAGGTGCCGGTGGCGCCCGACGTGCGGGCCGATATCCTGGCGCGCGGCACCCCCGGCATGTCAGGGGCCGACCTGGCCAATCTGGTCAACGAAGCAGCCTTGTTTGCCGCGCGCCGCAGCAAGCGTCTGGTGGACATGGAGGACTTCGAGCAGGCCAAGGACAAGATTTTCATGGGTGCCGAGCGCAAATCCATGGTGATCACGCCCGAGGACAAGAAAAAGACGGCATACCACGAGTCCGGCCATGCCGTGATCGGCATGACGTTGCCGGGTTGCGATCCGGTGCACAAGGTCACGGTGATCCCGCGCGGTCGTGCGCTAGGTGTGACCATGTCCCTACCTGAACTGGACCGTTACAGTCTGTACCAGGATCAGATGTTGTCGCAAATCTGCATGCTGTACGGCGGACGGGTGGCTGAAGAAATCTTCGTCGGCAGCATTTCGACCGGTGCATCGAACGACTTCGAGCGGGCAACCAGCATCGCCCGCGACATGGTGACGCGCTACGGCATGTCGGATGCGCTGGGCCCGATGGTGTACGGCGAAAACGAGGGTGAAGTATTCCTTGGACGCTCGGTGACCACGCACAAGAACATGAGCGAGGCCACCATGCAGAAGGTCGATACCGAAATCCGCCGCATTCTGGATGAGCAGTACGCCCGGGCCACGAAGATCCTGACCGAGGGGCGTGACAAGGTCGAGGCGATGACCGCCGCCCTGATGGAGTGGGAAACGATCGATGCCGAGCAGATCGGCGACATCATGGCCGGCCGGCCGGTACGTCCGCCCAAGCCGGCGGCCACGCCCCAACCGCCGGCGAACGGGGGCGACAAACCCAGCGCGCCCGCTCCGACCGCCCAACCTGCCCAGGAAACCTGAGCGGGGACACAGCGTTACCCACTACAATAGAGGGGCTTTGGCCCCTCTTTTTATGTCTGTTCTTCGCGCCGGTTCGCATCTCCTTCTGCTCTCTCGCCCCCGCATCGTGGGGGTCGTCAATGTCACGCCCGATTCATTCTCGGACGGTGGGCAGTTGCACGATACGCAGGCTGCGATTGCCCATGCACTCAAGCTGAGCGAACAAGGCGCCGATATCCTTGACGTCGGTGGGGAGTCGACCCGCCCCGGCGCGACAGCGGTACCGGTCGATGAGGAAATCGGGCGCGTGGTGCCGGTGATTGAGGCACTTGCCCGCGAAGGTTGCCTGGTATCGGTGGATACCAATAAGCCAGAGGTGATGCGTGCAGCGCTCGCTGCAGGGGCGGGGATGGTGAATGATGTCGCCGCCCTGCGGGCGCCAGGTGCGATGGAGGCAGTGGCTGCATCGGGGGCCGCCGTGTGCCTCATGCACATGCAGGGCGATCCTCAAAGCATGCAGCAGTCGCCCCGGTATGCCGACGTGGTGGATGAGGTGAAACAGTTTTTGCGGGCCCGAGTACAGGTCTGTGAGGCCGCCGGGATCGCGCGCGAGCGGCTGGTGATCGATCCGGGATTCGGCTTCGGCAAAACATTGCAACACAACCTGGCGCTGCTGAAGCATCTGGGAGAGCTGGCTGAGCTGGATGTGCCGATACTGGCTGGACTGTCGCGCAAGTCGATGCTGGGCACCCTGACAGGGCGTGTCGTGGATGAACGGGAATTCGCCGGCGTGGCGGCGCACCTGATGGCGGTGGCGCAGGGTGCCCGCTTGCTCCGGGTACATAATGTAATGGCCATGCGCGATGCATTGGCCATCTGGAATGCAGTGGAGGAATACGGGGATGGGACGTAAATATTTCGGTACCGACGGCGTACGGGGAAAAGTGGGCGAATCGCCCATTACGCCCGAGTTTGTGATGCGTCTGGGTTACGCCGCCGGTCAGGTTTTGGTGGCCGACCGTGGCAGCCTGCCACCGAACGAGCACCCGACCGTACTGATCGGCAAGGACACCCGTATTTCAGGCTATATGCTGGAAGCTGCGCTGGAGGCCGGTTTTACTGCAGCCGGGGTGAACGTGCTGATGACCGGGCCGATGCCGACACCGGCGGTGGCCTATCTGACTCGGGCACTGCGTCTGCAGGCCGGCGTGGTGATCTCGGCGTCGCACAACCCATTCGAGGACAACGGCATCAAGTTCTTTTCTGCCAGCGGCCAGAAGCTGCCGGATAGCGTGGAGGAGGCAATCGAAGCGCGGTTGGACAGCCCGATCGTGACCGTCGAAGCGCGCCAGCTGGGACGTGCCCGCCGCATCGAGGATGCTGCAGCGCGTTACATCGAGTTCTGCAAGAGCACCTTCCCCAACAACCTCGATCTACGAGGGATGCGCATCGTGGTGGACTGTGCCAATGGCGCGACCTATCACATTGCGCCGCATGTGCTGCACGAGCTGGGGGCCGAGGTGATCGCCATCGGCAATGAACCGAATGGCTTCAATATCAACGACGAATGCGGCGCCACGCATACCAAGGCGCTGTCCGACTCAGTGCGCGCCCATCGCGCCGATCTGGGCATTGCGCTGGATGGCGATGGCGACCGGCTGATGATGGCTGACGCTCAGGGACGCGTGTATGACGGCGACCAACTGGTCTACGTCATCGCCCGTCATCGCATCCAGACGGGCTACATGAAGGGGGGCGTGGTCGGTACGCTGATGACCAATCTCGGTACCGAACATGCACTGGCACGCATCCAGATTCCGTTCGAGCGTGCCAAAGTGGGTGACCGTTATGTGCTCGAGCGACTGCATGCCAATGGCTGGACGCTGGGCGGAGAAACCTCCGGCCACATCTTGTGTCTGGACAAGCACACTACCGGCGATGGGATTGTTTCGGCCTTGCAGGTGCTGCGCGCACTGCGTGAGACGGGCGAAACCCTGGATGCGTTTACCGCGGATCTGGAGACCTATCCCCAGGTGATGATCAATGTACCGGTGGCCAAGGGGTTCAAGCTGGATATGGCATCCGCGGTCAGCGCATCGGTCGCGGAGGCGGAGGCTGCATTGAACGGCAGTGGCCGGATTGTCCTGCGCGCATCCGGGACCGAGCCGCTGATTCGTGTGATGGTGGAAGGGCGCGACGCCGATCTGGTTCGACATACGGCTGAAACAATTGCCACGGCCGTCAAGGCTGCAGCCACGAGCGGGTGATTTCCCGTCCTGAAATATATCTGTAATATTCGCCCGTTAGTATGGCGACGTCGCCCCATGCGGCAACGTCAACTACTACCGGAGATATTACACATGCGTACACTCAATAAACTGGCTCAAGGGACGCTGGCTGCGGCCATGGGTCTGGCTTTCAGTGTGGGTGCCTTGGCTGCCGACATTACCGGCGCAGGCGCAACCTTCCCCTATGCTGTTTACACGAAGTGGGCTGAGGCATACAAGACCGCTACGGGCAACCAGGTCAACTACCAAGGGATCGGCTCGTCGGGCGGCGTCAAGCAGATCAAGGCCAAAACCGTTGATTTTGCCGGTAGCGACGCGCCGGTTCCGGTCGCCGATCTGGAAGCGAACCATCTGGTCCAGGTTCCCACCGTGATGGGTGGCGTGACCATCGTCATGAATGTCCCCGGTTTCGAGTCCGGCAAGCTGAAGCTGGACGGCGTGACCGCAGCCGACATTTTCCGTGGCGCGATCACCAAGTGGAACGACCCTGCCATCGCCAAACTGAATCCCGGCGTCAAGCTGCCGGATCTGGCCATTACCGTGGCACACCGTTCGGACGGTTCCGGCACGACCTATGCGTTCTCCAACTACCTGGCCAAGCAATCGATGGCATTCAAGCGTGATGTCGGTGCCGGCAACACGGTGAACTGGCCTGCCAACGGCGTGGGCGGCAAGGGCAACCCGGGCGTTGCAGCCAACGTGCAGAAGATCAAGGGTGCGATCGGCTACGTCGACATCGCCGACGCTATGAAGAACAACATGAACTTCGTGGCGCTGAAAAACCGTGCCGGCAATTTCATTGTTCCGAATCAACAGTCGGTTGCCGATGCCGCTGCGGGTGCCGACTTCCATGTCAAGGGCATGGCCCCCGACCTGCTGGATCAGTCCGCCAAGAATGCATGGCCCATCACGACGGCCACCTTCATGCTGGCCTATGAAAAGGGCGATGCCGCGAAGCAAAAAGGCGTAGTCGACTTCTACACCTGGTCGCTGAACAACGGCCAGAAAATGGCGGCTGAGCTTGGTTTCGTGCCCCTGCCACCCAATGTTGTGAAGATGGTTGAAGCGGAAATGAAAAACATCAAGTAATGCATTAGGTTTGACCTGACTTGATGTTGGCCGGGGGGGCGTCTACCCCGGCTTTCTACGAAAGCGGCTGCTTCAGGTGGCTGTTTTCGCAGACAAAAAATCGAATCGATAGGCACCCCACAGTGAGTGAGCCCAGCGCAACCGCCGGAATCGATCTGCACGCCAAGCAGGTCCGGAAATTTCGGCTGCAGGACAGGTTTTTCCATCATTCCACGCAGATTTTCGCCTTTGTTGTGCTGGCGGCGCTGGTGGGTATTCTGGTATCGCTTTCCATCGAAGCCTGGCCCAGCCTCAAGGCGTTTGGTCCGTCCTTTCTGTGGACCAACATCTGGAGCGTGCCGGACGATAAATTCGGCGCACTGGCTGCGATCTATGGCACGGTGACGACGTCTGTTCTGGCTTTGCTGATAGCGGTGCCGGTCAGTTTCGGGATCGCGCTGTTCCTGACCGAAACCTGTCCACTCTGGCTGCGCCGCCCCCTGGGGACGGCGATCGAGTTGCTGGCCGGGATTCCCTCCATCGTATATGGCATCTGGGGATTGTTCGTGTTTGCACCGTTGTTCGCCGACCACATCCAGCCGCCTTTGCAGGCGTTGCTGGGCGACGTTCCGATCATCGGCGGCTGGTTCTCTGGCCCGCCCATTGGGGTCGGTATCCTCACCGCCAGCATCGTGCTGGCCTTGATGGTCATTCCCTTTATTGCGTCGGTGATGCGAGATGTGTTCGAGACCGTGCCGCATGTACTGAAGGAATCCGCCTATGGCATCGGCTGCACCAACTGGGAAGTGGTGCGCAACGTCGTACTGCCTTATACCCGTGTGGGCGTCATTGGTGGCATCATGCTGGGACTGGGCCGCGCGCTGGGGGAAACGATGGCGGTCACCTTCGTGATCGGGAATGCCAACCGTATCAATGGCAGCCTGTTTGCACCCGGTACCTCGATCGCGTCGACACTGGCGAATGAGTTCGGCGAGGCCACGCCCGGCCTGCATATTGCCTCTCTGTTCGCGCTGGGTCTGGTGCTGTTTGTCATCACCTTTATCGTGCTGGCCATTTCGCGCTGGCTGATCAGCCGCAGCATGGGCTCCGAAGGTCTGTAAGGCGCGCATGATGAAACTGTATACCCGTCGCATCTGGATCAACCGCATCGGTATCACGCTGTCCATGGTTGCGATGAGCCTGGGGCTGATCGCGCTGCTATGGATTTTGTGGACGCTGTTTTCAAAAGGCTTTGCCGCCTTGAACTGGGACATGTTTACCCAGGACACGCCGGCGCCGGGCTCCGAAGGCGGCGGCTTGCGTAACGCCATCGTGGGCAGCGGTCTGATCCTGCTTTTTTCCATGCTGATCTCGACCCCGATCGGCATTCTGGCGGGGATTTATCTGGCAGAGTTCGGGCGCGTCTCCAAGTTTGCGTCGTTCACCCGTTTCATGACCGACATCATGCTGTCGGCGCCGTCCATCGTCATCGGTCTGTTCGTGTATGCGCTGTTTGTAACGACAACCGGTGGTTTCTCCGGCTGGGCAGGGTCGCTGTCACTGGCGTTGATCGCTATTCCAGTGGTGGTGCGAACGACCGAGAACATGCTGAAACTGGTGCCGACCAGCTTGCGCGAGGCGGCCTTTGCTGTGGGTGCGCCACGCTGGCAGGTATCGCTCAAGGTAACTCTGCGCGCGGTCAAATCCGGCGTGGTGACCGGCATTCTGCTGGCCATGGCACGGATTACCGGCGAGACTGCGCCGCTATTGTTCACCGCGCTCAACAACCAGTTCTTCAGTACCAACATGGACAAACCCATGGGCAACCTGCCTGTGGTGATTTACCAGTTTGCCTTGAGTCCGTACGACAACTGGGTCAACCTGGCCTGGGGCGGCGCACTGTTGATCGCTTTTTTGGTGCTGGCGGTCAACATCGGCGTGCGCGTGGTTTTCCGCAATAAAGACAAACGTTAATTTCCCCGGAGCTTTCTGATGCCCGTTCAAGCCATGCCTGCAGGCGAAAATATTGCTTTGCAAGTCCGTAATCTGGATTTCTTTTATGGCGATTTCAAAGGCCTCAGCAACGTCAATCTGGACATTGCCCACAAGAAGGTGACGGCCTTCATCGGGCCGTCCGGTTGCGGGAAATCCACGCTGCTGCGTACCTTCAACCGCATGTACGACCTGTATCCCGGACAGCGTGCCGAAGGCCAGATCCTGTTCCATGGCAAGAACCTGCTGGATAAAGGCCAGGATGTGAATCTGGTGCGTGCCCGGATCGGCATGGTTTTCCAGAAGCCGACGCCGTTTCCCATGACGATCTACGAAAATATTGCCTTCGGTGTACGGCTGTATGAGCGCATGTCGAAAAGTGCCATGGACGATCGTGTCGAATGGGCACTCAACAAGGCGGCATTGTGGGGCGAAGTGAAGGACAAGCTGCAGCAGAGCGGCCTGTCGCTGTCCGGCGGCCAGCAGCAGCGGCTGTGTATTGCACGCGCGGTGGCGGTGAAGCCCGAAATCGTGCTGCTGGATGAACCGACCTCGGCGTTGGACCCGATTTCCACCGCCAAGATCGAGGAACTCATCAACGAACTGAAAAGCGATTACACCATTGCCATAGTCACCCACAACATGCAGCAGGCCGCGCGGATTTCGGATTACACGGCATTCATGTACCTGGGCGAACTCATCGAATTCAACGAGACCGGCACCATTTTCATGCGCCCGGGCAAGAAGCAGACGGAAGACTACATTACTGGTCGGTTTGGTTAACTGCCAGTAATGTAGCGGCGGAGGCTAACGTGAGCGAAGCGAACGTTAAGGTAAATGCCGGCCGGAGCCACTACATCACCGGCCGTTTCGGTTGATTGCGCCGCGCAGCTTTGGCCGGGCGGTTGACCGTCGGGCGCGTAGCGCTTACCATCGCGCACTTTTGTTTGGCAGATTTCCATGCGCAAGAAGCTCGTAGCCGGTAACTGGAAAATGCACGGCAGCCTGGCTGAAAACGCCGCCCTGCTGGCTGCAATCAAACCCGCTTTGACCGGAATCGAGGCCGCGGTATGCGTGCCTTTCCCTTATCTTGGACAAGCGCAGGCCGCACTCGCCGGATCGTCGATTGCCTGGGGTGCGCAGAACGTGTCCGAACAAGCCAAGGGTGCATACACCGGTGAGGTGTCGACCTCGATGCTGCTGGATTTTGGCTGCAAGTATGTGATCGTCGGACACTCCGAACGTCGCAGCCTGTATGGCGAATCCGATGAACTGGTTGCAAGCAAGTACATGGCTGCGCAGTCAGCCGGCCTGACCCCCATTCTGTGCGTAGGCGAATCCCTGGACGAGCGCGAATCCGGCGTGACCGAAGCGGTCGTGGCGCGTCAACTCGATGCCGTGATCAAGGTCGCCGGTGTGGCGTCCCTGGCCAAGGCAGTGGTGGCTTACGAGCCCGTATGGGCGATTGGGACCGGCAAGACGGCCACGCCGGAGCAGGCTCAGGCCGTCCACGCCTACATTCGTGGCAAAGTCGCAGCGCTCGATGCGGGCGTGGCGGCACAGCTGATCATCCAGTACGGGGGTAGCGTAAAAGCCGTGAATGCGGCAGAATTGATGGCTCAGCCGGATATCGATGGCGGACTGATTGGTGGCGCTTCACTGGTTGCCGACGAGTTCATCGCGATTTGCCGGGCCGCCGCCAAGTAAGCGTTGTCGAGTAAGAATCAAGCATGGAAACACTGGTCTGGGTCGTTCACGTTATTGTTGCCATTGCGCTGATCGCGCTGGTGCTCCTGCAGCATGGCAAAGGCGCGGACATGGGCGCGGCATTCGGTAGCGGCTCGTCGGGAAGCCTGTTCGGCGCCAGCGGCTCAGCCAACTTCCTGAGCCGGAGTACTGCGGTACTGGCAAGCCTCTTCTTCCTGACCAGTTTGGGTCTGGCATATTTCGGACTGCAGCAGCACAAACCGGCTGCTAGCGTGCTTCAACGCGTGGTTGTTCCTGCGCCGACGCAGGCTCAGCCTGCAACGCCTGCACAGGTGCCGGGCAAGGATGCCGGTTCGAAAGCGGGAGACATCCCGCAGTAATTAAGCAGTACCTGTCTGGGCGCATGCCCTTGGCCGACGTGGTGGAATTGGTAGACACGCTATCTTGAGGGGGTAGTGACCTAGGTCGTGCGAGTTCGAGTCTCGCCGTCGGCACCATCAAATTTCCTGATTTGTTCATTAGCGTTTGCTATCGAATAAATGGTTGATTATTAAGATAAAAATACCAATTTTTCGGCTTGACAGTCGATGCTCTGCACTAATACACTCGGGTCATAATTACTCAACAGCCTGACACAGGCGTAGTTCGGAGGAACCCGGTGCTGGAGAATTACCTCCCCATTCTGTTGTTCATTCTGGTCGGCCTGGCTTTTGGAATCGGCCCGATCATCGCCGGTGGCCTGCTGGCACCGCACCGCCCCGACAGTGAAAAACTCTCCCCTTACGAGTGCGGATTCGAAGCGTTCGAGGACGCGCGCATGAAATTTGATGTGCGCTATTATCTAGTTGCCATCCTGTTCATTCTGTTCGACCTGGAAATAGCCTTTCTCTTTCCCTGGGCCATTGTTCTGGAGGAAATCGGTCTGGCAGGTTTCATTGCCATGATGGTATTCCTCGGCATCCTGGTTGTGGGCTTCGTCTACGAGTGGATGAAGGGTGCCCTTGAGTGGGAATGATCTGAATTATGGGTATTGAAGGCGTCCTCGAGCAGGGCTTTGTCACCACCAAGGCCGATCAGCTCATCAATTACATGCGCACCGGCTCGATGTGGCCGATGACTTTCGGTCTGGCCTGTTGCGCGGTCGAGATGATGCAGGCCGGCGCCTCGCGTTACGATCTCGACCGCTTCGGCATCGTGTTTCGCCCGAGTCCGCGCCAGTCTGACGTGATGATCGTCGCCGGCACCTTGTGCAACAAGATGGCGCCGGCCCTGCGCAAGGTCTATGACCAGATGGCCGAGCCGCGCTGGGTGATTTCCATGGGCTCGTGCGCCAACGGCGGCGGCTATTACCATTATTCCTATTCGGTGGTGCGCGGTTGCGATCGCATCGTGCCGGTGGATATCTATGTTCCAGGTTGTCCGCCGACAGCAGAGGCTTTGCTGTTCGGCATCATCCAACTGCAGAACAAGATTCGCCGCACCAACACCATCGCCCGCTAAGACGCCCCTCATGTCCACGAAGCTGGAGTCACTTTCCCTTTGTCTGCAAAATCTGCTTGGCGATACGCTCGTGCAAACTGTCGAGCGATTGGGCGAGCTGACGTTGATTATCAAACCGCAAGCCTATGCGGCCGCCATGCGTACCTTGCGCGATCATCCCGACTGTCGTTTCGAGCAATTGATCGATTTGTGCGGCATGGATTATTCCGATTATGGCGACGGCGCCTGGGAAGGTGCCCGCTTTGCCGTGGTCGTGCATCTGCTGTCGGTCTCGAACAACCAACGCGTGCGGGTCCGCGTGTTTTGCCCCGACGACGACTTGCCGGTGGTGGCATCGGTGGTTGATATCTGGCCCTCCGCCAACTGGTTCGAGCGTGAGGCCTTTGATCTCTATGGCATCGTGTTCGAGGGACATCCCGACCTGCGCCGCATCCTGACCGACTACGGATTCATCGGCCATCCGTTCCGCAAGGATTTCCCGCTTTCGGGCAACGTCGAGATGCGCTACGACCCGACCCAGCAGCGCGTGATCTACCAGCCGGTATCGATCGAGCCGCGCGAAATCACCCCGCGCATCGTGCGCGATGAAAGTTACGGGGAAGGGCGCTGATGGCCGAGATCAGAAATTACACGATGAACTTCGGTCCGCAGCATCCGGCTGCGCACGGCGTGTTGCGCCTGGTGCTGGAGCTCGACGGTGAGGTGATCCAGCGTGCCGACCCGCACATCGGCCTGTTGCACCGCGCGACCGAGAAGCTGGCCGAACACAAGACCTTCATCCAGTCGGTTCCCTACATGGACCGCCTCGACTACGTGTCGATGATGGTCAACGAGCACGCCTACGTGATGGCGATCGAGAAGTTGCTCGGCATCGAGGTGCCGGAGCGCGCACAATACATCCGCGTGATGTTCGACGAGATCACCCGCATCCTCAATCATCTGCTGTGGCTGGGTGCGCACGCCCTCGACGTCGGTGCGATGACGGTGTTCCTGTATGCCTTTCGCGAACGCGAGGACCTGATGGATTGCTACGAGGCGGTATCCGGTGCACGCATGCATGCGGCCTACTATCGCCCCGGTGGCGTTTATCGCGATCTGCCGGACAGCATGCCGCACTATCAGGCACAGCACACGCGCAACGAAGCGACGATGAAGTCGATGAATGCCAACCGCCAGGGCTCGCTGCTCGACTTCATCGAGGATTTCACCCAACGCTTCCCGACCTATGTCGACGAATACGAAACCCTGCTGACCGACAACCGCATCTGGAAGCAGCGCACCGTGGGCATCGGCGTCGTCTCGCCGGAGCGCGCCAAGGCGTTGGGCTTCACCGGCCCCATGTTGCGCGGCTCCGGCGTCGAATGGGATCTGCGCAAGAAGCAGCCCTACGAAGTCTACGACCGCATGGACTTCGACATTCCGGTAGGCACCAACGGCGACTGCTACGACCGCTACCTGGTCCGGATCGAGGAAATGCGCCAGTCCAATCGCATCGTCAAGCAGTGCATCGACTGGCTGCGCAAGCATCCCGGTCCGGTCATCGTCGACAATCACAAGGTGGCGCCGCCCGATCGCCTGTCGATGAAGCAGAACATGGAAGAGCTGATCCACCACTTCAAGCTTTTCACCGAGGGCATGCACGTGCCGGCGGGCGAGGCCTATGCCGCGGTTGAGCATCCCAAGGGCGAGTTCGGCATCTACCTGGTGTCCGACGGCGCCAACAAGCCCTATCGTCTGAAAATCCGTGCGCCAGGCTATGCGCATCTGGCAGCGCTCGATGAAATGAGCCGTGGCCACATGATTGCCGACGTCGTCGCCATCATCGGCACGCAGGATATCGTTTTCGGGGAGATCGACCGCTGATGTTGTCACAGGAATCACTCGCGTTGATCGATGCCGAAATCGCCAAGTACCCAGCCGACCAGAAACAGTCTGCGGTGATGGGGGCGTTGCGCATCGCGCAGGCCGAGAAGGGCTGGCTGAAGCCCGACGTGATCGAGTACGTCGCCGACTATCTGGAGATGCCGGCGATTGCCGCCTACGAGGTGGCGACCTTCTACAACATGTACGACACGCAGCCGGTGGGCCGTCACAAGATCACCGTGTGCACCAACCTGCCATGTGCGCTGATGGGGGCGAACGAGATCGCAGAACACCTGAAGCGGAAGCTCGGCATCGGCTTCGGCGAGACCACCGAGGACGGCCGCTACACGCTGAAGGAAGGCGAATGCATGGGTGCCTGCGGCGATGCGCCGATGTGCCTGCATAACAACCACAAGATGCATACCCACCTGACGACCGAGAAGGTGGACGAACTGCTGGACAAGATGGAATGAGCCTCTTCACGCCCACCCACCAGGTCTGCAGCTGGACTCAGGCGCTCGACGATCCGGCGTCGCTCGCGACCTATGTCGCCAACGGCGGCTACCAGGCGTTGCGCCGCGTGGTCACCGAGCAGGTATCGGGCGACGCCATCATCGCCGAGCTGAAGACCAGCGCGCTGCGCGGACGAGGCGGCGCGGGCTTTCCGACCGGCCTGAAGTGGAGCTTCATGCCGCGCGCATTCCCGGGCGACAAGTACATCGTGTGCAACAGCGACGAGGGCGAGCCGGGTACGTTCAAGGACCGCGACATCCTGCGCTACAACCCGCACCAGCTGATCGAAGGCATGGCGATCGCCGGCTACGTGCTGGGCGCTAAGGTTGGATACAACTACATCCATGGCGAGATCTTCGAGATCTACGAAATCTTCGAACGTGCGCTGAAGGAGGCGCGCGAGGCCGGCTACCTCGGCGACAATCTGTTCGGTACCGATTTCTGCTTTCAGCTGCATGCACATCATGGCTACGGCGCCTATATCTGCGGCGAGGAAACCGCGCTGCTCGAATCGATCGAGGGCAAGAAAGGACAACCCCGCTTCAAGCCGCCGTTCCCGGCGAGCTTCGGCCTCTACGGCAAGCCGACGACCATCAACAACACCGAGACGCTGGCTTCGGTGCCGTGGATCGTCCAGCATGGCGGCCAGGCTTTTCTGGAACTTGGCAAGCCCAACAACGGTGGGCCCAAGCTTTTTTCAGTCTCGGGCCATGTCAACAAACCCGGCAACTACGAAGTTCCGCTCGGCACGCCGTTTGCCGAATTGCTGGAAATGGCGGGCGGCGTACGGAATGGGCATAAACTGAAAGCCGTCATTCCCGGGGGTTCGTCCGCGCCCGTGTTGCCGGCCGACGTCATGATGGACTGCACGATGGATTTCGATTCCATCGCCAAGGCGGGTTCCATGCTGGGCTCGGGTGCGGTCATCGTGATGGACGAAACGGTGTGCATGGTGCGCGCGCTGGAACGACTGTCCTATTTCTACTTCGAGGAATCCTGCGGCCAATGCACGCCTTGCCGCGAAGGAACCGGCTGGATGTACCGGGTGATCCACCGCATCGAACACGGCCAGGGTCGGCCCGAAGACATGGAATTGCTCAATAGCGTGGCAGGGCGCATCGGTGGCCATACCATCTGCGCCCTGGGCGACGCGGCGGCGATGCCGGTGCAAAGCTTCCTCAAACACTTTGGCCGCGAGTTCGAGCACCACATCGAACACAAGCGATGCATGGTCTGAACGGAATTTAACGATGGCTACGCTCAATATCGAAATTGACGGACGCACGCTGCAAGTCGAAAGCGGCGACACCATCATGGATGCGGCGAATCAGGCCGGCATCACGATTCCACATTTCTGCTATCACAAGAAGCTGTCCATCGCCGCCAATTGCCGCATGTGCCTGGTGCAGGTGGAGAAGGCACCCAAGCCCCTGCCTGCCTGTGCCACGCCGGTGACCGATGGCATGAAGGTCTACACGCGCTCGGAATACGCCATCAACGCGCAGAAAAGCGTGATGGAATTCCTGCTCATCAACCACCCGCTGGACTGCCCGATCTGCGACCAGGGCGGCGAGTGCACGCTGCAGGACCTGGCGGTAGGCTATGGCGGCTCATCGTCGCGCTACCAGGAAATCAAGCGGGTGGTGCGCGAGAAGAACCTCGGGCCGCTCATCGCCACCGACATGACGCGCTGCATTCATTGCAGCCGCTGCGTACGCTTTGGCCAGGAAATCGCCGGCGTAATGGAACTCGGCATGCCGGGCCGCGGCGAGCATACCGAGGTGATGCCCTTCCTGGAAAGCCAGGTGGCGTCCGAACTGTCGGGTAACGTCATCGACCTATGCCCGGTCGGCGCGCTCACCAGCAAGCCGTTCCGCTACACGGCCCGCAGTTGGGAACTGTCGCGCCGGCCCTCGATCAGCCCGCACGACAGCCTCGGCTCCAATCTCGAAGTCCACGTCAAGGACAACAAGGTGATGCGCGTGCTGCCGCGCGAGAACGAGGACGTCAACGAGTGCTGGCTGGCCGACCGCGACCGCTTTTCCTATGAAGGCCTCAACACGGCCGAGCGCCTGACCCAGCCGATGGTCAAGCACAACGGCCAGTGGGTGGAGACGACCTGGCAAGCTGCACTCGAGTTCGTCGCGGATAAATTGAAGACGATTCCTGCCGAGCAGATCGGTGCATTGTCGACGCCATATCGACCGGCGGAGGAGCTCTTCCTGCTGCAAAAACTGATGCGCGGCATGGGCTGCGGCAATGTCGACCACCGTCTACGACAGTCGGACTTTTCGCTCGACAACAAGGCGCACGGGGGGTTCTGGCTCGGCATGCCGGTGACTTATATGTCGCGCCTCAATCGCATGCTGGTGGTCGGTGCCAATCTGCGCAAGGATCATCCGCTGATGGCCCATCGCATCCGCGAATCGGTGCGCTGGTACGGCGAACTCAACCTGATCAACGCGCACGAGGACGAATTCCTCGGCAAGGTGCACGCCAAACGTATCGTTGCGCCGTCGCAGCTGGCCACCACGCTGGCTGGCGTATGCCGGGCGCTGGCTGAACTGAAAAAACTGCCGGTGCCGGAACTTGCTGTGCATGGTGTGGCTGACGACACCGCACGCAAGATGGCCGACAGCCTGTCAGGCGGCGAAACGCGCGCCGTGTTCCTTGGCAACATGGCGCAGCATCATCCCAGCTATTCGCAGATTCATGCGTTGGCACAGGAAGTGGCCCGCCTCGCGGGCGCCAGCTTCGGCGTGCTGGGCGAAGCGGCCAACAGTGTCGGCGCAGTGGCGGTCGGCGCGATTCCGGGATGCGGCGCACTGGGGCAGCCTGCCGTCAAAGGCCTGAATGCCCAGCAGATGTTGGCCCAACCGCTGCGTGCCTATCTGCTATTGAGCGTGGAAGCCGAACTCGACACTCATGATCCGGTCGCGGCGATGGCCAGTATCAACGCGGCGGAGTTCGTCGTGATGATGTCGCCCTACAAAGGCAAGTCGCTCGACTACGCTGATGTGTTGTTGCCGATCGCGCCGTGGACCGAAACCTCGGGTACCTTCATCAATACGGAAGGTCGCGTGCAGAGCTTCAGCGCGGTGGTGAAACCGCTCGGCGAAACCCGCCCGGCATGGAAGGTGCTGCGTGTCCTGGGCAACCTGCTCGGATTGGCGGGATTCGAGCACAACGATTCCAAAGAGGTGTTGCGCGATGCGCTGGGCGACACGCCTCTGGGCTCGGTGCAGGCTTTCCTCGACAATGAAGTCAATGGTGTCAGGGTGGAACCGCCTTCTTCCGGCGAGGGGCTGGAACGTGTCGCCGAAGTGCCGATCTACCAGACCGACGCCGTGGTCCGTCGCTCGCCCTCATTGCAGATGACGCTGGATGCGTCGCTTCCGGTGGCGCGAATGAACAGCCGGTTGATTGCTAAACTGGGGCTGCAGGAAAACGGCCGTGTCTCGGTGCGCCAGACCGCGAGTGCGCTGACCCTCAAAGTCCAGCGCGATGATTTGCTGCCAGACAACTGTGTGCGCATACCCAGCGGCCATCCGTTGACGGCCGGACTGGGCCCGATGTTCGGCCCGATCACGGCGGAGCCGGTCTGATGGAGAACGTGGGCATGGACTGGGCAGCCATTCAAACCGTCGTCTGGACCTTGATCAAGATCCTGGCGCTGGTGGTGCCGCTGATGCTGGGCGTGGCCTACCTCACTTACGCGGAAAGAAAGATCATCGGCTGGATGCAGGTTCGAATCGGCCCGAACCGCGTCGGCTTCCAGGGCCTGCTGCAGCCCATCGCCGATGCGGTGAAGCTGCTGATGAAGGAAATCATCATCCCGTCGGGGGCCAGCCGCGGCCTATTCATCCTCGGTCCCATCCTGGCCATCGCCCCGGCGCTGGCAGCGTGGGCGGTGATTCCGTTCACCGACACGCTGGTGCTCGCCAACATCAATGCAGGACTGCTGTATGTGATGGCAATCACCTCGATGGGTGTGTACGGCGTCATCATCGCGGGCTGGGCGTCCAACTCCAAGTATGCCTTCCTCGGGGCCATGCGTTCGGCCGCGCAGATCGTATCGTATGAAATCGCCATGGGTTTCGCACTGGTCGGCGTGCTGATGGCGGCACAATCGCTCAATCTCAGTGACATCGTGCATGGCCAGGCGGGTGGTCTGCACCACTGGTATATCTGGCCGCTCTTCCCGTTATTTATTGTCTACTTGATATCCGGTGTGGCCGAGACCAACCGTGCGCCATTCGACGTCGCCGAGGGCGAATCCGAGATCGTCGCCGGTTTCCATGTGGAATATTCGGGCATGGCCTTCGCGGTGTTCTTCCTTGCAGAATACGCCAACATGATCCTGATCGCCGCGCTGACCACGCTGATGTTCCTCGGCGGCTGGCTGTCGCCGGTGGGCTTCCTGCCCGACGGCATCGTCTGGTGGCTGCTCAAGACGGGTTTCGTGCTGTTCCTGTTTCTGTGGTTCCGCGCCACCTTCCCGCGCTATCGCTACGACCAGATCATGCGGCTGGGCTGGAAGGTATTCATTCCCATCACCCTCGTCTGGATCGTCGTGGTCGGCGGCATGATGCAGACGCCGTATGGGTACCTCTTCCATTGAGCGAGCCATGAAACGGATCACGAACTTCTTCGGCAGCCTGCTCCTGATCGAACTTCTGCGCGGCATGATGCTCACGGGCCGGCATCTGTTCGCCCGCAAGATCACGGTGCAGTTTCCCGAGGAAAAAACGCCGCAATCCCCGCGTTTCCGCGGTCTACACGCACTGCGTCGCTACCCCAATGGCGAGGAGCGCTGCATCGCCTGCAAGCTGTGCGAAGCGGTTTGCCCGGCGCTCGCCATCACCATCGAGTCGGAAAAGCGTGTCGACGGCACGCGCCGCACCACGCGCTACGACATCGACCTGACCAAGTGCATTTTCTGTGGCTTCTGCGAGGAGTCCTGCCCGGTCGATTCCATCGTCGAAACGCGAATACTCGAATACCACGGCGAGAAACGCGGCGACCTCTACTACACCAAGCCCATGCTGCTCGCGATCGGCGACCAGTACGAAGAACAGATCGCACGCGACCGCGCTGATGACGCCAAGTACCGCTGAAACCAGACAATGACCTATACGACCGCGATTTTCTATTTCTTCGCCGCCATCCTGGTGTTTGCCGGGTTGCGAGTCATCACCGCGCGCAACCCGGTCCACGCCGCGCTCTACCTCGTGCTGGCGTTCTTCACCGCGGCCGGACTGTGGATGCTGCTGGAAGCCGAATTCCTCGCCATCACGCTGGTGCTGGTCTACGTGGGGGCGGTGATGGTGCTGTTCCTGTTCGTGGTGATGATGCTCGACATCAACCTGGAAAAATTGCGCGAGGGCTTCTGGGATTACCTGCCGCTGGCGGGTTTCGTCGCCGTGCTGCTGGTGATCGAAATGGCGCTGATTCTCGGCAGCCGCCACTTTGGCCTGGAAGTCATGGGCGCACCCGCACCGCATGCCGCCGATTACAGCAATACCAAGGAGCTCGGGCGCGTACTGTACACCGAGTATGTCTATGCGTTCGAGCTCGCTGCGGTGATCCTGCTGGTGGCGATCGTTGCCGCCATTGCGCTGACACTGCGCCGCCGCAAGGACAGCAAGTACATCGACCCCGCCGAGCAGGTGAAGGTCAGGCGCAATGACCGTCTGCGGATCGTCAGGATGGAAGCGGTCAAAACGCAGGCCACGCAGAAGCCGGGCGCAGGGGAGGGCGGCGCATGATTTCTTTATCGCATTATCTGGTGCTGGGCGGCATCCTGTTCGCCATCAGCGTGCTGGGCATCTTTCTCAACCGCAAGAACGTGATCATCCTGCTGATGGCGATCGAGCTGATGCTGCTGGCGGTGAACATGAACTTCATCGCGTTTTCGCATTACCTCGGCGATATCCACGGCCAGATCTTCGTCTTCTTCATCCTTACCGTCGCCGCGGCCGAATCCGCCATCGGCCTGGCGATCCTGGTGGTGCTGTTCCGGAATCTCCACACGATCAACGTCGATGACCTCGACCACCTGAAAGGCTGATGCGCGTGGACATGCAGACGCTCTATCTCGTCGTGCCGCTGGCGCCGCTGTTCGGCGCGATCGTCGCCGGCCTGTTCGGCAGGCTGGTCGGCCGCACCGGCGCCCACGTCGTCACCATCGCCGGCGTGGCGGTGTCGTTCGTCGCCTCGGTGCTGGTGTTCCAGGACGTGCTTGCCGGCCACACTTTCAACGGCACCGTCTACACCTGGATGACGCTGGGTGATTTGCATTTCGAGGTGGGCTTTCTGGTCGACGCGCTGACGGCGATGATGATGCTGGTCGTCACCTTTGTCTCGCTGATGGTGCACGTCTACACCATCGGCTACATGCACGACGATCCGGGCTATCAGCGCTTCTTCAGCTATATCTCGCTGTTCACCTTCTCGATGCTGATGCTGGTGATGAGCAACAACTTCCTGCAGCTGTTCTTCGGCTGGGAAGCGGTGGGACTGGTGTCCTACCTGCTGATCGGCTTCTGGTACACGAAAGAGACGGCGATCTACGCCAACCTCAAGGCCTTCCTGGTCAACCGGGTCGGCGACTTCGGCTTCATCCTCGGCATCGGTCTGGTGCTGGCGCATTTCGGCTCGCTCGATTACGCCACGGTGTTCGCCAAGGCACCGTCGCTCGCGCGTGAAACCGTGACGTTGTGGCCGGAGGCGCCATGGAGCCTGATGACCGTGATCGGCATCCTCCTGTTCATCGGCGCGATGGGCAAGTCGGCACAGTTCCCGCTGCACGTCTGGCTGCCCGACTCGATGGAAGGCCCGACACCGATTTCCGCGCTGATCCATGCGGCGACGATGGTGACCGCCGGCATCTTCATGGTCGCGCGCATGTCGCCACTGTATGAGCTGTCCGACACGGCGCTGAGCTTCATCATGGTGATCGGCGCGATCACTGCCTTGTTCATGGGCTTCCTCGGCATGGTGCAGAACGACATCAAGCGCGTGGTGGCCTATTCGACCCTGTCGCAGCTCGGCTACATGACGGTCGCGCTCGGCGCGTCGGCCTATTCGGTCGCGGTATTCCATCTGATGACGCATGCCTTCTTCAAGGCCCTGCTGTTCCTGGCCGCCGGTTCGGTGATCATCGCCATGCACCATAACCAGGACATCCGTTACATGGGTGGCCTGAAGAAATACATGCCGATCACCTGGGTGACCTCGCTGATCGGATCGCTGGCGCTGATTGGCACGCCTTTCCTGTCGGGCTTTTATTCCAAGGAAAGCATCATCGAAGCGGCCAAGGTGTCGCATCTGCCGGGCGCGGGCTTCGCCTATTTCGCCGTGCTGGCGGGCGTGTTCGTCACCGCCTTCTATTCCTTCCGCATGTATTTCCTGGTATTCCACGGCAAGGAACGTTTCCATCAAGGGCATGGGCATGGCAACGAGCCCGACGCCCATCACGGTCATGACGGCCCGCCGCACGAAACGCCGTGGGTGGTCACCGGCCCCTTGCTCGCGCTGGCGCTGCCCTCGCTGGCGATCGGCTACATGACCATCGAACCGATGCTGTTCGGCGACTTTTTCGGCAGCGCGATCTACGTTGCCGACCGCCATCCGGTGATGCACGAACTGAATCAGGAATTCCACGGTGCCATGGAAATGGGGCTGCATGCATTGGCGACGCTGCCGTTCTGGCTGGCCGTGGCTGGCGTCGGCCTGTCGGCATTCTTCTACCTCAAGCGCCCGGACATTCCGGCGGCCATTGCGCAGCGCTTCAGCTTCCTGCACCGGATGCTGCTCAATAAATATTGGTTCGACGAACTCTACAGCTGGGTCTTCGCCAAAGGCGCACGTGCGCTCGGCGGTGGCTTGTGGCGGCGCGGCGACCAGAACGTCATCGACGGCTTTTTCGTCAACGGGTCGGCGCATCTGGTCGAACGTTTCTCGCGCCTGGTCAAGGCCTTCCAGTCGGGCTACATCTACCACTACGCCTTCGCCATGCTGATCGGGGTGTTTGCCCTGGTGACGTGGTTTGCGCGCTTGAACTGAGCCATGCTGAACAACTTCCTTTCCCTCGTCATCTGGGTCCCGATTCTGGCCGGGGTGATCGTGATTGCCACCGGCTCCGACCGCAACGCGGCACTCGCACGCTGGCTGGCACTGGCCGGTGCGCTGCTGGGCCTGATCGTGGCGATTCCGCTGGCCAGCGGATTCGACACCACTACCTCGGCGATGCAGTTCGTCGAGAAGGCCGCGTGGATCCCGGCGTTCAACATCCATTACCATCTGGGCGTCGACGGCATCTCGATGCCGCTGATCCTGCTGAACAGCTTCGTTACCGTGCTGGTGGTGATCGCGGGCTGGCAGGTGATCCAGGACAAGGTGGCGCAGTACATGGCGGCCTTCCTCATCATGTCCGGCCTCATCAACGGGGTGTTCGCGGCGCTCGACGGCATCCTGTTCTATGTCTTTTTCGAAGGCATGCTGATCCCGCTGTACCTGATCGTCGGCGTTTGGGGCGGGCCGAACCGCGTCTATGCCGCGTTCAAGTTCTTCCTCTACACGCTGCTCGGCTCGCTGCTGATGCTGGTGTCGATGATCTATCTCTATTTCCAGTCCGGCGGCAGCTTCGACATTCAGACCTGGCATACCACCGCGCTCGGCATGACGGCCCAGTCGCTGATGTTCTTCGCCTTCCTGCTGGCGTTCGGCGTCAAAGTGCCGATGTGGCCGGTGCACACCTGGTTGCCCGACGCCCACGTCGAGGCCCCCACCGGCGGCTCGGTCGTGCTGGCGGCCATCACGCTCAAGGTCGGCGCCTACGGCTTCCTGCGTTTCATCCTGCCGATCCTGCCGGACGCCAGCCACGAATTCGCCTGGTTCGTCATCATGCTGTCGCTGATCGCGGTCGCCTACATCGGCCTCGTCGCCCTGGTGCAGGCCGACATGAAAAAGCTCATCGCCTATTCGTCGATTGCGCACATGGGTTTCGTCACCCTCGGCTTCTTCCTGTTCAATCCACTCGGCCTGGAGGGCGGCTTGGTGCAGATGATCTCGCATGGCTTCGTCTCCGCCGCACTGTTCCTCTGCATCGGCGTCATGTACGACCGGCTGCATTCGCGCCAGATCAAGGACTACGGCGGCCTGGTGAACAGAATGCCGGTATTCGCTGCGCTCTTCATGCTGTTCGCCATGGCCAACGCGGGCCTGCCGGCCACCAGCGGATTCGTCGGCGAATTCATGGTCATCATGGCCTCAACCCAGGTCAATTTCTGGTTCGCTTTCATCGCAGCCACCACGCTGATTTGGGGCGCAGCCTACACGCTGTGGATGTACAAACGCGTGGTGTTCGGCAGTGTCACCAACCCGCACGTCGAGGAAATGCGCGACCTCAACGCGCGCGAGGTCCTGCTGCTCGGCGTGCTCGCCATCCTTGTGCTGGCCATGGGGCTCTATCCCAAGCCGTTCACCGATGTCATGCATGTGTCGGTAGTCGACCTGTTGGCGCATGTCGCCCGAAGCAAACTGCCTTAAGGTTCAAAAATGCGCCACGCCCTTATGCAATTCGCGCCTGTTTTTCCTGAGATGTTCGTGTTGGCCATGGTCTCGCTGATCCTGGTGGTCGACGCTGCAGCCAGCGATGGAAAACGTTATCTGGCCTACCTTCTTTCACTTGTCACGCTGGCTGGAGCGGCCTTTCTTACCCTCCGTGATTTTTCCACCCTGCCAGTGCTGACGCTGGGCGGGCTGTTCATCGACGATCCGCTGTCCGACGTGCTGAAGCTGTTTCTCTACCTGACGGTCGCGGTGGTGCTGGTGTATTCGCGCGATTACCTGCGTCAGCGTGGGCTCTACAAGGGCGAGTTCTTCGTGCTGGCGTTGTTCGCGCTGCTGGGCATGATGGTGATGGTGTCGGCCAGCCATTTCCTGACGCTATACCTCGGCCTCGAACTGCTGTCGTTGTCGCTCTATGCCATGGTTGCGTTGCAGCGTGACTCCAGCGTGGCAACCGAGGCTGCGATGAAATATTTTGTGCTGGGTGCGCTGGCGTCGGGCATGCTGCTCTATGGCATGTCGATGGTCTACGGCGTCACCGGTTCGCTGGGTCTGGGGGATATCGCCATCGCCCTGCAGGACGGCACGGACCTGCGCATCCCGCTGGTGTTCGGCATCGTCTTCATCGTGGCGGGCCTGGCGTTCAAGCTTGGCGCGGTGCCGTTCCATATGTGGATACCCGACGTCTATCATGGCGCGCCGACTGCGATGACGTTGTTCATCGGCTCCGCGCCCAAGATCGCCGCATTTGCCTTCGTGATCCGTATTCTGGGACAGGGGCTGGAATCGCAAGTGAGTGATTGGCGCGGCATGCTGGTGATCCTGGCGGTATTGTCGATGGCGCTTGGCAACATCGCGGCCATTGCGCAAAGCAACCTGAAGCGGATGCTTGCCTATTCGACCATTTCGCACATGGGCTTCATGTTGCTGGGCATCCTCGCCGGTTCGCAGAACGGCTATGGCGGCGCGATGTTCTATGTACTGGCGTACGCGCTGATGAGTCTGGGCGGTTTCGGCATGATTCTGCTCTTGTCGCGAGCCGGTTTCGAGGCAGATCGGCTGGAGGACTTCAAAGGCCTGAACCGCCGTAGCCCGTGGTTGGCGTTCATGATGCTGCTGCTGATGTTCTCGATGGCTGGCGTGCCGCCAACCGTGGGATTCTATGCCAAGCTGTCGGTGTTGCAGGCCGTAGTCGAGATCGGCTATGTGTGGCTGGCGGTGGCGGCAGTGCTGTTTTCGCTGATCGGCGCGTTCTACTATTTGCGCATCGTCAAACTGATGTACTTCGACGCGCCGCACGATGCGGTCCCGATTGCAGCGAGCCCCGATGCCCGTGTCGTCATGTCGATCAACGGACTGGCCATTCTGGCGCTGGGGATCATGCCGCAGCCGTTGATGGCAGTATGCATCCACGCCATCCGTGCGTCTTTCTGAACCGGAATATTTGAACCAAATCGTGCCGGGGTGGGTCTGCTCCGGCGTTATCTAGCTTTTCGGATCCACCGTGAATTTCTCGACTACCCTGCTGCTGATCCTGGCGTTCATCGCTGCCAACCTACCTTTCCTCATCGAGCGGATCTTCTTCGTCATACGGCCCAAAGCAGGCGCGAAAAATTTTGCCTGGCGGCTGTTGGAACTGGTGGTGCTGTTTTTCGTGGTGGGGGGCATCGCGCGCCTGTTGGAAGGCAAGCTCGGCGATATTCAGCATCAGGACTGGGAGTTCTATGCGGTCAACGCCTCGCTATTCGTGGTGTTTGCGTATCCCGGCTTCGTCTACCGCTATCTGTGGCGGCGTCGCGGCGCATAGGCGCATAGGAATGGACACACTGGAATTCAAACTGCGCGGCGAACACGTCGCGCTTTGCGATCTGCTCAAACTCAGTGGTATCGCCGACAGCAGCGGGCAGGGCAAGCACCTGATCGCCAACGGCGATGTTACCGTCGACAGCCAGCCCGAAAGCCGCAAGACGGCGAAAATCCGAGCGAACCAGACGGTGCGGTGCCTAGGGCAGACCGTTCGGGTCGTGGCCAGCCAAGCGTAGTCTTAAGCGAGAATCCAAGTCCGATCCACTACGGGCCGTCTTTTCTGAAAAGATCGACCCGGATGGGCATATGGAAAGTTGCCCCGCTTGGCGACATATGGCGATTGAATCCCGAGCGTACGGTTTCGTGAAGCGCAGGAGATAAACGATGCTCGGTGTGGGTCACCTTAAGTATCCGATTCTCGAACTGGCTGAAATCGTCGAAGTGCATCGGTTGCAGAAAGAAAGTCTGTGATACGAGCGATAGCCGCTGAGTTGTAACGGCTTTCATTTCTGCCGCGAAAGCGGCTTCCCTCACCACTTTCTCGTCGTGGAACAGCCGCAGGATCTCGTTGAAGTCGCCGGCATAGACGGGTTCCGAGATGTATGCCAGGCCACCCGGTTTCAATACCCTGTGGATCTCGGAGAAGGTATCGTCCATCCGTTCGATCGGAACGTGGTGCAGAGATTTGAACATCAGGACGATGTCGACGCTCGAATCGTCTGCCGGGATGCTTTCTGCACCGCCAAACGCGAATTGGACGTTGCCCGGTTTTTCCGCTGCCTGATTTTCGGCGAGCTGCATGACATCCACTTCCAGGGCAAGCACCGAGGCAGCCGTTTGGGCGACCAGGCGGGTCTTCTCCGCCTTGCCGCAACCGAGTTCAAGCACTTTTGCGCCAGGCAGCGGCAGGCATTCCTTGAGGATGTCGCCTTCATCGGCAATGCGAAGGGCATTCGGGTCTGCAATACGCATTTCGCTGGCTTCCATGTCGTGGTCTCGATTGCGTAATCCGGTGTTGATCGTACAGGTCTAAGGCCGATCGGGCAGTCCATGCTGCGGGTTGGGTATGCCAAGTTATCCTGATACGCGGTTTACAGGAAGCAGAAGGTATAACGCCCGGAATCGAAATCGACAGCCAGGCGCGCCCCACGGTTGAGCGCATAGTCCCAGGATCCTTTTGTGGCGCAGCCTTCGTGACATTCGCTTACCCCGGCCGGCGATTCGAGATCGCGCTCGCGATCGTACCAGCTCAACAACATGGTGTCGTCCCCTAGGTGATGGAGGGCGATGGCCGTCGCCAATTTGAGCGCGGCATTGAAGTCGAGATCGAGCTCAGCGGTATCGAGGCGAAGCGACTTCATGGCGAGGTATCCGTCAGTGCCTTCAAGGCATAAAGCATGTCGAGCGCCGCCTTTGGCGTGAGGGTGTCTGGGTCGAGTTCGCGCAACTGGTCGAGTGCAGGATGGGGAGGCGGCACGTCGTTGGGGAGATGGGCGGCAAACAGATCGCCTTGCGGGCCGGGCTGCAGCTGTGCGTCCTCAAGTTCGCGCAGATGGCGCCGCGCAGCATGGATCACCGGGCTGGGTACGCCAGCGAGCCGGGCGACCTGGATGCCGTAGCTCTGCGATGCCGGGCCTTCTTCCACCGCATGCAGGAACACCAGGTCGGCACCGTGCTCCTTGGCGTCGAGATGCACGTTGGCGAGTTGACGGAACTCCTGTGCCAGTTGGGTCAGCTCGAAATAGTGGGTGGCGAACAGGGTGAACGCACGGGTGGCGGTCACCAGGTGACGCGCGACCGCCCAGGCCAGTGCGAGGCCATCGAAGGTGGAGGTGCCGCGACCGATCTCGTCGAGCAGGACGAGACTGTTGGCGCTGGCGTTATGCAGAATATGCGCGGTTTCGGTCATCTCGACCATGAAGGTCGAACGTCCGCCCGCCAGGTCGTCGGAAGCGCCGATGCGGGTGAAAATCTGGTCGATGTCGCCGATTTTCGCCGAGCTGGCCGGCACCCACAGCCCGCAGCAGGCCAGCAGTGCAATCAGCGCCGCTTGCCGCATGTAGGTCGATTTGCCGCCCATGTTGGGGCCGGTGATCAGCAGCATCTGCCGCGTACGGTTGAGTGTGACGTCATTGGCGATGAAGTGGTCGACTTGTGCCTCGACCACGGGATGACGGCCGCCACGAATGAGGATGCCCGGCTCACCGGTGTAATCGGGCGCACATAGTTTCAACGAAGCGGCGCGTTCAGCCTGGCTCGCCAGCACGTCGATCTCGGCCAGCGCGGCGGCAATTGTGAGCAACGCCGGCACATGCGGCGTCAGCGTTTCCAGCAGCGCCTCGAATAATGCTTTTTCGCGTGCCAGCGCCCGGTCCTGTGCCGACAGCGCCTTGTCTTCGAAGGCCTTCAGCTCCGGCGTGATGTAGCGCTCTGCATTCTTGAGCGTCTGCCGGCGGCGGTAATCGTCCGGCACGTTTTCCGATTGCGCGCGGCTGACTTCGATGTAGAAACCGTGCACCTTGTTGTATTCGACCTTGAGGCTGCCGATACCTGAGCGCGCGCGTTCGCGGGTTTCCAGTTCGAGCAGGAAGGCGCCCGCGTCGCGCGTCAGGGCGCGCAACTCGTCGAGTTCGGCGTCGTACCCATCGGCGATGACGCCGCCTTCGCGCAACACGCTGGCGGGTTCGGATTGGATGGCTTGCGCGAGCAGGGCATGCAGGTCGGGACGGGCGGCGAGTCGGGATTGCAGTGCCGACAGGTGTGCGTGGTCGTCGGGCAGCGCGGCGGCAAGTTCGGGCAGCTGCGCCAGGGTGTCGCGCAGGCCCGACAGGTCGCGCGGACGGGCGCTTTTCAGGGCGATGCGGCCACTGATCCGCTCCACGTCGGCGCAGCTTTTCAGTAGCCGGGTAAGGGTGGCGGCGGTGTCGGACAGTTCGGCGAGCACGCCGATGGCATCGCGCCGCTGGATCAGGATTCCGCGGTCGCGCAGCGGATGGTGTAGCCAGTGGCGCAACAGGCGTGTCCCCATGCCGGTGGCGGTGGTATCGAGCACCGACAGCAGGGTCGGCGCCGCTTCGCCGCGCAGGGTTTCGGTGAGTTCCAGATTGCGGCGCGTGGCGGCGTCGAGCTGCACGAAGTCGTTGTCGCGTTCGGCGTGAATGGCCTGGATATGCGGTAGCGCAGTACGTTGCGTACTCTGGATATAGTCGAGCAGCGCGCCCGCGGCGGCGATGCTCAAAGCCAGATCGGCCACACCGAAGCCGGTGAGATCGCGACTGCCGAATTGCTGCGCCAGGCGGGTCTGTGCGCCGTCCGCATCGAATTGCCACGGTGCCAGCCGACGTACCGCACAGGCGGTGCCCTCAAGAATGAAGTCGTCTGGCGCGAGAATTTCCGCTGGGCGCACCCGCGCCAGCAGGGCGGGCAGGGCTGTGGCGTGGATTTCGGTGACCTGGAAGCGCCCGGCGGCGAGATTGAGCCAGGCGATACCGAGCCTGGCTGGACCGGGCGCGATCGCCAGAATCAGTGTGTCGCGTGTTTCGTCCAGCAGGCCCGAATCGGTCAGCGTACCTGGCGTCACGATGCGCGTGACCTGACGTTCGACCGGACCTTTCGACGTTGCAGGATCGCCCACCTGCTCGGCAATCACCACCGATTCGCCCAGTTTCAGCAACCGTGCCAGGTATTGCTCGACACTGTGATAAGGCACGCCGGCCATCTTGATCGGCGCGCCCGCCGAGGCGCCGCGCGTCGTGAGCGTGATGTTGAGGAGTCGCGCCGCTTTTTCGGCATCCTCGAAGAACAGCTCGTAGAAGTCGCCCATGCGGTAGAACAGCAGCATGTCGGGATGGTGTGCCTTGATCCCGAGGTACTGCTGCATCACCGGCGTGTGGGCAGAAGGCTCCTTGGCGATGGACATGGACGGACTGGTGCGTGGATCAGGCCTTGAGTTCGGGCGGCAGGTGCGGGGCGATGACCTGCAGCATCTGGCCGAAGACTTTCGGACTGGCGGCGACGATGTTGCCGGATTCCAGAAAGCCTTCGTTACCCATGAAATTACCGACCAGTGCCCCGGCTTCCTGTGCGATCAGGCTGCCGGCGGCCAGGTCCCAGGGTTTCAGGTGCATTTCCCAGAAGCCGTCGTAGCGGCCGCATGCCACGTAGGCGAGATCGAGTGCGGCGGAGCCGGGACGGCGCAGGCCGGATGTGGCACGCATCATGTCGCGAAACATGTTGATGTAGGCTTCGGCGAAACTGAAGTCGCGGAAGGGGAAACCGGTACCGATCAGGCATTCGGAGAGTTTGCTGCGCTTGCTGGCGCGAATGCGGCGGTCGTTGAGCATGGCGCCGCGGCCGCGTGTGGCGGTGAAGAGTTCGTTGCGCGCAGGATCGAATACCACGGCCTGAGTGATCTGGCCCTTGTGCTTGAGCGCGATGGAGACCGAATACTGCGGCAGGCCATGCAGGAAATTGGTGGTGCCGTCGAGCGGATCGATGATCCACTGATAATCCTCGCCGTTCTTGGCGTCGGCCGCGCCAGACTCCTCTGCTAAAATCCCGTGGTTTGGATAGGCGTCGAGCAGCGTTTCGATGATGGCGCGTTCGGCCATCTGGTCGACCTCGCTGACGTAATCGCGGTCCTGTTTGCTCCGCACGGTGAGTTGGTCGAGGTCGAGCGAGGCGCGATTGATGATCGCCCCCGCCTTGCGAGCGGCTTTCACCGCCGTATTGAGCATGGGATGCATGGTGTCTGGCTACAGATTCAAAGAACGAACCGCTATTTTACTTGATGACATCAACTTGATGACGCCAGCCGATCCGAAACTTCTCGCCAACATCCGCATCGTGCTGACGCGCACCAGCCATCCCGGCAATATCGGCGCGGCGGCACGGGCGATGAAGACGATGGGGCTGGGCCAACTGGTGCTGGTCGACCCCGCCATTTTCCCCAATAGCCAGGCGGACGCCATGGCCTCGGGCGCGGCCGACCTGCTGGCGCAGGCGCGGGTGTGCGCTTCGCTGGCCGAGGCGCTGGCCGACACCACGCTGGCGCTCGGGGTGTCGGCGCGCCGGCGCGACATCGTGGCCGAGGTGCTGACACCGCCCGAGGCTTCGATACGTTTGCTGACCGAGGCGCAGGCCGGCCCGGTGGCGCTGGTATTCGGCAACGAAACCAGCGGCCTGTCGAACGAGGAACTGAGTCTGTGCCAGGGCCTGGTGACGATCGCCGCCAACCCGGAGTACAGCTCGCTCAACCTGGCAGCGGCAGTGCAGGTGCTGAGCTACGAAGTCCGTCAGACTTGGCTGGATCATGCGAGCTGGCCGCAGCCGGAGATGGATGCGGCGACCGGCGAAGAGATCGAGAAGTTCTACGCCCACCTCGAAACCGCGCTGGCCGAGCTGGAGTTTCTCAATCCCGGTTCGCCCGGCAAGCTGATGTTGAAACTGCGGCGGTTGTTTGCACGGACCCGGCTGGCGAAGGAGGAGGTGAACATCCTGCGCGGCATCCTGACGGCGGCGCAGGAAGCCAAGCAGGGGACAAACGGCGCGCGGAACCACGGTGCCGAATAGTTGACTAAATTACTCGGATAAAGCATTCTCAAGCGCATGAACCTGTTCAGCCAATTCAAGGAAGACATCGCCGTCGTGTTCGACCGGGACCCGGCGGCGCGCACGACCTTCGAAGTCGTCACCACCTACCCGGGTTTCCATGCCATGGTGATCCATCGTCTTGCGAACAAGCTGTGGCGCATGGAGTGGAAATGGCTGGCGCGCTTTACCTCGCACATCGGCCGCTGGCTCACCGGGATCGAGATCCACCCCGGCGCCACCATCGGCCGTCGCGTCTTCATCGACCACGGCATGGGCGTGGTGGTGGGGGAGACGGCGGAAATCGGCGACGACTGCACCCTCTATCACGGTGTGACGCTTGGCGGCACCTCATGGAACAAGGGCAAGCGCCATCCCACCCTGATGCCCGGCGTGGTAGTGGGGGCGGGGGCCAAGATTCTCGGCCCGATCACCATCGGCGCCGGTGCGCGGGTCGGTTCCAACGCCGTGGTGGTGAAAGATGTGCCGGACAATGCGACGGCGGTGGGTATTCCCGCGCGCATACTGGACAGCGCGGCGGAGAAGCAGCGCAACCAGCAGGCGGAAAAACTCGGGTTTTCCGCCTACGCCATCTCGGCCGACATGAACGACCCGGTGGTGAAGGCGATCCATGGACTGATCGACCATTCGGCCCATATCGATCACCGGCTCGAGCTCATTCTGACGCAGTTGCAGAAGCTCGGCGCCGAAATGCCGCTGGGGCAGGACAAGCCCGACGATTTCGATCCGAATTATTTGAATAAAATAGTTGACTAAATTGCTAAGGTAAGGAATAGTTGACTGAAATGCTCGGGAATTTTATAGTTCGGGCGAAATTTCAGGAGAACGAGTCATGAGATTGACCACCAAGGGCCGTTTCGCCGTCACCGCCATGCTGGATCTGGCCTTGCGCGGCGGCAAGAATCCGGTGACGCTGGCCGGCATCAGCGAACGCCAGGACATATCCCTGTCGTATCTGGAACAGCTTTTCAGCCGTCTGCGCCGGCACGAACTGGTCGAAAGCGTACGTGGCCCAGGCGGCGGCTATTATCTTGCCCGCGCACTCGACGACGTCAGCGTGGCCGACATTATTCGCGCGGTGGATGAACCCATCGACGCGACCCAATGCGGTGGCAAGGAAAACTGCCACGACGAGCACCGCTGTCTGACGCACGACTTGTGGACCGGGCTCAACGCCCATATCTACGATTACCTGGACAACGTGACACTGGCCACGCTGGTGGCCAAGCAGGACGAATGCAAGGACAAGGTCTTGCAGGACCGCCGCACATCGAAGATGACGCTGGCAGCTTGAACGATTCAATCAGGGCAAAACGATGAAGACACTGTATTTCGATTACTCCGCCACCACCCCGGTCGATCCTCGTGTGGCTGAAAAAATGATCCCCTATCTGACCGAGCATTTCGGCAATCCGGCATCGCGCTCCCATCCGTTTGGCTGGGAGGCCGAGAAGGCGGTGGAAGACGCGCGTGGACACATCGCCGCGCTGGTGGGTGCCGACCCCAAGGAAATCGTTTTCACATCTGGCGCTACCGAATCGAACAACCTCGCGATCAAGGGTGCCGGCCACTTTTACTCGGCCACCAAGGGCAAACACATCATTACCGTGCGTACCGAGCACAAGGCCGTGCTCGATACCGTGCGTGAGATGGAACGCCAAGGCTTCGAGGCGACCTACCTGAACGTGAAGGAAAACGGCCTGCTCGATCTGGACGAATTCCGCGCCGCAATCCGCCCGGATACCGTGCTGGCTTCGGTGATGGCGGTCAACAACGAAATCGGTGTGATCCAGGACATCGAAGCGCTCGGCAAGATCTGCCGCGAGAAAGGTGTGGTCTTCCACGTCGATGCCGCACAGGCCACCGGCAAGATGCCGATCGATCTCAGCAAGTTGCCGGTCGACCTGATGTCGTTTTCGGCTCACAAGACCTACGGTCCCAAGGGCATCGGCGCACTATACGTACGTCGCAAGCCGCGCATCCGCCTGGAAGCGCAGATGCATGGCGGCGGCCACGAGCGCGGCATGCGTTCTGGCACGCTGGCGACACACCAGATCGTCGGCATGGGCGAAGCCTTCCGTATCGCCCGGGAAGAAATGGCAACCGAGAACGAGCGCATCCGCATGCTGCGCGATCGTCTCTACGCCGGACTCAAGGACATCGAGGAAGTGCACCTCAACGGCGACATGGACCAGCGCGTGCCGCACAATCTCAACGTCAGCTTCAACTTCGTCGAAGGCGAGTCGCTGATCATGGCGATCAAGGATCTGGCGGTGTCGTCCGGTTCCGCCTGCACCTCGGCCAGCCTCGAGCCGTCCTACGTGCTGCGCGCCCTGGGCCGCAGCGACGAACTGGCGCACAGCTCGATCCGTTTCTCGATCGGCCGTTTCACCACCGAGGAAGAAGTCGACTACGCCATCAAGCTTCTGCATGAAAAAATCGGCAAGCTGCGCGAACTTTCCCCGCTGTGGGAGATGTTCAAGGAAGGCGTCGATTTGAATTCCGTGCAGTGGGCTGCACATTGATTTGAAGTAAAGGAGAACTACCATGTCCTACAGCGATAAAGTACTCGACCACTATGAAAATCCCCGTAATGTCGGCTCCTTCGGCAAGGAAGACGACGGTGTCGGTACCGGCATGGTCGGCGCGCCCGCCTGCGGCGACGTGATGAAGCTGCAGATCAAGGTCGGCGCCGATGGCCGTATCGAAGACGCCAAGTTCAAGACCTATGGCTGCGGTTCGGCGATCGCCTCATCCTCACTGGTGACCGAGTGGGTCAAGGGCAAGACGCTCGACCAGGCGATGGAAATCAAGAACACGGCCATCGCCGAGGAACTCGCATTGCCGCCAGTCAAGATCCACTGCTCGATCCTGGCCGAGGATGCGATCAAGGCCGCCGTGGCCGACTACAAGCAGAAAAAAGGTCTGGAGTAAGCCATGGCGGTGACCTTGTCCGAGCGCGCAGCGCAACACGTCACCAGCTATCTTGCCAAGCGTGGCAAAGGCGTCGGCATCCGCCTCGGCGTGCGCACCACCGGCTGTTCCGGTATGGCCTACAAGCTGGAATTCGCCGATGAGGTGCCGGAAGGCGACGAGGTGTTCACCAGCCATGGTGTGACCGTGTTCGTCGACCCCAAGAGTCTGGCCTACATCGACGGTACCGAGCTCGACTATGCCCGTGAAGGCCTCAACGAAGGCTTCAAGTTCAACAACCCGAACGTGAAGAACGAGTGCGGCTGCGGCGAATCGTTTAACGTTTGACGTGTAGGTGAGGGGTAAAGGGTGAAGGGTGAGATGGAACGTCAACCCTGCGTCTCACCCCTCACGCCTAACGCCTCGCCTGTCATGGATTTCACCCAGACCCATTTCGAACTGTTCGGCCTGCCAGCGACATATATGCTGGATCGCGCGAAACTTGATGCGGCTTACCGCGAGCTGCAGAACACGGTTCACCCGGACCGGTTCGCCTCACAGCCGGAAGCCGAACAACGGGTGGCGATGCAGTGGGCGACGCAAGTGAACGAGGCGTATCAGACCCTTCGGCACCCCGTGAATCGCGGCGTGTATCTGCTGAAATTACAGGGGATTGATGCGCTCGACGCCAACAACACCAAAATGGCGCCGGCTTTCCTGATGCAGCAGATGGAATGGCGCGAAGCGATCGATGATGTGCGTGCCGGGAAAAGCATGGACGTGCTGGATGCCCTGTCAGACGACCTGCATGCAGCGCATCGCCGCATCGAAGCGCAACTGGCTGAATTGATCGACACTGCACACGATTACGCCGGCGCTTCCGAAGCCGTGCGCCAGCTGCGCTTCATGGACAAGCTCATCGCCGAAGTCGGCGACGTGTACGAAGAACTCGAAAGTTAAGACATGGCCCTTTTACAGATTTCCGAACCCGGCATGTCCACCGCCCCGCATCAGCACCGGCTGGCGGTCGGAATCGACCTGGGCACGACCAATTCGCTGGTGGCTACGGTACGTTCGGGGCTGTCTGTCGTGCTGGACGATGAAGCCGGGCATTCGCTGTTGCCTTCGGTTGTGCGCTACCACGCCGATTGCAGCGTGGATGTGGGATATGCCGCTTTGTCCGCGCAGAACCTCGACCCCCACAATACGATCGTGTCGGTCAAGCGCTTCATGGGGCGTGGCCTCGTCGACATCGAGGACATCTCCAGCCTGCCGTATCGCTTTGTCGATGCGCCCGGCATGGTGCAGTTGAAAACGGTCGCTGGTGTGAAAAGTCCGGTCGAAGTGTCGGCCGAAATTCTCAAGGTATTGCGCCAGCGCGCCGAAGCCGCCATGGGCGGCGAGCTCTTGGGCGCGGTGATCACCGTGCCGGCGTATTTCGACGATGCCCAGCGCCAGGCTACCAAGGATGCCGCGCAGCTGGCGGGAATCAATGTCCTGCGTTTGCTGAATGAGCCGACGGCAGCTGCGATCGCCTATGGCCTCGACAATGCATCGGAGGGGGTCTATGCGGTATACGACCTCGGCGGCGGCACGTTCGATATCTCGATTCTGAGGCTCTCCAAAGGTGTGTTCGAGGTGCTGTCCACCAACGGCGACTCGGCACTCGGCGGCGACGATTTCGATCAGCGCGTGTTCTGCTGGATGCTCGAACAGGGCCGTTTTTCACCGTTGTCTGCGGGTGATGCCCGGTTGCTGCTGACCAAGGCGCGCGACGCCAAGGAGGCACTGACGGAACACACCGAGGTACGCGTCACTGCAGTGCTGTCGACTGGCGAGATGATGGATGCGACGTTGACCCAGGCCGAATTCAATGCCATGACAGCCAGCCTAGTCAGCAAGACGCTGGCGCCCACCCGCAAGGCGCTGCGTGACGCAGGACTGATGGCAAGCGAGGTCAAGGGCGTAGTGATGGTCGGCGGGTCGACGCGGACGCCGTGTGTGCGTCAGGCCGTGGCCGATTTCTTCAAGCAGACGCCGCTCACCAATCTCGACCCAGACAAGGTCGTCGCCTTGGGTGCCGCCATGCAGGCAGACGTGCTGGCAGGCAACCGCGTCGGCGACGACTGGCTGCTGCTCGATGTCATCCCGCTGTCGCTGGGACTCGAAACCATGGGCGGGCTGACCGAGAAGGTCATTCCGCGCAACACCACGATTCCGACTGCCCGCGCACAGGATTTCACCACCTTCAAGGATGGCCAGACAGCGATGAGCGTGCATGTCCTGCAAGGCGAACGCGAACTGGCGTCCGACTGCCGCTCGCTGGCGCGCTTCGAACTGCGCGGCATTCCACCGATGGTGGCGGGTGCGGCGCGCATTCGCGTCACCTTTCAGGTCGACGCGGATGGCCTCCTGTCGGTGGCGGCGCGCGAGCAAAGCAGCGGAGTGGAAGCCAGCGTGCAGGTCAAGCCGTCGTATGGCCTCGGCGACGAGGACATCACCCGCATGTTGAAGGACGCATTCACCCACGCCAAGGATGATATGTACGCGCGTGCGCTGAACGAACAGATCGTCGATGCGCAGGGCCTGATCGCCGCCACCCGCGCCGCCATGGCAGAAGACGGCGCACTGTTGAATGAAACCGAGACTGCAGCAATAGAAACCAGCATCACTGCCCTTGAAAAACTGATGGCGGGTCCCGACCATCAGGCTATCAAGCGTGGCATCGAAGCGCTGAATGCGGTGACCACAGAATTCGCCCAGCGCCGCATGGACCAGAACGTGCGCCGGGCGATGGCCGGGCAAAAACTGGAAACCTTCGGCTGATCGCCAGACGACTATGTTGAATGCAGATTTCATCGATTCCCTGCGGGTGAGGCTCGAAGCGCATCCGATCTATGCGGCCGTACAGACGCTCGACGACCTGCGTGCGTTCATGCAGCACCACGTCTATTCGGTATGGGACTTCATGTCGCTGATCAAGTACCTGCAACATCAGGTTGCGCCTGCACGCTGGCCATGGACGCCGAGCGGCGACGCATCGGTGCAGCGCTTCATCAACGAGCTGGTTCTGGAAGAGGAAACCGATATTGCGATTCCGGGGCAGGAAGGGTTTACCAGCCACTTCATGCTGTATCTCGCCGCCATGCGCGAAATCGGCGCCGACGCCGAGACACCTGGCCGTTTCGTGCAACGGGCCGGTGAGCAGGGTATCGATGCCGCGCTCGCTTCCGGCCTTGCGCCTGCACCATCCGCCGCATTCACCCGTACCACCTTCGACTTCATCGACAGCGGCAAACCGCATGCCGTCGCTGCCGCGCTGGCACTGGGGCGCGAACATGTCATCCCTTCGATGTTCCGTGCATTCCTGTCGCGGATGGCCGTAACCGAAACGCAGGCGCCGAGCTTCCATTATTACCTCAACCGCCACGTCCATTTGGATGAGGATTTCCATGCACCGCTGTCGCTGCGCCTGCTTGCCGCCCTATGCGACGGTAAGGCCGACAAATGGCGCGAGGCCGAAATCGCCGCCGAAGCTGCTGTCGCCGCACGCCTGCAATTTTGGGACGGCGTGCTCGCCGCCCTGCCTAGCCAACACTCCAAAGCTGCCTGACCGAGCCCCAGAACCTCACCATGCCCCAACTCATCGTATTGCCCCACGTCGAACTCTGCCCCGAAGGTGCCGTGATCGAAGCCAAACCCGGCGACACCATCTGCGACACGCTGCTTGCAAACGGTGTCGAGATCGAACATGCGTGCGAAAAATCCTGCGCCTGTACCACCTGCCACGTCATCGTGCGCGAAGGCTTCAATTCGCTGGAGGCTTCCACCGAAGAAGAGGATGATCTGCTCGATAAAGCCTGGGGACTCGAACCGCAGTCCCGGCTATCCTGCCAGGCGCGCGTTAGCGGCAGCGACCTGGTGATCGAAATTCCCAAATACACCATCAATATGGTCAAGGAAGGACATTGATATGAAGTGGACGGACTCCCTCGACATTGCCATCGAACTCGCCGAGGCCCACCCCGAAATCGACCCGCGCACCATCCGCTTTACCGACCTGCATAACTGGGTGATGGAACTGCCGGATTTCGACGACGATCCGAATCATTCCGGCGAAAAGATCCTCGAAGCGATCCAGATGGCATGGATTGACGAAGTGAGATGAGGGAAGTCCAAAGATGGCCAGTTGGAATGCGCAATGAAAAGGGGGCATGATGCCCCCTTTTCATTGCGCTGGATTGTTTCGGAAAGACATCAGAACTTGAAGACCAGCCCGGCGGAAATCAGGTCAACGTCGGCTTCACCTGTGCCACCATTAAAGGCCGGACTCCCCGCTTCAAAGTAGCGCTCCCATTCCATGCGGAGCCCTACCGATTGGGTGAAATTGTACTGTGCACCCAGCCCGAGGGACCAAACGACGTCAGTGTCTTCCGCATTGCCGCTGGCGCCGGCAACAGCGCCACTGACATCGGTCTTCAGAAAATTCATGCCGCCACGGGCGAGCAGGGTGAAGCTCGGGTTCAACGCATACGTTCCGAGCAGTTGCATGGTCACGCCGTGGGTTTCTCGTGTGCCAGTCGGCGCGCTGTAGTCGACTGTTCCCAAATCGACATAGCCAACTTCCATGGAAATGTATTCATTCACTTCCAGACCACCGTATGCTTTCCAGCCGATGTCTGATTTATCGCATGTACCCGTGATGCAGGAATCCGTAGTGGATTGTCCTGCGCTTGCACCGACATAGGGAGCCAGGGTGAAATCGAAAAAGCCGGCGGACGCAGGATTGGAAAGGGCCATGGCCGAGGCGATGGCAGCGGCGAAACGCATTGTGCGCATTTTGTAACTCCTCCAGAAATAAATTTATTGTGATGTTTGACGAGCCCATATCCGATGAAGCCCGAAACGATGGGGCTGGACAAGGCCGCTGGAAGGTTAATTGATTTTATTGATTTTAGGTAGTCGGTAGCGTAGTGAAGAGGGATGAATCATTTGAAAAATTCGGTCCCTGCGCGCATTCGGGAATTGACTTAAACGTGCGGGATAACTACTGGAGTTTTTGGTCTTCCCGTTTGGCTTCCGCCATGGCTTCGGGCTCCAGTTCTTCGGCAGAACGATTCAGCCGGATGAAGACTCCCCAGCCAGCCAGAATGACGCCGACGGAAAACAGGATGCTTGCTGCATAAGGCAACTGTGCAGGATCCTCGTGCAGGGCCTTGAATGTTGCGACCAGTCCTTCGATAGCGAGTGCGACCACGACGACGACAAAGAATCGGGATAGGAAACGCCTGACGCGGGTCGGGGCGCTGATATGGGCGGCGCGAATGACTTCTTCTTCGGCAATGGTCTGAGCGATTTGTAGGGCAACCACGGCGGCGGCAAGCAGGCCGACTGCTTCAATGATTTCCTGGGCTGCCGCCTGATCCAGTCCCGAGGTGAACGCGGCCCACCCCATGTGCGCTGCGACCACGACGAGCATGAGGGCTGCGCAGGCAAAAAGGACGGCCATGAGTCCGTGGATGATTGCAAATGCCCGCATGATGGCCTTCATCAAAATATCATGGCACATAAACCGGTAGGACGCGAAGCCTGATTGCGGCATTCCCGTTCAGGAAGCGCGGACGGGGTGCGTGGATGTCTACGTGCCAGATCGTTTGGAGGAAGCCTGATGGCGGATTGCGGCTAGCCGGATGCCGTGCTTTTCTAGCGCATCGGGAACAGGCGTGATCATGCGGAACATGATCCGGAGAGGACCTGCCGGTAGTGTGATCACTGCCGGCAGGTTGCATCGGTCCGGGGCGCAGGGGCAGAACGGCCTCACCTCTGCGCAGTGAGCGCGTTATTTTTTAAGCTGTGGCTGATCCAGATAACGTACATCCTTTACCGAAAGCGGAAGGGGGTTGATGTATTTGTATCCCTTGCCTTGGTAATAGGCGATTTCCGGGAAGCCAGCCGGAACCACCGTGACGAATCCGTGCATGTCCTCTGCGCTGAAGCCTGCAGCCTTCATCGCGTTGTTACACATCTTGAATTCGACACCATCCTTTGCCAGTTCCGCCATCTTGTCCATGATCCCCTGGTATTTCGGGTAATTTTCCTTGGCGAAGGCGCGTAACTCAGGTCCGTGGGTAACCACCACGACTTTGCCCTGGGTGATCTTCTGCGTATTCTTGATGAAGTTGTAAAGAATATTCAACTTCTGCGGGTCTTCATAGTTCACGTCAAATACCACGTCCGTGACCGGCATCGTGTGCATGTCGACTTTGGCGGTGCCGTACGGTGCGAATTCCTCCGCGTGCGCCATATAGGCAGCGGGTAAAGCGAGGAACAAGGCTAAGGCCGCAATCTTGGGGGTGAATTTCATACTCGTGTCTCCTTGAATTGTTAGTTGAACAAGCCGGGGCAAGGGGTGAATTACCTGGCTCCGTTTGGCCGTTTTGTACGGCTTTCCATTTCGCGCAGCCACCGCTTCAGATACGCGGCTTCACGCAAAATCTGCTCCGATTCGCCGAGCGAGTTGGCGATCAAACTGATTCCCTGCAAGGCTGCAATCAGGTGCAGCGCCAGCGTCTTGGCATCGCGACTGCATCCCATCAGACGGAATTGGGCTTCGCACCAGGCGAGCAGGAGCTGGAAGGGCCGCGCCGCCTCCGCGCTCATGGGGCCGCGTCCTTTGGCAAGTTCGTAGCACAGGCTGCCCACCGGGCAGCCGAACTCCGTATCGCTTTCCCGCTCGTCGACCCAGACGCCCACCAGCGCCTCAAGGCGTAACCGGGGGTTTGACTGCTCGGCCTGTTTCTCCAGAAAGCCATTCAATTCGGCCACCCGGCGTTCCACGACGGCACGCGCGATGTCTTCGCGTGCCTGAAAGTAGTAGTAAATGCTGCCGAGCGGGATGCCGGCCTCGGCCGAGATGTCCGCAAGCGTGGTTTTGACGAAACCGTTGCGATAGACCAGTTCAGCGGCCGTCTTGATCAGATGCTGGCGCTTGTCATGTGTGCGTGTCTGCTGGTTCATGGCTCGAATAGTAAGTTATCTAACTTACAAAATATAACCTACTTTCCTACCATGAGACTCGCGTGGTGGATGGCTTGCCGGGTACGATCGCCCCCTGTCGTAAGCCTGATCGGCCGGAGGGATGAGCGGGCACGTGACTCCGGAAATGGGAGAAGGGCGATAATGCAATCCGAACGCCTCCTGCCCGTTAGCGCACCATCACCTGGCAGGGACAGGAAGCGATAGGGAGAAGGAGCGTGTCCCGTACGAAAAGCCGCCGGCCCATGGGCTAAAAACCCGTTTCGCTTCGTGCTAGACTGCCCCAAAATTTGAGGCAAGCATGGCTGAGGAGACAGACCTTTCCCGTACCGAACCAGCAAGTCCGCGACGCCTGCAACAGGCGCGCAGCGCGGGCGACGTGCCGCGTTCCGCCGAACTCACGGCGTGGGCCGTGTTGTTGTCGGCGCTGGGCATGCTGGGCTGGTTGGCACCGCGTCTGCTCAATGCCTTGCAGGTGTTGACCGAAGTGGCATTCATTCATGCCGCGCAGCCGCTTTCCCCAATATTCATCCAGGCTGCCTGGGCGGCGCTCTGGGCCGTACTGCCGGTACTGGGCGTCATCTTTGCCGCTGCCTTGGTGGCCCCCATCCTGCTCTCGGGCTGGGTGTTCGCCCCGCAGGCCGCCCAGGCCGATCTCACACGCGCCAATCCTTTCAAACCGTTCGCTCGCCTGTTTTCCGTTGAATCCCTGTTCGACGGATCGTTGGTGTTGTTGAAGCTGGCGCTCGCCGCTGCAGCGGTGGGCTGGGTGCTGACGAGCGGTTGGTCGGGATTGCACAGCCTGACCCGTAGCGAAATGAGCGTCGCGCTCGATGCGACGGCCGCCTGGGTGGGCCGCGGGGTACTGATGTTGGCGGCGACGCTGACACTGGCGGCGGCGGCAGATGCCGGCTGGCGCTGGTGGCGCTATCTGCGTCGCCATGCGATGACCTGGCAGGAAGTATTGGCCGAGGCCCGTGAATCCGAGGTAAACCCCGAAGTACGGGCACGCGTGCGCGGCCGTCAGCAGCAGGCCGGCCAGCGCGTTGACGAGGTGATCGGGTGAGCGCACAGGGTGTGATGGTGATGGGTCTGCCGGCCAACCGGCTGGCGGTGCCGGCGCTGGTACTGCTGATTCTGGCGATGATGGTGCTGCCGTTGCCCACTTTCATGCTGGACGTGCTGTTCACGCTCAACATCGCGCTGGCAATGATCGTGCTGCTGGTGAGCCTGAACGCACGACGCCCCCTGGATTTCTCGGTCTTTCCCACGGTGCTGCTGCTGACCACCTTGCTGCGCCTGTCGCTCAACGTGGCGTCCACCCGCATCATCCTGATGCAGGGCCATACCGGCCCGGAGGCGGCAGGCAAGGTGATCGAGTCGTTCGGCAATTTCCTGGTCGGCGGCAACATCGCGGTCGGTTTCGTGGTGTTCATCATCCTGGTCATCATCAACTTCGTCGTCATTACCAAGGGTGCCGGGCGCATCGCCGAGGTGGCGGCACGCTTCACGCTGGATTCGATGCCGGGCAAGCAATTGGCGGTCGATGCCGATCTGAATGCAGGTTTCATCAACGAGGCCGAGGCGCGTGCGCGCCGCAGCGACATTGGCCGCGAATCCGACTTCTATGGTGCGATGGATGGCGCCTCAAAATTCGTGCGCGGCGATGCCATCGCCGGCATGATCATCCTCGTGGTCAACCTGATCGGCGGCATCGCGGTGGGCCTGCTGCAGCACAACCTGGGGGTCTCCGAAGCGCTCGGGCGCTATGCGCTGCTGACTGTGGGCGACGGGCTGGTGACACAGATCCCCGCCCTGGTCATTTCCACCGCGGCGGGCATCGTCGTGAGCCGCGCGTCGAGCGAGCAGGATCTGTCGCGTGAGTTTTCCACCCAGATTTTCGGCCGCCCGCAGACCTTGTATGTGGCTGCAGCCGTGCTGGGCGCGCTGGGCGTGATTCCAGGGACACCGCATCTGGCGTTCCTGACCATCGCCACGGTACTGGGTGGACTGGGGTTCTGGTTGATGCGCCGTCAACGTACGGCCGCGTTTGACGTCGAACCGCTGGAACTGGTCGAAGCGGATACTGCGCCGATCGACGTTACCTGGGACGATATCCCACCGGTCGACGTACTGGCGCTCGAAGTCGGCTACCGGCTGATCCCGCTGGTCGATCGCAATCAGGGTGGCGCGGCGCTGAGCAGGATCACCGAGGCGCGGCGCCGTTTCGCCACCGACATGGGGCTGGTCGTGCCGCTCATCCGTGTGCGTGACAACCTCGATCTCAAGCCGAATACCTATCGCATCACGCTCAAGGGTGTCGATGTGGCGCACGGCGAGATGTCCCCGGGCCAGGTGCTGGCAGTCGACATGGGTGACGTGCTCGGACGTATCGATGGCGCACCCGGATGGGATCCGTTGACTGGACTGGCCGGGGTGTGGCTGGATGCCAGCCGGGTCGAGGAGGCCGAATTGCGCGGTTTTGTCGTACTGGAACCTGCCGAGTTGATCGCGCGCCAGGTCGAGGCCGTATTCCGCCAGCATGCCCCGGAACTGCTGGGGCGCACCGAGGTGCAACAGCTGCTTGATACGCTGGCGCGCAGTCATCCGGGGCTGGTCGAGGACGTGACGCCGCGCCATCTGCCGCTGACCAGCGTGCAGGCCGTGCTGCAGCAGTTGATTGCGGAAAACGTCTCGATCCGCGACACCCGCACCCTGTTCGAAACGCTGGCGGCACGCGCGCCGAAAAACCAGGCCATCGACGAACTGGTGGAAACCGTGCGCGCCGCGTTGGGGCGCAGCATCGTCGACCGTCTGTTCGAAGGCCGCGACACGCTGCACGTGATCGGTCTGGCTGCAGCGACTGAGACCCGCTTGCTGAACGAGATGGGCGACGAAGGCGAAGCGCTGTTGTCTCCTTCCACGCTGGATGCATTGAACGAGGCAGCGGAGCGCGCGCTGTCCGAACAGGAGCGCGAAGGCTATCCGCCCGTGCTGCTGACCTCGCCCGGTCTGCGCGCGATCCTGTCGCGCTTGCTGCGGCGCAACCTGCCGCGACTTGCGGTGATTGCCTATGCGGAGGTGCCCGCCGATAAAATGGTCCAGGTGAGCACTGAACTGGCGATTGGAGCGCATGAATGAGCGTACGGGTATTTGTCGCAGCGAATGCGCGCGAAGGTCTGGCGCGCGTGCGAAAGGAACTGGGCGATGACGCCGTGGTGCTGTCCACCCGGCCGCACCCGCAAGGTATCGAACTGCTGGCCAGCGCCTACGGCGACCTGACGGTTCCGGCGGTCAGCGAGGCCGCCGACACGGCCGGCAGTTCGCGCATTCTGGCTGAGCTTTCGCGACTGCGCGGCCTGCTGCAAAACCAGTTGGCCGGATTTGCCTGGGGCGCGGCACGACGACGCGATCCGGCGCGAGTGGCCGTAATGCAGACCCTGTTTGCGGCCGGATTCGGCAGTTCGCTTGCTCGTACCCTGGCGGCGCGCCTGCCGCGCGGACTCGATACCGAAGCCGCCCAGCGCTGGCTGCGCCAGGTCTTGATACGCAATTTGCCGGTACAGGGGCGTGAAGCCGATCTGATGACGACGGGCGGGCGCTATGCGCTGGTCGGCTCGACCGGGGCGGGCAAGACCACGACGCTCGCCAAGCTTGCCGCACGCGGCGTCGATGTCCATGGAGTCGATCAGGTGGCATTGGTGGCGGCGGATGCCTACCGCATCGGCGCAACGGCGCAATTGCAAGTGTATGCCGATCTGCTGGGCGTATCGCTGCATGTATGCGAAGACCAGGCCGGACTGGCGCAGCTTCTGCCGCAGCTTGCCACCAGGAAACTGCTGTTGATCGACACCGCAGGTTTTGCGCCCTCCGATCCGCGCACCCGCGAAGGGCAGGCACTTGGCGCATTGGGGATAAGCCGTCTGGCAGTGGTCGCCGCAAACCAGCAGGGGGCGGCGATCGAGCAGGCGATGCTGCGTTTTGGCGAGGGGGCGGTCGCCTGCATTCTGACTAAGCTCGATGAAACACCGCAGCCGGGCGCGGCGCTGGACAGCCTGATCCGTCATCGCCTGCCGCTGGCCTATATCGCGGGCGGGCAGCGTGTGCCAGAAGATCTCCACGCCCCCAATACTACTTATCTCGTCGACCGCGCACTCAAAGGCGGACAGCTTGCCACGCCATATGCACTCGAGGCCGAGGATTGGCCTCTGTTTGCCGGCGTCGAGGCCGAACGTGCGGAACGGCGCAGCCAAGAAGGCATAAGCGCCCTAAAGGGCACCCGTGCCGGCTGACCAGGCTGCCGGGCTACGACGGCGTGTATGCCCTGCTGGGCAGGGTGCGCGTCAGCCGCTGCGATATATCCACAGTATTTCATACTCGCCCAACCCAGGCGTTCGCCTGGCGCATGCGTTGTATCGGCTTGGCCGGGTACCACTGCTGATCGACACGCAAGGCCGCCTGTTTGCCTCCTCCTCACCCCGCAGCCTGTTCGACTGGAGGCATCAACTCGAGCGCAGGCAGTTGCATACACTGCCGCAAGCCTATTGTGAAGCTTGGTATGCGCCCGGCGTGCGGGCGGATGAGCCTGCCCTGTCCGGCATGGTGGGCGGCTATGACGATGTGATATTCGATTCGGAATGGGATTGTGCCGATCTTGCTTTGCTGCCGGATGTGGCGCATACGGTCGTCATGGAGATACGCCCTACCGACGAATCGATGCGGAAAGCCTATGCAGTACTCAAAACGCTGGCGCGTTCGGGCGTGGCTTTCCAGGCGGGCCTACTGGGCGATCGGCTGGCCTGCGATCATGTCCAGGCCGCAGGCCGCCACTTTCTCGAGCGCGAGGTTGTACATGCCATTTTCAACGTGGCAAACGAGAATGATGCATTTGCTGCGCTAGCCGTTAGAATGGCGGACGAGGAGCGAGCCTGACGGCTTGGCAGTTATAAAGACAGGGAAACCCTGAACATGGTAGGTAAACCATCGTCGCAAGACGAGCAGATCACCAAGTATGCGCCGCTGGTCAAGCGCATTGCATATCATATGATGGCGCGCCTGCCCGCCAGCGTAGAAGTCGACGATCTCATCCAGGTCGGGCTGATCGGCCTGATGGATGCGGTAGGGCGCTTCGACGGCACCCAGGGCGCGCAGTTCGAATCCTATGCTACCCAGCGCATCCGTGGCGCCATGCTTGACGAGTTGCGCGAGGCGGATTGGCTGCCGCGCCATGTACGGCAGAAATCCCGGCAGATCGAAGCCGCCATCCACCGGCTGGAGCAGCGCAACGGCAAGTCGCCGTCCGAGCAGGAAATCTCCGCCGAGCTGGGCATGCCGATCGATCAGTATCAATCCATGCTGGGCGACGTGAAATGTTCCCAGCTGCTCTATTACGAAGACTTCTCGGATGAGGACAGCGCCAGCTTTCTGGAGCGCTATCTGGTTGACGGCAGCAATGACCCGTTGGCAGTACTCGAGGATGAAGGTTTCCGCGACAGCCTGATCGCCGCGATCCACCACCTGCCGGAGCGCGAGCGCAGCATGATGGGCATGTACTACGAACAGGACATGAATCTGAAGGAAATCGGGGCAGTGCTCGGCGTGTCAGAGTCACGCGTGTGCCAGCTGCATTCTCAGGCGGTCGCGCGTCTGCGTGCCCAACTCAAGATCTGGAAAGACTGACTCCAGGGGACGGAACGCTGGTAAATCCGCGATAATGACGGCTTGTTTATCCAACCAGCATTCTTTGCCTCATGAGCCAAGCCGCCCTCAAGAAAAAAGCCCTCGATTACCATCGCCTGCCCAAGCCCGGCAAGCTCTCCGTCGAATCGTCCAAACCCTGTTCCACCCAGGCGGACCTGTCGCTCGCCTATACGCCGGGCGTGGCCCAGCCGGTGCTGGAGATCGCAAAAAACCCCGCCAGAGCCTACGATTACACGAACAAGGGCAATCTGGTCGCGGTGATCACCGACGGCACCGCGATTCTCGGTCTGGGTAATCGCGGCCCGCTCGCCGCGAAGCCGGTGATGGAGGGCAAGGCTGTGCTGTTCAAGCAGTTCGCCGGGATCGACGTCTACGACATCGAAGTCAACGCGAAGACGCCGCAGGATTTCATCAGGGTGGTGGAGGCGATCGCCCCCACCTTCGGCGGAATCAACCTCGAAGACATCGCAGCGCCGCACTGTTTCGAAATCGAAGCGGCGCTGAAGAAGAAGCTCGACATCCCGGTATTCCACGACGACCAGCATGGCACTGCCACCATCATCTGCGCGGGCCTCATCAACGCCCTGCATGTGCAGGGCAAGACGCTGGAAACCGCCAAGATCGTGTGCCTCGGCGCCGGCGCGGCCGGCATCGCCTCGCTGAACCTGCTGGTCGCGATGGGCGCGCAGAAGCGCAACATCCTGCTGGTCGATTCCAAGGGCGTGGTGCACAAAGGGCGTACCGATCTCAACAGCTTCAAGAAAGCCTACGCGCGTCAGACCAAGCTGCGTACGTTGGACGAAGCGATGGTGGGCGCCGATGTGTTCGTCGGCGTGTCGGGTGCCAACCTGGTCAGCCCTGCCATGGTCAAAAGCATGGCGGACAAGCCTGTGGTGTTCGCGCTGGCCAACCCCAATCCGGAAATCCTGCCGGAAAAGGCCAAGGCGGCGCGCAGCGATCTCATCATGGCGACCGGCCGTTCCGACTTCCCCAATCAAGTGAACAATGTCCTGGGTTTCCCGTTCATTTTCCGCGGTGCGCTCGATGCGCGGGCAAAGCAGATCACCGAATCCATGCTGATCGCTGCGGTGAACGCGCTGGCCGAGCTGGCACGCGAACCGGTGCCGGCATCGGTGTTGAAGGCCTATAAACTGAAGAAGCTCAAATTCGGCCCGGACTACATCCTGCCGAAACCATTCGACCCGCGCCTTGCCCAGCGCGTCCCCCAGGCCGTGGCCAAGGCGGCGAAGAAGGCGCCGGGCAAGCGCCGCTGAGTCGCCGACCTGGCGAGAGCCGAATCGATGAAGCCGATCGCGCGCCCCGTTTACCTGGACCTGTTGCGCATTTATTTACCGCTGGCCGGTTGGGTGTCGATCCTGCATCGGGTGTCGGGTGCGCTGCTGTTTCTGGCACTGCCGCTTGGCGTGTGGGCGCTGTCGCTGTCGCTCTCGAGTGAGGCCGGTTTCCTGCGTATGGCCGGATGGGTGACGCATCCGCTGAGCAAACTGCTGCTGTTGCTTGGCGTATGGGCGTTCACGCATCATCTGTTTGCCGGTTTGCGGCATCTGGCGCTCGATGTCCATTGGGGGACGGGCCTGTCGCATGCGCGGCAAAGCAGCCGCGCGGTGATGTTGGCCACAGGGCTGGTGACGCTGCTCGCCGCCTGGAGACTATTCACATGAAGCCGGCTACCGGCGCGCATGCGGGCACCGGCATCTGGCTGGTGCAGCGTGCCACGGCGGTGGTACTGGCCGTGGCCTTGCCTGGCTTGATGGCCCATTTCCTCCTGGCTTTGCCGGTCGATTTTTCCGGATGGCAGGGATTGTTCGCACCACTTTGGGTGCGCGTGCTGCTGCTGCTGACGGCGCTGGCACTGGCGCTGCACGCCTGGGTGGGCGTGCGTGACATTTTCATGGACTACATCCATTTCACCAGTCTGCGGCTGGCACTGTATCTGGCGGTGATCGTCATCCTGACGGGCAGCGTCGTCTGGCTGGCCGCCGTCCTGTGGGGGCCGGCATGAACACGCGCCGCTTCGACGCCCTCATCGTCGGCGGCGGCGGCGCCGGACTGCGCGCGGCGTTGCAACTCGCGCGTTCGGATTACAAGGTCGCGGTGGTGTCGAAGGTTTTCCCGACGCGTTCGCACACCGTGTCGGCGCAGGGGGGCATCACCGCCGCGCTCGCCAACGTCGACGACGACCGCTGGGAATGGCATATGTACGACACGGTCAAGGGCGGCGACTGGCTCGGCGACCAGGATGCGATCGAGTTCATGTGCCGCGAGGCGGCCACGGCCGTCTACGAACTCGAACACATGGGCCTGCCATTCTCGCGCCTCGACAACGGCAAGATCTATCAGCGCCCCTTTGGCGGGCAGTCCAAGCACTTCGGCGGCGATCAGGCCACGCGCACCTGCGCCGCTGCCGATCGCACCGGCCATGCGCTGCTGCATACGCTGTACCAGCAGAACATCCAGCACCGCACGCAGTTCTTCGACGAGTACTTTGCGCTCGACCTGCTGCGCGACGCCGACGGCTATTGCCTCGGCGTCACCGCGATGAGCATCGAGACCGGCGAACCGCTGCTGATCGAGGCACGCACGACCCTGCTCGCCACCGGTGGGGCAGGGCGGGTGTTCTGGAACAGCAGCAACGCCATGATCAATACCGGCGATGGCCTTGGCATGGTGCTGCGCGCCGGCCTGCCGCTGCAGGACATGGAATTTTGGCAGTTCCACCCCACCGGGATTGCCGGCGTCGGCTGCCTCATCACCGAGGGCGTGCGCGGCGAGGGCGGCTATCTGCTGAACCGGCACGGCGAGCGCTTCATGGAACGCTATGCGCCGCATGCGAAGGACCTCGCCGGGCGCGACGTGGTGGCGCGTGCGATCGCCATCGAAATCGCCGAGGGACGCGGTTGTGGCCCGCGCGGGGATTACGTCGATATCAAGCTCGATCATCTGGGCGAAAAAACCATTGCCGAGAAGCTGCCCGGCATCCGCGATCTGGCGATCCGCTTCGCCGGCGTCGACCCGGTCGAGAAACCCATACCCGTCGCGCCGACTGCGCACTACATGATGGGTGGCATTCCCACCAACCTGCATGGCCAGGTCGTTGCGCCGGCGCGCTACGGCCCGGAAGAGCCGGTGCCGGGTCTGTATGCCGTCGGCGAGTGTGCCTGCGTGTCGGTGCATGGCGCCAATCGTCTGGGCGGTAATTCGCTGCTCGATCTCATCGTCTTCGGCCGCGCCGCCGGCAAGCACATGCTGGAATACCTGCGCGACAATCCCTATCCGCGTCCCATGCCCGAGTCTGCGGCTGACGCCAGCCAGGCGCGTCTGGTCCGCTGGGACCAGTCCGGCAGCGAACGCGTGGCGGCGATCAGCGATGACCTGCGGCGCCTGATGCAGACGCATGCGGGCGTATTCCGGACGGATGCGGTGTTGCGCGAGGGGCTGGAAAAACTGAATGAACTGGAAGGCCGTCTGGCGCATGCCGGCCTCACGGATACCAGCCACGTGTTCAACACGGCACGCATCGAGGCGCTGGAACTGGAGAACCTGATGGGCGTGGCGCGGGCGACGCTGGTATCAGCCATCAGCCGGACCGAAAGCCGCGGCGCACATACGCGTGAAGACTTCCCCGCGCGCGACGACGAACACTGGCTGAAGCACACCCTGTATTCGCGGGCGGGCGACCAGGTTGACGCCAAGCCGGTGCGGCTGAAGCCGCTGACGGTGGAGTCGATACGGCCGAAGGAGAGGGTGTACTGATGAAATTCCGCCTCTACCGCTACTCTCCCGAAACCGACGCCAAGCCCCGCATGCAGGATGTCGATCTCGACATCGACCCCGCCGGCAAGATGCTGCTCGACGCGCTCATCGCGATCAAGGCGCAGGACGAAACGCTGTCCCTGCGCCGTTCCTGCCGCGAAGGCGTATGCGGATCGGACGCGATGAACGTGAACGGGAAAAACCGGCTGGCGTGCATCACGCCGCTGGGCGAGCTCAAGGAACCCATCGAGGTCAGGCCGCTGCCGGGGTTGCCGGTGATCCGCGACCTCATCGTCGACATGGAACCGTTCTACAGGCAATACCGCTCGATCAAACCCTGGTTGATCAACGACGAACCCGAACCCGAGGTGGAGCGTCTGCAAAGCCCCGAAGACCGCGCGCTGCTCGACGGCGCCTATGAGTGCATCCTGTGCGCCTGCTGCACGACGGCATGCCCATCGTTCTGGTGGAATCCCGATAAATTCGTCGGCCCGGCGGGATTGCTGCAAGCCTATCGCTTCATCGCGGATTCGCGCGACGAGGCGACGTCTGCGCGGCTTGACAATGTGGAGGATCCGTATCGTCTGTATCGCTGCCACGGCATCATGAACTGCGTCGATGCCTGCCCAAAAGGCCTGAATCCGACCGAGGCCATCGGGCGCATCAAATCGCTCTTGGTGAAACGCCGTGTCTGACGTGCTGGCCTGGCGTTGCAGGCGGGGGTTGCTCGAACTCGATCTCTGGCTGAGTGGCTTTCTGGCGGCGCACCGCGCTACACTTCAGCCTTGCGAGGCCGCCGCACTGGAACGGCTGCTGGATCTGCCGGACATGGAGATCATCGATCGGCTGCAAGGCCGGTCGCCAGCGGGCGATGCCGGACTGGAAGCGCTTGTACAACGCCTGCGACATTTTCAGGCAGCAACACTTTTGGAATCACGATGAAAAAAACCGTCACCCTCACCTTCAGCGACGGCAGCCCTTCGATCGAATTGCCGATCGAGCAAGGCACCTATGGCAAGCCGGTCATCGACATCCGCGCACTGGGTGCGCACGGCTATTTCACCCATGACCCCGGCTTCACTGCCACGTCGAGCTGTACGTCGGCCATCACCTACATCGACGGCGACGAAGGCCTGCTGTATTACCGCGGCTATCCGATCGAGGAACTGGCCTACAAGTCCGACTACATGGAAGTCAGCTATCTGCTGCTTCACGGCGAACTGCCGACGGCCGAGCAGAAAATGGCGTTCGAGCAGTCGATCCGCCACCATACCCTGCTGCACGACCAGATGGAAAACGTGTTCCGCGGCTTCCGTCGCAGCGCGCACCCGATGGCGGTGATGATCGGCGTGACCGGCGCGATGTCGGCCTTCTATCACAGCGGCCTCGACAACTTCAATCCGGCGCATCGCGAGATCGTCGCCCATCGGCTGATTGCGAAGGTGCCTACGGTCGCAGCCTGGGCCTACAAGTTCAACGAAGGCCAGCCTTTCGTCTATCCGCAAAACCGCCTGAGCTATGCCGAGAACTTCATGCACATGATGTTCTCCAGCCCGTGCGAGGAGTATGTGCCGAACCCGGTTCTGGCGCGTGCGCTCGACCGCATCTTCATTCTGCATGCCGACCACGAGCAGAACGCCTCGACCTCGACCGTGCGGCTGGCCGGTTCGAGCGGCGCCAACCCCTATGCCTGTATCGCCAGCGGCATGGCCTCGCTGTGGGGGCCGCTGCATGGTGGCGCCAACGAGGCGGTGCTGCGCATGCTGGAGGAGATGGACGATGTCTCCAAGATTCCGGAATTCATCAAGCGCGCCAAGGACAAGTCCGATCCGTTCCGCCTGATGGGCTTCGGCCATCGCATCTACAAGAACATGGATCCGCGGGCGGCGATCATCCGCCAGACCTGTTACGAGGTGCTGGACGAACTCGACCTGCGCGACGATCCGCAGTTCAAGATTGCGCTCGAACTCGAACGCATCGCGCTGGAAGACGAGTATTTCATTGCCAAGAAGCTCTACCCCAACGTCGATTTCTACTCGGGCATCATCTTCCGTGCCATGGGCATTCCCACCAGCATGTTCACCGCGTTGTTCGCCATGGCCCGCACCGCAGGCTGGGTCGCGCAATGGCATGAGATGCTGTCCGATCCGGCGCACAAGATCGGGCGGCCGCGCCAGCTCTACATCGGCGCGGCCCGGCGTGAATTCGTCCCGATCGACCAGCGCAAGGCCTAGCGGCATACCCGGGATCGATCGGCCATGAATGCGCCCGACTGGCATCCGACCTCGCCGCTGTATGCCGGCAATGCCGCGTACCTGGAGCAGTTCGGCGACGACGCGCTGACGCCCTGGCTGAACCAGCCGCTGCCGGGTGCGGCAGCCGGATCGGATGCCGCGCAGGTCGCGGTGCTGCGCCTGATCAATGCCTATCGTTACCTGGGCGTGCGGCAGGCCGATCTCGATCCCCTGCGCCGTTTCGAACCTCCGCCGACGCCTGAGCTCGACCCTGCGCACTATGGCCTGACCGAGGCCGATCTGACACGCGAATTCGAGACCGGCTCGCTATTCGGGGTGGAGCGCACCACGCTGGCCGATATCCTGCAACGCCTGAACAACGCCTATTGCGGCCATGTCGGCGTCGAGTACATGCACATCACCGACGTGGCGCGCAAACGCTGGCTGCAGGAGCGCATCGAATCGGCGCAGGGGCGCTTCGGGGTGTCGATCGACCTGAAGAAGCAGCTGCTCAAGCGGCTGACCGACGCCGAGACGCTGGAAAAATTCCTGCACACCCGCCATGTCGGGCAGAAGCGCTTTTCGCTCGAGGGCGGCGAGAGCCTGATCCCGCTGCTCGACCAGGTGATCGCGCGCTGTGCACGCCATGGGGCCAAGGAAATCGTGATGGGCATGGCGCACCGCGGGCGCATCAACGTGCTGGCCAACATCATGGGATGTTCTCTGGAAAGCCTGTACGAAGAGCCGCTCAACGGTTATCCGGATTCGCCACTGTCGGGCGACGTCAAATACCACAAGGGATTCTCTTCCGACATCGCCACGCCATATGGTCCGATACACCTGGCGCTGGCGTTCAATCCCTCACACCTCGAAATCGTGCATCCGGTCGTACGCGGCTCGGTACGTGCGCGCCAGGACCGGCGCGGCGACGTGCTCGGCTACGAGGTGGTGCCGGTGATCCTGCACGGCGACGCCGCGCTGTCGGGGCAGGGCGTGGTGATGGAAAGCCTCAATATGTCGCAGACACGCGGCTTCCGGAACGGCGGCGCGATTCATATCGTCATCAACAACCAGATCGGCTTCACCACCTCCGACCCGCGCGACGTGCGCTCGACCCTGTATTGCACCGACGTCGCCAAGATGGTCGAGGCGCCGGTGCTGCACGTCAATGGCGATGATCCCGAGGCCGTGGCCTTTGCCGTGCAGACGGCGGTGGATTTCCGCTATACCTTCCACAAGAACTGTTTCATTGACCTGGTGTGCTACCGCCGTCACGGCCACAACGAACAGGACGAACCGCTCGCCACCCAGCCGTTGATGTACCGCCGCATCCAGGCGCACCCCAGCACGCGTGTCCTGTACGCCCAGCGGCTGGTCGACGAAAGCGTGTTGTCCCAGTCGCAGGTGGACGATCTGGTGGACGTCTGTCGCGAACGGCTGGAGCATGGCGAATCGTTGAGTTCGCCGATCCTGTCCGATTTCAAGGCGACCTATGGCATGGACTGGGGCCGTTTCAAGCATGGCGACCCTGGCGAGGTGCCGACTGCGATATCGGCCAGCCGGCTGGATTTTCTGGGCGAGCGCATCACCACGCTGCAGCATGAAATCGAACTGCATTCGCGGGTACAGAAGGTGCTGGATGACCGTCGCAGGATGCGTGCAGGCGAGCTGCCGGTGGACTGGGGCTATGCCGAGAACCTGGCCTATGCCAGCCTGCTGGACGTCGGTTACAACGTTCGGGTGTCGGGCCAGGATTCGGCGCGCGGCACTTTCTTCCACCGTCATGCCGTGTGGCACGACCAGAAGCGCGAACGCCGCCAGAGCGGCGTCTATGTGCCGCTCGAACACATCCACGGCAGGCAGGGCGATTTCACCATCATCGATTCCTTGCTGTCGGAAGAGGCCGTGCTGGCGTTCGAATACGGCTATGCCACCGCCGATCCCGACACGCTGGTGGTATGGGAGGCGCAATTTGGCGATTTCGCCAACGGCGCACAGGTGGTGATCGACCAGTTCATCACCAGCGGCGAAGCCAAGTGGGGGCGCCTGTGCGGCCTGACGCTGATGCTGCCGCACGGCCTGGAAGGGCAGGGGCCGGAGCATTCGTCCGCCCGCCTCGAACGCTATCTGCAACTATGCGCGCAGGAGAACATCCAGGTCTGCGTGCCGACCCTGCCTGCGCAGATGTTTCATCTGCTGCGGCGACAGCTCGTGCGCCCGATCAGGAAACCGCTGGTGATCATGAGCCCCAAGAGCCTGCTGCGCCATCCCGCCGCCACCTCGTCGCTGGCGGACCTCAGCAGCGGGTCGTTCCTGCCGGTCATCGACGATCCGCGCGCGCCACGGGATGCCAAACGCGTGGTGGCGTGCAGCGGCCGCGTGTGGTTCGATCTCGAAGCGGCCCGGGCGGCGCGCGGACTGGACGAGGTCGCGCTGGTGCGGGTGGAGCAGCTCTATCCCTTCCCGGAGACGGCGTTCAGGGCCGTCCTGGCTGCCTATCCGCAGGCCGGGACATTCGTCTGGGCACAGGAAGAACCGATGAACCAGGGCGCGTGGTACCAGACCCTGCACCATCTCAATCACTGCGCACCCGGTGGGCACCGTTTCCATTATGCCGGCCGGCCCGCGGCCGCCGCGCCGGCGTCGGGCTACGTATCCCGCCATCGGGCGGAACTGGAAGCGCTGTTGAACGATGCGTTGGAGAATCCCTGTGAAACTTGAGGTGCGCGTTCCTACCCTGTCCGATTCGGTTGCCAGCGGCACCCTGCTGCCCTGGCGCAAGCAGGTTGGCGAGACCGTGGCGCGGGACGAAACCCTGGTCGACCTGGAAACCGACAAGGTGATCCTGGAAATCCCCGCGCCGGCGTCCGGCACCCTGGTCGAACTGCGCCAGCCCGAGGGTGCCGTGGTCAAGGCCGACGAGGTGGTGGCGGTGATCGAAACCGGCGAAAACATTGCGCCGCCCGTATCCGCTGAAAAGCCCGTTCAGCCTGCCGCCGCTGCGACGGTCACGTCGGCGGTGCCAGCCGTGGCCTCGCCGGTGCCTTCCGCACCCTTGCCCGCAACACCCGAGATGCCTGCCGCCACGCCGGGCGAGCATCGCCGCGAGCCGATGTCGCGCCTGCGCCAGCGCGTGGCCGAGCGTCTGGTCGCGGCGCAGCACACCGCCGCCATGCTGACCACCTTCAACGAAGTGAACATGCAGCCGGTGAACGAGCTGCGCCAGCGCTTCAAGGCCGAGTTCGAGGTCAAGCACGGTGTCAAGCTTGGCTACATGTCGTTCTTCGTGCGCGCGGTATGCCAGGCGCTGCAGCAGTTTCCCATCGTCAATGCCGCCATCGACGGCACCGACATCGTGTGGCAGGGCGACGCCGACATCGGGATTGCGATCTCCAGCCCGCGCGGACTGGTGGTACCGATCCTGCGCCGCGCGCAGGCGCTGTCATCCGCCGAAATCGAAGCAGCCATCGCCGACTTCGCCCGCCGCGCGCGCGAGGCGAAGCTCACCCTGGAGGAGCTTAGTGGCGGCACGTTCTCTATCACCAACGGCGGGGGGTTCGGTTCGCTGCTCTCCACCCCCATCCTCAACCCGCCGCAGTCGGCGATACTGGGCATGCATACGATCCAGGAGCGCCCCGTCGCGGAAAACGGCCAGGTCGTGATCCGCCCCATGATGTACCTGGCGTTGACCTACGATCACCGCCTGATCGACGGGCGCGATGCCGTGCAATTCCTGGTGGCGGTGAAAGCCGCACTGGAAGCGCCCGATGCGTTGTTGCCCGCAGTCTGATGCTTAATTCCGGGATTGGATGACATGGCAGCCGCTTTTGAACACGATGCGTCGGCTCCGCCGGCCCGTGCACTGGTCGAGGTGCGCGACCTGCATTTCTCGTACGACGACAATGCCGTGCTGAAGGGGATCAATCTTGCGATACCGCGCGGCAAGGTCGTCGCCATCCTGGGTGTCAGCGGCTGCGGCAAGACCACGCTGCTGCGCCATCTCGGCGGCCAGCTCAGGCCGTCGCGCGGCAGTGTGATGTTCGACGGCCAGGTGGTCCACGAACTCGACAACGCAGGCCTGTATGCGATGCGGCGGAAGATGGGGATGATGTTCCAGGTCAGCGGCTTGTTCAGCGATCTGTCCGTGTTCGACAACATCGCCTATCCGATGCGCGAGCACACCGACCTTCCGGAGGATGTCATCCGCGACCTGGTGCTGATGAAGCTGCATGCCGTCGGCCTGCGTGGCGCCCACGATCTGCGCACCAGCGAACTGTCGGGCGGCATGGAACGGCGGGTGGCTCTCGCCCGGGCGATTGCGCTCGATCCCCGGCTGATCATGTACGACGAGCCTTTCGCCGGTCTCGACCCGATTTCGCTCAATACCATCGCCAATCTGATCCGCCGGCTCAACGATGCCCTCGGTCTGACTTCGATCGTGGTGACCTACGACGTGTCGGAATCGCTGAAGGTGGCCGACTATGTCTATTTCATCCATCACGGCGTGGTGGTGGCCGAAGGTGAGGCTTCTGCAATGCAAGACTCGAGCGATCCTTTCGTCCATCAATTCGTCCATGCGGAACCCGACGGACCGGTGGCCTTCCAGTACCCGAGCCGGCCGTATGGGGAGGAACTGGCGCTTGCCGCCCCAACGGCCGGGGTGAAATCCGCTTCCTAGCGCGTTTTCGGGCTGCCCGAGGTTCAGTTGGGCAGAAAATCGTCGTTATTCCACTCAATAAACCCATTCAATGGAAACCCAGGTGGAAAACGCTGACTATTTATGCGAAGGGGCTCGGGAGTGAGCCAGCCGCCAGTAGCGGACAGCGATAGCTTCATCGACTATGGTGCCCTGCGCGCACTGGTGGTGGACGATTCGCCCGGCATGCGCAATGCCCTGCGGCTGACCCTGTCCAACTTCGGGATCACCAAGATCCAGATGGTGGCCAATGCCGCCGAGGCCATCTTCCAGATCAAGAATCGCTCCTATGATTTCATCCTGTGCGACTTCAACCTGGGCGTGGGACGCGATGGCCAGCAACTGCTGGAGGAATTGCGTCACGGCAACCTGATCGCGCTGGAGACCGTCTTCATGATGGTCACGGCGGAATCCTATTATGAAAAAGTGGTCGCCACGGCCGAGCTGGCGCCGGACGACTACATGATCAAGCCCTTCAGCGCAGAGTTGCTGTGCAGCCGGCTCACGGGCATCCTGTTGCGCAAGCGGGCATTCCGTGACGTCTACTGGCATTTCCAGGCACAGGACCTGGAGGCCTCGATCGCGGCCTGCGACGCGCTCATTCACAACAAGCCGAAATATGCCGTGGATGCCTTGCGCTTCAAAGGCGAACTGTTGGTCGCGCTCGGACGCTTCGAGGAAGCCGAGGCCTTGTATCAGCAAGTGGTGTCGATGCGTGCCATTCCCTGGGCCCGCCTGGGACTTGCCCGGGCGCTGCATCTGCAGAAGAAAAACGAAGCGGCCGTGGAAGAACTGCGTGACGTCCTTGAACATGCGCCTGAAATGGTCGCCGCCTATGACCTGCTCTCCGACGTCTGTCTGGAAAAGAAGGATGTGGCCGCAGCGCAGGAAGCCCTGGAAAAAGGCGTGGCCATTTCCGCCAAAACAGTCCGCCGGCAGCAGAAACTCGGAGAAGTCGCCTATGGCAACGGCGATCTCGATACCGCTCGTACGGCATTCGACAATGTACTGGAGAAGGGGCGCCACTCCATTTTCGTGACGCCCGCCGACTTCGGCAATCTGTGTCGGGTGCAACTGGAGCAGGGCGATCTGGAGGCAGTGGCCGATACGCTGAAGAAGAACAAAAGCACGCTGCAGGCGAATCCGGAAGGGCAGCTTGTGATGGCGGTCACGCAGAGCATCGCGCATACCCGGACCGGCAATCTGTCGGAAGCCGCCAAGGCGCTGGATGCGGTGGCAAGCCTGCGGGCCGATGGTACGCGCGGGGATGCTCAACTGATGCTGGATCTGGCCGGTGCCTGCATGGCCAACGGCCGCCATGAGGAAGCGGATGCCGTGGTTGCCGAGGTGGCGCGCAACGCGCACGACAGCGAGGCGCTGCTGGCGAAGGCGAAGCGTCTCTATGATGAGGCCGGACGGACGGATGCCGGCGCCAGCGTCCTGGCCTCGGCGACGGGCGATGTGCGCAAGCTCAACAACGAAGGTGTGGTGCTGGCGCAGCGCGGCGACTACAAAACCGCCGTGGAAAAATTGCTGACCGCCTGCAGCGAAGCGCCCTACAACCCCCGCATCCTCATGAACGCCGTGTGGGTGATCCTCAAGTACATCGACCAGGTGGGGATGGACGAGGCCATGATCGAGACCGCACGGACCCAGCTCAGGGAGGCGGAGCGCCAGGCGCCCGGCCACCCGCGTCTGGCCGGGCTGCGCCTGCAGATGAAGGATGTGGAAACCCGTTTCGGCATCCAGCGGAAAGCTGCCCGATGAAATTCGACGGCACCGATTTCTACGCGGCGCTGATCCATGAACTGAAGAACAATCTGGGCGTGCTGTCGATGACGCTCGAGCGCATCCCGCGGCTGGGTGAAGCGGAGCACGACGCTTCGGTCGATTCGGCCCGGCTGTTGTGCCAGAACGTGGTCGATCGGCTGCATCAGGCACTGCTGATCTACAAGGCGGCCAATCAGCCGATCCATCCCGTGCTCGATGCCTATTCGCCGCATGATCTGGTTCAGGAAATTGCGGCCAGCGCAAAGGCTCTTGCGCACGGCCGCCTGCGTGTCGAGACGGCGATCGCCGGGGATACGCCCGTACTTTGGTTCTTCGATCGCGACCTGGTCGAAATGGCCCTGGTCAACGCCATTCACAATGCGCTGGCCCATGCGCGATCGACCATCCGGATCGAGGCGGAAATGGACGCGGGCTGTTTGGCCCTGCGCGTGCGCGACGACTCGCCGGGCTATCCCGAACATATTCTCGAGAGCGTGGCCGAAGGCCGGTCGTATGCCGCCACAGGGACCGGGCTGGGCCTGCAGTTTGCCCGGTTGATCGCACAAAGCCATGACAACCGGGGGCGCCAGGGCGAACTGCGGCTCGGCAATGATCCCGGTGCGGTTTTCAGCCTGCTTTTGCCTTGAGACGGCGAGGGCAGTTCCACACCTGCGCGCTATTCTTCCAGCAGGGTCACCGTGGCTTCGGCAGTCTTACTGTCGATGTCGAGCCGCACCACACAGTATTCGGTCTGCTCGTCGATAGGTGTCGGGTCGTCCGCGCAGCTGCAGCCGGCAATGATCCCCGTGTAGAAAATGCCCGCCTTGGCCCGGATCAGACCGGCCTCCTCGTTTACGCTGATGATCATCGCCTGGAAGGGACGGTCAGTCACGTAGCTGCTGGACGACAAGCCCCGTTGCAGCGGGAGGCATCCGGCATCCAGCTGTTCGATTTCCTGCTTGAGGACAGCCTGGAACGCGGGGGTGTTCCAGGCACGCAAGGATTGAGGGAACTGGTTCATGGGCTTTGCCTTCTTCAAATAAGGGGCGTGTGGCACGTCGCGGGCGGTCGGTCATGCATCGCATCCGGTGCACAAATAGAACGCAATCGCGCCGGGTGTGGGAACGGGCATTGTCCACCCAGGACTAGTCTCCCGGCAACTGCTGCGGGTTATGGCTCGCGATGAACGCCTCCGTCTTGTCCACCGATATGGGGCGGCTGAAGCAATATCCCTGGATGATGTCGCATTCGTGCGATCGCAGAAAGCCGATCTGCTCATGGGTTTCGACGCCTTCCGCTACGACCTCGAGTCCCAGTTTGTGGCCGAGCGAAATGCTGGCTTCGGCAATTGCCGACACGTTGTCGTCTTCCAGGGAATCCGGAATGAAGGTACGGTCGATTTTCAGGACGTCGAGCGGAAAACGTTTCAAATAGGCGAGCGAGGAATAGCCCGTTCCAAAATCGTCGATGGCGAGACGCACGCCCAAGGCGTCGAGTGCGGCCAGGATTTCGCTCGTGGCCTGCACATCCTGCATGGCGGTGCTTTCGGTGATCTCGAGTTCGAGGTGATGCGGAGGGACGCCTTCGTCGCGGAGAGCTTGCCGCACACGGTCCAGCAAGGTCTGTTCCCTGAATTGCCGGGCCGAGACATTGACCGATATCCGCATGGGCGTGAGGGCCGCCTCGTGGAATTTCCGGTATTGCTCGCACGCATTGCGCAGCACCCATTCGCCAACGGGAACGATCAGTCCCGTTTCTTCCAGCAAAGGGATGAAGTCGTCGGGCGACACGAGTCCGTGTTCGGGATGTTGCCAGCGCAACAGCGCTTCCGCTCCGGCAATCCCCCCGCTGCGCAGGTCCAGCTGGGGCTGGTAGTAGAGCACAAACTCTTTGCGATCGAGTGCGCGCCTCAGGTCCGTTTCCAGTGCCAGCAATTCCTCTCCACGGGCATTCATTTCCGGCGCATAGAATTGATACTGGTTTCGGCCGTTTGCCTTGGCACGGTACATCGCCGCATCGGCATTCTTCAGCAGCGTTTCCGGATCGTTGCCATCATGGGGATAGATGGAAATCCCCATGCTGAAGGCAGCATAGACATCCTGCCCGGTGATGAGGACTGCCGTCTCGAATGCCTCGCGCACTTTATGCAGGATGGCCAATATGCTGTCCAGGCCGGTCAACTCACCGATCAGAATCGTGAATTCGTCACCCCCATAACGGGCCACGACATCGTTCGGGCGCACACACTTCCGCAACCGCTGTGCCACATTGCGTAGCAGCGCATCGCCGGCGGCATGACCCAGACTGTCGTTGATGCGCTTGAAATTGTCGATGTCGAGAAACAGCACTGCGGTCAGAAAACGGCCGCGTCGGGCGCGTGCCAGTTCAGTCGCAAGGTGTTCTTCGAGCAGCAGGCGGTTGGGGAGTTCGGTCAGGGCGTCGTGGGTCGCCTGGCGTTTCAGCTCGCGTTCGAAATGCTTGCGTTCGCTGATGTCGCGCGCAATGGTGGAGAAAAATCCCGCTGCACCGTTCGAACCGCCATGGGCGAGCACGACCTGGGAAACAGCGATCTCCCGACCATCCGCGCCCTTGACCACATTTTCTCCGTGCCATGCGCCCTCGCGCAGTGCCGTGGGAAACGCTTCCATCAGAATCCGCTGGGTGGCCCATTCGGGATGGCAGTCCGCAATGTATCGCCCACTGATATCCGTGTCAGCCGGCAGCCCCAGCATGGTCCGCCCGGCCCGGTTTAGATAACGCAGGCGTCCCTCATCGTCCATGATCGCGACAAAATCCGTCGTGGCTTCCAAGATTTCCAGAAGTTGGGCCCGCTTCTCTTCCAATCGTATCCTGTCTGTGACATCCCGACCCGTCGAGACGAAACTCGAGATCTGCATGGCGCTGTCGAACAAGGGAGCGATGGTTTTTTCTTCGTAGAAGAGCGCACCATCCTTGCGGCGATTGACAAGCGTTTCCTGGAATACGCCGCCCGCAAGAATGGTGTCCCACAGGTTCCGGAAGAATGCCTCGTCGTGGTGACCCGACTTGATCAGGGATGGTGAAGTGCCGATTGCTTCTTCGGCAGTGAAGCCCGTGAGCCGTTCGAAGGCCGGATTGACGTACTGGATCTTTCCTTGCGGATCGGTGATGAATACGCTGTCGGCGGCCTGTTCCACGACCAGTGAAAGCCGGCGTACCGCCTGTTCGGCAATGCGCCGCTCGCGCCGGACCCTGGCATCGGAAAGCTCCCGGTATACCGCAGGCACCAGGCGGGCCAGATTGCCCTTCATGACATAGTCCTGCGCACCTGCCCGCATGCCGATGACTGCGGTGTCTTCGCCGATGGTGCCGGAAACGAAAATGAAGGGAATGTCGGGATCGTGGTGCTTGACGACCTCGAGCGCGCGCGCTCCGCTGAAATGGGGCATGGAGTAATCCGAGAACACGATGTCCCATTTCTGCTCGAGTGCCTTCAGCAGTTCGGCCTCGGTGTCCAGGCGCTGCCATTCAAGGCAGAAGTTCGCGCGCTGCAGATATCCGACCAACAGCAGGGCATCGTCCTCTGAATCCTCAACGATCAGGGCGCGTATCGCGACGTCGCCGCTTGCTTCATTCATGATGGCTTCCCGCAGGCCGGGTTTTCGTTCGCTGTTTCATGCTGGCTGGTCTAGTTTCCTTGAGGCGGTGTCTGATTGAGCAATAGCCAATAAAGTCCCAGTTGGCCAGCCGCTCTTACAAAATCGTCGAAATCGACCGGCTTGCGCACATAGCTGTTGGCGCCCAGGGCATACCCTTTTATCCGGTCTTCCTCTTCGTTCGATGAGGTCAGGATCACCACCGGCTGCAGGCGCGTGGACTCGGTCGCGCGCACGCGGCGCAGCACTTCCAGGCCGTCGATTTTTGGAAGCTTGAGATCCAGCAGCACCACGGACGGATGATCGTCCGGGTCACGGCCAGCGTAGGGTCCGGTGCAAAAAAGGTAATCGAGTGCCTCCACGCCGTCGCGTGCGAGGACCAGCCTGTTGCCGATGTTGTTGGTTTCCAGGGCATGGACGGTCAGGGCTGCATCGTCCGGGTTGTCTTCCACTAAAAGTATGCTCTTGTCGCTCACGATGACATCTCCGGTTCCAGGGTGAAATAGAATCGCGTCCCTTTTCCGACCTCACTTTCGGCCCATATCCGGCCGCCGTGCTTGTGAATGATTCGCTGCACGGTGGCGAGACCGATGCCTGTCCCAGGGAATTCGCTTGTATCGTGCAGGCGCTGGAATACACCAAACAGTTTGTCGGCATAAGCCATGTCGAAGCCCGCACCGTTGTCGCTGACGATATAGGTCGGCATGCCCGGGCCGGCTGCGCGCTCCAGTACGATCTGGGCGTCGACCCGGGATCCGGTGAATTTCCAGGCGTTGCCGAGCAGGTTGTCAAGCACGATGCGCAGCAGCCCCTTGTCGCCTTGCGCCAGCAGATTGGGGGCGATGGTGAACTGCACCGTGCGATCCGGTGCCTGTTTGCACAAATCCGCAACGATCTCGTTGGCGAGGGCGCTCATATCCACCTGCTCGCGCTTGAGTTCGGTACGGGTGACGCGTGACAGTTTGAGCAGGTCGTCGATCAGGGTACCCATGTGCTGGGCGGCGCGGCGCACCCGGCCGAGGCGGTCGCGTCCCGTCTCGTCGAGTTTGTCGGCATAGTCGTTCAGCAGGATATGGCTGAAGCCGTCGATCGCACGAAGCGGCGCACGCAAGTCGTGGGAGACCGAATAGCTGAAGGCTTCGAGTTCCTGGTTGATGGCCTCCAGCTCGATCGATCGGCTTTTCAGTTGCTGCTCGATTTCCTTGCGCCGGGTGATGTCCTCGACGATGCCGTCGTAATAGGCTTGACCGTTGGCGTCGCGTTTCAGGGTGGCCGTAACGGCACCATAGAACGGTCGTCCCTTGAGCGTGTGCAGTTCGATTTCCTCGTTGACGATCGTATTCGGCTGTCCTGCGCTTTCACTGAACAGCGGCTGGCCGGAAGCGGTCTGGAAAATGGCAACCGGATGCGCCAGCAAGGCCTCGGCGGAATCGGCTTCCAGCATGTTGACCAGGGCCGGGTTCACCTCGAGGAACCGTCTCTCCGGTCCGGTGGTCTTGCGGAACACCCCGACCGGCAGGTTGTTCATCAGATCCTGATAGCGTGCCTGCGCTTCGAGGCGTTGACGCTCGGCATGCTTGCGCGCGCTGATATCCCGGATGATGGCCGTCACGACCTTTCCTTGTGGCGTGTCCAGCGGGCTCAGGCTGATTTCCAGCGGAAATGCACTGCCGTCCTTGCGCCGGCCGAACAACTCCATGCCTTCGCCCATGGGACGTGTGTAGGGATTGGATGCAAAGCTCGCTCGGTGGCTTTCATGGCGGTGGCGCAGGGATTCCGGAACCAGGATCTCGATCGGTTGCTGCAGCAGATCGTCGCGCGCATAGCCGAAATATTTTTCCGCCTGCGCATTGACCAGGACGATGCGCCCTTCACGGTTGACGATCACAATGGCGTCCGGCGCCGACTCGAGCAGGGCGCGAAACCGCGCTTCGCTTGCCCCGACCGAGGCTTCGGCCGTGCGTCGCCGCATACTGTAAAAAGCGATTGCCCAGGCCGCGAAAGTGAAAATCAGCAGCAGCGCGGCAAAAACAACCCAGAGATGCTTCGACAACACGAGATTCTGTGCGGCAAGCGTGGAGGCAGGCTGGTAGGCCACGAGGATCCAGCGCTCACGCTTGGATGTCTCCGATGCGTCATCCGGACCGGGAAGCGGGGTGGTCGAGGCGTAGGTGTACAAGCCCTGATCGGTAAGAAACTGGCCTTCGCGGGCGGTGCCATTGATCATTTTCCAGGCTTGAGGGTCGCGTATGGCCAGACGCTTGTCGGTCCGGCCCGGCAGCATGAATCCCCATTCGTCTTTGGCATCGGGCCCCAGCATCCAGTATCCGGCGGCGTTCAGCAGCCAGAGTTGGCTGGCAGCATGCTCAGCGCTCGAGATCTTTCGCAGGTGGCCGAGGAAATTGCCGCCCAGGTAATTCAGCATGATGATGCCGCGCCTGTGCCCCTGCCGATCGAAAATCGGTGTGCCAAAACGCAACATGGGCTTGAGGGGTTGTTCGAGGGCACCGTGCTCGATATTGAGGTCCAGGGGCGACACATAGATTTCGCCTTGCGTCAGGGCGAGTGTTTCGCGTACGTAATAACGACTGGATTTGTCCTGCAGTTTCTCAGGCGCGACGTTTTCGGGATGGCCGTTGTTCCAGTTGACACGGACGATCTCCCGTCCATTTTCATCCAGGAACCGGATCTGGTCGTATAGCGCCTTGCGTGAGGCAAACGCCAGATAGCGCGCGGCAAGCGGCGCATATGCGGGAGGGGTGGCATGCGTTCCGTCGTTCAGGAGCGCGTATTGGTCCGCCAGATAGAGCAGATCGGAACGGATGCTCGCGAATTCGACCAGGTTCGTCTGGATCGCAAGTCGGATGGCTTCACGTTCGGCGGCTTTCTGCAAAGCCAGGGCACTTTTCGCCTGGACGGCATAAAACGCCCAGATAACGATCGCCAGCACCAGCACGGCGGGCAACCAGATGGCCAGGAACCGACGTAAAAACGGTATACCCCCTGTATGTCCGGGGTTATCCGGTGAGGCATCGACGGCTTTCATTGAATGCTCAGTCCTTTATCCAAAGAAAGGAAACTGCGCGAAGGGGATCTCTCCCTTCCGCTATGCCAAACAATCAAATTCGCCGCACTGATGAAACCGTGTCTGTATTCTTCCTTAGGGCACCCTTGGGGGAGGAATTTTTTTCTCGATGCAGATGGCAGGCAGCACCACGGTATCGCCCGCGGCACCTGCATCACGCCCTATTGCCGCGAAAGATAGCCTACTTTGCATCACGTTGCATCACGAAGCAAAAATAAAACCGTTTGCCATGCAAGAAATTCGACTCTTACAAGAGTTCTTGGCATGGGTTAAATTAAGATTCTCTTGAAATATATTTTAAAAGCGTTCAATGCCGAGGTGCCATTCCGGTAATCGCTTCGAGAGTCTTCGCCATGTCGTTGAAAACCAGCTTCGAGTTCATGATGTAGGTATGGCTGGACGGTACTTTGAGTGCCTCCGCTTCGAAGCGGCCCGTGGCTTCAGACACGCTGAGAATGAAATCGTTGGCTTCCGTGCCGAAGGGCAGCCATGAATGGCGCAGGCCGCCGATACCGGCATAGATCCGGGTGGGAACCGGAGGCATGGGCAGGCTCGACATGAATGCGTCGACTGCCAGCAATTGGCCCATTTCACCCGTCAGAAGCTTGTAGAGCCAGATCCGGGAAAAGAATTTGGCGGCCTTGCAGGCAACCATCGGTGGTGCCAGGAAAAAGCAGGCGGATGGTGACCGGTTTTCCAGATGGCCAAGCGCTGACCTGATGATGACGGTTCCGAGAGAGTGGCCGACCAGTGCGTAGTGCCGGGTGTCGACCTGTCGGTCGATCAGTTTCACCAGACGGGCGATGGCATGCTGCAGGCCTTCAAAAGTCGGGTAATAGCCAAACAGAATCGGGTTGTGCCCGGCCTGTCTCAAGCGTCGGCGCAATAGCATCATGGAAACCGGTGTCGTCCCCATTCCATGAATTAAAACGAGATCCATCGAACCCTCTTGTACGGTATAAGCTAAATCCGGCTGGGTATTGGAGCTACGGCTCAGGCCTATTGCTTCTCTTGCGGATAGGCTCGCGCTTTCCTCGCTTTCCTTGCTTCGAAATGGGCCAGAATTTCCGGATGGTGAAGGATGCCACCACCGATAAAGCCGATGAAACTACCCAGAACGATATCGAACATGCGCGCCTGTACAAGCTGGTCGGGCGCTAGTGCGACCGTCGAGGCCTCGGCAAGCAGCACGGTCAAGGGCGTAATGAAGATGACCGCGAGACCATAATTGCGTACCACGAGCAATTCGATCATGAAGTTGAGCGCCATGATCACCCCTACCAGTTCCCATGAGTTGAACGGCAGTGAAAAAATGATCCATACCAGTCCCATCCCGATTGCAGTGCCGATGATGCGGTGGATTTTTCTGCGCCATACTGCGCGAAAGGTCGCACCCTGTAGGATGGCCGCGCAGGAAATCGGCACCCAGTAAGGATTGTGCAGGTTCAAAAACTGGGCCAGAAGCAGCGAGCCGCCAACGAACAGACCGATCACGATGGCGTCCGGGAGGATCCATTCGAGGCGCGGCTCGCGTGCCGGACGTTCGGGCATGGGTGCTGCCTTGCGCGCAACCAGAAGGCTGTACAGGAAGGCCAGCAGGCAGGACTGGATGCCGCCCAGCACGAAGAGCCCCACATGCGTCGGGATCAATGACTGATTGAAGGGCAGAGTGCCCGCCACTGCCACCACCAGAATGAAAAAGAAGCTACCAGGCGGCGGAAGCGCATAGAAACGGGTGATGAGCGTTACCAGTGCGGTGGTCAGTCCCAAAATGGTGGCAGACACATACGGATTGAAACTCGTGCTGACCCCCAGCGCGAAGCAGACGGTGAGCCCGAGGGAACATACGGCTAGCGTCACCATCCGGTGCGGGATGGACGTGTGCGGCATGTATAGGACGACCATGGCGCCGATGCTGGCCAGGATGCCGGCGTCGAAGTGGCCGAAATGGACCCCCAGCAGGGCTGGAATCCCTACGCAGAGCGAGGCGAGGAGGGGAATGTGCCAGGGGCGGCCAGACGTTTTCCAGGCCAGCAGCGACGTGAAATCCTGCAGCAGTCTGCGGCCGAATGAAGGATCACTTGGGTTCGCGTGCATGAAGCCTGAGCATAACGCTATTTGACCGGGCCATTCAGGAGCCAGCTCCCATCTGACCGAGCAGCCTTGCATAGACGCTTCGATCCGCACCGGAATGACAGCAAAAGACGATGTCTCGCATGTCGGTGAACACGTGCGTGGCCGCGCGGACCGTGGCAATGGCGATTCGTGCGGCGGGCTCGACCGGATAGCCATAGGCACCTGTGCTGATACAGGGAAATGCGAGTGTACGGATGCCATGCTGCGCCGCGACCTTGATGGTGCGCCGGTAGCACGATGCCAGGAGATCGGGCTCTCCCTGGTCGCCACCGTGCCACACCGGGCCGACGGTGTGGATCACGAAGCGGGCTGGCAGGCGATAGCCTTTTGTGAGCTTGGCATCACCGGTCGGGCAGGTGCCGAGCAAGCGGCATTCCGCCAGCAATTCCGGCCCGGCCGCACGATGGATCGCCCCGTCGACGCCGCCACCGCCGAGCAGCGACGGATTGGCGGCGTTGACGATGGCATCCAGCACGAGCGTGGTGATGTCGGCCTGGACGACGTGCAGGGTAGCGGGCATGGTTCTGGCGTCAGCGCATCGCGCGGGTGTGCGGGGTCATGATGAAGGCCTGCCGGTCGAAGCCGAGTTCGGCTGCCCGCGCCAGCAGGGCCGCCTGCGTCGCCGCGTCGAGCTTCGGCTCGCGCGCCAGGATCCATGCGTATTGACGGCCCGGTTCGCCCACCAGCACCCACCGATAGTCCGGATCGAGATCCAGAATCCAGTAATCGCCATAGAAGGGGCGGAAGAAGCTCACCTTCAGCCGGGCGCCCCGGCTGCCTGCCACGACCTTGGCGATGCCGTCGGCCTGCTCGATCCTGCCGGTCGCGGTGCGGCACTGGTTTACAACGGCGACGGCCGCCCCCTCCGCGCGGTAGGTGGCTTGGGTATCCGACACGCACATGGCCTGAAACCGGTTTGGAAGCCGTGCGATCTCATACCATCTACCGTAATAGCGATCGAGATCAACCGACGGTACGGTCGCGAGCGGACGCGGAGTGGACGTGCATGCAGCCAGCCAGACGGTTGCAGCGGCGATGGAAAGGAAAAGGGAATAGGGCATGGTTCGACTCCCGCACTTGATCGAGGCGATAGACAAACGACACGCGCAGGATGACATATCCCGCCCCGTTTTGGCCAGATGTGCCTGGCTGCTGGTTTGAGCACTTCATTTCCGGAACATCCGGGGTTGCTTGCCTCGTCCGCCCGCTACCAAGATGAAGCGTCTTTGTTGGCCGGGCAAGCGGTGCGCTACCAGGCAGGAAACTCGAATCCCTCGTCCGCCGCCTGTAGGCCGCGTAAAGCGGTACGGATCGTGCTGTCGTAGGGATGCGCTTGGATGACATCCGGTAGCCACGGATAGCATCCGGCGTAATCGCATTGCCGGCTGTAGTCGTCCGCGTCGTCGAGCGGCACATCGCCAAGCTCGTGCAGGGCTTCCTCGGCCAGCCGATCGGCTTGGCTATCCAGTCTCTCGTCTTGCGTGTTCATGGCACTCTCCTTGTTGTCCGGAATGCCCATCCTTGCCCGGCAAGGTGATCCCTTGATGACAGTCGATGCGTGGCCCGATGGTCCGAATCCCCGGGAGCGGATGCCATTGGCCCGAACGTGCCATGCCGGAAGCAACGCGGACGTCTGCGCCTGCAACATGCATGCGTGAAACTGCATGCAGGTTGGAAAGCCGCATTATTTTCGCGATTGGGGAGTTTTCATGAAACGCATGCAATTCATGCTGGCGCTTGCGCTGGCGGGGTCGATGGGATCGGCCGCTGCATCGACCGTCGGCCCGGGCTATCTCGGCGATCTGGTCGGACAAAATGTCTCGATCGCCCATACTGTCTCCGGGCTGGGCACGCCCATCGTCGACGTGTACAGCTTCGATATCGGTTCCTTCACGTCGGAAGCCATCGCCACGAGCGTGAAGGTGAAGCTGCAATTCGGGTCTGGCAGCGCGCCCGTTTACGATATCAGCAATTTCGCGATCACCTTGCAGGACATGAACGGTACGATTTATGGAACCGACAGCACGTTCGATTCCAGCGGCGCGCTGGATCTCGGCGCCATCCTGTCGCCTTCTGCAATCGGGGCGCCCGGCTTCTATCAGTTCGTCGTGACCGGCACCACGGCCGGCACTGCTGGGGGCATCTATGCGGGTGCCCTGAGCGTTGCGCCCGTACCGGAGCCCAAGGCGTGGATGACGCTGCTGGCGGGACTGGGTCTGATCGGCATGATGGTGGAGCGCACCAAGCATCGACCCGGATAGCGTGCCGTCGTGGCCGGAGACCCCCTGTTTATCTTCCTCCAACCGGGTGTTCCCAATGTTCTCCTGTAGTACCTGGCGGGCCTGATGGCCCGCATTTTTTTGAAGGATGGCCGTCGTTCCCGGCTCAGGCGGACGTCAACTCTTCCGATGCCGTGCTGGTTCCGGCAGCAGGCGTTTGCGTCACCAGCCGCCGGCCGAAGGGCATGCGACGCTGATCGATGAACAGGCTGCTGCCGTCAATGCGCTTGGCCATGCGCTTGGCTTCGGAGGCGGCACGCGCCACTTCCTGATAATGGTGGTAATTGCTCGGATCGACCAGCACGGCGCCGATGGACAGGGTCACCAGGGCATGAAAAGCCATGACGCCGCGCCGGTCTTCGCTGCGGTAGCCACCTGCCTCCACATGCTCGGGATTGAACAGGGCCCGGCATTCGCGATCGAAGCGAGCCAACATGCCATGGCAGCGTATTTCCCAGTCGAGGCTCTGGAACAGCACGACAAAATCGTCACCTCCGATGTGGCCGACGAAATCGAGTTCGGGGTTGCAACTGTCGCGCAGGATGCGTGCCAGCAACTGGATGATGTCGTCCCCGCGGCGGAAACCATAGACGTCGTTGTAGGGCTTGAACTGGTCGAGATCGAAATAGGCCGTGACGAAAGTCTGTTCGTTGACGAGCAGTCGCTCGAGATGTTCCTGGATCGGCACGTTGCCAGGCAACCCGGAGAGCGGGTTGGCATAACGCGCGGCCACAATCTGCATTTCGGTGACTTCGCGCATCAGATCGAAGCCGGATCCCAGTCCCAGGTAGCGTCCCTCGGTCGTGATGATGAAGCCCTGGGTAAAGGCGGCCTTGCCTTTCTTGACGACCAGTTCGGACAGTTCGGTCATGCGTGTGGCCTTGTCGACGATGAGCGGGTCGGTGTCCATCATGTCGCGGCACGGTTTGCGGCCATGGAGCTCGCGGCCGTAAAGGCCGATGAAGCGGTCGAGCAGAGCGGGGCGGTGAATGATGCCGACGGGTATCTCCTCGTCCACCACGGCCACCGCATGCAGTTCGGGGTATTGCATCATCAGCTCGAGTACGTCTTCGCTGGATGTTTTGGGACTGACGGACGGAGCGGAAACCACGAGCCGGTCGGCCGATACGTGCAGCCCGTCGCGCGCCTGGAGCATGGGAAAGACGCTGACGATGCCGGATTGCAGGCAGGCTTCCACCTCGCGTGACAACAACCGGATCGGTACCGGAGAAGGGCGTCCGATCAGGTAGCCCTGGGCGTAGCGGATGCCGAGATCCTTCAATACGGCCAGTTCGGACGGACTTTCCACGCCCTCGGCAATCACGCAGGAATGCGCGCCTTCGGCCAGCATCCGGATCGATCGCACGAACTGGATCTTGTGGGGGTCCTGGTGGATCCCGGCGATGAAATGCTTGTCGATCTTGACGAAGGCAGGCTTCAGTTCGGACCACAGCCGCAGGCTGGAAAAGCCTTCGCCGAGGTCGTCCATGGCCACCTCGATGCCGATCGCGCGCAAGCCGGCGACCGCTTTGCGCAGAAAGGCGTAATCCAGCGCGGTCGCATTCTCGGTGATTTCGATCACCACCTGGCTGCTGGACAGGCCGACATTCGACAACGCCGCCAGCACCGATTCCGGTGCGAAGGTCGCATCCAGCAGGCTACCGGGCGACAGGTTCACGAACAATCGTCCCGGCAGCTTCAATTGCGCAAACGTCTTGAGGGACATATGGATGCAGGCCCAGTCCAGCGCGGTCAGCAGGCCATGCTGTTCGGCCACGCGGAACATCGCTTGCGGCGCATGCAGCGGGCTGTTCGACGGCCCCCGCGACAGGGCTTCGTATCCCATCACGCGTCCGTTGGCGAGGTCGAGCACCGGTTGCAGCAGGGTCAACAGGCGTGCCTTGTCCAGGATGTGGTCCAGATGCACGCGTAATTCGTCGTGGCTCATAGAGGGAGACATGAGGGGAAGTCGGCCCTCGACGATAGGTGGCCTGCGTTACGGGCGTGTGAAGCTGTGGTCGCAGGGGAGGCGCAAGACTGCGCGAGGCGACGTAAGGTTCCTGGCGTCAAAAAAACTTCATGTCCTTGTCATCGCGTGTGCCTATGCTCTGCTCGCAATAGGGGAGTCCATGCACAATACCAACGAACTGACCGACGAAGAGTGCGGCCATCTGGCGCGCATCCTGCTCGCCTCGCGGCGGGTCACGTTGCGCCATCATTTTTTCAGCTGGATCCATGGCCCAGTGCAGTCGCTCATCCCGCACGAAATCCTGCTGTGCGGCGTGGCGGACGAAAGCGGCTACCTGCTGCACCAGCGCTTCACCGCCTGCCGCTACTTCAAGGACGACCACTATCATCGCGTCATCCATCCCGGAGACGGCCTGATCAACCAGCTGGCACAGGAATGGCAGGCCTGCGGCGAACCGCGCCTGATCGCCGGGCAGCATGAAGGCAGCGGCAACTGGACGGCCCGCCTGACCGATCTCGAACTGAAGAATGTCGCCTTCCACGGCATGGGCTGGACCAACGGCCAGATCAAGGGCTACGCCAGTTTCTCGCGCGTGCGGATGCCGTTCGACGACCGGCTCGAACTGTATCTCGACATCCTGCTGCCGCACCTGCTCGCCACCCTGGCCCGCATGTTGTCCCACGAATCGCGCACCGGCACGCTCAGCCGACGGCCTGCCGGACTCATCACCGTGCGCGAGGTCGAGGTGCTGACCTGGGTACGCGACGGCAAGACCAACGACGAAATCGCCGACATCCTCGGCCTGTCCATGCTCACCGTCAAAAACCACCTGCGCCACGCGATGAAAAAACTGGTCGTCCGCACCCGTGGCCAGGCGGTCGCCAAGGCCATTGCGCTGGGATTGCTGCATGCGCATGGTTCGCGTGGCGATATGCAATAGCCAGGCCATTCGTCAGCCTGTTTGCACATGAGCCAACCGGCTCAATTTTCAGGCCCGGGTGTCCCCATCGCGTGTCATCCGTTCTCACTAAAGTAGCCCTGTCCGCAGCCATGCGGGCTCCATTTCCGGTTGGTCTGACGCGTAGTCCGCCAGGCCTGCCCCACAGGGGGGCGGAAAGCATCACAACTTTCTGGTTTATTAAATAGGAGCACTACTGATGAACTTCAAACTCAATGCACTGGTCGCTGCCGCGCTGCTGGCCGCCGCTGGTTCCGCCAACGCTGCCATCGATCCGGGCTTGAACGGCAACGGCGAAATCTGGTTTGCCGTGTACGACACCGTGGCGCAGAAATCCTTCTCCTTTGACACCGGCGTGTACATGAACGACTTCGTCGGCACGGGCGTCAACTACAATTACAACTTCGGCAGCGATGCCAACTGGACGACCTTCACCGCCGGTACCAACTCTGCCAACTGGCTGTGGATGGTGGGTGCTGAGAGCGGCAATGGTCTAACCACGTCCCGCGTCTTCACCACTGACAACGCGGCTACGGTCGCGATTCCGAAAGGTGGCCCGGGCGCCATGTCTGCCAACGGCGCTATCTTTACCTCTGCCCAGATCGCGGGCACCAACTACGCAGTTAATGGCTCTGCCGTTAAGGTCGTTGGCGATTCCGGTTATTTCGGCGATCCCACCATGACGGGCAACTGGGGCACCAAGTTTTCGCCGGATGCCTCTACTAACGTTGGTAATTCTCTGAATTTCTTCTCCATTACCGGTGCCTCCGGCTTGGGTAACGTCAACGGGGTCAAATTCGGTGCCGTTGCCACCGATGTCTGGACTCTGAGCAGTGCTGGCGTTCTGAACTACGGTGCCGCCGCACCCGTGCCCGAGGCCGATACCTACGCTCTGATGTTGGCCGGCCTGGGTCTGGTGGGCTTCATGGCCCGTCGCCGCTTGGCTGCCTGATTATTTCCATCTGAATTATTCATCCAATCGTGTCATCCCGCTCCATTGGAGCGGGATGCAATCCAAAGGAATTGACGCATGAAACTGAACAAAATCGCTCTGGCCCTGGCTGCGTTGGTGGCCGCTCCCGTTGCTTTCGCCCACAGCCCGACCACGACGCCTGACCTGGTCGTGCGCATCTCCGGTGCCTCCGCCCAGCAGGGCACCCTGGTGAAAATCGCCGAGACCATGATGGTCGCCGGCACCATCGACGTGTTCTATAACGATGCCGCCGGTGCAAACCACCGTGCCGTGTTCGGCACGATGAAGCCCACCGGCACGCCCATCGGTGTGCTGAATACCGCCATCCCGGCTTCCATCGGCGGCAAAAAAGTCCTGATCATGGATCGTGCTGTAGGCGGCTCCTTCTACGGCGTGGGTCCGGTTGCCCGTGCCCAGGCCATCGATGCCATGAAGGTTGACGGCAGCTGTACCAGCTCGGGTAACACGTTCCCCAGCCCCAGCTATTACTGTGCCGGCACTGAGCTGCAAGTGTCCGATGGTGGTGTATCCGACGTCGAGCCCGGCATGTTCCGCGGCCCCAACCTGCCTGCCGGCGAAACGGCCCTGAGCGCAGCCGAACTGGCGGTTCTGGATGTGGCCAGCCAGAATGGTGTGGTCATGGGCGTCGCCGTGACCAACAACTATCCCTACACCACGATCAGCAAGGCAGCCGTTCAGTCCATCATGACGGGTACCTACACCGACTGGAGCCAGGTGAATGCCAGCCTGTCCGGCCCCATCACTCTGGAAACCCGTGCGGCTGGTTCCGGTACCAAGTCCGCAGCAAACGCTTTCTTCCTGAATGCGCCTTGTTCGACCGCTGGTTTGCCGCCTCAGCCTGCCCAGGGCGATCCGGTCAATTTCTCGACCTATACCGTGGTTGAAAACAGCGGCACAGGTGGCGTCAAAGCCGGCCTGAACAGCGTGTATGCCAAAGGTCAGATGGGTCTCGGTCTGGTCTCCCTGGAGAACACCCCGAGCGGCAGCGACAACTGGAAGTTCGTTGCCATCGACGGCGTGGCGCCCACCATCGCCAATGCGGTGAGCGGCGACTATCAGTTCTTCGTCGAGCAATCGATGCAGTGGCGTAGCAGCACCAACGGCACCGCCGTGGGGGATGTTCTGAATACCTTCCGTACCGTGTCTTCCGATCCGGCCGTTCTGTCGATCCTCCCGGGTGTGGCAGCCACACCCTTCAACTATGACCCGGCCTATGCCGCCATCACGCTGAAGGGTACGCGTGCTGCGGTATCCGGCCCGAACACCTGCCAGCCGCTGCAGCTGTTCTACTGATCCGGGTTGACGTCCTGACCTGGAAACGTGGTTCGGGATGGGCGCAATGCTCATCCCGGACCACGGGAAGCGTCCACCGCAAGGTGGGCGCTTTTTGGCTTGCTTGAGTCTGATTTTTTATTGGGTGTTGTCGATGCGGATGCGATTCCTGAAAAGAGCTTCCGGAATCGAATGACTGTGGATGAATTGGCTGTGACCATATGAATGTCTGCAATGAACGGTCGAGAGACGTGACGAAACTGAATGCATCCAAGAGGATCGCCGACTGGATCCGCATGTGGATGAAGTGGCCGTGGGTTTGTTGCCTGATGGTGTTCCTGGGTCTGTCGGCGGCACTGACCGCCAGCGCCGAGGAAGGCGCAGGGAAGACGCCAGCCGAAGCTGTGCCTGCTACGGGGCAGGAAAACCATTTCAATATTTTCGAGTACGCCGTGGAAGGCAATACCCTGTTATCGACTATTGCCATCGAACAGGCGGTGTACCCCTATCTTGGCGAGAATCGGACCATTGCCGATGTGCAGTCCGCCCGGGAAAGCCTGGAACGGGCCTATCGGGATGGCGGGTACCCGACGGTGTTCGTGGATATTCCGGAACAGAAAGTGGATGGGAACACGGTGCGTCTCAGGGTGACCGAGGGCAGCGTGGAGCGCTTGCGGGTAAGCGGCGCGAAATATTACTCGTTGGGAGAGATCAAGGCGCACGTCCCTACGTTGGCGGAGGGCAGCGTGCCGTATTTCCCCGATGTGCAGAAGCAGCTGGCCAGCCTGGCCGCGGCACGCGACCGGAAGGTGACGCCGGTACTGCGAGCGGGCAGGACGCCCGGCAAGGTGGAAGTGGAGCTGAAGGTGGAGGATGAGCTGCCCCTGCATGGCAGCCTGGAAGCCAACAACTACTACAGTGCCAATACCGAACACGCCCGGGTCAATGGCATGTTGCGCTTCGACAATCTGTGGCAACGGGGCCATAGCGTTTCTCTCCAGTACCAGGCGACGCCGTCCAATCCCAACCAGAGCAACGCATGGTCCGGCACGTATGTCATGCCCGGGTCAACGGGTAACACCTATGCGCTGTATGCCATCCGGTCCCGCAGCAATGTGAGCACGCTCGGCGACTATGGCGTGGTGGGCAATGGCGACATCATGGGTGCGCGCTGGATCCATTCCCTGCCGGGCAAGCCAGGCCTGTTTCACAGCTTGACCCTGGGAATGGACTACAAGCATTCCCTGGAGAGCATCGTCGGCAGTACCGACCGCTTCAGCACGCCGGTGACGTATCTGCCTGTGGTCGCTCAATACAGCGGGACATTCGCCGGGGAATCCGGCGTGACCCAGGTGGATCTGGGAGCGAATTTCTCGTTACGCGGCCTGCGCGACAACGAAAACGAATTCCAGCAACGGCGCTACAACGCCCGCTCCAATTATTTCTACTGGCGCGGCGACGCGATGCGGACCCAGAAACTGGGCGCCGATTTCAGCCTGTATGGCCGGATGGATTTCCAGCTGGCCAGCGGTCCGCTTATCGGCAATGAACAATTCACCATCGGCGGCGCGCAGAACGTGCGTGGCTACCTGGAAGGCGAACGTCTGGGCGATAACGGCGTACGCGCCACGCTGGAGTTGCGCAGCCCGCGCCTGGCGGTGGATATGAAGGATGTCGACCAGCTCTTCCTGCTCGCTTTCGTGGATGCCGGGAAGGTCTGGATCATTGATCCTCTGCCTGGACAGATCGACCGCTTCGACCTGTCGAGCGCCGGGGTCGGTCTACGCCTGGCCGCCTGGAAATACTGGCATGTCAATGCGGATTTCGCGCTGCCTTTCCAGGATGGCGCCTACACCTCGGCCCGTCACGGGCGTTTCCATCTGAAGGCCAGTTATGAATTCTAAGCAGAGAACGCCATTGCATCGTTTCGCCGCCTACGGAATGTCGGTGTGGGTCGGCATCGCCCCCCCTCTGGTGCAGGCGGCGGGGACGCTACCTGTCCCTTGCGCCGGAGGGACGTGCGGTACCAATCCCAATCCGACGCCGTGGATTGGTCAAGGCAGCGGTAGCCTGTCCGTGACGCCGAACGGCAGTCATATGGTCATCCAGCAGAACACCGGCAAGGCCATCTTCAACTGGGCAGGCTTCAACATCGGGGCAGGGAACAGCGTGCAGTTCGTCCAGCCGAATGCGGCAGCCAGTTCTTTGAACCGGATCTGGGATGCGAATCCCACCACGATACAAGGACAGTTGAGCGCCAATGGCCAGATATTCCTGCTGAACCAGAACGGTATTCTGTTCGCGGCCGGCGCCCAGGTGGACACGCGTTCATTGGTCGCATCAAGCCTGGACATCAACGACAACGTCTATCTCAATGGCCTCATCGCCAACCTGAACAGCAACCCCCAATTCGCGCCCTTTAGCGGGGCGACCGTCGCTGGTTTCGTTCGGGTGGAAGCGGGCGCCACGCTCACCACCGGCAGTGGCGGCAGTGTCATGCTGTTCGCACCCACGGTGGAGAACAACGGCTTGATCCATACGCCAGACGGCCAAATCCTGCTGGCGGCAGGTTCGAAGGTTTACCTGGCTCCTTCGGGGGATGCCAATCTGCGTGGTCTGCTGGTGGCCGTGGACAATCCGGGTACCGGCGCGGTGGCGCCAGGAACGAGCACGGCGAGCAACCTGGACCTGGGCCAGCTGATCGCCGAGCGGGGCAACGTCACCCTAGCAGGCCTGGCGGTGAACCAGAAGGGACGGATCACCGCCACGACGTCGGTCAGCGCCAACGGTTCCGTGTATCTCATGGCGGGCGATACGGCCCAGTTCAATGCTTCGCTGTCCAATCCCTATCCTGTCACCCGAGGTGGCACGCTGGTGCTGGGTGCGAAGAGTGTGACCGAGGTATTGCCGGACGACGACGATACGCAAACCATCGTCGACAGCGCCAACATGAACGTCTCGAAGGTGAATGCGCTGGCACAGAATATCGTCATGGAAGGCGACGGCACATCCGGTGCCCTGATCCGCGCGCCCGGTGGTGACGTGACGCTTTCGGCACGCAGGCTGGACGGCACCAGCACAGGCATTGGCGATTACACCAGCACGGCGCTTCCCGACAATCTCAAGTCGTATCCGAATCCTCCCGCGAACACCGCTGCCAAGACCGGTACTCGAATCGAGATGCAAGCGGGCAGTCGTATCGACGTATCCGGCATGAGCGATGTGGAACTGGCCATGGAGCGCAATGTACTGCAGGTCCAGTTGCGAGGTGACGAGTTGAAGGATGCGCCATTGCAACGGGATGGTTTCCTGCGCGGCAAGACCGTGGCGGTGGACATACGCGATCTGGACGAGAATGGCCGGATTCCGCTGGCCGATCTCTCCGGTTATAAAAACCAGATCGCCCGCACCGCGAAGGAGCGCCTCACGACCGGCGGTAACGTCAAGCTGCAGTCCGAAGGGGATGTCGTCATCCGGTCCGGAGCCAGCATCGATGTCAGCGGCGGTTCCATCCGCTACCGGGACGGGTATGTCTACACCAGCCAGCTGGTCGCCCAGAGCGGTAAGACGTATGACATCAGCGAGGCACCGGTCGACGAAGTCTACGTGGGGTTCGCCAACGAAAAACTGATCAGCGGCGACAAGTGGCTGGACGACCAAAGCATCAAGGCCATGGGCAAGTTTGAGGCCGGTTATGTGGAGGGAAAGGATGCGGGGACGGTCCAGATCGTGGCCCATGACCTGAGCCTGCCGGCGGGTGTACTGCATGGCGCTACGACGGCCGGCCCCTATCAGCGGGATGCCGCCAGCCGCCCCCGGGGCAGCCAACTGATTCTGGGCGATACCAGCTATCAGGTGGCGCTCGACGGCCAGAAAGAATACGACTTTAAGCTACCGGGCATTACTTTCTATTCCGGCGGCACGCCAGGTACGGACGGGAACGTCTGGATTTCCACGGATCTGCTCGACGCGGGTTTCGATCGCCTGGCGGTCTACAGCAATGGCACGATTACCGTGCCTGCCGGCACGACCCTGGCGACGCAGTCCGGCGGCAGCCTGTATCTCGGCAGCACCAAACGCATCGACGTGCAGGGCAATCTCATCACGCCAGGGGGGGCCATTACGCTCAAGACCTTCCAGCCTTTCAGCAGTCTGGATGGAGATGTCACGCTGGGTGCCCATACGCTGATTTCGGCAGCCGGGACCTGGACCAATGATTCCTTGCCGGATGCCGACCGGTCTGCGGCGGCTCAGGCAGATGCCGGCTCCATTTCCATCGAAGCTTATGGCGATCTCGATCTGGCGACGGGAAGCGTGCTCGACGTCAGCGGTGGTGCCTGGGTGAAACAGGACGGTTCGGTGGAAAAAGGAAATGCCGGCAGCATCAGCCTGGCGGTCAAATCCCTGGATGCATCCCAGACGGCATCCAATCGGATCACGCTGGGCAGCGAGTTGCGCAGTTATGCCCTAGGCAAAGGCGGTTCCTTGAAGATCCGCGCCGCCAAGGCGTTGATCGGCAACAGCGGGACGCCGTTACCCGCCGGGTGGGGGGCGGAAACGCTGGTCCTGGATCCCGGCATCTTTACCCGGGGCGGGTTCACGGATTACAGCGTCGAGGGCTATGACGCGCTGACCGTCGCCGCCAACACCATCATCCGGCCCGATTACGCAGGATGGCAGTTGAAGAATTCGGCGCTGGCCCAATCCTCTGGCAGCAACGTGAAGGATCTGGCCAATGAGGTCGTATTGCCCTGGCAGTTGCGCGCGCCCATGAAACTTGCCTTGAAGAGCGGCAACAACTTCGCCAGCTCGGGCGGGGTGCAGTTCGGTCAGCTTGCCGTGGGAACAGGGGCCGTCATCGATGTCGGCCCGCAGGGAAGTATCGATCTGAGCGCGGGCAACCTGCTGACGGTCGACGGCAGTCTGACTGCCGTAGCGGGGTCCATCTCGCTGGCCCTTGCCCAGGTAGGGGACTGGTATCGGGACAACCGCGCCATCTGGGTGGGCAGCCATGCTCGTCTGGATGTATCGGGTATCGCCAAGCAGCTTCCGAGCACGACGGGCCTGCGGGAAGGCGAGGTGCTCCAGGGCGGCACCATCAGCCTGTCCGCGGGTACGGGAACGCTGGATGGCAAGAATTACGCGGGCGCGGGTAATGTGGTGATCCAGGCGCGGACGGACGGCCAGGCGACCTTGGACGTGTCGGGTGCCAAGGCGACGCTGGACCTGGTCACAGAGGTGGGTAATGCCACGACCGTGAAGGCCACGGAAGTGGCGAGCGACGCTGGCAGCGTGGTCATCACGGCCACGGAAGGCATCCTGCTCGATGACGGAGTCATGGTAGGCAAGTCAGGCGGTGCTGGCGCGGCGGGCGGGCGCTTTAGTGCCGCAATCTGGAAGGACCGGAACGCCGGTACGCCCGGCAGGGGCTATCCGACCCTTTATGGAGATCGCCAAATGATCCTGTCGCAGACCGGTGATCATGTACCGGCCGGTTTGACGCCGGGAACCTCCATCGATCATGCGGTGTATGGCAGCAAGGCCTATATTCCCGTGGGTGGACTGGTCAGCGGCGGCTTCGATAGCGTCGCCTTCAAGAGCGAGAACCAGATTGCCTTCGACGGCCCGGTCAATCTCGGCGTGAAGCGGCAGATCGTCCTGGACGCGCCGGTGCTGATGGGAGGTGCCGGGGATGTGAGTCTGAGTGCGGCCTACATACGCGCGGGCAATCTGGATTCCCTGTTCCAGACGAATGTCCCGACTGCCTCGGGCGGAACGGCACATCTCGATGTGGCGGCCAAGATGCTGGATCTGGAGGGGAACTTCGCCCTGCAAGGTTTCCAGTCTGCCGCATTCGTGGCTGACCAGGATATTCGCTTCAATGCGGTGGCCGTCAGCGGGAGTCCGACCTATACCGGCAGTCTGAGTGCGGCCGGCAATCTGGTCTTCAAGAGTGCGCAAGCCTACCCCACGACGCTTTCCACATTCAGAGTGAGCACGCCGGGGGATGTGACCTTCACCGGTAACGGCCATGCTGCACTGCTCCCTTTGTCGGCGGGAGGCCGCCTGAGCGTGAATGCAGCCAATATTTTCCAGAATGGCGTGCTGCGCGCGCCGTTGGGGAGTCTTTCCCTGACGGCCAGCAACACAATCCGGCTGGGCGATGGCAGTTTGACTTCCGTATCGGCGGCGGGCGCCTTGCTGCCCTTGGGGCAGACCACGAGCGACGGCAGCGAATGGGTGTATCAACTCGACAACTACACGCTGATTCTGGATGCGCCACCGGAAAAGTCCATTAGCCTGGATGCGCCTGACATCCAGGTTTGTGCCACGGCTGGCCTCGATCTCAGCGGCGGCGGCGATCTCTATGCCTACGAGTTCCTGCCGGGGCCAGGCGGTTCCCGCGACATCCTGGCCGAGCCGGGCGTGTATGCCGTGATTCCCGGCTATGGCGCTGGCTATGCACCACGGGACATACAAAATTCGGATAGCACGCTGCAAGCGGGCGCGAGCGTCTATCTCAGCGGCGGCGGGGGATTGAATGCCGGGGTGTATACCCTGCTTCCCGCCCACTATGCGCTGATGCCAGGTGCCTATCTGGTCAAGGCCGTTTCCGGATATCAGGACATGTTGCCGCGCCAGAACCGGGCGCTGGCGGATGGCGCCGCACTGGTGGCGGGCCGTACCTTGGTGAACGGGACCGATATCGCCGCCGGCCGCAGTCAGGGGTATCTGGTGGCGTCCGGTGACGTGGTGCGCACGTATTCCAGCTTCATCGAGAGTCATGCCAATACTTTCTTCACCCAGGCTGCTCAGGCTACCGGCGATACCCGGCCGAGGCTGCCGGAAGATGCGGGCCTGCTATCGTTGCGGGCAACCCAGCTGGCCATGAATGCCGCGCCCCGATTCGATGTGGGCGCGGGCGGGCGAGGCGGCATGCTGGATATCGCATCCAGCGCCATTGCCATCGTCGATGATGTTGCAGGTGTTCCCAACGGTTATCTGGGCTTGTCTGCTGAGATGTTGAACAGCTTCAATGTCGAAAGCCTGCTGATCGGCGGCACCCGTTCCGTGTCCGCATCCGGCTATGACATCGATGTGAAGGCGGCCGACGTGCGCCTGCTCAACAGTGCAGGCCATGCCTTGAAGGCGGGCGAAGTCATGCTCGCTTCCCGTGACGCCTTGACCCTGGGCTCAGGGATGGGCGATGGCCGTGACGGCTATATCGAAAGTCAAGGTGAGTTGACGGGCGCGCCGGACGAAATCACCCTGAATGGCGACGGTGCGTTCCTGCGCGTTGCCCAGAGCAGCCTGCCTATCTTGTCCCGTGGCGCCACGGCTGGTTCGGCCGGAACGCTTACTCTGCATGAAGGGGTGGAACTGACGGGTGATTCCATTTTGCTGGATGCCACCCGGGATAACCTGATCGCCGGTACGGCAGTCTTCAACAGCCCGGCGATCAGTGTAGCCAGCAGCCGGGTCAGTTTCGGTGCCGTGCCGGTCGGCCAGGACGGCTTGAAGGTCACATCCGGCCTGCTGGCCCAGCTTCGGCAAGCCAGGGATCTGCGTCTGCGTACCTATAGCACCATGGATTTCTATGATGGCGCCAGCGTGGATCTGACCGAGGGCGCCACGGCACCGGCCGGCCTAACCTTGGATGCGCCGGCGCTGGTCGTCCATACGGACGAGGATGTGGTGTTCCAGGCCAATAGCCTTGCCCTGGGTAATACGTCCGGACCGTATTCGGGCAGCGCGGCCCCGATGTCTGGCAGTCTGAGCTTGCGGGCCGAGCGTTATGTAGATGCGGCAGGCACCGTGGCAAAGGGGACGGGGCGTATCACTCTGGGTGACGGCCAGGTTGCCTTGCAGGGCGGTCGTGCCTATACCCTGGCTGCCAGCGACGAAATCATGACGAGCGGGAAGGGACAGATGGATGCCTCGGGCAACCTGACACTGGAAACGCCTCATCTGGTCGCGGACACCGGTACGGTTTATGACATCCAGAGCAATGCCGCTCTGAATGTGGTCCGATCGGCCACGCCAAATCCGGCCGCGCTAGCCGATACGCTGGGGGGACGTTTGGGTTTGGAGGGCGACACGGTCTATGTGGACACTCAAATCGACGCGTTGGCCGGCCATATCGATATCGAGGCGACAGGCGGGGCGGCCGGGGCCGACAATCTGGTACTGGCGAATGGTGCGCAAGTGAATGCCGCGGGGTATGCCAAAGCCTTTGGCACCGAGATGGCTTACGCCGACGGCGGACAGATCGAACTGCGCGCGTCCCATGGCAATGTGGCGCTCGATAACGGTGCCCGTGTGAGCGTGGCGGGCGCAGGCGAAGGCGATGCCGGTAGTCTGACCATTCGGGCCATCGACGGAACGGCGAAACTGGATGGCGATCTGGATGGGGGCGCGGAGACGGCCCATGGCGCCGTGGGTGGGCGATTCGCGCTGGATCTGGCGGGCCTGGGTGATTTTTCCGGCCTGCTGTCCAAACTGGGTACCGGCAAGTTTTCCGAATCCGTGAGTGTGCGACTGCGTGGGAGCGGCACTGCGGGCAGTATCGCCATGGCCGCTGGTGATGTGCTGACTTCCCATGATGTCTTGCTGGTTTCCGACCAGGGCGATATCCGTCTGGCGGGAGTCATCGACAGCACCGGTGCCCGAGGTGGAAACGTGCAGGCCTATGCAGCGGGCGATGTCACCCTGTTGTCCGGTGCGCAATTGAACGCTTACGCCACGCGTTCCGAGGCCCAGTATGCCGGGTCCAGCGGCGATGGTGGCAAGGTGACGCTAGGCACTGTGGGCGGCCATATCGACATCCAATCCGGCAGCACCCTCGACGTTTCCGCTCTCGGCAGCTACGCGCAAGGCGGCAACGTGGTCTTGCGGGCGCCGCGGAACAGCGCCGGAACAGATATGGCGATTGCCCGCCTGGATGGCGCCATCGTTGGCGCAGACGAGGTCGTGGCCGAAGGCTTCAAGTCGTATGCTCAGAACAGCCTGGGCGCCAGCGATATTGCGGTGAATAGCGCCATCTACAACGATGCCAATGCCTTCATGGCCAATGCCGCAACGATCGCTGCTCGCCTCGGCAAGACCAGCGATCCGGCATTCCATGTGCGGCCGGGTGTGGAGGTGGATAGCACTGGCGACCTGACGCTGAATGGCGATCTGGGACTGCAGGCACTGCATGTTGCGGGTGAGTCGGGTGTGTTGACCTTGCGCGCCGCGGGCGATCTCATCCTGAACGGCAGCATCAGCGACGGATTCAACGGGACCGCCGCCAGTGCCACCCAGAATAGTGGTGACAGCTGGTCGTATCGTTTGGCCTCCGGGGCGGATGCCGGCAGCAGTAATCCGCTGGCGGTGCGCGACAAAACGGATCTGGCCGGGAAAGGCAACTTCACCCTGGCCGCGGGCAAGATGGTGCGGACCGGCACGGGCGATGTCGATATCGCCGTCGGCGGAGATCTGACGCTCAAATCGACTTCAGCCACCCAGGTGGCGGTGATTTACACGGCAGGCGTGCCGGGCGACACGACGGGATATGCCATTCCGTCCGGCACGCCCAAGGCGGTTTTCCCCGATCGCGGCGGCGATCTTGCCATCCAGGTCGGCGGCGATGTCACGGCGGAAGTCAGCGGCACGTCCAACAAGAATCAGCAGCAACTGATCACCGATTGGCTGGCACGCAAGGTGAATGCCGGATCCAGCTTCTGGTGGCCTGATTTTTCGGCCTTCAGACAGGGGGTCGGCGCACTGGGCGGCGGTAATGTACGGATTGCCGCCGGCGGCGACATTGTCAATTTGGGAGCGGTCGTTCCCGTCAGCGGCAAGACCAGCACGACCTCCGGTGCGATGGATGTCCGCGGCGGGGGCGACCTGACGGTCGTTGCCGGCGGAGATATCCGGGGTGGCGTGTTCCAGGTGGGCAGCGGCCAGGGCCGGATTCAGTCCGGCGGGGCGATCCGCGAAGGGCGTACGGTCAGTGGCGTGCCGATCTACCCCTATCTGGCGCTGGAGCAGGGCGGATACGACGTGTCGGCGCACGGCAATGTGACGATTGCTTCGGTCTTCGATCCGACGGCGCTTTACCGCACTGGCTTCAGTGGTACGCCGTATTTTTACGATTACGCACCGGGCAGCAAGGTCGGCGTGCAATCCCTGGTCGGTGACGTCAGGTTCGACAACAACAACAGCAACCTCACGTTACTGAAGAATGCCTTCTTCCCCACTTTTACGGCAGGCGGCGTTACGGCCTTGTCCGGCTATCCGGGTCAAGTGGAGGCTGCAGCCCTGTCGGGCGGTATTGCCATCGCCAATAACATGGTTCTGTTTCCGGATGCCCAGGGCAATCTTCAGCTTCTGGCCCAAAAAGGGATCACGCTGGAGCAGGGTAGCGAAGTGTATCTGAGCGATTTCGATCCGGCCCTGATTCCCGGTGCTCTGAATGCCGGTACCAGCACCGTGGGGTTGGACCAATACCAGCAATTCAGCGCCAGCATTTCCAAGCATGCCAGCCCGCTACTACATGGTGCCGATACCCGTTCAGCCTATCTCTATTCGCTCATGGGCGATGTGGACCTGGCAGGCTATTTCGTGTCGACCAGGCAGACGAGCATCGATGCGGGCCGGGATATTGTCTTCCGTTCCATCGCCTATGTGCAGAACAATGCAGACGGCAACCTGAGCAGTTTCCGGGCCGGGCGGGACATCGTGTCGCCTTCGGTACGCAACGTCAGCAACGGCCTGGCCAGCAACAATGCCGAGTTGCAGGTTGGCGGCCCTGGCTACGGCGAGTTTTTCGCGGGGAGAAACATCGACCTGGGGAACTCGGCTGGCATTTCCTCTTATGGCAATCTGAAGAACCAGGCTTTGCCGACCGGAGGCGCCACGCTCTCGGTCGCAGCAGGCCTGGGACAGGATGGCGACGGTCACGTGCGGGATCCGGACTATGCCGGATTCGCTGCACGCTATCTGACGCCAGGTAGCGCGGCCCTGGCCGATTACAAGGTGCCAGCGGACTTCTCCAGTTTGTCTCAGGCTCAGCAGGCCCTGCTTGTTCTCAATAACGAGCTGTTGATCGGCGCCAGCGAAGGGCAGGCAGGCAAGGGCTATGACCGGGCCTACGATGCCATTGCCACATTGTTCCCAAGCCAGGATGCCGCGGGCGTTCCGCTGGCCTATCAAGGCGATGTGAATCTGGTATTCAGCCGTATCAGCACCCAGCAAACCGGTGATATCCAATTGCTCATGCCGGGCGGCAGCCTCAACGTGGGACTGGCCAACCCGCCGCCCAGCCTGGCTGACAACAAGGCGCCATCCGATCTGGGCATCATGAGTTTTGCCGGGGGCAATATCCTGGCGATGGCCCGGGACGATATCCAGGTGAACCAGTCCAGGGTACTCACCGTAGCCGGGGGAGACATCCTGCTCTGGTCAACCCTGGGCAACGTGGATGCAGGCAAGGGCAAGAAGACGGCGACCGCTGCTCCGCCGCCCCAGGTCACCTATGATGCCAGCGGCAACCCGACGCTGAATGTGCAGGGTACGGTGAGCGGCAGCGGGATCGGAACGCTCAAGACCAATCCCAATATTCCCGACGGCAATGTGGTGCTGGCCGCACCATCCGGTGTGGTGGATGCGGGCGATGCGGGCATCCGTTCCTCCGGCAATCTGCTGATCGCAGCCCAGCAGGTTCTGAATAGCGGGAATATCCAAGTGGGCGGTAATGTCGTCGGTGCGCCCGCGTCGAGCAGCGGCTTGGGCGCAGGCTTGAGCGGTCTCGGCAACCTGTCTCCGAATGGCCAGTCGGCTGAGGAAACCAACCGGTCGATGCGGGATGGTTCAGCGGACTCGGCGGAACAGATGCAAAAGGTCCAGGAGGCCCTTGCCAACTTCAAGCCTTCGCTTATCAGCGTAGAGGTACTGGGTTTTGGCGAGGGGGCCGGGCGCTGTCCAGATGGCGATACCGCATGTGCCAAGAAGAAAGGAGGCAGCTGAAGACCGTCCTGGATGCGGCGCCGGCATGTGCCGATCGGCTCATGTCGCGGCGCTGCATGTTCATGGCCATGCAACATGCGACATACACAATCAATGACTTTGTAAACATCTCGAAGACATTGAGACATGATCCGATTCCTGTTCCCTTTGCTGTTGATGTTGGCGGCCGCTCCGGCCCATGCGTGGTGGAACGGCGACTGGTCGGCGCGCAAGGCGTTCACGATCAATACGGCCGACTCGGGCGCAGGCGTGAAGGAAACGCAGACCAACGTGCCGGTACTGATCCGCCTGCACACGGGCAACTTCGACTTTCTGAGCGCGAATCCCAATGGCTCCGATCTGCGCTTCGTGGCGGGTGACGACAAGACGCCGCTGAATTTCCAGATCGAGAAATTCGACAGCACCGCCGAGCAGGCCCTGATCTGGGTACAGGTTCCCAAGGTGGAAGGCGGCAAGGACAAGCAGCAGGTCTGGCTGTATTACGGCAACGAGGGCGCGCCTGCGGTTGGCGACGGCAAAGCAGTCTACGACCCCAGCTTCATGCTGGTCCAGCATTACGCGGAGGCCAGCGGTGCGCCGCAGGACAGCACGGCCGCGGCGATTCCATCCGGTGCCTTCACCGCCACGCGCACCCCGGGCGGGGCGATCGGTGGGGCCCTCAAGTTCGACGGAACGCAAACGCTCGATATTCCTGCCACACCGAAACTGGTCTATGGCGCGGCGGCCGGCATGATGGTCTCACTCTGGATCAAGCCGGACACGGCCGGCCAAACGGCCGAACTGCTGCATGCCGGGCAGACGCTGACGCTGGCACTGGAAGGCGGCAAGTTGGTCGCCCGTTCGGGCAGCGTCACGGTAACCGGGCCGGATGTTCCCGCAACAAGCTGGAGCCAGGTGTCGGCGACCCTGGGCGACAAGCTTCGTGTGTATCTCAACGGCGCGATGGCAGCCGAGGCCGCAGTGGCGGCACCCGATGCGGCACTGGATCTGAAACTTGGCTCGGGCTTCAAGGGCGAGGTCGATGAACTGGAAGTGTCCAACATTGCACGCAGCGCGGATTGGCTGCGCCTGGCCGCGATGACGCAAGGCCCGGACAGCGACAAGGTGGTGCAGGCGGGAGAGGAAGAAAGCGAGGACAGCGACGGCGATGCCTCCTATTTCGGCGTGATCCTGAAGAGCGTGACCCTGGATGGCTGGGTGGTGATCGCGGTGCTGATGGTGATGCTCGGCATCAGCATGTTGGTGATGGCCTCGAAGGCGTTGCTGGTGAGCAAGATCACCCGGGCGAACAAGGAATTCCTGGAAGCCTTCCATGATTTGAAGGCGCAGGATACGGCCAGGCTGGATGCCGACGACGATCCCGAGGATGCCGACCTGAAGGGCAGCGGCATGGCGGAGATCCTGTTCGGCCATCACGATCATCACCAGAACTCGACCCTGTACCGCATCTATCACGCCGGCATCCAGCAGGTGAAGAACCGCATGGGCAAGCGTGCCGGCGTGGAACTGTCGCCGCAGGCGCTCGATGTGGTGAAGGCCAGCCTCGATGCCACGGTGGTGCGCGAGAACCAGAAACTCAACAGCCTGATGGTGCTGTTGACCATCGCGATTTCGGGCGGGCCGTTCCTGGGCCTGCTCGGCACCGTGGTGGGGGTGATGATCACCTTCGCCGCCATCGCCGCCACCGGCGACGTCAACGTCGCGGCGATCGCGCCCGGCATCGCCGCCGCGCTGGTCGCAACAGTGGCCGGCCTCGCGGTCGCGATCCCGGCGCTGTTCGGCTACAACTACCTCGGCTCGCGCATCAAGTCGATCAGCGCCGACATGCACGTGTTCGTCGACGAGTACATCGCCCGCATCGCCGAAACCTACAGCCGATAGGAGACGGACATGGCCGAGATCCGCGAAGACAACGAACCGTTCGACGATATCAACATCACGCCGATGCTGGACCTGGCGTATGTGCTGCTGGTCATCTTCATAATCATGACGACCGCCTCGGTGCAGGGCATCAAGGTCAACCTGCCGAAGGCGAGCAACACACCGAGCCTCGCCAAGCCGAAGACAAAGTCGGTCACCATCGACGCCAACGGGCAGATCTACCTGGATACCTATCCGGTCAGCATGGCCGAACTCGAAAGCCGCCTGAAGAGCTTCAAGGCGATCACCCCCGATCTGCCGGTGGTGATCAAGGGCGATTCGAAGATCGCGTATGAAAAAGTGATCGACGTGATGGATTTGTGCGGCCGGCTCGACATCACCCAGCTCGGTCTGGTGACGGCCAAGCAGACCAAATAACGATGCCGGCGCCCAAGCGATCCCTGCGCAGCCGGCTGCCGCTCATCGGCGGCCTGCTGTTCATGGCGCTGTTCACGGCGGGCGTGATCTGGGGCGTCATGGGTTTCATCCAGGATTCGGGCAAGCCCGAAAGGCCAAAGATCCAGACCATTTCCCTGGTCAAGCCGCCGCCACCCAAGCCGCCGGAAGAAAAGCCGCCGGAGCCGCAGAAGATCGACAAGCCGAAGGAAGAGGTCAAGCTCGACCAGCCCCAGCCACCCCAGCCCGAGGCACCGCCCCCGCCGCCCGGCGGCATCCCCGACGGGCCGGCAGGCGGGATGGCGACCGACCTGGCTGCGGGCAGCGGGATCGGCATCGGCGGGGGCGGCGCCGGCGATGAACGTCGCAGCTGGTATTCGAACATGATTTCGCGCCAACTCGAGGACGACCTGAGGCGTGCCAAGCGCCTGCAGGGCAAGGATTACAAGGTGGTCGCGCAGATCTGGTTCAACCCGTCAGGGGGCGTCAGCCGGGTGCAGCTCGACAAGGGCACGGGCGACAGCGAACTGGACGAAGCGCTGCGCCAGGAAATTCTCCGGGTGAGCCTGCGCGACCCCTTGCCGGCCGACATCCCGCAGCCGGTGCGGCTGCGCGTGGTGTCGCGTTGACATTCCGATTTTTGAACAGATTCATTAACCCACTTATCATGAAAACTCATTACATCAAGCCCCTGGTCATGGCGCTGAGCCTGGCCTTTGCGTTGCCTGCCCAGGCCGGCAGCGAGCGCCAGGACCTCGAAACCCTGCGGGCGACGACGCTGGCCCTGGTGGACGCGCTGGTGAAGAAGGGCGTGCTGAGCGCCGAGGCGGCGCAGGACCTCGTCCAACAGGCGGAGAAAAAAGGCCAGGAAGCGGCCGAAGCCAGCGCCAGGGCCGAAACGGCGCCCGGCGTGGTGCGCGTGCCTTACATCCCCGAAGTGGTGAAGCGCGAAATCAGCGAGCAGATCCGGCAGGAAGTGGTGGCGCAGGCCAAGACCGAGCACTGGGGCGACGTAAACGCGGTACCGGAATGGGTGGAACGCCTGAAGTGGGAAGGCGATATCCGTCTGCGTTTTCAGGATGACCTGTACGCCAAAAGCAATGACATTCCCAACAGCTTCGCGGGTTACGGCATCAACCTCAACAATACCTCGGAGACCCGGGAGCGTCTCCGCCTGCGTGCGCGTCTGGGCCTGCTGGCCAAGATCACGGATAACGTCTCGGCAGGATTCAGGATCACGACGGGCGACACCTCGGACCCCGTGTCCACCAATCAGACCATGGGTACGACCTTCAACAAATATTCCCTGGTGCTGGACCGGGCCTACGCCAAGGTGGCACCGTGGGAATGGTTGAGTGTGAGCGGTGGCCGCATTCCCAATCCATTTTTCAGTACGGACCTGGTTTGGGACGACGACGTGAACTTCGAAGGCGCTGCCGCCAGCTTTACGCCCTGGTCGAGAGAAAACTGGGATTGGAAGCCTTTCGCGACCATCGGCGCCTTCCCGCTGCAGTCAGTAGAGACGTCGCCGACCAATCTGGCCAAAAACAAATGGCTCTATGCGGCGCAATTGGGGGTGAACTGGCGTGCAGGTCCGGATACCCGCTGGCGCTTCGGTCTGGCCTATTACGACTATCGCAATATCAAGGGCATCCCCAACACGGATCCCTTCCGACCCCATTTGTATGATGCGACCACACCCGGCTATCGCCAGAAGGGAAATTCCCTGTTTGACATCAGCCTGGGAGGGACGGGAACCTGGGCGCTGGCTGCCGATTATCAATTGGCCAACCTGACGGCGATGGTCGATCTGGCCCAGTTCGAACCGGTGCATGTGATCCTGACAGGCGATGTGGTCAAGAACTTAGGCTATGACAGCGTCGAAGTACAACAGCGCATGGGGGCAGGGTATCAGGCCCGAACCCTGGGCTGGAACACCAAGCTCACTGTGGGCATGCCGAAGGTCGATAAGGAAGGGGATTGGCAAGCCTTCCTGGGCTACCGCAATCTTCAGCGAGATGCCACGCTGGATGCCTTTACCGACTCGGATTTCAACCTGGGCGGGACCAATAGCAAGGGATTTTATCTTGGCGGCCTGTACGGGATCGATCGCAATTCCTGGCTGGGGGTGAAGTGGCTGTCCGCCGACTCGATCGACGGCCCGCTGTCCTTTGGGGTGGATGTTCTTCAAGTGGACTTCAATGCCAAGTTCTAAGGCACTGCGTTGGCTGTTGATCCTGCCCGCGCTGACGGCATTGTCGGCCTACGCCTTCGATATGGAGCGTGACACCTGGCTGTTGCCGGAAGATAACGCCGCAACTAACACTTTGCGCCAGGACCCCTTGGTGTTTGCGCGGATCAAGGCCGACGGCAATGATCAGGAGCCGGAGTACGCCCAGGGCGATCAGGTCAAGTTGATTGCCGCCGCCGGTGAGAATGATTTCAAAGCCGTGTCGCTATTGCTGGCCAAAGGTGTTAATCCCAACCTCAGCGCCGACCGTTGGGGGGATCGGGCGCTTCCCCGTGCCGTCGCCAACGGCAATGTGGAGATGGTGCGCATCCTGCTGGAGGCCGGCGCCGATCCGGATCTGAAGGGGCGCGGCTTTACCCCGCTGGGTATGGCAGCTCTCCAGGGACAGGTCCGGATCGTCCGCCTGCTGCTGAAGGCCGGTGCGGACGTCGACAGGAAAAGCAATGACGGCAACACGCCCATCATCGCGGCCACGCTCATGCACCGGGTCGATGTGGTGCGGGAACTGCTGGCCTATCACCCCGACATGACGATCTGGAACCGGGAGGGCCGGGTGAGCCTGGGCATCGCAGTCGAGCAGGGCGACACGGATATCGTGACGATGATGCTGGCAGCCGGCGTGGATCCCAATCTCATGGATCGCAATGGCAACCGGCCGCTGTTCTGGGCGGGCGACCGTCAGGATATCGCCACCATGCTGGTGGCGCGTGGGGGGACCTCGTTTTGAAGCACATCGGCCACGACCTGTTTTTTCTTGTTCAGGGCATCAATCCATGAAACAGATACATCGACTATCCGAGTATGTACGTCCGGCACGGCTGGGCACGTTGTCGCTGGCGCTCATGGTGTGCATGGCCAGCCTGGCGCCGCACGCCGAGGCGTCCGACAAGAAGGCCAGCCGCGAGCGCGAGGCCTTGCGGCGGGTACAGCAGCAGTTGTCCCAGGTGCAGGGACAACTCGATGCCGTGGAACAGGAAAAGGCCCGGCTGGCGGCGGACCTGGAGCAGTCCCAGGCATCGTCAAAGACCGTGGAAGGGCAAGTGGCGAGCCTGAGGCACGGGCTTGGTGCCAGCAAGCAGCAACTCGTGGCGGCAACCCGTGAGTTGACGCAGGTCAAGGAAGAACTGGCCACTGCATCGCAGCAGCTGGCTGACACTCAAAAGACCCTGGCCGACACCACCCAGGCCCTGCAACAGACGCGGGCGGAAAAACGCGACCTGGAAGCCCTCAAGACACGCCATGAACGCGACATCGCTTCGTGCGAGCGCAAGAATGTAGCGCTCTACGAGGTGGGACGGTCGCTGATGGATCGTTTCGAACACAAGACGTGCGGCGAGATACTGGCAGAAAAGGAACCGTTTTCCGGCCTCAGGAAGGTGGAGACGGAAAACCTGCTGGAAGAATATCGCGACAAACTGGATGACCAGAAGCTGATCAGGCCACCTGGCGGTTGAGCTGTTCGCAGATTGTGACTTTTCAACAGCCGTAGCCGAGCTTTTTCAGGTCTCGGTGCCGTTCAGTTCAAATAGGTTCACATGATACGGAGCGATCGTCCGGAACAGCTTGGGAGATGTTCCGGACGATACTGAGAGGCCCGCCTGGATGTCCAGGCGGGCTGGCAGGACGTCAGTCGTCGTGCCGGGTGCATCCTTCGATCGTGAGATAGCCGACGGCCGCGCTGAACCGGCCGTTGTAATTGGCCTTCACCAGCGGATCCAGGATGGGCTTCACCTTGTCGTGCAGCGGCGATTCCCAGTCGCCAGGGTGCTGGAAGTTGCTCATGATGTAGCTGAAGCCGTTCACGTCGTCGACAGCATGCAGGCCGGTGGATTCGGCACCGGCGGGGCAGGACAGGATACGGCTCAGTTCCTTGGTGTCGACGTTATAGGCCCACAGGAAGTTGTTCACGTGGTTGCCGCTGTCCTCGCCGATGAACAGGGTGCGCATCGCTTCGGAGTACTTGAGGTTGTCCGGGTTGGCGATCTTGTCGGCGTTGGCGCTGTTGCCCAGGGCGTCGCGCACCGCCAGGTCCTCGCCCACCAGGGCGGCGGGGGCGGACATGGAGACGGAGACCCACTCGCTGTGAATGCGGTCGCCGTCGCTGTCCTTCTGGCCGCCGGCCAGCACGTGCTCGTACACCGCGCCGGCCACGGGGCCCTGCACCTTGATGTCAGTGGTGCCGTCGACCATCGACTTGTAGATGTAGGACATGGCGGAATAGGCGCGCTTGTCAGCCGCGTTGACCGTGGTGCCTTCCATCTTGGTGAAGGCCATCGACGCGCCCTTGTAGGCGGCATAGCGGTGGGTTTCCAGAAAGGCGGCGGCCTTGTCCATGCCGGGCATGAACTTCACCCACTGGGCCTTGCCGTTGTACGCGATCTTCGCGTAGCTGGCGTCGTTCGGGTTGCTGGTCTTCACGTCGACGATGTCGGCGGCGGTCAGGGTGTCGGCCAGGGCCTTGATCTCGTCGCTGGTGGCATGCCCCAGCTTGATCCAGGAAATGTCGCCGGCGCCAGCGCCCACACCGGACGTCTGCGTCCATTTGCCCACGTACAGGGTGCCGGCCGAGAGGTCGCGCTTGCGGTCGGCCACGAACATGAACAGACCGCCGTTGGTGGTGTCGTCGCCCATCAGTACGGTGCGCTCGTCGGGCATCACCTGCACCAGTTCGTGCGAGATGCGGCCCATGCAGTAATGCTTCTTGATGCTGCCCGTGCCATTGGGGTTCACGGTCACTTCCGGCAGGTGGCCATAGTGGTAGGGGTTGGCGGCATCCGGGTTGCCGTAGAGGTTCTGGCTGAACGCCTTGAACTGCGCATTGCCGGCGATGGTGACCGCGTCGGGCTCGTATTCCTCGCTCGACAGATGCGTGTTCCAGGGCGAACGGCTGGCGCCGCAGGTGATCCACAGGCCATGCACGCCGCTGGTGTCCACGTTCGAATAGCTTTCCAGCGTCAGCTTGCCGGTACGCTTATCCTGGTCCATGGCCAGAACCGCAATCGGCGAAGGCAGCATGCCGTACATCGAATCGCCGGCGACGTTCCGTGTCACGTATTCGAACTGCACCACCGCGAAGACACGCTCGCAATCGCGGCGGCGCGAGCGCGCGTGTCCGTGCCCCAGCGCGATCAGCGACATGCCATCCGGGCAGTCGGAGAAGAACTGGCGCTGGTCGGGCGAAGTCGTGTCGAGGATGGGTGCGTTGTTGATGTCGAAGTAGCCGCCGGCCAGGATGGAGCCGCCTTCCGCGCTTGGCACGGTGTCGCCGGTCAGGAAGAAGGTCTCGTAGCCCAGCGCGTAGGTCTCGGCATGGCGGCCGATGCTTTTCGTCAGGGTCGAGGCGACATAGGTCTCAGCCATTTGCGAAGGGTTGGCCAGCGAGGGGGCCGACATCGCATTGAACTGGTAGCGAACAGCCGCGCCCATCATGGGCCGAGCCTCGGCCAAAAGGGGCAAACCGGCCAGCGACGAGGCCAGCGGCAACATCGGTACGCCAGACAGCAGTTGGAGTGCGCGGCGGCGGGAATGGGAAACAGGTTCTGACATTGACGGATCTCCGGTATGGATTTGACGAAACCAGTCGCCGTCAGGCCGGCGACCGGGAACGCACAAAATCTAACAAGCCGCCGTGACAATGAAATGACGCGTACATGATCCCTTTGCGCAAAATCGGGCCGGAACTGCCATTTCGGGCCACGATCATTTTAGGCTGCCTCCTGGCCGCCTGACGCGACTTTCGTGCTCGCGGCCCAGCCTGGTTCTCCCGTGGGCTGGGGACTTGCAAGGATCACGGCCATAAAGACGGCCATAAAAAGGGTTACACTCGACACCTGCCTGGAAGCGAAAATCCGCTATGGCGTGCAGTGAATAAGGGGGAGAGGCCGGTTTTCCTCGCTTTTCCCTCCCTCGCACCCCACTTAATTGTTTGGCCCTACTTCCAGCGGGCTTGAAAAATCCTTCCATCACATCAAAATAAAGCCAGTAATCCAGGCTTATTCCGGCTATGGCAACCAAGCGAGAAGGCACTACCCTACTGGAACCGTCTGCGGCAAAGGTCAAGCCGCCGCCCTTGTACAAGGTTCTGCTGCTGAACGACGACTACACCCCAATGGAATTCGTGGTGCTGGTCCTCAAAAAGTTTTTCGGCATCGACCAAGAACGGGCGACACAAATCATGCTCAAAGTGCATACTGAGGGTGTGGGTGTGTGTGGGGTGTACCCAAGGGATATCGCTCACACCAAGGTCGAGCAGGTTGTGGATTTCGCGCGGCAGCATCAGCATCCGCTGCAATGTACGATGGAGGAAAGTTAGATGATTGCCCAGGAACTCGAAGTCACGCTGCACATGGCCTTCATGGACGCGCGGCAGAAGCGTCACGAATTCATTTCGGTGGAGCACCTGCTGATGGCGATGCTGGACAACCCGTCGGCAGCCGAGGTGCTGCGTGCCTGCGGCGCCAATATCGATGCGATGCGCGACCAGCTCGGCAAGTTCATCGATGAGCACACCCCCAAGGTGGCGGGCGAGGGCGAGGTCGACACCCAGCCGACGCTCGGCTTCCAGCGCGTGATCCAGCGCGCCATTCTGCATGTCCAGTCCTCCGGCAAGAAGGAAGTGACCGGCGCCAACGTCCTGGTGGCGGTATTCGGTGAAAAGGACTCGCATGCCGTGTATTTCCTCACCCAGCAGGGCGTGACGCGGCTCGATATCGTCAATTTCATCTCCCACGGCATTACCAAGACCCCGCAGAGCGAACCGGCGCGGCCGGACGAGGCCTCGGAAGTCAACGCCGAGGCGCCGACCAGTTCGCCGCTCGACAGCTTTGCGCAGAATCTGAATGCCCAGGCGCTGGCCGGCAAGATCGATCCCCTGATTGGGCGCGACCAGGAACTCGAACGGGTGATCCAGACGTTGTGCCGCCGCCGCAAGAACAATCCCCTGCTGGTGGGCGAAGCCGGTGTCGGCAAGACCGCGATTGCGGAAGGCCTGGCGCGCCGCATCGTCGAAAGCTCGGTGCCGGACATCCTGGCGCAGAGCACGGTGTATGCGCTCGACATGGGCGCCTTGCTGGCCGGGACCAAATACCGCGGCGACTTCGAGCAGCGCCTGAAAGGCGTGCTGAAGCAGCTGGCCGACAACCCCAAGGCGATCCTGTTCATCGACGAGATCCACACCCTGATCGGCGCCGGCGCGGCGTCCGGCGGTACGCTGGATGCCTCCAACCTGCTGAAGCCGGCGCTGTCGTCCGGCAATCTGCGCTGCATTGGCGCGACCACGTACACCGAATATCGCGGCATTTTCGAGAAGGATCACGCGTTATCGCGGCGCTTCCAGAAGGTCGATGTGCCGGAACCCTCGGTCAACGAAACAGTGGCGATCCTGCGTGGCCTGAAATCGCGTTTCGAAGACCATCATGGTGTCAAATACACGGCGGCTGCGCTGACCACGGCGGCGCAGTTGGCCGCGCGCTACATCAACGACCGCCACCTGCCCGACAAGGCGATCGATGTCATCGACGAGGCGGGTGCCGCCCAGCGCATCCTGCCGAAATCGAAGCAGAAAAGGACGATCACCCCTCGGGAGATCGAGGACATCATCGCCAAGATCGCGCGGATTCCGCCCAAGACCGTCTCGTCCGACGACAAGAATTCCCTGAAGACGCTGGACCGCGACCTGAAGGCCGTGGTGTACGGCCAGAACGCGGCGATCGACGCGCTGGCGACCGCGATCAAGATGTCGCGCAGCGGTTTGGGCAATCCGCAGAAGCCGATCGGCAATTTCCTGTTCTCCGGCCCGACCGGCGTCGGCAAGACCGAAGTCGCGCGTCAGTTGGCCTACGTGCTGGGCGTCGAGCTGATCCGCTTCGACATGTCGGAATACATGGAACGCCACGCCGTCTCGCGGCTGATCGGTGCGCCGCCCGGTTATGTCGGTTTCGACCAGGGTGGACTCTTGACGGAAGCTGTCACGAAACACCCCTATGCCGTTGTTTTGCTTGATGAAGTTGAAAAAGCCCACCCGGACATCTTCAACGTGCTGCTCCAGGTGATGGACCACGGCACGCTGACCGACACCAACGGGCGCAAGGCCGACTTCCGCAACGTGGTGTTGATCATGACCACCAACGCCGGTGCGGAAATGCTCAACAAGGCGACCATCGGCTTCTCCAATGCGCGTGAAAGCGGCGACGAGATGGGCGAGATCAAGCGCATGTTCACGCCGGAATTCCGCAACCGGCTGGATGCCATCATCCCCTTCGCGCCCCTGACCGAGCCCGTCATCCTGCAGGTGGTCGACAAATTCCTGATGCAGCTGGAGGAGCAGCTGCACGAGAAGAAGGTCGAGGCGGTTTTTACCGACGCGCTCAAGGCCTATCTCGCCAAGCATGGTTTCGATCCGTTGATGGGGGCTCGTCCGATGGCGCGCCTGATCCAGGACACCATCCGCAAGGCGCTGGCCGACGAACTGCTGTTCGGCAAGCTGGCGCATGGCGGCCGGGTGACCATCGACATCGACGCCAGCGAGAAAGTCAGCCTCGAATTCGAAGAAGCAGTTGCGGTATAAATCGGTCGCAGCAAAATTACCCATAAAGATTCCGCATGGGTGGTCGTAAGCCGTTCTAGATACAGGTGCGTCATGGTTTGATCGCGGCCCTCCGATGAGGTGGGGGCCGCGGCGATCAGGCGCCTGTGCACCAGTTGATCTAGAGAGGGCACGCCCATGAAGCTGTACTTCGCACCGCATATCGCCGTTCTTTCGCTGATATGTTCCCTGCCTATCTATGTCCATGCTGCCGATGCCGGAGCGGGCACGCCTGCCGTGTCCGGCGAGGACTTGACCGCGGCAAGCGAACGCATCCGTCAGACCGGTGCGCAGATGCGCGAGGACCTGAAGAAGGCTCGCGCACGCCTTGAAGCCCAGAAGGCGCAGCAGGAAGCGGAAAGAGCACGCCAGGAGGCTGAAAAGGCACATCAGGAAGCCGAGCGTAAACGGCAGGAAGAACTGGAACGCCAGCAGGCGCTCAAGGAAAAACAGCAGCGCGAAGCCCAACTGGCCGCGCAGGAACGGGCACGCAAGGAAGCGGCCGCACGGGCGGAGCAGGCCGAGCGCCAACGACTGGAAGCGTTGCGCGCGAAGCAACTGGAAGCCGCCAAGCAGGAAGAAGCCAAGGCGAGAGCGGCCGCAGCGCTCAAGGCGGCGCGTGAATCCGTCGGCGTGCGGGCATTCGGGGGAGATGATCCGCAAGCCGCTCAAGCCGCCGCGAAGGCCAGGGCAGCCGAAGCGCTCAGAAAAGCGCGCATGTCGACCGGCGAGCGAGCGTTTTAAGGCCATCCGGGGACAATTGGGCATCCTGCGCCGGACAGCGGAGGTGCCAATTGGCGACTGGGAGGGGCAAACAAAAAGCGGCGCCAGAGGCGCCGCGAAAAACCCGGTGTGGCAGGAGGAGGAGCGCCTGGGGAAGAACCCCTACCGGGAGTGCTACATGTCGGAATATAGGTCAATAAGCGGCGAGTGCCATCGGTATATTGATCCGCTCCGGTGTAGTGATTTTGAATTACGGCGTAAATCTTTCTTTCTTGAGCATATTTTGAACGCCCGCTTCCTTGGCTTGCTCAATGTGGTCGAATCCCGCACCATACCGGGCATTCAAGAACGCCGGAGTGTTGATGAAAAATCCCCGTGTCACCCTTGCAGTCATGCTGGCCGTATCTACGCTGCTGTCTGGCTGCGAACAGCCGGCAGCACCGCCCCCGAATACTGTTGCAGCCAAAGTGGGGGACGACACGATCAGCGAATTTGAACTGGATCGAGCGGTGGCTCGTCTGGGTTCCATGAGTGCTGCAGACGCCGCCGAGGCTCGGGGCAAGGTGCTGGAAGCCCTGATCGACCAGCATTTGGTCAGCCATGCCGCCAGGAACGCGAAGCTGGACAAGTTGCCGGAGGTTGCGCTGGCCATGCAGCAGGCACAACGCCAGGTGCTTGTGGAGGCCTATATGGAACGCCTGTTCAAGGATCTGCCCCAACCTTCGGACGCTGCCATTCGGGACTACTACAACCGGCATCCCGAATTGTTTGCGCAGCGCAAGCTATACCGCGTCCACGAACTCGAACTGCAACTGGCGGCAGGGCGGGTTGCCGAAGTGGAAGCACAGTTGAAGCAAAGCAGTAGCCTGACCGAGTTCACCGATTGGCTGGGCACGCAAGGGATTGCCGTCAAGTCCGGCGAGGCGGTCAGGCCGGCAGAAAAGATCCCGGCCAGCATGCTGGCGCAACTCGTCAGAATGAAGGATGGCCAGGCGGTCGTCGTGCCGATGGACGCGGGTCGGGTCAGTGTGCTGCAATTGCTGGACAGCCAGGCGCAGCCCGTGTCGTTCGAGCAGGCCCGAGACGCGATCGCTCAGTTGATTCTGGGCGGGAAGCGCAAAACCCTGCTGGAAGCCGAAATCCACAAACTGCGTGGCAGCGGCAAGATCGAATATGCCAGCGGTTTTGCGCCCGCGGAGCCGGCCACGCAGTCCGGCAAGCCTTGAGCCCCAGCATGATCCAGATCGCCAGGGACTGGACGGGCGAACGATTGCGGAAGTACCTCGGCGTCAGGAACGGAATTTGCCTCGTTAGAACGGAATTTCAATTTCAAGAGCACTCGACATGACCACCATTCATCCCGTGATTCTCTCCGGGGGCTCCGGCACCCGACTGTGGCCGTTGTCCCGTGCGGCGCTGCCCAAGCAGCTGCTGCCGCTTGCCAGCGACCGGAGCCTGCTGCAGGACACTGTCAGCCGATTGGCGAACATGCCGGAAATGGCCGCACCTTTGATGGTTTGCAACGTGGAGCATCGCTTCATGATTGCCGAGCAGATGCGCCAGATCGATACTGCACCGCGCGCCATCGTGCTGGAGCCGGTCGGGCGCAATACCGCCCCCGCGATTGCGGTGGCCGCATTGATGCTGTCGCGCGACGATCCGGACGCGCTGATGCTGATCCTGCCCGCCGACCATCTCATCGGCGACGTTGCGGCGTTCCACGACGCAATCCGCACCGCGGCACAAGCCGCCCAGAACGGCCATCTTGCCACTTTCGGTATCGTCGCAGCCACGCCGGAAACCGGTTACGGCTATATCCGCAAGGGTGCGCAATTGGCCGATACCGCCGGAGCGCACCAGGTCGCGGCCTTCGTCGAAAAACCCGACTTTGCCACCGCGCAACAGTATGTCGAATCGGGCGAGTATTTCTGGAACAGCGGCATGTTCCTGTTCCGCGCGTCGGATTTCCTGCAGGAGTTGCAGGCTTTGCGGCCCGACATCCTGGACGCCAGCCGCGCCGCACTGGATGCCGCCACGCTCGATCTCGATTTCGTACGGCTCGATCCAACTGCATTCGAGGCTTGCCCGTCGGAGTCGATCGATTACGCCGTCATGGAACATACCCGTCGTGCCGCTGTGGTCCCTGCGGACATGGCCTGGAACGATATCGGCGCCTGGTCGGCGCTGTGGGACGTGGCTGAAAAAGACGGGCAGGGCAATGCAATCCGTGGCGACGTCATGCTGGAAAACGCGCGCAACAACTTCGTCCGCGCCGAAACCCGCATGGTCGCGATGCTGGGCGTATCCGATCTGGTGGTGGTCGAAACGGCCGACGTGGTCCTGGTCGCCAACAAGGACCAGGTCCAGGACGTCAAGAAACTGGTCGATCGCCTGAAAGCCGAGAAACGCTGCGAGCATCTGGTCCACAAGCAGGTGTATCGCCCTTGGGGATGGTATGAAGGCATCGACGAAGGCGAACGTTTCCAGGTCAAGCGCATCATGGTCAAACCGGGCGAAAAGCTCAGCCTGCAGATGCACCATCACCGTGCCGAGCACTGGATCGTGGTCTCCGGCACGGCCAGCGTCACCTGCGGCGACGAGGTCATGCTGTTGACCGAGAACCAGTCCACCTACATTCCACTCGGCACCTCGCACCGGCTGGAAAACCCCGGCAAGATCGATCTGCATATGATCGAAGTCCAGTCGGGCACCTATCTTGGCGAGGACGACATCGTCCGGTTCGAGGACATCTACAAGCGCAGTTAAGGGCGCCTGATCCCACGCTGCGGGCTCCTGCCCGTAGCGGATTGGTTTTTCCTTGTTTTATCCCATTGTTTTTACTGAATTTATCCGACTTTCCAGTGAGCCGGCCCGGCCGACTTGCGCTTCATTCCGGCCTCGCGTGTAAGACAAACACCTACATCGGTGGTGATTGGTTTCCGTCCTTCAATACAGCGCTTGTCCACATTAACTTTCCCGGGTGTCGTCCGAAAACGAATTCACCACGCTGACTTAAGTGTGAGTTTGAAAAAAATTCAACGAAGAAGGACAGGCAAAATGAAAATGGACGAAATGCTGGACGAAATGCGCGACGTCAATCTGAACTACCTGATGCTGGCGCAGAGCATGATCCAACACGACAAGGCGACCGCCGTCTTTCGTCTGGGCATCAGCCAGGACGTTGCCGACCTGATCGAGGCGCTGACGCCCGCACAAGTCCTCAAGCTTGCCGCGTCCGGCATGATGGTGTCGCGCTTCCGCTTCGACGACGGCGTGGTGCTCAACATGCTGACCAACTACACCAAGGATCGCGCCATCGCCCAGTCCCACGCCGCCATCCTGATGGCCGGCCAGGCTGTGGAAGCCTTTGCCTGATTCTGTCGTACCTGCAGCAAACGTCGCACAATAAAAAAGGGGAGTGGCTTCATGAGTAAGAAAAGTCTGTTGACTGAAATGCGTGACACCCAACTGGCGATCGAACTGATCGAACTCGGCGCCCGCCCGCAGGTTCTTGAATCCGAAACCACACTGTCGCGCGAACGCTTGCTCAAGCTGTACAAGGAAGTCAAAGGCGTGTCGCCTCCCAAGGGCATGCTGCCGTTCTCGACCGACTGGTTCCTGACCTGGCTGCCCAACGTTCATTCCTCATTGTTCATCAACATCCACCGCTACATCACGAAGAATAGCGATTGCAGCGGCATCGAGGCCGTGCTCAAGAGCTACCGCCTGTATCAGGAATACCTGCATACCAACCAGATCGAAGCCGTGCTGAGCTTCACCCGTGCGTGGACGCTGAATCGCTTCTTCGAAAGCCGCATGCTCGAAACGGCCGTGTGCAGTGGTTGCGGCGGCCACTTCGTGGTTCATCCCGACGACCTGAACAATCACTACGTGTGCGGCTTGTGCAATATGCCGGCACGCGCAGGCAAAACCCGCAAGGCCAAGGCGGAAGCCCAGACCGAGCTGACCGCCGCCGCCTGACGGGCTTCTTCGGGAGCCGGTGATGGCGCGTCTGCCGGTCAGCCTTCAGTCGCTTGTCATCCAGTGCGCAGCCCTGTTGGCGGCCGTCTTCCTGAACTATCTGCTGCAGATTTCATTCTCGTATCAAGCCGCCCTCTGGCAACTTGCGTTCGCACAGGGCGGAATCGCGGCGCTCCTGAGCCGCGCATGGCGGCAGCCCGCGTGGTGGCCCCCCCTGCATCTCGGTTTCCTGCCTGCCGTACTCCTGGCCCGACAGGCTGATCTGCCTGCCTGGATCTATCTGGCCATATTCGTGTTGCTGGTCCTGTTCTACTGGAGCACGTTCCGCACCCGGGTGCCGTTGTATCTGTCCGGCCATGCAGCATGGCAATCTCTGGCATCCCTGTTGCCGCAAACCCCATTCAGCTTCATTGATCTCGGCAGCGGCCTGGGCGGTGTGCCGTTCTATCTGGAAGCGAAATTTCCGCACGGCCATTTTTACGGAACCGAAATTGCACCGGCCCCCTGGTTTATCAGCCGTGTGCGCGCCAGGCTCAAGGGGAGTCGGGTGGAATTCATGCGGGACGATTACGCAAGCCTCGATCTATCTCGTTTCGATGTCGTGTTTGCCTTTCTTTCGCCCGCAGCCATGCCCGGGTTGTGGCAACAGGTACAGGCCCAGATGCGCCCTGGCACGCTGTTCGTCAGCCTGGCGTTTCCGGCGGAAGACCGCCTGCCAGATCACGTGGTGGCAGGGGATGCAGATCCGCGCCACACGCTGTATGCCTGGAAAATGTAAGGCGTCGCAGAGTGGAAATACTCGCGCTGCGCCATCAAGTTTTTTGTGATTTTGTCGAATCCTCCACTTGAAAGCGCCAGTTCTTGGATGCTGCCAGACCGGGATGGAGCGAGGCCGCTCTCACTTGGTGTACCAATCAATAAGGGATAGACGGCCGTGCTAGTCATCGTTGGTTATATCGTTGTGGCGTTGAGTGTCTTTGGTGGCTTCGCACTGGCGGGCGGCCACCTGGCCGCGCTGTTCCAGCCGGTGGAATTACTGATGATCGGCGGGGCGGCGGGCGGTGCGTTTCTGGTCGGCAACAACAGCAAGGCCGTTAAAGCCACGTTGAAGGCGCTGCCCACCGTGTTCAAGGGATCGAAATACACGCGTGCCCTGTACATGGACATCATGGCGCTGCTGTATGAACTGCTGACCAAGATCCGCAAGGAAGGCCTGATGTCGGTCGAAGCCGATGTCGATTCGCCCGAGAGCAGTCCCTTGTTCACGAAATATCCGACCATCCTGGCGGATCACCACATCATCGAATTCCTGACCGACTATCTGCGCCTGATGGTGAGCGGCAGCATGAACGCCTTCGAAATCGAGAACCTGATGGACAATGAAATCGAAACCCATCATCACGAAGGCGAGGTGCCCGTTCACGTTGTCGCCAAGCTGGGTGACGGCATGCCGGCATTCGGTATCGTGGCGGCGGTAATGGGGGTCGTGCACACGATGGAATCGGTCGGCCTGCCGCCTGCGGAACTGGGCATCCTCATCGCGCATGCGCTGGTCGGAACCTTCCTTGGCATCCTGCTGGCCTACGGTTTTGTCGGCCCGCTTTCCACGCTGCTCGAACAGAAGCTGCACGAATCGACCAAGATGTTCCAGTGCATCAAGGTGACGCTGCTGGCCAGCATCAACGGCTACGCGCCGGCGATTGCCGTCGAGTTCGGGCGCAAGGTCCTGTTCTCGACTGAACGTCCTTCATTCAGCGAACTAGAAGAGCACGTCAAGAACGCGAAGTCGCGCTGATTTCCGTTGCCTGTCCCGATCTCCATGACGCACCCATACCCCTAGGGCATAAATGAGCGAACAAAAAGCCCCCATCGTCATCAAGCGCGTCAAGAAAGTGGCGGGTGGCCACCATGGCGGCGCATGGAAGATCGCCTACGCCGACTTCGTGACGGCGATGATGGCGTTCTTCCTGCTGATGTGGCTGCTGGGCTCGACTGCCAAGGGCGATCTGGAAGGCATCGCGGAATATTTCAAGACCCCGCTGAAAGTGGCCATGCAGGGTGGCTCGGGCAGCGGCGACAGTTCCAGCGTGATCAAGGGTGGCGGTGCCGATCTGACACGCGAGACGGGGCAGATCAAGAAAGGCGAGACCAAGGCCGAAAAGAAATCCTACAACCTGAAAGCCGCCCAGGCCGAGCTCGAGCGCATCGAGGCGGCCAATCTCAAGCAGCTGAAGAAGCGCATGGAAATGGCGATCGACGCCAATCCCACCTTGAAGCAGTTCAAGCGGCAACTGCTGATCGACATCACCAGCGAAGGCCTGCGCATCCAGATCGTCGACGAACAGAACCGTCCCATGTTCAATCTGGCGAGCGCCGAGCTGCAGCCCTATACCAAGGTCATCCTGCATGAAATCGGCAAGATGCTGAACGACGTGCCGAACCGGGTTAGCCTGTCCGGACATACGGATGCCACGCCTTACGCCAACGGCGCACGCGGCTACAGCAACTGGGAACTGTCGGCCGATCGCGCCAATGCCTCGCGCCGGGCACTGATTGCCGGCGGTATGGACGAATCGAAAATGCTGCGGGTGGTTGGCTTGGCGTCATCCGTTCCGTTCGGCCACGCGGCGCCTCACGACCCGGTCAATCGCCGCATCAGCATCATCGTGATGAACAAGCGCACCGAGGATGCCATTACGAAGGAAGCCAGCGGCGTGAGCACGGCGGATGCCGCCGATGCGCAGGATGAGTCTGGCCAGGCCAAGGTTTCGCCCCCTGCAAGTGCCCTGGTTCCTCCGCAGGCGCCGCTTGAGGCGAAATAGCAGGCCAAATCCACCCTTATTCCCCTGATCGCCCGTACGGGGCCTGACCAATAATTCACCCTGTAGAAAGCCCGTCTCGCGCAAGAGACGGTTCCCTCTAACCGGGTGAATCAGGGATGGCTGAAGAAAGCGATCAGGAACGGACAGAAGCCCCATCGCCACAGCGATTGGAAAAGGCGCGCGAAGAAGGCCAGGTGCCGCAATCGCGCGAGCTGGCTACGTTCGTCGTGCTGATGACCAGCGGCGCGGCCTTGTGGATGATGGCCAACGGCCTGGGCAAGACCATGTCGCAGATTGTGCGCGGCAGCCTGCAGTTCGATCCGGCAGTTGCGCGCGACAGCAACTACGTCATGACCCAGATGTCCGACCAGGTCCTGGAGGCCGCACTGGCACTGGCCCCCTTCCTGGCACTGGTGGTGATCGCCGTGTTGGCTTCGCCGCTGCTGCTGCGCGGCTGGCTCTTCAGCGCCAAGGCCTTCATGCCGGATTTCAAGCGCCTGAATCCGCTGTCAGGCATCAAGCGCATGTTCTCCAGTCAGGGTCTGGTCGAACTGGTCAAGTCGCTGGCCAAGGTCGGTCTGTTGGGCGTGGTGGCGGTCTGGCTGATCTGGTCCAATCTCGACGCGATTTTCTCGCTCAGCATGGAAGAGCCGACCGACGCCATCCAGCACATGGGCGATCTCATCGGAAAGATCTTCCTGCTGGCCTCGGGCGCGATGATCTTCATCGTCGTGCTGGACCTGCCGTACCAGCTCTGGAGCTATTTCAACAAGCTCAAGATGAGCAAGGAAGAACTGCGCCAGGAAGCCAAGGAATCGGAAGGCGATCCGCACGTCAAGGCACGCATTCGCGCCCAGCAGCGCGAAATGGCTCGCCGCCGCATGATGGCCGAGATTCCCACTGCCGACGTCGTGGTGACCAACCCGACCCACTATGCCGTCGCGCTCAAATACACCGAGGGCAAGATGGGTGCGCCGCGCGTGGTGGCCAAAGGCGCCGACGCGGTGGCCGCGAAGATCCGCGAACTGGCTGCCGAGCACAAGATTCCGTTGCTGGAAGCACCGCCGCTGGCGCGCGCCTTGTTCCGCCACACCGAACTTGGCGACGAAATCCCGGCCACCCTGTACGCAGCGGTGGCCGAAGTGCTGGCCTACGTGTTCCAGCTGCGCCACTTCCAACAATTGGGCGGGGCCTATCCTGAGGCGCCGACCGCCTTGCCGGTTCCGCCTGAACTCGATCCGCTGCAATCCGGCATGGGGGCGAACGCATGAACGGTACCTTGAGCCTGTCCAATCTGTTCAGCAGCACCAATGCCCGCGCGCTGGCGGCACCGCTGTTCATCGTCCTCATCCTGGCGATGCTGGTGCTGCCGCTGCCGCCGTTCGCGCTGGACATGTTGTTCACCTTCAACATCGCGTTGTCCATCATGGTGCTGCTGGTCGGCCTGTCGACCAAGAAGGCACTCGATTTCGCCGCTTTCCCCACCGTGCTGCTGCTCTCGACGCTGCTGCGCCTGTCGCTCAACGTCGCCTCCACCCGTGTCGTGCTGCTGCATGGCCACACCGGCCCCGACGCAGCCGGCAAGGTGATCGAGGCCTTCGGCCATTTCCTGGTCGGCGGCAACTACGCGGTCGGCATCATCGTGTTCGTCATCCTGGTGGTGATCAACTTCATCGTCATCACCAAGGGCGCAGGGCGGATCGCCGAGGTCAGCGCGCGCTTCACCCTCGACGCGATGCCGGGCAAGCAGATGGCAATCGACGCCGATCTCAATGCCGGCCTGATCGACGAGAACGAAGCGCGCCGGCGCCGTGCCGAGATTTCCCAGGAAGCCGATTTCTACGGCTCGATGGACGGTGCGTCGAAATTCGTCCGCGGCGACGCCATCGCCGGCATCCTGATCCTCTTGATCAACATCGTCGGCGGTCTGGTCATCGGCCTGATGCAGCACGACCTGTCGCTGGCGGACGCCGCGCAGAATTACACCCTGCTGGCGATCGGCGACGGCCTGGTCGCGCAGATCCCGGCCCTGGTCATCTCGATCGCCGCGGGCATCATCGTCAGCCGCGTCAGCACCGAGGAGGACATCGCCGGGCAGATGCTGTCCAACGTGTTCAACAAGACACAGGCGCTTTACATCACGGCCGCGATCCTCGGCATGATGGGCATGATTCCGGGCATGCCGAACCTGGCCTTCCTGTTGCTGGCCGGCGGCATCGTCTGGCTGGCCTGGAAAAGGAGCCACCAGAAGGAAGAGACGCCGCCCACCGTGGAGACTGTGCCCACCCCGGCCATCGAATCCCAGGAAGCCAGCTGGGAAGATGTCGCCCCGATCGACACCCTCGGGCTGGAAGTCGGCTATCGCCTGATCCCGCTGGTCGACAATGCCGCCGACGGCGAACTGGTGCGCCGCATCAAGGGCATCCGCAAGAAATTCGCCCGCGAGATCGGCTTCCTGCCGCCGGCCGTGCACATCCGAGACAACCTCGAAATCAATCCGAACAGCTACCGCATCACGCTGAAGGGCGTGGAAATCGGCAGCGGCGAAGTGCGCACCGGCTCTTTCCTGGCCATCGATCCGGGTACGGTCGCCACGGCATTGCCGGGCGTCGCGACGCAGGACCCGGCCTTCGGCCTGCCGGCCGTGTGGATCGAATCCGATCTGCGCGAGCAGGCGCAGGCCATGGGCTATACCGTGGTCGATCCCGGCACCGTGGTCGCCACGCACCTGAACCATCTGGTGACGCTGCACGCCGCCGAGCTGCTGGGACGCCAGGAAGCGCAGGCACTGCTCGACCATCTGGGCAAGAGCGCGCCCAAGCTGGTGGAAGACCTGGTGCCGAAGATGCTGCCGCTGTCCACCGTGCAGAAAGTGCTGCAGAACCTGTTGACGGAAGGCGTGGCCATTCGCGACATGCGGACCATCATCGACACCCTGCTGGAGCATGCCGCGCGCGTGCAGGATCCGCATGAACTCACCTCGCTGGTACGGGTGGCACTGGGCCGTTCGATCGTGCAGCAGATTTACGGTTCGTCGAGCGAGCTGCCGGTGATCGCCCTCGACCAGAACCTGGAACGCCTCCTGCTGCAGACCCTGCAGGCAGGCCATGATTCGGCCGGCATGGAACCGGGCCTGGCCGACACCCTGTTGGAGCGGACCCAGGCCTCGACGCAGCGCCAGGAAGCGCTCGGCCATCCCGCCGTTTTGCTGACGCCGGCCGTGCTGCGTCCGCTCCTTGCACGTTTCCTGCGGCGCACGGTGCCGCAACTCAAAGTGCTTTCACACGCCGAAGTGCCTGAAGGCAAGCAGATCAAAGTGACTTCCCTTGTAGGAGGAGCAGCATGAACGTCAAACGTATCGTCGCCAAAACATCCCGTGAGGCCATGCGCCAGTTGCGCGACGCACTCGGACCCGATGCGGTCATCCTTTCCAATCGCGCGGTCGATGGCGGTGTGGAAGTGCTGGCCCTGCCGGCCGAAGACATTGCCGCGATGGCGCCCCCCGCGGTGGATGAGCCCGTCGTGTCGCTGTCTCATCGCGCGAGGATGCAGGAAACGCTGCCCGAGCCGGAACCGGAGCCGGAAGTCACCATCAAGCGCCGCCTGATCGAACGGGTCGCCGTACCGACCGAGGACAGCGCTCAGCTGGCGCAAAGCGTGATCAGCGAGATCAAGTCGATGCAGGCCCGGCTGGAAAGTCAGCTGGCGGATCTGGCCTGGCGTGATCTCCCGGGGCGCGATCCGGCAGGGGCGTCGATCATGCGCGACATGCTGGCGGCCGGCTTTTCCGCCACCCTGGCACGCGAGATGCTGGAAACCCTGCCCAAGGGCGACGCCGAACAGGCGCAGGCCTGGATGCGCAACACGCTGATGAAGCGCCTGAACGTGATGCAGAGCGAAACCGACATGCTCGACGGCGGCGGCGTGTTCGCCCTGATGGGGCCGACCGGCGCCGGCAAGACCACCACCACCGCCAAGCTGGCGGCGCGTTTCGTGGTACGCCATGGCGCCGACAAGCTGGCACTGCTGACCACCGACAGCTACCGGATCGGCGGTCACGAGCAGCTGCGCATCTACGGCAAGATCCTGGGCGTGACCGTGCATGCGGTGCGCGACGCCGCCGACCTGCGGCTGGCGTTGTCCGAACTGCGCAACAAACACACGGTCCTGATCGACACTGTCGGCATGAGCCAGCGCGACCAGGCCGTCGCCGAGCAGGTCGAGATGCTGTGCCAGGCCGGCAAGCAGATCAAAAGATTATTGTTGCTGAACGCAACCAGCCACGGCGACACCCTGAACGAAGTCGTGCAGGCGTATCAGGCGCGCGGTCTGGACGGCTGCATCCTGTCCAAGGTTGACGAGGCGGCCAGCCTCGGCCCGGCGCTTGACTGCGCGATCCGCCACGAGCTCAACGTGCACTACCTGGCGACCGGCCAGCGCGTGCCCGAAGACCTGCATCTGGCCAACCGCCAATACCTGATTCACCGCGCCTTCAAGACCCGCTCGTTGTCCTCGCCCTGGCAGTTGGACGACAGCGAGCTGGCCTTCGCCATGAGCGGCATTCAATCCATTCAACGTGAAAGCGCGGTGGCCCTTGGATAAATTCGTCAGCGACCAGGCCGCCGGACTGCGCCGTTTGCTGGGGCAGACCGGGTTTCAGGTCATCACCGTGATGTCGGGACAGCAAGGGGCGGGCAAGACTGCCGCGACCGCCAATCTCGCCGTCGCCCTGGCACGTTCCGGCCGCGATGTCCTCATCGTCGATCAGGACCGGCATGGGCGCGGTGCCTGCGCCGCGCTGGGGCTGACGCCGCGCCATGACGTGGCGGATGTGCTGGCCGGACATTGCACGCTGGATTCCCTGATCCTCACCGGCCCCGACAATGTGCAGGTCCTGCCGCTGGGCGGCGGTTTCAACCGCCTGGGCCGCCTGTCCGAGCGCGACCAGGAATGGCTGGCGCAGAGTTTCAACCGCCTGCAGTGCGGCGTCGACGTGGTGCTGGTGGACATGGAGGAGGCGACCGACCCGGACGCCTTGCCGCTGGGCCTGGCCGCGTCCGAAATCATGGTGGTGCTGCCACCCGGCAACACGGCGATCACCCAGGCCTACACGCTGGTGAAGCGGCTCGCCCACAACTTCGGCAAACGCCAGTTCCGCCTGCTGCTCAATCGCATCGAGTCGCCTGAGCAGGCGCAGGCTGTCGCGCGTAATTTTGCCCATACCGCCGAACAGTATCTGAGGGTGTCGGTCGATTACCTGGGCTATATTCCGCTCGACGAGCGGCTCACGCGTGCAGGCCATTTGCGCACCTCGGTGGTGGAGGCGTTTCCCGTCGCACAGTCGACCTCGCAGTTCCGCAAGCTGGCCGACGGCCTGTTGCGGTGGCCGCAGCCCGCCAGCCTGGGCAGCGTCGGCGGGTTCATGCAGCGCGTGATCCAGGGCGGACGCCTGGTGGAAGCCTACAGGAGATAGGGATGTACACCGCAACGGGCAAAAGCGAAAAAAGCGAGAAGAACGACCTGCTGGCGCAATACATGCCGATGGTGAAGCGCCTGGCGCATCACATGATGGGACGGCTGCCGCCCAGCGTGGAAGAAGACGACCTGGTGCAGGCCGGCATGATCGGCCTGCTCGACGCGATCAGCCGCTACGACGAAGCACAGAGTGCGCAGTTCGAGGCCTACGCCATCCAGCGCATCCGCGGCTCGATGATCGACGAGCTGCGCCAGTCCGACTGGATGCCGCGCAGCGCGCGCCAGTCGATGCGCAAGATCGAACAGGCGATCAATACACTGCAGCACAAGCTCGGTCGGCAACCCAGCGAAACCGAGATTTCGGAATCCATGAAGATCCCGCTGGCCGAGTACCAGGCCATGCTCGGCGATGCGCGCGGCCACCAGCTCTTGTATTTCGAGGATTTCGGTGAGTCGGACGAGGACGATTCCTTCCTCGACAAGCAGTCGGCGGATGAGGCGAGCATGCCGCTGCCGCAGCTGCTCGACGCCAACCTGCGCGCCTGCATCATCGCCGGCATCGAGAATCTGCCGGAGCGCGAGCAGCTGTTGATGTCGCTGTACTACGAGCAGGAGCTCAACCTGCGCGAGATCAGCGAGGTCTTCGGCGTCAGCGAGTCCCGTATCTGCCAGCTGCACGGCCAGGCCATCGCGCGGCTGCGCGCCAAACTGAAGGAAGACGCATGGATCGTGGCAGCCTGATCGGGCTCGGGCTGGCGGCGGCCGCCGTACTGGGCGGCCAGGCGATGGAAGGCGGACATATCGGCCTGTTCGTGCAGCCGGCGGCCTTCCTCATCGTGATGGGCGGCACCCTGGCTGCCGTGCTGCTGCATTACCCGCTGCCGGTCTTCATGCAGGGCATGCGCATGGCGAGATGGGTATTCCGCCCGCCCGAGCCGGAGGCCCTCACGCTCATTCGCCGTGTCGTCCAATGGTCCCACACCGCGCGTCAGGACGGCCTGCTGGCGCTGGAAAGACACGTCAACATGACGCATGACCCGTTCCAGAAAACCGGGCTGCAATTGTTGATCGACGGTGCCGATGCGGCCAAGCTGCGCGATACGCTCGACGTCCAGATCGTCAATTTCGAAACGAACGAACGCCAGGCTGCACGCGTATGGGAAGCGGCGGGCGGCTATGCGCCGACACTCGGCATTCTCGGCGCGGTCATGGGCCTGATCCATGTGATGGAAAACCTGACCGAACCCGGCAAGCTGGGCACCGGCATCGCGGTCGCCTTCGTTGCCACCATCTATGGCGTGGGCCTGGCCAACCTGGTGTTCCTGCCCATCGCCAACAAGATCAAGTTCACCATCGCGCGCCGCGTGAGCGAGCGCGAGATCGTCTGCGACGGCCTCATGGGTATTGCGCAGGGCGACAACCCGCGCATCATCGAGGCACGCCTGAAAGGTTATCTCTGATGCGCCGCCGCCGTCGCCGCATCGTCTCCGATCACGACAATCACGATCGCTGGCTGATTTCGTATGCAGATTTCATCACCTTGCTGTTCGCCTTTTTTGTGGTCATGTACGCCATTTCGGCCGTCAATGAGAACAAATACCGCATCCTGGCCAGCTCGCTCGGCAGCGCCTTCGGCAAGGCGGCAACAAACGACGTTCCGGTGCCGCAACTGCCGACAGTCACCTTGCCCCCTGAAGTCAAACAGCGCACCCTGAAACAGCAGCAGGCGATCGAAGAGCAGGCGCACATGACCGAAGTGGCGAGCAGCCTGCTCGACGTCATGGCCCCGCTGGTGAAAGAAGGCCAGGTGCGGGTCACGCAGAGCCGTCGCGGCGTCAGCATCGAGATCAATGCGAATGTCCTGTTTGCGCCCGGCCGTGCCGAACTCGAGCCGCAATCGCTGAAGGTGTTGCAGGCCGTGGCGGAAAAATTGAAGAACGAGCCCTTCAACCTTGAGGTCACCGGCCATACCGACAACGTGCCGATCAGCAATTCGGCGTTTGCCTCCAACTGGGAACTGTCGGCGGTTCGGGCGACCAGCGTGGTACGCCTGCTGGCCGACAGCGGCATCGCGCCGGCTCGCCTGTCCGCCATCGGGCGCGAGGCCAGCCAGCCGATCGCGCCCAACGATACGGCGGAGGGACGCGCCCGAAACCGGCGGGTCGAGCTGATGATCCTGTCGAGCATGCCGGACACGGTCGAGGAAATTCCGGTACGCCCCAACCCACCCCGGCCTTGAAAACGAGGGGATAGGCCCGATACTTCCAGTTCCGTTGTCCGGATTGAGAAGATCAGACCATGCCCAATGACCCGCTAGAAGGCGAAATCCTCCCCGATGAACGCCAGTTGCCGGCTGCGCCGGCACTGCCCGCCGAACTGTACCTGCTGCCGCTGACCGAAAAGCCGTTCTTCCCGGCGCAAACGCTGCCGTTGCTGATGAACGAGGCCCCCTGGTTGTCGACGGTGGAGGCCATCGGCGAAACCGCGCACCACATGGTGGGGCTGGTGGTGGTCAAGCCCGACAACACCGACGACGTCAAGCGGGCGGATTTCCACAGCGTGGGTACGGTGGTGCGCATCCACCACCCGGTCCGTTCCGACGGCAAGATGCAGTTCATTGCCGAGGGCTCCAAGCGGTTTCGCATCGTCGAATGGTTGTCGGATACCCCGCCCTACAAGGTCCGGGTCGATTACCCGAACGAGCCCGGCAAGCCGGAATCGGAGGAGATCCGCGCCTATTCCATCGCCATCATCAACACGATCAAGGAGTTGCTGCCGCTCAACCCGCTCTATTCGGAGGAACTGAAGTTCTTCCTCAACCGCTTCGGCCCCAACGAGCCGTCCCAGCTGACCGATTTCGCCGCCAGCCTGACCACCGCGTCCAAGCAGGAGCTGCAGGAGGTACTGGAAGCCTTCAGCCTGAAGAAGCGCATGGAGAAGGTGCTCGTCCTGCTGAAAAAGGAACTCGACGTTGCACGCCTGCAATCGCAGATCCGCGAACGCGTCGACGAGAAGATGAGTGAGCAGCAGCGCGAGTTCTTCCTGCACCAGCAGCTGCGCGCGATCCAGAAGGAATTGGGCATCGCCAAGGACGACAAGACCGCCGAGCTCGACACCTTCCGCGAGCGTCTCGCCAAGCTGACGCTGCCCGAGCAGGCGCAAAAGCGCGTCGACGAAGAAATGCACAAGCTGTCGCTGCTGGAGACGGGATCGGCCGAATACACCGTCACCCGCAATTACCTCGACTGGCTCACCGTGCTGCCGTGGGGCGTGCATACGCAGGACAAGATCGACCTCGAGCGTGCGCGCCATATCCTTGACCGCGACCACGACGGGCTCGAAGACGTCAAGGACCGCATCATCGAATTCCTCGCCGTCGGCGCGATGCGCGGCGAGATGGCGGGCTCGATCCTGCTGCTGATCGGTCCGCCCGGTGTCGGCAAGACCTCCATCGGCAAATCGGTCGCCGAGGCGCTGGGGCGCAAGTTCTACCGCTTTTCGGTCGGCGGCATGCGCGACGAGGCCGAGATCAAGGGCCACCGCCGCACCTACATCGGCGCCATGCCGGGCAAGTTCGTACAGGCCTTGAAGGAAGTCGGCTCGGCCAACCCGGTCATCATGCTGGATGAAATCGACAAGATCGGCGCCAGCTACCAGGGCGACCCGGCGAGCGCCTTGCTCGAAGTGCTCGACCCCGAGCAGAACGCCGACTTTCTCGATCACTACCTCGACGTGCGCTTCGATCTGTCCAAGGCGCTGTTCATCTGCACCGCCAACGACTTCACCATCCCGTCGGCGCTGCTCGACCGCATGGAGGTCATCCGCCTCTCGGGCTACATCACCGAGGAAAAGCTCGCGATCGCGAAGCACCACCTGTGGCCGCGCGTACTCGAACGAGCGGGCCTCAAGAAGAACCAGCTCACGATCAGCGAAGGCGCGATCCGCCACGTGATCGAGGGCTACGCCCGCGAGGCCGGCGTGCGCAACCTGGAAAAGCAGCTGGGGCGGGTGGCGCGCAAGGCCGTGGTGAAAATCCTCGGCGGCGGCGCCACGCCGATCAAGATCGGCACGAAGGAAGTCGAGGCCTACCTCGACAAGCCCGTCTTCACCAAGGAAAAGCCCATCACCGGCGTCGGCGTCGTGACAGGCCTCGCCTGGACCGCAATGGGCGGCGCGACACTGCCGGTCGAGGCGTCGCGCATTCACACGCTGAATCGTGGCTTCAAGCTCACCGGCAAGCTCGGCGAGGTAATGAAGGAATCGGCCGAGATTGCCTACAGCTACGTCGCCTCGCACCTCAAGGCCTACGGAGCCGACTCGGCCTTCTTCGACAAGAGCTTCGTGCATCTCCATGTTCCGGAAGGCGCCACGCCCAAGGACGGCCCCAGCGCCGGCGTCACCATGGCCACCGCACTCTTGTCGCTGGCGAAGAACAAAAAGATTCCGCGACCGCTCGCCATGACCGGCGAACTCACGCTCACCGGCCAGGTCCTGCCGGTCGGCGGCATCCGCGAGAAAGTCATCGCCGCGCGCCGCATCGGCCTGCACGAACTCATCCTGCCCGATGCCAACCGACGCGACTTCGACAAGCTGCCCGACCACATCCGCGCCGGGATGACGGTGCATTTCGCCAAGCGGTATCAGGATGTGGCGGAGGTGGTGTTCGGGTAAGCGAGATTTTTCTCAGGCACTCAGGGGCACTGGAACAATGCTAAACAGCCAGGCAGGAGTTGACTTTCAGTATGTGAGGAGGAGGGGTCCACTTATCGACCGAAATGCACTCTTACGCCAGCAAGGCAAGCGCATCCGCTAGGATTCTTTGAGCGGTCCTTGCGAATCAGTAAGGTCGTATGAGGTTAGCCCCTATGCCCCAGGGCTTATCCTCCGCGCTACGCGGCCATCAACTTTTCTATCAGCGCATGGATCGCCGGGTGGTCAAATTCACGCCCGCCTACGGCCCGATAGGCGATCTGCCCGGTCTTGTCGATGAGGAACGTGGTGGGTAGGCCGGGAACGCCGTATGCCTTGGATACGGCGCTGTTGCTGTCCAGGAGCACGGGAAAGGTAGGCGCCGGATCCAACTGGCCGGTGAAGGCGAACAAGGTATCGGCGTCTTCCTGCTGGTCGCAGGCCAGGACTTGAAATGGCTTGCCCTTCAGCGCCTGATACAGCTTTTCCATGGACGGCAATTCACGCCTGCAGGGCGGGCACCAGGTCGCCCAGAAGTTGAGCAGGACCACCTTGCCGGGATAGTCGGACAGCTTGTGGATCTTGCCCTCCGTGTCCGCCAGGCTGAAATCCGGTGCCGGTCTGGCCGGTTTGACCGGGGCCAGTATGTGGGTGAGCGGCGGTTCCGGCAGATCGGCACGCGCCGTGCCCGTGGCCAGCAGGCCAAGGCCGAGCCCGCCCAGGGTGATCAGGGCATTACGCCGTTCAGGGTTTTCGAGGCGAGACGGGGAGTTCTTCGGGAGCGCACTGGAGCCCTTCGAGAACAGCGTGGAATGTTTTGCCATGTTGCCTCCAGGAATAATCGAGGTCGAAACGCGTGCCGTGGGGGAGCTTGACCGTGGAGAAGCCCTGGCCCCAGTCACCGACTTCGAGCGTCTGGGCCGCGGGGAGGATGGACCAGCCGAAATCCACGCCCTGGCTCTGCCATATCTTCAGCCACTCGGTCTTCGTCCGCAGCGGGTGCCGCACGCCATCGGCGGTGATCGCGCGCCAGTCAGCCACGTCGTAGCTGATGGGTTCGTTGGCCAGATTGCGTATGACGGAGCCGAAAATGCAGTACCCAGCCATTTCCTCCACCAGGGCGTGGGGGAAACCCTTATTGGAATACACGGCACGTACGTTGTCCGGCATGAGCTGAAGAAGCTGAACGCTGAACGGCGTGTCCTCGGACTGCCAGTTGGACAAGCCGTTGCTCGGGTTGGTGGCTTGCACGGTGCCCGCCATCGCCGTCGCAACGGCAAGCAAAAGGGCTGGGAATGAACAGAGGGCGGATATCTTCATGTCACGCATGTTAGCAACCAATTTTACCGGTAGCCGCTAGGGCGAATTAAGTGCGTTACCCGTCAAGGTAGGCTATGCGGTGATATCGCCAACGGGGCGTCGGGCCCTCGATGGATATCCGCTTCGATTCCTGAAGCCGATGGCCGTCCCATCTACTTGAGCAGGCCTTCCTCGGCCAGTGCCTGCCGCACCGCCGGACGCGCCGCCACGCGGCCCTGATAGGCGGTCAGAGCGGGCCAGGGCGAAAGATCTAAGCCGACATGAGGCACCCACGAACTCACCGTGAAAAGGTAGGCGTCCGCCACGCTGAAGCGCTCGCCCATGAGATAGGGCTGCGTCTCGAGTACCGCCGCGACGTGGGCGAAACGCTCGGCCAGCCGCTCGGTGAACTGGGCCTTGCAGTCAGGCGGGACACGCGGGTCGAACAGTGGCGAATAGGTCTTGTGCAGTTCGGTGGAGATGAAGTTCAGCCACTGCATGAGACGGTAACGCGCCCGGCTTCCGTACACCGGCGCGAGTTCCTTGTCTACCGCCTGGTCCGCCAGATACTGCACGATGGCCGGACCTTCGGTGAGCACATCGCCATCCGCAAGCACCAGCGCGGGCACATAGCCGTCCGGGTTGATCTTGCGGTAGTCCTCGCCTGATTCCGTTTGGCCTGTCCCAAGATCGACGCGTACAAGTTCCATGAGTACGCCAGCCTCGATCGCCACGATGTGTGGGGAAAGGGAGCAGGCTCCCGGGCTGTAATAGAGTTTCATGGCATTGCCTCCTTAAGAAGAGTGACAAATGGTTGGAATAGCCCGTCTGGTTGCCACTGTAGGAAGTCGTCGGGTCCATTAAACGCAGCCAACCCCGCGCTGTGTTCCCAGCTCGTCCGTTGCTGCATCCGATGTAGTCTATTAATGGGGCAGGTTAGTTTCCTCGTAGCCGGTCCAGATGTCGTTCGGCTTGACGCTAAGGGGGCGACCTCGATTGTTCTTTGGCGCCACTTCGTGGCTTTCGGAACCATCTGTGGGGCAGGTCGTGCAAAACAACCCGCTTGTTACTGCACAATTGCCCAAGCCGTGCCGATGCTTCAGGCGCGACCGGGGCAAGTCTCGGCTCAGATGAACAAACACACATCCGACTTCTGCGCCTGCGGCAGGAAACTCGCCGCGCCGATCCAGCCCGCGATCTCGGGGATGAATTCGTCCTGCGAATAGCCGAACAGGTCGACCGTCATCTGGCAGGCATAGAGCTTGGCGTCGGCCTCGAGGCAGGCGCTACGCAGCTCGTCGATGCTGGCGACGCCCTTGTTCTTCACGGTCTGTTCCATCAGCCCGGTTGCCACTTTCTCGAATCCCGGTATGCCGGCCATGACGACATTCGGCACCTTCCAGTTGATGTCCTTGAGCCATTGCGGGCCGAACGGCATCTTCATCGGCATGCTCGGGTTGCCGAGCGGGCTGATTTCCAGGTGCAGGTCCTTTTTCAGCAGTTCGAGGCCGTAGAAGGTGAAGAACACCGACACGTCCCAGCCCAGCGCGCCGGCGGTGGAGGCGAGGATGAAGGGCGGGTAGGCCCAGTCCATCGTGCCCTTGGTGGCTATGATAGCCAGCGACGGCACGTGCGCGGCTTCGCGCTCTGCCATTTTGGCCTCGAAGCGCTGGTCGAACCACTGGTCGAGCAGCGCTGGAGTCAGATGTTCGGCGAGGAGTTTTTCAGGTGCGCCCATGGTCGTCTCCTTAGCTCTTGCGAATCAGGAAGGCGAACTCGCCCTGGTTCTCGCTCGACGAGACCAGTTCGTTGCCGGTCTGCTTGCAGAAGGCCTGCATGTCCTTGAGCGAGCCGGGGTCGGTGGCCACGATGGCGAGGGTCTCGCCCTTGCCGAGTTCGTTCAGGGCCTTCTTGGTGCGCAGGATGGGCAGCGGGCAATTCATGCCGCGGGCGTCCAGGGTCTGGGTTGCGGTCGTGCTCATGGTGAAACCTCCTATAGTAGATGACCGTTCGGTCAAGATGATCGGCAAAAAAATTGCCGGGCGGAAAGGCGGGAAAGGCGCGGGCAGTGCATTACAAGGAAAACGCTGGCAAGTCCTTCGACAAGCTCAGGACGAACGGCAAATCGTTGATTCCGTTCGTGGTGAGCTTGTCGAACCACGAGTGGAATCAGCGTTTCCCCGGCTGTGAAGTTGAGCCGCCAGCTGCCGCTAGACCGGTCGGTTAACTCGTGGGCGAAAAAAAACCGGCCGGCGATCATGGCGATCAGGCGGCTTTTTCGACGCGCAGCGTCTTGATGGCGGGGCCGAGGCGGTAGATGACCTCGGGATCGTTCTGCGACTTGGCGAGCAGGATCACGCCCTCGAGATAGGCGAGCATGGCTTCGGCGGTCAGGTCGGCGTCGAGGGGCGCAATGGTGCCGGCGGCGACGGCTTCCTCCAGCGTCTCCTTGAAGCGCGACTTGGCGCGCGAGAAGATCGCAAGCAGCTTGGCGCGCAGGATGTCGTCCTGGGTGCTGACCTCGAGCGTGAGGTTGCCGAAGATGCAGCCGAGCATGCGGCCGTGCACCTGCTTGATCGACTTCTGCCAGAAGTAGGCGGCGTCGACCAGGTAGTCGATGCGCTCCATCGGCGGCAGGGCGGGGTCGAAGGCCTCGGCGACGAAGCCGTGGGCCCATTCGTCGGCGAACTCATCGATCACGGCCATGACCAGGTCGCGCTTGGACGGAAAGAAGTGGTAGAAGCTGCCCTTCTGCACGCCGGCGCTCTCGCAGATTTCCTGGATGCCCACATTGGCGTAGCTGCGCGAGTGGAAGCGCGGCTTGGCGGCGGCGATGATGCGGGAGCGGGTATCGGTGGCAGCGTTCATGAACCGGATGCTAGTTGACCGTTCGGTAAAATGCAAGCGTCGGACGGAAAGAGGCGCCACACCGGGATTGCGATGGCGAATTCCCGAGAGATGGCGGGGGAGTCGGGTAAAATGCCGTCCATGACCGACGCCGCGCTCCTCGATCTCGCCCCCGAAGCCGCCCCCGCCGCACCCGTCATCAAGGTACGGGGCGAGCCGCTCACAGAACTGCCGCAGGATCTCTACATTCCGCCCGACGCGCTCGAGGTGTTCCTCGACGCCTTCGAGGGCCCGCTCGACCTGCTCTTGTACCTGATCCGCAAGCAGAACCTGGATGTCCTCGACATTCCGATGGCGGCGCTGACGAAGCAGTACATGGCCTACGTCGAGGCGGCGCGCGCGACACGGCTGGAACTGGCGGCCGAATACCTGCTGATGGCGGCGATGCTGATCGACATCAAGTCGCGCATGCTGCTGCCGCGCCGCGAGCAGGCCGAGGAGGCGGGCGAGGGCGAGGACCCGCGTGCCGAGCTGGTGCGCCGCCTGCTGGAATACGAGCAGATGAAGCTCGCCGGACAGCATCTCGATGCCTTGCCGCAGGCCGGGCGCGATTTCGACACCGTCAGCGTGTTCCTGCCGGCGGCGGCCAAGCGCCTGCCCAGCCTGCACCCGGAAGAACTCGCCGCCGCCTGGCTGGCCATCCTGTCGCGCGCGAAGAACCGCACCCATCACCGCATCGGCCGTCAGGAGCTGTCGATCCGCGAGCACATGAGCCGCATCCTGAAGCGCCTGACGCCGGGCGAATTCATGGAATTCAAGGACCTGTTCCCGGAAGCCTCGACCGTGCATGAACTCGTGGTCACCTTCCTCGCGGTGCTGGAACTGACCAAGGAAACCCTGCTCGACGTGACGCAGGCCGAGCCCTTCGCCCCCATCTACGTAAAGCTCCATGAATCTGCAACCGAGTGACAATCCCGATGATCTGAAGGTCGTGCTGGAAGCGGCACTGCTGGCGGCGGTCGAGCCGCTGACGTTGGCCGAGCTCAGGCGCATGTTCGAACAGGAAGAATCGAATCCAGGCCTGTCCAACGATGTGCTGCGCCGCGCGCTCGACGAACTGCGCGCGCAGTGGCACGGCCGCGGCGTCGAGCTGATCCAGGTTGCGGACGGCTGGCGCTTCCAGACGCGTGCCGAAATGCAGCCCTGGCTGTCGCGGCTGAAGAACGAGAAGCCGCCGCGCTACTCGCGCGCGGTGCTGGAAACGCTCGCCATCATCGCCTACCGCCAGCCGGTGACGCGCGGCGACATCGAGGACATCCGCGGCGTGTCGGTCAATCCCAACATCATCAAGACGCTGGAGGAGCGCGGCTGGATCGAGGCGATCGGCCATCGCGACGTGCCGGGACGCCCGGCGCTGTTCGGCACCACCGGCCATTTCCTCAGCGATCTCGGGCTGCGCACGCTGTCCGAATTGCCGCCGCTGGAAGAGCTCGGCAATCTGGTCACCCCGGACGAAACCGCATTAATTCCTGAATTGCGCGAGGAATTGGCGGACAATGACGTCCCCCCGACGTTTGGCGCGGTGATCGAAACCGCCCGCGCCAGCACGGCGTCGGATAGCGCAGTTACCGAGATTTCCTGAATATGGCCCGCCCCGCATCCCCCATCCGCCGTTCGCCCACCGCCCCCATGGGGCGCGCGGCGAGCCGCCTGCAGCAGGCGATTGCACCCGAAGCCCCGAGCGAGCGCCTGCAGAAGGCGCTGGCCTCGGCCGGCCTCGGCTCGCGCCGCGAGATGGAGGAATGGATCGCCGAGGGCCGCGTGCAGGTCAACGGCGAGACCGCCACCATCGGCAGTAAGGTCGGGCCGCGCGACATCGTCAAGGTCAGCGGCCGTCGCGTCTACCTGCGCTTTGATGAAAAGCGCACCCGCATCCTGATCTATCACAAGTCGGAAGGCGAGATCGTCACCCGCGACGATCCCAAGGGCCGCGCCACGGTATTTGATGCGCTGCCCAAGTTGCGCGGCGCCAAGTGGATTTCCATCGGCCGGCTGGACTACAACACCGACGGCCTGATGGTCTTCACCACCTCGGGCGAACTCGCCAACCAGTTGATGCACCCGCGCTTCGAAGTCGAGCGCGAATACGCGGTGCGGGTGCTGGGTGAACTGACCGAGGACATGATCGCGCAGCTGCTCGCCGGGGTGGAGCTCGACGACGGCCCGGCGCAGCTGCAAAGCTGCTTCGCCGCCGGCGGCGAGGGCGCCAACAAATGGTATCGCGTGGTGATCAAGGAAGGCCGCAAGCGCGAGGTGCGGCGGCTATTCGAGCATTTCGGCCTGACGGTGTCGCGCCTCACGCGCATCCGTTTCGGCCCGATCGCGCTGCCGCCGCAGTTGCGGCGCGGGCAGAAGATGGAACTCGACGACGATCTGGTTGCGCGGGTGATGGAATGGGCCGGAATGGCCCCCAGCCCGCGGCGGCAGACGCGCGGGGTGCCCGACAAGCACACCCGCAAGCCGCGGATTCGCTGAATCCTGTAGCCAGGCGGGCATGGCCCGCCTGGCCTCGTCTTACTTCTCGGTCATTTTCTTGATCACGCCTGCGGCCCATTCGCGGCCGCCCAGGCCGAACGCCAGCGCAAACGCCAGCCCGACCGCGCCGAAGCCGATCTGGAACGCCGCAGTGAGGAGGCTGGTGCCGATCTGGAGCTGTTCGAGCGCCACGAACACCACGAAGATAATGACCGCATATTCCGACAGCGTGCTGATGGTGAGCGCGCCCTGCACGCCGATGTTGTTGAGGTAGGCGAACACCATGCGGTTGATGAAACGCGCCACCAGTACGCCGAACACCAGGACCAGGATGGCGACGATGATATTGGGGATGTAAAGCACGATCTTGTTGAACAGATCGGCCACGATATGCAGGCCGAGACTGTTGGCCACGGTCACGACGACGATGAAAATGACAACCCAGTAGGCCAGCTTGGCCAGCAGGCGTGACAGGCTCAGTTCGAGATTGCCTTGCTTGAGGAAGGCTTCTATGCCGGTTTTCTCGGCCAGGCTATCGAAATGCAATACATCGAGCAGCTTGGTGACGCCGGTTCGAACCAGATTCGCAAACAGCCAGCCGATGAATAGAAGCAGCAGGGCTGCCAACAACTGCGGGACAAACGCAGCCAGTTGCGTCCAGAAAGACGTCAGGGACGAAACGAATACATCGAGTTGTTGCTGCATGACTCACTCCTTCATTCATTACTGCGTAAATGGCGCATTATAACGAACGCTGCATGACGGCCTTTCCGGCTCGTGACGCTGTCGCAGTGGCATACACTATTTGTTCTGCCTGCGATTTTATGCATACACTGTAAAAAACCAATGTAAAAAACCAAGCGGAGGCGTCCGGCCCATGCTTTCTTCCCAATCCGACCGTGCTGGATTTCTGCCGCTTGCGCAGTTGCCTTCCCTGCTGGCCCGGCTCAGGGAGCGGGGTTATCAATGCCTGGGACCCACGGTGGAGGAGGGTGCCATCGTCATGCGCGAACTCGAACCGCCGGATGACTTGCCGCGCGGGATACAGGCCGAGCAAACGCCCGGCCGCTATCGGCTCACGTCCGATCCTCTCAACCGCTATTTCGCCTGGGCCAACGGCCCCCAGGCCATCAAACCGCACACCTTCGCACCGAAGGAATCGCTGTGGCGCGTCGAACGCGACGAGGCGGGCAAGCTGCAGTTTACGGCCGACCACCCGCCGCTTCTCCGGCAAGCCATCATCGGCGTGCGCGCTTGCGACCTGGCGGCGTTGGCCTTGCAGGATGCGCATTTCCTGCGCGAAGACCGGCGCGACGCGCATTATGCGCAGCGACGCGACAACTTGTTCCTGGTCGCCGTGCAATGTGCCGAGCCGGCGTCGACGTGTTTTTGCGTGTCGACCGGCGATGGCCCCACCCCGACCGCCGGCTACGATCTTGCGTTGGCAGAATTGGCGGATGGTTTTGTCGTCGTGGCGGGCAGCGGGCAGGGACAAGCGGTGCTGGATGATCTGAACCTGGCATTGGCCACCCCGCAACAGATCGAGGCGGCCCGCCAGCAGGGCGTATCCGCCGCCGCCGTCCAGACCCGCGGCCTGCCGAGCCGTCATCTGCGCGACAGCCTGATGAGCCGGCTGGAACATCCGCGCTGGGACGAGGTGGCGGCGCGTTGCCTTGCCTGCGGCAATTGCACGGCGGTGTGTCCCACCTGTTTCTGTCATGCCGAGGCCGACACCCCGGCGCTCGACGGCGCGGCCAGCGAGCATGCGCGAATGTGGGATTCCTGCTTCGTCGAGGCGCACGGCCATTTACACGGTTTCAACGTACGGGCCGACATCCGTGGCCGCTATCGCCAGTGGCTGACCCACAAGCTGGCCACCTGGCATGACCAGTTCGGCCGCAGCGGCTGTGTCGGCTGCGGCCGCTGCATCGCCTGGTGTCCGGTCGGCATCGACCTGACCGAGGAAGTCGCCGCCCTCACCGAGAGGCAGCCATGAACATGTCGAACCGTCTCGATGCCGGCCCTCCGCATGCCGCCACCGTCCTGGCGCGCATCCAGGAGTCGCCGACCATCTTCACGCTGCAGTTGCGGCTCGATGATGCAGCCGCGCAGGCGGCCTACCGTTTTGCGCCCGGCCAGTTCAACATGCTGTATCTCTACGGCGTCGGCGAAGTCCCGATTTCCATCATGTCGGATCCGGAAGAGCGCGATCTCGTCGGCCATACCATCCGTGCACTGGGACGCGTCACCCGGGGGTTGGCCGCACTCAAACCGGGCGATCGGGTGGGACTGCGCGGACCGTTCGGACGCGGCTGGCCGTTGCAGGAAGTCGGCGGATGCGATGTCGTGCTCGTGACAGGCGGCCTCGGCTGCGCACCGGTCGTGTCGGTGATTCATTACGTGCTGCGGCGGCGCGAACGCTTCGGCAAGCTCGTCATCATCCAGGGCGTGAAGCATGCCGAAGACCTGATCTGGCGCGAACAATACGACCGCTGGGCGAAATTGCCGGATACCCAGGTGTTGGTGGCGGCCAGCGAGGGGGCCGCGTTGTGGCCCTGGCATGTCGGGCGGGTGACGGAATTGTTCAATCTGGCCAACTTCGATCCGGAGTGTGCCGTGGCCATGATGTGCGGGCCGGAAGGCATGATGCGCGCGGCGGCCGACAGCCTGCTGGCACGCGGCCTGCCCGAGTCGCGCCTGTATCTCAGCATGGAACGCAACATGCAGTGCGCGGTCGGCCGCTGCGGCCACTGCCAGTTCGGAGGGGCGTTCGTTTGCCGCGACGGCCCGGTTTTCAACTGGGGCGAGGTCAAGGCCCTGCTCGCACACAAGGGGTTCTGATGAGCCTGCAGACCGCTCACTCGAGCAAACCGCGCGTGGCCGTGCACAAGTTCAGTTCCTGCGACGGCTGCCAGTTGTCTTTCCTCAATCTCGGCGAGGCGCTGCTGACGCTCGCCGAGCGGATCGATCTGGTGCACTTTGCCGAAGCGGGGCCGCTCGATCCGGATACCGGTGTGGATGTGGCGTTCGTCGAGGGCAGCGTGTCGACGCCTGAAGATCTCGAACGCATACAGCGCATCCGTGCCCATAGCGGTCTGCTGATCGCCATTGGTGCCTGTGCCACCTCGGGCGGCATCCAGGGTTTGCGCAACCAGGCCAAGGGCGCGGAATGGGTGGCGCAGATCTACAGCCATCCCGAGGCGATCGCCAGCCTGGAACGCTCGACGCCGATTTCCAGCCATGTGAAAGTGGATTTCGAGTTATGGGGCTGCCCGGTCAGCGGACCGCAGATGCTGGCGGTGGTCAATGCCCTCCTGCTCGGCGTCGCGCCGCGCGAGAACGTCGACAAGGTGTGTACCGAATGCAAGCGCCAGGGCTACCCTTGCGTGATGGTGAGCCACGGCATCGCCTGCATGGGGCCGGTGACGCGGGCGGGCTGCGGCGCGCTGTGCCCCAGTCTCGGCCGCGACTGTTATGGTTGCTATGGCCCGGCAGAAAATGCCAACACCGATGCGCTGGCCATGCAGTTCGGCCATCTGGGGCTGACGCCCGAGGCCATCGTGCGGCGTTTTCAGTCGATCAACAGCCAGGCGCCGGTGTTTCTCGCAGCCGCCGACAAACTGAGGATGGGCGCGCATGACTGAACGGCGCAGCGTGGCGATCCACGTTCCGGTGCTTGCCCGGGTGGAAGGCGAGGGCGCGCTCGATTTACGCATCGAGCAGGGTGACATCGCCGAACTTCGCCTGCGTATTTTCGAGCCGCCGCGCTTCTTCGAGAAATTCCTCGAAGGTCGCCACTACTCCGAAATCCCCGACATGGTGGCGCGCATCTGCGGCATCTGTCCGGTGGCATACCAGGTGACCGCGGCGCAGGCGCTGGAAAGACTCTTCAATGTCGAGTTAAGCCCGTGGGCACAGGCCATGCGCCGGGTGTTCTACTGCGGCGAATGGATCCAGAGCCACAGCCTGCACATCCATCTGCTGGCGGCGCCGGATTTCTTCGGCTGCAGCAGCGCCATCGAACTGGCGCGCATCGCGCCGGACGAGGTGCGTCGCGGGTTGCGGATCCAGGGTCTGGGCAACGAGCTGATGGACCTGTTCGGCGCCCGCTCGGTGCATCCGGTCGGTGTCCGTGTCGGCGGCTTCCATGGTGCGCCCTCGTTGGCGCACATCCGCGACATGCGGGAGAAGCTGCGCGCCGCCCTGCCCGAGGCCGAAGCGCTGATTCGCTGGGCTGCGGCCATTCCGGTGCCGCAGGATGACCAGGCTTTCGTGTCGGTGGCGACGCAGCACCCGGCCGATTACGCCATCGAGCGTGGCGAGATCGTGACCAGCGATGGCTTGCGTATCGGGGCGGAGGCCTTCGACGCGCATTTCGCCGAGCGTCACGAACCGCATTCCACCGCACTGTTCAGCACCTATCACGGGCAGCCGTATCTGGTCGGGCCGCTGGCGCGCCTCAACCTCAACCACGCGCATCTGCCCGGCGCGATCAGGGCGCTGCTTGCCGATATCGGCTTCGTGCTGCCCAGCCGCAACCTGTTTCACAGTCTGCTGGCGCGTGCGGTGGAAATCTGGCTCGCACTCCATGAAGCGCTACGTCTGCTCGACGGCTATCGCGTGCCGGACTCGCCCTGGGTGCCCGCCACGCCGCGCGCCGGCGTGACGACCGGCTGCACCGAGGCGCCGCGGGGACTGCTGTGGCATCGCTACGAGATGGACGCCGAAGGCCGCGTCGTCAACGCGCGCATCGTGCCACCGACCAGCCAGAACCAGGGGCGCATCGAAGAGGATCTGCGGCTGTCATTGCTCAATTTCGGGCTCGACCATCCGGACGACGCGCTGCGGCTGCATTGCGAAAAAGTCATCCGCAACTACGATCCCTGCATTTCCTGCGCCACCCATTTTTTGCGGATGAATGTCGCGCGCATATGAGCAAGGTCCGCATCCTCGGCATCGGTTCGCCGTCGGGCGACGACCAGGCCGGCTGGCTGACCGTGGATGCCTTGGCGGATTGCGGTGTCCAGAGCGAGCATGAACTTGCCATCGACAAGCTGGACAGGCCCGGCGCCAGCCTGATCGGCCTGCTGGAACAGGCGGATTGGGTCATCCTGGTCGACGCCATGCAAAGCGGCGATCGGCCTGGCCGCATCAAACGTTTCGACCAGGATGCGTGGCCGGGCTACACGCAGGGTCTATCCAGCCACGGGCTCGGCGTGCTCGACGCGCTGTCGCTGGCGCGCGCGTTCGGTATCCTGCCGCCCCGGCTCGATCTGTATGGCATCGAAATCGCGCTTGCCTGCCCCGGCGGCGAGGCCGGCGACGACATCCAGGCAGCCGCACGACAACTTGCCCGACACATTGCTGCCGACTTGGCCACCGCGTCTCGCTAGCCGGTTCGCGCTTAGTACCGGGCTGGATATTAGGTTAGGCTACCTCCGCAACAGCCAGGGCACCTGGCGTGGTTTGATCTACAGGGATTTATTTGCGTGGTTTTCCGTATTCTTCTGCAGGCCTGTCTGTTCTGGTTGTTGTCGGGCTCGCCGGCAATGGCCGTGCAAGGCGGGATTCCTGTCCGGGTCGGCGTGGCCGACAATCCTCCCATCGTCACGGCAACGCCCGGTGTGCCGCCCCAGGGTATCGCGATCGACGTCATCCGTGCGGTGGCGGATCGGGAAGGCTGGCGGATCACCTACGTTCCCGATTCCTTCGACAATCTCCTTTCCCGCCTCGACAAGGGCGAGATCGATCTGCTTGTGGGAATTGCCTATAGCGAGGAACGTGCGAAGCGCTTCCAATTCAGCCAGCAGAGCCTCATCGGAAACTGGGGCATGGTGTTCCGCCATATCCGGTCCCGCATCGAGTCGCTGCCCGATCTCAAGGGCAAGCGGGTCGCGCTCATGCGGGGCAGCACGCACAGCCAGGCACTGATCGATTTGGCGAAGCAGTTCGACGCGGGATTTACGCCGGTCTACGTGGATACCTATGCGGATGTGTTGCGGGCGATCATCGAACGCCGGGCTGATGCAGGCGCGGTGAACCGGGTGTTCGCGGCGCTGCATGTCCACCCCAACGACATGGTCGCGACCGGCATCGTATTCAATCCCATTTTCGTCCATTACGCCGCCCCGAAGCATGCTGATCCCGCCCTCCTGCATGCATTGGATCGGGACCTGGCTGCGCTCAAGGCTGATCCCGGGTCGGCCTATTACGCGTCGCTACGGCGTTGGCTCGAAGCCGCGCCTGAAACGCGCTATCCCAGCTGGCTGTCGTGGGCCGTTGCTGCGATCGCAGGCTTGTTCGTCCTGGCGTTGGCGATCGTCGGCTTGCTGCGCTATCAGGTCAAGCGGCAGACGGGCGAGCTGCAGCGCCGTGCCGATCTGCTGCAGACTGAAATCCAGCAGCGTGAAACGGCCCAGCAACACCTGAACCAGCTGGCTTATTTCGACGGGCTGACGCAGCTGCCGAACCGCGAAGGTTTCCGCACCGCACTCGAAAGAATGCTGTCCGCCCTCCAAGGCAGCGAAGCGCGACTGGCCCTGTTGTTCATCGACCTCGACCGGTTGAAGAACATCAATGACGGGCTCGGTCATGGGGCAGGTGACCTCTTGCTGCAGCAGGTCGCCCAGCGCCTGCAATCGGTGTTGCGCGCGCACGATCATCTGAGCCGTTTCGGTGGCGATGAATTCGTGGCGATCGTATCCGATATCGACGTGCAGGCGGATGCCGAACTGGTCGCCACCCGCCTGCTGAACAGTCTTGCCATGCCGATCGATATCGGCGCCACCCAGATATACAGCAGCGCCAGTATCGGCATTGCACTGTATCCCGACGACGCATCGTCGGTGGAAACGCTGCTCAAGCATGCCGACACGGCCATGTATCAGGCGAAGGAACAAGGCGGCAATCGCTTCCTGTTCTATCACGCGCAGCAGACCGCGCGCGTGGTGGAGCGGCTGACGCTCGACACCCGCCTGCGCCAGGCGCTGGAACGCGACGAATTCCTGTTGCATTACCAGCCGATCGTGGAACTGGAAAGCGGGCGCATCGTCGGGCTCGAGGCGCTGCTGCGCTGGAACGATCCGGACCAGGGACTGGTGCCGCCCGGCGCATTCATTTCAGCCGCCGAAGACACCGGCCTGATCGTCCAGCTCGGCGAATGGGTGCTGGAGGCCGGCTGCGCTCAACTGCACGCCTGGCAGAAGCAGGGCAGGGCTGCCGAATTGACGCTGGCCGTGAACGTTTCGACCCGGCAGTTCGAAGGGGGGCGCCTGGTGAAATCGGTTGCCCAGGCACTTGCGCGTACCGGCCTGGCTGCGGAGTGCCTCGAACTCGAGATTACCGAGAACGTGATGCTGATCATGAACGACGAGGTTCGCAGCAGTCTCGACAAACTGCGCAGCATGGGCGTGCGTCTCTCGCTCGACGACTTCGGCACCGGCTATTCCAGTCTGAGCTACCTCAAGCAGCTGCCGTTTCACGCGCTCAAGATCGACCAGTCGTTCGTCCGCCGAATCCCGGACCAGGCGGGCGATACCCAGATCGTCACGACCATTCTGGCCTTGGCGAAAGGACTCGGGCTGGAGGTGATCGCCGAAGGCATCGAAACCTCGCAGCAGTATGACTTCCTGCGCGAGAACGGTTGCGAATTCGGTCAGGGCTATCTGATGAGCCGGCCGCAGGCGGCGGACCAGCTGGTCACGCTGCTGGACCGGTAGCGCGCGTCAGGATCGGCCTGATTACCGGCCGGCGAGATCCTCGCGCCGCAGCATGAACACGTACTGGTCACCGCTCTCGGTGTCGAGCCAGGTGAAGGGCAGGGCAGGATAGGCGGCTTCGAGCGCCTCGCGGTTGTGGCCGATTTCGACCACCAGCAGGCCGCCGGGATTGAGGTGGGCGTGGGCGCCGGCCAGAATCTTCCGGGTGGCATCCAGGCCGTCCTCGCCCGAGCCCAGCGCCAGCGCGGGTTCCGCCTGGTATTCCGGCGGCAGCGCGGCAATCGATTCGGCGTTCACATAGGGCGGGTTGCTGACGATGACGTCATAGGTCCGGCCGTCCAGCGCCGCAAACAGATCCGACTCGATCAGCTCGATACGGTCCGCGAGACCGTAATCGCTGACGTTCTTTGCGGCGACGTCAAGCGCATCCTTCGACAGATCGGCCGCGTCGACCTCGGCATTCGGAAAGGCCAGCGCCGCGAGCACGGCGAGACAGCCAGAGCCGGTGCAGAGGTCAAGTGCGCGCGTCACCTCGTCCGGATTGTCCACCCACGGCGCCAGCTGTTCGTGCAGCAACTCGGCGATGAAGGAACGGGGCACGATCACGCGCTCGTCGACATAGAAACGGTGCGCGCCCAGCCAGGCCTCGTGCGTAAGGTAAGCGGCAGGCAGGCGTTCGCGCACCCGGCGCTCGATCACCGCCTGCACCTGTTCGGACTCGCCGTGCGTCAGGCTGGCATCGAGGAAGGGTTCGAGCCGGTCGAGCGGCAGGTGCAGGGTATGCAGGATCAGATAGGCCGCCTCGTCGAAGGCATTGTCGGTGCCATGGCCGAAAAACAATTCGGCCTCGTTGAAGCGCGACACGGCGAAGCGTAGCCAGTCGCGCACGGTGATCAGGGATTCGGTGTCTTCGAAGTGTTTCATCGCGCGGGTTCTGGTCAGGGTCAAGCCAGCAGTTTTTCCAGCGTCTTCTGGTAGATCGCCGCCAGCTGCTCGATGTTTTCCACCGCGACATGTTCGTTCAGCTTGTGGATGCTCATGTTGAGCGGGCCGAACTCGACGACTTCGCGGCAGATGTCGGCGATGAAGCGTCCGTCCGAGGTGCCGCCGGTGGTAGACAGTTCGGGGGTGAGGCCGGTGACCTCGTGGATGGCTTCGCTCAGGCGATCGCACAGGGGGCCGCGCGGGGTGAGGAAGGGCCTGCCCGACAGACTCCAGTCGATCTCGTAATCGAGGCCATGACTGTCGAGGATTTCATTCACCGCGTCCATCAAGCCTTCGGCGGTGCTGGCGGTGGAGAAGCGGAAGTTGAACTGGATCTCGACCACGCCGGGGATGACGTTGGTGGCGCCGGTACCGGCGTGGATATTGGATATCTGCCAGGTGGTGGGTGGAAAGTAGGCATTGCCCTCGTCCCACATGGTGTCGGCGAGCTCGGCGATCGCCGGTGCGGCGAGATGGATGGGATTCTTGGCCAGGTGCGGGTAGGCGATGTGACCTTGGACGCCCTTGACGCGCAGGGTGCCGGACAACGAGCCGCGCCGCCCGTTCTTGATGGTATCCCCGAACTCGGCGGCACTGGTGGGTTCGCCGACGATGCAGTAGTCGAGCGTCTCGCCGCGTGCCTTCAAGGCTTCGACAACCTTCACCGTGCCGTCAGTGGCCGGTCCTTCCTCGTCGGAGGTGAGCAGGAAGGCGATCGAGCCGCTGTGCCCGGGATGCGCGGCGATGAAACGCTCGGTGGCGGTGACGAATGCGGCGTCGGAGGTCTTCATGTCGGCGGCGCCGCGCGCGTACAGTTTGCCGTCGCGCACCGTCGGCTCGAAGGGATCGGATAGCCATTGCTCGAGCGGGCCGGTGGGCACCACGTCGGTATGGCCGGCAAAACAGACCACCGGTGCGGCCGTGCCCTTGCGTGCCCATAGATTGTCGACGCCGTTGTGACAATGGCGCTCGATGTGGAAGCCGAGTTTCTGCAGACGCGCGGCGATGAGGTCGTGGCAGCCGGCATCGTCTGGCGTCAGCGATTTGCGTTTGAGCAGTTCGATCGCAAGCGCCAAGGTTTCGTTGGCAAGGATTCCATTCTCGGGCGTTTCATTGGCCATGCAGTTTCATTCTCCGAACAAGGCTTGATATTGTTCTTCGGCAAAGCCGAGATGGTATTTCCCGTTTCGCTCCAGCACCGGCCGCTTGATCACGCTGGGGTAGGCCTGCATCAGCGCGATCGCACTGGCGTCGTCGATGACCGCCGCCTTCTCCGTATCGGTGAGTTGGCGCCAGGTCGTGCCGCGCGTATTCACCAGTGCCTGCCAGCCGACCTGCGCGACGACCTTGCGCAGCCAGGCCGCGTCCACGCCCTGTTTCTTGAAATCGTGGAAGACGACGTCGCACGCATGGTCATCGAGCCAGGCGCGTGCTTTTTTCACCGTCGTGCAGTTGGGAATACCGTAGAGCTTCATGCCGTTGTTTTTGTCCGCTGCCGGAATGCATCGCATCGGACGTAAAATCAGGAAAAACCGAATTCGTAATTCTACCCGACCTGATGCATCCCGCCGTTCATTCCCATTCGCCCCCGCCGCCGCCTGGCGACCCCAGCCTGCGCTCGATCAGCCGCCTGTTTCCCTATTTATGGGAATTTCGCGGCCGCGTATTGCTGGCACTGGCGCTGCTGGTCGGCGCCAAACTGGCCTCGGTGGCGGTGCCGCTGGTGCTGAAGGACATCATCGACTCCCTGAACAAGCCGCGTCCCGAACTGGTGCTGCCGCTGGCCTTCATCGTCAGCTACGGTCTGTTGCGCTTCGTCAGCACCACCTTTGCCGACCTGCGCGACGTGGTGTTCGCCAAGGTCACGCAGCGCGCCATGCGACGCATCAGCATGGCGGTGTTCCAGCACCTGCACGCGCTGTCGCTGCGCTTTCATCTGGAAAGGCAGACCGGCGGCATCACCCGCGACATCGAGCGCGGCTCCAAGGCGCTGTCCAGCCTGGTCGGCTATCTGCTGTTCCGCATCACGCCCACGGTGCTGGAAATTCTGTTGGTCGCGGGCATCCTGTTCGTCAAGCTCGACTGGGTGTTCGGGGTGCTGACGCTCATCACCCTGGCGGCCTACATCGGCTTCACCGTGACCATCACCGAATGGCGCACGCAGTTCGTGCGCCGCGCCAACACCCTCGATTCCGAGGCCTACGGCCGCGCCATCGACAGCCTGCTGAACTACGAGACAGTCAAATACTTCGGCAACGAAAAATACGAGGCCGCACGCTACGACAAAAGCCTGATCGAATGGGAAGACATGGCGCTGAAGTCGCAGCGCTCGTTGGGCATGCTCAATGCCGCCCAGGCCGGGACCATCGCAGTCGGGGTGACGCTGATGGTGCTGCGCGCCGCCAACGGCGTCGTGCACGGTACGCTGACACTGGGGGATCTGGTGATGGTCAATGCTTTCCTGCTGCAGATGTTCCAGCCGCTGAGCTTTCTCGGCGTGATGTATCGCCAGATCAAGGAGTCGATCACCGACGTCGAGCGCATGTTCGCCTTGCTACAGCGGCCGCGCGAGGTGGAGGATGCCCCCGATGCGCGCGACCTCGACGTGGTGGCAGGCGAGGTGAGGTTCGAGCATGTGAGCTTTGCCTACAACGCCGACCGACCGATCCTGCATGATGTCAGCTTCACCATCCCCGCCGGCAGGACCGTGGCGGCGGTGGGGTCCAGCGGCGCCGGCAAGTCGACGCTCGCACGATTGCTGTTCCGTTTCTACGATGTCGGCGCGGGCAGCATCCGCATCGACGGCCAGGACATCCGCCAGGTCACGCAGGACAGCCTGCGCGCCGCCATCGGCGTGGTGCCGCAGGACACCGTGCTGTTCAACGACAGCATCTACTACAACATCGCCTACGGCCGACCCGACGCCCGCCGCGACGAGGTACTCGAAGCCGCGCGTGCCGCGCATATCCTGCATTTCATCGAAGCCCTGCCGCAGGGATGGGACACGGTGGTGGGCGAGCGCGGACTGAAACTCTCGGGCGGCGAGAAGCAGCGCGTGGCAATCGCACGCACGCTGCTGAAGAATCCGGCCATCCTCATTCTCGACGAGGCCACCTCGGCGCTCGACACCAAGACCGAAAAGGCCATCCAGGCCGAGCTGCTGGAAATCGCGCGCAGCCGCACCAGCCTCATCATCGCGCACCGCCTCTCCACCGTGGTCGAGGCCGACGAGATCCTGGTGATGGAAGGCGGGCGCATCGTCGAGCGCGGACGGCATACCGATCTGCTGGAGAAAAATGGCGTATATGCCCACATGTGGGCATTGCAGCAGCAGGCCGAAGAGGAGGTCGCCTGATGAGCAGCCCCTCGACTCCGCTCAGGACAGGCCCTTCGACTCCGCTCAGGACAGGCCCTTCGACTCCGCTCAGGACAGGCCTGCTGCAACCCGGCGTGCGCCGGCGCGAAATCTGGGCATGGGCGATGTACGACTTCGCCAATTCGGGCTACACGACGGTCGTCATTACGGCCGTGTTCAGCGCCTATTTCGTCGCGGCGGTGGCCGGCAACGCGCCATGGGCGACTTTCGTCTGGACGCTCGCGCTATCGGTTTCCTATGCGTTGGTGATGCTCACGGCACCGCTGATCGGCGCGTATGCCGATGCCCACGCCAACAAGAAAATGCTGCTGTGGCTGACCACGCTGGGCTGCGTCGGCTTCACCGCGCTGCTGTATTTTGCCGTGCCGGGCGCACTGGCGCTGGCCATCGTGGGACTGGTACTCTCCAATTATTTCTTCGGCACCGGCGAAAACCTGATCGCCGCTTTCCTGAACGAACTCGCGCGTCCGCGTGCACTGGGCCGGGTATCCGGCTGGGGTTGGTCGCTCGGCTACGTGGGCGGGCTGGTGTCGTTGGGCGCAAGCCTCGCCTACATCAGCTGGGCGCAGGCGCATGGCCAGGAAGCCGCGGCATTCGTTCCGGTCTCCATGCTGATCACCGCCGCGCTGTTCCTGCTGGCGAGTTTGCCGACGCTATTGATGTTGCGCGAGCGTGCCGTGCCACAACGCGACCGAACGGCGCGCAACGCCTGGGCCCAGGTGCGGCACACGCTCGGCCATCTCGAATACCTGCCCGACCTCAAGCGCTTTCTCGTCTGCACCGTGCTGTATCAGGCCGGCATCCAGGCTGTCATCACGCTGGCGGCAATCTACGCCAACCAAGCATTTCACTTCAGCACCCAACAAACCATCCTGCTGGTGCTGGTGGTCAACATCACGGCGGCTGTCGGCGCCTTCGTCTTCGGCCATGTGCAGGATCGGGTCGGCCATGTGCGCCTGATTGCGTTCACGCTGGTCGGCTGGATCGTGATGGTGCTGCTGGCCTGGGCCGCGCCTGACGAACGCATGTTCTGGGTGGCGGCCAATCTGGCCGGGCTGTGCATGGGGGCCTCGCAATCGGCCGGGCGTGCCATGGTGGGATTGCTGGCGCCCCCGGCACAGGAGGCCGAGTTCTTCGGCTTGTGGGGCCTGGCGGTCAAGCTGGCGTCGATCGTCGGCCCGCTGACCTATGGGATTGCGAGCTGGATCACACAGGGTGACCACCGCCAGTCGCTGCTCATCACCGGTTGTTATTTCGTCGCCGGACTGTGGATGCTGGTCGGCGTGAAGGCGGCGCGCGGCCATCGTGCCGCGCGGCGGTTCGCCCGCATCGGGGCGTAGCGATGACGGCCTTCACGATTGGAGAAACCGACTGGGCCCGCGATGCGGCACGCCTTGGCGCCGTACGGCGCGCCGTGTTCATCGACGAGCAGGGGGTCCCGGAAGCGCTGGAATGGGACGAATACGATGCCGTCTCGACGCATTGGCTCGCCCTGGCCGGGGATGGCTCGCCCATCGGTTGCGCCCGCCTGCTGCCCGACGGACACCTCGGCCGCATGGCCGTGCTGCCGGCCTGGCGCGGGCGCGGCGTGGGCCGGGCCTTGCTGGATCGGATCCTGCGCGCCGCGCAGGCGCGCGGCCAGACCGTGCTCAGACTCAGTGCACAAACCCATGCCGCAGGATTCTATGCCCGCGCAGGGTTTGTCGCCGAAGGTGCCGAATACGAGGAAGCCGGCATTCCGCATGTGGCCATGCAGAGGGTATTGGCCTGAGCGCGCAGGCATCAGTCTGGGCAGGGTTTTTGAATCGGCATTTAAGAATTTGCTGATACAGTTCGATATGGAACGGGAAGCCGCGCGCGCCATGCGCCGTGCGCTCCCCCACGGCGATACGGGAGATCGTCGCGTGGTCATATACAAGGATGGAGAGGCATGACAAAACTGAGGGCAGGCCCTTCGACAGGGCTCAGGGCAGGCATCGTTGGGGCAGGGATTGCAGGTGCAAGCTGTGCAGGCACGCTCGCCGCGGCGGGCTGGGAGGTCGACGTGTTCGACAAGGCGCGTGGCGCGGGCGGGCGCCTGTCGACCCGGCGTACGGAACAGGGCTGGGCTACGCTGGGTACCCCGTTCATCTCTGCCAAGCGCGAGCCTTTCCGCAGCCAGTTGCGCGACTGGGTGCGACAGGGCTGGGCCGCACCGGTTCGCGGCAACGTCTGGCAGGGACGCGCCACCATCTCGTGGGGGGAAGCGCAGTTGCAAAACCATTTCCGTCCCACCATCGAACCGTCGCAACTGGTTCGCAAACTGCTCGGCGATGCCCACCTGCACACCCAGTCACGCGTGGCGACCCTGCAGCCGCGAACGATCATCCTCGAGAATGGCGAGGTGCGCGGCGACTACGACTGCGTGATCTGCAGCGTGCCCACGCCGCAGGCCATTCCCATGCTCGATGCGCTGCCGCTGTTGCGTGAGCGCCTGGGCGAGGTGCGCTATCGTCCGATCTGGTCGTTCCTGATGCGCTGGGAGGGTGGCCCCGCGGCGGACGTCATCAAGTTCGACGACCATCTGTTGAATCTGGCGGTACGCCAGACGGCCGACGGCCCCGGCCTGTGGGCGGTGCACAGCAGCCACGAATTCGCCGAAACCTACCTGGAAGCTTCGGAGATGGAGGCCAGCAACCGCGCGGCTTCAGCACTGATGGGCCTGTTGGGCCTGCCGTGGCCGGTCGAGATCGAAGCCTCGCACCTGTGGCGCCATGCGCGTCCGCAAACCTCGGTCGGCGGCTTCTGGGTCAGCGACCGCGAGAGCCGGGTCGCCCTGATCGGCGACGGCATTGCCGGTGTCGGGGTCGAGCGTGCGTGGGAGAGCGGCGTGCGGCTGGCCCAGGCGCTGGTTCAGGCCCGGGAAGAACTCCTGATCTAGCGGTCCCTTCCAGGGACGGCCTGCCGGGTCAGCGCCCGCAGCGTGTCCATTTCCTCCAGCAGGTCGGCCACCAGGGCGGCAAGTTCCGGCACGGCGTCGAAGTCACGCTCCAGTTGCCGCATGCGCCGCGCGCGCAGCAGGCTGGCGCCGGAAAACCGCCAGGTGCCTGCCACGCTTTCGGCATGCGGGAAGAGGCCTTCCTCGATATGGCGGATGAGCCAGACGGGCTCCACGCTGCAGGCAGCGGCCACCTGTTCCAGCGTCAGCCAGGAATCCTCCATCAGGCAGCCGATCAGAATATCGTCGTCTTGCATGGTTCAATCCTTTTCCTGCGCGCGCGGATCGAACGCGAGTTCGCGCGCCATCGTTTCATACAACTCCCGCGCCCTCGGCGTCTTGGCCGGCGGCAGCACCACCTGGAGATCGAGCAGCAGGTCGCCGGGCGGCTGTCCGGGAATGCCATGGCCACGCACGCGCAACTGCCGCCCGCTCTGGGCGCCCTCGGGAATCCGTACCTTGACGCTGCCCTGCGGCAGATCCACTGCGACGATGGCGCCAAGGGCAGCTTCCCACGGTGCTACCGGCAGGGTCCGGTGCAGATCGCGGCCTTCTGCCCGGAAGCGCGGGTGCGGCTTGAACTGCACTTCCAACAGCAGGTCGCCGGCCGGGGCTCCGCCCATCCCGGGGGCACCCTGGCCCGCGAGACGGATGACCTGGCCGGCATGTACGCCTTTGGGAATCTTCACGTTGAGCGTACGGGTTTCCAGTTGAACCCGGCCTTGAGGGTCCACTTTCGGTGCCCGCAGCGAAATCTGCCGGGTGGCGCCAGTGAAGCTGTCTTCCAGATCAAGCAGCACCTTGGCATGGTGATCCTCGCCCTGTGCCCGGAAGCCGGTGCGGGCATGGCGGGTCCCCGCGTGCGCACCGCCCATATGGCCGAACAGTTCGGCAAAGAAGTCGCTGAAATCGGCGGTTTCGCCGGGTGAGTAAGCCTGGCCGGTAAATTCGAAGCCGGCGTCCCAGTCCGGCGGCGGGCGGAACGTCTCGCCCGGCCGATGGCCGCGCCCCAGTTGATCGTAAGCGGCGCGCTTTTCCGGATCCGAGAGCACGGCATGGGCTTCGTTCACCTCCTGCATGCGCAGTTCGGCATCCGCCTCCTTGGAGACGTCGGGATGGTATTTGCGCGCGAGCTTGCGGAAGGCTTTTTTGATTTCGTCCGCCGTGGCATCGCGCGCCACGCCCAGCGTCTGGTAGTAATCCTTGAATTGCATGCGGTTTCCCTGTTGTGGCGGCGAGCGCTTCGTTATTTATAGGCGACGCCCCAGCGGACCGGAAACCGCGACAGGGTGAGGGGCAAGGAATCGCCAGGACCGTTGCCAGGGGACGCCTCAGGGCTCGGCGATGACGAACCGATTTCGGCCTTCGCGTTTGCCTTCGTACAGCGCCAGATCGGCCCGCTTGATGGCGCTCGCGAGGTCTTCCTGTTCGCCGGCCAGGGCCATCCCCATCGTCACGGTCAGCCTCAGGACTTCGCCGTCGATCGGCACCGGTGTGGTGCCTACGATAGCCAGGACGCGACGCGCCGATTGCCGGGCCTCGGTGGCTGACTTGCATTTCAGCAGCCAGAGGAATTCCTCCCCGCCATAACGGTAGAGCGGTTCATCGCCACGCAGGCTCTGCTTCAGGGTATTGGCCAGGTGGCACAAGACCTGATCGCCCACGGGATGGCCGAAGGTGTCGTTGATCGGCTTGAAATTGTCGACATCGATGATGACCACATAGAGCAGGGTGCGATTGCGTTTGGCTTCCTTCTGATACAGGGCAAAATCGTTTTCGATGCCATAGCGCAGTGGTAACCGGGTAAGGGGGTCGATACGGTGTGCGGCCGAAAGGATCAGCGTCTTGAAACGAGCAAGCAGGTCAATCAGTTCGGATTGCGACGCTTCAAAGACTTCGAGGTCGGCTTTTGCTCCCTTGCGGCCGGCAAGGACGGTGCTGCAGATTGACCGGATGGCATCATGCATCGTTTGGTGAACCGCTCCCACACGCGCGGCGGATGGGGCGTCCATCAGCTCGAAAAGCTCCCGATGCGTCCTAAACCACCCGCCGAAATGGCACAGAGTATGTGCTTTGAGGTCGAGCACATCCTCGCCGGGTGACGACTGCAGAACAACGCAACGCAAGATTCGGCGTGTCCACTCCAGGTGCGCCTCGACAGCAGCGTCGAGTTCGGCAACGAAACTCGTGGTATTGAGAGTCAGGTCTGTTTTGACCTGGTTCTCGTCCTGTTGTGTCGCGGTCATGGTGTGCGCACCCACCCTTTAAATGTCGCGCACGACGCGGAAACCCAGATTGAGGTCCAGTTCATTCTCCAGCCGGCGGCGGCGTGCGGCAGCCCGGCAGTCCTCGGGGCCATCGAACCATGAGCCGCCCTTGGTGACCACGGCTTGTGGCTTGCCGGACAGGGGACGCTCGGGGAGGCTGGCATGATCGCGGGTCCAGGAACTGGCGGTGAATTCCCATACATTGCCTGCCATGTCGTGCAGGCCCCAGCGGTTGGGGCGCAACTTGCCAGCCTCCATCGCGCCGCAACGGACAAAGCAGCGCGACAACAGGCGCGGCCGCTTGGGGCGTGCGGCGTCATAACCCTGGCTCGCGTTATAGAGCGCATCCGCCGGCGTGATGCGGTCACCCTGCGGATAGGCGCTCGACGCGCCGGCGCGATAGGCGTACTCCCATTCCTGTTCGGTCGGCAGACGGTAGTGCTGGCCGGTCTGCCGGCTCAACCAGGCGCAGTAATCGCGCGCCTCGGTCTGTCGCACGTTGATGACCGGCTTGCGGCCGGACAGCCAGACCAGTTCCGCACGCCGCCGCCAGCCGGTGGCACGGCCGTAGGCCTCGAACTCTTCCGTCGTGACGGGCAGCACGCCGATGGCGAAACCGCGCTCGATCAGGGCGGCACGACGCGGGCGATCCTGCGCCGGTGCTGCTTCCCGCGGCGCGGCGCCGTATTCGAATGCGCCTGCCGGTATGACCGTCAGCATGGGCCCCAGGGTGCCGTCGGCCAGGGGATCCCGGAAGTGGGTGTCGGACAGGCCGAGCGCGTGCGCGGCATTCACTTGCAGCGCGATCAGCTCGCCTTCGTGCAGGGCAAACGTATCGGGTAGGGAGGGGGCTGTACGCTCGGGATTCATCGTGGCTGGAAGATGCAGAAAACCTGATTATTATGCCACTTCCGCATTGACCGGACGGCGGACGGGATGGCAGGGGGGGCCGCGACGCGATCCGGCGATTCGGGTGCCCTATGGGCGGGAATGAGGGAAAAACCGTGGAAAGACACTAAAATGTCATTCATTCGGACAACAATGGGCACACTGGGGACACCCCAATAATCCGCGCCCCTCCCTACAACATGCTTTACATCGACCTTTTCAAATCTCTCGAACGTGCCCGCTGGAACATGGAAACCGACATTCCGTGGGACAGTTTCGATGCCGCCAAGCTGACCGACGAGCAGGCGCTGACCATCAAGATGAATGCCATTACGGAGTGGGCGGCGCTGCCGGCCACCGAGATGTTCCTGCGCGACTTCGTGCACGACAGCGATTTTTCCGCCTTCATGTCGATCTGGTTCTACGAGGAGCAGAAACACGCGCTGGTGCTGATGGAATATCTGCGCCGCTTCAAGCCCGATTTTGCGCCCACCGAGGACGAGCTGCACGCCATCCGCTTCCCCTTCGACCCGGCGCCGCCGATGGAAACCCTGATGCTGCACTTCTGCGGCGAAGTCCGTCTCACGCAGTGGTACAAGCGCGCCTCGGAATGGCATACCGAACCGGTCATCAAGCACATCTACGAAACCATCTCGCGCGATGAAGGCCGCCACGGCGGCGCCTATCTCCAATACATGAAGCGCGCGCTGAAGGAGGGGGGCCAGAGCGTTGCCGCAGCCTTCGCCAAGATCGGTTTCCTGATGGCGTCCAGCAAGCGTTCCGACAAGGCGCTGCACCCGACCAACCTGCATGTCAACGAAACCCTGTTCCCGAAGGACACCATCCAGTCGCGCCTACCCAATCCGGAATGGCTGGAGCACTGGCTCGACGAGCAGATCCGTTTCGACGATGCCTGGGAAAGCAAGGTTGTCGGCGGCATTCTCCGCAACCTGTCGAGCCTGCTGGGCCAGACATTCGAGAACGTGCGCGACCTGAACAAATATCGGAAGCAGGCGCTGGCGGCAGTTTGAGCGCTGCGCGTTCCGTGCCTAGTCGCGCCGGGAGAGTTCAGCCGCGCTTTCTCGCAACGGGCGGTGGAGATCCTGCCTGACATAGGGTTGCGCATGGCCCGACAATGCCAGCGCAATGCCGACCTCCCACTTGTGGGTGGGGAAATAGCCGGGCCAGGAAGGGCTGAAGACCAGCAGCAGGAAGGCGCCCGCCAGAGCGGCGACGCCCTGGACGGCACGCCGGTGCCGCATCACCGTGTAGGCGGTCAGGCTGATCGCCAGCCCGAGGAGCCAGCCTGCCATCACTTCACTCGGGCTGTGCGCCTCCAATGCCAGCCTTGATACCCCTACCGCGGCACCGATCACGAGGCCCAGGGATACGCCGGAAAGACTGAAGCGCTGCCCCGGCTCTGCCAGCAGTCGGCCCATCCAGACGGGAAGAATGGACGTGGCCAGCATGGTGTGGCCGCTGACGCCGGTAAAGTCCAGCGACGCGCTTCCCCATCCCCAGCCGATGAAAGCGATCTTGCTGGCGAGCACGATCGCCCCGCCTGTCGACATTGCCAGCATCCAGGCCAGGAGGTCGGACTTCTGTCCAGCGAGCCACAGCTCGGTCGCGATGACCAGGAACAACGGAAGCATGATGCCGGCCGCACCCAGATGGGTGATCACCAACCAGACTGCTGCAGGCGAAGGAAGCATCGTCGTCTAAGGCTTTGGCATTAGGGGGAAGCGCACAGCCTACCATCAACCGATGAATCGGATCGCCGAGCCTTCGGCCTGAATTTCCCGGCCCCGCACCGTCCCTCGGCGCATTCCTCGAAGCGCTTACGGGGGAATCAGAGCTTTCTTACATCTGTGTAGACCGGGGCTGAATGATGATGACCACGAGAAGAAAAGCGCTTGCGTATGGGTGCAGCCGGATGCATGAAATTCAGACCACGGCCGATCACACCGCTTTTTTTATCGAGCACAAGCACGTGGAGCGAAGGGGAATCAGCCATTAAAAAAGGTGCGGTCGTACCCGAGAGCTTGTTCACTGCGACGCCGGCGGCAAAGACCCCGCCCTTGCAGCGGATCAGCGCGATCCTGGATCGAGAAACGATCGCGTGGGTCGTACTGGGGATTACGCTGTTTCTGACTATCGCCTTGTGGCGTTATTCCGAGACGGAGTTTGCCAGGCGGGCAAACGAAAGTTTCGAGAATGACGCCAGAAAACAGGAAACCCTCCTGCTCGGCCGCATGCAGGATTACGAGCAGGCGCTGCGCGGCGGTGCTGCCCTTTTTGCCGCGAAAAGCCGGGTTAGCCGCGCGGAATGGCACGCCTATGTCGAGATGCTCCAACTCGACAACGGCCTCCCCGACATCCAGGGCACCGGCTTTTCCCTCATGGTCCCCAAGGAGGCGAAGCAAGGACACGAGCGCAGCGTGCGTGCGGAAGGATACCCCGCCTACACCATCCATCCGGCCGGCGACCGCACGATTTACAGCAGCATCGTTTATCTCGAACCCTTCAGCGGGCGAAATTTGCGCGCGTTCGGTTATGACATGTTTTCCGATCCAGTTCGCCGCGAGGCTATGGAGCGTGCACGTGATAGCGGCAATCCTGCCCTGTCGGGAAAGGTCACGCTCGTTCAGGAAACGGGGCGGCAGAACCAAGCCGGTTTCCTGATGTATCTACCGGTTTATCGCAACGGGATGCCGCACGACAGCGTGGCCGCACGACGGCGTGCGTTGCTCGGCTTCGTCTACAGCCCGTTCCGGGTGGACGATCTGTTGAACAGGGTATTTGGCGACGCTGAGCGGGAAGTTGAAATCGAACTGTACGACGATCAGCCGAGGCCGGAAAACCTGCTCTTCGCCTCCACCGGTTCTGCGCATGTTTCTCGCTATGTGACCGACAAGGTTTTGCAGATCGGCGGCCATCGCTGGACGGCGCGCTTCAAGAGCAATTCCGTATTCGAATCGAGAACGGAAAGCGCCCAGCCCCGCATGATTCTTTTCGGCGGTCTGGCGCTCGATCTGCTGTTTTTCTCGGTCCTCTATATGAATGCGCGACATCGCCGGGCGATGCGCGATGTGGCGGAAAAACTCGAAACCAGCCTCGACAGCTTCAAGGCCCTCGTCGAAAACGTCCCCGGGGCCGTGTTCCGGGCTGAGGTAGGATCATCTTCGCCGGTGCAGCAACTCAGCATTGGTATCCAGGCACTCACGGGCGAGCCGCCGGAACGCTTTGTTTCCGGAGCGGTTTCCTATATCGATTTCATCCACCCGGATGACCGACTCATGGTGAGCCAGGCGATTTCCGAAGCGATTGCCAAGCGGAGTATTTACAACATCGAATATCGCATCAGAACCGCCGATGGATTCCCGCGCTGGGTCAGCGAACGAGGCCGCGTCACGTCGGACCATGACGGCCGGGCGCGATGGCTGGACGGCGTCATACTGGACATCACCGAGCGCAAGACCGCCGAAATCATGATTCGCGACTTCGCCTACAACGATCCGCTGACCGGACTGCCCAACCGCCGTCTTTTGCTGGACCGCCTCGAGCATCAACTCGCAGCCAGCAGCCGTAGCGGAAGGTACGGCGCCCTTCTGTTCATCGACATGGACAATTTCAAAATCATCAACGACACGCTTGGCCACGAGGCCGGCGACCGGGTGCTCGGTGAGGTGGCGCGGCGCCTGCTCGCCAGCGTCAGGGAAAGCGACACCGTGTCGCGCCTGGGTGGCGACGAATTCGTCATCATCCTCGACAACCTGGGCGACACGGCGTCCGCGGCCGCCGTGGAGGCAGGCGAGCTGGGCCACAAGATCCTGACCAAGCTCGCACGGCCCTACCGGCTCGGCGAACAACTCTGCATCAGCACACCCAGCATCGGCATCGCCACGTTCTGCGGTCATGCAACAAGCGCGGATCAGTTGCTCAGGCATGCCGATGAAGCCATGTACCAGGCCAAATCAGCTGGCCGCAACCAGTTGCATTTCTACGTGGATCCGCCCTGTGCAGCAGCACGTACCGGCTAATGCCCGTGATCCCCGCCTTCCGGCGCGCATAGGACTGATCGGGCCCTTACGATTCGCCGCATCGAGACGGCGAGGGAAGAAGTCAGAACCAATGCGAGCCGTATAGCCGCAAGCTGGCCTTGAAGCCCTTCTCGTTCTCCAGCGGGATCGCGACATAGGGCTGGCCCTGCTCGTCGGTTTTTCCGCTTGCCAGGGTCGTCTTCGCACTCGACCATCCGCTGTCGGCCAGGACGAAGCCGACCTGCCAGGATGCGGTCGGGTCTGTCGGCGGAATGGCGCTGATCACGACGGTGTCGCGGAACAGGTATTCGCCGGGCACGTAGTGGTCGTCGCGCGCAACATCCTCGCCGGTATAGGTGATCATCGATACGGCAAGCTGGATCGTGAACATCATTTCCTGGCTATCCCGCGGCCGCTTCGACAGGTCGAGGAAGGCGGAGAAGAGATGCGGATGGCGCGCATCCGGCTTCAGCGTGCCATCGTCCTCGAAGAGTTCGGCACGCGATCGCAATATGGCGCTGTTGTTGGCCACCGTGCGGCGGGTGAGATCGAAGTCGAGTGCGCCCCGGGTGGCGACCGCCACCTCGAAGTAATAGCCGACCTTCGTCCCCAGCAGCTTCTGCAGTCTGGCCACGGGCGGAAGCGGCAGGTTTTCGATTTCCAGCACACCATTGACGCTGACGTCGCCGAACAGGAAGCGGGTGAGATTCTGGAAGCCTTCCTCCGAATTCACGATGCCGTATGGACCGCTGTGGCTGCGGTGGACGTGGGCACGCGGCGCGTCCGACACATAGGCGTTCTCGATGCGCACCAGTCCATCGCTCAGTTCGCCGGCAAGCAGCCGGGAGGCGCCGCGCGCCACATCGTAGTCCTTACTGTTCGTACCGACCAGGCAGAAGAATCGGCTCGGGTCGAATTTTCCGTCGAGCGAATTGACCCCGACGCCTTTGTCCTTGATGTCGAGATACTTTCTCATCTCGTCGCGGTTGAAGTTGTTCAGGTCCCACAGACCGAGGAATCCCGGAACATTCATCCCGGCCATCTCGATGCCGTTGTGGGGTGTGGCGAACGTGAACACCTTGTCGACAAGCTTGCGTGCCGCGTCGCTGCCGGCCGCACCGTTCTGGAGAAAGCAGCGGCAGACCAGGCCGCCCATCGAATGCGCCACCAGATACACCCTGAAATCCTCGGGCTTCATGCGGCCGTCGAGGCAGACCTGGTCGCGCACGCGCAGGATCAGATCGCTCAGTCCTTTCGCGGCATCGACGATCGTGGGCACCTTGCCGGACCCGAAATCCGGATCGGCCGCATCGTAGTAGCGATGGATGATGATGCTCTGCAACGGGATCGGTCCGGACTCGACCTGCAGGCCGTCCCGGTAGATGTCGCTGTAGCCTTCTTTCAACAATCGCACGATGGGCGACTCGAAGAAGACCTTGCGCACCGCACCGTCCCAGGCCTGGCGCGCCTTGGTCGAACCGAGTTCGAGGCCCATGTACGGCGTCGAGGTGGTTTCGGTGATTTCCGATTTCGTCATCGCGTAGCCGCGGACGTAGATGATGGGGTAACGCGGGGTATCGGCCATGCCGTCCACTCCTGTTGCGGTTGGTATCGAGGGTATTCTAGGCGGCCTAGCCCTAGCGCCCCAAGGCTTGAATTCAATACAGCCTCTGCGATCCCGCGCAACGTGTCCACAGAGGGTTGCCTGGAGGTGCCCAGCCGATCATCGACAGTACGGTAGTTACGAATGCGACTGAAAAATGGAGTTGTCCCTAGCAGGGGAATGGGCGACTTAAGGGGCGTGTTCTAGCCAGTCGCGTTTGAATGAATCGTTAAACAGCTCCACCCGGACCGCCTTTGTGTATCTCATAGTGCAACTCAGCCATGCCAGCCCCCATCTGATGAACTGACATCAGGCGAAGAACTGGGCTGAGCAGTCTGCGAGGAAAAAGTGGCTTGCCCTTGCCGAGGGTAACCGAACCCACCTGGATGATCAGTTCGTCCAGTAAGCCAGCATCGTAGAACTGGCCCGCGAGATCCCCGCCTCCAACTATCCAGATATTTTTGGTGCCTGCAGCCGCTTGCATTTCAGCGTGGACGTCGCGTACTTCTCCATTGACGAATCTGATGTTTGCCCCTTCGATGATTGGAAGCTTGCGACTGGAGAATATCCAGGCTGGCTGCGTGTACGGCCATGCCGAGCCGGTCTCGGAGGCAAGCTTTTCAGCGTTGCGCACCATCCATTCGTAAGTTGCTGATCCCATTGCCAACGCACCGACATCGGCAATGAACGCGGGATAGCTGGAGTCATTCAGGTCGCCAAGCGGAAACAGCCAGTCAAGTGAGTCATTCTCGGTAGCAATGAAGCCGTCGAGACTTGTCGCTGCGTAATACTGCGTTTTCATTGCTATTACCCTGAATAGGATTTCATCCGTCTAAGGTGAGGCCCACACGCTACCTGGTTACAGGGCCCGGGGTCTCGTTCGTCAGCTTGAAGGCGCTTGCCCGCTCGCTTTCGATAGGTCGAATCTCGAATGTCAGTCCGCAGGCCAGGCAAGGATTCCGGGATGCCAAATCGACGGCTTCCTGCAGGTTGGCCGCGCAGAAAAACCAGTAGCCTCCGATGACCTCCTTTGCCTCTGCATAGGGGCCATCCCTCACACCCGATCGCGAAACCAACCTGGCTTGCGTGGAAAGCCTCTGGCCCGGCTTGAGCCGGCCTTCTTGTACAAGGCGATCGTGCCAGACGTAGAAGGCGTCGATGGCACGCTGGATTTCTTCCGGGGACTTGTCGGAATCCCATTTCCCGCGCGAAATAACCAGGAAATCGAAAAGGGGAGAGAGATCGGGCACCGGTTTCTCCAGTTGAGCCGTGATGCAGACATCATCAATTTAGCGCATGCCGTGGTCTTGTTTCAATGGCGTCGCCCGGCTCGTTTCTGTTTGCGTAGGCGCCTTGGGCGCTGACATTGGCTCGGTTTCGACCATGGCAGTTCGCAGCCATCGAAACGGTCGCGCATGAGCGTCAGCCACGCCGGGCCGCTTCGATCGCCGCGATGTCGATTTTTCTCATCTGCATCATCGCCTCGAACGCTCGCTTGGCTGCAGCGCGATCGGGATCGGCGATTGCGGCAGTGAGCGCGCGCGGCGTGATCTGCCACGACAGGCCCCACTTGTCCTTGCACCAGCCGCAGGCGCTCTCCTGACCGCCGTTATCCACGATCGCATGCCACAAGCGGTCGGTTTCGGCTTGGTCGTCAGTCGCAATTTGAAACGAAAAAGCCTCGCTGTGCTTGAACGCCGGGCCGCCATTGAGGCCGAGACAAGGGATGCCGATCACGGTGAACTCCACCGTCAAGATATCGCCCAGCTCGCCCGCGGGGTAGTCGCCGGGTGCACGACAGACCGTCCCCACCGAGCTGTCCGGGAACGTCTCGGCGTAGAACTTCGCGGCATCCAGGGCAGTGCCGTCATACCAAAGACAGATCGTGTTCTTGGGGACCATATTCATTCTCCATTCGTGGTGTCAAAGATAGCGGTTGGACGTCCAGTTGCCAGCCGATGTGAGCGATTTACACGTATCTTCTGCCATGGCGGCTTAACGTCGGAGGTAACGTTAGAATTCAGCCGCCCGCGGCAACCGGCTGTTAGGCCGCCCTCACTGACGCACATAGCGCACGTGTGTTGCGGCTGGACCATCAAGAACCCTGTCGATGCGAAACTGCGGCCCGGGCTCGCGTAGGTTCTCGAAGAGACGCCGCCCGCCGCCGAACAACACGGGCGCCAAGGCGATTTCCAGCTCGTCGACGACACCCAGGTTCAAGTACTGCTGGATCACATCCGCTCCACCCGCGATACGAATATCACGACTGCCTGCGGATTCCCGAGCCAGCTCCAGGGCACGCTCCGGCCCGTCATTGATGAAGTAGAAGGTCGTCCCACCGGGGCGTACCCAGGGTTCGCGTTTCTCATTGGTAAGAACGTATACCGGTGTGTGAAACGGAGCCTCCTCTGGCCAGACGCTCTCGCCTTGGTCGAACATTCGCTTGCCCATAATGTTGGCACCAATGCGCTCCATGGTGCTGCGAACCAGATCATTGACCGGGCCGGTCTCTCCCCCTGATCCGAACTTGAGGTTCTCGCGGAAGTACTGTTGATTGATGATCCAAGCCATCAGCGCACCCCACTTGGCGCCCCAGTTCTTGTACCCAGGATTATCCATGGTCATTCCTTCCGGGGCCATGTAGTCATCGAGGCTAAGTCCAATGTTGACGAATACTTTGCTCATAATTCTCGATTCCTTTAATTTTGGCCTCGGGCTCAGCAAACAGGGCTTCATGCGCTGCAGCAAATCTCGACTGTTATGTACCGGCGATTTCCTGGTACTACTTGTCGACGAATAAGCAGGGGAGGTTTCGACAGCTTGCCTAAAGTTTTTTTAATTGGTCAGGCAACGGGTTGGGATGAGGCCTATGCGCCACCTACAAAGGCAAGCAAGAGCAGACCAGGCAGGGATTTGACGGATACGCTCTTTGCGGACATTCGCTATTCCCTAACGTTCGCCATAACCGGCATGCAAAAGCAGAGCGAAGCGGCGCTTTTGCACGTCTGAGTTGATGGCGTTGTTAGGCCGGTGTCGCAAGCTTAAGGCCGACGATACCGGCGATAATCAACGTAACACTAATGAGCCGAGCGGCGTTCACTGGCTCTCCGAGCAGTATGATGCCAAGCGCCACGGTTCCGGCGGCTCCAACCCCAACCCAAACGCTATACGCTGTGCCAACAGGAAGTGATTTCATAGCGACGCCCAGTAACCAAAGACTGATGATCATCGCCAAGACGGTGCCGATGGTAGGCCACAACCGGGTGAAACCTTCCGTGTACTTCAGGCCGATCGCCCAGACGACCTCAAACAGCCCCGCAATAACCAGAATGACCCACGCCATCTGTTTTCCTTTCAAAAACGCCGGAGTCGTCCCCGATATACGTTGGAGCGGCGAGGTCGTCCTCACTTCCTTTCAATGGACCTAACGAATGAAATGGACTCCCCCGCCCCCGACGGCATCGTATGTGCCAGATTGAATGGAGTCGTTCCGATCAATCGAAAGAGGAGGAGAGTCCGTCATGA
>MKWL01000001.1 GCA_001899305.1 Thiobacillus sp. 0-1251 | reverse complement strand
GAGCAAGCTCCCGTGCTGCCGTTCGACTTGCATGTGTAAAGCATTCCGCCAGCGTTCAATCTGAGCCAGGATCAAACTCTTCAGTTCAATCTCTGCTATTACTTCAAATACTTCTGTCGCTCAACTCAAACTCATGCCGTTAATTAAAACGACACTTCATCTAAGTGTGAGCATTTATGCTAGCTGTCAGACCAACACAAGTCAGCCCAACTACCACCACAACACCCACACCTATCGGCTGTAAATTGTTAAAGATCAATCTCTTATCGACTTTGCTTCAGCTGCGTTGCCGTTTCGAGAGGTGCGCATTCTACAGAACCTACAGATTGCGTCAACACTTATTTTCGAAATGGTTGCGGGGGCAGGATTTGAACCTACGACCTTCGGGTTATGAGCCCGACGAGCTGCCAGACTGCTCCACCCCGCGCCTGTCGCAAATGAAACCGCGTCAATCGAGAAGCGGAACTATAGCAAAGCGTGTTTAGCCCCGTCAACACTTGCGGGCTTTATGGCACAGCCCATTAAGCGCCATTGGCAACATTTCCAATGTTTTCAATCGACTGAATGGGCCCTGCCACCGCAGGCACAGATGGCGATAACGGCCGACAGCGCGAAACAGCCGGAAACCATGCACACTTATTGTGCAGACAATGCGTCGGCAAACTCGCTACCATTTGGCGTCCCGTCGATAGTAAAGTCCACTTGTGCATATTTCCGATTTTTCCCTGTCGCGCCTGCCGCGCATCGAGTTCGGCCCCGGCGTGCTCGGCAAGTTGCCGGCCATTGCCCGCACCTACGGCACGCGTGCTTTGCTGGTGACTGGCGCGAATTCGCTGAGAAATTCGCCATTCTGGACAAGCATGACGGACGGGCTGAAGGCACAGGGGGTTTCATGGTTGCATCTGGCCATTCCGGGCGAACCGTCTCCGCAGATGGTGGATGAGGCCGTGCTCGCCTTGCGCCCGGCATCCATTGACGTGGTCATCGGCTTCGGTGGCGGCAGCGCGCTGGATGCAGCCAAGGCGATTGCCGGTCTGCTCATACCCGGCAACTCGGTGATGGACCACCTGGAAGGCGTGGGGCCCGAACTCGCGTACGTCGGTCCGGCCACACCGTTCATTGCCGTACCGACCACCGCCGGCACCGGCTCGGAGGCGACCAAGAACGCCGTATTAAGCGTGCAGGGCGCGGATGGCTTCAAGAAATCCTTCCGCGACGAAAAACTGGTGGCCGAAGTTGCACTGGTCGATCCCGATCTCCTCGCCACCTGCCCTGCCTCAGTGATCGCGGCGAACGGGATGGATGCCTTCACCCAGCTGCTGGAGTCCTACGTTTCCTGCCGCGCCGCCCCCTTGACCGATTCACTCGCCTGGGGTGGCATGAAGGCCGCCCGCGACGGCCTGCTGGCCATGTATGCCGATGCCGGCGATGCGGCGGCGCGCAATCGCATGGCCTACGCGGCGCTGGTATCGGGCATCACACTGGCGCAGGTCGGGCTCGGCTCGGTGCACGGGCTGGCCGCACCATTGGGGGCATTCTTCCCGATTCCGCACGGCGTCGCGTGCGGCACGCTGGTGGCGCAGGCCACGCGCGTCAATATCGAGGCATTGCAAGCGCGCGAAGCGGATCACCCGGCGCTAGAAAAATACGCACAAGTAGGGCGCCTGCTGAGCAAGCAGGGCCAACTGAACCAGACAGCGTCACACGCCGTCCTGATCGATACGCTCGACGCCTGGACACGCGCACTTGAGCTTCCAACTCTGGCACAGTACGGTGTGACGCACGCCGATATCCCGCGCATCGTGGCCAACAGCCGCGGTAGCAGCATGAAAACCAATCCGATTGCACTCACCGACGCTGAAATCGCAGGCATTCTCACCGCACGCATCTGACGCCCGCTCAAGTTAAACGGCTGTCGTCCGCTATTTCTGCGACCTCATCATCTGGAACGCAACCATGCCCGGCCTCCTGCTTTTCTTCATCGTGCTCGCACTTCCGGCCGTCTATGGCGTGTTCATCTTCAACCAGCTTGTCACGCTGAAGCATAACGTCGGCAAGGCCTGGTCGAATATCGACATCCTGCTCAAGCAGCGCCATGACGAGCTGCCGAAGCTGGTCGAAACCTGCAAGCAATACATGCAGTTCGAACAGGAGACGCTCGAAAAAGTGATGCATGCGCGCAGCCAGGTCGCGAGCGCCCGGGAATCGCAGAACATCCCCGCGCTGGGGCAGGCCGAAGGCGCATTGCGCGTGGGCCTTGGCAATCTGTTCGCGGTTGCAGAGGCCTATCCCGAACTGAAGACCAACGAAACCTTCCTGCATCTGCAAGCGCGCATTACCGGGCTGGAAAACGCGATTGCCGACCGTCGCGAGTTCTACAACGATTCGGTCAACGTCAATAACGTGCGGGTGGAGCAGTTTCCCGACACCCTCGTGGCGCGTCTGTTCGCCTTCCGTCTGTTTCCGCTGTTGCGCTTCGCTGCCGAGGAAAAGAAAGACGTTGACCTGAAGCAGCTCTTCGACCGTTGATGCTCCCGGTACGCTGGACGGCCGAATGGCGGCACGACTACGCCAATTTCGCGCTGGGCGGCGGCAATCTGGCCATTCTGCTGCTCGGCTTCCAGCTGCATTCCCATCTAGGCTGGCAAATCAGTTTTGCGTTGGTCGGGCTGACCAGTTTCTGGGCGTGGTTTGCCAACCTCAAGCGCTATCGCACCGTGGCAGATACGCCGACCTCGCGCATCGCCTCGGCGCCCCAAGGCTACATCGAACTCGTCGGGCGCGGCAGCCAGCCACCGGGCGACAACCTGATCAGCCCGGTCAACGGCCTGCCCTGCCTGTGGTACCGCTACCGCATCGAGCGCAAGAACGGTGACCGCTGGGAATACGTCGAATCCGGAATATCGCATGACACGTTCGGCGTGGACGACGGCAGCGGCAGCGTACTGGTCGATCCCGACGGCGCCGAAATTCTGACTTCGCGCAAACAGGTCGCGACCTCAGGCGGTTATCGCAAAACAGAATGGACGCTGATCGAAGGCGACACCATTTACGTGATCGGCGACCACGTGACCTTGGGCGGTCCCAATGCCGTGCTCGACAAGAAGGCCGATCTCGCTACGCTGCTGACCGAATGGAAGGCCGACAAGACTGCACTCCTGGCACGTTTCGACGCCGACCGCGACGGCGAAATCAGTCTTGACGAGTGGGAGCACGCGCGCCAGGCCGCATCCGACGAAGTCGACCGCGCTCATCTCGATATCCGCCTGAAAGACGGCATCCATCTTGTGCGCAAGTCGTCGCATGGCCGCCCCTTCTTGATTGCCAACCGCGAAGTCACCGCGCTGGTGCGACATTTTCGGCTATGGAGCTGGTTGCACCTGGCGCTGACGATGGCCGCCCTGATCGGCTTGACGCTGCTCGGGCGCACAGCCTGACGCTTGCCCTGCCCGGCTTCCCGCCCTATAGTCAAGGCACGGAGGACGCATCATGAAACCTGCCATACCCGAGACCCCTGCTGAATACGACCACACCCGCATCATCGAGCGGCCGGATGGATGCTATTGGATCGATGCCATGACCGGCGAGGAATACGGTCCCTTTGCCAGTCTGATGGAAGCCGTACAGGACATGGAGTACAACGCCGACAGCGACTACGAGCCTGGCGAAACAGTGGAAGAGGCCGAAGAAGAGATCGGAATTTCCGACTGGATCGACCCCGACACCGGCGACCCTGGCGAAGCATCTCACCGCCCCGTCGACTGATCTCCGGCCAGGCGGGATCGCCTGGATACCTCCTGGCCTGCGACTTCCGCCATCCGTGCCTCGCGCTCGAACAGATTGTCGCGATAGGGATTGCCGCCGCGTAACCACGCAAGCAGCCCGGCCAGCGGATACAGCATCAACAGCAAAACACCCCAGCGTTCAAATTGCCTGACATGCGCACGCTCGTGCATGCGCGTCGCGGCCAGGGCGCTCGATGACACGCCCAGTACGACGTGTCCCAGCGTGATTGCCACAACCGGCCCGCTGAACGGAAAGCCACGTCGCAACACCCATGCCGGCCAGCCGCCAGCAGCTTCCAGCACACCTTCCACCTGCCGTACAGCACCTCCGCTCCCCCGTGCAGCGAGCGCGGCCAGCACGCCCAACAAGGTAACCGGCAACGCCCACAGATAGCGCAGGGAGCGGCACATTCAGGTATCCATCACCCCCGCGAACCAGCGTGCTTCATGCAAGCCTTCCGCCACGAAATGCCGGCGCGCCTGCTCGAGCTGCGTTGCGGTTCCAGCTGCATATACGTCGAAGCGATGCAGATCCGGGTAATCCATCACGATGCTTTGCAACACGGCCTCCGGATCGTCGGTCAGTGCATGCGGCAGGTAGTTGAAATTGTCCAGTGCATCGGCCCAGGCGCGGCACAGGTTGTCCTGATAATGCCCGGCCTCATCGGCCAACCAGTGCAGGTCCATCGACTCGGCCAGCTCCAGCGACATGGCATGCTGGATCAGGCTCTTGATCGGCGCGAAGCCCGCGCCGAAAGCGAGGAAAATCACCGGACGCGGCGAGTCCTCATCCAGCACGAATTCGCCGAAGGGCCCTTCCACCTTCACCACGTCATTGGCCTTCAAGCTGCCGAACACGCTCTCGACAAACGCATCGTCCGCCCGGCGCGGGATCTGGATCTCGATGTGGCGATCCTCGCACGGGCAACTGGCAATGGCGTAGCGCCCTTTCACCCCGTCGATCGACACGTCGACGCTCTGGCCGCCGAGATAGCGCAGGCGCTGGCTGCGCGGCGCGAGAATATGCAGCGCGGCCATGTGCGGATTGAACACCTCGATCGACTTCACCTTGGCGGTCAGCTGCTGCACCGGAATATCGCGCGCGCCTGCCACGTTGGCTTCGATCACCACGTCGTTGACCGGCGCATAGGCGCACAGCAGGACCACCCCGGCTTCTTTTTCGGCTTCTTTCAGGACATAGTCGTGCGCATGGACTTTCGTCACCTCGCCCGACAGCACGCGCGCCTTGCAGTCGCCGCAATTGCCGTTGCTGCAGCCGTAATTCAGCGACACGCCATTGCGCAACGCGGCTTCCAGCAGGGTGTCGTTGCCCTCCACGTAGAATTCGTGGCCGCTGGGCTGGATGGTCACATGGGCTGACATGATTTTGAATATCCTTTCCTGCGCAATCGTCGCCTGCGCCTGCACCGCATCCGGCGGAACCTCGGCCAGATTGCGCAGCAGAAATGCGCGTACGGTATGCAGGGCATGGCGCGTTTCCGCGCTTTGGTCTTCCTCGATTTCGTCGATCTTCTCGTCGAGCCAGGTCATCACGTTACCGTAATGCAGCAGCAAGGCCTTGGCTGCCGCATAGTCGTTGCCCAGCGCGTTCAGGCGCGCCACCAGCACGTCCTTGTCGGGCAGCGCACGCTCCAGCACCCGCTTGGCGAACGCCTTGTCCTTGATTTCCTGAACCCGGCGAAACTCGGCATCGTCGTCCCATTTCACATCCGGGAACACGCGCAGCAATTCGTCGAGCTCGACCATGCCGTCAAAAGTTGCCAGCACACCACCACGGATCATTTCCTGCAGCGCATGACGCGGCTGGCCGACCAGCTTGGCCACACGGGAAAGCGGAAGTAAATGGCTCATGGCACGATGGTACTCCGTGTCCGCGGCGGACAGAATCGGCACTTCACCAGATTCTGAATCCCTGATTCGCTCGTTCCGCCCCGTCTGCCAATACAATTCCGTCATGCCGTCCATCACTATCCGCTCGTGTCCCGCCGACGCCCGCACCGCTCTCGAGCAGGCCGGGCTCGCCCCCGCCTGGGCGCGGCTGTATGCCGCCCGCGGCGTCAACCATCCGGACGAAGTCGCCCACCGCCTGCCACAGCTGCTGCCACCCGCCGGCCTGCTGCACATCGACCGCGCTGCCGCGCTGCTGGCCGACGCCATTCGCGACAACCAGCGCCTGCTCATCATCGCCGACTACGACGCCGACGGCGCCACCGCCTGCGCGGTCGGCGTACGCGGCCTGCGCCTGCTCGGCGCGCAGGTCGATTTCATCGTGCCCAACCGGCTCGAACACGGCTACGGCCTCACGCCCGACATCGTGACGCTCGCCGCCGCACGACAGCCCGATCTGCTGGTCACCGTGGACAACGGCATCGCTGCGGTCGAAGGCGTGGCGGCGGCGAATGCCCTCGGCATCCCCGTACTGGTCACCGACCACCACCTGCCCGGCGACGCGCTGCCGGACGCCGCCTGCATCGTCAATCCCAACCAGCCGGGTTGCAGCTTCGGCTCGAAGAACCTGGCAGGCGTCGGCGTGATGTTCTACGTACTGCTGGCACTGCGCGCAGAGCTGCGCCAGCGCGGCGCCTATGCCGACATGCCCGAGCCGGATCTGCGCGCCCTGCTCGACCTCGTCGCGCTCGGCACGGTGGCCGACGTCGTCAAGCTCGACGCCAACAACCGCACCCTGGTCGCCCAGGGGCTGGCGCGCATGCGCGCGGGCAAGGCCTGCGCCGGCGTCAACGCGCTGTTCCGCGCCGCCGGGCGCGACCCAACGCGTGCCACCGTGTTCGACCTCGGCTTCATGCTCGGTCCGCGATTGAACGCCGCCGGCCGCATCGACGACATGGCGCTCGGCATCGAATGCCTGCTGGCCGACGACCCCGCCATTGCGCAGCGACTGGCGCAACAGCTCGACACGCTCAACCGCGCGCGGCGCGACGTCGAGGCCGATATGCTGGAGGAGGCGCTTGCCATCCTCGCCACCTTCAACCCGACCGACAGCCACAGCCTCACCGCGTATCAGCCCGGCTGGCACGTCGGCGTGATCGGCATCCTGGCGTCGCGCCTGAAGGACAAATTCCACCGCCCCACCCTCGTCTTCGCCCGCAGCGAGACAGGGGAACTCAAGGGTTCCGGCCGCTCCATCCCCGGCCTGCATTTGCGCGATGCGCTCGACCTGATCGACAAGCGCCACCCTGGCCTGATCGTCAAGTTCGGTGGCCACGCCATGGCCGCCGGGCTCAGCATTCCCGCCGGGCGCCATGCGGAGTTCAGCACAGCATTCGAGGCCGTGGTGCGCGAACTGATCGACCCTGCAGATCTCGATGGCAGAATCGAAACCGACGGCGAACTGGACCTCGCCGAACACAGCTACGCGCTCGCCGAGCAGTTCGACCATGCGGTCTGGGGACAGGGCTTTCCCGCACCGCTGTTCACCGCCACCTTCGACGTTGTGGCACAGCGCGTCGTCGGCGAAAAGCACCTAAAACTCAAGCTGGCACGCGGGGAGACCTCATTCGATGCCATGCGGTTCTTCCAGGCCGACCCGCTGCCCGACCGCATCCGCGCCGTCTACGCGCTGATGCCGAACGAATTCAATGGGCAGCAGTCATTGCAACTCAAGCTGCAGCACTGGGAGCCCGCAGGCTGATTTCCCTGCCATCTGACACGCTAACCGCCATGCCGCCGATCACACTCATCCTCATCCTGCTGAATGTTCTCGTCTACGTACTCGAACTCGTCACCGGGCCCGAGATCATTCGCATCTTCGCCCTGTGGCCGCCGGGCTCGGACGGTACGTTCCATCTGTGGCAATTGGTCACCTACAGCTTCCTGCACGGCTCGCTTACCCATCTTGGATTCAACATGTTCGCCGTGTGGATGTTCGGCGCCGAACTGGAAAGGCGCTGGAACGACCTGCGCTACCTGCTGACCTACCTGCTCAGCGTGGTCGTAGCCGCGATGACGCAGATCGCCGTCTCCGGCTACTTCCTGCACAGCAGCAGCCCCGTCATCGGCGCCTCCGGCGGCGTGTTCGGCCTCCTGCTGGCCTATGCGCTGTATTTTCCCCGCAGTGTCGTCAGCATCATTTTCCTGCCCTTCATCCGCATCCCGGCACGCCTCTTCGTGCTCGGCTATGGAGTCGTCGAGCTTGTCCTCGGCCTCACCAGCACCGATGCGGGCGTCGCCCATTTCGCCCATCTCGGCGGGCTGTTCGGCGGCTGGCTGGGGGTGCAGTATTTCCGCGGGCGCGGGGTGTTCGGCAAGCGCTGAGACTGCCCGCCATAGAAATTACGTGCGATGCAACGGCAACAAACGCAAGCGTGTGCGACTTGAATCAACCGTCAGCAAAGCACCTTCCTGCAGTTCTGATTCCATCTGACGCAGGGCAGCAGCCACCTGAGCGCCGATTTTGTCCGGATTGACATCCTCTGCACGGATTTGCACGACACTGGGTTTTTCGCCATGCGTCGCCGCCAGAATCGCACTGAAATCAAGATCATGGGTGAGCACGACATAATCATTTTCGGCGGCATAGGCCATGATTTCCGAATCAGGGGCGTTTACTCTTCCGATGGCCGACCAATGATCCGCCTTTAGACCGAACCCATTCAGCAAGCCCACCCAACGCGGCGAAAGGTTCATGTCCACGAGCACCTTCATGCGCTGGCCAGCGTGACCTCACGTTCTTCGGCACGCCATGCCGCGTATCGCAGTGCCTGCATGATGTCCTCGCGTTCGAGATAGGGGTAGTCTGCGAGTACTTCTTCAATGCTTCGGCCCGCGCCGATCTGACTCACAACCATGCCGACCGTGACGCGCATCCCCCGAATGCAGGCTTTGCCGCCCATCACCTCGGCTTGTTGAGTAATACGATCAAGCCCCTGCGTCATGGCCCGCTCCCCCATCTAAAACTGCAAAAGTAATACGCCAAGCATAATCCAGAATTCCAGGACAGGCACCAGGCAAAACCCGGCCAGGCCCTCACGCCCTTCCCCCCGGTACGGGCCGTTTGTGCCTTGGTCCTTTTAATTTGCCCCGGCCTTAAACATACCCCTCCGGATTCCCCGCCTGCCAGCGCCAGGCGTCGGCACACATGCGCGGCAGATCATATTCGGCCCGCCAACCCAGCTCGCTCGCTGCGCGGGCCGGATCGGCCCAGCATTGCGCCACGTCTCCGGCACGACGCGCCACGATCCGGTACGGCACCGGCTTGCCGCTGGCCGCCTCGAACGCACGCACCATGTCGAGCACGCTCACCCCGCGCCCGGTGCCCAGGTTCCAGGTCTGCACGCCACCCAGCTGATGCAGCCGGTTCAGCGCCGCCACATGCCCGCGCGCCAGGTCGACCACATGGATGTAGTCGCGCACGCCGGTACCGTCCGGCGTCGGATAGTCGCCGCCGAACACATTGAGATGCGAGCGCCTGCCTACCGCCACCTGTGCCACATAGGGCATCAGGTTATTGGGGATACCGCGCGGATCCTCGCCGATCAGTCCCGATTCGTGCGCACCCACCGGGTTGAAATAGCGCAGCAGCGCAATGTTCCAGGCTGGATCGGCCAGGGCGATATCGCGCAGCATGTCCTCGATGAACAGTTTGGAACGGCCATAGGGATTGGTCGCCGACAGCGGAAAATCCTCGGTGATCGGCACCGTCGCCGGATCGCCGTACACCGTGGCGGACGACGAGAACACCACCGCCTTCACGCCGGCCGCCGCCATTTCCTCGAACAGTGCGATGCTACCGGCGATGTTATTGTCGTAATACAGGAGCGGTTTTTCCACCGATTCGCCCACCGCCTTCAGCCCGGCGAAATGCACCACCGCATCGATCGCGTGATCCGCGAACAGTCTACGCAACGCCGTCCGGTCGCGAATGTCGCCCTGTACGAATGTCACCGGCCGGCCGGCAATCTGCGCCACCCGTTCCAGCGATTTCACGCTGCTGTTCGACAGATTGTCGAACACCGTCACCTCATGCCCCGCCGCCAGGCACTCCACGGCGGTGTGTGAGCCGATATAGCCCGCGCCGCCGGTCAATAACACTTTCACATGCGTCTCCTCCGTATTACTTACCGTCTGTCTCCAGGCACAGCGCCAGCGCCGCGCGCCAATCCTGCAGTCGTATACCGAACGTCTGTTCAAGCTTGTCGTTGTTCAGTCGTGAATTGAGCGGGCGTGTTGCCGGGGTCGGGTAATCGCTGCTCGGGATCGGAATCAGCCGGCCCGGCACCCAGGTCTCGTCGAATTCATCGAGCGACTGGATCGCCTCTGCGAAGCCGTGCCACGAGGTCTCGCCGCCATTGCTCATGTGATAGATACCCCAGGGCTCGGCTTGATTCGCGGCTGACATGGGCGCGGCGACCTGACTCAAGACCAAGGCCGTCGCTTCGGCCAGGTCGCGGCACCAGGTCGGCGCCCCGACCTGGTCGGCGACGATCTTCAGTTCCGGCCGCTCCCGCATCAGGCGGCGCATGGTCAGCAGGAAATTGCTGCCGCGCGCACCGTACACCCAGGACGTGCGGAAAATGAGATGTCGACAGCCGGTTGCCCCGATGGCGCGTTCGCCCGCCAGCTTGCTTGCGCCATACACATTGAGCGGATCGCAGGCGGCGTCCTCTTTCCAGGGCGTGCCGCCACTGCCATTGAACACATAGTCGGTGGAGTAATGCACCAGCAACGCGTTCAGCCGGGCCGCCTCTTCGGCCAGGATGCCTGGTGCAACGGCGTTCACCGCATGCGCCAGCTCCGGCTCGCTCTCGGCCTTGTCCACCGCGGTATAGGCAGCCGGGTTGACGATGATGCCCGGCGCAATGTCACGTACCGTCCGGCGCACCGCATCGGCATGGGCCAGATTCATGGCCCGCGAATCCAGTGCGACCACCTCGCCCAGGCAACCGAGCGTACGCCGCAGCTCCCAGCCGACCTGGCCACGGGCGCCGGTGAGGAGAATGCGGTGAGCGGGGAGCGGGGAGCGGGGAGCAGGCGTCATGCGTACACCTCCGCATCCTTGAGCAGGGGTTGAACCTGGTCCTTGGCGGATAGCACGGGCGTCCCTTCGAGCGGCCATGCCACCCCGATCTGCGGATCGTCCCAGCGGATGCCGCGATCCCATTGCGGGGCGTAGTAGGTGGTGGTCTTGTAGAGAAAATCAGCGCTATCGGACAACACCAGGAAGCCATGCGCGAATCCGGGCGGGATCCACATCATGCGCTGGTTCTCAGCCGAGAGCTCGTAGCCGACCCATTGTCCGAAATGCGGCGAGGATTTGCGCAGATCCACCGCCACGTCGAAGACCGAGCCACTCACCACGCGTACCAGTTTTCCCTGCGGCTCGTTGACCTGGTAATGCAGCCCGCGCAATACGCCCCTGGCTGAACGCGAATGGTTGTCCTGCACGAAATCCGCTTCAAGGCCAAGTTTCGCAAACGTCAGTTTGTTCCAGCTTTCCAGGAAGAAGCCACGCGCGTCGCCGAACACCTTGGGTTCAAGGATAAGGACGCCGGGGAGGGAGGTTTCGAGTACGTTCATTTTAGGTGAGTGGTGAGTGGTGAGTGGTGAGTGGAGAGCAGTGAGCAGTGAGCAGTGAGCGGGGAGCGGGGAGCGGGGAGCGGTTTCAGCTTACTGCTCACCGCTCCCTGCTCCCCATTTCAAAAAATCCGTTCATTCAACATATTCAGCAAATACTGCCCATACCCATTCTTCCGCATGGGTGCAGCCAACTTCTCCACCTGCTCGGCTGTGATATATCCCTGCCGATAGGCGATTTCCTCCGGACAGGCGATCTTCAGGCCCTGGCGTTTCTCGATCGTTTCGATGAACAGCGAAGCTTCGAGCATCGATTCGTGGGTACCCGTATCCAGCCAGGCATGCCCACGCCCCATGATCGACACATCGAGCTCGCCCGCGTCAAGATAGTGCCGGTTGACGTCGGTGATCTCCAGTTCGCCTCTCGGCGAGGGCTTCAGGTTGCGGGCAATGTCGACCACCTGCTTGTCATAGAAATAAAGCCCGGTGACTGCGTAATGCGATTTGGGCCGGGCGGGTTTTTCTTCCAGGCTGACCGCCTTTCCTGTGGCATCGAAGTCCACCACGCCATAACGTTCCGGGTCGTGCACACGATAAGCAAACACCGTCGCGCCGGTTTCCCGTTCGCTCGCCGCACACAGGTCTTTCGCCATGTCATGGCCATAGAAAATATTGTCGCCCAGCACCAGCGCACTGGGACCGTTCCCCACAAAATCCGCACCGATGATGAACGCCTGGGCAAGCCCTTCCGGATCAGGCTGTACCGCATACTGCAGATTGACGCCCCACTGGCTGCCGTCGCCCAGCAACTGCTCGAAACGCGGCGTATCCTGAGGCGTCGAAATGACCAATATGTCCCGAATCCCTGCCTGCATCAGCGTAGTGAGCGGGTAATAGATCATCGGCTTGTCGTAAATCGGCAGCAGCTGCTTGGATACGGCAAGCGTCGCCGGATACAGACGGGTGCCGGAGCCACCGGCGAGGATGATGCCTTTTCTGGGAGAGGTGAGCGGGGAGCGGGGAGCGGTTGGGGGTTGCATGGTCATTCGGTCTCTTTCATTTTTTTGTGCAGGCCAAAAATCAGTTTGCTCGTTCTTTCAAGCAAGGGCTCGACCTGGTTTTCATCTGATCTCACAAATCCGAGTCGGATGGCAATTTGATGTTGGGTATCCAATTCACTTAACGAACCCCGAGCAATGCTGAGAAACCGGGTGAATTCGCGGCTTCCATCCCGAGCAGCGCCCTCAGCCAGATTACTCGGTATGGAAACCGCAGCACGGCGCATCTGCGACACCAAACCGTACTGTTCCTGTGCCGGAAAAGTCGCAGTGATCCGATAAACCACCTCGACCAATTCCATCGCACTTTTCCACGCCTCGAGCCGCTCGTGGGGCTTACCGCTCACCGCTTACTGCTCCCCGCTCACCATACTGCACATCCACCCACCTCCGATATTCCCCACTCGCCACATGCTCCACCCACGCCATATTGTCCAGATACCAGCGCACGGTCTTGCGGATGCCGGTCTCGAAGGTCTCGGCCGGCTTCCAGCCGAGTTCGCGATGGATCTTGCTGGCGTCGATGGCGTAGCGGCGGTCGTGGCCAGGACGGTCCTTCACATAGGTGAGCAGGCGCGCATACGGCCCGGCAGAATCGGGACGCATCTCGTCGAGTAGCGCGCATACCGTTTTCACGATCTCGATGTTCGGCATCTCGTTCCAGCCGCCGACGTTGTAGGTCTCGCCCGATCTTCCTTTTTCCAGCACGGTCCGGATCGCCGAACAGTGATCGGTGACGTACAGCCAGTCGCGCACGTTCATGCCGTCGCCGTAGATTGGCAGCGGCTTGCCGCGGGTGGCGTTGAGGATCATCAGCGGGATCAACTTTTCAGGAAACTGATAGGGACCGTAATTGTTCGAGCAATTGGTCGTCAACACCGGCAAGCCATACGTGTGGTGATACGCCCGCACCAGATGGTCGGACGACGCCTTGCTGGCCGAATACGGACTGTTGGGGGCAAACGGCGTGGTCTCGGTGAACGGCGCATCGTCAGGTCCCAGCGAACCGTAGACCTCGTCGGTGGACACATGCAGGAATCGGAACGCAGCTTTCTCCGCTTCCGCCAGGCCCATCCAGTGGCCGCGCACCTCCTCCAGCAAATGAAACGTCCCCACCACGTTGGTCTGGATGAAGTCTTCCGGGCCGTGGATCGAACGGTCGACATGCGACTCGGCGGCAAAATTGACGATCGCGCGTGGGCGATGCTGGCTCAGCAATTGGCCGACCAGCGCACGGTCACCGATGTCGCCCTGCACGAAGACATGGCGCGGATCGCCTTTCAGACTGGCCAGGTTCTCCAGGTTGCCCGCGTACGTGAGCTTGTCGAGATTGACGACCGGCTCATCGTTGACCCGCAGCCAGTCCAGAATGAAGTTCGCACCGATGAAGCCGGCACCGCCTGTCACGAATATCACGATAAATTCCTAATCACAGTCTACAAACGCCAGACATTAAACCCGGCCGCCTTGATGGTAGCCTGGTCATAAGCTGACTTAACATCGGTAAAAATCCCCCCCTTCCGCAGCCCGGAGGTCAGATCGGCCAAAGGCATGGCCAAATACTCCGCATGTGACACCGCTGCCACGATGGCATCGGCATTGTCGGGCAACTGGTCCCAGGGAGTCAGGCGGATGCCATATTCGTGCTCGGCCTCCTGCGATTCGGCAATGGGGTCGTGAACGGCAACGTCACAGCCGAAATCTTGCAACTCCTTTACCAGATCGGCCACCTTGGAATTGCGCAGGTCAGGGCAGTTTTCCTTGAAGGTGAGCCCCAGCACGATGACTTTTGCACCCTTCACCGTTCCGCCGTTGTTGATCATGCCTTTGACGGTTTGCTGTGCTACGTAGGCCGCCATGCCATCGTTGATCTTGCGGCCTGCAAGAATCACCTGCGGATGGTAGCCCAGCATCTCGGCCTTGTGGGTCAGGTAATAGGGATCGACGCCAATGCAATGACCACCGACCAGTCCGGGGCGGAACGGCAGGAAATTCCATTTGGTACCCGCTGCTTGCAGAACCTCCAGGGTATCAATGCCAAGACGATCGAAAATCAGCGCAAGCTCGTTCATCAGGGCGATATTGAGATCACGCTGCGTGTTCTCGATCACCTTGGCCGCCTCGGCGACCTTGATCGAACTGGCACGATGCACGCCAGCGGTGATGACCGACGCATAGAGTTTCGCGACCGCTTCGGAGGTGGGATCGTCATCGCCTGACACAACCTTCACGATTCTGGTGATGGTGCGTTCCTTGTCGCCCGGATTGACCCGCTCGGGCGAATAGCCCACATGGAAATCCTGCTTCCATGTCATGCCCGAGTGCTTTTCCAGCAGCGGGATGCAGACTTCTTCCGTGGCGCCAGGATAGACCGTGGATTCATACACTACGGTGGCACCCTTCTTCATGTGCTTGCCGACCGTAGTAGAAGAACCGACCAGCGGAGAGAAATCGGGGATGTGGGCTTCATCGACCGGCGTGGGCACGGCGATGATGATGAAATCAGCCTTGGAAATCGTGCTGGGATCGGTGCTGACGCTCAAGCGGGTCGCCGCTTTCAGGTCTTCCGTGCTGACTTCCCCGGTGGGGTCGCAATGGTTCTTGTAGCTGGCGATTTTTGACGCCGACAGATCGAAACCGATCGTCTCGAATTTCTTGCCAAATTCAACTGCCAAAGGCAAACCGACGTAACCCAGGCCAACAACAGCAACAACCGTCATGGTCGCTCCCCAATATTAATCACTAGAACTTGCATCATGGAACTCTGTCCTGATGTTGCCCCGAATACTGAACTCACTTCCTCAATAGCTGCAACGCCGCGCCCAGGATGAACAAGGTATTCGTCACCAGATAACGTTTCCACAACCGCCGCGGCTCCGATACCAGACGGTGCAGCCATTCCAGACCGTTGTCGCGCATCCATGCCGGCGCGCGCCGTACCGTGCCCGCATGGAAATCAAAGGCCGCCCCCACCCCGATCATCACCGCATTGACGCGTCCCCGATGCTCGGCCATCCAGCGTTCCTGCTTGGGGCAGCCGAGCCCGACGAACACGATGCCTGCGCCGCTGTCATTGATCCGGGCGACTGCTGCGGCATCCTCTTCTGCCGTCAGCGCGCGAAACGGCGGCGACTCCATTGTCATTTGCAAATTTGGAAATGCCGCCGGCAAGCGCCCTTTCAGCAGCCCCAACGTTGCCTCGGTGCTGCCGTAGCAATAGATGGGCACGCCCTCATTCGCCGCGCGCTCGCACAATGCCCACATCAGATCCGGTCCGCTGATGCGCGGCTGGCCGTCAAACCCCTGTCGCCTCAGCATCCACGCCACAGGGGCGCCATCTGGCGTCGCCATGTCCGATCCGTTGATCACTGCGCGGTAGGTCGCATCACGCCATGCGCTCACCACCACATGCACATTGCAGATCGCCACATAGCGGCTTTCGCGCGCATGCGCCCAGCCGAGCAAACGACTCATCGCGTCGGCCCACGACAAGGCATCTATGTGGGCACCGAGCACCGAGCCGATGGTTCGCTTGGATGACATGGCTCAGGATCTCGCCAGATCGGCTGCCAGGATCGCCACGATCCGCTCGGCCGCTCGGCCGTCCCACAGTTCCGGCCGGCGTCCTGTTTTCGTCTCACCGAGGCCCGCAAATGCGGCCAGGATATTCTCGGGCCGCGTGCCTACCAGGACGTTGGTCCCTTCTTCGACCGTTACCGGCCGCTCGGTATTTTCACGCAGGGTGAAGCAAGGCACGCCCAATGCGGTCGTTTCCTCCTGCAGGCCGCCACTGTCGGTCATCACGACCGCAGCGTCCTTCCACAGATGGAGAAATTCCATATAGGCCAACGGCCCGGTCAGTGTCACCCGTTCGCCCAGATCGATGCCAAACTTATCCAGATTGGCCCGGGTACGCGGATGAACCGGAAAGATCAGCGGCAAGGTCTCGCTGATCTCGCGAAGCGAATTCCCAATACCCGTAAATGTCTCTGCATGATCGACATTGGACGGCCGGTGCAAGGTCACCACACCGTAACGCGGCTGTCCTGTCTTGTAGGCTGCTGTTGGGAACCCACTCATATCCACCTCCTGCAGCTTGTCGTGCTGATACAGCAGGTTATCCACCATCACGTGGCCCACAAAATGGATCTTCTCCCTGGCCTTGCCTTCGCGCAGCAGGTTGTCCACCCCGGCAGGTTCAGTGACGAAGAACCAATCCGAGATCGAATCGGTGACGATGCGATTGATCTCTTCCGGCATCGCCATATCGCCGCTGCGCAGACCCGCTTCCACATGCGCCACCGGAATATGCATCTTCTTCGCCACGATCGAACAGGCGATCGTTGAATTCACATCGCCCACCACCAGCACCGCATCCGGCCGCTCGGCCAGACACAATTGCTCGAAGCCCAGCATGATCTTCGCCGTCTGCTCCGCGTGCGATCCGCCGCCCGCCCCCATGAACACATCCGGTGCCGGAATGCCCAATTCCTCGAAGAACACTTCATTCATCTCGCGGTCGTAGTGCTGGCCGGTATGGATGATCTTGTAGCGCAGCCCGCCGTGGGATTCCAGCGCCCGCACGATCGGCGCGATCTTCATGAAATTGGGGCGTGCACCTGCCACCAGGTAGAGTGTTTTCATCGGGCCAGCCTCGTCAGTTCGGTCACAATGCGGTTGATAAATTCACGGAAGGCAAACTTGCCGGTAATCATCTCGCGTGAACGTTCACCCATGCGGGCAGCCAACTCCGGCGAATCCAGAATCCTGGCCATCTTCTCGGCCAGCTCTTCGGGCGTGTTCTCGCGCAAGCGAAAGCCGTTTTCTCCATCCACCACCAGATCGTCTGCGCTGCCATCGGCAAACCCCGACACGATCGGCAGCCGATGTGCCATCGCCTCATTGATCCCCAGCCCGCCGGTACCCGGCAGTACGTACATTTCGGCCGCATCGAAATACGGCCCCACGCCTTCCACAATCGATCCCGTCAGCACCACATCGTCGCGCCCCGTACATAACTGCCGGATCACAGGCAGATGCTCTCCATCGCCCACCAGCACCAGCACCGCATCCTTGCGCTGCATCCGATCCAACGCCTGCAGGATCACCTCGATGCGTTTTTCCGCCAGCACCGCGCCCACAAACAGGATGATCTTGCGGTCGCCGATCTCAGGATGCTGGCCGACCACCAACGCGCGTGCCTCGGCCTTGGGCAGGGTGGCAATCTTTTCCTCGTTGATGGTGTTGTGCATCACCGTCACCTGGTCCGCGCGCGCACCGTGGCTCATGGCGTAATCGCGCGCGTTGGAATGGTAGGCGAGGTGATAGTCGTAGCGTGGAATAAAACGATCGAGCAAAAAGCCCTTCAGCTTTCCCGGGTGATACTCATATCCACATTGCCAAGCCACCAATTTAAAACTGAGCCGCTTTTTCAGCCCCGCAATTTTCCAGTGTGTGACATTCCCCACATGACACATGTCCACGACGATTTCGGGTTTGATTTCGTGAATTTTTTCCAGGACGCCAGTTTGATTTCTGAAAACGTAAGTGCCTATCCGATATTCCCTAAAATCGAATTTTGATTCGCGTGTAATCACCGATTCTTTTACACCGACCCGACCCACTGCAGAGCCTGATGTCTGCCCAGAAAGCAGATGTAATTCAATACCATGATCCTCTAGCTGCTTTTCCAGCGCTTTGAAAAGCTCGCGGTGATAATGCGCAACCCTGTCAAAGATAAATAGAACATGCTTCATCAACTCCCCCAGTGCCAAATCGAAATGGCAGACGATTTATATTTATTGTTATTTATTCAAAAGCGTCAGTGCGACTTTCACCCGATTTTTCCACGACATTGTTTCACTCACATTGGTAATTGCCGCCCGTCCCATTGCCACACGACGCGTTTCATCTCCGGCCAACTGCTTGATTGCCTCAACAAGGCCACGCACTAGGCCTTCCTCATTCTGATTCTGGGTAGATACGATGATGGCCGTGTCAGGCCTTACCAAAGTTGCCGGCCCGCCCAAATCCAGACATATCACTGGCAAACCATACGCTTGTGACTCCAACACTACATTTCCGCCAGAATCATGCAGACTGGGAAAGAGCAAACAATGCATCTCACGATACAGTGAAAACAGTTCAGACTGCGGAAGGTAACTGATCCAGCGGATACGCTCCTCTACGCCTTCCTCGCGCGCCAAGCGTCGGAGCTCGGTTTCGTAAGGACCTCGTCCAACCACGGTAAATTCACAATTGGTGCCATGGCGCCATAATGTCGCCATGGCACGAATAGCGAAATGCACGCCCTTCAGGCCCAACAATCTTCCTGCGTATAGCACACGCAGCGGCTCGCCCACCTGTCTAATGGCCGGCTTGATATCTGCAGGCACATCAATGCCGATTTCTTGATGCACAATAGCTCGCTTACGGTAAGGCCAGGGCAAGGCATTACGAGTATCTTCTGTTCTAACCAGAATCAATGCGGCCTTGGCGTAAGCAGCCCACAGAAACGGATCAAACAACGCCAGTTTGTTGACTAGGGTTCGCAGTAGCTCCCTAATCTTCTCCCGTCCCTTGATTGAACGCTTGAGTCGCAAAGGTGCATCTTCCCCGCCCCCTAATGGGCCAAACACAAACGGAATTCCCAAATAACCCAGAAACGACGGAGTGCGATAAACCCCATAACTAATGTGCATGGCGAGATCGAAATGGCTCTGCTTTTGAAGCCGCCAGGCAAAAGGCAGCAGGGCGAATTGCCAGGCTGTGTATAGCAGTTGCGCCGTTGAAAAATTAAGGGGAACAGGTCTTAACCAAGCGGGCCGGAAATAAATGACGCGCAAATTAGGATGCCTCTCTTGGGAGAGTCGTGCTTCGATCGCCTCGCGACGCGTGATGTCAGTCACCACGGTCACCTCGTGATCCGCCGCCAGCTCCAGCGCCCAGCGCCACCCTCCACCGCCCTCACTACCAGCAGCTGGCACGCAGGCAAAAGCACTCAGTAAGATTTTCATCGATGTTTCACTGGTTGGTTTCATTATCAGTACGGCGCTCCCCGGCTACTCTCACTCCATTGCGGCCGCGCCCGCCTGCACTGGCCCAACCAGCGTATACATGGTCTGGATTCGCCCTTGGCTAACAGGATAGCGAACATAGATTGCAGATCTGTTCCGCTTGTCGAGTACCGGCGGCTTGCCCACGAGCATGACCCCCTCGGCCGGTCCCTCAACCTGGACGCTCAACACCATGGTTCCGCAGGTAGCATTGAATTCGAAACGAGCTGGTAAGCGGTAGGTCCCTGTTTGTTTCCAGTAGCCAAATCCTGACTCGGCAGGCAGACTCGGCCGTGTTGCGCCCTGGAGCTTCGGCAATGCAAGATCGCAATCCATATGCAGGATGGTGCCTATCGTCCCGTCAGGAGCCTGGCTGCGGTTCACCTCGATGACATCGGTAACGCTTTGTGCATCCAGCATGAATTGACGCGTAACCGACACACCCGGCTGATAGTCCGGTTGCTGTGCCGACATGCGCCCAAGCGCGGGCTCAAAGCTGAGCAACTGGCCCAGGGTAAACCGGTATTGGCCCCGATCATCGATAATGGGCACGTTGTGAGCGGCGGCACGGGTGAAATAATTCTGATGCAGCGGACTGCTATAAACCGTCGTTCCCAGGTCGGTCACGATACGACCCTGGTCATGATGCAGCTCGAACGAAAGTGCCTCGTATTGCGCATGGTTGCGCGAGGCCTGGCCAAAATGCAGAAACAGATGCCAGCCTTGATGCCGCAGCATGGCGAAACCCGTGTCATCCATACGGCGTGATTCAAGGGGTAAAGGCGCAGGGGCGGATATTTCCGGATTCCAGTCGACATACAGCCGTGGCCAGGTTTTCGCCGACAGCCATTCGACAACACCCACCTGCGTCGGCAACAGATAGGCTGCTTCGCGCAACAGATAGCGATTGAACGCCATCGGCTCACCCCGATTGTCGCCGGGGTTGGGCAACGTGCCATCGGGAAAGCGCAGGGCAAGCGGCGCGACCAGAAGGTTATGTGCAGCCTGCCGGATGGGCTCCACTTCATTCTGTTTGCCATAGACTGCTGCCTCGTGCAGGAAAGGCAGCAGGGCATACACCACATATTCGCTGTAGCCGAATGTGCCCTCGTTCCAGAGGCCGTCGCGGGTCGTCGCGGCACGCAGGATGGCCGCTACGCCCCGATCGCCCCACACCGCCTCGTGCCACAAAGCCGAGTCATTCAGCAACAGTGCCATGCTGGCGACCGCACCGCGCTGCCAGACGGAAATATTGTTGAAACCATTGAAGCTGTCGAGCAGATTGCGGGCTGACGGTACGATCAGATTGGACTTCCATCTCGCCAGTTCTTTAGCAGGCACATCTGCCTGAATCAGACGGATGGCTGGAACCAGCATCACCATTACCTGGGCTTCGTCGAGGCTGCTGCTCATCAGGCGCGTCTTGCTTCCCGCGCGCGTCTGCATAGGCCATCGCGAATACTGGCGGGTATACAGGTCGATCTGACTGCGTGCCCAATCGAGCGCCTGCCGGTCACCCGTCAGCTTGAAGAGGCGTGCGGCAAGCAATACATAGGACGCATTGCGTGTGCGGAAATAAAAAACCCAGCCGCCGAAGCGCTTTGCCTCGGGTGTGCCTGGCAAGCCTGTCGGTGGCAGGGGCGTGTCTTCCGTCCACTGCATTTCCTTGAGGGTTGCCGGATCGAAATAGTCGTGCATGTACCCGGCCACCCAGTCGGGGTGATCGCCGCCGCGCGCCTGCCAGCGCTGCAGGCGAACTCGCTCGGAATCCACCCATTTTTTCCAGGCCGGATCGGCATCCATCCTGCTTCGCGCAAGCACCCAGTCCTCGACAGACTGCGGCATATCGCGACTGTATTTATAAGCGGCATACGGATCGTCCGTCGGTCCGGCTTGGGCGGCAGATATCCCGACCACACAAGCCAAGCTGGAAAAAAAGAGTAGCAAGGCGAGCTTTAAATGGGCCATGGACGCCTCCCAGTCAAACCATATGACTCAAGATAGCGATCGGCTACGCTTTCCCAGGCATAACGTCCAGTCGCGGCCCGCCAGGCGGCATCGCCCAGTCGTTCGCGCAATTCAGGCTCACACAACAACTGGGTGAGGATGGCGGCGAGCTGGCTACTATCCCGTACGCCGAAGAACAGCGCTTCGTCTTCGGCAAGGTATTCGCGAAAACCGGGAATATCGCTACATACGCAGGGCTTGCCAAATGACAAGCCCAACATGAGCGCGCCGCTCTGAGAAATGTTGTGGTAGGGAAAAGTGAGAATATCTGCCCGTTCTGCCAGGGCGGCCAGATCTGTGTTCGAGAGAAATGTGCGCTGGATGGTTATGCGCGAGTCCAGTCCAGCTTCAAGTATCTGCGTTCGGTAATGTTCCACCAGCTCGGGCGACCCGCCGCCCATGACCAGGATGTGCCACGGTTGTTCGACGGGAAGTGCGCGTGCCGCAGCGATCAATGTGTCGACACCCTTGTACTCGCGAATGATGCCGAATTGGAATATCAGAAGCTTGCCTTGCATGCGCGTCAGAATGTCTACCGCCAACGGGCTCGGTGCCTGTTCTTTGCAGGATTCGCGCATCGCAACATAGCTGCCGTGCGGAATCACGTCGATTTTCTCGGTAGGGATGCCGAAGCGATCGACGATTTCGCGCCGTACGTTCTGGCTCAGTACGACGATACGATGCGGCACGCGGTACCAGATATGCAACAGTGCCTCACGCCAGGGACTGCGTTCATGTGGAACCGCATTGTGCGCGGTGAACACCAGCCTGCACAGAAAGGGCCGGGCAAGCATGAAAACTGCCAGTTCCATGGCGTAGAAACGCGGAAACTGCGAATGCACGACCCCTCGCCTGTGTCGCCAAAGTTCCCGAATCAACCGGGCAAAGGCACGCGCGGCCTTGCCGAGCGCAGCCAAACCAAGACCCCCGCCAAAATACGGCCAGAGCTTGAACAGCCTGCCGTGAAAGTTGGCTTCGTTCAGCCGGCTGTTTTCAACAGTAAGCACGCTCAATTTGCAGCGGCCCGACAGGGTCTGGCATAGATCGACAGCGAAATCGTTGGTACCGCTCAGGGCATCGACAATCAGTACGCGATTGTCCGTCGACGTACAAACGCTCACGCGAGTTGCTCCGTATCAGGATTGCGCAAAGCCTCCCAGGCTGCACGTGAGAATCCTCTGGCTTCCGACCAGTGTGCCTTGGCCGTGTATCGCAATGCATCCAGCAACGTCGCGCGCCACACTGCGGAGACATATTCCGGATGAAAGCGCCGTGTGAATACAAGTCGATTACGGGCAATGTAGTAGGCGGCCAGTGCAGAGCGCCGCGATGCCGCCTGGGTGCTGCCGCCTGCCTTGTGGTAGACAAGGCTGCGTTTGGCATATCCCAGCTTGAATTTGGGTTTGCCCCGCTCGGCCCAGTCGATTTCCTCGAAATACAGAAAATACTGCTCCTCCATCAAGCCGACATGTTGCAGAAACTGGGCACTGACCAGCATCGATGCGCCAACGATATACGCCATGCGACGCTCGATGTCCTCTACATCGACATCCTGCAACAGCGCCACAGGCAATTCGGCGCCGAGATGCAGGCCGCGTCCACTCGCCTGCTGATATTCAGCGCCACCCAATGCCTGGATCGTCTCTGGCCGTCCGGCATAGATCAGCGTCGAACCTACCATTCCGATGTCCGGGTCAGCTTCCGCGCGCGCGATCAGATGGTTCAATGCGTCGGGCGCAGGATAGGCGTCGTTATTGAGCAGCCAAAAATAATCGTAGGTGCCCTGATTGAGAAGATATTTGAGCGCCAGATTGTTGCCTGCGGCGAAACCGCCGTTGCATTTGGCCTGGATAACAGTGAGGCGACTAGGTACTGGTGGTGCTGCCAACTCACTCTCATCCAGCAAGGTATGGGGTATTGCTTCTTGTTCGGCCCGCACCCGCACCTTCTCGCCAAGCAGGCTGGGCAGTACAGCCACTTCACGGCCTTGCGCCCAGGCGAGGATATGTTCGACCGAGTCATCGCCGGAATTGTTGTCAACGACAACCGCATCAAAATGGACATAGTCCCCTGCGAACAGGGTCTCCAAGGCCAGTAGCGTATCTCGCCACCCACGCCAGTTCACCAATACAACGCCCACGCGAACCGGGTTTGATGCGTTCATTTCACCTTCGTCCCGGCGTGTGCTTCGAGGTCTATCAGCCTCGATGCGGTGAGGATCATGGCGATCAGCAGCGATACGGTGACCAGCCCTCCCAGGCGCAACCATTCCGGTTGAGTCAGCGTGTTGACCATGAACATGCTCATTGTGGAAATGGCCGCGGCGAGGTTCAGACGCAGCCCTTCCACCTTTCCATACAATACGGGCCTGTGCCGCACCCATACCCGCCACAGATTGCGGTAAATCCAGAACGGCACGATGATTGCCAAGAGACCCAGCTTGACTGCCAAACCCAGATAACTGTTGTGGATGTAGGTGAATTCACCTTCGTGGACTTCTCTTCCGTGGGTGCCGCTGTATTTCTTGTATTCGCCGCCTATGCCGACACCCAGTACCGGGTTGTGCGCAATGGCGCGTAGCGCCTGTTTATTCTCATTCAGCCGATAGCCGACTGAAGTGCCCTTCCCGCCTTCTTCCTCCACACTGAACAATCTCTCTTCAACCGCGCCGATGAGATGAGGTTTGGCCACCAGCAGCCCTCCCCCAAGCACAAGCGCAAAGAGGACGGTAAGGGTGAGTGCACCCATCATCAGTCGATGTGCGCGCGTGATGAAGAAAAACACCAACATGCCTGCAAAAGCGGCGAACCAGGCACCACGAGTGAAGGTGACAATGAGCCCCAAACCCAGCAAATTGACGAGCACAACCCAGAGGAATTTGTTCCGCGCCATGGCAGCCCGCCCGAGTGCGTAATACAAGGCATAACCAAGCAGGAAGTTCGCCGCACCGGCAGAACTGCGAATGACATCGCTGTATTCCTCACTGATGAGTTCGGCACCCCTGTCGGCATAAATCAGGCGCACACCCGATACCGTTTGTGCCACCAGCAGCAATGCAACCAATACGGCAAACGCGCGCAGGTAGAAGTCCATGCGCTTGAAATGCCAACGAAACGCATAGATCGCAACGGGCAAGGCGATCCAGCCCACCAGATTGCGTGTTTCGGCCAGCCCGTAGGCATCGTGCTTGATACCTACGCTGTAGGTGATACTGATCACATACATGATACCCAGCACAATCAAGGGCGCATGCAGCGGTTGCAGAGTTTGCATGATCGCAGTAGGCCGGTACAGGGTTTTGATTAACACCAAACCACCCAGCATCAGCAACAGCATTTCTCCGGTATGAATAACCACGCCTGCGATCGGCAGGGATGGTTGCAGAAATATCGGAATGATCCCGAAAATCGAGGCTACGGATACCACAAGGGCAAGCTCAACGTTGAAGATGGCGACCAGCAAGGTAATGGGGATAAGGATCAGCGCGAGAGCAAAGAAATATGGCAACACTGCCGAGGCCAACCCAAAAAAGGCAGCCAGAAACATGGCCAGCAAGGCCAATAGAGAAAATCCGAAGACCCGTCCCCATTCGATATTGCGGTAAGTTGTAGTGCTTAGCATGGAACGCTCCCGACTACTTTCTCATTGCCGATCGGCACGAATCAGATATTGAAACTCGAAATAAGGCCGGGCATGCGACAGGGTAAGCGCATCCAGCAGACGGTATTTCCAGTTTCTCGTATGTGCATTCGTTGCACTGACCTGCTCTATTGAAAAACCCGCAGATTTGACAAGTTCGATCGCTGTGGCGCGGGTAAAAAAGCGCAGATGGGTTCTGTCCAGAATGCCGGAATCTTGGTAGTCCCATCGCCCGCCCAGCATGAGCGGAAGCAGTACCCGGTAATAGCGGACATTAGGAATACTTGCCACAAGCACGCCGTTTGGTCTCAATAAAGTGGCCAACCGTCGTAGGGTTTCCCAAGGATCAACCAGATGCTCCAGTACGTCTAGGCATAGCAGTAAATCGATCGATCCTGGTTCAATCGGAAGCTCCATCGCTTCGATATTTCCCTGAATAACCTGATCCAGTCTTTTCGAAGCCTGCGCTGCCGCGGTTGGGGATATTTCAATGCCGCACGTCCAGTCGCACAAACCCTGTTGTTTAAATAGGGATAAAGTGTGGCCCGCACCGCAACCGACCTCCAATGCACGCGGTGCATGGCTTGGCAGTAAAGGTAAAATTTCTCGCCTAGCATGAGAAAAGTAATCCTCGGTTTTCACGTTGTACTGAGACTCAGTTTCTCTCATTGGCTACCCCGCGGCTGAAGCAAAAAGGTTGTTGGATTGTCTGCTGCACCAGCGCCAAAACAGCAGATGCGCCACAGGCAAAATCACTGCATATACCGCGACACGAACATTGATCGCACCGTCCACACCGTAACGCGGGACTGCCCAGAAAGTACCGGCAACCACGACCAGCAAGGCCATGAAAGTGACTGTATTGCTCAGCATGAACAATCCACGTCCCAGCCATTGAGGGGTGAGCATGATGGACAGCGACAAACCAAGTAACGAAGGTAGTAACGCGGTAAACATGGGCACAGAAGGCCTGAACTTCTCACCTGCCACCAAAGGAATGAGATAAGGCGCCAGCAGCCAACCGGCCAGTGCGAGCAGCAGAATGAATCCCATCACGCGCAGGATCAATCTGCGTTGGTGGGGCCAGTAACGAGCCGGATCGCTCTTCGCCATATCGCCATACAAAATCATGAGCGTGCTCTGTGGCAGGATCAGGACCAGACCGACCAATTGCAGCGCGAGTTGAAAGAAACCGACTTCGGCTTTCGCCAAAAAGTGATTGGCAATCAGGATGCTGGACTGATCCAGCAATAACGCGCTGACAGAGGCCGGATGCAGCTTGATGCCGGCTGCAAGCAGCGGTTTGACTTCTTCCGACAGCCAAGCCAGTTTCCATTTGATGCTGTGCATCATGGGGATCAACGCACTCAGAACGACAATTGCCTGCGTGATGAACATGGCGATGAGCGCTCCTTCGACCCCGAACTGCAGCCAAGCCACCAGCACCACGAACACGATAACCCCCAGGGTTCGCCCTATGTATTGCGCCCGGTTGACCAGATTCATGCGCGCCAGGCTGGCATAGATGTTAGGTGCATACTGGTCCCACATCAGGAGCGGAAGCGTGGCAAAGGCAAGTACCAGCACTTCGATTGACAGGCCCTTGAACATCTCGCCGTTGGTCAATGCGAAGCCAATCGTTGCGATCGTCCATGCAAGCAACGATGCGATCAATCCAAGCCCTAGCAAGGTCCCCATCATCGCCTGTGGGGTATACGCCCCGCGATTTTGCTGGATCCGGTATTGCAATGCTGGCCCAACACTGAAATGAAAAACTGTGCAGAATGTAGACATCCAGGCAATGGCCGCTACGAATATGCCACGCCCTTCCGGACCAAGGTAGCGTGCAGATACGATTAGCGTGATCATTGACACGAGTGTTCCGTATCCACGCGCTGTAGCTACAGCCACGATATGCCTGAATGAAGACGACATGATTATTTGCGTCCCAAGCCAGCCTTTATTAATTGGCGCTCAATACTTGAAGACACGATCAACCCTCGATTCGATGCGCTCAGATTTACAGTCAAATTCAGGCTGACAGGGGATTCGAGTCATGAATCGCTGTTCGCCTTGAAATCCCGATACGCCGCATCCAAACCGTTATGCATGGCAGTATGTGCGCTCCACCCCATGGCATTCAATCGGCCCACGTTCATCAATTTCCGCGGAGTTCCATCCGGCTTGCTGGTGTCGAATTCGATCACACCCGTATATCCCACCACGTCCTTTACAGTCTCGGCCAGTTCGCGAATGGTGAGATCTTCACCCACACCAATGTTCATCAGCGGCGCCAGACCGTCGTTGCGATCCTGCCCCAGCAAGGGAACAAACTGCGCGTCCGGCAGGTTCATCAGGTAGACACAGGCATCGGCCATGTCTTCGCTGTAGAGGAATTCGCGTCTGGGCGTGCCGGTTCCCCACACGGTCACGCTCGGTGCATTGGCGAGCTTGGCTTCGTGAAAGCGGCGGATCAGCGCAGGGATGACGTGGGAGTTCTCAGGGTGGTAGTTGTCGCCGGGGCCATACAGGTTGGTCGGCATGACGGCCAGATACTGGGTCTTGTATTGCCGGTTGTAGGCCCAGCACATCTCGATGCCGGCGATCTTGGCCAGGGCATAGGGACGATTGGTCGGCTCCAGTTCGCTAGTGAGCAAGTGCTCTTCCTTCATCGGCTGCGGTGCCAACTTGGGGTAGATACAGCTGGAGCCAAGGAACAAGAGGCGCTTGACGTTGTTTTTGTATGCCGCGTGGATGACGTTGGTCTGGATGGCGAGGTTGTCGCGAATGAACTCGGCCGGATAGGTGTTGTTGGCGTGGATGCCTCCGACCTTGGCTGCCGCGAGGAAGACGTAGTCGAGCTTCTCGGCGGCGAAGAAGGCGTCGACCGCGGCTTGGCTGGTGAGGTCGAGTTCGGCGTGGGTGCGCGTGACAAAGTTCTCATAGCCTCGATCGCGCAGGATGCGCATGAGGGCGGAGCCAACGAGACCGCGGTGACCGGCGATGTAGATTTTCGAATCGAGTTTCAAGTTACAAGTCCTAAGCTGCAAGTTTCGAGCTACAAGTTTCAAGTTACAAACGCCGCTCATGCGACTTGAAACTTGCAGCTTGTTCCTCAAGTTTTTTGTGTTCGTATCGTCTGCATCAACCCATGAAGCATGCGGGAGATTTCTTCAGCTTCCTTGATCCATTGCATGCCCGCTTCGCGTTCGATGTAGCCGATGTCCATTCCTATGTACAGCTGGGTTCTCAATTCGCCTGCCGAACCCTTCGCGTAATTCAAGAAATTCGTCATTTCCTTTGCCGACTCACGTTCATAACTTTCGGCAATATTGGAAGGGATCGACAGCCCGGCCCGCGTGATCTGATCGCGAAACCCGAAGTCCTTGAGTTCTCTCAACGATTTATAAAGCTCTGCACTCAACCGAGCCGATCGCTTCCAAACCGCGAGATCTTCAAACCGGGCCACCATCCCTCCTTGAAACTTGTAACTTGCTCCTTGTAACTGTCCTTACTCGTGGTAATCCATGGCCTTGTAGCCATGCTTCTTCACCAGTTCGTCGCGTTCGGCGGCCTTGAGATCCTCGCGCACCATCTCGCTGACGAGTTCGTCGAAGCTGATCTTCGGCGTCCAGCCGAGTTTGTCCTTGGCCTTGCTGGGGTCGCCCAGCAGGGTTTCGACTTCGGTGGGACGGAAGTAGCGCGGATCGACGGCGACGATGCATTTGCCGTGGGTGTCGTAACCCTTTTCGTCGACGCCCTGCCCTTCCCAGCGGATGGTCATGCCGAGTTCCTTGGCGGCGGCGTTGACGAAGTCGCGGACGGAATACTGGACGCCGGTGGCGATAACGAAGTCTTCGGCATGGTCCTGCTGCAGCATCAGCCACTGCATTTCGACGTAATCCTTGGCGTGGCCCCAGTCACGCTTGGCGTCCATGTTGCCGAGGAAGAGGCAGTCCTGCAGGCCCAATTTAATCCGGGCGAGTGCGCGGGTGATTTTGCGGGTGACGAAGGTCTCCCCACGGATCGGGCTCTCGTGGTTGAACAGGATGCCGTTGCAGGCGTACATGCCGTAAGCCTCGCGGTAGTTGACGGTGATCCAGTAGGCGTAGAGCTTGGCGCAGGCATAGGGGCTGCGCGGATAGAAGGGGGTGGTCTCTTTCTGCGGGATCTCCTGCACGAGGCCGAAGAGCTCGGACGTGCTGGCCTGGTAGAAGCGGGTTTTCTTTTCCAGGCCGAGGATGCGGATGGCTTCGAGGATGCGCAGCGCGCCGAGGGCGTCGGAGTTGGCGGTGTATTCGGGTTCTTCGAAGCTGACGGCCACGTGACTTTGTGCGGCGAGGTTATAGATCTCGTCAGGCTGCACTTGCTGGATGATGCGGATGAGGCTGGACGAATCGGTGAGGTCGCCGTGGTGCAGGATGAAGCGTCGCCCCTGCTCGTGCGGGTCCTGATAGAGATGATCGATGCGGTCGGTGTTGAACAGCGAGGTGCGGCGCTTGATGCCGTGGACTTCGTAGCCCTTGCCCAGCAGGAATTCAGCGAGGTAGGCGCCGTCCTGGCCGGTGACACCGGTGATGAGGGCTTTTTTGGTCATGGTGTTGGGTGTAATGAAATGAACAAAACGGGTTAAACAAGAGCGCGAATCAGCTGGCCGCAGCCGGATGGCCAATAATGCGCTGCCGGCCGTCGGGCGACATCGCCTTGAGCAGGTCGCGCGTGAATGCATCCTGAATATGATAAGCCTTGGTGTCATCGGCCTGGATGCTGGAAATCCTGAATAACAGCCCGTCGGGAATTTTCCCTGTGAGGCCATATTTCAATTGCTGGAGTTTCCATTTCAAGCCATTCACGGCTACGGTATCGCCCACAGTCGTCCAATAGGTGATCGGTTCGATTCGCCGTCCTTGGGTGGCGACCAGGCGCTTGACGGGGATGCTTCCTTCGCCGGTGGCAAATGAACTGATAGTCGGGTTCTTGAGAATCTGAAACCCTTGGGCGGGATAGCAGATTTCCGGCTTGTGCACGGCCATGTTGTCGGACTGATCGCCACCATAGGCGATGGACAACATGATGTGTTCGCCATTTGAATTGACGTACGTACGCGTCAGCGTCTGGTTGTATATCTTCTTGATCAGCGCTTGCTGCTCGGGATTGGAGATCAGGGGCACGATGGTTTCATCGATCTTCCAGTCGCCGAAGGTTTTGGGAATCAGGGTTTCAAGATCAAGTCTTGGTTCGCTATCCACAATCCTGACGGTCGGTTTAAGCGCGAGTGCCATGCCCGCTGCTGCAAACATGCAGAGACCGATGACGAGATGCCTGAAGCTGATGAGTTTCATTCTGGTCTCCTTGTATCAGCTCTGCGCATGGGCGCGTGGACGGTCAGGGAAGATGAAACCCAATAGCCAATCCAGTACGAACAAAAACAGCAGGCCGATCACGAACAGCATGATGCCGGCAAAGCCATGCAGAAAACCCTGTCCGGCCTCGTCGCCAAGATGATAGGTCACCAATACCAGTACCATCACGCGCACCACATTGGCGGCAAATGCAATCGGCAGAATGGCAGCCATGATAATGAGGTTGCGCATGATGCTGGTCCGCTGCATCAGATACAGATACAGCAGTCCCATGGCAGACAGGCTGAACATGGAATGCAGGCCAGAACAGGCGTCGGCCACCAGCAATTGATAAGGCCCCACAGTAAGCATGACGCCGCTGCGCGCGATCGGATAGCCTGCTGCGTACAGCACGTGTTCGGCAATCACCGAAATATATTGCTTGAGTGGTCCGGTGGCGGCATCGACGATGAACCCTGGCAACGGGATCATGAAAATCAGGAAGAACAAGGCGAACCACAAGGCTCGCGCAGCGCGGGTACCTAGCGTGATGAGCAGCGCACCCAGGATGACCGGAATCTGCGAACCGACCTCGAACAACAGGATGTCCTGCGACCGCCCCAACGCATAGGCAAGCAAACCGATGACAAGCAATGCCCAGCCAGTCGCAACCTCGGCACGGGTGGGCAAAACGCCTGCGTCACCCGAAAATACCGCGCGACGCTGCCAGATCAGGAACAGGGCGACCACCAGCACGATGGGGCCATGCGCTTGTTCTTCCGAGTTCCATAGCCCATGCGCCAGCATCCAGTAGGTGGGCACATACAGCACCAACAGGCCAAGCACGACCGGCCACCAGGTTCTGAGCGGTGCAAGGGCATCAAGCACGGACGCACGCGAGACAAGTGTATTCATCACATCAATCCAGGACGACAGCGCCTACGACTTGCGCACCGGTGAAGAGGATTTTTTCCTTCAGTTCGGCCAGCGGGGCCAGACGGCTGACGTTACGACGGCTGGCGATCAGCATGCCGCCGGCGCGTGCTGCAACCAGCTGGAAGTCCGAGGTGAGTTGCGACGGCGCGGTATCCAGCAGAATGATGTCGTAGCTGGTTTCCAGACCGGACAGAAGTGCGCCGAAGGTCGGGCGCGCCAGCAGTTCGGCGGGATTGGGCGGCGGCGATCCGGCGGGCAGCACGGCCAGCGTATGGAAAGGCTTGACCGAGTGCACTTGCAGCGACGGTACGCGCTCGGCCAACAGATCCGACAGGCCCATGCCGTTGCCTAGATGAAAAATTTCCTGTTGGCGCGGCTGCCGCATATTGGTATCGATCAGCAGCACCTTGCGCCCCATCTGTGCAAATAAAACGGCAAGGTTGGCAGCCAGATAGCTGGCGCCTTCGTCGGCGCGCGTGCTACCGACCGCCAGAGTCTTGCGTCCCTCGTTGAACCAGCGCAGCAACAGTTCGGAACGGACCGAGCGCAAGGCTTCGGCCTCCTTGCTGTAGGGGGCGGTGGCCGCGGTCAGTTCAGGACTGAGGCTGGCCTCGGCAGCAGGGATGTAAGGGTATTCGAACTGCTGCGACAGCGCCTGCTGGATGTCGGCTTCGGTGACCAGGCCGAGTTTTTGCGCGGCCTCGCCGAAGCGCAGGTTCTGTTCCTGTTGCAGCTTGAGTACGCGTTCCATGTCCTGCGGCTTGAGCCTGCCGGCATCCTGCAGCAACTTGCCAATGTTAGCTTCGGCGCGAATGCTGGTTGCGGCCGCTTCGACGATGCTGCCCTGTTCGCTGGCGCTGGTGAGTGAATTCATATAGACCTCGGCTTATGCGGTGTGAGGGTGACGGCGGTCAAGCCATGGCAGGACGGTTACGGCGGAAGATTCGGCGTAGCGCTTCCAGGCGGCGACCTCTTTTCGTCACTTCGGCCAGTACAGGAATGTCCAGTCCCATGGCGATGTCCTGCCCCGAACGCACACGACGATCCAGCAACTCAACCAGGAAGCCCACCCCCACACCCAGTAGCGTGCCGAGGAATAACGACAGCAAGATATTCAGGATCACACGCGGCTTGGACGGATCAAGTGGCGGTGCGGCAGGGTTCAGCACGGCGATGTCGGTCTGCGTGGATTGGGCTTCCATGCGACTCTGACCATACCGCTGCAGCGCAGCATCGTAGATGCGCTGGGCATTGTCCAAGTCGCGAGCCAACAAAGCTGCTTCTTCACGTTGCTGCTTGAGCGCCAGCACGTTGGCTTTCTGCTTGGCGAAGGCTGTACTCAGTTCGTTGTAACGCTGGCGCGCTGCGCCGGCAGTCGCGCCAACGCCGCGCGTTGCCGTGTTGAGTTCGTTGGCAAGCCTGGCCTTGTAGCTGTTCACCTCGGCCAGGGTACGCTGATAATCCGGGTGGTTCACGCCTACGCGTTTGGCCAGGTCGGCCAGCTTGCCTTCCCCTTGCGACACTTGCGCCTTGAGACCTTGCACAACCGGATTGTTGATCACTTCCGGCATGCTGCCGCTGTCGCGGGTACGCGAGCCGGCATCGAATGCCGCCGATTGCGCAGCCACCATCTGGCTGGCCAGTTCACCCATGCGACGGGTTTCGACGTCCAGGCGCTCGTCGGATTCGACAATGCCTTTTTCACGCTGATATGCGGTGAGTTTTTGCTGAGCGTCATCAAGGTTCTTGCGCAATTCGATAATCTGCTGATCGAACCAGGCAGCGGTTTGCTTGGCCGGCTCCACACGCAGATCAAGGCTGGTTTCGATATAGGCCTTGGCAAAAGCGTTGGCGATGACTGCCGAGAATCGTGGATCGGAGCCGGTGAATGCGATGGAAATGATGCTGGATTCGCGCGAGGGCTCCACGCTCAGCTTCTTCAACAGCAAATCGCCCAGCCACTGGTTGATGTTTCCCTTGCCTTCGGTCGCCTCCATGAACTGCTCGTGGGTGCCAGGGCTACTTGCCAGCTTCAGCTCGCTCACTACCTTCTGCGCGACATTCGAACTCTGGATGACATCGACCTGCGTAGCCATGTAGCCGGGAAACATCTGGGACGGCATCAACTGGCCGGAGAATGGATCCTTGCTCTTGGAATCGATGATCAGTGTGGTCGTGGCCGTGTATTGCTTCGGCAGTAGCAGACTCACTGTTGCCGTCACAGCAACAGTCAACAACAGCACGCCAAGGATGATCCCCTTGCGCGCATTCAGGATCAGCAGGAATTGGGTAAAGTTCATCGCGGCTTCCTTAGAACAGGCTTTCCTTGACGTAGATCACGTCGTCTTTCTTGACCGGGTCGGCCAGCTGTGCATCCAGTTCCTGCATCGCATCTTTATCGTCGCGGCGCAGGATCTTGATGCCGCGCTGGGTACCGCGTTGGGTGAGTCCGCCGCCCATCGAAAGCGCCTGTACCACGCTCATGCCCTGCTCCAGGCGGAAGGCGCCGGGGCGCTGCACTTCGCCGTAGATGTAGAACATCGGCTGGCGAGCCACGTTGATGATGTCGCCGTCCTGGATCAGTTCGTTGCTGGCTTCGCCACCCGGCTTGAACAGGGCGACCATGTCGATATCGTGGTAGGTGGTCTTGCCGTCGCGCGTGCGCACCAGGGTGACGGTGTCGGCGCCGTCGATGATGATGCCGCCGGCCAGGGCCAGCGCATCGGTCACGCGGCTGATTTTTTCCAGCGTGTACTGACCGGGGCGGTTGACGCGCCCCAGCACCGAGATGTGCTGGCTGCGGTATTGCACCACGTTGAGGGTGACGAAGGGCTTGATGATGAAGCCGCCCTTGCTCAGGCGCTGTGCGATTTCGGTCTCGCCCTGGGCCGGGGTGATGTCCGCCATCTTGACGTCGCCGATCAGCGGAAAGGTGATGGTGCCGGTCTCGCTCACGCGCGCATCGGTGGTGAGATCGGGCTGCCCGTACACGGTGATGTGCAGGACATCGCCCGTGCCCATCCGGTAATCGTTATCCGCGCTCCATACAGGCGCCGCCAACAGCAACGCGCACAACATCCATACACTACGCCACAACCTGATCATTGCTCTCTCCAATTGACGGCAGCCTGTGTGGCCAGCCGCGCTCCTCATTCGATTGTTATCTTTGTGGCATCCACCCTGCGGCTGATTGCCGTACAAACTATTTTTGTTGCTTGCCTGACATCGACAAGCGGCAATTCTAACCGTGTCCATGGTCAGAATTGCCCACCCGGCCCAGCCTGTTTGCCATGCAAAACCCGTACCTGCCAACGTTCGGCGTTCGCCCCCTAGAAATCGGCCCTGACGTTGGCAAACAGCATGTGAAACTGGTAATCCTCGACAGAGATGTTGGAATCCCGCCGTCCCGCGCTGACGCCGACATCCACCGAAACAGCTTCAATCGGCATATAGCTGATCGAGAGCGTTTCGCTGATGGTATCGTCGTTGCGTTGCAGTTGTGTTGTGCCGGGGTCGCCCTTGAAATCGCGATTCTCGAACGTCGCGCCGGCATTCAGGCGCCATTTTTCGCGTATCAGCCACACGCCGTTTACGCTCGCCCCCTTTTTCAGCACCGAGCTGGCATTGATATCCTGCGCGCCGCCCAGTTCCTGATAGGCCGATATGCTCAGCAAGGTTTTACCAGTGGCATACCAGTCTGCCGAGACTCGGCCTGCGAGGCCGTTGAAATCGGGACGATCCTTGAGTTGTGGCGGGGGGCCGCTGAAATCGCCACGCAGGACGTTCTTATATTGGCGATCCACCCAGCCAAGCTGACCGCGCAACTTCAATTTGCCGGAGGCACTCCAGTCGCCAAGCAGGTTGTATTCGGTTTGTTTGTAACTATTGTCTGCCACATCCGTAGGGTTCATGGGAAAGGGCGGACAGAAAAACAGAAACGAACACACCGATGCCAGGATTTGCGGATTCGGGTATTCGGCATCGATCCTACGCACTTGCGCACGCAGGCTGCTCCCCTTGGGTGTGCGATAGGTCAAGACGACGTCCTGCGTGCGTTGCTGGGCATCCTGAGAAACCAGCGACGATGCGCTGTTAGCATAGTCCGCCGTCTCGATGCCGCCGCCTATCCGCCAGCGCGGGTGAAACTCCCACTCAGCACGACCGAAGCGGCGTTTGCGCGTCACCTGGTTATTGACCAGGCCCACGCTGTCGAAATTGCTCTGGCTGAGCGATTGGGTCGCTCCTGCATTGCCACTCAGCCGGTTGCCCAAACGCCAGTTCCAGGTGGCCTGATAATCATTGCCGTCGGAATCATAAATCGAGTTGCGGTTGTAGCGCACCCGGGTCTTGGTCGCGCTGGCGACGATTTGCTGACGGCCGGGCTTCCAGTCCACGTTCAGCCCGGCGCTCAGAACGCTGTATCGTTCGCTGCGCGGGGTGCCCGGACTTTCGTTGTCGGCAAGCCGGAAAAGGTTGCTGTCGAAGAATGTGCCGTAAGACACGAACGGACGAAAGGTGTCGCCTTCATGCGCCTGCGCAGGAAGGGCGAGGGATGCACCCAGCACTGCGATCAATCCACCGCATATTGTTTTAATTCCCGCTCCTCGTGCCGAACCATCCAACCCGAATACCGTTCGCTCTGAGCCTTTCGACGCTGCGTCGGACAGGCCTGTCGAAGGGCATGCATCCATCCGCGCGACACGTTCCAATCCTGATCCCGTTCGCCCTGAGCTTGTCGAAGGGCAAATTGTCAGCGACGCAACATGCTGGCCTTCGACGGGCTCAGGCCGAACGGTGGGGGGCTGCCCGCCCCACGGGTCTTTATGCAGCGCAGCCCGCTTCACCAGAACCCCCAGTGACCCGTGGTCACCACATACGCACCCAGTGCACCGTTGGTGACGCTGTGCGCAATGATCGGTGCCCACAGGTTGCGGGTGCGGATATACAGCCAGCCATACGCCAGTCCGGCAACCAGTCCGGCCAGCCACTGCAGGTGTTCGACGGCAAAGAGTGCACTGGCGACAAGCAGCGCCTTGAAGCCGATCCGCGCCGGGTCGAGCGTCAAAAAGTCGGGCTGCTGCACCCAGCGTTGCAGGAACGAGCGCCAGAACAACTCTTCCATGATCGGCACCACCAAGGCAGCGCCCGCGATGCGGAATGCCACCAGCAGCCAGTCGATGCGGCCGGTTTCATCTGAGGGATTGTAGCCTTTGCCCGCTTCGCCCATCAGCATCCAGGCGGCGTCGAGATTGACCCACAGCACCAGGACGCCGAGGCCGACTGCCAGTGCCAACAGCAGATGCTTGAACGGCAAGCCATACGACCGGAGCTCGGTGTAATGGCGCCACAGCGCCGCCAGCGCAAAGGCAACCAGTCCAGCTTTCACCGGATAGAGCCAGCGCACATCGAAACCTGGCGCCCAGTCGGGCAACAGGCTTTCCAGCGCAAGCAAAGCGATATACAGCCCGAATGGCAGGCTACGAACGAATATGGGAGACATAAGGAAGCAGGTTCAAGTACAAGTTGCAAGTCACAAGAACGGGGCGAGTGGCTTCACCACACACTCTGTCTTGCGTCTTGCAACTTGAATCTTGCAACTGTTGCTATTTGAGTCCAGACACGCCCTTGCTGATCGCATCGGCGTCAGCAGCGGGTGCAGCCGGGGCTGCAGCCGATTCGGCAGGCGCTGTCGGGGTAATATCCGCGGCCGGGGCCGGCGCTTCCTTGCCGGCATCGGCAAACTCGCCCACGTATTCGATCTTGGCTTCTGCCTTCACCTTGTCGAGTTCGGCCTTGGCCGCCTTCTGGCGCGCCTCGTTTTGCAACAGGCGCGCAATGGCTGGCTTGGCCTGCTCCAGCGTCACCGGCTGCACCTGCGAATCCGCCAACAAAATCACCAGCAGACCTTCCGGCGTATTCACAACCATTGCCTGACCATCGGGCATTTCAGCCAGTTTGGGCAGGAGCCCCTGCGGTAATTGCTCGGCGGGCTTCACCCCCTGCGAGGCCTGCACCGGATATTTCTCGTCTTTCAGCCATGCCGCGAAATCACTCAGCGTCTTGGAATCGGCCAGCTGCTTGCGAATCGTTTCCTGCTTCTCTTTGGGCGCCTTGATCGAGAGTTCCTGCAGGCGGTAGATCTTGCGTTTGGTGAATAGCTCCGGATGCTTGTCGAAGTAATCCGTCACCTCGGCATCGGTCGGCTCCGCCGGCGTACCCAGTTTACGGGTCATATAGGCCTCAGCCATGATCTGGCGACGCACCGCATCCAGCGCCTGCACCACAACCGGATCGCGATCCAGCTTTTCCGATTGCGCCTTCTGCGCCAGCACTTCCTGATCGACCAGGTTACGGATCACCTGCAGCGAGGCCGCCTTGGACTGGTCCTTGTCGAGATTGGGAATGCGTTGCAGCGCGTAGTTCACTTGCGACACCGTCAGCTCGGTGCCGTTGACCTTGGCCGCCACCTGGGTGGGCTTGCCCTCCTCCGCCGCCCCGCCTTTCTTGTCGCCGCAACCAGCCATCAGCGCAACGATCAGCAACGGGAGATACAGCTTCTTCAAACCATACATGTCGGTCTTCCTCTTTGTCCGGATTATTGGAAATTATGTGGTACGAATGTTACATCAAGCCTACCTCTGGATGGTAAAAGCGAAGGCATAGCTGACTACTAAGTGAGTGAAAAAATTTAAATGCTTGCCACACACCAATTTATGCAAGTGATTTTATGGCCGAATTCTCATTATTCATTTTAAAAACCTCGCTGCCCCGACATAAAATGTGCCTGTTCGCTATTGCGCAATAAACGGAATAACTCAATTATGGAACTGGGTCGTAACTCTCCGTGCCCTTGCGGCAGCGGCAAAAAATACAAACAGTGCTGTCTCGGGAAACAATCAACCTCCGAAAACATGGCGATCGATGCCTTGTTCATGCAGGCGCAAATAGCACATTCCAATGGACACATCGCAGAGACCCAATCCCTCTACGCTTCCATCCTGCACCGCAACCCTGATCACCCCGAAGCAAACCACTTCCTGGGACTTCTCCACCACCAAACGGGGCGCACTCAATTGGCCCTACCCCTGATCGAACGCTCGCTTGCATTACGCCCTCAGAGCAAGCCTTTCCTTACCAACGCCGGCTTGATTTATCAGGCTGCCGGCGACTGGAAAAAAGCGGAAGCTGCCTATCGGGGATTGACGCGGCTAGCATCCAAGGATGCCATAGCCTGGCAGAACCTCGGGGGCGTGCTGATGGAGCAGGGCAACATCGACGAGGCTGAGCAGGCATATCGCAAAGCGGTAGCTCTGGATGACTCGAACCCGGAGTATGCCAAGAATCTGGGGATCGCCCTGCTCAAGCTCGGCCGCCCTGGCGATATCGAGGAAGCGTCACGCTACTTTAAAAAAGTGATCGCAGGAGATCCTGGTGACGCCGAAGGCCACAACAATCTGGGCATCGCCCTGGGTCTGCTGAATCGCCGCGAGGAGGCACTGGCTGCATCCCGTGCTGCCATCCAACTAAATCCACGCGCTTGGCAACCGTGGCTCAATCTGGCGCAGATTTATCTGCGGAACGACGAGGTGGAGAACGCGCTGGATGTCTATCAAAGTGGTGTTGAACTGGCCGCAGACAAGGATATTTTCAATCTCACGCTAGGCCATACCCTGAACTTGCTGGGAAAGTTCGACACTGCCCTCGCCTTCTTCCGACGGGCCTACGAAAAGAACCCGAAGGATATCGGCATCCTGTCCCAGTTCATCAGCCACCAGAAATTCAAAAGCATCGACGATCCGCTGCTGCTAAATGCGCGTGCCGCAGTCGATGCCTCAACCGGAAAAGGGGATGCGCTCATCGATCTGTGTTTCGTCCTCGGCAAAATCATGGACAAACTGGAGCAGTTCGAGGACGCCTTTGCCTATTACCAGCGCGGCAACCAATTGCGTTCGCAAACCCTCCAGTTCGACCAAGGATCGCATCGTCAATATATCGATTCCCTTATCAAGCAATACGATGCCAGCGGAATCGAAACACTACGCGCTTTCGGCAACCCCAGCGAAATTCCCATATACATTGTCGGCATGCCGCGCTCAGGGACAACCCTGACCGAGCAGATCATCGCCTCACACCCCCTGGTGGCAGGAGGTGGAGAAAGAATATTCTGGTCGAAAATCGAAAAAGAATGGTCTGCTAAAGGCAAGCCTGATCAAACCACTATCGAATCGATTGCAAAGGCCTGTCTATGCGATCTGAGCGTGGTGAGGGCACCAGGCAAACAGATCCGACGGGTAACTGACAAGATGCCGGACAATTTCCTGCGCGTGGGTCTGATCCATGCCACCTTCCCAAATGCACGCATCATCCATGTGCGGCGACATCCAATCGACAACTGCCTATCTATTTACTTCCAGCATTTCCGCGGCGACCATCCTTACGCCTATGATCTTGATAATCTCGCCTTCTACCGGCATGAGTACGAACGACTTATGCGCCACTGGCGCAGCGTAATACCTGCAAACCGATTTTTCGAATTCAATTATGAAGATCTGGTTGCCGATCAGGATGGCATGAGTCGCAAGCTCATTGAGTTCTGCAACTTAGAGTGGGACAACGCTTGTCTTGATTTCCATGAGAATGAACGCGCCATCAAAACAGCCAGCGTCTGGCAAGTACGGCAGAAGATCTATACATCCTCAGTGGAGCGCTGGCGGCATTACGAAGCCCATATCGCCCCATTGATGGCATTACAGGAAATTGGCTAGCAAAGAAAATTGAGAAAATTTACTTATAGACTGACTAATTAAAAGGATAAGAATATTCGGGTCAACGCAATGAAAAAGGCCAGAGTTACTCTGGCCTTATCTAAATTTTCTGCGACTGGAATCCCTTAAAATTTCATCGAAACCCCTGCTGTCATCAAATCGACATGATCGACGTGAGGCGCGCCGAATTTGAAGCGCTCCCATTCGGCCCGTAGCGCAATATTATCAAGAAGGTCGTAACTTACACCAAGCCCATAATACAAATCCACGCCCCGGTCGGAACCAGACTGGGCTATGGGGTTGTAGGGATTTCCCAATGCCGCAGTAGCAGCGCTAGGCTGAGGCAGAGGCTGTGGACCTGCGGTTGGATTCAGTCTCGTATAGTTGACCCGGTAGTTGCTACTCCAGCTACTGGCGCCCAATTTTGCAAGCGCAGAAATTTTTTCAGTAAGTGGCAGCTTACCGACGAACGCCAGCATCCAGGCGTCATTCTCAGCAGTGTATACGCTTGAGCCAGGCAAAACCTGTAGCGCGGGGTTTCCAGGGATACCACCCGCGTTCGTGTAGTTTTTATAAGTGATGGCGCTGCTGCCCTTGACGTCGTTGAAATCAGCAAAACCGCCTTCAAGAGCGAAGAATTTGTTAAAGCTATAACCCAGATAGGCCTTAAACCCCGTACTTCGCTGGTCAACTCCTGTGGTGGCGGGATAGCCCAATGCTGTTGTCAAATCAGAATTGAAATCAGCAGCCTTCCACGAAGTGACTCGTGCCTGGCCAAGGCCGAAGCCACCATAAAAACCACGATCTCCCGAACCAAAATTAATCGGTTCAGAAGGCGCGTCGCCATAATCCGTCGCGCCCGGATCCAGCACCCACCCCAAACTCAAGGCAAAAATATTCTGGTGCATGTCAACTTGGACCCCACCCAGAATATTCTGGTTGATCGCCTGTTGGCTATGTGGGGCCGCGTACACATATGTCCCGGTCACCTCCAGGTTGTCGTTTGCCTTGTAGGTAAACCCCACCGAGTAATGCTTTTCAGTGGTGGCAGGAGCCAGCGTATTAAATGTAAGTTGGTCGTTAGGAATCGGGCTTTTACCATAGTTGTAGCCCGCACGAAGTTGCCAACGTTCATTGAGACCATAATTGATCCCGAGCTTGTATACCGTCTGATTGGTCCAGCCAAACCCCATGCCCTTATCCATCCCTAATAGCACCGTCGGGTCGGAGGAAGAAGGAATACCGCCTGTACTAAGTGGTTCACCAGGACCTCTATTACCTATCGCCCCGACATCCGAATAATTTATCCTCACGATATCCGCAGCGATGGTCAAATTACTGACGGGCTTGATCGCAAGCCCGATTCCATAATTCTCAGGAATATCCAACTTGCCTTGTTCCGCGAACAGTCCTCGATACTTGTCGAACTTGGTCATGTACGTTTTGCTGGCATAGGTCAAGCCCAGCGTGAGTCGGTCATTCAAGAATTCACCTTGCCAACCTAGCCGTACCCCGGCTCCATAACTGTAATCGAAGCCAACGTCAGTAAGATGGTTAGGGTCTGAAAGCAGTTGGCCTGAGAGAACGGTCGTACCAAATTGTGGAAATGCCTGCAAACCATAGGCACGAAAGCGCTGCGCTGCCAAGACCAGGGAGGCGCCTATCGAGTGATCTTCATTGACTTTGTAGGCGACTGTAATCGGGGCTACCAATTGCATCAGATCAACGCCCAAGGTCTTATCTCTAGCGGGATACTGTGCGGCCGTAGGTGTGGATTGATAGGAGAAAAAATTCTCGCGAAAGGTTGTATTCCCGCCACCATTAGGAACAAAAGCCAATCCCACGGATAGCTTCTCTGTTAATGGCATCGTGAACCCCATCTCCGGCATGATGAAGTATTTGTTGTCACTTTCCACGCTGCCATGAAAGTTGAATGGGCTGGTCTGACCAGCGTCTGCACCAACCGCAACATGGCGCTCCGCATTAAATATGCCCACTCCCATATCGCCACGCATGCCGGATTTAGTCGCATTCGCAGGGTTGGCGGCTACCGAAAGTGAATCCCGGCCATAGGCGATACCTACGCCCCCCATCCCCTGAGAGCGAAAACCATATCCGGTTAACAGCATGCCGTTGGTTGCATAAACAGGCGTTTGAGACATGCCGGCCACTGCAATTGCCACATACATGGCCAGTTTCTTGAATTTCATACACTCCTCCGCCACAAGATATTTATTAAATTCTTCCATGATCATCATCATGTATGTGATTGCAGTACCACACTAGTTAAGGAGCACGATATACAGTGCAATATTCGACACAACTTCTTTTCTTCAGAGCAGCGAAAAAACGGCATCCTAAAGGATGCCGTCCATTAGCATGTAATGCGTTTGTAAACTTAGATGACTTGCTTGCGACGGCGCACAGCGAAGCCCACCAGGCCCAAACCGGCCAGCATCATGCCGTAGGTAGAGGCTTCCGGAACCAGAGCGGCTTGGCCAACCGTGCCATGCAATTCAAGGTAGTACTTGACATTTGCAAAGGCGGGAGAATTGGCGGGAACAGTAGCGGTATATTTCAAAGTATAGGCGCTACCAAGCCCACAACCCGACCCTGTAGCACAGGTAACTTGGCCTTGACCGCTAACAAAGCCAGTGCCAAACGCTCCACTGCCCATATCAACATTAAGCGTAGGATTAGCCACATTGAGGTTCCAATCCACTTTCCAACCGCTCATATCCACAATTGCGGTATCACCGGAAGCCGAAATGATACTGATGCCAGTACCTGTGGTTTTATTGATACCGGGGGCACCATAGTAAGTCCAATTGGTGAAGGCCGATTGGGTCGCACCGCTCAAACTCAGGACACCACCGTAAAGGTAAGCATACTGCGTATCCATCGCTAGTTTGTTCGGATTACCCCCCATAGTGAAGAAAGAATCTGCCAGAGGGCCGTTAGTCCCAACCGTATAGCCCCCAAATGAAGTGGTGACGGTGGTTGCATCGCCTCCGATCGACAGGGTGTTGGTGCTTGTCAGTACAGCGTGTGCGCCAGTGGATGCAAAAGCCATCGCAGCCAAAGCAGCAATTTTAGTCATTGTGAATTTCATCTTATAAATCTCCTCATTCATGTAGATAGGTTTCGATCGAACTACAACTACATCCTCCTGCCACACGGTGTAATACTCTTCTTCACCGAATAATGCCCTTAGCGGCGACTCTCACTTAGCAATGCCCATTCCAGCTTTTGCCTGGATTTACTTATGGACTTAACAATCAAGCATTTAAGATTTGAATTTAGTTGTTTTTGGTAGGCATCTTGGTATGTTCGAACCAGTCGTGTAAAAAATTCCGACAAATTTTTTAATCAAGAATGAAAGAAAGTGCTTCACATGACACAAATAGGCCAGTCAGATCAGAAAAAATAAATTGTTCTACTTTTAAATCAACACATTAATGAAATGCAGACAGCCAACCATTATGTGTAAAATTTATCGACAAATACGAATTTATTAGTATTTCTGATATATGAATAAAAGAAATTTGTGCGCTATTTCAATCAAACGCTACGTGTAAATCGATCCGAGTGCACTTTCACAGACGGAGACAGACTCGATATATCGTCCCATGCTCTTGAAGAAGGCAATACACCGCTTCGCTTCCAAGCCAGATACCCATTCCTTGAAAGCGCGACCTCATCGGGGATTCGTGAGTTGACCTTGTAAAGACCTTAAGCCGACCAGCCCGAACATGAGAGCGGCACAGCCAGATGGATGTTCGGACCCGAGCCCGCCGGGTGCGCTTTCCAGCCTTAATCGCTAATACGCGTTCTGATCACGCCAGACGACGGCGAGCGTCTTGCCGATGATCATGAGATCGAACACCAGTGACCAGTTGCGCATGTAATCGATGTCGTACTGGACGCGAGCGCGCATCTTGTCGAGGGTTTCGGTTTCGCCGCGCAGGCCGTTGACCTGGGCCCAGCCGGTGATGCCGGGCTTGACCTTGTGGCGCAGCATGTAGCCCTTGATGAGCTTGCGGTACTGCTCGTTGTGCGCAACGGCGTGGGGGCGCGGGCCGACGACGCTCATGCGGCCCTGCAGGACGTTGATGAACTGCGGCAGCTCGTCGAGCGAAGTGCGTCGGATGAAGGACCCGAATCGGGTGATGCGGGGGTCGCTGCGGCCAGCCTGCTTGATGGTGTCGCCATCGTCGCAGACGCGCATGGAGCGGAATTTGTAGACGAGGATTTCCTGGCCGTCGAGGCCGTAGCGGCGCTGCTTGAAGATGACGGGGCCCGGGGACGACAGCTTGACGCCGACGGCCAGGATGAGCAGGACGGGCCAGATCACCAGCAGGATCAGGCTGGCGATGGCGATGTCGCTGATACGTTTGCCGATGCCGCTGACGCCCAGCGTGGGCGATTCGGTGAGCGCCACCACGGGCATGCCGTGGATATGATCGACCCGCGCCTGGATCAGGTCGGACACGAAGATGTCCGGCACGAAATAGACCGACGCAGTGGTGTCGCGCAGGGCGTCGAGCAGGTTCAGCGTGCGTGGCTGCGAGGCCATCGGCAAGGTGATGTAGACCAGGTCGATACCATGGCGGTTGACGTATTCGGGGATGTCGGCCAGCCGCCCGAGCAGTTTGGCCGGGTCGGTCAGTTCGGTACGTTCGAGCGTGCGGTCGTCGAAAAAACCGACCACGTCGACCCCCAGCGCACTGTCATTGGCAAAACGACCGCGCAGTTCAGTTCCCAGGTGCCCGGCCCCCACGATGAGCGCGCGGCGGCGGCCGCCTTCCAGCAGCAGCAGGCGCGGCAGGATCTTGCGTACGACGCGGTGCGCCACCCACATGGCGATGGGGGTGACGAGCATCCAGGCCATCACCAGGTCGGGCGGGAAGAAATCGAGATAGCCGGTGGAATAACCGAACAGCAGGATCAGGCCGGACAGGAAAAACCACGGCATGACCACTTCATTCCAGAAGGCCCGCAAGGTCACTTCGGGCCATTTTCCGGGAAAGGTCAGTGTAAAGACGATCAGCGCCAGGATGGGATAAGGCCCATTGAAGGTCTCGCCGAAATAGAGCGCGCAGCCGATCAGCACCAACACGGCCACGAAGGGATCGAGCAGGATCTTGGTCAGCGATACGACGGAAAGCTGCTGCCGGAACAGCCACTGGTTATGGTTTGTCATTACTCCAAATGCTTCGCGTCGATGCGTGTTTCCTGGCGGCAGACAAGCGTGTAATTCTCAGTCGGCCCGCCGGTTAATGCCGGGGCAGGCGCATTATCCAACAAAAGTAACGGGCCAATGTTGCCGGAACTTGAAACTGCCAAGACCATTCGCACCATATGTTCCCGTACTGCTTGCGCGTAAAAAAACTTCAATGAAAACGGCTTCCTTGCGGAAGCCGCGAGTCAGAAGCAACGCAGCAATCAAACAGACAGGCGTGCGTTGCGTCGGGCCATGAAGCCGACGAGCGCAAGACCGGCCAGCATCATGGCATAGGTTTTGGCTTCGGGGACCGCCAGCGCAATGTACCCGTCTGCCGCGTATTTGAGATCGCCCGAAGCCACGCTGTTGCCCATCACGCTGGTGATCGGGTTCAGGAAACTGGCATCAAGCGGGTCGTTCATGCGAAGCGTGAAGATCCCGCCGCCCGAAGTGATCGTTGGGGGCTGGTACACGGCGGCATTGAAACTCGTGATGGCTATCGTGATATCGGTCGCACCAAACGAGAAGCCCGAGTTGGCAACCCCAGTCCCGCCGATGATGTTGCCGGTCAGAATCGCATCGCCATCGGTAAATCCCGTATCCGTATTGAAGTTGCGGTTCGGATTGGTATCCAGATAAATCGCGAAACTGCCGCCCGTGACGCTGATCGCGCCGGCGGCCGTCACGCTCTCGGTAAAGCTGGCCACCGCGGTCAATTCATAGGTCGAATTGAGATTGGGCGCTGCCGCCACCGTTCCGGCCAGTTCATGGTTGGTGATGAAGGATTGGTAAAACCCATTGAAATTTGAAACCAGACTCGGTCCCGACCCTGTCGTTCCGGCTGACTTCAAGAGCACGACCCCCGCACCGGCATCGTAGGTGTCGAACGGACCCACCACATCCTCATCCCCGCCGCTGCCGGGGGCCTGGGTGTAATCGGCCGTTCCCGCCCAGTTAGATGCCGCCTGGGCCGTTTGTATCCCCATCGCGGACACGGCCAATAGTGCTACTGCCATAACTCGCATGCGCTTCATGACACTCTCCTCCTCCAACATCAAGCTGCAAGGCCATTTCATCGCGTACACGAAATGGAATGGGGGCCAATTTTATTTGTTGTCCATTGTGCCCCCAGCCCTTTACGCAAAATACGTACCATGCTCATGAAAGCTTCGTACCATACTGTTTACCCGATGTTTTTTATCTGGAATCCACCGTCCATTCATTCATTTGATTTAATGTGTAAAGAAAACCGACACTCACAATAGTCTCGATTTCTTGCCCATGAAATAGCCGAGTGGGGACCCGACATGCTCCGTTGGTCTGCTTACATGAAAAACGGCCCCACGAGGAGGCCGTTTCGCATCAATACAGCCAACGCTCAGATCGCGATGCGGCCCTTGCGCCATCCCATGAAGCCTATCAGCGCCAAGCCGGCGATGAACAAGGCATACGCCTGCGGCTCCGGTACGGGCGTCGTCACGATGGACACGCCCGCAAATTTTTTCTCGATGAAGGCTGCGCCACCGACTGACAGGCTGTTGGCCAGCAGGAGGTTTTCGAGGGTGACGCTGACGCCGCTGACGATGCCGCTTGTGCCACCCCATCCGGCCGGAATCGCGACGTTTGCGTGCGAGGTCCAGTCGGTGGTCTCGAAATCCGCCAGGCTGGTCATGTCGGTCAGCGGGAGCGACGATTTGATTTTGCTGCTGGCGGCAGGTGTCAGTGGCGACGCCAGATCGCGCACATAGAGTTTGCCACCGACGGCCACGCTGGAGCCTGCGCCGATGTTGTAGTAGTCGCCATCTTCGGTCAGGTTGACCGCCGAGACCTGATAACCAGGATTGGCATTGACCATGATGTTGAAGGTCTGGCTGGCCGCAGCAAACCCGGTTCCATTGAAAGACTGGGCCTTATAGGTGGTGGGCGTGAAAAATAGCGCATCCCCCGTCACCATGGGAACGCCGAACAGCCCACTGAGCGCGCTGTCGAAAGTAAAGCTGACTGTGGTGCCCACCACGGTGACCGGAACGGCCTGCACTGGCCCGCTCAGCATAGCAGCCGACAACGCCAGTACGGCTGCGGTGCGTTTAATGAATTTCATGATGCTTCCTCCAATTCGATTCTCAACATTGCGGTTATCTCCCTATCGCTCGTCAGCCTGAGCCGAAACAATGCGCTTTTTTTATGTACGTTTTGTGTATGTTTCATTTAAGGGTGCCCGTACCGCTTTTCCTCCTCCTGCCACCGAACGGGCCGATACCGGGTGGGGAGGTAAAAAAACTGCAAAAAAACATCCGCTTAGCCGGAACTATCAAAGCAATATGCATGCCCATCGATCATTTACTACTCCACGCCCTTGTTTGCGTGCCGCTTTTCATGGATGCGGCAGGCTCGTCTGCCGTGGCGCAAGCCCCATTGTAAAAAACCCCGACAACGTAGCTTGCCGATAGGGATGACTTATCTAGCTGCTGTTTATTGAGGCGTGTCCTTGGGCCAACGTTATGCCGAACCGCTTTATCGCAAGCGCATTCCCACATGGCTGACAATGCCGCCCGCCGCCCATCGCAGCCTTTTCCCGAAACGTACCGTGGCGCCGCCGTGCTATGCTGAACGCCATTTCGAGGGAGAGGATGTGTTCAAGATTCTGTTGCTGATCGCGATTGGTTTCATCGTGCTGGCTTTGTTTCGTGCCTACCAGCGCTCGCTCGGCCAGCCGCCCTCATCCACGCGCGAAAAAACCGTCGAAGACATGGTGAAGTGCGCGCATTGTGGCGTGAACCTGCCGCGCAGCGAGGCCATTTATTCCGGCGGCGATTTCTTCTGCACACCCGAACACCGGCAACTCGGCAAGAAATGAACGCAGCGGCAACGTCGATGCCGCGCCCGACCACGCCGGGCTATTTCGCGTCCCATTGGCGCAGTCTCGATTACTTCAATTTGTATCGCCTGACGCTGGCCGCCGCACTGGTGTTCAGCGGCCTGTTGTTCAGCACGTCGGATCTGTTCCGCCAGAGTGCAAACGGGCGCTTTCAGAGCTATGCCTTCGCCTATCTGATGATCGCGGCATTGTTCGTGCTGGGTATCCGCGCACGCTGGCCGGGATTCCAGATCCAGCTCACCGCCCACATCACGGCCGATATCGTGCTGTTCATGCTGATGATGTCGACCAGCGAGCAATTGGCCGGCGGATTGGGTTTGTTGCTGGCGATTTCCATCGCTTCCGGCGGCCTGGTCGGGAGCGGACGCCTGACCCTGCTCTATGCCGCCATGGCATCGATCGCCGTTCTGCTCCAGCATGGCTTCAGCATTCTGGGTGGCAACCAGGGGATGGACAGTTTTTTCCAGGTCGGTTTGCTATGCGCAGGATATTTCGCGATCGGCTTGCTGGCGCATGCACTGACCCTGCGCGCGCTACGTTCGGAAAGACTGGCGCAACAGCAGGCGAGCGAACTGGCTCTGCTGAACCGCATCAATGCCCTGGCCATTGAAAACTCGCCTGACGGGCTATTGGCCATACGCGGCGACGGTATCGTGCGACACGCCAGTCCGCGCGCATTGGCACTGCTCGGCATCCCGGCAGCAGTGATCCCGGGCGTCACCCGTCTGGAAGACTGCTCGCCCGAACTGGCGCGTATGTCGCAGCAGATGCAGCCCGGCACAACGCTGACCCTGCACACCGCGGCCGCGCAGTTGCGGGTGCGCTGCATCCCGCTGGCAATACCGGACGACAGCCGCGTGCTGGTGCTGGAAGATCAAAGCCAGGCCGAACAGGCCGCCCAGCGGCTCAAGCTGGCTGCGCTGGGCCGGCTCACCGCCAACATCGCGCACGAGATCCGCAACCCGCTGTCGGCCATCAGCCATGCCGCGCAACTGTTGAGCGAGGAAACGCACGATACCACCCAGATCCGTTTGACCGGGATCATCGAGAACAATGCACGCCGGCTCGATCGTCTGGTGGAAGAAGTGCTGACGCTCAACCGGCGCGACCGGCTTCACCCGGCCGGCTTCGACACTGCGGCGCTTGGCCTATTGGTCGACGAACTGCGTCAGACTGAAGAAATCCCAGCAGACGCCGTCATAGTCGACATGCCCGACAGCCTGCATTTCCAGTTCGACCCCGACCATCTACGCCAGATCGTGTGGAATCTCATGCGCAACGCCTGGCGTTTCAGCCGCAAGCAGGCAGGCAGCATTCGCATCAACGCACAGATGCAGGGCAGCAACATGCAGCTCGAGATCGTGGATGACGGACCAGGAGTCGCTCCGGAACACCAGGACAAGCTTTTCGAGCCTTTCTTCACCACGGATGCGCAGGGGACCGGATTGGGCCTGTTCCTGGCGCGCGAACTGGCCGAAGCCAACCATGCGGTGCTGAGCTATGTTCCCGGCAGTGACGGCGCGCGTTTTCGCCTCGTCCTGCGCGGAGGCGAGTGACCATGGCGACCTCCCCGCGCATCCTGCTGGTTGACGACGAACCCGATCTGCTCGATCTGATGGAGCTGACCCTGGTCAAGATGGGACTGGAAACCGACCGCGCTGTCAGCGTCGCCGAGGCGCAGGCCCGGCTGCGGCAGACACATTACGATCTCTGCCTGACCGATATGCGACTGACCGACGGCGAAGGGCTGGACGTGATTGCCTGTGCCAGCGCACTGGCCTTGCCGGTTCCGGTGGCCGTCATCACTGCCTACGGCAATGCTGGCAACGCCGTCGCCGCGCTGAAAGCGGGCGCATTCGATTATCTGGCCAAACCGGTGGCGCTCGACCAGCTCCGTACGCTGGTCAAATCCGCGCTGACGATTCCCGAATCCGCGCAGGTTGATGACCCAACGCGCGAGCTGATCGGTCAATCGTCCGTCATGCAGGACATCCGTGCACGCATTGCCAAACTCGCACGGACCCAGGCGCCAGTACATATTGCGGGTGAATCGGGCAGCGGCAAGGAACTCGCGGCACGCCTGATCCATCGTCTCGGCAACCGCTCCGGCAAGTCCTTCGTTGCAGTCAACTGCGGCGCAATTCCCGAAACGCTGATGGAAAGCGAATTTTTCGGCTATCGAAAAGGCGCGTTCACGGGAGCCGACGCCGACCGTGACGGTTTCTTTCAGGCAGCCAACGGCGGCACCCTGTTTCTCGACGAGGTGGCCGACCTGCCGTTGTCGATGCAGGTGAAGCTGTTGCGCGTGCTGCAGGAAAAAAAGGTACGCAAGGTCGGCGCCACGGCCGAAGAGCCCATTGATGTACGCATCGTGAGTGCCACGCACCAGGATTTATCCGCGCTCGTGGAAACGGGCCGCTTTCGCCAGGATCTGTATTACCGGTTGAATGTGATCGATCTCGTCATGCCGAGCTTGCGCGACCGCGCCAAGGATATCCCGGAAATGGCGCGTTTTCTGCTCGACAAACTGGGGGGAGCCGACGTCGAACTGGATCGCGATGCGGAAAAGGCGCTCTGCGCCTATGCTTTCCCCGGCAATGTGCGTGAGCTGGAAAACACGCTGGAGCGGGCGCTGGCGCTATGCGAAGGTCGGCATATCAACGCCGCCGACCTCAACCTGGTGCCTGCCCTGCCAGCTGCCGGCGCCGCGCCCGGCAGCAAATATCCTCTGCAGGACTATCTCGACCAGATGGAACGCACCGCCATCCTCGAAGCACTGGAACAGACGCGCTACAACAAGACTGCCGCTGCCCGCCTGCTCGGCGTCACCTTCCGCAGCCTGCGCTACCGGCTCGAACGGCTGGGAATCGAATAGGGTATGTCGAGCCATCTCGGTACACGTCAAAAGACCCGCGCTCGGCGGGTCTTTTAACGTGTCATGTGGTGCCGCTTGTCGGATTCGAACTGACGACCTACCGCTTACAAGGCGGTAATAAATCAAGCTGAAATAACGATATAGCTTGATGTAACATTTTGGTATGGATATACTGGCACAATTCTGGCACAGCACGGGGGGGGGGACTGTGGCGACATTCCGCAAGAAGGGTGAATACCAGTGGCACGTCCAGATTCGCAAGAAAGGATTCCCCACCCAAACCAAAACCTTCACTCACCGGAAGGACGCGGAAGCCTGGGCGACAGCAATCGAAAGAGAGATGGCAACCGGAACTTTCATTCCCCGGCAGGAAAGCGAAAGAACAACCGTCCACGACTTGATTGAGCGCTACCGGGTCGAGGTGTTGCCGTCGAAGCGCGGCAAACACTTTGGCCATGCGCTCGGCGTCCTGGATGACGCTTTAGGCCAATATGCAGTTGCCGCCATCACGCCGCCCCTGGTTGCAACGTTCCGGGATGGCCGCATCAAGGCCGGGCTGTCCGCCTCGACCATCCGCAAGGAAATCAATCTGCTGTCGCGCCTGCTCGATTTAGGCGCACGAGAATGGGGGGTAGTCATTCAGGCCAACCCCTGCAAGCTGGTCAGCCGGCCGGCGCCGGGGAAGGCGCGAGAGCGCAGACTTGAAGGCGATGAACTCGAACGACTGCTAGCCAAATGCGGGCCGCACATGCAGGCGCTCATTCGGTTTGCGATTGAAACCGCCGCACGACTAGGCGAACTACTGTCCGTTAAGTGGGTTGATGTTGATCTGAAAAAGCGAGTAATGATTGTTCGCGGGATCAACGAACGCGGCACCAAAAACAATGATGCATTCCGTGCCGTTCCGCTGTCCAGTGCTGCGATAGAAGTCCTGGAGGGGATGAAAGCCCTTCCCCGCTCGATTGATGGGCGCGTGTTCTATTGGTGGAAAGCTGCCGACTCGTTCAACAAGTCATGGACGAGAGCGAAAACCCGCGCGCAAGTTCAACACCTGAAGGATAAGGGAAAGTGGCACCGGATCCCCTCGGAATACAGCCTGGTGGATTTAGACCAGCATGCAGACGGTTTTCTGTCGGATCTGCGCTTCCATGACTTGCGCCACGAAGCCACCTCACGCCTGTTCGAGAAAGGCGTGTTCGACAGCATGGAGGTTGCCAGCATCACTGGCCACAAGACCCTTCAGATGCTCAAGCGCTACACCCACCTGCGGGCAGAGGATTTGGCGAAGAAGATGGGGTAGCCGCGGTCATTGGAATGACCGCCTAGAAAAATAGAATTGAAAGATTGCACTGCTTTGGGTTGCAGCGGCCCCTATGATGCAGATCGAATTGTGGCAGCTGAAAAGAGTGTTAGCCATGACACCCAACCTTGCAATCCCACCGGACTTTGCGCGAAAAGCCGCGCAAGGCCGGTGATTTTGACCGGCCTCTGAAAGTAACGTCGCGATGAGCCTCAAGACCTCTCGCCTCCTTCATCGCTCGGGCCGGAATCAATTTGGGGACCCAGGTGACCCACCGTTGCCCCCTACCAACAAAACTCCGAATCGCAAGCATACGATAATAAGATGATCGTCGCCCATCGCGCACTTAACGAGATATTTGCACAGACCCATAGGCAGCGTTGGCTCGCGCTCTTCGCTGGCGCGTCAAAACGCAATGCGTGGACCAAGCCTCATCCATATGGCAAACCAGCGCTTGGCACTTTCTACTCGATGGCGCGCGAATGTGGCTCGTTTGAAGATTTTTTGACTTGGCGGCTTGTCTGCCCCAAGTATCAAGCGCTTCGGCTACTTGGGTATGAAGCGTCATCAATACATGAGCATCTTCTAAAGTTCGCGGAGTGTGGTCGGTATACCAGCATGCCGGACGCCGGCATGTTCGCCGCAAGCAACCATAGAGCCATGCCCTCGGACTTGGAAAGAGGGTGAGAAACCAGGGCTCGTACGGCGCCGCTCGTCAGAATGATCGAATTCTTCGACAATGCGGCCTCATTTTTAATCGTTAAATTATTCGATATATTTAAATAAATTTAACGATACGCTGGAGGGTCCGCTAATACAAGGGCTTGGACCAGACCGTCTCTTGTCCGGCCGAAGCGGTCTTACGCCCAGCGCGGCGAATACGTCCGCTACGGGTTTTTGACAGGTCGATCGCGGATCAACGTTAAAGCTCAGCCGCGCCGCTTTTTGGCATCGGCTGGAGCGCCTTGTTGGGCGCTATTTTTTCGACGAAGTGAAGGCTTGCCATGATCATGCCTTCACGCTCATAGAATCGGTGTGCCTCTTTTCTTTGTATTCCTGAATCAAGGTGCATTTGCTCGCAACCCTCCTCCCCAGCCTTCTCTTTAAGCCAGGAAAGCAACAGGGCACCATAGCCCATTGAACGATACCCGGAAAGAGTTACAAGGTCATCGACATACAGGAAACGCCCCCAAGCCAGATTTTCACCAACTCGAAATCCGGCGACGGCAACCACACCATTTGCTCCTAGCAAATAAGCAAGCCGATAGCCCGTACTTTCCTGACTTCGGACCCGGGAAAGAAATTGTTCCTCCGCAACGTGTGGGCGAAGCTCTCGCATGACCGGATAGCAAGCAGCAATCTCGGTATCAGTTCTGGCAATGTGAATGCTCATGGGGTTTTTGGTTCTGGCGCCCAACGTTCGCCATAACCGACGGTGAAAAGCGGGGCGACGACGGCGCGCCGCTTTGCACCGTCCGAGCTGATGGCGTTGTTGGGCCACGAGTGCCGAAAATACTGACTCATGGCGATTTTGGTATCCGTTTTGAGCAATTCCAGAATACTTGCTCCACCGTAACCCGAACATACCGCTTTGCGGTAGACCACTTATGTTTATAGGTGTTCGGGTCTTCAATGATCTCCGCCACGCCGTTGATGCGCAACCGTGAAGCCGTTGGAAAATCCAGAAACAACATTCCTATGTGAGGGTTCACAAGGATGTTTCCCAAGGAGTTGTACATTTTGTTTCCGCTGTAGTCCGGAAACACGACAACTTTTGGATTCTCCACGAACACGGCCAGTTGTTGTTTACCTGTTTCATCTTGCTCTGAACCCCGGAAGCTGCAATCGCAGTTGCCATTGCTATCGGCGGTTGCGATGAAGAAGAATTGCCGACCCTCGACAAAGAAGGCGGTTTCATCATCAATGGCTTGTTTGTACATGTGTTCGACAGCCGCAATCGCCCGGTCTGACCAAGCCGTGCGCAAATTGTACCGACTTTGGGCATCGAGCTCGCCGGGATGAAAGATGTCGGTTAGTTTTCGAGTCACGGGTTTTATGGGCCCAACGTTTGAATTAAGGGGCGCGCTTTAGCGCGTCCCACTTGAATGATGGGATGGACTCCCCTCGCTTTTTGTTGCCATAGTTGGCGTCACTGGTCTTCATGGGGATGGGGATCGGATGTCCTCAACGAAAGGAGTCCGACATGAAGTCTACTACCGTAGCCGTTGACCTTGCCAAGTCCGTTTTCCAGCTGGCCGTTGCCGATGCTTCCTGGAAAGTCATCGAAACCCACCGCCTCACCCGCAGCCAGTTCGAACGCTGGTTCCACAATCGCGACGCCTCTCTCGTCGTCATGGAAGCCTGCGGCTCCGCCCATCACTGGGCGCGTTATCTGTCCGGCCTGGACATCGATGTGAAACTGCTGCCCGCCAAGTACGTCCGGGCCTATGTCAAACGCAACAAGACCGATGCCGCCGACGCGGCGGTCCTGCTCGAAGCGCTGCGCGCCTCCGACATCGTGCCCGTACGGATCAAGTCGGTCGAGTAGCATGCCCTGCAGGGCATGCACCGCACCCGCTCGCTATGGATGTCCACCCGCACCAGCCGCATCAACGCGCTGCGCGGCTTCTGCCGGGAATTCGGCCTGATCATTCCGCAGGGCTCGCGCACCGGCGTCGAAGCCATCGCCCGCGTCCTGGCCGACCCGGCATCCAGCATTCCCGAGTTGATCCGCGGCGCGATGAAACTGCTGGTCGAGGAAATCACCACTCTGTGTTTGCGAAGAGACTGATCGTCCATCATGGCTCAAACGATTGCCTCATCACGGACTGACGCCGGTAACACTGCCGGCACCCAAGCTGCCGCTTGTAGCGATTGGCGCGCCGTGAGCAGATTCCATGTCGGCAAGGGTCACACAGAACCCACCCAAGATGCCGGATATACGACTGCACGCAATTCAAACCAGCCACAACTATCGATCGGGTTTCTTGCTATTGGGGGGTCCATATACGATGGGTTAGCCCCCGTTCTGCAAGAGCAGAGACGGTCTTCCATGCAAACCGAAAGGTTGGCACATGACTACCATCGGGCGCGTCCCATACGGAAACCTGCGCGTTTTCTGCGCCCAATTTCAAATAGAATTTCTGTGCGTTTTGATTGGCTTGGTTAACCGACAAATACAACCCCTTACCCGCGCACTTTTGTTCGCATATGGTGGCAACCTCTATAAGCAGCTTGGCACCAATGCCGCGGCCATGGTGTGATTGCCGGACATGAAGGTTTTCAAGATACGAACCCCACTCCAAGTGTTCCATAACAAACACGCAGGCGAATCCGATAACAAAACCATTGTCTTCCGCAACTAAAACGAATTGATTTTTTCTCGGATTCATTAATCGCTCTCGCCACACCGACAGACGCTCAGAAGGAACAATGTTCTGTAGGTAATCTTGGCTGAGCACGTCGTTGTATGTGATACTCCAGCTCGAAGCGTGCAAGTCTGCGATTGCATCAGCATGTTCGGCGGTGGCGGGGAGGATATTCATAGGGGCTAACAGTTAATATAGAGACCCATGGGTCCGGACGTTTTTTAATAAAGAGACAGGCATTTTCGCGTGACGTTTCGGCGCACATAAACTGTGTGGGTGTACGGAATTGAAGCTTGAACTGTGCTAGACGAGATGGCCTCAAATTCTTTCTCATCAAGCTGTGGAAAGAAGGCATCACCGTCGAAGGTTTGATGTACCTCTGAAAGAAAGACGCCGTGAGCGTGCGGCAGTGCGAGTGAGTATATTTCGGCTCCGCCTGCCACGTACAGCTCGTTACCAAAGGCGGCGGCCAGTGATAGTGCCTCCGAAAGGTTGGAAGCGACGGAACAGCCTGCAGCACGGTAGTTTGTTTGACGCGAAATCACTATGGTGTGTCGGTTTGGTAAGGGCTTGCCGATTGATTCAAAGGTCTTTCGCCCCATGGCAACGACTTTCCCTTCGGTGAGCCTTCGAAAGATTGTTTGCTCGCCAGGGATCTTCCACGGAATATTGGGGCCATTGCCGATAACTCGGTTGGTTGCCATTGCAGCGACCAGATAGATACACACGGCGTCTTGGTTCATACGTCAACGTGCAAGCTCAGGGGCGCCTTGTTGGGCGCAACGTTTTCGACGAAGTGGAAACCTGCAAGTGACATGCCCTCACGCTCATAGAACCGGTGTGCATCCTTTCTTTGGGCTCGTGAATCTAGGTGTATTTCCTCACAACCCCGTATTGCCGCCTGTTCTTTGAGCCAAGAAAGTAACTTGGCACCATAGCCTTTTGAACGATGACCGGAATGGGTAACAAGGTCATCGACGTACAGAAAATTACCCCACGCCAAACTTTCACCGACTCGAAATCCGGCAACGGCGACCACGCCATCTTGTTCTTGCACATAGGCGAGCCGATAGCCCGTACTTTCTTGACTCCGTACCCGAGAGAGAAATTGTTCTTCTCTAATATGAGGGCGAAGCTCCCACATGACTGGATAGCAAGCTGCAATTTCTCCATCGGTTGAGGCAATGCGAATGTGCATGATGGTTCTCCTATGGCGCCCAACGTAGAAGTGAGCGGCCTGCGCGGCTTTTCACGCAGGTCACTACTAGAGCTTGGTGGCAAGAATGACACCACTGGCCCAGGATAGTTTTGTGACACGAAAGCCCTCCATTTGCTCTAGTGTGGCGACAAGGTCTGCCACCTTTTCTGCGTGACCTTCCGGCCAGTTGGGCTGCGAAAGCATGTCATCGATGACATACAGACCACCCGGGTTCAGTAATTCGAGTGCGTCATGAAGCAAGCGATACTTGCCTGTCCAGGTGTCGGCAAAGATGAAGTCGAAGTGCTCTCCACGGAGAGCGCGCAAATAATCATCGCCGTCGGAGCAGACAACTTTCAGTCGTGGGTCTGCGCCCAGATTGGCCTGGAGAATGGACAGCAGCGATTCGTCGTTGTCGACAGTGGTTAGATGCGACTCAGCGTCCATGCCGTCAAGCAGCCAGGCGGTTGATAAACCCGTACCCGAGCCAAGCTCAAGAAACCGTGATGAGGGCTTTGATGCCGCCAGGGTCCGTAGCAGTGAACAGGTAAGCGGCTCGGACGCCATAGTAAAACCGGCAGCACGGGTGTCGGACCAGATAGACGGAATGGCTTTCGGTTCGTTAATGTTGTGGAGATCGTTCATAGCGCGTCCGCGTTGATTGTGTCGTTAGGCCGATTCGCGTGAATCCACGCTATGACATCGGCCGCGTTCTTGTTTGGCGGAAACACCGGGTAGAAAACCTTCCTTATCACACCGCTCTCGACTACTAGTGTCAGCCTCTTGATAAGGCGTAAGGAATCGTATTCGAATGTTGGAAGGTTCAGTTGCGTTGTCAGTTCGAAGGAAGCATCACTGAGCATTTCGAAGGGCAAGTGTAGGCGTTGTACGGCTTCTTTCTGATCTGCCGGTGACTGCGCGCTTACGCCATACACTGCTGCTCCGAGGTCGCGCAGCTCGGAATAGTGGTCGCGGAACGCACAAGCCTGGGGCGTGCAACCTCGTGCTCCTGGAATCTCGTTCCAACCAACCATTGGCGGTGCGTCTGGCCTTCCGGTCATGGGATAAAAGTAGATAACGATTCGCCCCACCTCTGACCCGAGATCGACCTTTCGGTCAGATGTGCTCGCCAGTGTGATCGCAGGGAGTTTTTTTCCCTCTAAATGAACACAGGCTCCGTCATCTATCGGGACGGGCAGATCGTTTGGAAGGACGTGGAGATCTTTCATGATCGCGTTTCTCTGATGTTCGTGGATACACGGCTAGCGCTTTACCCCGAGCACACTCTTCAGGGCGTGCATGTCCAGATGTGCTTCGGCCAGCAGCTTCTTGAGCTTGGCGTTCTCGCTATCTAGTTCCTTCAGCTGCTTGGAGTCAGGCACATCCATGCCGCCGAATTTGGCCCGCCACTTGTAGAAGGTGACGTCGCTGAAGCCTCCTTTACGGCACAGCTCCTTGATTGGCATGCCGGCCTCAGCCTTCTTCAGGAGGCCGATGATCTGCTCTTCGGTGAATCTGCTCTTCTTCATGTCCGTCATTCTCCATGGTTTGACGGACTTCTCTACTTTAAGTTGGTACGGCTGGAAGGAGGCAGGTCACTAATGACCCACCGGTGGATTAGAGAGCCCTTCGTTAACATAGGGTTCAAAGCGAGCCCGGTCTTCTATGGGAAGTTTGTAGGGGCGTTGATTGTCTATGTTGATAAAAAGTGCGGTTTGCACGCCATCAGCAATCAGCTCGTTTCGCTGATTAAAGAAATGAAAAATCATAGTTGCTGAGATGCGCTTTAGCTCGGAAATCCAGAGAACAACCTTAACATCATCCCCGAGTACCAATGGTTTTTTGTAGTTAACCTCGGTTCGGGTTAGCACGGGTATGAAACCTTGCTCTTTGATGCGATGAGCCGGGAGGCCAGCGGCCTCCAATAACTTCAAACGCCCGATTTCCATCCAACCAATATAAACAATATTGCTGACATGCTGGCCGGAGTCGATGTGAAACGTGTAAATCGGTTGCGTAAATTCAATTGTTTTCAATTTTCTCAAATGCTGTCAATTAATCTCATCTAAGATTTTGTTTTGGGTTGAATGAATAACTCTATTCAGCAGGGTGAATAGATATCCGACTCTGTAGATCCAAGATTTGCTCTGCCACTAGCTCGGCCCAATGACGATACTGCCCGAGCCCGGGGTGGAAACGGTCGCGTGCCATTTCGAGTGGTTTGGCTGCCCAGTCCAGCGAAACGTAGCGTGCCATGCTGTCCTGATCGATCCAGTTTTTGAGTATGCGGTCCAGTCGAGCAGCATAACGACCCAGATACCAACGTAGAGGATGCGGCGCTGCTGGCAGAATACGCAATGGTGGCAGCCCAGTTGCCACAAGTCCGAGTGCGCCGGTTTGCTGGCGCAGGCTCTTGACCAAATAGGCATAATCCTGCAGGAACTGGGTTGGTGCACGCTGGGAGGTCACGTCATTCGTGCCCACTGCTGTCACCAAAAAATCAGCCGGTTCAAGCTCGCTGTTCAAAAGCAGTTCAATCGCTTCTTTAGTATTAATGCCAGATTTCGCCACTAGTTGCCAAGCCACTGGCCGCCCTATTTTGTCCGCTACTAGCTGCGCAACAGGCTGAGCCAATGCTTGGGCCTGCTCGTCCACCCCCACACCAGCGGCCGACGAATCACCAACAATGAGAATGCGCAGAGGCCTTGACGAAGTCCCCAATGCGCCCTCCAAACCGCTACGTGGGCCAGCAGCTTCGGGCAAACGCAATGCAGTTCGCCTCAACCAAAGTGCTTGTAGCAATAACATGGGGCCAAAAATTATTTTATATAGAGCAAGCATTATTTAGCCAACAATAAATTGGGGGTAAATCAGCCGGCTTGGGTCAAGGATTTGGCGCAGTTTCACTCAAGAACGCTACTGCTGCATTGATTCCTTTCTTGTCACGAAGAATTTTACGATGTCCTTGCATCCGAGTGGAGAATAATTGCGTCTTGGCATTGCTTGAATGTAACGTTTGAGCATGTACGAACGGTACTTCGTCGTCATACAGGTCATGGATTAGCAAGATCGGATTGTCTAAATTTCGGATTAGGAGCCTCGGAGCAATATTCTCCCATTGCCAAGCATCCTGATAGCGGCGTTCAAGCAAAGCACGCATATCACGGATCACCGATTGTCCAATACGAAAGAAACGCGCAAAAATCTCAGTGATGAATATGGCGTCTGCAAAACAACTAATCAATACTAGTTGCTTTACTTTCATGCCAAAACGGTCAATCGCTAGTAATGTACATGCCGCCCCAAAGGAGTGGCCGACAACTGCATCGATTCCGTGCAAGTGATCCACTATTAACGCAATAGTCTCGGAAAATTCCATCATGTCGGTAGCAACTCCGGTGGATTCCCCATGTGCCGGCCCATCCAAACTGTATACACAGTAGCCAGCCTGCATCAGCGCACTGGCATATCCGCCCAAGTGCGTCGCACGGCTCCCCCAGCCGTGTACTAATAGGACAGTCCTTCCGCCTGAACCATGCCGGAGTATCCGCAGCTGTTTGTTGCCTAAGCACACATATTCCGACGCCCCTTGTTGTTCAAATTTATTTTCCAACCGGCTGGCCTTGGTCCGCGGCGGAGTAAGGAAAACCTTGAGTGCCAGGCGGGATGCTAGCCACGGGCTAATCCTCTCGAGAAGCTGAAATAGACCTCGTAGCAGGAAAATATGCAGCCGGATCGAAAGATGGCTTTTACTTAAAGAATTTTCGTTGATCATTCCAATGGGTATTGTTAATCAGGAACTTATCTCGACGCCACACGTACGCGGTGGACAAGGTGCAGCTTGGCAAGCAACCAAATGATGTAGTAAGCAATGTCCAACTCTATCCAATGCAAACCGCAGCGGGCCGAGAATGGATACTTATGATGGTTGTTGTGCCACGACTCGCCCAAGGTAGGTAAGGCGAGCCACCAGCAATTTGTCGTGGAATCCTGAGTCTCGAAGCTTTGCTTGTTTGACCAGCGGTTAGGTCGAACACCATGTGTTACCGAATTAAGTGCCGCGATCGCATGAATGCCAAGCAATGTGGGCAGGAAGAAGCCCCATGTAATGGCGGCCAAGCCGAGGCCGGTAGCTCCTAGCCAAGGTGTCCACTGACCAATGGCGAATAATGCTGCCATAAAGGAATATGGCGCTAAATAATGGTATTTATTGAGCCAAAGTAGTTCTGGATAGCAAGCCAGATCTTCAACAACCGCTAGATTTGTATGCTGTTGCTCGAAAATGAATCCGAGGTGTGCGTGCCAACGGCCACCAACCAAAGGCGAATGCGGATCGCCAGGATTATCTGAGTATCTGTGATGTTGGCGATGCACCGAAGCCCACCACAGAGGACCGCGGAACCCTCCTGCAGCTCCTAGCCAGGCCAAGATGAACTGGGTCAGGCGGCCAGCCAAAAATGCTCGATGTGCAAAGAGCCGATGATAGCCAACAACCAGTCCACCAACTCGTAAAACATAGCCAAACACCGCAACGATGGCTATGGGCCATGTGAGCGGCTGGAAAAAAGCTGCAATAGCGCCTACATGAACAAGAAGTACGCGTAGCTTCATAATGCCTAAGCTCTCTCCACGCTGGATGGAGCTACCGTGAGGGGATTGTAAACTCGCGTTCATCTCTGTTTCTCCGACACATTGGCCGCAGTTCTGACACGCTTACCCTCTTCGAGAACCTTGGCAGGAACAGCATGCAAGTCCCACACAACTCCAAGGAGTGCTAGCAGCCTGAGGACGTAATATGTTAGATCCAACTCCCACCAATAGAAGCCGGCCCGTGCTGAATTCATGTAGCGGTGATGATTATTATGCCAAGACGCGCCCATGGTCGGTACAGCAAGCAACCAAGAATTGGTACTTGTGTCGCTCGTCTCGAAACGACGATTGTTACTCCAACCGGGCCTGCGCGCATGTGTCAGAGTGTTCACCACGAAGGTTGCGTGAAGCGACAACAGTGTTGGCAAGAAGAATACCCAGACCATGGCACTCCATCCCAAGCTTGCGTGACCGAAAGCTGTGGTGTATTCGCCTAACATAAAGATGCCGGTAAGTAATAAATAAGGAAACAGATAATGGTACTGATTGACCCACACCAGCTCTGGGAAACGTGCGAGATCCTTGGCGGCGTCCAGGTCGGTATTGAGTTTGTCTTGGTCAAGTACCCAGCCGATGTGCGCATACCAGAAACCACGCTGTACTGGTGAATGCGGGTCGCCAGGCTGATCTGTATACCGATGATGTTCTCGGTGATGAGTGGCCCACCAGATCGGCCCGCGCTGTGCACTGGCGGCGGCAAGCACAGCGAGAAGTAGTTGAAAAAGGCGCGAGGTTTTGAAGGCGCGGTGGGAGAAATAGCGATGCGAACCCGCCTCCCAGGCAAAAACGCGGACGAAGAAACTCGCAACAGCCACGGCAAGTAAAGTCCATGTGAACGGGACTACAAAAATTGCCAATGAAGCCAAGTGCACTAGCCATACGCGAAATTTAACTACGGACAAACGCTCCGCTTGCTGGACCCCTGATGTCTGCATAGCGCGAATACCTCATGCGGGAGTTTCACATTTTCGCGCTAACGTCGCTTCTATATGCCCAACCAAATCAGCAACAGTATCAACCTTCGCGACGGTTTCTTCGTCGAATTCCACACCGAATCTCTCTTCTATGGCCATGACAATCTCAACACTATCGAGCGAATCAGCGCCCAAATCGCGCCGAAACGATTGCCCGGATAATATTTTGGAAGGCTCAAGATCAAGCGATTCTGCAATGATATGTTGTACTTTTTCGAGAATGGCGTTGGTAGACATATTTGGTCGGTCCTTTCACGTAGGCTCACAATGAGACAGCGACTGGCGAATGGCAGCGGGAATAGGGACAGGCATTAGGGTTTGTGGATGAATGAAAACCCCCACCTGCCTGCCCTGCAACATGGCCAAACCATCGCCATGGAAATCAAACCTGAAAGCAATAACCCAGCGCGAATAAGAAACTGATTCGAGCCAAGCCCTACCGCGGATTACATCGTTGTAGCGCGCCGGTTTCAGGTACTTGATTTGCGTCTCTGCAATGACTGATAAATGTTCCGGTATCTCATTATCGACATTTGGAAAATGTCGATCCATCAAGCTAACACGCAAGATCTCCATCCAACGAGGCGCGACCGTATTGCTGAGAAAGCCTGTAAAATCAACTTCATAGGGCATGGGCCTAAAGACTTGTTCCGATGTCACACTAGGCGGCGAAGACGCATGCATATTGACGTTCATCTGTGGAACGTGAACGCTGGCCGAACTGGTCTCAGACTGAGCTGTGCCAGGCTGACGATCCCTGCGCGAAAACTGCGCTCAGCGGCGAGGAAATAATGATCGTAGTGCTCATATAGTGCTGCGCCATAGCGACTCACAATTTCGGTTTGGTACTGATTTAGCCGTGATCGCCAATGGACTAGCGTATGCGCGTAATCCAGACCAATAAAGCGGGTTTCAGCAATCTCGTACTGATCTTGAATCCCTGCTTGTATGTCACTGACACTAGGCAATGCAGAGCCGGGAAATACATGCTCCAGGAGGTAACGAGTGTCACGAACCTCCTGCAGGCTTTCTGGTGAGCGGGCCGTTACGATAGTTTGTAAGCCAAGCTTGGCTTGGTTGGTAGACACAGCTCGGCACCACTTGAAAAAATCAGCGTAAACTCGACGGTGCTGCCCAACTGAGCGATCATCCAACGAAGCAAAATGCTCAAATGCTCCAATAGATACAAGTGCATCGAATCTATTGTTTGGGACGTAATTTCTCCAAGAATTGAGAACAATACTAATCTGTGGGTTATGTAGTTCATTCACAAAGCTGTATTGGTCTTTACTAAGTGTCACCCCTGTGGCTGTAGCGGCGCCGGCGTAATTGAGGACATATTCCAACATCCCCCCCCAGCCGCAGCCAATATCGAGGACCGATTGTCCGGCTTCGATACCCGCAAAGCGACTTAGCCGAGTTAGTTTGTTGTGCTGAGCCTCTTCAAGCGACGAAGCCCCTTCCCAAACGGCACAGCTGTAAGCGCGGTGGGGCCGGTCAAGAAAAAGACCATAGAAATCATTGTCTACATCGTAGTGGTAAGCGATATCCGCTTGAGATGCCATAATTTAGCCTTGGAGCATTAATTAATCTGATATTTACAGAACAGTCAGTGACTTCTGAAACTGTCGCAGCGCGCGTGCACTATCTAACTGCTCACCGAACAATGCTGATAAATTTTGCAATATGCCACGCTCAATTTTCGTTTCCCATTTCTCATCGAAATGGATTTCTTCATCCAGCCAGCGCGTCAACCAACCTGGATCCGGTAAACGACTATTAACCGTATCACTTGGGAAAAGCGACTTGTTTACGTGCAAATTTGTCGGGTGCATCGCGCGATTCATACGCGGGTTAGTCATGAGCACTCCAATTTTTGAGAACGACATCTTGGCCTGCTCGCCGTGACGCTTCATTGCACGCTGCATATATTTGAAATAAGAGCGAGCATGACGCGCTTCATCGTTTGCCAGCAATTGGTAAATCGCTCTAATAACCGGTTCACTGTGATACTCCCTGGCACAGCGATACCAATTGTTCAGGCGAACCTCACCGCAGAAGTGTAGTGCTAGGCTATCCAAAGCAGGGGCTGGGTCGAAGGTGAACCGCACTGCACCTAGTTCGGCCTCTGTTGGCAGGAATTCTGGTGCAAAACGGCGCAGATATTCCAAAAGGGCAAGGCTGTGCTTTTGTTCTTCGAAAAACCATATCGAGATAAAAGCCGAGAAATCGATATCATTCTGGTTATCGCGCAAGAACATTTCTGCAGTTGGCATAGAAGACCATTCGAGAATGGAGTTCATCTTTATTCCATGTAACTGCCGTTCGCTGATACAACTGCTATCGAATTGTTCCCATGGAATATCCGTATGCATATTCCATCGAGCGCGTTCGAGACTGTCAAACAAAGTGGGAAAAAGCATTGGCCTTCCGTTCAGCAATCTTCTTCAATAAACAAATTTTTATCTTCAATACGTTCGCGAATAATCGAAATACATGAGCCACAACCCTCCAAGCAGGATGTATAACATTTCAGCATTTCCATAAATGGCAAAGGCATATCGATTTGCGCTGCGATAATGTCGTCAATGGACTTATTGGAGCAAATGCAAAACACGTCGATATCCCACTAATTTGATTCACAAACCTCCGGATATCGTAACTACATGAACCCACGTGGGATATAGAGCACCTGCACTACAACTAAAGTTATAGAGTTTCCCCCAGATAACACATCTTTATTGATTCGAATTGCACCTCCTTGGGCTATCCCGGGTTCAGCAGACATTCCGGGCCTATGATTTAAATATAGGGAGGAGTGTTATGAGTTAGCAGGGGTTTGACCCAGAATTTAAAAAGGAAGCCGTTCGAGAGGTGGTCAAGCAGGGATATTCGGTTGCCAAGAATCCGAACGGCTAGGCATTTCCGCTCATAGCCCGGACAAGTGGATTAAAGCAGTAACGCCCGACAAGACCGAGAAACAGGCGCCCGAGTTGCTTGAGGCCAAGAGTGAAATTGCGTTTGCTGCCCGCCAAACGGAAAACTTTCCAATACGGGCACTAGATCAAGGGCTGCGATGTTGCCGTCCTGCGAGCTAACAGTTAACGAGGCTATCTGTTCAGGCTTTGTGTGAGAATAAACATCCATATGAAAAGCGCGTTCGACAATACAAAAACCCTTTCCAGAAACGATGTTCGACGAGTAAGGGGTTTTGTATAGCCCAAGAACTTTTCTGCAGCCAAGCATGTACCTGACGCAAGCGCCAACATGGAACGCGAGGATACAAATGATGTTCAAGGTGATAGTTTGTGCCTGCCATAAGCAGTGTCACCAGTGGATGGGCATGCGTGCGTGCGTTATTCGACAAGGAACGACCAGTGTCCCCATGCTGCGCAAATACAATAGCAGCACTTATGACAGCGGTTGCGAGATGAGGCAGCACGACTGTACAGATAAATAATCGTGGGTCGAAAATAAACGCGCAAATATACAGTCCAACCCAGACAAGCTGAGCCAAAACATTGGCCCAACCCAGTTGAATCAACTCCGAGCGCGTGAATACTGTGTGTAGGTCAGGTGGCAACTCCGACTTGAATAACAAGCGAAAGAGTAGGCTCATATAGTAACGATTATTGATAATTCGCAGAAAGAGCAATCTCCGCCAAATGTTGCTAAAGCGCGAAAACAACTGAAAATCGGGATCTTCTGGAGCATTCGTATTGCGATGGTGGCGACTGTGCACAAGGTAGAATCCGACACCTGAAAATCCAATAATAGATGCACTAAACATGGTGCCGATCAATGCGCTCCTCAGTTTGTTGGTAGACAACGTAAAGTGGAATCCTTCGTGCCCGATGTGGCCAACGACATAAAAGCCAAATCCCGAAATTATGCTTAAGACCATGACGAGCAAAGACAAGATGTTCCTGTCCAATCCGCTGCGTGTTACCAGCAGATATGAAATCAGTCCAGGCACGAACGTCATGCTCAGTGCATAACTTACGAATAACGCTTTGGCCCCTAATGGACTCGGCGCAGTGAAGTTGCTGGGTAGAATAGGAGGGCGTTGAGGGTTGGATTTCATCATAATTTGGATTCTTCCAGATCGATGCGCGACATCAGTTACCAGCGAACGTTTGGGTAATGGCACGCACAATGTGGCGCCGCTCAGCGATGCTACTTACGTGGCCGCCAGGAAGCCACTGCACCGTGGCTCGGTTTTTCCACACTTCCTGCATTCTTGAGTACGAGTTTGCGGGCACATAACGGTCCTTCCGTGCACCAATTATTGTCACGCGCCACGGAGCTGGAGGCGGCGTCAGAAGTTCGAGACTTGTCGACTCGAACAATTCAATCATCTGTTCATGGACCGGAGTATTTGAGCCGCTCGTTTTCTGTAACATATCCCAGTCACAGAGTCGACCAAGCAACCCATCGATCAGTACGGGTACACCACTATGCGGGGGTAGCAGCGCAACCACATGCGAAGGAGCAGGCGAACGTAGGCCCGCAACAGTGGCTAAATACCCCCCCTGGCTGATCCCGGCGCAGCAAAGTTGATCGAAGCCTCGGCTCCCAAGCCAACCGAGTGCAACGCGCCCTTCTTCTATGCTGGCAGCTGCTAATAGTAGGAAGTCTGAAAAATAGGTAAGGGTGGTCCCATGCTGCTCGGCCGACTTTCGTCGTCCCATAAACGGGCTCTCGAGTAATAACGATGCGATCCCCTCACTCGCTAACATACATGCAAGCGGCATTCGCTTCGCAACGCCAACTTCACTCGAGGTTGGCATTAGAACCACCACAGGCTGTTGTTTTTTCAATGTAGGGCGCACGAAATGAAGATATGCTCGCGCTGAGGCCAAAGGTAAGTATTGCTGGTGTTTTGGGGTCGGAAAGCTGCCCCTCCGGACTTGAACCCCACCATGAGATGCCACCCAATCCCCTTCCCAATCAATCTCGATCTGCTGTGGAAAGGATGCGGTACGCCACTGTGACGTGACCGCTGTTAATGTCGCATTGTCGCCCCATCCCCCATGAAACATCGCAGGTGAATGGCGATTAGTAAAGCAATAGTAGTGGAAATACCATTCATCAAATTTTCCAAGAAAGCCATCAACGAAGGACAGAAGCATCAATGATTCCCTCGGCATAAGTCAAAGCACGTCATTTTGTTGTGCAACGCACCAGAGCGGCCTGTCTGGCGATCGTGGCCATACGCAGATTGTATTGCTGCATCTCCGAAAATGCCTGCGAAATAGTGCACTCACGGTATGGAATATCGTAAAAGTGGCATAAACGGCGAGTTGTTGCTCGAGCCTCATTTAGCCGTGTAGAGGGCAAGTGACCAAACAAATGGTGTTCGATATGGGTATTTAAGCCAATGCAAAGATGTGTAAGAAAGTGACTGGCTGGCAAATTTCGGGTGGAGACAATTTGTCTTAGCACCGGTGGCCATTGAGACGCCTCATCTGCAGTCGGCCCACCTAAGTGGTTAGGAAGGAAAACGAAGGCTAAGTAGACCCCCTCCACCCATGTGAGCAACAGGTAGTTTTCGATAGCGGCTTCCGTTCCGATCCAGTACGCGGGTAGAGCTATCCACAGGCCCCCGTGTATTACTAGCAATGACAGATTGCCGATGTACGCAGCCGGATCGCGAAGCACATGACACCAGCTTTTAAATTTCAAGGTGAACCCCATTAGGCTGGCTAGTGGAATTAACAAAATGTGTTGATAACGCGTACACAGGCCAGCTAGGCCGCGTGCGCCAAGAGCGTCGGTTTCATTGAAGCTGAAAAGGCCCGCATGCACATCAGGGTCAAGTCGTGAATTTGGGTGAGTATGATGCGACCTATGACGATGAACCCATGCACTAAAAGAGACACCTACCAGCAATGTCATAAACAAGTGTCCGATGAAGCTTGTCCAAGACCTGACGTTCGTAACAGCACCATGGCCCGCCTCGTGTGCGATAGCCGATGCTTGCACTCCAGCATAGCCAGAGAGTAAACCCATGAATAATCTTTGCGGCCATGTTCCCGCGTTAAAGAATCCTAACCAAGCAATAGCACTGGCAACCAGGACCCATAAAGAACGTAAGATGTATCCTCGTTTGTCCCCCCGAAATACGTCAAGTGTGTGTAGTTGCTCTCGCAATTCCTTCATAAAGGCGGCAGCATCAGTCGCTGACCAAACCTGAGGAGATTTACGAGCACTTTCGTTTAGATCGCTTAATGGTGGCAATGAACTCATTGTGACGTTCGTATCATGTCGCTAATGGCAAAAGTCGACAGTAACCTGTAGACGAGATTCAATAAATTGTCTTTTAATCTAATTAATTTGCGGCATAAGCATGGTGGTCAATCAATGCGCAAACCTAGACGTTGCATCTCACTCAGATCCTTGGAGCTTGGTCGACGATAACGACCCCGTAACAAATCCCCTCCCAGTACCAAGTTGAAATTTGACGCAATGTACCGATGGTGCATGTAGTGGTTTCGCGCCATGGCGCGGAAATACCAGCGCTTAAGCAACCATGCTGTGAGAAACGGTGCTTCGCGCACCGCACGTTCGTGAGGTAAATGAAGGTATGGGTGAATGAAATAACTAAATAATGGTGGCAAAGCTAGCGCTACACACGCTCCGATCGTCGCCCACCCCCCCATCATCATGAAAGTCAAGGGGATTACGGGCAATAGTGGGGAGATAAATACCAAAGAACCACTACCGTGAAGCCGTACCGCATAATGCGATCGCTGGATGATTCGACCATGTGATCCTCGCCCGGCCAATTCCAGGTTGAGGGTTTCCCTTTCGGCAACATTGCGGAACTGAGTTACATAGTCTTGCTTGAAGGTTCGGCAGTGATGGATGACATGATGAGAATAGCGAGTGCGTAAAAGGTAGCCGTACAAAAGTGGAAAGCGTTCCCAGCGGTTGACGCTTTTATTGGGGGCATCAGACACATTTTGATGCATGTATGACTCGATGAGACTAGCTAATACATATCCGATGAACAGCCCCGCCAGCAAACGGACAATCTCCGATACGGCGCTCATGTCGCATTCTCCATTTGCCTATGACGTGAAGTGGAGGGAAATGGCACCATTCGTTGAGCTTGCGTATCCCATAGTCGCAAGTTCATACACTTAAAACTCTCACGTAGACCGAACCGGCGAGATGTTGCGAATTCGGGGTGATTTAGGAAGCACTCATAGAGGCGATAGTTAGGAATACGCGCATCCAAATGATGGATATGGTGCAGGCCAATATTGGCTGTAAGCCAGCGCAACATCGTCGGCAATTCGTAGTAACTGGCGCCTTCCATGCTAGCCCGCCAAAATTCCCACTCAGATCTCTGCTTCCAATAAGCATTTGGAAACTGATGCTGAACATAGAAGAGCCATACTCCCGCTATCGCTGAAAGTGACATAACCGCTAAATGAAAAGAGAGCACTACAAAAGGATCATAAATTCCGCACAATAATGCACCCAAACCGAGAATGCATAGATTGGTAGTATGGACATTACGTCGTTCAATCTTCCATTCCAGCGGTATTTTGAAGGTAGTTCGTTGACGCAGAATAAACAGAAAAGGTGGTCCGATCACAAAAAGAATCAATGGATGGCGATAAAGCCGATATAACCATTGACGCAATAACGGCAGGCCCTCGTACTCCTGCGTTGTAAGCGTATAAATGTCACCAATACCACGATGATCCAAATTACCCGAGTTAGCATGATGCAACGCATGGAATCGCCGCCAACACCTGTATGGTGTCATCGTCACAATACCCAGCCAAAATCCCAGAAGATCGTTAGCTTGATGAGATCGGAAAAATGAGCGATGGCCGCAATCGTGTTGAATAATAAATAGTCGGACCACGAAAGCTGACGAAGCGATAGCAAACAGCATTCCCGCAGATATAGAGCGTTGGCTCACAGCCATTCCAGCCATGTAGCTGGCAAGTAACAGGGCTAAAGTCAATCCAAGCTGGGCCAGGCTGCGTGCTGGTTGTGCTTCACGATATGTCATAGAGATGGAGACGAGGCGATCTCTCATGTAGAAGCCCCAACAGCCCATTTGATCCACTGATGTCTCATTTATCAAACACACCCAGGCCGGAAGGACTGGTTTGATTGAATGCCCATTAAAGCTTGATGTTGCGTAAAGGCTCGGGCCGTATAAATTGCCAGAAGGCAAGGTGGCGAAACTAATTGGCGCGGCCCAAGGTAAAAATTCCCATATCTCAACTGAGAAGGGTGATGACGTGACAAAGAGGCTTCCGCGAAATGCGCTGTATTAGATGTGCAGACACTGGTTTGCCCATGCACCTCTACCGCAAAAGAGTCACGAAGTCTTGGGGTATTGCCAACGTAAAAATCGGAATTGTGGCAAATCGTGGAATTGGCTATTTTTCTCATAAACATATCGTATGTTTATGAGTTCATTGGGGCTATAGAGCACCTGCACTACAATTGAAATGTTAATCTTGCTTAATATATTTTCGAAGGAAGATTGAGTTGGGGGAAGGGCATAATTCGGGTCACAGTTTTCCGTCTGACACCATATAGTGAGAGTTTTGTGGTGGCGAGATCATGAGCCCACTATTGATCGCCTTTGCTATCGCCTGTGAACGTGTACTGACACGCAATTTTCCAAGAATTTTCTGAATATGATTTCTGACTGTACTGCAAGAAATGCCAAGGATAATCGCAATCTCATAACTGGTCTTGCCCGCAGAGACCCAGTTTAAGATTTCTATTTCACGTGGAGAGAGCGTGCCGCTTCTTCCCAATTTGCTTCTGTCAGATTTGGGGTTGTTAAGTATTCGTAAAAGTGCGGCATGCATGGAAGGGATGAATATTTTAAGCAAACGACAATGCCGCTCTCCCAAAGATTCGGGTATTTGATGAAAACTAAAATATGAAGCGTATCGATGAGAAGAGTCATAAATTCCGTATGCGGCCATATTCAACAGGCCACTGCGTCTGAAATTCTGAAGCCATTCAGGCTCTAGGCTCGCATCGCTAGTATTTTCATCGTTGAGCAACTGCACTTCATTTGTCTCGAGCCAGAGTCTGAACGTAGAAGAAAAATAGAGTCCATTCGACTTCGTGAGTGATCGAAGATAATCCATGGGGAAATTCGATGTATATAATTTGATGGGTACGACTCCAGAACCTTTAACTTCCCCTACGCCAAAAATAAAGGCGCCATGCGGGAAAGTTGCTTGCAATTCTTTGCCTACCCAAGAAATTAGCTCTTCACCTGAATTAACTAGAGTAAGTGAATCTAGGAGCTTGATAAGCTGTGTCTCATATTCAGATGTAGTCATTCCGGAATCCTGAAAAAACTATCACGCTTTACCATCGCTTAGATGAGAAGGGCCAATTTCCTCCTCCCTCATACAAAGGTCTCCTCGTATCTCATATACAAGGGACAATGACAGAAGGTTCGATTGGCACCCCGAGAGTGGGGCCAATCAGTAGTTCTTGAGCGTGTGGCGACTCCCCCTGTTTTTTCTGTGCCCGAGTATTGCGCTCTAGAATTTATGGACTTTGTGTTGCTCCCTCTTGGTTGTCTATACAACTTTAGTTGTAGACATGGTTAGTCCATTGTTTTAGCGAGTAATTTAGTTGCAAACGCCCCAAATCAGTGCCACTCCTTACTAGTGAATCACCCCGGGTTTTGAAGAGGCTTCACTTCTTGACAAAATGAAGTGATGAAGAGCAAGAAGAACACCCCGAAGTATTCACCGAAATTCGCGAACGTGCTGTCCGCATGGTGCAGGAGCACCGTGGCGAGTACCTGCCGTGCACCGTCGTAGGGTGAGCGGCTCCTTCAGGCTGGTTACTGGTCTTGCTGACATCTCGGCTTGGGGTTGCTCGAGTGCACAAAGATCCAATTCATGGTCGACCAGGTGGTCCAGTGCAAACTCAAACGTCCCAGGCTGGTTCTGCTCACCAAGCACCACCGGCCAGACCCGAGGGTTGTGGTCGATGGATTTGTATCCGACACTCCCGGCCCAGAAATCAAGGTGAGACCGAAAGAGCGTGTGAGGCTAGAGGTCTCGAGATGAGGCCTCTAGCTTTTGTCGTTTACGGGTCGCGATCACGATCCTTATCGCGGTTTCGATCATCGTCGTGGTTGTGGTGACGCTTACCACCGGCCTCGCCGACGGCGGCAGGTGCGGGAGCCCCCTACATAGACTTTCGCGGCACTTTCGCTGCCAGTCATTGCAACATCCAGCGTACAGGCATCAAGCAACGATTTGATCCTGACGCCGGCTTGTTCGCACACCTTTCGCGCGGTCTTGTACTGGTTTGGAGGGAGGTCTTTGGCAAAGAAGGGCTTCGCGGGAAGGCCTGTCTCGATCTTCCGCTCGCCTCAGGTATCCAAAAGCGACTGTCCCCGAGGCACGTTCCAGCTGTTGGCGTAGTGATGGTACAGATCGGTGAACGGAAACGGTGCCGTGAGCACTTTACCACCACGTGCGTCGATCTCGTTGATGTTGCCGTAGGCATTGAAAAGAAGACCGTGAGCCTCTTCCGGCCAGCGCCCCAACCCCAGCCATCCAGGGGGATCATCGTCTCGACTGGATTGGGTTCATCGGCCTGGATACGCAGCAGCATCACCGGCTCGCTGGCGATCGCTGGCTCCTGTGGTTCGGAGGTGGGTGATGCTTATCAAGCCTGGGCTAGGGATGAACGCATCCTGCAATTCGCGGTGCGCGAGCCCTTCCCCAGCCGCACTTCGCAGACCAGCATGGTGTTCGGCCGGGTAGGCGAAAACGAGAAGCTGATATTACGCTCGCTGATGCCAGAAAACGGAGTGAAATTCAGCGGCGGAATCGAGGCGGATTTTCTCGGCTTCTCTTCTGGAATGGTGGCGAGCATAGGCGTGGCGGAGCAGTCGGGCAGGCTGGTGGTGTGACGGGGTCCGGCCAGGAGCAGAAGAAGTGGCCACGTGAGACGGGTGCTCGGCCTTTGCAGATTAGTGAACTCAGTATCGAGGAAGAGCAGCATCCTCAAACCTCCACAACAAGTCCGAGATTAAAGTCTCAGTTTAGCTCATGCCCGGCATACCTCCGCGGGTTGCAGACCACCCGCCCCCCACCCGGTAGTCGGAGCTGTCATGGGTGTGTCCATGGACCCACAGGTCCGCCCTGCGCACCTGTGGGTCGAGATCCGAGACGAAGGCCGGCGAGATGCCGTGGTGCTCATACTTCGGGTGCAGGCTGCCGCGATGCGACGCCGTGTGCATCACGGCAACAACCGACTGCTCGTCCTGGTTGTCGAATTCATTCGACAACCAGACAACGCTTTCCTGGTGCATCCTGAGTGTATCCTTGGGGGTGAGCCTGGATGCCCAGTTGCTGGTGTAGCCAGCCCCGCAATTCGTGATGATGTTCCAGTAGTCGTTCATGTCCAGGGCAGCCATCATCCCGCCCTCCCGATCACCGAACAGATCAAAATCCGTCCAGAGCATCGCCCCCAGAAAGCGCACGCCGTCGATTTCGACGGCCTCGTTCTCAAGCAGGTGGACGTGGGTGCCGGCCGCCTGCTCCCTTGCCCTTTTCCAAAGCCCTGGCATGGTGCGCTGGCCATAGAACTCATGGTTTCCCATGACGTAGATCACCGGCTGATGACAGGGGATCGCCTGCAAGGCCCATTCGATGCTTTGCAGGCCCACGCCGATGTCGCCGGCGAGCACGGTCACGTCGGCATCGACTTCGGGCAATCGGAGTCCACCGAATTCCAGGTGAAGGTCGCAAAGAATATGGAGTTTTATTCGTTAAACAACGTCATGTTTTTTCTAGACCCTATTTGAATTTCGCCGAGGCGGAATTCCTGGCCACACGGAATTCGGCGATGGCGGCATCCGATGGAAAGTCGGCAACAAAGATCAACTTGCCATCTAAAACCGCGATGCGCTCCACAACAGGCAGTTCATCCATGGACAGCCCGGCCTTTACTAGACTGTTCAGGCAATCTTCCATCCTGTCCGCCATGCGCTCGATCGCTGGCATCCAGGCTTGGGGTACGTCGAATTCGATCTGCCGCATCCTGGGATTCAGCAACAGGAGCGGGTGGGCGGAGAGGAAATCGATAGGAGCATCCATCTCACCCCCTGGACCGCACAAAAGCCTGGAAATCGTGCGAGTACGGCCCGAGACGGTGCTGCGCTCCGACGTGCCATCCCCTGAATTCGGCAGCAACCCCTTCGGGCATGAATTCCCACGGAACGATCTTCATGTCCCTGAAATCGTTCGGCACGAACACCGGGACAGCGCCACGGAGTCCAGACAGCACCACCGAGCCGACCAATTCCATGTCCTGATGCCGAATCAATTTCTCAGCCTCTTCCACGAAGTTGCCTGGCTCGACGGGCGGCAAGCCCAGGACACCCCGGACGTTCGGCAGCCAGCGGTTCGCGTAGAGATAATTCGTGACCTTGCCCGCCGGGATCTCCCCGTTCCCGTTGGCCTCCCTGGAAAGCGCTGGCCAAAGCGGCGGTGGAAGCTCGTCGGCAAATACGAGGCCACGCATTTTATTTTCGGATCGGTTCCACACGTCCAGGTCGCCGGTGGCGAGCCGGATGATGCCCTGGAATTCCATGCCCTCGCGGGGTGTTCCGCGAGGCGCGGGGCATTCATCGCTGCCGAGGAAATAGAAGTCGCCCTGTCCTCCCGGAACATGCCCGGACAGCATGAGGTGGCGCTGGCACATCGTACTGTACCAGCCGCCGCGAACGGACAATGCGCCAGGTGCGCCGCACAGCTCGCACGTCCGCGCCGATCCGGCCTCGGCTTCCGCAATCCACTCGCGCCACTGCGGGGGCTGGCTCATATAGAACCGCAGCGTGCCGAATTTCTCCTTGACCTGGTGGACACAGGGCAAATCCTGCCGCCGCTTACCTTCGGCGAGCATCGCCCGAAGGTCAGCCTCGATCTTCACCAACAGCCGCATGAGCAGGTCGAACCAGCCGTCGCCGCACTCGAATCCACGCCGGATCGACCAGCCGGTTTTGGTGTCGCCATGCAGCCGATAGAGCAGCGGTGCTGCTGCGACAAGGGCAAGGGTGTTTCCTTTGTTCATCTTCCGGTACCTCGTTTTAAGCACCCCAGAAAAAAGAAACCCCGCACTAGGCGGGGTTTCGGTCCATCGCTACTAACAATAGCTGTTAGTCGCTGCTCGTTACCCCGGAAATAGATGTCCCTGCCTCAGACCATGTGGTCTCGGCATTAAAGGCTTCCTGGTTAATGAGGTAATGATTCATGGCTTGAGTTTGCCTTAATGCTCCATGGAAATACAAGGTAAGGCTTCGAATAATTATGTTTCAGGGGGGGGCGAATCGGACCGTGTTTCGTAATAAGGCCAACGCGCGCAAGTTATTTGGTGGAAAGGGCTGTTCCTTGTTTGAGGCACTCCACACCATCGCGCCGCCGATAGGTGCGCGTAGGCTATTGCTATTGCGCACATATGAAGGAACTGGCATTTTTATAACGGAGGCCCAAATTACGTTCTCCCCCCGTTACTGCGCAATTTATTTTAGCTTTTCCTGATTCTTGAGCAAATAGTTGGCGCAATGCGGTAACTGCTGAATATTTTTAGAAGCCAACCACCGGCCTCAACCCATCCTATTGAATAACATCATTTTGTTAACCTTGTAACGCCTGTTACCCAGAAAATAATACTCAATCACCTCCTTGCTCCCGCCTCTTTTCGACTTCAACCTTTCCCCGACGTATCTCCGACCTTTCCCCGACGTATCTCCGACCTTTCTCCGACTTATTTCCGACCTCTACCTTTCTGCTCTCCGACCTCTTCAGTTCTCTGACTTATCTTCGACGTCACTTCGACTGATTCTGGCTCGAATATCTGTCGTATTACTTTGGTTGATGTAGAGCCGGAAACAAAAGGATTTCTACATTGCCTTTCAGGTAGTGCATCCGTGAATGCTTTATGGATGCCTTACCGGAAATTTGAACGGTAGTCCAAAATTAGAAACGGACGTTTGTCAGAACCCCATGCGCCGGCAAGCACTGACGGGAGACCGGTGTGATCGTTTTACGTTCTTGACTTTGCTTTGCCCCGAGCCAAGGGCGACGGGGGGGTTGGGTCTTAAGGTGAATTGGAGGAGGCAGCTAAGTCCTGAGTTTTCGACCAGCCTAGTTCTGGAAACAGAATTTCCACGAGGGCATCGAACCTTCGGTCCGGTTCGTATTCCGGGCTATTGGTGGCCAAGAGCGGCTTATAGGCCTCAGCCTTTTTGCGCCACTTTCCCTCCTTGTCTTCCATCCTGATCTGCTCGGCTCGCCTATACATCGTCAACGCATGTCGGAAGGCTCTCAAGAACTCCTTGTGGCGATCCGCGATGCAATGGGCGACTTCGACTAGCTTGCGATAACGCCAACCTACCGGATGGCCTTCCCTCGCTGAATAGAGTGCGTTGAGCAGCAGGACCGGGCGCCTATTGGGCTCGCTGGGCAGGATGATTCCATGCTCTCTGAACCTCGTCTGCAGCCGCCCCCACACGGACTGATCGTATGGATCAAATGTGGACCGAGCGAGCCAGAATTCTTCAAATTCCAGGCGAAGGAATTGATCTACAGCACTGCCTCGAAGCGCTTCTGCCTGCCGATCGTAATCGTAAAGAAAGACACGCTGCCGCTCTCGATCGATCTCCAATTCCCAGAAGGCAGCGAGTCGGCCCGCCCAGCGAGTGTCGATCTTCCCACCATCAAGGAAAGGTTCGGTCCAGCGGCAATCGAGGATGAGGCTGCTCGCTGCTCGGGAAGCCTTAAGCGTGTCCTCGCTGGCGAGGAACAGGTTACGGTTGTTGCTGTAGAAAATATCCTCTTGAGTGAGGCGGGCCTTGTCCGCGTCAAAGGACTTGAAGATCCAAACCAACAGGGCACCTTCCCTCTGGTAGAAGGCCCGGCGCTCAGCGATCACCCGCAGAAAAGTTGTGGATAGCTGGATCTCGAATGCGACGGGCCTTCCGTCATAGATGGCCTGAACATCGGGCTTCCGCCACGCTGCCCGATCCTGGCCCTTTAGGATGGACTCCTCTTTCACCTCGGAAAATCGGGGGTCACAGCGCAAGCTCTCGGCGATGATCTCCTTCATGCGGATGTGCGCCTGGCTTTCTTTGGCGCCGTTGTATTTGCGGGCGTTGATCTCCTCCTCGCTCATGTCCCCTCGTGTGCGGGCCGGGCATCGCCCGTCCTCGACCTGGTGGCGGAAGAAGAATTTGCGCTCCTCCGCACGTGAGACAAGGTAGACCGGGACACCGCAGATTGGGCAGGTATAGAGCGGCGAGCTTTCGACAATGGATTGCCGAACTGCCATCCGCAGTTCGATCGCTTTGCCGTAGTCGGTGCCGATGGCCAGATGGGCGGGAATCAGATCGCCCGTTTCCATGTTCTGTACCTCCGTTATCGCGGGGGTTTGAACTGCTAGGGATATTTCGCTCTCATCCATTGATCCCGCTTCCAGGGAAATGCTGGCGCCTACGCTCGGGGTTATCGTTGAAGATAACGTTATCACTAACGATAAGGCCGCACGCCAAAGCTGCCGGCCGCTTCACGTGACCAGGTAAGGCTTGTTGATGACGGTGGCGAGGTCCGGTCCCTTGAGGTGCGGGCGGATCCAGAGCAGTTTGCGTTCCCGGCCCCCTAGGCCGTGCGGCTGCTGGCGCCAGTGGCGCGCACCATGAACCTGATGTCACCTCTATCGATTAGTCAAAAATTCGGGACGGGCAGCGTAATCCATCGACTCGAAGAACTGATCGTCAGCGACCGCGTGGCTCGTGAAATCGCGACATAGAAAAGCTTTGCTTGGGCTTTACTCTCTTTCGCGAAGTGGGACGCGTCTGGCACGACCACGTGATCGAACTCCAGACCCTTGAGCAGTAACGGGGTCGAGACCGTTCTTTTCGGTAGCTTGCGGCCTGAGTTACTGACCCGCTGACGAATGCTACCCACCGCGTCGGACATCGTACTTGCGCGCCCAGCAGCCAACTCACTAACTGCACGCTCCGCGTCGCGCCATAGCTCGCTTCGATAGAGTTTCCAGCGTGGCCGCTTTCGAAATAGCCTCAGGAACTGGGCTGCGGCCTCGGCGCCGTTGCCAACTCCGAGACCCACCTCGATTTCACTCAGTGCCGAGTTCATCTCGGCCTCGTCGGGATCGACGGTCTCGCCTTCGGCGAGGTCCTTTTGCTGAAAGCAGTCGCTCAGCAGGCCAATAATGGCTTGAAGACGCCGCTCGGCAGTCGTCGATCTGTCCCAAGCGGTCGCGAATTCATTGAGCCTACCCGCTGCGACTTCCTCAATGGCTTGGTAGCCACCGCTGGCCGCCTTGGCCAGTCCGTAGCAAATGCGCTTGTTGCAGTGGATCGCGGCGAAGCTGCCCTCCTTCCCGTCGATGCCTTCGAACAAGGTGGCCATGTCGAAGGCATCATTGGATTCGCGGTAGGTGATGCGTGGATCGGCCAAGTCGATGGCCTCCCCTTTCATGAGCTTGATCCTTGTCTCGGCAATCCACTCCCCAAGCAGAGGATTCTTGCCGTTCCAGCGATGGGGCGTGTTCAGCGTGCCCGCAAGCGGAAAGCTCGGATGGATTTCGCTGTCCCATTTGAGGGTCGCGCCTGCAAACTCGAAAATGCCCTGCATGGGGTCGCCAAAGATCAATGTGGGCACAATTCCAGACAGGGCGATGGCCAGCGAGTGCTGGCCCCCGCCGCAGTCCTGATATTCGTCGATCAAGATACGGTCGTAGGAGGCCACGACCACTTCGCGCACAGCTGAGACTTGCAAGGCCAGCGCCGCTCCTTGGTAGAGCTGTTCCCACTCTGCTCCTGTCTTGGGCGTGTCTGGCGGCGGCTTGGCGACGCCGGGGAATGCATGGGCATACCGCATGCACCACCCGGCGATGGTGTCCACCGCCACCGCAGAATGGTGAACTCCCAGGCGTTTCATGCGAGAGCGGATGGCATGTACGCCGGCATGGGTGTGCGTCAATATGAGCGCTCGCCGTCCCAAAGCCGCGATGTTGGCGATGATCTCGGTCTTGCCGTGTCCGGCGGGGGCAACGATCGCGGCGTTGCCCAAGGCGATAAGGTTGGGGGCCTTAGTCATACAGCCAAGCCTCGGCGGCTGCAAGCGTCACCGCCAGTGGGGAGGCAGGGGCATCGGCAGCGATGTTCCAAACGAATGGAGCGAGGCTACGTCCAAGGCGCTGGTCCTTGAACCAAGGTTTCTTGTCCTTCTTCTCCTTGCCTTTGGATGCGGCGACCTCCGAAATGGCCACGCGGAGTTCTTCGCCGTTCTTGGCAGAGAGGAGCCCCCAGGAGTCAAAGCCAAGGCGGATGGACTCAACGTTGAGGTCGTCGATCTTGGCGGCAAGGTTGTTGTCGATAAAATCGTCGCCTCGCTCTTCGCGGGCATGTTGAAGAAGCTCTTGGACGCGGGCGTCGGTCGCGGCGCTGAATATGGCAAGCTCCGTGTAGAGCCCGCCACCGTATTCGAATACTGGAACGCCTGCCGCCGCCAGCTTGGCTTGTTGGTCGGCGGACAACGGATCGTCGCTATCGCGGTAGAGGGCACTGAGGTATCCAAGCTTGGCCAGCGCCAGGGCCATCGTGCAGGCCTCGCCGCCATTGCCATCAGCGATCGCGGCGCCGAACTGCTCAATCGGCTTGTTGCCATGCCGCGTCGGCCAATGTTCCCTCAACCCCAGTAGTAGGCCGACTTCCGTGTAGCCCTCGCAGACCAGGATGCGTCGGGCGAAGAGAGCTCTGGGGGTGAAGCGAAGCAGCGGGCGGAACGATTGTGGCGTCGCAGGAGTCGTGATGCTGGCAAGGCGGTCTGGCCGGGTAGTCTTGATCACATGTAGGCTGTTTTCGCCGGCTTCACCCAAGGCCACATCCGAGTGCGTGGTCATAAGCACATGGCCTATTGGCCTGTTGTCTGCGGCCGCCTTGGTCTGATCCCCTTTGATTTGGGCGATGGCTCCAATGATGCGGTGAGGCTCCAGGCCATGCTCGATTTCATCGACGAGGATAATCGCACCCTCGGCGATGGCGGATTTTTGGATGGCGAGCGTTGCCAGCCGGCGCGACCCCAAGCCCGCCAACCTCAGCGGCACGCCACCGTCATGCAAAGCAATGGAGCCAGACGACAAACCTGAGCGCCCAAGTTCGAGGCCTGGCTCGTAGGAACCCTCGACATAGGCGCCAAGCCCCTTGGCGAATCCCTCGGCAGCTTCGGCCGCATTGGCAAGTGATTCGATCTCGTCGAGCTTGGCGCTAGCTCGGGCCGTGCGATAGGCCTCGGCGAGCCGAGCGGCCGCTTCGTCGGTGTCGCCAGTCAGGCGCGACAGGACTGATCCTTGGCCCCAGGCGAGGTGGCGGGCATCCTCGCCGGCCAGTCGGACCAGGCCAAACAACGCCCGGTCGCGATTGGACAGGGTTCGCGGATCGTCCATGCGGTCGCATATCAGCTCCCAAACGGGCTCCATGGTCGCGTCCACCGTCAGCCTCAAGGTCAGAACGGGCTCGTCGTCATCCTCCGGCTCGTCGCGAAGGGCTCCGGCGCTGGTCCAGCCTCTGACATAGAGTCCGAATCGCTCATCGGACTTCAAGGTGCGCGACAGCTCGCCAATTGTGGCCTCGATCACGATGGGCGCCGAGGTGTCGCAGCTCAGGAAATCGGACTCGGTGAATGAGAACCAGCGGGAGGACAGCAGCGCCTCGATAGCATCCAGCACAGTGGATTTCCCTGAGTCCCCTGGTCCTATCAGGCAGCAGAACGAATTGGAGGGCGTCCAATCCAGGGTGGCGATGCCCCGGAAGTGGCTGACTTTGATTTGGCGTAGTTGCATGCAGCTCCCTAGTGTCAGTTCCTAGGGTCACTTATGTAATTTGCCCTGAGGACGGTATTGCAATACTACTGCCGCATGGCCCGAATTGCCCTCGCTTTTATAGTTCCGATGGTCGTTGCAAATAAGAACGTCGGTTACGCAAAGGGCCAGTAAGTTGAGTCCTCTTTGAGCTTTTTTCTAAGACCTCGTCGTCGGCCTTTCCATCGCCCCGGCTCGCTGTGGAAAACTGGCGGACCTGTGGGCGGGTGCGTAGCAGCCGTCCACAGGCTGTCCATCAGGCTTTAGCCTGTGGGCAGGCCAGTTGTCCAAAGCCCGCGCCGCAGCCTGTTTCCGTAGGACATCCTAGGTCGTCCGGGATGGATCGAGCCGCGAGAGGCAGCCGGCGGGCAAAAGCTTCTTCACGTTTTCCAGGGCCTCGGTATTCAGTACACCATGACTAACAGCAGCCTCTGAGGCCGCACGCTGGCAGGCGGCCTGCCCATTAGCCTGGCGGCCGCGCTGCACGCCCAGCGCCCGCGCGGGCTGGAACTCACCCCTCTGCGCTTTGGCCACCACCCCCCTCAACCAACCCACTGGGTTTTTTATGACAACCCCACTGGCTGGCTGCATACAGCCAGCCAGCTCATCAACCAGAGCCTGAGCAAGGTTGTGGTCGACACCAGAGAGCAGCCGGTGCAGAGCCGGGGCAAGGTGTTGGATTGATCGATCAAAAATCAAATCACTACTACCGACATCGGCGGGCGGCGTCCTCTCCCGCTGCTCTTTTGTAGTAGTCATATTTCCTTTGTTTTGATCTGTTGTTTGTAGTGGGGGATTTCCCGGAGGCGGGGAAGCCGCAGGCGGAAAATCAGACTGCGGCTGAGAGACTGAACTGGAATCGAATTCGGGCTCATCGGAGACTTCCCAGACGGTGGCCGAGTACTTTCCCTTGGCGTCACGCTCGTGCTGGATCCTGAGATATCCAGCCTCCTGTATTTCCTTAGTGGCGGACGCTGTGGCGGTTCTTTTGGTGCCGTGTTGTGCACGCCGGCTAGATAAGTGAGCCAAGTTGAGCCGCCAGTCATGGGGCAGATGGAGCAGGTATGCCAGCAAGCCAAGCGCCTTCCAGGATAGGCGCTCGTCTTCGATCAAGCGGTTGGGGAGGTCCGTGTAATTCCTTGGACGGTGTCGGCGGCGGATTGTGACCGCCCTTTCTTTTTCTTCCTCGAACTCACGCGCAGTCATGCCGCACCCCCGTCTCTAAGCTCGATCGCTTGTTGCGCGCGGAGTTCGCGGACGGTCAAGCCACGGCGGTCCGCTTCGAGACGTTCAGCCTTCGCCGGGGCGCCCCTGGACTTCGAGGGCGCCGGCTGACGTGGCTTTGTGATGGCTCGTGACTCCCCCTTCAGCGGGGCCACCAGGTCAAGCAAGTCATCAACCCCGACCCTTCTTTTCCCACCAACCTTGAAGCCGATGCTGCTGTTGTAAAAACCTTTCTTTGAGATGCCGGCGATCGCGGCCGCTTCATCCATCGTAAAACCCAGGCGGACACCCAAGGCGGCCTCAAGCCGAGTGCGCATGGCGGCGCGCTGCTCTTCAATTTTCTGCATGTCCTGCTCCCGACGGGGAGCGGCAGGGCCGCGCCCCGCCATCTAAAACCATTCAGACGCGCCACGATTGCCGTGGCGCAGTTCTTTTAGATGGCGGGGATAGGACGAGGTGGAGGCGAGGTCAGATCGGGCTCAAAAGACCTCTTTTCTGTCTCTACGGGGATGCGGGGTGCTGGGAAGCCGGGAAAGCCGCACGCCCGCGCCATGGCCTCGGTCTCGATGTGCCACGCCCCAAAGCTAGGGGCGTGAGCCAAGATAAGAAGCGAAGCGCCGGCCAGCGCTGCGCCGATGATGAGCGTAGCGGCCGCGCCGACAGCGATCAGGACGAAAAAAACGGCAAACCATGCCCCTGCCGCCTGGGTAAGGGCAAGGGATAGATGTCTGATTTTTCCTTGTGTTTCGTCCATGCAACAATTCTGCCGAGCGCGTTGCGCTCCGTCAATGTAAATGCCATATTTTTCTTTTAAATCAAAAAGTTAGTACCTTACGTAAGGTAAGAAACTTTGGCACAATCTGGCACACTGGTGGCACAGTGAACCCCGGGAAATCGGGGTAAAACGCGGGAAAATCCGGGCAATGCAGGGACACAAAAAAACCGGCTAAGTGCCGGTTATTAAATGATTAATTGGTATGTTTGTTGGTGCCGCTTATCTGATTCGAACAGATGACCTACCGCTTACAAGGCGGTTGCTCTACCAACTGAGCTAAAGCGGCGACGGGCGACATTATAGCGATGCCGCGCGCCCGATTGAGCGATTACTTGACGACTTTGAGCGAGGGTTTGCCTCTGGGTGGTGCGGACGATTCGTCCGGGACGGGCGGCGGTGTCTGCTCGGGTGGCTCGGGTGCATCGACCGGCTCGAAATGCAGACCTTGTCCATTCTCGCGCGCGAAAATCGCTGCCACCCGGTCTACCGGTATGGATATTTCATGCGAGACACCACCGAAGCGCGCGGAAAACTGGATCCAGTCGTTGTCCATCGTCAGATTCCGGGTTGCGCCGGCGCTGACGTTCAGCACGATCTGGCCGTCCTTGACGAAACCGGGCGGCACGCGCGTACGCGCATCGACCGCCACCAGCAACTGCGGGGTATAACCCGAGTCCACACACCATTCGTACAGTGCGCGGATCAGGTACGGCTTGGTTGAAATCTCGGCCACCCGCCCTGCCCGCTTACTTGCGCAGCGCCTTTTCGGTGGGCGTCAGCGCATTGATAAAGGCGGGACGGCTGAACAGGCGTTCGCGGTACTTGAGCACCGGTGCGGCCACTTTCGGCAGCTCGATGCCGTAATGCTCGAGGCGCCAAAGCAGTGGGGCGATCGCCACATCCAGCATGGAGAACTCGTCGTTCATCAGGTACTTCTGCTTGGTGAGGATGGGCGTGAGCTGCGACAGGCTGTCGCGGATTTCCTGGCGCGCCTTGTCCGAGGCCTTGCCGAGGCTATGTTCGAGCGTGTTGACGTGCGTGAACAGGTCGTGCTCGAAATTGAACAGCACCAGGCGGGCACGGGCACGCATGACCGGATCCGGCGGCATCAGCTGCGGATGGGGGAAACGCTCGTCGATGTATTCGTTGATGATGTTGGATTCGGTCAGGATCAGGTCGCGCTCGACCAGCACCGGCATCTTGCCGCTGGGGCTGATGCTGGCAATTTCTTCCGGCTTGTTGTGCATGTCCACATCGATGACTTCGAAATCCATGTCCTTTTCGAACAGGACGATGCGGCAGCGATGGCTGTAGGGGTCGGTACTGCCGGAATACAGGGTCATCATGGCGGGGGCTCCCTCTCGTGTTGCAAGTATTGCGTGTGTTTAAGGCTTAAAACGCCAACAGCCGGACACAGTCCGGCTGTTGGCGAACGGCTAGACCAGATTCAGTGAACGTCTTTCCAGAACTCTTTCTTCAGGTAATAGGCCACCACGAAGAAGAACGCCAGGAAGGCCAGCACGAACAGTCCAAGCTGTTTCCGTTCGAGTTGTGCGGGCTCGCCCATCCACGTCAGGTAGTTGACCAGATCGCCGACCATGGCGTCGTATTCGGCCAGGGTCACGCTACCGGGCTTGGCCAGTTCGAGGCGCTCGATCACTTCATGCTCGCCTTCCTTCTTCATGACCGGAACCATCTCACCCTGCAGGCTCCACAGCACGTGCGGCATCGCCACCTTGGGGAACACGACGTTGTTCCAGCCGGTAGGGCGCGTGTCGTCACGATAGAAGCTGCGCAGATAGGTATACAGCCAGTCGGAGCCGCGTGCGCGGGCGATCACGCTGAGGTCGGGCGGAGCGGAGCCGAACCAGTTCTTGGCCTCTTTCTTGTCCATGCCAACCGTCATGGTCTCACCGGGCTTTTCGGCCGCGAACATCAGATTTTCCTTGATCTGATTTTCGGTCAACCCAAGATCCTCCATGCGCGAGTAACGCATGGAGACAGCGCTGTGGCAATTGAGGCAATAGTTCACGAACATGCGTGCGCCGCGTTGGAGGGACGCCTGGTCGGACAGGTTGACGGGCGCCTTGTCCAGACTTGGTCCTTCCTCGGAGGCGAAAGCGATGACAGGCACCGCGATCAACAGGAGAATAAAATTCTTCAAGCGTTTCATTTTAGCCAGTCACCCTTTCCGGTTCCGGTTTGGTTTTGTCAATCGAGGTATACCAGGGCATCAACAGGAAAAACAGGAAGTAAATCACTGAGAAGGTCTGGGCAATAATCGTCGCCACCGGAGAGGGCGGCAGCAGGCCAAGGTAGCCGAGGCCCACGAAGGACACGATGAACAGGGCCAGCATGATCTTGTAGATCGGGCCGCGGTAACGGATCGACTTGACCTTGCCCCGGTCCAGCCAGGGAAGGAAGAAGATCAGCACGATCGACATGCCCATCGCCACGACGCCAGGGAACTGGGAGCCGAACATCGGCGGCACTGCGCGCAGAATGGCGTAGAACGGCGTGAAGTACCACAGCGGCGCGATATGCGGCGGAGTCTTCAGCGGGTCGGCCGGGATGAAGTTGTTGGACTCCAGGAAGTAGCCGCCCATCGTGGGACCGAAGAACACGATTGCCGAGAAGACCATCAGGAAGACGATCACGCCGACGATGTCCTTCACCGTGTAATACGGGTGGAAGGGAATGCCGTCGAGCGGGATACCGTTGGCGTCCTTCTTCTTCTTGATCTCGATGCCGTCCGGGTTGTTGGAGCCGACTTCATGCAGCGCCACCAGGTGCACCGCCACCAGCGCGATCAGCACCAGCGGCAACGCGATGACGTGGAAGGCGAAGAAGCGGTTCAGGGTGGCATCCGAAATCACGTAGTCGCCGCGAATCCAGATCGACAGATCGTTACCGATGAAAGGCACGGCGGAGAACAGGTTGACGATCACCTGCGCACCCCAGTAGGACATCTGACCCCACGGCAGCAGGTAGCCAAGGAAGGCTTCGGCCATCAGCGCCAGATAGATCAGCACGCCGAAGATCCAGATCAGTTCGCGCGGCTTGCGGTAGGAACCGTACATCAGGCCGCGGAACATGTGCAGATAGACGACGACGAAGAACATCGAGGCGCCGGTCGAGTGCATGTAGCGGATCAGCCAGCCCCAATCGACGTCGCGCATGATGTACTCGACGGACGCGAAGGCGAGCCCCGAGTCCGGCTTGTAGTTCATGGTCAGGAAAATGCCGGTGACGATCTGCATCACCAGCACCAGCAGCGCCAGCGAGCCGAAGAAGTACCAGAAGTTGAAGTTCTTGGGCGCGTAGTACTCGGACAGGTGCGCCTTGTAGGTAGCGGTGAGGGGAAAGCGGTCATCGACCCAACCCATCATTTTTTGCAGGGCAGACATTCTTTTAGGCTCCTTTTGCGTCCACACCGATCTGTATCTTGCCGGCACTGAGGTATTGATGAGGCGGGATTACCAGATTGGTCGGGGCCGGCACGTTCTTGAATACGCGGGCGGCCAGGTCGAAGCGCGAACCATGGCAGGGACACAGGAAACCGCCCGGCCAGTCTGCACCCAGATCTTCTGCGCCGACTTCTTTGCGGTAGGTGGGCGAACAACCGAGGTGGGTGCAGATGCCGACCGCTACCAGGAATTCCGGCTTGATCGAGCGCGTGGCATTTTTGCAGTACTCGGGCTGCTGGGGCTGCTCGCTGTTGGGATCGACCAGTTTGTCGTTATGCTTGGCCAGCAGGTCGAGCATTTCCTTGGTGCGATTGACGACCCACACCGGTTTGCCGCGCCATTCAGCCGTCAGCAGCATGCCGGGCTCAATCTTGCTGATATCCACCTCCACCGGCGCGCCTGCAGCCTTGGCGCGCGCGCTCGGCAGCATGCTCATCACCAGCGGCACAGCCACTCCCGCCACGGCGACCCCTCCAACGGCGCTGGTCGCGGCGATCAGGAATTTTCGTTTACGTGTGTCCACTTTTTGCCCATCGGCTTCCTGGCTCATGTTTCCCTAACCTGAACGTGTTGCGATAAAACCGGCATTCTAACCAAATTGCCGCCCTCACCGGAAGCCCGTCGCAGCTAAAGAGCAATCGCCACCCACGCTAGGCTATAATTGTCCAGCCGTAAAATTACGCCAAGTCTCTGAATTTAATCGAAATGCATATACGCAAACTCTGGTTGCTCTTCGCTCAAACCACCACTGTGGCACTTGGCGTATTGTTCATCATCGCTCTGTTCAAACCCGATCTTCTGCGCTGGCAGACACCCGCACCGAGCCTGACCATCCAGCAGGCTGCGCAATCCGCCAGCCGTACGCTCACACCCGTCGAATCCTTTGCCCCGGCAGCACAGAAAGTGATTCCGTCGGTGGTCAACGTCTTCACGCAGCAAAAAGTCAGCAGCCCGGCCCACCCTGCCCTGCAGGATCCGATCTTCCGCTATTTTTTTGGCGACCGGCTGGATGCACGCCCGCGCGAAGTATCCAATCTGGGATCGGGCGTGATCATCAGTCCAAACGGCTACATCCTCACCAATCAGCACGTTGTCGAAGCCGCCGACGAAATCCAGGTGGCCTTGGCCAACGGCAAGACCGTACCCGCTCGCGTAGTCGGTTCCGATCCGGAGACCGATCTGGCGGTGCTGAAAATCGATGCTGGCGACCTGCCGGCGATCACCTTTGCCGAACCCGACAGCCTCAAGGTGGGTGACTGGGTGCTGGCGGTCGGCAATCCGTTCGGCGTCGGGCAGACCGTCACCGCCGGCATCGTCAGCGCGCTCGGACGCACCCATCTGGGCATCAACACCTTCGAGAACTTCATCCAGACCGATGCCGCCATCAACCCCGGCAACTCGGGCGGCGCGCTGGTCGATGCATCCGGCAACCTGGTCGGGATCAACAGCGCGATCTATTCGCGCACCGGCGGTTCGCAGGGTATCGGCTTTGCCATTCCGGTCAGCATCGCCCGCAAGGTGATGGAACAGATCATCAAATCCGGCAGCGTGACGCGTGGCTGGGTCGGCGTCGAGGTGCAGGATCTGAGCCCCGAACTGGCTGAATCGTTCAGCCTTAAGAGCGCCGAAGGCGCCTTGATCGCCGGGGTGCTGAAAGGGGGGCCTGCAGACGTCGGCGGTATCCGCCCGGGCGATATCCTGCTGGCCGTCAACGGCCGCGTGGTGGCCGACTCCGCATCGCTGCTCAATCTGATTGCCGCGCTGAAACCGGGCGAAGATGCACAGCTGACCGTCGCACGCAAACAGCAGACCCTGAATCTGAAAATCCAGGTCGGTCGACGTCCCATGCAGCGCACGGTGGAATCGACGCAAGCACCCGAGCCCGAGATCAACTAGTCCAGCTGGAGGTTCGCCAGCACGCGCGTACGCGTAGGATAGGCATACGGGTCCTGCTCCATGGCCGGCAGGCGCCACCGTGCGGCACGACGCGCCTGCTGATTCAAAACGGGATCCTGCACGCGCAGGCTGGCCAGGATGAGCACGTCGGATGGCGAATACAGCGCGCCGTCGTCCAGCACCGGCTCGGCCTGCAAGGTCGCCAGCAGGGGCTTCGTCTCGCGCTTCCAGCCCTCCTCATGCCAGAACAAGCGCCAAGCGGTCTGGGCAAGCCGCCGGGCTCTTTCGCGCGATTGTGCGTTGCCCGTGGCATCGGCATGGTCGAGCAGACCCTGCACCACATAGGCGTAATCCTCCAGCTCCGCATCCGGCAGTATCTTGCCATGCGCCATCGCCTTCATCAGCCGCCCGTCCCGGGTCAACCGCGTCAACAGAAAATGCTGCAAACGGTCGGCTTCCTGGCGGTAGGCCGGATCGAGCCGGCTGGCCTGACTGAACGCCGACAGCGCGAGACCGTTCAGGCCGGCGTTCAACTTGTCGTCCTTGGGCAGGCTGCGCATGCGCCTCACGGGATACAGGATATGCGCGGCCTCGGCCAGCAACGAGCGCTCGTCCGCCGTGGGGGGAACATATTCCGCAGGCAGGTAGCCCGCATCGAAACTGCGCGGCGCATCGAGGCGCCACACCCGGTGCGCGGCCGCGTACACCGCAGGCGGCAGGCGCCGTTTCAGTTCATCGGGCATCCACAGATACGTCGCGCCTTCGCGCCCGGCCGCATCGACCGCCGACGTGCTGCTGTAGAAGCCGCCACGCGCATCCCGCAATTCATCCTGCATGAACCCGAGCGTACCGCGGGCAATCTCGCGATAACGGGGTTGTTCCAATACCGTCGCGGCACGCAGATACAGCACGGCCAGCTGCGCATTGTCGTAGAGCATTTTCTCGAAGTGCGGCGTATCCCAGTCGGGGTCGACGGTATAGCGGAAAAACCCGCCGCCAATATGGTCCCGCATGCCGCGTGCCGCCATCTGATCGAATGTCAGGCGCAAGAATTCACCCAGCCTGGCGTCTGGTTGCTGCGCCTGGCGATCCAGCAAGGCGCTCAATTGCGGCGCCATGGGAAATTTGCTGACCTGTCCAAAACCGCCATGCAGACTGTCGGCCTCCTGCCACACGCCGGTCATGAAGCGTTCCCAGGCCTGCTCGCTCCGCGCAGCCGTCAGCGGTGCATCCGCTGGTCGCTGGGCTGGCGGCGGCGCAGCCAGTGAAGCCAGCCGACGAATGCCGGCCCCATCCGATTTCCAACGTGCGGAAAGCTGGGTCAACAGCGTGCGGAATGCATCGGGAGGCGCATACAAGACCGTGAACGCCGGATAGCCTTCCGGCGTCACGAAGGCATTCAGAGGCCAGCCCGCCGCGCCCTGAAGACGTGCGGAAAATGTTTGCAGGGCATCGTCGAGCCCGGTGTTGAGCTCACGATCGACCTTGACCGGGATGAAGTCTCGGTTGAGCAAGGCCGCGATCTGCGGGTTCTTGTAGCTCTCGCGCTGCATGACATGGCACCAGTGGCAGGCGAAATAGCCGACCGAAACGAACAGCAGCTTGTTTTCCTGTCGCGCCCGCGCAATCGTGGCGGCATTCCATTCCTGCCAGGCTACCGGATCGTGCCCATGCAAAGCCAGATAGGGCGACGGATGATTGGCGAGTTGATTGACCAGCGGGGCTGCGCCCGCCTGGGCGGGCAACAGCAGGAACAACATCAGGACGGCAAGAACGGTGTCGCGCTTAAACCCGAACATAGGTCCAGCCTTGCTGGAGCCGGGAAATGATTTCGCCGATGGCAGTGGGGGCCGTCCGGGTAGCCGGCAGCAATTCCACTTTTTGGCCCTCGCTGGTGTAACGGGCAACCGTCTGGCCGCACGCCACCCATTGCAGGTTCGCATGGCGCTGCCTCATGCGTGCGATACGTTCTGCATAGGGACTGTGGCCGGCGCGCAGGAGTTCGATACCATGGCTGTTGGCGATGACCTCAAGCTGCATGGCGCGCCCCTGCCGGTCCGCATCGTCCAGCAGCTGATCGGCCCGATCCAGCGCCGCGCGCATCTTCTCCGGCGCCGCACTGTCGATATGCAGGATGATGCGATTGGGATCGGCTTCGTGCGCCAAGCTGACTGTCCGATACCCATCCGGAACCGCAGCAGGCTGCGTGACGTCTGCCTGCCACGCCAGTCCACGCAAAGCCCAGCCACTGCTCAAGCCGACGAGCAGAACCAGGCAGCCGAATGCACAACGTTGCATCAACTGCCGGCGATGAACGGGCGGCCGAGCGTCGATGACCGGCGGCTCGGCGTATGCCAGCTTGACCATGCTGCGCAGGCTGCGCAACGCGCAAACACGCTGTGCCAATGCCGGGTCTTGCTGCGTCCGCGCGATCAGCGTTTCGCTCTCGGCCACATCGAGTTCGCCATCGATGAACGCATGCAGAATCTCATCCGAAACAGCGGGTTTCATTTGACCCTCCTCAACTGCGGCTGGGCTGCCGACTGTCGCATTGCAGGCCCCAGCAGATTTTTCAGGGATGCGCGCGCGCGCGACAGGCGGCTCATCACCGTACCGACCGGGATGTCCAGGATTCCGGCTACTTCGGCATAACTGAATTCCTCCAGGTCGACCAGCGTCAGAACCTGACGTTGCCCCAGCGGCAGGCGTGCCACGGCCTTGCGTACGCAGGCGATCACCTGCTCGCGATCGCAACAGGCATCGGGGCTGTCTGCCGTGGATTCGAGTTCGTCCTGCCAGTCCTCGACATCGTCGAAGTCACGCCGGCTGCGCAAGTGATCGAGCCAGCAGTGGTTCATGATCGACACCATCCATGCCTTCAGGGACGACTCATCGCGCAACTGTCCACGCCGCGTCCAGCCCTTGGAGAGGGCTTCCTGCACCAGATCGTCCGCCAGCGCGGCGTCATGGCACCAGGCAAAGGCAATTCGGTAGAGCACCGGGCGCAAGGCTTCGATACCGGGGCGCGGCGGACCAAAAAGAAGACGACTGAGCATGATCATGTCCGGTTGACGGGGAAGATAGTCCTTTTATTCCAGAAAAAAGCGCCCTCCGGAATGGAATAAGCGTTCCAGTAGGTCCGTCCTACCAACAGGCTTGCCCGATAAAGCCGGTTTATTCATATCAAATCAGGAGACCTCTAATGACCCGCACTCTCACCCCGCTGCTTGCCGCCCTGTTGCTGGCGACCATGCCCATAGCCCACGCCGCACCGCCTGCCGAAGCAGCGGCGCCAGCCGCGGCTACCGACGAGGCAAAAGTCGTCTACCACATCAACGATGCTTCCGTCGCCCGTGCCGCCATGAACAATATCAACAACGAACTCAACGCCAGTCCGACCGACAAGATCGTCGTGGTGGCTCACGGCAAAGGGATCGATTTCCTGCTCAACGACGCCAAGGATGACAAGGGCGCTTATGAATCCCAGGTCGCCGCGCTGAAGAATCGCGGGGTTGATTTCCGCGTCTGCAACAACACCCTCCAGGCCCGCAAACTGGGGCCTGACGCGGTCATCATGGAAGCCAAGGTGGTACCGTCCGGTGTGGCTGAGCTTGCCCGTTTGCAGGCCAAGGAAGGTTACGTCTACATCAAGCCCTGATCCTTCCCCGGAACCGCCGGTTACGGCGGTCCATCCAGGATGCCAGCCGATTTCGAGAATAATTCCACGAGATTCACGGTTGTCTCCTCCTGCAGCGGCCGGCCGGCCGCTTTTTTTATTCCGCGCGGATGAAGTGCTCGCGGTAGTACTTCATCTCGTCGATGGATTCATAGATGTCGGCCAGTGCTTCGTGCTTGTTGGATTTCTTGAACGCTTCGGACAGTCCTGGCCGCCAGCGCTTGGCCAGCTCCTTCAACGTGCTGACATCCAGGTTGCGATAGTGGAAGAACGCTTCCAGCTGCGGCATGTAGCGCGCCATGAAGCGACGGTCCTGGCAGATCGAGTTGCCGCACATCGGTGAGGTTCGGGCAGGCACGTGCTGTTTCACGAACTCCAGCATTTGCGCCTCGACCTCGGCTTCGTTCAGTTGCGAGGCCTTGACACGGTCGATCAGCCCCGATTTTCCATGTGTACCCTTGTTCCAGCTGTCCATGGCATCCATCACCTCGTCGGGTTGATGCACGACCAGCACCGGGCCCTCGGCCACGGTATTGAGGTCGGCATCGGTCACGACGATGGCGAGTTCGATGATGCGATCGGTATCGGGCAACAGGCCGGTCATTTCCATGTCGAGCCAGAGCAGATGCGTGGGATTCAGGGCCATATCAACGTTCCTTCGGAAAACAGGCTGCCATTTTCGCACACGATGCATTCCGCGCTGGCGCAATTGCAGGCCAGTGACGATAATGATCGGATAAGCCATGAGGAGATTCCCATGAAAATTGTGACCGCACTCATCTGTGGCGCCCTGCTGAGCGGCGGCGTCCACGCTGCCCCTTTTGCCAAGGGCGACCCCAAGATCGGCAAGGCCCTGCACGACAAGGCCTGCACCAGCTGCCATGTCAGCATGTACGGAGGTGACGGCAGCAAGATCTATACGCGCGCCGACCGCAAGGTCAAAACCCCGCAGCAACTCGCCGCCCGCATTTCCGGTTGCAACGCCAACACTGGCGCCGGCTGGTTCCCGGAGGACGAGGCACACGTCGGTGCCTACCTCAATCAGCAATATTACAAATTCAAGTAAGGATGCCCATCATGACCACCATTGTCGAAGAACTTGTCCGTAAAAAATGCGCACCCTGCGAAGGCGGAGTCGCGCCGCTGACCGATGCGCAAATTGCGCCCATGTTGAAGGGCCTCGCCGGCTGGCAGCGCGACGGCATCAAGATCGCCAAGGAGTACACCTTCAAGAATCACTACCATGCCCAGGCGTTCACCAATGCCGTGATGTGGGTGTCGCACCGCGAAGATCACCATCCCTACCTGCTCGTCGGCTATAACACCGTCAAGGTCGAATTCTGGACCCATGCCATCGGCGGTCTTTCCGAGAACGATTTCATCTGCGCGGCCAAGGTCGATAGCCTGCTGGAGTTGTGAGCATCAAGATCTGCGCGCTGTCATCCGTTTAGCCTTTCAGCTTGTCCAACGGGGAATCGACGCAATCATGAGCCGGATGAAAATCATCGGCGCCAATGCCATGCTGATCGGCCTGTCCGGTCAGGTCAGGTCAGCCAGCAACGGAATCTCCCCATTCTGAACATTCTGACCGGCCAGGTCACTGCCGCATTCAGTCGTCGCTTCATCGTCGCAACCACCGACGGCGATCTGCCCTGCCAGGTCAAAGGCCGCCACCTGCGCGTGGTCTGCGGCGACCGCGTCGATGTCCGGCGCGATGGCGATGCAGGCGTGATCGAGGCGGTACATCCGCGTGCCAGCCTGCTGTATCGCTCCGACGCCTTCAAATCCAAGGCCATCGCCGCCAACGTCACGCAGCTGGCCGTGGTGGTTGCAGCGCGCCCGAGCTTCTCGATGGAACTGGTGCAGCGCTGCATCCTGGCCGCAGAAGACCAGGGCATCGCCAGCCTGCTGATTCTCAACAAGGCAGACCTGCCGGAAACACCGGCCGCACGCGAACGCCTGACGCTGCTCACCCGCATCGGCTACCCGCTCGTCACGTTATCGGCGCTGACCGATATCGCACCATTACGGCCGGCCTTGCAGGGCCATACCACGCTGCTGATCGGCCAGTCAGGTATGGGCAAATCGACCCTGATCAATGCGCTCTTTCCCGATGCCGAGGCGGTCACCGCCGAGTATTCCGAAGCACTCGACAGCGGACGCCACACGACCACCCATACCCGTCTGCACCGTCTGAACGCCGATTCGACCGTGATCGATTCGCCCGGTCTGCAGGAGTTCGCCCTGCAGCATCTGGACGCCAACGCCCTGGCACACGCCTTCGTCGAATTCCGTCCATTTCTGGGGCTATGCCGGTTCCGCGACTGCAGGCACGAGTCGGAGCCGGGTTGCCGCCTCCTGGAAGCGGCGGCGGCTGGCGAAATCGATCCGGCGCGGCTCAAGCTGTTCCAGACGCTGCGGCGCCTGCAACAAAACGCCGCTCAGCGCCTATAAAGCAAGCTCCTCCCCTTGCAAGGAGAGCGACCATGAAATCGCTTCTGATTGCGTTGGCAGGCCTATTTCTCGGTCTGTCCACTTCGACGCTTGCTGCGGGAACGTGGGTGGCCACGCCCTATGCACCCGCGAAGGTCGTGTTCGAGTTCTATCTGGATCACCCGCAGAAAATCGGCAGTGCGCTCTACTGGGTGCGTTCGCTGATGACCCCCTTGCTCGATGCCCCTTACAACTATTCGCCCGAAGACCTGAGCCTCGTCGTTGTGATCCACGGCAACGAGATCGTGACGGTGGTGAAAAAGAACGAGGCGACCTACCAGGATGCGGTGGATCGCATGCGCTACTACGCCGGACTCGGTGTGAAGTTCAAGGTGTGCGGACAGGCGGCCGCGGACTTCGGCTACAAGGTGGAGGACTTCCAGGATTTCATCGAAGTCGTGCCCAATGCCATCACCGAGCTGGCACACTGGCAACAGCAAGGCTATGCGCTGATCGTACCCAAGGTCATGGAAAAAACCATCGACATCGAGTCGATCCGCTAACCAGCCTGGATGGGCCGCTTATTCCGGCCAGTGCTTGATATAGCGCTTCAACAGGCTGTTCTCGAAATTGGCTTCCTTCAGGCAGGCACGCGCCACATCGTGAAAGGAAATGATGCCGAGCAGTTTGTTGCCGTCGAGAATCGGCAGGTGTCCGATATGCGACTTGGTCATCACATCGCGCGCATAGTCGACCGAGTCCTCGGCGTTGGCCACCACCGGTTCGGTCACCATGATGGTGCTGACCTCCGCGTCCTTGAGATTGCAGCCCTGCTTGACCATCCCCTGCACCACATCGCGTTCGGTCAGGAGCCCCACCATCTCGTCATTCTTGAGCACGACCAGCGAACCGACCCCCAGGCTCACCAGCTTGTCGACAGCGCTTGCGACTGAGTCTGTGGGTGCAATGCTGTAGATGGTGTCACTTTTGAGGGTGAGAATTTCGCGAATCTGCATGGCGGTCTCCGGTTCGAGAGGGTATTTGGTATAGGTTTATCAATAATAGCAACGACGGCGCATGGCCGGCTATGGCCTGACCAGAGCAGCCTCGACTTGCTGGCGTTTGTCGGCCCCCGCCAGCGTCTCGATCAGCGCCAGCGCGAAATCCATCGCCGTGCCGGGTCCGCGCGAGGTCAGCACTTTGCCATCCTGCACCACGGCCGCCGCGCTGACGGTCACGCCGGGCAAGGCATCAAGAAAGCCGGGGTAGCTGGTGGCCTGCCTGCCCTCAAGCACGCCCGCTTCGGCGAGCACCATCGGCGCAGCACAAATGGCGGCGGTGTATTTCCCCGCTGCCGCCATGTCCTTCAGCAACCGGAGAATACGCGGATCCGACTTCAGATGGGCCGCGCCGGGCATGCCGCCCGGCAGCACCACCATGTCATACTCGTCCTGCAGGGCGCTATCCAGCGTCAGATCCGGCACCAGCTGCACGCCACGGCTAGCCTTGACGACGCCAGGATTGAGTCCGGCGCTCACCACTTCGATGCCGGCACGGCGCAACAGATCGATGATGGTGACAGCCTCGAGCTCTTCGCAGCCGTCCGCCAGTGGAACCAGAACCTTGGCCATATTCGTCTCCTGGTGCTCAGTTTCGAAATTCGTGACTGAATGGTCAATCGCGGAAATTCTGATACTGCAGCGGAAAATCGGTGATGGTCTTCCGCACCAGCGCGATGGTGTCCTGCAAGATGTCACGCTTGGCACCCGACACACGCACGGTGTCGCCCTGAATACTGGCCTGCACCTTCAGCTTGCTGTCCTTGATGCATTTGACGATCTTCTTCGCCAGTTCGGTCTCGACGCCGGTCTTCACCGTCACGCTGCGCTTGACCTTGTTGCCCGAGACCTTCTCGACGCTGCCGATGTCCAGGCATTTCACGTCGACGCTGCGCTTGGCGAGCTTCTGCGACAGAATGTCCTGCACCTGGTCGAGCTGGAATTCGGTGTCGGCATAGACCGTCAGCACGTAGTCGGCCTGCTCGACACGGGCATCGGAGCCCTTGAAATCGAAACGGGTGGACACTTCCTTGTTGACCTGGTCGACCGCATTGCGCACTTCCTGCTTGTCAACTTCGGACACGATGTCAAAACTCGGCATGTTTACTCCTCAACGTCCATCACAAACGACTGCACCGGCAAACCCGACTCGTCGTGGAATTCAGCCGCCGCCATCACGCCCAGCCGCGCCACCGCCTCGGCATCGAGCGAAGGTGCGCGATAGGCCGCGTACATCGCGCCCAGGGCATACGGGCTACCGCTGCCGTAAGCATAGAATTTCGAGAATTCCTGCACCGTGCGATGCGCTGCCACGCCAAAAATCCCGCGCGGGTTGGCGATCAGCACGTCCATGCGGCTGGACTCCAGGTCCTCTTCCTTATCCTCGCCGGTCTGCAGGTAGTAGTGCTCCTTGAGCACGCCGTGCAGGGCGTTCCATACGCTGAAGATGTCCGCCACTGAATTCAGCGACGGCGGCGCGTCCAGTCCGGAAAAATAATCCGCCAGGATCAGCTTGAAGGTTGCCGATCCGGTGATCGCCACGAGGCTGTTGCCGACGCGAATGATCTTCTCGTGATTCGCCACATAGGCGGCGGATTCCTTGCCACCGCCCCATTTCGTCAACGTGTCTGCCGCAATCGCGATGCGGCCGCCTTTCCGGACGACAGTGACGGTAGTCATGATTCAGTTCAGCCGAAGTGGCAGACGTAGTGGTAAGGCTCGCTGGACACCTCGATGTCGAAACTGGAATTGCCGGGCACGTTGAACGACTGGCCGGCGCCGTAAGTCTTCCACTCGCTCTCGCCCGCCAGCTTGACGCGGCAGGAACCCGCCACCGTTTCCATGATTTCAGGCGCGCCGGTGTTGAAGGTGAGCGTGGACGGGAGGATCACGCCGACCGATTTCTTGGTGCCGTCGGCGAACTGGACCGTGTGCGACACGCACTTGCCGTCGAAATAGACGTTGGCCTGCTTGGTGACGGCGACATTGTCGAACTGGGACATGCTTATTTTCTCCGTGCGTCGAGTTTGGCCGCGATGCGCATGCGCAGCGCGTTGAGCTTGATGAAGCCGCCTGCATCCTTCTGGTCGTAGGCGCCGGCGTCGTCTTCAAACGTGGCGATGGTCGAATCGAATAGCGAATCGGTCTTCGAATCGCGGCCGACCACGATGACGTTGCCCTTGTAGAGCTTCAGCCGCACGCTGCCATTGACGTGCTGCTGGGTGTGGTCGATCAGCACCTGCAGGGCCTTACGTTCGGGGCTCCACCAATAGCCGTTGTAGATCAGGCTGGCGTAGCGGGGCATCAGGTCATCTTTGAGGTGCGCGACTTCGCGATCCAGCGTGATCGACTCGATCGCACGATGCCCCTTCAGCAGGATGGTGCCGCCGGGCGTTTCGTAGCAGCCGCGCGACTTCATGCCGACGTAGCGGTTTTCCACCAGGTCGAGCCGGCCGATGCCGTGCTTGCCGCCGATCTCGTTGAGCTTCGCCAGCACTTCGTGCGCCTTCATGGCCTGGCCGTTGATAGCAACGACGTCGCCGTGCTTGTAGTCGAGGGTCAGGTATTCGGCCGCATCGGGCGCCTTTTCCGGCGACACCGTCCAGCGCCACATGTCCTCCTCTGCTTCCGCATTGGGATCTTCCAGATGGCGGCCTTCGTAGGAAATGTGCAGCAGGTTGGCATCCATCGAGTACGGCGAGCCGCCCTGGCGGTGCTTCATGTCGATGGGGATGCCGTGGGTCTCGGCATAATTAAGCAGTTTCTCGCGGCTCAAAAGGTCCCACTCGCGCCACGGTGCGATCACCTTGACGTCAGGCTTCAGCGCGTAGGCACCGAGCTCGAAGCGCACCTGGTCGTTGCCCTTGCCGGTGGCGCCGTGGCAAATGGCATCGGCGCCGGTTTCGTTGACGATCTCGATCAGGCGCTTGGCGATCAGCGGCCGCGCGATCGAGGTGCCGAGCAGGTATTCGCCTTCGTACACGGTGTTGGCGCGGAACATCGGGAAGACGAAGTCGCGCACGAACTCCTCGCGCAGGTCGTCGATATAGATCTGCTCGGGCTTGATGCCGAACTTCAGCGCCTTCTGCCGCGCCGGTTCGAGTTCCTCGCCCTGGCCGAGGTCGGCAGTGAAGGTGACCACTTCACATTGATAGGTGTCCTGCAGCCATTTCAGGATGACCGAGGTGTCGAGGCCGCCGGAATAGGCCAGTACAACTTTCTTGATGTCGCTCATGGTGTGTGTATTCAGTGGGTGGAACCGGATGTGTTCTTGTCGATGATCTCGACCTGGCCAGGAAAGCCGCCGATCTTCAGGATGTCGAGATTGGTGGCGAGGCTGGCCTTCTCGATCTCGATGCCGACCACGCGGCCGTCTTCCGACAGGTTGAGCACGATGCCCTCGTGTGCCTCCCACGCCTGCGCGGGATTTTCGGGACTGATTTCGACATAGAGCGAGTCCATGTCCCTGAAGTAGGCGATGTTCATGATTCGATTTTTCCTAACAGTAGATATTCCATCAGCGCCTTTTGCACATGCAGGCGGTTCTCGGCTTCGTCCCACACCACAGACTGCGGGCCGTCGATCACCTCGGCGGTGACTTCCTCGCCGCGATGCGCGGGCAGGCAGTGCATGAACACGGCATCGGATTTGGCCACCGCCATCATCTCGGCATCGACCTGCCAGTCGGCAAACGCCTTCAGACGCTCGTCGTTCTCGGCTTCCCAGCCCATGCTGGTCCACACGTCGGTGGTCACCAGATCGGCGCCGCGGCAGGCGTCCATCGGATCGGTGAAGCTTTCGTAATTGTCGGTTCCGTAAAGATTGGCACGCTCCGGTTCGACTTCGTAACCCGGCGGGGTCGACACGTGCACGTTGAAATCGAGCACTTCAGCGGCCTGCAGCCAAGTGTTGCACATGTTGTTGGAGTCGCCGATCCACGCCACGGTCTTGCCCTGGATCGAGCCGCGATGCTCGATGAAGGTGAAGATGTCGGCCAGGATCTGGCAGGGGTGGTATTCATTCGTCAGCCCGTTGATCACCGGCACGCGCGAGTGCGAGGCGAAGCGCTCGATGATCTCCTGCTCGAAGGTGCGGATCATCACGATGTCGACCATGCGCGAGATGACCTCGCCCGCGTCCTCCACCGGCTCGCCGCGCCCCAGCTGGGTGTCGCGCGTGTTGAGGTAGATCGCCGAGCCGCCGAGCTGGTGCATACCGGCCTCGAACGACAGCCGGGTGCGCGTCGAGCTTTTCTCGAAGATCATCGCCAGCGTACGGTCAACCAGCGGGTGATACGGCTGATAGCGCTTGAAACGCGACTTGATCAGCCGCGCGCGTTCGAACAGGTAGTTCAGTTCGTCACGCGACAGATCCTTGAATTGCAGGAAATGTTTCAGCATCACGCTGCCTGCTGCAGGTAGTTTTTCACGATGCCTGAAACCGCCGTGACCAGCGCATCGACCTCGGCTTCGCCGTAAATCAACGGCGGTACCAGACGAATGACCGTATCGGACGTGACGTTGATCAGCACGCCGGCATCGCGCGCCACCGCCACCAGTTCGCCGCAGGGGCGATCCAGTTCGATACCGATCATCATGCCCTCGCCGCGGATGTCGACCACGCCGTGCACGCCGACAAGCGCTGCGCGCAGGCCGCTGCGGATGGCTTCGCCGCGCACGCGCGCGTTGTCGAGCAGCTTCTCCTCTTCAATGGTCTGAAGCGTTGCCAATGCCGCAGCGCAAGCCAGCGGGTTGCCGCCAAAAGTGGAGCCGTGGCTGCCGGGCGTGAACACCTCGGCCGCTGCGCCGCGTGCCAGACAGGCGCCGATCGGCACGCCCGAGCCGAGGCCTTTGGCCAGCGCCATTACATCCGGCAAAACACCGCTATGCTGGAAGCCGAACCAGGTGCCAGTGCGACCGATGCCGGTCTGGACCTCGTCCAGCATCAGCAGCCAGCCATGGGCATCGCATATCTGTCGCAACTCGGCGAGGTATTCCGATGGCAGCACGTTGATGCCACCTTCGCCCTGCACCACCTCGATCAGCACCGCGACCACGCTCTTGTTGTGTTCGGCGACATGGCGGATGGCCTCCAGATCGTTGAACGGCACCCGTGCGAAGCCGGACAGCAGGGGCTCGAAGCCCGCCTGGATCTTGCGGCTGCCAGTGGCGGTCAGTGTCGCCATGGTGCGGCCATGGAAGGCCTTCTCCATCACGATAATGGTCGGCACCTCGATGCCCTTGTTGTGGCCATACAGGCGCGCCAGCTTGATCGCCGCCTCGTTGGCCTCGCAGCCCGAGTTGCAGAAAAACGCCTTGTCCATGCCCGACAACGCACACAACTTGTCGGCCAGCTCCTCCTGTCGCAACACACGGTACAGGTTGGACGAATGGATCAGCGAAGCCGCCTGTTCGCTGACGGCTTTCACCAGTTTGGGGTGGCCGTGACCCAGGCCATTCACCGCCACGCCGGCGACCGCATCGAGATAGCGTTTGCCCGCCTCGTCCCATAGATAGGCGCCCTCGCCGCGCACGAAGGCAACGGGCTGGCGATTATAGGTATTCATCAAATGTGTTGTCATGGCAGTCCTCAACCAGGCTGTCCTGAAATAGCTGCGCTACTTAGAATGAAACAGCGAAATAGAAAACGGCGGCCAAAGCCGCCGTGCTTGTCATGCAGCGCCTTGATTATAGGCCGAAAAGCGCCCGATGAGACCACCCGCCCGCCATGAAGAACAGCATCGGAATCGACAACATGGTATTGGTGCGGGATGCCAGGAAGGCCACCCGGCGTGCCTTGTTCTTCTCGCCGTCGGATGCCGTGACCATGCCCAGTATCTTTTTCTGGTTCGGCCAGATCAGCACCCAGACATTGAACAGCATGATGGTGCCCAGCCATGCGCCAATCCCGATCCCGCCCATGCCGTTACGCAGCAGGAAGGCATCGACGAACAGCGGGCCCAGCAGGGCCGCGCCGGCGAGCCAGGTCACGACCGCCGCCCAGCGGAAGAACAGCAGGGCGCGCGGCGCGACATGTTTGGTGATACCGCCCGCCGTGCCATCTGCAGCGGCATTTTTCAGCGCGGCCACCTGAACGAAATTGAAGTAATACAGCAAGCCGATCCACATGACGCCTGCCATGAAATGGATCCAGCGGGCCAGGACTGCTGCGATATTGATATTCTCCATTGTCCAGTCTCCCTTTAGCCCAGAAAATTTCTGGCAAAGACATACAGCACGGCGGTCAGCACAAAACCGGCGATGACTGTTCCCCACAGCGAATCGAGCGGATTTTTCATGATTTTCTCCTCCTGATGAATTGTTGACAATTTTTGTCAGGTAAACCAGCGCCAGTATCTTCAAAATGCCGCAAACGCGCAAGCGAAGCCGCCCCAGCGCGCCTTTCCCTGCATGCTAAAATCCGGCAATTCCTTCCACCGCCCACCCACCCCATGGATGACGCCACCGCCAACGCCCCCTTCATCATTCGCGGCCTCACCAGCAAGGGTTCGCGGTTTCGCCCAAGCGACTGGGCCGATCGCTTGGCAGGCGCCTTCGCTGTCATCGATCCCAACAACCGCACCAACTATTCGCCCTATGTACAGCCGACTACACTGGACGGCATCCGCTGTGTCGTCGTGGATAAAAAGCTCAAGACGGCCGATCCCAACGCCTACCGGTTTTTACAGACCTTTGCCGAGAGCAACGAACTGCTCACCGAGAATGGCGACTGATCGATGCCGGACCGGAAATGAAAAACGCCGCTGTATGCGGCGTTTTTCATGGTGTGGTGCGGGTTTTATACCGGGGAGCGTCCGCCGCTCAGGCCATGCTCTTGACCGCCAGCGAAAGGCGGCTCTTGTGGCGCGCAGCCTTGTTCTTGTGGACGATTTGCTTGTCGGCGATGCTGTCGATCACGCTCATGGAAGCCTGGAACACCTGCTGAGCGGCGGCTTTGTCGCCCGCTTCGATGGCTTTGCGCACCTTCTTGATCGCGGTGCGGAGCTCGGAACGCTGGCTCATGTTGCTGTCGCGCTGGGCGCTGGCTTGACGTGCGCGCTTGCGCGCCTGGGCGGAGTTCGCCATATATTTCTGCTCCTGTGAACCCCGCGCCTTGCGCAGGGCAATTAATCTAGTAGGCACCCCATTCGGCATGGGGCTGATTCACCAAAGCCCGCGATTGTACGGGACAACACCACAAAAAATCAAGCCCGCGGCACGCGGAGTTGCGGCGCAGCCACGCGACCCGCACAATGCGCGCAAAACCCGGTCCATCCATGAACCTACTCAAAGCCCTCGCTGCGGTCAGCAGCATGACCCTGCTTTCCCGCATTCTGGGATTCGTGCGCGACACCATCATCGCCCGCGTATTCGGCGCCGGGATGCTGACAGACGCCTTCTTTGTCGCCTTCAAGATCCCCAATCTGCTGCGGCGGCTGTTTGCCGAAGGCGCATTCTCGCAGGCCTTTGTGCCCATCCTTGCCGAATACAAGACCCGCAAGGGCCATGACGCCACCCACATCCTGGTCAATCAGGTCGGCACTGCGTTGACGCTGACGCTGGTCGTCGTCGCCCTGCTGGGCATCGTGGGGGCGCCGTGGGTCGCCTACGTCAGCGCGCCGGGATTCCGGGCCGACCCGGAAAAATTCGCCCTCACCGTCACGCTGCTGCGCATCACCTTCCCCTACATCGTGTTCATTTCGCTGGTCGCACTGGCCGCCGGCGTGCTCAACACCTACAGCAAGTTTTCGGTGCCGGCGTTCGCCCCGGTACTGCTGAACGTGGCCATGATCAGCGCCGCGCTGTGGCTGGCGCCCTACTTCAACCCGCCGGTGCTGGCGCTGGGCTGGGGGGTGGCGCTGGGCGGCGTGCTGCAACTGGCGTGGATGCTGCCGCACCTGAAGCGGATCGGCATGCTGCCGCGTCCGACGCGGCACATCAACGACCCCGGCGTGCACCGCATCCTCAAGCTGATGGGACCGGCCACGCTGGGCGTGTCGGTGGCGCAGATCAGCCTGCTCATCAACACCATCTTCGCGTCCTTCCTCGCCACCGGCAGCGTGTCGTGGCTGTATTACGCCGACCGCCTGATGGAATTCCCGACCGGCATGCTGGGCGTGGCACTGGGCACCATCCTGTTGCCCAGCCTGGCCAAGCATTACGCCGACGATTCCCCGGCTGAATATTCGAAGCTGCTCGACTGGGGCCTGCGCCTTACCCTGCTGCTCGCGCTGCCTTCCGCGGCCGCGCTGGCGGTGCTGGCGGTGCCGCTCATCACCACGCTGTTTCGCTACGGCGCGTTCGACGCCCACGACGTCGCCATGACCCAGCATGCGCTGGTGGCCTACAGCCTCGGACTGGTCGGGCTGATCCTGGTCAAGGTGCTGGCGCCCGGGTTTTATGCGCGGCAGAACATCCGCACCCCGGTCAAGGTCGCCATCTTCACCCTCGTCGCCACCCAGTTGATGAACCTCGCCTTCATCGGGCCGCTGGGCCACGCCGGGCTGGCGCTGTCGATCGGGCTGGCAGCCTGCCTCAACGCCGGAATGCTGCTGCATCTGCTGAAAAAGCACCGGGTCTACCAGCCGCAGCCGGGCTGGGCCGCCTACTTCCTGCGCGTGCTGCTGGCGGTTTCGCTGATGGCGGCCATGCTCTACTTCGCCATGGGTGAGACGCAATGGTGGCTGACCGCCCGCTCCTACGAACGACTGGCACGACTGGCGCTGCTGGTCGGCGGCGGCATCGCGCTGTATTTTGCGGCGCTCGGGCTGATGGGCTTCCGTCCGCGGCAGTTCGTCCGGCGCGCCGCGGAATAACAGCCCTTCCCGGGGCCGCCAGCGGCCTGCAAAGGCCTGAATCGGCTAGAATAAGTCCTTTTCGGCGTCCCGCCCGCAATGCGCATCACCCACGGTTTTCGTCCACTCGGCACACCCCACGCGGTCACCATCGGCAATTTCGACGGCCTGCATCTCGGGCACCAGGCCATGCTCGCCCGCTTGCAGGACGTGGCGCGGACGCGCGGCCTGCCGACCTGTGTGCTGAGCTTCGAGCCGCATCCGCGCGAGTTTTTTGCGCCCGACCAGGCCCCCGCACGCCTGTCCAGCCTGCGCGAGAAGGCCGAGCACCTGCAACGACTGGGCATCGACCGGCTGCACGTATTCCGGTTCGACCGCGCCTTCTCGACCCTGACGGCCGACGCCTTCATCGAACAGGTGCTGGGGCGGACGCTGCAGGCGCAATACGTCTTGGTCGGCGACGATTTCCGCTATGGCGCCAAGCGCGCGGGGGATTTTGCCTTGCTTCAATCCGCGGGCCAGTCGCTCGGTTTCGACGCCGAATTCCTGCCCACGGTCGAAGTGGCGGGGGAACGCGCCTCGTCCACGGCGGTGCGCAGTGCGCTGGCCGAAGGCGAACTCGATCATGCCGCACGTCTGCTCGGTCGGCCCTACAGCATCTCCGGACGCGTGGTGCACGGCGACAAGCTCGGGCGCGACATCGGCTTTCCCACCGCAAACGTCCAGCTCAAGCACAACCGGCCGCCGCTCATGGGGATCTTTGCAGTCGAGCTCTGCGGCCTCAACGGCACCCCGCTGCCCGGCGTGGCCAGCCTGGGCAAGCGCCCTACCGTAAAGGGCGCGGACGCCGTGCCCGTGCTCGAAGTGCACCTGTTCGATTTCAATGCCGACATTTATGGTCGCCGCGTACGCGTGGATTTTCTCCACAAGCTGCGCGATGAAGCAAAATACCCCGACCTCGACAGCCTCGTCGCGCAAATCCGCCGCGACGTCGACAACGCCAAACAATTCATGAAGCAACGTCATGCCTGACTACAAGAGCACGCTCAACCTGCCCGACACGCCCTTCCCGATGCGCGGCGACCTCGCCAAGCGCGAGCCCGGCTGGGTCAAGAGCTGGCAGGAAAAGAAACGTTACGAGGCGATCCGCAAGGCCGCGGCCGGCCGGCCGAAATTCATCCTGCACGACGGTCCGCCTTACGCCAACGGCGACATCCACATCGGCCACGCGGTCAACAAGATACTCAAGGACATCATCGTCAAGGCGAAGACCCTGTCCGGCTTCGACGCGCCCTACGTACCGGGCTGGGACTGCCACGGCCTGCCGATCGAACTGCAGGTCGAGAAGACCCACGGCAAGGACATCCCGCCGGCTAGATTCCGCGAGCTGTGCCGCGCCTACGCGGCCGAACAGATCGAACGGCAGAAGGCCGACTTCATCCGCCTCGGCGTGATCGGCGACTGGGACCATCCCTACCGCACCATGGATTTCCAGTTCGAGGCCGAGCAGTTGCGCGTGCTGGGACAGATCCAGCAGGCCGGTTATCTCTACCAGGGCGCCAAGCCGGTGCACTGGTGCGTCGACTGCGGCTCGGCGCTGGCCGAGGCCGAAGTCGAATACGAGGACAAGACCTCGCCCGCGATCGACGTCGGCTTTGCAGTGGCCGACCACGCCGACCTCGCGCGTCGCTTCGATATCGCGACGATCGAGGCACCGATCCAGATCGTCATCTGGACCACCACGCCGTGGACACTGCCCGCCAACCAGGCGGTGGCGCTGCACCCCGATTTCCAGTACGCGCTGGTGCGCACGACCAAGGGCCTGCTGATCCTGGCCGAGAGCCTGCGCGAAGCCGCGCTGACGCGCTACGGCCTCGACGACGGCGCCGAGGTGCTCGCGCACACCACCGGCCAGGCGCTCGAAGGCGTGCTGCTGTGGCACCCCTTCCAGGAACGCCAGGTGCCGGTCATCGTCGGCGACCACGTCACCGCCGACGCCGGCACCGGCGCGGTGCACACCGCGCCCGGCCACGGCCTCGACGACTACGTGGTGGGCAGCCGCTACGGTCTCAAGGTCGACAATCCGGTGGGCGACGACGGCCGCTTCTACGCCAGCGTGCCGCTGGTCGGCGGCATGAGCATCTGGCAGGCCAACCCGCTGATCGTCGAGACGCTGGAAGCCAGCGGCGCCCTGCTGGCGCACGAGAAACTGCTGCACAGCTACCCGCACTGCTGGCGCCACAAGACGCCGATCATCTTCCGCGCGACGCGGCAGTGGTTCATCGGCATGGACGCCAGTGAGCGGGGAGCGGAGAGCGGGGAGCGGAAAACCCTGCGCGAGCAGGCGATGGCCGCGGTCGATGCGACGCAGTTCTTCCCGGCCTGGGGACGGGCGCGGCTGGAGGCGATGATCCGCAATCGTCCCGACTGGTGCGTCTCGCGCCAGCGCAACTGGGGCGTGCCAATGTCCTTCTTCACCCACAAGGAAACCGGTGAACTGCACCCGCGCACGGCGGAACTGCTGGAGATCGTGGCGCAGCGCGTCGAAACTGCCGGCATCGAGGCCTGGTTCGCGCTCGACCCCGCCGAGCTGCTGGGCGACGACGCCGCGCACTACGACAAGACCGGCCACACGCTCGACGTCTGGTTCGATTCCGGCGTCACCCACGCCTGCGTGCTGAAGCGCCGCCCCGAGCTCGCGCATCCGGCCGACCTCTATCTGGAAGGCTCGGACCAGCACCGCGGCTGGTTCCAGTCGTCGCTCCTCACCGGCTGCGCCACCGACGGCCGCGCGCCCTACGACGCGCTGCTCACCCACGGCTTCGTGGTCGACGGCAAGGGCCACAAGATGAGCAAGTCCAAGGGCAACGTGGTCTCGCCGCAGAAGGTGATGGACCAGTACGGCGCCGACATCCTGCGGCTGTGGGTGGCGACCACCGACTACTCGGGCGAGCTCACCATCTCGGACGAGATCCTCAAGCGCGTGGTGGAGGGCTACCGCCGTATTCGAAATACTTTGAAATTCCTGCTCGCCAACCTGTCCGATTTCGATCCCAAGGCGCACGCGCTGCCGGTCGAAGACTGGCTGGAAATCGACCGCTACGCGCTGGCGATGACGCGCCAGCTGCAGGACGAACTGCAGGCGCACTACGACGCCTACGAGTTCCACTTCATCGTGCAGAAGCTGCAAGGCTTCTGCTCGGAGGACCTCGGCGGCTTTTACCTCGACATCCTCAAGGACCGCCTCTACACCAGCGGTGGCGACAGCCGCGCCCGCCGCGCGGCACAGAACGCGCTCTACCACCTGACGCACGCGCTGACGCGCTGGATGGCGCCGATCCTGTCGTTCACCGGCGAGGAGGTATGGACACAGCTGGCAGGCGAGGACAACTCGGTGTTCCTGCACACCTGGCACGCGCTGCCGGCACAGGCCGGCGAAGCGGACCTGCTCGAGCGCTGGACCCGCATTCGCGCGGTACGTGCCGAGGTACAGAAGGAACTGGAGACCGTGCGCGTCGCGGGTGGCATCGGTTCCTCGCTGCAGGCCGAGGTCACGCTGCATGCCAGCCCCGCCACCCAGGCCCTGCTGGCCCCCCTGGGCGACGATCTGCGCTTCGTGCTGATCACCTCGCAGGCGCACATCATCGCAGCTGAGGCCGACCGCGTGGAAGTCATGCCGAGCACGGCAAAGAAATGCGAGCGCTGCTGGCATTACCGCGACGACGTCGACGCTGACCCCAGTCACCCTGGCCTGTGCGGCCGTTGCGTCGCCAATCTGAGCGGCAAAGGCGAGGTACGCAGCCATGCTTGATCTGCTGAATCAGGGCATGCGCAAATGGCTGGGAGTCGCACTGGCAGTGATCGTGCTCGACCACCTGACGAAGTTCTGGATATCGTCAGCGCTCGGTTATCAGGAAGCTATCCCGGTGCTGCCGTTCTTTTCGCTGGTATTGGTGCACAACACCGGCGCGGCATTCAGCTTCCTCGCTGACGCAGGCGGTTGGCAGCGCTGGTTCTTCATTACGGTGGGCATCGTCGCGACCGTGGTCATCGTGCGCCTGCTGAAACGCCACACCCACCAGCCGCGCCTGGCCTTTGCACTGGCGCTGGTGCTCGGCGGCGCACTCGGCAACGTGATCGACCGCGTGGTACTCGGCCATGTGGTGGACTTCCTGTATTTCCACTACAAGAGTTTCGCCTGGCCGGCGTTCAACGTCGCGGATTCCGCCATCACCGTCGGCGCCGCTCTCCTGATCTGGGACAGCCTGCGCGGCAAGCACGTCTCGGAAAACAAACCATGAGTGTGCGTACGGTTGCCGCCGGCGACACCCTCGAACTCCGCTATGCGCTGCGTCCGCGCGGTGGCGACGACATCATCTCCAATTTCGAGGACACCGAAGCAGAAACCGTCACGCTTGGCAACGGCACGCTGGCACCGATGCTGGAACAGTGGTTGCTCGACCTCCATCCCGGAGAACGTCACGTCTTCCTGCTCGATCCCTGGCAGGCATTCGGTGCCAGCCAAGCTGAGTTAATCCAAACATTGCCAAAAACCGACCTGCCCGCCGACATGGCATTTGCAGTCGACCAGCTGGTCGAATTCGCCATGCCAAACGGCCAGACGCTGGCCGGCCGCATCCTGGAAATCGGCGATGACGCAGTAAAGGTCGATTTCAACCACCCGCTCGCCGATCTATTCATCGAATTCGAAGTGGAAATCGACCGCATCCTGTGACCTTGGAACGCCCATGACCCCCACCATTCTTCTCGCCAATCCACGCGGCTTCTGTGCCGGCGTCGATCGCGCCATCGCCATCGTCGAACGTGCGCTGGAAAAATTCGGCGCGCCAATCTACGTACGCCACGAAGTCGTCCACAACACCTTCGTCGTCAACGACCTCAAGGCCAAGGGCGCAATCTTCGTCGAGGAGCTGTCCGAAGTCCCCGCCGGCGCCACCGTCATCTTCAGCGCGCATGGCGTGTCTCAGGCGGTGCGTGCCGAGGCCGAAGCGCGCGGGCTGAACGTGTTCGATGCCACGTGCCCGCTGGTCACCAAGGTGCACGTCGAAGTCAGCAAAATGCGCGACAAGGGATATGAAATCGTGATGATCGGCCACAAGGGCCATCCCGAAGTCGAGGGCACACTGGGGCAGTCGGACGGCGGCATGTACCTGGTCGAAACGCCGGAGGATGTCGCCGCCCTGGAGGTCAACGATCCCGACAAGCTCGCCTATGTCACTCAGACCACCCTGTCGGTTGATGATGCCGCGCGCGTGGTCGATGCTCTGCGCGTGCGCTTCCCCCACATCACTGGTCCGAAGAAGGATGACATCTGCTACGCCACGCAGAACCGGCAGGATGCGGTCAAGGCGCTCGCGCCGCAATGCGACGTGGTGATCGTGGTGGGGTCGCCGACCAGTTCGAATTCGAATCGGCTGCGGGAAGTGGCAGAAAACCTGGGGGTGCCCGCCTACATGGTCGACAACGCCAGCGAGATCGATCCGCAGTGGGTGGCCGGCAAACAGCACATCGGCGTGACGGCCGGTGCCTCGGCGCCGGAAGTCCTGGTGCAGGACGTCATTGCCCTTCTGACCCGGTCCGGGGCAGGACAGGTCACGCACCTGAAGGGCGCAGAAGAAAATGTGGGGTTTCCCTTGCCGAAGGGCTTGAACTGACCCAAGCAAGCATGTGCCGGCTGGCACGATTTGTCGATTTTTTTTACATCCTGGCCCACGCGGATTACACAGCCCGCATGACAACCACGCAGTCGATTGTTATTCAAGGAATTTTCAGGGCAACCTCAATCAGGCCTGAAACCTGCTTAATGAATGGCAAGCCTGAGGGAATCGAGCCGATTCGCGTCATGGCTGTCTATCAATAAACGTCTATTTCAACCTGGAGAACGAACCATCATGCGCAAACTATTAGCAGGTCTCATTCTTGCCACGACGGCAGCCCCCGCTTTTGCCATCGCAGTCGCACCCTCCCCCATCCCGGAACCCGGCGCCCTCTGGCTTTTGGGAATCGGCGCCGCGGCGGGGTTTTTGGTCAGGGCCAAAAATCGCAACAACAAAAAGAAGTAATCAGCGTACCTCACGCCTTGCAGACGCCAGGTACGGGACAGATCAGCTCTTCCAGCAGTCCGCCAGGCTGCCTGTTCCAGATTCGGTCCGGCTGCCTGCCTGATCCATCGTCAGCGTACCGCACTGGGGATCGGCAAACGCCCCGGTAGGCGCGGCCTGTATAGTATAGGTTGTCGTACCCACATTCGTGGACGTGATGTTGTAGGCGGCTGTTCCGCTTTTGGGCGATTGAGTCGCGGGCAGCGCTGCGCCGGCATACGTGCCATTGGTCGTGAAATAGCGCTCCATGAACTGTGCGTCTTCCGACATGATCGCCTGCGCGTCGGCACGTTTACTGCGTCGCACATAATCCTGGTAACTTGGGTAGGCAATAGCGGCCAGGATGCCGACGATGGCCACCACGACCATCAACTCGATCAAGGTGAACCCGGGTTGGGATTTGCAATTATGGCCAAGTTTCATCACGTCACGCTCCCGGGTCATCGTCTCTGCACACGCATCGATGTCAACAAGGCCGGCTGGTGCGCGCCTTGCGACACGGTTTGGAACTGGATTGTGTCGCCGCTGCGTAGATCGCTGATCGTGCTCCGCTTTCCATTCACCATGACCACGGTCGTCAGCGGACTGTACGCATAGGTCACCCCGTCGATCACGAGTTTGCTGCCACTGGCATAAACCACCTCAAGCTTGCCGCTTTGCTGCACTTGAGTCCGTGTGTCCGTCGCCATGTTTCCAGGGCCGGGCGTATCGACCCGGGTCATGGCATAGGCCTGGCCAGTAGAAAAAACGACCGACATAAGCATCATCATGGACATCAGTTTCATCATCGCCCCTTATTGAAAAATCTGACGCCAACTCGAACGATCCTGTATGGAAGGCAGGCGGTTCAGTTCGTTTTCAAGCGAAGTATTGGTCGTTGTGTTTTTCTTGCTCATGCTGGTCCACTTGTTCATCGACCCACCGCCCGGGCCACCCGGATTCTTCTGCATGCGTACGGCACTGGGAATCGACGACTTCTTGACCCCCGACGCGTACGATCCGGGGGGACCAAGATTATCGGCCGTGTTCACCACGCCATTCCCGTCCACATCAAAAGTAGGCCCGCCCAACGCCGCGCCTCCCACTGAATCCAGCTCCATCAGCCATCCATCGCCACCGCCCGAACACGTCGAGGCATTGGGGATCAGGGTAGTAAACAGGATGCGATTGTCATACAACGCGGGGTCGCTCACCACCCGCTCGCCCGATGCGGGGAGGTCCATATACCAGCCGCGCATCGTGCCGCCCGATACAAGCCCGTCCCAGGCCACGGTGTTATTGCTCGTCGTACGATAAGTATTGCCGGACACGGTTGTCGTGGTGGTAATCGTTTGCGGCTGCAATACGCTTCGCCCGGATATGGTGGAGGGCGACAAGGCCTTGTCCCATATGGAATAGAACGTCTGGGTGGCCGTTGTGGAAATATCGCCGTTTTCGAGATACTTGCCCGTCCCGAAATACAACTGGTAACCGTCTCCGCTGAAATGGCGCGTCACCTCGACTGCACTGGTAATCGGCTGCCGGTTGTTGCTGGAATCCATGGCAGTAAACAGGGGCTGCGGCGAACTCGACGTGCCGAACGCCACCCCCCAGCCAGTTGCATTGGAAGCACATACACCCTGATTGTTCGCGTTGCACAAGTCGAATTTCCACATATTACCCTGCAAATCGCCGGCATAAGCGTAATCCACTTTACCATCGGCATCGGCGTCGACGAGCGTCGGCGTGGCCAGCGCATTGGGCGTCGCGACCGATCCGACCTTGGTGGAAATTTTCTTGATCAGCGTCCCGGTTCCGATGTCTACGATATACAGATAAGCGTAGCCCGTCGTGCTGGCGCTGCCATCCGCCTCACTATTGTTGTAGCCGTTGCTGAACACCGCGGCCCACTGTCCCGTGTTTAGCTTCACGATACTCGGCTGGCCATAGACATAACCCAGATCGGCATCGTTGTATTCCCATTTCACGATCGAACTGGCATTGGCCTCGCTGAAGTTGTTGGGATTGGTCACGTCCAGCGCATACAGTCCCTGTCCTCCGGCTCCCAGGCTAGCGACGAGCGTAGTGTGCCAGGCACTCGAGTAAAACGTATCGACCACTGTCGGCGAGCCGTCAACATAGTAGCGATGGATATAGTTGGGTGACGTCAATTGGGCCAGATTGGGGTAAACCTGGCTCGGCACGTAGGCCAGTTTTTCCTGCCCCGTTGCCGCATCGAAAGCATGCAGCATCCCGTCGTTGGCGCCTACATAGATCATGGGCGTGCGACTGGAATAGGTCGAACGAAACGCGTAGTAGCTCGCGGCCTCAAGGTTATCCGGGTAGTTGAACGCCGGCGCGCCGACATAAGACGGCGCCGAATTGACCACGTCGCCCAGCACGCTGATCAGGCGCGGACGGAAGCCGTTAATACCGGTTTGCCCGCGCAGGTAGTTCAACCGGTTCACCCCGGTATCGCTCGGATTGGTGCCGTTGAGGCTGGGATTGGACGTCAACGCGGTCACCTGGCTGGCATCCAGCTCGCCAGCAGTTGGACTGGCCGGGTTGGCGGGCCAGCGGAAGGGAATGCCGCTCGAGGTGCTGGGCTTGTAGGTGAGGATATTCCGGCCGGTGCCATAGTTCTGGCCGTTGAGTACCGTACCCGCCTGCCACGCCACCGTGGTGATCGCGCCCGAGGTGGAGTTGGTGTTGTAAGCGATCATGTCGCCCGACCAGTCCGACGAGTTGAACTGCCCCTGGTAGATCTTTCCGCCTGCCACGACCGATCCGGACGTCATCGCCACGGCGGCAGCGGCGCCCGATTGCGCAATGATGCTGCTGAAAATGGTGCTGAAAGTCGAATTCAGGGTGGTCAGGTTATTGGCATACGAGGCCGAGATCGTTCCCCCCGCCACCGCCATCTGATCGAGTGGATTAGGCGGATTGGTGAGGAAGTAATTGTTGGTGAACTCGGGCAAGGCAAACCCGATGACGTAGGTTTTGACAGGTCGCGAACCGCTGTTCAAGTTAGTAACTGCGGTCACTGCATTCGCCACCTCAGACGCCGAGTAAGGCTGGCCGGTTTGATAGCTAACAGCCCCCCCTGTGGCGGTGACGCTGGGAAGACCGTTCGTCAGGAACACCACGAAATCCTTGTTGCACGAATTGGGGGGCGCAGACTGTGCTCCGCCTTGAGCCGTCCCGAAATTCGTCGTGGCACCATTGAAGTAATCCTTGGCGGTCATGAACGTTCCTGTGATGGGGGTCAGACCTGCGTTGATCAGGGGTGCGTTGGCATTATTCCAGGTGTTGCCGCCCGAAATATTGGTCGGGTTGTCATTCCAAGTGGAGCCGCTAAGGGTAGGCACGACCTCGGTCGCCAGCTTGAGATTGAGTTTTGCGGCCTGCGTCGTGTCCAGATTCGCGATCGGGACATGTAGATAGCCCTTGCCGGGGCTGCCATTGGAAAACCAGGTGGGACCGGCATCGGTCGATGCCAACCTTTGGCCAAAGTCATCGATCGCCTGCGCATAGTCGCTGTCGGTCGGGGAAAAAGTATAAGGGCCGACAGTCGCTCCATACCCTGCTCCCGAAGCACCCGGTGCTGCATCCGATATGCCCGTCTTGGTGCTACTACACTTATAACCGCTTGTATGATCCCCAGGAAAGGTGATGTGGCTGGACGAGCCCGTGGTGGAGGAATAACAGAAGGTACTGCCTGCCGGAGTTCCCGAGTAATAAGGCAGATTGACGTTGTAATAAATGCAGTCAACCTTGGTGCCGCCCGCCGTCGTGCACGCCCCGGCAGCGTTTGGGCTGGTGGGATTTGGAATCTTGTACTTTTTGTGGGTCGCGCTGTCCCGCGCTCCCGTCCACGCCGGGTCATAGTTGGCCGGATCATAGCTGGCATCGTAAGGACTTTGATTCAGCCAATTATGTGCCACGTTACTTTGCTGATATGCCATCAACCCCATGTTGATCTGGCCGGTGTAGTTCGTCACCAGGCTTCGGGCTGCCGTTCGGGCGATCTCCGATTTGCTGGCCGGGTCGGCGCTCCCCACGGCCAGGCCGGTCGGGTCTTCGTCCATGGCGTTGGAGTTGCTGAAGATCAGCAACACGTTGGCCTTGCTCCCGGATGTGACGAACAGGGGCACCTGGCTCAGGCTCAGCAGTGCGCCGCTCGACATGCCGTAATAGCCTAAAGAAAAAACGGCCATGAGCGCCAGAGATACAGGCCTGCGGTTGAAGGTCATCATGAAAATGCTCCCTGCGCGTCAATAGAGTACGGTGGCTTGCACCGTGGCCTGGGTTTGTCCGGTAATGCCCCAGCCACGTGCGGTGATGCGGAATGGAAGCAGTTGAGCTCCCGAGGTATTCCCTTTCCCGGTCGACGCACTGGATCCGAATGCCGGAACATTGTTCGGAATCAACTCGATAATGTAGCGGGGCTGCACGGGAAGGTTGGTCGCGTCGAACTTAAGCGGCGCGCCGGTATAGACTTTGGTTTTGTTCGATGTCCATTGATTGTTGCTGGTTATCGACGTCCAGACCGGAGTGGTGGGGTCGTTCAGGCACAAGCCCGCCGCACAGCCTGCAACAAAAGCGGAGGCGGGGGACAGCCCTGCCGTGGCAATGTATTTCATGGCGTCACGTATGCCGGCCTCGGCCGCCTCGAACGCGACGTCCTGGTCGCGCGTATTGCCCGCCATGCGCTCTTCGAGCGACGTGGACTTGATGGCCGACAGGGAAATCAGGGTCAGCACAACGAGAAAAATCAACCCGGTAATCAGCGCCGCGCCGTGTTGGGAAGTGGAAGTTGGGGTAGGCATGATGTTCATCGCTCACATGGGCGGCAGGCGGTTGCGCACGCCTATAGTGGCCGAATACACTTGATAGAGCCTGCGGTCATTCGCATTCGTGGCAACGTTATTGAACGTATAAGGCTGGGCAGACGTTGAAAGGTTGTTGTCGGGGCTGCGCATCAGCAGGCTCACCGTCACGCTCACAACTTGGGCCCAGTTCCCGGGCGTTTTGGTGTAGCTATCGACAGCGCCATCGGGCGTAGGAAGGGTGGTATCCAGTCCATAACTGAATTGCATGTCCTGCACGTTCTCGACCAGTTCTTCGGCGTTGCCACTCAAGCCCACCCGGTAGAGGGCCGGGTTGCCCGCGGGGTTGGTCCCGATGAAATACGAATATTGGTTCATCCGCATGACGAAGGCGTCGGATCCATAGACGCCGATCCGGTTGCCGGTATTGCTGGCGTTCGAATGGGAAATCGCGACAATCGTACCGGCGCCGTTCGCTACCGCGGTAGCCTTGACCACATCGGCATTCACGCAATTGGTGATCACCAGCACGTCGCCTGCCTGGAAGCCATCCGGATTGCCATTGATCTGCACATTGGCATTCTGGGGCGCCAGATTGCCTGTCAGGTTGACGCCGTTGCTGAATGCGCCCATGACCGACAAGACATCTGTGTTTGCTACCCGTGTAATCGCGGTAGGATTGACCCAACCCACGCCACCGTCGTAGCCGACCAGGGCATTGGCTGGGGTCATCGGTGGAACGGGCGCATTGGCGATGGTGTTCACTCGTACAGAGGCCATGTTTCCGCATCCGACATACCCGGCCATGCGGATGTCACGGCTCATCGTATCCAGGGCATAACGCGCGTTTTCCTGCATGCGCGACAAGTTGTCGGTGGCGCGGAATGCGCCTCGGCTGCCGATAAAAATGTAGCCGATCCCGCCAAGCAGAACCAGGCCCAGGGTCATGGCAATCATCAACTCGACCAGGCCGAATCCCGACTGCGCACGCGGCGATATCCAGATCGGTCTCATAATTGCGTTTCCACCTTGAAGGTTTTGATCGCCTGGTTTGCCACGTTCCCGCTATCAACGAGGCCACGGCTGTCGTCCCACTGAATGAGGACGGTTGCCACCTTCGTATTCACATTAACCGCGATCGAACCGTTGCCCGCGGGAAGCGCGCAGGCAAGCTGGTTTTTCCACGCCGCGATGTCCTGCACTGGGACCGTTCCGATAGGTACGGCTGCCGAGCAGTTGGCCGCCGCCCCCATCGGGGTGGCATAGCCACCGGTCACCGCGCTTGTGCGGTTGGCGCGCATCCTGTCGACGATGTCGTAGGCCAACCAGGTGGCCTGGGTACGGTGGCTGGCGCTCAGATTGTTGCGCATACTGGAAGTCGTCAACCCGGCCAGGCCGAGCAGGCCTATGGCCAGCACCAGCATGGCAACCAATATTTCAAGCAGGGTGAATCCCGTCTGTTTCATGGGCGTCCTCATGGGCAGGCGACGGGTGAAACCCGCGTGCGTCCGGTTCGTTCGATCTGGATGGCCCGCCCTTTTACTCCAGTTGGAGCAGGAGCGGGCGGACAGAGTGTGAGCGTGGTGGACGCAGCGGTGGCCGCTGTGGGTATGGTCGTGCGGCCATCCGAGGTGAAGGTAATCGTGTTGGTCACATCCGCGCCGGGCGTCAACGTGCTGGAGCCGCCCAATGCCTGTTGTACTCGGATCGGGTTGCCGGCTGCGTCCGCGACGATCCATCCTTGCGTCCAACTGACGGCACCGGGACATACGGTGCCGCTACATACCATCACGTTCGCTGCGCGCTTGACCGCCTCGCTGCGGGCCATATTGAGTGCGGTGATCAGGTCGTTCGCCTGCGACGCCATACGGTTGTTCATCACAAATAGCTGAAAATTCGGGATCGCAATGCCCAGCAGAATGCCCGCCACCGCCAGTGTGACCACCAGTTCGATCAGAGTAAACCCGCGCTTTTTGGCGTCAATCATGGTCTGTTCAAGTTCTCGTTTCACGCTGCCACCTTAAAAAGCGGGGGCAGCGATGTCCAGTTCGGCAAGACGAATGGCGGAATTGGGTTTACGAACGGCCAAGCCCACCGGCACTGTGTTTCAGAAATCCACAATGCTTAACGTCAGGAACCAGGCTAACTTGAATACCAACGGAATCAGCAGCTGCCGGATTCGAGCCGCGGACGGCCGGCGTTGTTGATGACGATGTCGCGGCGCGACCCGGACACGCAGATTTCGAACGTACCATTGCCCAGGCCGGCCACCCCTCGGCTTCGCCCGTCGGGCAGGTAGCTGATGAAGCGGCTGATATGGCTGTTGGCGGTGATGGTCACGTCCGCGTGGGCAGGCAGTTCCACCCGTAGCAGGGCATCGCTGGCGTCGATCACGCCGGGGGTCCCGTCGTCGACAAACACAAGCCAGCCCTCGTGCCAGTTGGCCGTGGCATCGCAAGCCGATGGGACTGCCCCCACATCGCCTGTCTTGCACACAGTTACGCGCATGCCCCGCTTGACCGCTTCGGACCGCGCCAGCTGCAAGGCCGTCACCAGATCGTTGGTCACGGCCGCCAGCCTGCTGGTGTTCATCAGAAACCCATAGCCTGGAACTGCAATCGCCAATAAAATCGACCCTACCGCCAGCACAATCAGCAGTTCCACCAGTGTGAAGCCACGCCATCCCATTTCCCCCTCCCTCGCTTTTTTATATGGGAATGTCAGCTTGCCACGCTGTAGGCGGCGCATCTATACAACTTTAGTCGTAGGTCCAGACCATGCATGAATCAGGCAATGCAGGGCCGGGAACGTCCGTCATCGTCCTGGGCGCGGGGGTTTCCGGCCTCAGTGCGGCACTGGCTTTATTAAAGCGCGGCCATGGCGTCACGCTGCTGGAACGCGGTGACGTGGGGGCCGAGTCGTCGTGGGCGGGCGGCGGAATTCTGTCGCCGCTGCTGCCGTGGGATTACACCGAAGCGCTCTCCACACTGGCACTGCGCTCGATGGCCGGCTATGCGGACTGGGTGGCGGACATCGAGGCATGCGGTGGACGCAGTGCCGAATACTGGCGCTGTGGGATGCAGGTGTCGGGCGAGACCCGGATCAACGAGGCACTTGCCTGGTGCGAAGCGCACGATCTGTCGGCGCAACGCCAACTCACGCAGACAGGCGAAAGCCTCTGGCTGCCTGATATCGCCCAGGTACGCAATCCACGCCTGGTCGCGGCCTTGCGCGAAGCCGTGATACGGCTGGGTGGGGTCATTCATGTACACAGCGCGGTGGAAACGGTCACGGTCCGTGCAAGGCATATGGTGGCAGTCCACACAGCACAGGACACCTACACGGCAGATCGGTTCGTCCTGGCTACCGGAGCGTGGTCAGGCATCGCGCTACCCCATCTAGCGGGTGTCCCGAATATCCGTCCGATCCGCGGCCAAATGCTGTTGTTCAAACAGGAACCTGGCATGCTCAATACGATCCTGTACCGCAAGGGCCTGTATTTGATTCCACGCCGCGACGGCCATGTGCTGGTTGGAAGCACGCTGGAAGACGCCGGATTCGACAAGGCCACCGATGCCTCCACATGCCAGCGCCTGCACGTTGAGGCGGCCGAATTACTCCCTTCCCTGGAAGGGCTTCAACCCATCAGGCATTGGGCCGGTCTACGTCCCGGTTCACCCGACAATCTTCCGGTCATCGACCGCCATCCCGATTTCGACAATGTCTTCGTCAACGTAGGGCATTACCGCTATGGCGTCACATTGGCACCTGCGTCGGCAGAGCTCTTGACCGACGTGATGGAGGACACCACGCCTGCCGTCGACCCCACCCCCTATCGTTGGGAAGCGGCACGCGAACGCAGGTGGACCGACGCGCTCTAGTACGGTGTTCCCATGCGCAAGCACTCGGCGCGCCCTGACAAGATGGTTTACACTTTGCGCCACTTGAACCACGCTGCGTCCGTCAGGCAATGAAAAAAACCGGTGCGTGCAACCCCATCTCGACGAAAGCTGGCAGGAATGACAAGGTTGTCCATTGACTGAGACAACCGGCAACCGCCCACCCCTGACAGTCTGGATCGTCAGCGACGGCAAACCGGGGCATGTCAATCAATCTCTGGGACTGGCCGAGGCACTGGCGCGCGCCACGACGACCGAAACCCATCGGCTTCCCGCCTTGCCGGCCTGGCGCGCCTGGCTGGCGTTGCTGCTGAAGCACGCGCCAGGCACGTCTCTCCCCTCCCCTGATCTGATCGTGGGCGCAGGTCACGCCACACACCTGACACTACTGGCAGCACGACGTGCGCGTGGGGGACGGGCCATCGTCCTGATGAAACCAAGCCTGCCACGCACCTGGTTCGACCTCTGCATTGTGCCCCAACACGACGGCATCGCAGCTGATACGCGGACGCTCGTGACGGAAGGCGCGCTGAATCGCATTCATGCTTCAGCCAACCGCGACGTACACCATGGATTGCTTCTGATCGGTGGCCTCTCGCCGCATTTCGAGTGGGACGATGACGCCATCCAGCTCCAGATCAAGAGCATCCTCGCACGTACACCCGACACGCACTGGACGCTCACCACCTCGCGCCGCACGCCGCCCGAATTTCTGGCGGAACTGCCACCCACCCCCAACCTGACCGTGGTTCCGCATACCGCGACGCCGCCCGACTGGCTGCCGACACAGTTTGCACAATGCGGAATCGTGTGGGTCACGCCCGACAGTGCCTCGATGGTGTTCGAAGCCCTGTCGGCAGGTGCAGATGTCGGCGTATTCGACCTGCCGGTCAACCCGAAAAGCCGCGTTGGCCAGGCGATCGCACGACTTGCCGACTCACAACGCATTACCCGCTTCGTGCGCTGGTGCGCGAGCGGCACGCTCCACCCCAACCTGCACCCATTGGCCGAAGCCGACCGATGTGCCGAATGGATTCTTGAATGGCTGAAGAAAAAAAACTGACCGTCCTGCAATTGCTCCCTGCCCTGCAATCCGGTGGCGTCGAACGCGGCACACTCGAAGTAGCGCATGCCTTGACGAAGCAAGGCCATCGGGCCCTGGTGATATCGGCAGGCGGACGATTGGTTGCCCCCCTGACGAAAACCGGCGCCGAACATTTCACCTGGCCGATCGGCAAGAAATCGCTCAAGACGCTGCTGCTCGTCGGAAAACTGCGGAAATTCCTGGCGGAAGAAAAAGTGGACATCGTCCACGCACGCTCGCGCGTGCCCGCCTGGATCGCCTGGCTGGCTTGGCGCGGCATGAATCCGTCGATGCGACCGCGTTTCGTCACCACGGTGCATGGCCCCTATTCGGTGAGTGCCTACAGCGCGGTCATGACCAAGGGCGAACGGGTCATCGCCATTTCAAAAATGATCATCAACTACATCGTCAGGAATTACCCGAAGGTGCCGCAGGAGAACGTGCGCCTGATCTATCGGGGCGTCGACCCCAAACAATTCCCGTCGGGCTACACGCCCCCTGACGACTGGATGCGCCAATGGCAGCAGGAACATCCCGGCTTGGCAGGCAAGAAAATCCTGTTGCTGCCCGCCCGCCTGACCCGCTGGAAAGGCCAGACCGACTTTATCGACATGCTGGAACAGGTCATCAAGACTCGGCCCGATGTCCACGGCCTGATCGTGGGCGAAACCCACCCAAGGAAGCAGGCATTCATGGCCGAATTGGAAGCGCGCAGCAAACGTCTTGGCGTGTGTCAGCATCTGAGTTTCATCAGCCATCGCGCAGACCTTCGGGAAATCATGGCCATCAGCGACATTGTGTATTCACTCTCGCGCGAACCCGAAGCGTTTGGCCGCGTCAGCCTGGAAGCGCTCAGCCTCGGCAAGCCGCTGATTGCCTATGACCATGGAGGGGTGAAAGAACAGCTGGCGGCCATCCTGCCCGAAGGTGCGATTTCCGTCGGCGACATTGGGCAGGCCGCCCGGAAGACCCTGCGGTGGCTGGATGCCCCGCCGCATGTACCCGAACAGAATCCTTTCACATTGGAACGCATGCTGACAGCCACGCTCGACGTCTATACCGAACTCGCCCGCGCGCCGCGCAGCAAATAAAAAAGGTGGTATCGATGCAGGTCCGCGGCGGTCAGGATTTTCCGCTGATCGCCCCGGGCAGATGGCGCAGCCGTCCCCAGAGCTTGCCATACACGTCCCGAAACAGGGTGGCGGGGTGGGACATGCGCATGGCGCGGCGCGACAAAATTGCCGCTCCCGTTTCCGGTTTGGCGCCATCGCGATGCAGGCGTGCAATTTCACGTGCGACCACGGCAAACAGGTTGTATTCGAACATGACACGCCGCTTGGCCTCGACGATCGCCGGCAGGCGTTTGTCGAATTCACGGTCCGCGATCGCCTTGCGGATCACCGCGGCGGCTCCAGCCGCATCATGGAGGTCGATGCGGATGAAACTTTCTTCCGGGAAATACGCCTCCAGATTGGGGCAGCCACAGTAGAAAGGCAGCGTCAGACCCAGGAAGGGATCGGCAATCTTTTCCGTCCAATGGTGCTCGCCAATATAGTTTTCGATCGCGACGTGGTAACGATAGGCGCGCAGGCAGTCGGCCTTGTCGTCGAGCGGCCGCTTGCTATGTCGGCCGAACGTATCGAGTTCGGGCATCAACTCCACCAGTTCGCGCATGAAGCGCGCACGATGATAGTGCAAGGTATGCCGCATCGCCTTGGGTGAATACACCATCGAGACATTGCGGGATTTGTCTTGCGGCGATTCGTCCAGGATGTCGTCGAACGGCACGGTCCGATGCCGCCCCACCCCGTAGAACCAATGCAACGCCGACTGCGAATAAATCCGGTTGGGGTGCCGCAACGCCCACTCGGGCTGGCTGGTCAGCACCGCACCGAACTGTCGCGCGTAGTCATTGCCATAAATCTTGACGGACGAAGGCTCCATGGTCACCAGCAGCGTGTGCTCGCGCGGGCAGGCCAGCAGCTCTCGGCTGACTTTCTTGGCTTCCCCGGGTCTCGCGGGCACATCGTCATAGACCAGCAACCAGTCGTAATCCCGCGCCTCACGCTCGAAGATGAATTCGCATTCTCCCCATACGGGCTCATTGTGCGGAAATTGATGGAGCCAGGTCGACGTGGGCGTGGAACTCATCACTTTGACACGTAGCCGTGGCTTGGTCATGGTCGGCCTCAGAAACTGCGTAAACTGCCGGGGAGGTCCTGCCCGGCCTTCAGGTCGCCGGCAATGAGGTTCGGCAATTGCGCCGCCAACCATTCCGGCGTGATCATTTTCATGCAGGCATGGGTATCCGGATTGCTGCAGGTTTTGGCATAGCAACTGATGCACGGCAGCACGGCCTGGATCGCAACAACCCGCGGCCCGATCGGTTTGACCCGACGCGGGTCGGTCGGGCCGCACAGGACAAGCAAGGGCCTGTCGGCTATCGAAGCGAAATGTGCGGTGCCGGTGTCATTGCCGACGATTGCGGCAGCGCCTGCGCACAACGGCGCAATATCCAGCAACTGGAGCTGGCCATTCAGATTGACCACCCATTCCCCGAGGGTCGCGATTTCAGCGCAGACATCCACCTCGTCCGCCCCGCCGATCAGGACGATCTTTTCCATACCCTGCTGGTGCAGCCGTTGCGCCAGTTCGCCAAAACGCTGCGTGCCCCAACGTTTCAGCGGATGTGCGGCAGCCGCCCCGGGCAGCAGCACGACGTAATCATTCTCGCCGAGGCCATGTTCGCGCCGCAATTGTTCAATGAACGGTGCACGGTCCGGTGCGGGATACAGCACCGGATGCACGGTTCGCGTGGGGATACCGATCGCCTGCAATACCGACTGCATCATCGGGAACGCATGGGACCGAGGATCGCGCAGCACCGGCTGATGCGTATAGGGAAGGCCGCCGCGGTTGCCGACGCGGATGCGTGGCGCGCTGCCGATAAGCCAGAGCAGCGTAAGCAGGAAACGGGAATGATCCGAGCGTTGCAGGTCGACGACCAGATCATAATGCCCGGCGCGTACTTTCTTCAGCCACGCGAGGCTGTTTGCCCAACGCCGGGTTTTACTGCGCACGTCGATCGCCCATACCTCGGAAAAACGCGGGTCATGAGCAAACAGGCCGGTGCAGTTGGGCTGCGTATTGAGGTGGATTTCGGCGTGCGGCAAGGCGCGTGCAATGTCTTCCATAAGTGCGCTGGCGGTCACCACGTCGCCCAGCGCACTCCACTTGATGACCAGGACACGTCGGATCCTGTCGAGTTGCACCGGATTCATGCCGGAGACAATTGGGGTTGATATTCCGGCACCCAGGTCTTCAACTGGCGTTTGACCGTCGCCTCATCGTAAGAACCCGGGTAGGCAAGCCAGGCCAGGCATTCGGCATACCAGTCCGCGTCTGCCGTACGTGCCTTGGCCACCCGTAGTTTGGGGTGCGGCGTCGGCAGGGTGGATTCGTCGTCGGCAAGCAATTCCTCGTAGAGCTTTTCGCCAGGGCGGAGCCCGGTGTATTCGATGCGGATACGATCCTCGTCCGCGCCCGACAACCGAATCATGAGTCGGGCCAACTCGGCAATCCTGACCGGCTCGCCCATGTCGAGCACGAAAATCTCGCCCCCCTCGCCCATCAATCCCGCCTGCAACACCAGTTGCGCCGCCTCGGGAATCGACATGAAATAGCGCATGATGTCGGGATGGGTCACCGTCACCGGCCCGCCCGCCTCGATCTGCTTCTGGAATTTTGGAATCACACTGCCGGACGAACCGAGCACGTTGCCGAAGCGCACCGACACGAAGCGCGTGCCGCCCGGCTGCTGCATCGCCTGGCAGGCCATCTCGGCGAGTCGCTTGGTCGCTCCCATCACATTGGTCGGGTTGACCGCCTTGTCGGTGGAAATCATCACGAACTTGCCGACCCCCTGCGCCTGCGCTGCCGCTGCGACCACCTGCGTGCCGAGCACGTTGTTGCGCACGGCCTCCCAGGCGTTGTCATTCTCCATCAGCGGCACGTGCTTGTAGGCCGCGGCATGGAACACCACGGCTGGCCGGTGCTCGGCCATCACCTGGTTCACCCACACAGCATTCTTCACGTCGCCGATCACCGGCGCGATGGGCATAACAGGAAAATGCTGCGGCAATTCCTGCTCCATCGCATACAGTGCCAATTCGGACTGCTCGAACAGCACCAGTTTCGCCGGGGCAAAGCGTGCAATCTGCCGACACAATTCGGAACCAATCGAACCCCCGGCGCCAGTCACCATCACCACCTGGCCGGCCAACAGCTGGTGCAAGCCGCTGTCGTCGAGCTGCACCGGATCGCGCCCCAGCAGGTCGTCAAGCTCGATACGACGAAGGCTGGATACCGACACCCGACCTGCCACCAGATCCTCGAGCGACGGGATGGTCATCACGTTCAACCCGGCTTCGGTACAGAGCTGGGTGATGCGCTTGCGCACGGCGTGCGCGGCCGACGGCAGCGCCAGCACGATGTCGTCCACCTCCATTTTCTTCGCACAGGCTGTGACATCGTCCAACGCGCCGAGTACCGGCAGACCCTGCACCAGCCGCCCCTGCTTGTCGCGATTGTCATCCAGCAGACCGACCACGTGAAAACCCGCCGGATTCCGCGCCAGTTCGCGCAACAGAAAATCCGCCGCCGAGCCTGCGCCGGCCACCAATACCGGCTTGCTGTCCGGACGCAACACGCTGGCAAGCCTGTGTTCCTTCCACGCCCGATAGGCCAGGCGGCTGCCACCCATCACGATCACCAACAGCAACGGATCGAGAATCAGCACCGAACGCGGGACCACCGCGTGGACACGGAACAGGATCAGCGTCACGGGAACCAGTAGCGCTGCCAGACCCACCGCCAGCACGATACGCTTGAGATCGGGCAGGCTGGCGAAACGCCAGATGCCGCGATACAGGCCGAAGCGCCAGAACACCACGGCCTGCAACGGCACCACCCAGGCGAGCGTAGACAGCGCCGCCGCCTGGAACTCGGGCGGCACCGCCAGATTGAAGCGCAACCAGTACGCAGCCAGCCAGGCGAAAGCCGCCACCAGGATGTCGTGCAGGATGATGATGGCGGTGCGGGGACTCAAATTCATGTTTTGGAATCAGACGGCCCTGGTTCGCCAGCGCTGCTCGATGGCGAGAAAAATCAACAGATACATTGAGGCCGACAGTATAAGCAGCCCCGCCGAATACTGGGGCAACAGCAGCAACGCGAATGCCAGCACAGCCGCCAGCAGCATCAGTGCATATGCCGCCAGCGCAAGCTGGCGATGCGTGGCACCAAGCAACACCGCACGCTGGTAATAATGCGAGCGGTGCGCCTGCCATATTTTCTCGCCACGCAACGCGCGCCGTGCGAGCGTCACGCTGGCATCGACGATGAAAGGCGAGAAGACCAGCAATGGAAATAGCCATGGCCACACCCCATTCATGGCTCCCGCGATACCGAGCGTGGCCGCCATGAAACCCAAGGGGATCGAACCCGAATCACCCATGAAGAGTCGTGCCGGTGGGAAGTTGAAACGCAGGAAAGCCAGCGCCGCCGCTGCAATGGACGCACAGAATGCCGCCAGCCCCAGCGTATCGCCCAGCCATGCCGCCACCGCCAGTGCACCGAAACCGATGACCGCCATGCCGCCCGCTAGGCCATCCGAACCGTCCATGAAGTTGTAGAGATTGGTCATCCACACTACCGCCAGCGTCGCCACCAGCAACACCCAACCGCTCAGCCCCGACGCCAGCAGACAGCCAACCGCGACGACAAAATGCGCCAAAAATCGAACACTCACCGACAGACCGCGCACATCGTCGAGCACCGACACTGCGGCCAGTGCTGCTGCCGCCAGCACCACTGGCAACACCTCCGCACCGCCCAACCCCATGGCTGCTGCAAGCAGTCCGGCCATGATACCCAGCCCACCGATGCGTGGCGTCGGCGTTGCGTGCAGCGAACGTTCGTTGGGATGGTCCATCGGCAGTCGGCTTCGTCGCAGTAGCCATGTCAGCGTCCACCAGCAAGTTGCGAAAGCGGCAATGACGGCGAGCCAGCTCATGTTGAAGAAGCCACTGTCGCCGCCAAGCCTTCCTCCATTGAATACGGCGGCGTCCAGTCCAGGCGTGTCCGGATAGCCGAACTGTCTACATAGAGCGACCCCACGAGTCGCATAACCGCGGCGCGCTTGCCGAGCAGCGCGCCAGCCAGTTCCAGCACGCCTACTGGCACCGCCAGCAACCGCGCCGGCCGGCCCATGGCTCGCGCCAGCGCGCGAACCAGACCCGTCGTCGAAATCGGCTCGCCATCGTCCAGCAGGAATGTCTGCCCTGCAGCAGCAGGGTGCTCGACGCACACCCGGATCGCATCGACCAGATTGCCCAGATACAAGAGGCTGCGGCGGTTGCGGATCGCCCCCAGCGGCAGCGGCCAGCCGCGTTCAACCGTGCGCATAAGCTGCAGGAAATTCGCCTTCACCGCCGGCCCATATACCAGGGGCGGCCGCAGGATGACGACCTCCATTCCGGTTTCCTGGGCGACGCGGCGCAAGCCCTGCTCCGCCTCCCATTTGGAAATCGCATAGGCGTCCTCGGGTGCGGGCGGATCTGTTTCACGGTAGGGATCGTCGCGGCCTTCGCCGTTGACCTTGACAGTGCTGACGAAGACGAAGCGTTTCACACCGGCGTGTGCTGCCTGACTGGACAGGTTCAACGTGCCTCCGGAATTCACCTCGCGGAACTCGGCCAGCGGGTCGCTCGTCATATAGTCCATAACGTGCACGCGGGCGGCGAGGTGGACAACAGTGTCACAACCGGCCAGCGCAGCCTTCCAATCCGTGGCTGCGTTGATCGCACCGACCGCGACCGGCTCGACGCCCTCCAATAGGACAACTCTGCCCTCGATCTGGCGCAAGGCGCCCCGCACAGAATGGCCGCTCCGCAACAACGTAACACACAGTTCGCGACCGACAAAGCCGGATGCTCCGGTAACGAGTACCTTCATGATTCGTGCTTGATGCGAGGCAACCGTCCTAGATGCTTGGCGAAATAACGGGCCATGCTCGACAAATGCCAGGCCATGTACCGGAGGTTCTTCCGGCTCGTTCGTTGCGCTGCATGGACCACCGACACCCCTGGGTGAAGCATCACCTTCCACCCCGCCTTCCAAAGCCGGGCACAAATATCCACATCCTCGTAATAGAGGAAGAAGCCTTCATCAAAGCCCCCGATGTCCCGGAATGCCTCTGCCCGGAACAGCATGAACATCCCGGCCACCCATTCCACTGCCATGGGCGCCTCGCCCGCCACGGGGTACCGCCCCTCGCCAAGATGAAGTATTTTGGTTGCAAGGTTTGAAGGCGTTGGGAAGTATCGCGCGCTATCTTCCGCATTGCCTGCCGGGTCAATCACCCTCGGGGCCACCAGGCCGACGTTCGGGTCATTCATGCAGGCGAGCAATTCCGGGAACGGGTCATTCAGTAAGCGAACATCGGGGTTGGCAACGCAGAAAGACGTGCTCTCGCACTGCCGAAAAGCGGCATTGTGGTTTGCGCCAAATCCCTGGGGGGTTTCGTTTTGGATCTGATGGAAGCTATTTAGCGCTTCGCTCTGTACTAACCCCTGTTCGGGCATATTGCAAGTCAGGTATACGTCGACATTCGACGTATGGCGGGAAATATCATGAAGCAACTTGTTAACAAGATCGCTTTGTCTATGACTAACGACAGACAGGCAAACCCTATTCATATAGTTGTCCTTCCGATAATGGGTGTAGTTTTTTCTAGTGCATCCCTGAGAGAAGAACCTCTCTTCAAACTAAGACGCTGCATCTGTAGCCGCAAACTTGCATCATCAAATAATTAGAACAATCGGCCCAGCAACGCCTGCCAGTGGCGCGAGTTTCGCCACATCAGGCGATAGAGCACGCCACGCAGCGTGACTTCACGATAGTTCTGCAAAGCCTGCAAAAATGCATCCGGTTGAAAATCCATTCTCAACGAAGGAACATCAATTCGATGCCCCTCCCTTAGAGCCCCTCGTAAAATATCCTCGCGATGGTATTTCTCATACTGGTTTCGCGCCCGCCTACTTTGTTGACCCAACGTAGCGGCGTCAACACTTCTCAGATATGCAAACAACTCTTCTGGTTGCCTCCAGGTTATTGCGCCCTCGTAAGCCATATCGAAACCACCAAGCATCCGACTCGTACAATGTTTATGAATCACTGCTGGTACACCAGCGCCCATGACCTCAATCAGTGTGCGCCCGCCTCCATAGGGAAACGAAGCCACATATATATCGACACCGAATTCATGCAAAGCGCGCCAGACGCTTGATACATAAGGCACATAAACAAATGACTTGGGATCAACACCATATCTGCGCAAACCGCGGCGAATTCGCCAGAGTGCAATAGGCGTCAGTTTCCCTATATGGATATGGCGCCCGCCTGTAACGCGGAGAAGTTCGGGGACAACATCCACGTATCGTATGAAATAAGGAACTTCCACCTTATTGAAACCACCCGCCGTGCATGTAACCAACTCATTGTTGTTAAGGAACCCCAACCTAGCCGGCCTCTCCCCAAGATCGCTTGCAATCAAAGGCAAATAATGGTTGTTCTTAATGCCAAGATTATCGCGACAGTTATAAAACCCCATGGGATGAGGGTCAAAGTGCTCGGCATAATCGAGATAAACGCCTAGACAAAGATGGTGATCTCCATGATGGTAAAACCGAACCCGGTAGCCTTGACCGGGTTGAACAGCGGCAATGGCAACACTATCTTGATGATGGTTAAACAGCCAGACCGTATCAGCAGACAAATCGGCCAGCCGACGTTGGATCCATTCAAGTTTTGAAAGATGATTACCCCGTGGAACATACTCCAAAGAGATATCCGGCAAATCATCAAACTTCTTCTTTACGGCATTTCGGTCGGTGCGCCCGCACGTACCGGTAACGATCACGATAGAGCGCGATGGTAGCGAGTGGCGAATTAAATCGGTCAGCGCAGCTGTATGCCCACCCGAAGGCTGCAGTTTACTAACTAGGTAAACAACTGTATGGCCACCTACAATGTCAAGTTCATTGTCCCGTAGCCTTCTTACACTTCGTTCGTTCAGCCGTTTGAGACCGGCTTCACCGATTGATTGACAGAGCCGATCAAGATCAGGCGAACCAAATATTTTAGCTACATTAAGAGGCTCGCAAAAAATTTGATCCACAATGTTCTCAATCATTGCGAGCGCTTCATTATAAGCGCCGCAATCATAGAACTTGTTTATTTTTTCAACGCAATCTACAGACAATATGGCCGTCATTCACTCGCCTCGCGCGTATTTTCAATACGCCACGCCATAGAAAAATTTCCTGAACCACGCATTTCCGAAATCAAGACTCGTCTTGCAATACACCTGAATAGAAATGGCGGCCGGTCGTTCTGAAAACCTTACATACGCGTCATCAAGCCCAGTTGCGCGAAGTTTTTTATCATCTCAATTACGTACGCAACCTCTTTCGTATTCATCGTCGGATAGATTGGCAAACTCAACACTTCCCGAGAAAGCCGCTCAGCAATAGGCAACTCACCCCATCTGCCCTCCGCATAGCACCCTTGCTGGTGCGGCGGAATCGGATAGTGGATCATGCTAGCAATACCATTCGCCTGAAGAAAACTTTGTAATGCCGCTCTCTCAGGCGACCGAATAACGAAAAGGTGCCATACAGGATCGGCCCAATCAGGAACGTGAGGAAGTTCCATTCCACAATCATGCAGTTGACCCAGAAAAGTTCGTGCGATTTCCGCCCGACGGCAATTCCATGCATCTAGCTTACCTAGCTTCACACGAAGCAGTGCAGCCTGCACCTCATCCAGGCGCGAGTTATATCCAATCACATCGTGCTGATACTTAGTCTCAGAACCATAATTACGCAGTCGTCTCACCTTGTCTACGATGGCCTTGTCGTTTGTTAGAACCGCACCGCCATCTCCAAGAGCACCAAGATTTTTTCCTGGGTAAAAGCTAGTACCGGCTGCATGGCCAAGGGAACCGGCACGGCGCCCCTTGTAGCGTGCGCCTTGTGCCTGAGCAGCATCCTCAATGACAACAAGGCCATGCATGGCTGCGATTTCGTTAATTGGGTCCATGTCCGCAGTCTGGCCATAGAGATGCACGGCCATGATGGCTCGCGTGCGACTGGTGACTGCAGCACTAATGAGCGCTGGATCGATATTACTTGTGTCGATACGTGGCTCAACCGGCACGGGTGTTGCCCCGCATTGCGACACCGCTAGCCAAGTCGCGATGAAGGTATTCGTTGGTACGATCACCTCATCGCCAGGCCCGATGCCATAGGCGCGCAACACTAGATGTAAAGCCTCTAAGCCATTACCGACACCGACGCAGTACTTTACCCCGCAATAGTCAGCGAACTCAGCTTCGAATGCATCTAACTCGGGCCCCATGATGAACAACCCTGATTTGAGCACCTTCTGAAAAGCCACGTTTAGCTGGGCTTCCAATTCATTATGAGATGCTTTGAGATCCAGAAATGGCACCTTCATGGATTGTCTCCGCGAGAGGCCTGCAAGAAATCGTCGTGGTTCCTGAAATAATCATTTTCATCGAAATAATCCGAGGCCAGCACCATGCACACCGCACCAGAGGAAAAATTGTCCAAATCACGCCACATCATCGGCGGAATATAGAGACCATAATAGGATCGGTTCAGGTGAAACACTTTCTTCTCGATCCCATCATCCAATGTCACATCGAAGCTGCCTGACATGGCGATCATCAACTGATGCAGAGCCTTATGCCCGTGGGCGGCACGGCTGGCCCCGCCAGGGACATCGTAAAGGTAGTAAACACGTTTGATCTCAAACGGCACGTGCCGATCAGCTTCAATGAAAGTCAGATTACCTCGGTGATCCTGTATTTTTGGCAATTCGATAATTCGGCAATCCTTAAGTGACATTTTGCACTCCCTGCAAATCGATTTCGAAAAATTCATGCACAGCGCCACCACCGCCAAATTCGGACTTAAAGCGGTAAAGGCCTTCATTCAGCGCCAGGCCGCTATTCTCGGTACTGATGCCAAAATCAAACCACCGCTTGCCATCGCCGCCTGCAGTCGCAATGCAATGCTCAAATACAGCATCGAGCGCAGATATCTCATAGCCAGCCTCGTTAGATGCAATGTATTGAGCGTGATCCACGGTCGGCGTGGCAAAGATCAGTACACCAGCCACGACGCTATCGGCAAGAAGTGCGACCACGCAGCTGATATTGCTTGGAAACCGCTCGGCAAGCATGGCTACCTCAGCCAGTGTATGCACTGGTACGGTTTGATGCTTTCGCTTCAGGTTGTCGGTTACGACTTGCCAGAACGCTGGCAGATATTCACTTCCCTCACGAATCACGGCCCCCGCCCGCCGGGCTTTTTTCAGACTTCGCTTCCGACGCTCGCTGACCGGTAGACGGCATTGAAGATCGATGGTGCTGCTCAAATCGCAACGGATGCGCTGCGCTCCCAGCCGGAAAAGCGCGTATAGGTCATCCTGAGCGGGGGTTCTGTGATAAAAGAATGGGATGGCTTTATATATTAGTTTTGTGTGCCCGCATTCTGCATAGTGGCGGCACATCATGGAAAAAGCTTCGACCATCCGCTCACCTCTTAGTCCATCTTGATGCAAAATGCCGCCATAAGTGATGCCGGGGTGGCTTACTACGCTGCGGTTATCATCCGGGTGCTGTGCGGCCGGTAAAACACCAACCAATCTGCCCTCTTCCTTGAAGATAAGGGAGCAGTCCTGGAACCGGTTGCCGTGATAAGACAAAAACAGACGAGAGTGCAGAAAAGTTGCCTGATGTGTGGCACCACAGAAGATATCCCAGGCTTCGGCATCAGCGGGGTCGTATGTGTGCAGTTGCAGGTTCATTCTTCTTCCAGCACAGCGACAGCAAAACCATCGCGGCCAAAATCGTTCCCGTTGTAAAACACGTACAACTTGTCATCGATCTGAATCGGAGCGGCATACATAATCGCATCCGAGTCAAAACTTCCCGGTGTAACATCTAGACTGAGTTGCTCATCCATCCGGGTCCAAGCGTATCCATCTAACGACTCGGCGTAACCAAGCCGATAGGCACGGAACGATTTGCGCCGGACCGAATAGAACATCCGATAGCCGCCGCCAGGTTTAGAGATGACATAAGGTCGTCCAAACCCGTGCTCATCCGACTTGGTGATCGGGATCTGGATATTCCCTTCCGATGGCCAGTGGATACCGTCATCTGACTCTACATAGCGAATGTCATAGACAGGCATTGGTTTGCCATCCACTTCAATCCATTCACTGCCCGCCACATACCACAGCCGGTAGCGTCCACGTTCTTTGAAACAACACGGGCCGCCCCGAAAATATAACTCACGGTCACTACGTTCAAGTACGGGCACGCGACCCATACGCGCAAATGTCTCGCCGCCGTTGTGGCTCCTCGCAAGACCAGTTAATAAGCGGTAACGTATTTTCGTGCCCAGTTCGAATCCGACGTAATACATATTCCAATCGCCCTGACCTTGGTCGACGACAGAGCAGAGAAGAACGCCGTTTTCGTCAAAGGTACCCGGCTCTCCAATGTCAAGAAGCGGGGCCTCCGATACCGCAACCACCATCGTGGGATCGCTTGCCGACACATCAACGTAACCGGGCCGGCCTATGCCGTTTTGATCACAAAAGGTCACGAAGACCCGTATAACTGACCGACTAAGACGAAGAGGTGTAGGGACCATCGCATGTGTCACTGCCCACGGCCGGCTCCCGTCTGGCCGATACACGATGCCGAGCTTCTTCCATCGCATATCGCTCACTCCTTAACCTTGAAGAAACGAAGGGAAGACACTCGTGATGCCTCCGTCACCGGCGCGCTAAACAAAGCACCGGACTCAGTAGCCCGGCTGATAGTGACGCCAGGTCCTAACCAATTATCCTTACCTAGGGAGACATTGTTGGCAAGCGTACTGTTCACACCAAGAAAGCTGTTCTCCCCTATTTCGCAGAAACCCGAGATCACTACGTGAGAGGAGATGAAACAGTTATCCCGGATGACTGAGTGGTGGCCGATATGATTGCCACTCCACAGCACCACGTTGTTGCCTATCTTCACGAAGGGTTGCACCGTGTTGTCCTCGAAAACAAAGCAATGCTCACCTAGTTCGACATTGCGCCAGACGAACGCGTTAGGGCTTATATACGAAGCGAGTCGGTAGCCTTTTCCCTTAGCGGCATTTGCCAAGCGCGTGCGCAACCGGTTGAGCTGTACATAGGTGATCGCCACGAATACCTCGTGGTCGTCTGGGGTATGTGTCTGTTCCAGGCTTTCGAATGGAACGACTGGCAATCCATGCAGTTGTTCCCTCTTTAAATAGTCGGCCTCAACTGAGAATGCCACCACCTCGTACTGCGTATTCACGTCGAAATATTCTCGGGCAATTTCGGCAAAGGCCGAATCACCAACGATGATCAGTTTTCTCATTTTCATGGCTGTCACGGCTTTCTGATCAAAATGTCTTCCCGGCGATTTGCCATTGGCAGGTCGTCGGCCTGTGGAACCAACCAAGCGTGGTAACCCTGCGCACGTGCTCGTGCGAGAATGGCAAGCACAACCGAATCGTCCATCTGTCCGGGTTCAAGCAGGTTGAACCGCACTTCAGGTAGCTCGTCGCACCCTGTGTATTCTCGGTGACACTGAACGCCCGCTGCACTGGAAAAGAAACGTTTGCGCATCGTGGTATTCGGAATGTCACCGAACAGAATCTCGCCACCGTCAGCTAGGAGCGATAGCGTGCGGTCGAGGAAATCCCACAGGTTACCTTCGGTGAACACATACTGAATTACGCTATAGGCGATGACGGAATCCACTTTCCCGCTTAATTGCGCAAACAACTCATCTACGTCGCCGGGATAACGCCCCGGCCATTTCTGGATATGCGCCTCCTCGGGAAGCTGCGCCAGCATTTCAGGGCTATCGACGAAGTGGAGCTGATGATCTCGTTCCTCGCATAAGACCGCCAGCATGATGGGCAGGCGGCTGCATCCCGGCCCGACTTCCAGAACAGTCTTGTGCCTACCGTCCAGTGATCGCAGTTTCGCCCGCATATCAGCAAAGATAGCTTCCTCCTTGCCTTCGCGGTATTGGTTAGGGAAGCCGACTTTCTCGTGGTGGGTGAGTTGGACCGATGTGGCCAACTCGCGGAACTTGTCAAAAGTCAATTCATGAAACGGCACTTTGTTGGTCATTGGCCTATCGCCTCCCTCAATGTATGAATATCCACATCCAACCCTTTGTGGGCAGGGTGCGCATGGTCCGTTTTGTCGGGATTGCACAGCACATAGCTGCAACGCTGCCCTAATATGGATGCCAGGTTGGAAAAATAATAGTAAATGCTGAAGGGTGACCAGGCGGAAAGAATGACCACGTGACAGCCTTCTGGTGCAAAAATCATGTTGCCAAGAGAAGCGCCGGCCTGAGCTACGATGATTTCAGCAGTGCTAAATAAATCAACCTGTTCCGAAAAAGAAAAAGACTCGGGTTCTATCGTTTGAAAGCCAAGATCAAGCAGTGCAGCCTCCACCTCTTTCGCATTGCGCATTTGCCGCAATTGGGAGGTGCGCCTCAAGAAAAGCCGCCGCCCCGGAACGTTCTTCCCGTCTGCCAGAAGGGGCAACAGCTTTTGCCTGAGCATATGGAGACCGCATGGGACGAACATTGCCCAGCTGGGATCGATCTTCAGTGATTCTGGTTTAATTCCTCGCAGGTAGTCGAATGGCACATACGCGACCGGCGTGATGGAAACCAGTTTATCGACCTTGCAGATCTGCCCTTGTTTGAGGGGGATAAGTTTTCTCCCGTTCGCGTTCAGCCAGTGAAGCGATTCAAGAATATTGGGATGCAAGTTAGCGTCGATAATCAGGGGGAGCCCGCGTAGGTTTTCAACCTCATCGATCAATGCGAGCTTCGGAGCGGTTTCCGTAAGCCAGTGAACATAATTTGCAGATGCACTGCCAATCAGGGATATTGCTTCTGATATTGTTTCTAAGGGCTCGTGCGCTTTGGCGTAGCGAGCCACCAAGTTCTTTCGTCTGTAAGCGATGATCATGCCGTGCAATTCCTCCGCCGGCAGATCACGTTCAAACTTGTACAAGTCATGATGCAAGCATTGCGTGCGGGTGAAGACGAAGTCGCACCCCCCCATGACCTCAGCATCAGGTATTTCAATGGCTTGAACTGCGGGGACCACCGTTGTCCAGACCCCTGAATGAAAGCGCTGCCGATGATACTCTGGATAAACCGACGGCATGGTGAGAGCCACTGTTTCCGCCGGGGCAAGCGCGTAAATGGCGACCTTGTCAGTTGCGCAGTACTCAGGCCAGGAAACCATGGAGAAAAAAGATAACCTCGCCCCCAAGTATTGTTGCATTCGACGGGCCAAGCGCGCGGCAGCTGGACTATATGCTTCAAGGTGCTGCGATATCGTGTAAAGCACACCCTGTATGTGATAGCGAAGAGGCCCTGCGATTACCCGCCAAACATGTCTACTATTCGACCATGCCCCTAGCACAACCGACTTTATCCTTCTAGCCCAAGCATATCTAGCGAGATACTGCCGATAAAGCCTGCGGATCGGGTGCAACCTTTCCTTCATGTCAGGAGGCGACATACTGATCAAGTACAGTAACGTCGCCATCGGCAACGACCTTCCCGTGATCAAGCCAGATAAAACGTTCACACAAGGAACGCAAAAGGGTCTGGTCATGGGAAACTAGAATCATCACACTGGCGCGGTCAATCATGCTGTACATTCGTTCCTTACCGCGCTTGACAAAAGCAGCGTCCCCACCCGCAAAGAGCTCGTCAAGAACCAGAATGTCGGGGTGAATCGTCGTTGCGAGCGAGAATGCCAACCTCATGTACATTCCTGTTGAATAATATTTAACTGGCGTATCGATAAACTCCTCAAGTTCGGCGAATTTGATGACTTCTTGCTCAATTTCGCCTAACTGACGTTTGCTATAGCCGAGGATCGTGCCATTGAAATAAATGTTCTCGCGGCCCGTGAATTCAGGATGGAATCCGGCACCAATTTCAAGGAGAGGAGCGATGCGACCGTTCACGCTCACTTTGCCAGACGTAGGCTCGTAAATCCGGCAGAGGGTCTTCAGCAGCGTGCTCTTCCCCGCGCCGTTTCGCCCAATAATACCAACCCTCTCCCCATCTTTGAGCGAGAACGATACCCGTTGCAGCGCCCAAAAATCGGAAAAAGTTTCGCGCTTCTTACGCCGGAAGACATTTGCAAAATACTCTTTTGTAGAGGTTGCACCCTCATGATAAATACGAAACTTCAAAGAAAGATTGTCAATAATAATTTTCGTCATAACTTACAACCTAAATGCGATGCGATGCTCGTGCTTGCGGAAAAACCAGAGTCCTGCGCTCAGCGAAAGAATTGACAGTAAAGCTGCCTGTAGCACAACAGCAATAGCCGGAAGGACACCTTGGTAAATTGGCGCTCTGAACAATTCGACAAACTGGGTTAAGGGATTGAGTGCAATCAACCAACCAACCTTGCCTTCCATGGACTCCGGTTTGTAGAAAACCGGCGTGAGAAACAAGAGTGCCTGCATGAGAATGCCGACAACGTGTTGCAGGTCTCTAAAATAGACCGTGCTAATGGCCATGACCAAGGCAATTCCAAAACTAAACAAAAAAAGCAGTATGTATGCAATTGGAATGAAAAACAGTGCGAATGTCAGCTTTCCGCCAATGACCAATATGATCAAGAACAATGCCAACGCTGTAAGCGCACTGTCAATTAACAGTGCCAAGGAAACACCTAAAGGAAAATGGAGCCTTGGAATATAAATCTTCTTGATTAAGCCCTCATTCATTATCAGAGATTGGCCACTCTGCGTGACCGATGTACTGAAATAAGTAAATGGGATCATCCCTGAAAACAGGAAGATCGCGTAGGTTTTCAAGTCCATTTTGAAAATGGTTGAAAAAACGATCGCCGTTACTGACATCATCAACAATGGGTTGAAGAGCGTCCACAGATAACCGAAAGCTGTACGCCTATATCGGAGGATTAACTGCTGTCTTACCAGTTGTTGCAGAACATTCCTGAACTCATAGAGTTCTGACAAATATCCGAGAGTTTTCTTATCTGACATAAGGTGCCTTTGGTGAATTCAACAACTGCAGGAGGTATTGACCGTAGCCGTTTTTGGCAAGAGGTGACACCAGCCTTTCAAGTTGGGCGGCATCGATCCAATGCTGCCGATAGGCAATCTCTTCTGGACAGGCCACCTTGAGGCCTTGGCGATGCTCCAGGGTGGCGATGAACTGGCTGGCGTCGAGCAGCGACTCGTGGGTGCCGGTATCCAGCCACGCATAGCCACGCCCTATGATTTCGACGCTGAGCTTACCCTGCTCCAGATAGACGCGGTTGAGATCGGTGATTTCCAGCTCGCCACGCGGCGAGGGCTTGAGATTCTTGGCGAACTCGACGACCTGCTGGTCGTAAAAGTAGAGGCCCGTGACCGCATAGCTCGATTTGGGATACTTGGGCTTTTCTTCCAGTGACAGCACCTTGCCCGACGCATCGAACTCGGCCACGCCATAACGTTCGGGGTCGTGCACGTGATAGGCGAACACGCTCGCGCCTTCGGTGCGTGCAGTGGCGTTAGCCAACAGGTGATGAAAATCGTGTCCGTGGAAGATGTTGTCGCCAAGCACCAAGGCCGAGCCGTCGTTGCCTATGAAAGACTCGCCGATGATGAAGGCCTGCGCCAGGCCATCAGGCGAGGGCTGCACGGCGTATTGCAGGTTCAGCCCCCACGGCTCGCCGGTACCGAGCAGTTGCTCGAAACGAGGAGTGTCCTGCGGCGTGGAGATGATCAGGATGTCGCGTATTCCCGCCAGCATCAGCGTGCTGAGCGGATAGTAGATCATCGGCTTGTCGAACACCGGCAGCAGCTGCTTGCTGATGGCCAGCGTGGCCGGATGCAGGCGGGTGCCGGAGCCACCGGCGAGGATGATGCCTTTTCTCATGTTCTTTTATTTCTGATCAGACTTAATTCAGGGCGCCACATTAATTCAAAGCACCGAGCCGCTCGCGGCGGTACTTGTCGGACTGGACCTGCTCGCACCAGTCGCGGTTGTCCAGATACCACTGCACGGTCTTGCGCAGACCGCTCTCAAAAGTCTCCTGGGGCTTCCAGCCGAGTTCGCGCTCGATCTTGCCGGCGTCGATGGCATAGCGCTTGTCGTGGCCGGGCCGATCCTTGACGTAGGTGAGTTGCGTTGCGTAAGAACCCTCGCCACGCGGCGCCAATTCGTCCAGCAATGCGCAGATGCCGTTGACCACCTGGAGGTTGGTGCGTTCATTGTGGCCGCCGATATTGTAGGTCTCACCGGGCTTGCCTTGATCCAGAACCAGACGCAAGGCGCTGGCATGATCGTCGACGTACAGCCAGTCACGCACGTTGTCGCCCTTGCCATAGATCGGCAGAGGCTTGCCTTCCAGTGCGTTGAGGATCATCAGCGGGATGAGCTTCTCGGGGAAGTGGTACGGGCCGTAGTTGTTGGAACAATTGGTGGTAACAACCGGCATGCCGTAGGTGTGATTCCAGGCGCGCACCAGATGGTCGGAACTGGCTTTGCTCGCCGAATAGGGCGAGTTGGGTGCGTAAGCCGTTTCTTCGGTGAAAAACCCGGTCTCACCGAGCGAGCCGTACACCTCGTCGGTGGAGATGTGATGGAAGCGGAAACCGTCTTTGCGCACTTGCGGCAGGCCGCTCCAATAAGCGCGCGCGCCATCGAGCAGGGTATAGGTCCCCAGGATATTGGTTTCGATGAAAGCTGCCGGGCCATCGATGGAACGGTCAACGTGCGACTCGGCCGCCAGATGCATCACCCCATCGGGCTGGTGCTGCGCAAATACGCGGGCAACTTCTTTGGCATCGCAAATGTCGACCTGCTCGAATACGTGGCGAGGGTGATTCATCAAGCCGGGCAAGGAATCCAGGTTGCCGGCGTAGGTGAGCTTGTCGACGTTGATCACGTTGACATCGGTTTTGGCGATGAATTGACGGGCCACCGCCGAGCCGATGAATCCAGCCCCCCCCGTCACTACAATCTTCTTCATTTGATTTTATTCAAGAAAATTACAAACGTGTCTGCATCAGTGCATGCAACTCAGTCGTCTGGGGTGATGTATGGGATGCAGAGGCCATTGGCTTCATGGCAGCTGTCGGCTATCTACCGGCTCTACAGAAATGGGCGCGCCGGGTTCATTAGCCGCCCCGTTTCCGGCCTCCAATTGCAACCGCTCGAGCTCTGCCTTGAGCACATCGAACTCGTGCAGCTTGTGCCGAAGGAAGCGCACCGTGATGCGCGCCTTTTCCTCGATACCGCAGGGCGTGAGCAGATACACATAGCCCATCTTGTTCGGGTTGCGGCGGAAATTTTCCATCTTCACCCAGCCCCGTCCCATCAGGGCGCGCAGGCAGTAATTGGCTTTTCCGAGGCTGACGCCAAGGATTGAAGCCAACTCGCGCTGCGTGACATCGGGGTTTTCCTGCAGCGCCCTCAACAGCTTGTACTGGATCTCGTCATCCACGCATTCAGGCCACGTTCAACAAATGAACATGGATTATACAGGGGCCGATATTGTTTTTTAGAAGGGGCCATAAAACGCTGACCATCGATTTGGGTCAACAGATCAACGCTTGGTGTCCGTCGATGCATAGCGGGCAGACGAGATCGCAATCAGCCATCCGATCAACAACGACCAATAAGCCGAATAAAGCGCAGTGTGTGTGTTGACTGGAAACAACCAGGCAAACGCGCCCAGCCAGGTGGCCCAGACCAACGGATGTTGTGACAGTCCCCGCCCATACCGGACAAAAATCACAAAAAACACCAGCAGCCCTGCCAGGCCGATAAGCCCCGTTTCAGAGCCCACCTCCAGCAACAATTGGTGAGCATAGATCTGCCCCGTACCGTCAGGACTAAGAAAAGGATCCCCCGCCTCAGCAAATTGGGGATAGGCGTAGCGATACGAGCGAACACCCGCACCATTAACCGGATAATGCTCCAGCACCATGAGTGCGTTGCGCCACAAATGCAAACGCTGGGAACTGGCAGCGTTCAGGCCTTCGTAACTGAAATCCATCGCTTCTATGGACTGGTTCATGCGCTGGGCAAACTTGGGATTGACCTGATAGGTTCCAAACCCCGCCACGACGGCGATCAGCACAATGGGAACCCATAGCCGGGCCGGATGAAAACCCAGCCGCCGGGCATACACCCAACTCCACATCAGGGTGGCGATGGCGAAGACGATCCAGCTTTCGCGGTTGCTGGCGAGCAGAACGACCGCTGCGGTGCCGAGCCAGGCCAAAGCCAGCTGCCATTTGGCGCCATGACGGGAAACGTATTCCCACACGATGGGCGACAGCATGGCAAGCGTCAGGCCGAGCTTCCAGTCGTGCGGGCCATACAGGCCATTCAGCCGTTCGGGGTAGGCATAGCCGAGGAGGTCGTAGCCGACAGCGGCCTGAATCAGGGCATCCAGGACCCAGAAAAGCAGCAGCCACGCCGACAGTTTGAGCAGGCGCTGGCGCGCAGGGTCTTCGCGCAGCATCCAGATGAGATAGATGCCGGCAAAGTAGATACGCGGATAGGTGAGCGCGGTACTGAGCGATTTGGTGAACCAGATGGAGTCCGGCACCGACAGCGCCATGGGAATCCAGATGCACAGGAACAGCAGGCTGAAGGTCCTGGCGCCGCCTTCCCACACGACCTGCTTGCCATGCCGCCAGATCAGCATACCGCCCAGGATGGCCATGATGAACACGGGCAACTCGGACGAACGGCCGAACGGCAGCAGCAGGAGGAACGACCAGGCGAGGACGACGGGCGGCCACGTTGCGGGGAGGAACAAGGATTTCATCGCTAGGCTTTATCGACGGATGCACCGTGCATCCGGCAGGGTGGATAGTACCGCACGACTCCGGACTTTCATGCAATGAAAGCCAGCGGGTCCGACTGGTCGGCGGGTTTTTCTCCCTCACCTTCGACGAAGATGCGGTGCCAGACGGCAAAGCTGAGCAGCGTCCATATCGCACTGCCATGCCGGCCACCCTGCTGTTGTGCACGCAGCAGCTTGCGGACCTCGGACGGGTCGAACCAGGTACGGATCCCGCCCGCTTCCGGCAGGACTTTCAGCAGCATCTGCAGACGTTCACCACATAGCCAGTCGTTTACCGGCACGGTAAAGCCTTTCTTGCGCGTCCATAGATGCTCGCGCGGCAGATAGCGCTCGCCCCACAGCCGCAGGAAGCGCTTGCCGGTGCGCCCCTCGATCTTGTAAGCGTCCGGCAACGCCAGCCCGAATTCGACCACACGGTGGTCGAGGAACGGCACACGGCCTTCGATGCCCCAGGCCATCAGCATGCGGTCGGCCTTGGTCAGCAGGTCGTCCGGCAGCCAGGTTTCCAGATCCACGCATTGCATGCGCTGCAACCGTGTCCACTGCCGCGGGGTGCGCTGCCACGCCTGCTGGAATGGCTGCCGCCAGCCGGGCAAGGCTTCGGCCAGCCGCGGGCTGAACAATGCAGCGCGGGTGCCGTCGAAGACGCCCTTGCTGCGGAAGCCGCCGCTGCCGGGGACACGCATCGCCGCCCAGGCCCGCTTGATCCAGGGTGAACGATAACGCCCGTAGCCCGCGAACACTTCGTCCCCGCCTTCGCCGGAAAACACCACTTTCAGTTCTGCGCCGGCTTGTTCGGCCAGCATCGACACCGGCAAATTGGCATAGTCCGCAGTGAGGTCGTCGGCCGCCCACACGCTGCGCGGCAGGCAGTTCAGCATGTCGTCGGCATCGACTTCGAATACGCTGTGGCGGGTATGGAACTGCTCGGCGACACGCCGTGCCGCGTCAAGCTCGTTGTGCACCGAACTACCGGGGAAGCCTACCGAGAACGTACGCAGGGGCTCGTTGACCCGCTGCGCCAGCAGGGCGGCCAGCAAGGAAGAATCGACGCCCCCCGAGAGGAACAGACCTAGCGGGACGTCGGCACGCATGTGGATGTCCATCACGTTCTGCATCAAAACGTCGAAACGTTCCAGCGCATCGTTCAGGCCAAGATCGAGCGGGGTGACCTGTAGCGGCGACCAGTAGGCATGCAATTCGATCGTCAGCGTACGGGTATCGATCCGGGCCCGATGCGCGGGTGGCAATTTCGCCACGTCCTGCAGCAGCGTCCGCGGCGCGCAGGTGAAATTGGACTGCAGGAGTTGGGCAAGACCCTGCGGATCGACCTCGGGCTTCCCCAACCAGGGCAGCAGTGCCTTGATCTCGGATGCAAACGCCAGCCCCCGGCTGTCGTGGCAGTAATAAAGCGGCTTGATGCCCAGCCGGTCGCGCGCCAGGATCAGTTCTCCACGCTGCACATCGTGGAGCGCAAAGGCAAACATGCCCTGCAGGCGGTCGAGGAAAGCGATCCCCCAGGCCTCGTAGCCGTGTAGGATGGTTTCGCAGTCGGAATGCGTGGCGAAGCGGTGGCCGAGCGTTTCCAGCTCGGAACGCAATTCGCGGTAGTTGTAGATCTCGCCGTTGGCGACCAGGACGAGGCTGCGGTCCTCGTTGTAGAGCGGCTGCGCGCCGCCCTCCAGGTCGATGATGGCTAGCCGCGTATGCAACAGGCCGACATTGCCCGCCACATGCCTACCCTGCCCGTCCGGTCCGCGATGGGCGAGTCGCCGCGCCATGTCGTCGAGCAGGGCCGCCTCGATCGGGTTGGCTGAAACGACGCCTGCGATCCCGCACATGCTAATTCCCTGCCGTGCGGCGGTATTCGATCGTCACGGCGTGCGGAACGCCTTAACGCGCGCTGCCGGCGGTGACAGCCGAAGCGAACGCATCGATCACCGGCTGGATCAGGTTCCGCTTGAGCTTGAGCGCGGCCTGGTTCACCACCAGACGCGAACTGATGTCGCTGATGTGCTCGACCGCAACCAGGCCGTTGGCCTTGAGCGTACCGCCGGTGGAAACGAGATCGACGATGACGTCGGACAGTCCGACCAGCGGCGCCAGCTCCATCGAGCCGTAGAGCTTGATGAGGTCGATATGCACGCCTTTGCTGGAGAAATGGTCGCGTGCCGCATTGACGTACTTGGTCGCGACGCGGATGCGTGCGCCCTGCTTCACCATTCCGGCATAGTCGTAGCCTTCGCGTACCGCGACCATCATGCGGCAGCGTGCGATCTGCAGATCGAGCGGCTGATACAGGCCGTTGCCGCCGTGCTCGTTCAGCACGTCCTTGCCGGCGATGCCGAGGTCGGCGGCGCCGTATTGCACATAGGTCGGGACGTCGCTGGCACGCACGATGATGAGGCGGACGTCGGCGCGGTTGGTGCCGATGATGAGCTTGCGCGAGGACTCGGGGTTCTCGGTCGGCGTGATGCCGGCCGCCGCCAGCAGTGGCAGCGTTTCTTCGAAGATGCGGCCTTTGGACAGGGCCAGCGTGATGCCGGTGTTGCTCATGTTCAATATCTGTCTTCAGTGCACGCGCTTGATGCGCGCGCCCAATTGGGTGAGTTTTTCCTCGATACGTTCGTAGCCACGGTCAAGGTGGTAGATGCGTTCGATGGTAGTCTCGCCCGCCGCCACCAGTCCGGCCAGTACCAGGCAGGCCGAGGCGCGCAGGTCGGTCGCCATGACGATGGCGCCATCGAGTCGCGGCACCCCGCGCACCAGCGCCGTGTGGCCGGATACCTCGATGTTGGCACCGAGGCGGCGCAATTCCTGCACGTGCATGAAGCGGTTCTCGAAGATGGTTTCGGTGACGCTGGCTGCGCCTTCGGAGACGGCATTCATCGCCATGAACTGCGCCTGCATGTCGGTGGGAAAGGCTGGGTGCGGCGCGGTGCGCACGTCGACTGCCTTCAGCTTGCCATCGGAGTCGATTTCGATCCAGTCCTCGCCAACGCTTACCTGAGCCCCAGCCTCACGCAGTTTGCTTATCACCGCTTCCAGCGTATCGGGCTGGGCGTGCGTGGCACGCACGCGCCCACCCGTCACCGCGGCGGCCACCAGGAAAGTGCCGGTCTCGATGCGGTCGGCCATGACGGCATACTCGGCGCCGTGCAGCCGGTCGACGCCCTCGATGGTGATGATGTCACTGCCCGCCCCCTCGATCCTGGCGCCCATCGCCGTCAGGCAGCGCGCCAGATCAACCACCTCGGGTTCGCGCGCGGCGTTTTCCAGCACCGTCGTGCCCTCGGCCAGTGCAGCGGCCATCATCAGGTTCTCGGTGCCGGTCACGGTCACCACGTCCATCAGGATGCGGGCGCCCTGCAGACGCTTGCAACGGGCGTGAATGTAGCCGTGCTCGATGTTGATGTCGGCGCCCATCGCCTGCAGGCCCTTGATGTGCAGATCGACCGGGCGCGAGCCGATGGCGCAGCCGCCGGGCAAGGAGACGCGTGCCTCGCCGAAGCGTGCCAGCGTCGGTCCCAGCACCAGGATGGCGGCACGCATGGTTTTCACCATTTCATAGGGCGCTTCCTTGTGCGGGATCGATTCGCCGGACAGGGTGACGTGGTTCTTGTCGTCCAGGGTGACGCGCACGCCCATGTGGCCGAGCAGCGCCAGCATGGTGCTGATGTCCTTGAGGTGCGGCACGTTGCCGAGCCGCAAGGGGTCGGCGGTCAGCAAACTCGCCGTCAGGATCGGCAGCGCGGCATTCTTGGCGCCGGAAATGCGTACCTCACCGGCAAGCGGGTTGCCGCCGTGAATCAGCAGCGCATCCATTCAGCGGGCGGCCCAGTCTTCGGGAGTGTAGGTCTTCATCGACAGCGCATGGATCTGCGCGTGCATGCGGGTGCCCAGCGCATCATAGACCAGCCGGTGCTGCTGGATCATGTTCTTGCCGCTGAAGGCCGGGCTGACGATGACCGCCTGGAAATGCTGGCCGTCGCCGTCCAGTTCGATGTGGTCGCACGGCAGTTTCTCGGTGATCCAGCCTTTGATGTCGTCGGGAGTAACCATGCTGCTTGCCTCGCTATATCTTGCTCAACCTAATGTCTGAGTTTGTAGCCGCTCTTCAGCAGCATCAGAGTGAGGGCGGATATTGCCACAAAGCAGGCCCCGGCGACCAGCAGGCCGAGCCCGGGATCGGTGTCGGATTGGCCAACAAACGCATAGCGGAAGCCGTCGATCAGGTAGAACACGGGATTCACGCGCGACACGGCCTGCCAGAAGGGCGGCAGCGAGTGGATCGAATAGAACACGCCGGACAGGAAGGTGAGCGGCAGGATGAGGAAATTCTGGAACGCCGCCAGTTGGTCGTATTTCTCCGCCCAGATACCCGCCACGATGCCGACCGCAGCCATGATGGCACAGGCCAGCAGCGCGTACGCCAACAGCCAAACCGGATGCGGCAGTTGAAATGGCGCATACCACAGGGTCACGACCCATACGCCGAGCCCGACGATCAGCCCGCGCAGGATCGCCGCACCGAGATAGGCCAGGAAGAATTCCAGATACGACAGCGGCGGCAGCAGCACGAACACGATATTGCCCTGCATCTTCGACTGGATGAGGCTGGACGAGCTGTTGGAGAAGGCATTCTGCAGCATGCTCATCATGACCAGCCCCGGCACCAGGAAGCTGGTGTACGAAACGCCGGGATAGACCTCGATGTGCGCTTCAAGAACATGCGAGAAGATCAGGAGATACAGCAGCGCCGTCACCACCGGGGCGACCACGGTCTGCACCACCACTTTCCAGAAGCGCAGCAGTTCCTTGTAAAACAGCGCCGAGAATCCGCTCATGTGCGCTTCATGATGTCCGTGAAGACATCCTCCAGATCGGGTTCCTGCAAGTGCATTTCGGTCACGCGCACCCCCGCGCCGCGCAGGTCGGCCAGCAGGGTTTCCAGTTCACGGTACTCGCTGAAATTGACGCGCCAGCCGCCCTCCGCATCGCGCAGCAGGCGATCCTGCCAGGCGACTGGCACGTCGTTCCCGTCCAGCCGCAGTTGCGCGCAATGCTCGTTGGTCAATTGCAGCAGGTTGCGCGTGGTATCGCAGGCGACGATCCGGCCGCTCTTCAGCATCGCAATACGGCCGCACAATGCCTCGGCCTCTTCCAGGTAATGCGTGGTCAGGAGGATGGTATGCCCTTCGCGGTTGAGGCGGCTGACGAATTCCCACAGCGAGCGGCGCAGGTCGACGTCGACCCCGGCGGTCGGCTCGTCGAGCACGATGACCGGCGGCTTGTGCACCAGCGCCTGCGCCACCAGCAGGCGTCGCTTCATGCCGCCCGACAGGTTTTGCGTGTTCTTGTCGGCATGCTGGGCAAGATCGAGATGATGCATGATCTCGTCGATCCAGCCGTCGTTGTGCTTGAGTCCGAAGTAGCCGGACTGGATGCGCAGGGTTTCGCGCACATTGAAGAAGGGATCGTAGACCAGTTCCTGCGGCACCACCCCGAGCGCCCGGCGCGCCTGGCGATAATCGCGCACCACGTCGTGGCCCATGATGGCGGCCTGGCCGGAATCGGCACGGGTGAGCCCGGCGAGGATGGATATCAGCGTCGTCTTGCCGGCGCCGTTGGGGCCCAGCAGGCCGAAGAACTCGCCCGGCTGGATGTCGAGCGACACGCCGTCCAAGGCCTGGGTGGTGCGGAAACGCTTACGCAGATCGTCGACGTGGATGGCGGGCGTCGCCTGGCTCATGTCGGCAGCAGATCCGATACGCCATACAGCTCCGCCAATGTGGTGAAACTGGGCGGCAGGCCGGTGCAGGTCAGCGTACGGTTCGCCTGGCGGGCCTGCCGCATGGCGCTGAACATGAGCGCGAGCGCGGCCGAATCGGCAGTCTCGACCTCGCTGAAATCCAGGGTTTCAACCCCGCGCGCAAGCTGGGGCTGCAATTCGCGCAGCAGGCCGCCCACACTGTCGACCGTCACCGCACCGGCGATACGACAGCATGTGTCGTCGCATGCGATCACGAGCCGGAACGCGGCGCCGGCTGGGGCGCGCTGCGTGCGGACTTGTCGGCCAGGGTCTTGATCAGGCCATCAATCCCGCTCTGACGGATGGTGCTGGCAAAGGAAGCGCGGTAATTGGTGACCAGACTGACCCCATCGATCGACACATCGTAGACTTTCCAGCCGAAGCTGGTCTTGTACATGCTGTAGTCGATGGGAATCGGTTGCCCGCCGGGCTGGCGGATTTCAGAATGCACGGTCACGTCGGTATCGTCCGGCTTCATCGTCAGCGGCCTGAATTCGACTGTCTGGTTGGTGAAGGCCGTCAGCGAGCTGGAATACGTCCGCACCAGCAGATTACGGAATTCGGTCACCAGCGCCTGCTTCTGGTTGGCAGTGGCGCGCGGCCAGTGCTTGCCGACGGCCAGCTGGGTCATGCGATTGAAGTCGAAATTGGGCAGGATCTTGGCTTCGACCAGCTGGTACACCTTGTTCAGGTTGCCGCTCTGGATCTCCTTGTCCTGCTTCAGGATGGCAAGCACTTCCTGCGTGGTGCTGCGCGCCAGCACATCGGGCGGCGTATCTGCGGCCAGCACCGGGGTGCTGAATCCCGACACCAGCGCCAGAAGCAGAAAAAACGTGCGCAACATAACTATGTCCTATTCGAATTTAATGGATATACGGGAAATCGGTTATGAAGTAGACGCGATCGCGTTACTTGAGTTCACCCGTCAGGCGCGCCAATTGCGCCACATTCATGTTGTAGTCGTTCACCGTACGCAGATATTCCGTCTGCACCAGGACATAGCTCTTGATCGCGTCGGCCACTTTGTCGGCACTTTCCAGCCCGGCTGACAAATCGGCCAGCGACGCCACCATCCAGCGCCGCGCGGCCGTGGCACCGTCGCTCAGTTCGCGTTGCGCATTGAAGTTGGCCTGGGCGTTGATATAGGCTTCGCCCACTTCGAACGGAATACCCGCCACCGCAAACGCCTTCTTGTGGTTGAGCGCTTCCAGCTCGGCCTGGGCCTGATTGACGCGCGCATTGGCGGCTCCGAAGATCGTATCCCACTTCACGCCCACCACCGGCGTGAGGCCGCCCCCATTGAAGGGGTCGTTGATGTAGGGATTATCCAGACGATCACGCTGCGAAGCGTAGTTGAACTGCCCGATCACACCTGCGTATACATCCGGCATGCGATCCGCCTTCTTGGCCGCCACCAGAGCACGACGGGCGCGCAATCCGGCTTCGAGCTGCTGCATTTCCGGACGGTCCTGCAGGGCGCGCGCCTGGAATTCGGCCAGATCGATCTGCGGGAAGGGTACCGGCGCGATGCGCTCATCCGCCACGGTCAGGTCTTCCTTCAGGCCCACGCCGGTCAACACTTTCAAGCCGTCCAGGCTGATTTTCTCGACGGCACGTGCCTGATTCACATACTTCGAAAGCAAGCCTTTCGCGGTCTGCAACGCATACAGATCGGACTGCTTGGACTCACCGTTTTCCTTCTTGAGATTACGTTGAACCGACTCGATGGACTGGTTCAGCCGGTCCTGCATGTCTTCCAGAAAAACCCGGGTATCGCGCGCGGTCAGATAGCCGAAATAGGCACGCTTGGTGTCGTACACCGTATTGGTACGCGTTTGCCGGAGTTCGCCCTGCTTGAGGTCGACATTCCCCTGCGCGGCCTCGCCGTAATGTTCGATCTTGCCGAAGGTGAAGAGCGGCTTGATCAGCGCGAAATCGAGGTGCGTCCAGTCGGACAAGCCATGGAATTCGTCTCCATCGGTGCGCGGCACGGTCCCGCTAAAGCTCCCGCCCTGATAAAACCCGCCTTCGACTTGCGGTGCCAGCCCGACGAATGCATTGGCGCTGAGCCGCCAGCCGGCATTCCCTTGAACCTCCTGCACCATGCCGCGTGCGGCTTCGACTACCTGCTCGCGTTCCTTGATGCGTGGATCGGCTGCCAGACTCATTTCCACAGCCTGCTGCAAGTTGATGGTCTCGGCCTCGCCAGGCAGAGCGGTCAGCAGCATGCCAGCTGCCAGGAGTGTGCGGGTCAGAGTGTTGCGTGTCATTTTGGCGCCCCTTCTTGAGCCTTACCGTATAAAAATTGGCCGATCAGATTTTCCAGCACCACCGCGTCCTGCGTGATCAGGATCCGATCCTTGTCTTTCAGTTTCTGGCTGTCGCCGCCGGCTTCCAGCCCGACATATTGCTCGCCCAGCAGGCCCGAAGTCATGATGGCCGCTGAGGTATCCTTAGGGAAAGCATAGCGCTTGTCCAGGCGAAGCGTGACGGCAGCTTCGTATTTTTCATTGTCGAAGCGGATATCCGCCACCCTGCCCACGACCACTCCCGCGCTTTTGACTGGTGCACGAGGTTTGAGGCCGCCGATGTTCTGGAAGTCGGCAATGACTTCATAGCTGTCTGCAGAATTTACGGTACTCATGCTGCCAACCTTGAGCGCCAGGAACAGCAACGCGCCGATGCCCGCGATGACGAATAATCCCACCCAGAAATCGAGTACGGTCCTGTTCATTTAATTGAGTCCCCGGAACATGAATGCGGTCAAGATAAAATCCAGTGCCAGCACGACCAGGCTGGAGGTCACGACGGTGCGCGTGGTGGCGCCCGACACGCCTTCGGCGGTAGGCGGCGCATCATAGCCCTCGAACAGCGCGATGGTGGTGACGGCAATACCGAACACGACACTCTTGATGACGCCGTTCAGGATGTCCTGCTCGAAATCGACGGCCCCCTGCATCTGCGACCAGAACGATCCTTCGTCCACGCCGATCAGCTTCACACCGACCAGATAGCCGCCCAGCACGCCCATGGCCGAGAACAACGCCGCCAGCAGCGGCATCGAAATCACCCCCGCCCAGAAACGCGGTGCCACCACGCGGGCGATCGGATCGACGGCCATCATTTCCATCGCCGACAACTGTTCGGTTGCCTTCATCAGGCCGATTTCCGCAGTGATGGCCGACCCCGCGCGGCTGGCGAACAGCAGCCCGGCCAGCACCGGCCCCAGCTCGCGCACCAGGGACAGCGCCACCAGCGTGCCCAGTGCCGACTCCGAGCCGTAGCGCTGCAGGGTTTCATAGCCCTGCAGGCCGAGCACCATGCCGACAAACAAGCCCGACACCAGGATGATGATGAGCGAGAGCACGCCGGTGAAATACATCTCGCGGATGGTCAAGCCAAAGCGGCGAAACGCGGTTCCCGAATGCAGCAGCATCGACAGGAAGAAACGACTGGCGAAGCCGATGCGCCAGACGCCCTGTATGGTGTGATTGCCCAGATTTTCGATAGCCTGCTTAAGCACTCTGCGCTCCCAACCTAAGGTCGTCGACGTAGGGCGGCGCCGGATAGTGGAACGGCACCGGCCCGTCGGACTCGCCATGCACGAACTGATGCACATAGGGGAGTCCGGACGCCCGGATCTCCGCTGCCGTGCCCTCTGCCACGATCACGCCTTCGGAGACGAAATAGACATAGTCGACGATTTTCAGCGATTCCTGCACGTCGTGCGTAACCACCAACGAAGTCAGCCCCAAGGTGTCGGTCAGGCGCCGGATCAGGTTGCCGGTCACGCCCAGTGAAATGGGATCAAGGCCGGCAAACGGCTCGTCGTACATCACCAGCGAGGGCTCCAGTGCAATCGCACGGGCCAGCGCCACGCGCCGCGCCATCCCGCCGGAGAGTTCGGCGGGCATCAGGTGGGCGGCACCACGCAAACCGACGGCATGCAGCTTCATCAGTACCAGGTCGCGGATGACGTCGTCCGGCAGGTCGGTGTGCTCGCGCAGCTGGAAAGCCACATTGTCGAACACCGACATGTCGGTGAACAGCGCGCCAAACTGAAACAGCATGCCCATCTTGCGACGCACCCGGTAGAGGCCGGCCCGGTCGAGCTCACCCAGCGACTCGCCCGCCACACGCACCGTGCCCTGGCCGGCTTTGATCTGGCCGCCGATCAGACGCAGGAGGGTGGTTTTGCCGCAACCGCTGCTGCCCATGATGGCCACGACCTGCCCCCGTTTGGCGGTCAGGTTGATGCCCTTCAAAACCGGCCGGGCGCCATAGCCAAATACAGCATCTTCGATCTCGACCAGAATGTCGTTTTGCAAGAAATCGGGCCTGTTTTTTAGTTGAGGCCGCATTCTACCGAAGCTAGGCCCTCCGCCGCCATTGGCAGGCGTTTTCCCGCCTGTTCAATAACCCATGACCTGCTTCAGGTTATTCACCCGCTCCAGTTGCACGAGGTCGCCACTCTGGCTGAAGACGAAGAGCGACTCGCCGGTTGTCGCTTGTTGCGTAATGCGCTGCGCCAGCGCGCGCATGTCTGGTGCCGAGTCCAGCCACCAGACATGCGCCGCCGTCCATGCGGACGTCGCCAGCAGGACGCGGGGCGAAACCGGTGGAACCGTCCCGGCGTCGCCCGGCTCGAGCACGAAACAAAATCCGTCCTGAGTATCGCCCAACCATTGGGCCCAGATCGCATCCGATGCGGTCTGCCACATAGCCGCCGGCAGGTAGACCGCTTGGAATTGCGTGTTGTAATAAGACAACATCCAATCATCCGGCAGGTCTTCCGGATAGAAGCTGCCGCGCCAATCGGGCCTGTCCCAATTCATGGCGCCTACCAAGACGAGAGCACGGGATGTCATGCGGCCATTATCCTGCCGTGGCGGTACACACTGCCACCCCGCCCGCGCCAGGCCGTTCAGGCACGGCGCCAGGCGGTCCCGCCGGCGCCGTCCTCCAGCACGATGCCGGCCGCCGCCAACGTATCTCGAATACGGTCGGACTCGGCAAAATCCTTCGCCTTGCGCGCCGCCTGACGCGCTGCGATCAACGCTTCGATCTCGGCTTCGGACAAGCCGGTGGTCGCGCTCCCGGCCTGCAGAAAATCCGCGGCCTCGCGTTGCAGCAGGCCGAGCACCGCGCCCAGGCTGCGCAGCGCCGTCGCGGCGGCGATATCGCCGCGGTTGGCCTCGCCGGCCAGTTCGAACAGGACGGCAAGCGCCTCCGGGGTATTGAAATCGTCGTCCATCGCCGCCTTGAAACGCTGGGCGGCCGGCTGCGTCCAGTCTGGGGCGGCCATATTGACAGGTGCGTTCTTCAGCGCAGTGTACAACCGCGTCAGCGCACCCTTGGCGTCATCGAGGTGCGCATCCGAGTAGTTCAACGGGCTGCGGTAATGGGCTCGCAGGATGAAAAAGCGCACCACCTCGGCATCGTATTTCGCCAGCACTTCGCGGATGGTGAAGAAATTGCCGAGCGACTTCGACATCTTCTCGTTGTCCACGCGGACAAAGCCGTTATGCAGCCAGTAGTTGACGAAGGTACAGCCATGGGCACCCTCGGATTGGGCGATCTCGTTTTCGTGGTGGGGAAACTGCAGGTCCTGGCCGCCCCCGTGGATGTCGAAATGCTGGCCGAGCAACTCTGCGCTCATCGCCGAGCATTCGATGTGCCAGCCGGGACGCCCCGGTCCCCATGGCGATTCCCATGCCGGCTCGCCGGGCTTGGCGGCTTTCCACAACACGAAATCCATCGGATCGCGCTTGTTGGGATCGATGTCCACGCGCTCGCCCGCGCGCAATTCATCGAGGCTTTTCCCGGATAGCCGCCCGTATGCCGGAAAGGCACGCACGCTATAGTACACGTCGCCGTTGGGCGCCGGGTAAGCCAGGCCATTGCGGACCAGTTGTCCGATGAGCGCCAGCATCTGCGCCACATACTCGGTGGCGCGCGGTTCGTGGTCTGGCGGCAGCACGCCCAGTGCACGCTCGTCCTCGTGCATCGCGGCAATGAAGCGCCCGGTCAGTTCGGCCGGCGTTTCGCCATTGTCATGCGCGCGCTTGATGATCTTGTCGTCGATGTCGGTGATGTTGCGGACGTATTCGACCCGGTAGCCGCTGGCGCGCAGCCAGCGCGTCACCATGTCGAACACCACGAACACCCGTGCATGGCCCAGATGGCACAAGTCGTATACCGTCATGCCGCAGACGTACATGCGGACGACGCCTGGCGTGAGCGGGACGAACTCTTCCTTGGTGCGCGTGAGGGAATTGGTAATGTGCAGCATGGTGCAAACAGGCCTGGGGCGAAATGTCAGGGGGCGGTCCGGGGCGGCGCACCGACTGTCTTAGCGGGGTCGATGTTGTTAGAATGCCGGCTTCCAAAGATGATCCGAGCATATCACATGGCTTTGTCACGTTTCCTTGCCGCTGTTATTGCCTGCGTGATGCTCGCCAGCCTCCCCGTGCGGGCCGACGAAATCCAGGACATCAACCTGCAGTTCCGCAAGGGCGAGTTGCCCGCCGCGCTCGACCGGGCCAACCGTTATCTGGCCAACAAGCCGAAAGATGCGCAAGCCCTGTTCCTGAAAGGCCTGATCCTCGGCGACCTGGGCAAGACCAACGATGCCATCGACGTGTTCAAGGGCCTGACCGAAAATTATCCCGAACTGCCCGAACCCTACAACAATCTGGCCGTGCTCTATGCTTCGCAGGGCCGCTACGAACTGGCCCGGAATGCCCTCGAAATGGCCATTCGAACCCATCCCGACTACGCCACCGCGCACGAGAACCTCGGTGACATTTATGCCAAAATGGCGGCGATCGAGTATGGCAAGGTTCTGGCACTGGACAATAGCAACCAGGCTGCACAAACGAGGCTCAAGCTGATCCAGAACATGCTCGGTGGTCAGGCAACCAAATCGGCGGGCAAACCCGTGTCGGGTTCCGCCCAACCGACAAAAAAATAATAAAGGCAGCCCTCGCGGTGCCTGCAACGCGGCCTCGAGCCCACTCATCCCTGTAAATTTTCCATAGGACTCCACATGGTCAAGCTGCATACGAATCACGGCATCATCACCCTCGAACTCGACGCCGAAAAGGCTCCGAAGACGGTGGAAAACTTCCTGCAATACGTGCGTGACGGCTTTTTCGACGGCACGATCTTCCATCGCGTGATCGACGGCTTCATGATCCAGGGCGGCGGCTTCGAACCCGGCATGACGCAGAAACCCACCCGCGACGCGATCGAGAATGAAGCCTCCAATGGCCTCAAGAACGAGGCCTACACCATTGCCATGGCACGTACGCCCAATCCCAATTCGGCCACGGCGCAGTTCTTCATCAATGTCGCCAACAACAGCTTCCTCAACTTCACCGCGCCCACCCCGCAGGGTTACGGCTACGCCGTGTTCGGCAAGGTGGTCGAGGGCATGGACGTGGTCGACGCGATCAAGAAGGTGAAGACCGGCAACCGCGCCGGGCACCAGGACGTGCCGCTGGAGGACGTGGTGATCACGAAGGCCGAAATCGCCTGACCGGCCGGTGAGCCTGACCTCAAAACCAGGCGCAGGCCGCACCTATTTCGTTGCCGACCTGCACCTCACCGACGAACGCCCGGCTGCCACCGGGCGTTTTTTTCGCTTCCTGCAGGACGAGGTTGCCGGTGCGGACGCGCTCTACATCCTGGGCGACCTGTTCGAGGCCTGGATCGGCGACGACCACGGCGAAGCGGTGGCAAACGACACGGCGCAGCGGCTCGCGGCGCTGGTCGCTGCCGGCACGCCGGTGTACTTCATGCACGGCAACCGCGACTTCATGCTGGCCGGGCGCTACGCCGCACGCTCCGGCATGACGCTGCTCGCCGACCCGACCCAGATCGACCTGTATGGGATGCCGACGCTGCTGATGCACGGCGATACCCTGTGCATCGACGACACGGCCTACCAGGATTTCCGCCGCCGGGTCCGTCATCCGCTGACGCGCGCACTGTTGCGCCGCCTGCCGCGGATGTTGCGTCAACGCATGGCACGCCAGGCACGGGCGGGCAGCGAAGCGGCCAAGGCGCACAAGGCGGCCGAGATCATGGATGTGAATGAGGCGGAAGTGGTACGTGTGATGCGCGAACACCGGACCGGCCGCCTGATCCACGGCCATACCCATCGCCCCGCGCAGCACGCCCATCAGGTCGACGGCCGCGAATGCGAGCGCTGGGTGGTGCCGGACTGGTATGCCCGCTGGGGCTATGTGGTATGCGACGCCGCGGGCTGCGCGCTCAGGGTCGGGGACCTGTGACGGCACGCTGACCTGCGCTGTCCCTTATGAGGGCGCATTGACCTGCGCTATGTCTTATGAAGGCGCATTGACCTGCGCCAGGCCCTCCGGCACGCGGAACAGTTCGGGATTCGCCGGCTGCCGGGTTTCGCTCTCGAATGTCCGGGTCCGGCCGGTGAACTCGCGCTCCTCCAGCGGCAGACCGAGCGTGAGCGTGTCGCCCGCGTTCCACACCTGATTCGCCAGATCGCAGTCGTGCTGCAGCTCCGGCGGCGATGCCTTCCACACGCGGTACTGGGTCGCAGCCAGAATGGACTTCTGCTCGGCCATCGCACGCGCCGCATCCAGGGCGTGCCGGGCGGCGATGCCTTCGCTGCAGACGACGCCCTTCACGGTAAGCGTGAAATGCCTGCCGCCGCGCTCGACCCTGTCCGCAACCAGTCCGGGCTTCCAGCCGACGGGCTTCGGCGGCAGCGCGCCGGGCGCAAACACCATCGCCAGCCGGCTGTCGCGCATGATGTTGATGACCACCCGCTTCTTGCGGTCCAGCAGGGTGAAATCGCCCGTGTCCTCGCCGCTGTCCATGCGCATGAAAGCGGGGGTTACCAGGATGCGCGTCACATAAGGCGGCCCCCCCGGATCCTGGTCGACATAGCGCAGCACCGTCATGTCGGCCGCGCGCGCAGTCCCTGCGCACAGCACTAGCAGGCCGATCAGCGCTTTCCTCATACCAGCCCGCGTGCCAGATCGGCCTGGATGTCGGCCACCGACTCCAGCCCCGCCGCGATGCGCACCAGCCCGTCGCCGATGCCGGCCGCAGCGCGCTGCTCCGGCGTCATGCGGCTGTGGGTGGTGGTGGCCGGATGGGTGATGGTGGTCTTGGTGTCGCCCAGGTTGGCGGTGATCGACAGCAGCTTCGTCGCGTCGATCAGCTTCCAGGCGGCATCCTTGCCGCCCTTGAGCTCGAACGACACGATCCCGCCGCCGGTTTTCTGCTGCGCCATCGCCAGTTCATGCTGCGGGTGCGAGGGCAGGCCGGGATACCACACACGCGCCACTTCCGGCCGGGCTTCCAGCCAGCGCGCCAGCGCCAGGGCATTCTTCGAATGCGCCTCCATGCGCAGCGAGAGCGTCTCCATGCCCTTCAGGATCACCCAGGCGTTGAACGCGGAGAGCGTCGGCCCGGCGGTACGCAGGAAGGTGTAGACGCCTTCCATCAGCGCCTGGCTGCCCAGCACGGCGCCGCCGAGCACTCTCCCTTGCCCGTCGAGATACTTGGTGGCGGAATGGATGATGATGTCGGCGCCGAGTTCGAGCGGCTTCTGCAGCGCCGGCGAGCAGAAGCAGTTGTCGACCGCGAGCCATGCGCCGGCCGCGTGGGCGATGTCGGCCAGTGCACGGATGTCGCTGACCTCGGTGAGCGGATTCGAAGGCGACTCGACGAAGAACAGCTTCGTGTTGGGCTTGACCGCCGCACGCCACTCCGCCGGGTCGGTCGGCGACACATAGGTCGTCTCGATGCCGAAGCGGCCGAGGATGTTGGAGAACAGTTGCACCGTCGAACCGAAGATCGAGCGCGACGCGACGACGTGCTCGCCCGCCTTCATCAGACCCATCACGGTGGCGAGGATCGCGGCCATGCCCGACGCGAACGCCACGCAGCGTTCGGCCCCCTCCAGCGCGGCCAGCCGCGTCTCCATCATGTTGACGGTGGGGTTGGTGAAGCGCGCGTAGATCGGGCCGGGCTGCTCGCCCTTGAAGCGCGCCGCCGCTTCCGCTGCGCTGCCGAACATGAAGCTGGAGGTGAGGAACATCGCCTCCGAGTGTTCGTTGAACTGGCTGCGCACGGTGCCGGCACGCACGGCCAGCGTCTCGATGTCGTATTCGTCGTTGTTCATGTCTGGTCCCAAAATAAAAAAACCCCGAACGGCCGCGCGGTTCGGGGTTTCCCTAGCGACGCTTTAGCCGAATTTATCAAGCGCCCGCAAGCTGAAGTTCAAATCGGCGCCGGGAACAATTTACGCCCGGTGCCGGATACGGTCAACCATTATTCGTCGCCAGGTTAAGGTCGAGTTGCTGTGTCGACAGGGCCGAAGGCGGCGGTGTTTCACCGTTGCGCACCGCTTCGACGTAATTCAGGTATTCCGGCGTGACGTCGCCCGTGATGTAGCGGCCGTCGAAGCATGAGGTATCGAAATCGGGGATCGCCGGATTGCCCGCCCTGACTGCCGCAACCATGGCATCGATATCCTGGTAGATCAGCGCATCGCAGCCGATTTCGCGCGCAATTTCCTCGTCGCTGCGGCCATTGGCGATCAGTTCGTTGCGCGTCGGCATGTCGATGCCGTACACGTTGGAGTAACGCACCGGCGGCGAGGCCGAGGCAAAGTACACCTTGGTGGCGCCGGCATCGCGCGCCATCTGCACGATCTCGCGGCTGGTGGTGCCACGCACGATGGAATCGTCGACCAGCAGCACGTTCCTGCCTTTGAACTCCTCGCCGATGGCGTTGAGCTTCTGCCGCACCGACTTCTTGCGCAGCGCCTGCCCCGGCATGATGAAGGTGCGGCCGATGTAACGGTTCTTGATGAAGCCTTCACGGTACGGCACGTTGAGATGATTCGCCAGTTGCAGCGCCGAGGGCCGGCTGGTGTCGGGAATCGGGATGACCACGTCAATCTTCAGGTGGGAGAATTCGCGCTTGATCTTTTCGGCTAGCGATTCTCCCATGGCCAGGCGCGTGCTGTAGACCGAAACGCCGTCCATCACCGAGTCGGGGCGGGCGAGATACACATACTCGAAAATGCAGGGATTGAGCACCGCCTTGTCGCTGCACTGGCGGCTGTGCAGCTTGCGCTGGTAATCGATGAACACCGCTTCGCCAGGGGCCACGTCGCGCAGCAGCCGGAAGCCCAGCGTATCGATCGCCACACTCTCCGACGCGACGATGTATTCGTGCGGCGTGACCTGATCGTTGACCCCGATCACCAGCGGCCGGATACCGTAGGGATCGCGGAAAGCCAGCAGGCCGTAGCCGGCGATGAAGGCTGTCACGGCATAGGCGCCCTTGCAGCGCGCATGCACGCCCGACACGGCACCGAAGATCGTGTCCAGATTCAATTGCCGCCCGGAAGCACGTACCTGCAGTTCATGCGCCAGCACATTCAGCAGCACCTCGGAATCCGAGTTGGTGTTGACGTGACGCAGGTCGGAACGGAACAGCGATTCCTTGAGTTCGTGGGTGTTGGTAAGGTTGCCGTTGTGCCCCAGCACGATGCCGTAGGGCGAATTCACGTAGAACGGCTGCGACTCGGCCGACGACGACGCGCTTCCGGCGGTGGGATAGCGTACGTGCGCCACCCCCATGTCGCCCAGCAGGTTACGCATGTCGCGCGTGCGGAAGACATCGCGCGCCAGCCCCTGCCCCTTGTGCATGTGAAAACGGCTTTCCTCCGCCGTCACGATGCCTGCCGCGTCCTGGCCGCGATGCTGCAACACCATCAGTCCGTCATACAAAAGCTGATTGGCCGCCGAATTGGAAACGACTCCGATTACCCCGCACATGATGTGCACCCGTCCATAAAGTTATTCAAAGCGAATGTATTTCGCCACGTCGGCCGGCACCAGCGGCAAGGCGCGCTGCGCCATGGCCTGCAGGCTGCCCGACAATCTGGCCTGCTTCCAGAACTCGGTACGCGGCAGCGAAGTCAGTCCGGCCGCGAGCGTCAGGCCGACCAGGATCGCCAGACCTTTGGCCAGTCCCAGCACGCCACCCAGCACCTTGTCGGCTCCGCCCAGTCCCACCGCCTTGACCAGCGAAGACAGGACATGTCCCAGCAGCAGTACGCCGATCAATACCACCAGAAAAACCACGGCAAAGCCCGCGAAATAGCGGATGCCCGGGCTCTCGATGCCAATCGGCAGAAGCGGCGTCACCAGCAAGGCGCCCCATTTGCCCAGCGCAAAGGCGAGAACCCAGGCCACCAGCGAAAACAGCGTGTCGACCATGCCGCGCATCAGTCCGCGCACCACGGTCAGGACCAGCACCAGCACCACGATGAGGTCGAGCATGTTCATTTGGCCAGCACCTGCCCGGTCATGCCGTTTTCAGCCAGCCGTCCTGCTGCTGCCTCCGCAGCCTCGCGCGTCGGATAAGGCCCTACACGCACACGCGTCAGGCTGCCAACCGTATCGGTGTAGGTCGGCAATCCAGCCAGCGCCGCGCGCGCCTTGAGTTCGCGAGCCTTGGCGCCATCGGACAGGGCGGCAAGCTGCACCACGAACATTTCGCTGGCTGCCGCAGGCTTTTTCTGGGGAACAGGCGCAGCAACAGGATGCGGCTTGGATTGCGGTTTGGCAGGTTCTGCTTTGACCGGCTCAGGCTTGGCCGGTTCGGCTTCGGGTTTGGGCTCGGGTCTGGCTACCGGTTTGGCGGGCTCGGCTGGTTTGGTGGGCTCGGGCGGCCGAGCGGGCTGCGACGGCATAGAAGACGCAGACTCGGCTGCAGACACCGGCGCGGCCGCCTGTTCGGGTACGGGCGCCGGCACTTCGGCCATGTGGACCGATAGCGCACTCGTTGGCGGCGGCTCGTCTTCCAGCAACAGCGGCAGCGCGATCACCGCCAGCAAGGTCAACGCCACCGCACCGATCAGTCGGCGCCGGGCAAGGCGTTTGAGGTCATTTTCACTGCTGGGTGGCGGCATGGTCGAGCACGGCGGCAACGGTATAAAACGAACCGAAGACAAGAATTCTATCATCTTCGCGTGCCGCGCTTCGCGCCTCTGCGAGTGCGCGGACGACATCCGGCTGAACGTGTATCGGTGCTTCGCCCACCTGCCCGTGCAGTACGGCAGCCAGCGCCCGGGCATCCCGCGCACGTGACGAAGCAGGCGTACACGTCCACCATGCATCGATTTCGTCGCGCAATGACGCAAATACCCCTGCCGCATCCTTGTCGGCCAGCATACCCACCACGGCCAGTGTGCGTCCGCCCACCGGCTGGCTGCGCAGGGTGGCCGCCAGCGCCCGCGCGGCTTCCGGATTGTGCGCCACATCCAGAATGACCGCCGGCGCCTGAGCGATGTACTGGAACCGGCCTGGCACGTGCGTGGCCGCCAGCCCGCGGCGGATCGCCGCTACATCCACGGGCAAACGATCCTGTATGGCTTCCAGCGCCGCCAGCGCACCGGACGCGTTACGCAACTGGCAGGCGCCAGCCATGGCGGGCAACGGCAACTCCGTCCATCCTGTACCGAGGCTGCGATAGGTCCAGTGGTCGTCCTCGCGCTGCGCGGAAAAATCCCGGTCCACGCACCGCAGGTCGGCGCCAATACGGCGGGCATGTTCAAGCAGGCTGACAGGCGGCGCGGGGTCGATGCAAATGGCAGGACGACCGGCTCGATAAATACCCGCCTTCTCGAAGCCGATTTTTTCGCGACTGTCGCCCAGGTAGTCCATATGGTCGAGATCGACGCTGGTAACGACCGCGACGTCGGCATCGAATACGTTCACGGCATCGAGCCGCCCGCCAAGGCCCACCTCAAGAACGGCCACATCGATGCCAGCATCGATGAACCGGGCCATCGCGCCCAGTGTGCCGAATTCGAAGTAGGTCAGCGAAACGTCGTCGCGTGCCGCGTCGACCCGTTCGAAAGCAGCGATGAGTTCGGCGTCGCCTGCCTCCCTGCCGGCGACCCGCACGCGTTCGTTGTAGCGCAGCAGATGCGGCGAGGTGTAGAGGCCGGTCTTGTAGCCGGCGGCATCGAGGATGGCGGCCAGGTACGCACTGGTAGAGCCTTTGCCGTTGGTACCGCCGACGACGATGAGCGGAAAATCCGGAACCAGGCCAAGCGCGTCCTTGACCCGACGCACCCGGTCGAGACCGAGATCGATCGTACTGGGATGTAGTCGTTCCAGCCGCGCCAGCCAGGCATCAAGGGAAGTAAGCCGTTGCACGATCAGGTTACGCCGAGACGGTATGCCAGACAGGAATCAAACAAATCGCCGCGATGCAGGCATGTCCCCGCCGACCCTGGGTGGCCAATCAGCCCGGGATTCAGGCTGCCAGCGCCGGCCGGCCCATCATCATCGCCAGCGTGGACGCGAGCTCGCTACGCATCTGGCGGCGATCGATGATACGGTCGATGGCACCCTTCTCCTGCAGGAATTCGGCGCGCTGGAAGCCTTCCGGCAAGGTTTCGCGCACGGTCTGCTCGATCACGCGCGGCCCGGCAAAGCCGATCAGCGCGTTGGGCTCGGCGACGATCAGGTCGCCCAGCATGGCGAAACTCGCCGACACCCCACCCATGGTCGGATCAGTCAGCACCGACACGAAAGGCAGTCGATGGCGCGACAACTGGGTCAGCGCTGCTGACGTTTTGGCCATCTGCATCAGCGAAAACAGACCTTCCTGCATGCGCGCGCCACCGCTGGCGGAGAAGCAGACGAAGGCCGAGTTCGACTCGATCGCCGCCTCCACCCCCATGACGAAGCGCTCGCCGACCACCGACCCCATCGAGCCCCCCATGAACTTGAATTCGAACGCTGCGGTCACCACCGGCACCGCCTTGACGCTGCCGCCGATCACCACCAAAGCATCCGTTTCCGAGGTGCCGGTCTGCGCTTCCTTCAGGCGGTCGGGATATTTCTTGCTGTCCTTGAATTTGAGCGGGTCGAGGGGTGTGATATGAGCACCGATTTCATGCTGTCGCTCCGCGTCCAGCAACAGGGCCAGGCGCTGCCGCGCGCCGATGCGATGATGATGGCCGCATTTCGGGCACACTTCCAGGTTGCTTTCCAGATCGGCACGGTAGAGCACCTCGTTGCAGGCCGGGCACTTGGACCACAAGCCTTCGGGCATCGACTTCTTCGACGCCTGTGCACGCCGCTTGATCTTCGGCGGCAGGATTTTCTGAAACCAGCTCATGTGTCTTCTCCGTTTATTTCGATGCCGCGTCGACGCCGCGACGCAGTTCGGCCACCAGGTGCTTGACGCGGTTGGTGCATTCGCCTTCGGGCGCAGTCTCGATCTCGTTCACGATGCGGCTGCCCACCACCACCGCGTCGGCGATGCGGGCCACCGCTTCGGCGGTGGCCGCGTCGCGGATACCGAAACCCACGCCCACCGGCAGGCTGCAATGCTTGCGCACCATGGCCAGCTTCTGCGCGACTTCCTCGGTGTCGAGATTGGCCGACCCCGTCACGCCCTTGAGCGAGACGTAATAGATGAAACCGCCTGCGGCGGCAGCCACTTGTTCCACACGCGATTCCGGCGTGGTCGGCGACAAGAGGAAAATCGGGTCGAGGCCGTGGGCCTTGAACACGTCCGACACGCCGGTCGACTCCTCCGGCGGGATATCCACCGTCAGCACGCCATCCACGCCGGCGGCCTTCGCCGCCTGGGCAAAGGCCTCGTAACCCATGCGCTCGACCGGATTGGCATAGCCCATCAGCACCACCGGCGTCGTCGTGTTGGTCTTGCGGAATTCCGCCGTCATCGCCAGTACGTCCTTCAGCCCGACCTTGTTCGCCAGCGCCCGCTCCGACGCCCGCTGGATCACCGGCCCGTCGGCCATGGGATCGGAAAACGGCACCCCCAGTTCGATGATGTCGGCGCCGGCTTCCACCAGTACGTGCATCAGCGGCACCGTCAGGCCCTTGCCGGGGTCGCCTGCGGTAATGAAGGGAATCAGGGCTTTTCTGTTGTGCGCTTTCAGCGCGATAAAGGTCTGGCCGATGCGGCTCATGGTGTGGTCTTCTGGAAGATTCGATTCAATTGGGGAGCCGGTTCAGAGTGTGATCCCAGATACCTTGGCCACGGTGTTGATGTCCTTGTCGCCGCGCCCGGACAGGTTGACCAGGATGATCTGGTCCTTGCCCAGGGTCGGGGCAAGCTTCTTGGCATGGGCGACGGCATGGCTGGATTCGAGTGCAGGAATGATGCCTTCGTAGCGGCACAGATCGTGAAAGGCGGCCAGCGCTTCGTCGTCGTTGATCGCGACATATTCGGCGCGGCCGACATCCTTGAGGTAGCTGTGTTCGGGGCCGACGCCGGGGTAGTCGAGACCGGCGGAGACCGAATGGGTCTCGATGATCTGGCCGTTCTCGTCCTGCATCAGATAGCTGCGGAAGCCATGTAGCACGCCGGGCGTGCCGGCGGTGAGCGGCGCGGCGTGCTTGCCGCTGGCCACGCCGGAGCCGCCGGCCTCGACACCGATCAGGCGCACGTTTTCATGCGGGATATAGGGATGGAAGATGCCGATGGCGTTGGAGCCGCCGCCGACACAGGCGATCACGGCATCGGGCTGGCGGCCGGTGAGTTCCGGCATCTGGACCAGGCATTCGCGGCCGATCACACACTGGAAGTCGCGTACCAGCATGGGATACGGATGCGGGCCGGCGGCCGTGCCGAGGATGTAAAAAGTCGACTCGACGTTGGTCACCCAGTCGCGCATCGCCTCGTTCAACGCATCCTTCAGCGTCTTCGAACCGGACGATACCGGCACCACGGTCGCGCCGAGCAGTTTCATGCGGAAGACGTTGGGCGACTGGCGGGCAACGTCCTCGGCACCCATGTAGACCACACATTCCATGCCGTAGCGCGCTGCAACGGTAGCCGAAGCGACGCCGTGCTGGCCAGCGCCGGTTTCGGCGATCACGCGCTTCTTGCCCATGCGGCGCGCCAGCAGCGCCTGGCCGATGGTGTTGTTGATCTTGTGCGCGCCAGTGTGATTGAGATCCTCGCGCTTGAGGTAGATCTGTGCGCCACCGTAGGCTTCGGAGAGTCGCCTGGCGTGATACACCGGGCTCGGACGTCCGACGTAGTGCTTGAGTTCGTACTCGAATTCGGCCACGAAGGCGGGATCGTTGCGCGCTTTCTCATACTCGACGCGCAGTTCGTCCAGCGCCGCCATCAGGGTTTCGGCGACGAAAACGCCGCCGTAGGAACCGAAGTGGCCGCGGGAATCGGGGAGATCGATGAGCTTCATGATGCTTCTTTCGCTTTCGCAATGAATTGCGCAATCTTGTGCGCGTCCTTGATGCCTTTTGTTGCCTCGACGCCAGAGGACACGTCCACCGCCCACGGCCGCACGCGCTGCACCGCCTCGGCGACATTGTCGGGCGTCAATCCGCCCGACAGGATGACCGGTTTGGACAGGTCTGGCGGAATCAGGCCCCAGTCGAAGCGTTCCCCGGTGCCGCCCGGCACGCCCGGTACGAAGGCATCGAGCAACAGTCCGCGCGCAGCATCGAAGTCAGCCGCGCATTTTAGCAAATCCGTGTCCCGATTCACTCGTACCGCCTTGATATAGGGTCGGCCGAAGCGAGCGCAGTCGGCTGGCGTCTCGTTGCCGTGGAATTGCAGCAGGTCGAGCGACACGGTCTGCAACACCCGCTCGATGAAGGCCGGCTCGGCGTCGACGAACAGGCCCACGCTCTGGACGAAGGGCGGCAATGCGCGCACCAGTTCAGCGGCGGCTTCGACCGATACGTGGCGCGGGCTTTTTTCGTAGAACACGAAGCCCACGGCATCCGCCCCTGCGACACAGGCATGCTGCAGATCCTGCAAGCGGGTAATACCGCAGATTTTTACGCGAACGGCCATCGTTCAGAGCTTTCCGGCAAAGCAAAGTGCGCAGGATACCGGATGTGGGTCAGGTACAGTCCGGCGGCGTCGAAAGTGGGCGCTGCCAGCGTGCGGTCGCGGCTTTGCAGAATCTCGCCCATCCATTCGGGCGACTGCATGCCGACACCGATATGAACCAGGCAGCCCATGAGGTTGCGCACCATGTGGTGCAGGAAACCGTCGGCACGGAAATCACACAACAGAAAATCGCCGCGCCGCTCGATCTGCGCCAGCCGCAGTTCCTTGACCGGCGACTTGGCCTGGCACTCGGCGGCACGAAAAGCGGAAAAATCGTGCCGACCGATCAGGTGCGTCGTCGCCCGGTTCATCGCGTCAGCGTCGAGCGGACGATGATGCCAGCCGATCAGCCCGTGATTGAGACCGGGCCGCACCGGGTGATTCAGCAGCACATAGCGGTAGCCCCGCTGTGTGGCGGCGAAACGCGCATGGAAATCTCCGCCCACCTCGCGTGCCCACAACACCGCCACGCCGGACGGAAGATGACTATTGACGCCACGCACCCAGGCCGTAAGCGGGCGCTGGGCCGGCGTGTCGAAATGTGCGACCTGGAATGCCGCATGCACGCCGGTATCGGTACGTCCGGCCGCGGTGACGATGGTCTTTTCGCCGGCAATCGCCGACACGGCCGCTTCCAGTGCGTCCTGCACGCCACACCCCTGCGGCTGCGACTGCCAGCCGCAAAAGCCGATGCCGCAATATTCCAGACCCAATACGATACGCATACTCACCCGGCCTCACGCCAGCACGATCCACACCCCAAGCAAGCCCGCAAGTATGACGGCGCTATCGCAGCCTTGCCAGCGTTCGGTGTGCAAGGTGTAAGTATCGGGACCGGCGTCATCCGGTAACGGCGCACGCAGCGTATCCAGCCACCGGGCCGGTTTGGGCGCATGCTCGACGTAATCCAGTGTCAGTCCCAGGCGTACAGCGAAGGCGCGACGATCAAACCCCAACCAGACCAATGGCCGGGCCAGTCCATACAGGCCGTAAATCAGGCGGGGGCGGATCGTGGTGGCGAGCAGCACCCCCAGTCCGGCGATCATCAGTGCCAGCCGTGCCACGCGCAACGCGCCCAGCCGGATTCCCTCCAAGGTTGGACTGGCCCATTCGAGCGGTGGCCATAGCAGCGTACCGGGCATGGTGTAGGCATAGGTCAGCAGCAGTACCACCATCAGCCAGCGGGTCCTGCGTAGCAAACGCCAGGCTTCCTGGCGGACAGTCGCAAACAGAAAGGCCGTCGCGAGGGCGACGGCCAGGAAGGAAAGCTGGGGCACGGCTGCGCGTTCCACCGCCACTGCCCACCCGCACCACAGCAGGATGCGGGCAGCCGGGTGCGGACAGTTAGCCAAGCGAACTCAACATGCCTTGCGCATCGGATTTCTGTCTTTCGCTGCCTTCGGCCAGCACTTCGTTGAGGATCTCGCGTGCGCCTTCCTTGTCGCCCATTTCCACATAGGCACGGGCAAGATCGAGCTTGGTGCCGACTTCGTCGAGCTCGAGTTCGTTGTCACCCGACTCGCCCAGGTCGAGATCGAGGCCGCTGAAATCGAACTTGCTGTCCGGGCCATTATCGTCTTCCAGACCGAGATCCAGCTTCAACGAGTCATCTTCCTCTGCAGGCAGATCGATATCCGGCAGGTCGAAGTTCAGGCTCTGGGTATCCGCCTCGACATAGCCGGCCGCAGGGGCTTCAGCCGCCGGCTCGGACGGCATGTCGAAATTGAGGACATGTCCCGCGGATTCGAATTCCAGCGGTGCATTGTCGGCTACCGGCTCGGCCTGGGTATCCGACGTAGGCTCGGGTTCGATTTCGGGTTCGGCCTGGTAAGCGGGAGCCGCTTCGATGGCGGACTCGGCTGTTACCTGCTCGCCTGCGAAGGCCACGGCCCCACCGGCGATCGCCGCGGTCGCCGCTACCGTTTCCGCCGCGGCAGAGGGCACGCTCGACTGCACGCCGCCATACAGCGGGTTGGTCGGATCGATGCTGCGGCCCATTTCGCAGGCCTTGTCCCACAACGGGCTCGACTTGTTGCCAAGCGCCGCATAGAGCTCGCCGGCAACCGATTCGAATGCCGCGGTATTGCGGCGCGCGGCGTAGATTTCAAGAAGCTTGACACGGATTTCGTGGCGATCCGGGTTCTTGCTGATGGCTTCCTTGAGGATCTCCTCGGCCTGGGCATCACGGCCATACGCCATGTAAACCTCGGCTTCGGCGATGGGATCCACGTCGTGAGTATCGATGGTGCCCAGACCCGCCTGGCTGAAATCGGTCAGGAAAGAGGTGTCGCCGGTATTGACGCTACCGCCGGATGCAGCACCAATGACCGTGTTCGGGCGCACGTCGCCGCCGCTCATGATGCTGTCTTCCAGGGCGGCGCTGCCGGTTTTGCGGCGGCGTCCGCCACCCGCCATCATCCACCACAGGATTCCGCCCAGGCCCAGCGCCGCTACGCCGCCGCCCCAATACAACGGGTCGGCGAGCAGGGGGTCGTACCAGTTCTGAGCCGGTTCTGGGCTGGCCGGCGGCGCCTTGACGACAGGCGCAACCGGCGCCGGCGCGGGCGCGGGCTTGGCCGCCTGCGGAGCGGCCGGGGCCGGAGCAGGAACGGAGGCTGCGGCTTCTTTTTGCGCCTTCTCCTTCATCTCGACCAGTTTCTGCATATCCTGGATCTGCTTTTCCAGCGTCGCCACGCGCTGCCCCGACTCCTGCAGCGCTTTTTCGCGTGCGGTCGCATCCTCTTCCTGGGCGCGCAGTTTTTCCTGCAGCGCCCGGGTTTCATCGGCCTTGCCCGCGGTTGTGGCAGGCGGCGCGGCCTTGGACAGCTTCAGGACGTCCTTCGGCGCTTCGGCTGCCGGCTTGGCGTGATCTTCCACCTTGGGCGTGACCTTGCCGCTACTGGCCTGGCCTTGTGCCGCCTTGGCCGCGGGGGCTGCGCTCACGGTCCCGGCCAGTTTCTGTCGATAGGCGCGCCAGTCTTCCGCCTGCAGCCTGAGTTCACGCACTGCATCTTGTTGCGGAATGGTGGCCACTTTGTCGGCGGACGGAACATCGAGCGTCTTGCCTGCCCGCAGACGGTTCATGTTGCCGTCGAAAGCCTGGGTATTCTCCCGATAGAGGCCAACCAGGGTCTGCTCCAGGCTCACGCCTTCCGGACGTACACGGCTGGCAATCCCGATGAGGGTGTCGCCCCGTTTGACTTTGACATGGTCCGCCGCCGTGGCCTGGCGCGCGGCCTTGGCCGCAGCAGGAGTCGGGGTTTTGGGCGCTGCCGCGACCGGGGCCGCCGCCGGAGCGGGGGCGGCGGGTTTGGCCGCAGGGCCGTTTGACGGCGCCACGGCCGTCATGGGCGCTACCGTCTGTTTTGCCGCGAGACCTGGGGGATCGAGCAGCATGGTGTATTCACGCACCAGCCGCCCCGAACCCCAGTTCAGTTCGACCAGCATATCGATGAAGGGATCGTTCACCGGGCGGCTGGAACTGACTTTCAGGACGGCCTTGCCGTTCGGTTTTTTCTCGACCGTGAAGCGCAGGGACGACAACACCGGAGCAAATTCGACGCGCGCATCCCGAAACGCTTGGTCGGAAGCCAGGCTAGCCGACAGGCTGTCGAGTTCGGCTTTGTCTGCCGCGAACAGCTCGATTTCGGCCGCAAGCGGCTGGCCGAGCGCCGAGGTGACCGACAGCTTGCCCAACCCGGCTGCATCCGCCATCAGCGGCACGGCAATCAGGCCGGCAGCCACCAGTTGGGTGGTGAAGCGCTTCAATTTCATCCCGTCTCTCCCTTTCGCCCCGCTGGCGGGGCTGTTGAATCCTTGACGCCACTATTGACGGCTCGGCAGGCGCAATCTTTAGTGCAACAATCGCACCAGCCTTGAACCGGCCGCCCTCACCCCCATTCGGTCAGGCTTCCAGCAGGATGCGCAGCATGCGGCGCAGTGGTTCGGCGGCCCCCCATAGCAGTTGGTCACCAACGGTAAACGCGGTCAGGTATTCCGGCCCCATGTTGAGCTTGCGCATGCGGCCGATCGGTACGGTGAGGGTACCGGTCACCGCGGCCGGGGTCAGTTCGCGCATGCTGAGTTCACGGTCGTTCGGCACCACCTTCACCCACTGGTTGTGGGCGGCGATCAGACTGTGGATGTCGGCCAGCGGGACATCCTTGGTCAGCTTGATGGTGAGCGCCTGCGAGTGGCAGCGCATCGCGCCGACGCGCACGCACAGGCCGTCGATCGGAATCGGCTTGTCGCTGCGGCGCATGATCTTGTTGGCTTCGACCTGCGCCTTCCACTCCTCCTTGGACTGACCGGACTCCAGCGCGACGTCGATCCACGGGATCAGGTTGCCGGCCAGCGGCACCGGCCAAGCATCGACCGGATAGCGGTCGGAACGGATGAAATCCGCCACCTTGCGGTCGATTTCGAGGATGGCGGAAGCCGGGTCGGCGATCAGATCCTTCACCTCGGCATGCACTGCGCCCATCTGGGCGATCAGTTCGCGCATGTTGCGGGCACCGGCACCGGAAGCGGCCTGATAGGTCATCGGCGACACCCATTCGACCAGCCCGGCGTCGAACAGCCCGCCCATCGCCATCAGCATCAGCGACACCGTGCAATTGCCGCCGACATAGGTCTTGACGCCGTTGGCGATGCCATCCTGGATGACGTTCTTGTTGACCGGATCGAGGATGATGATGGCCTCGTCCTTCATCCTGAGCGTCGAGGCGGCGTCGATCCAGTAGCCGTTCCAGCCGGCCGCGCGCAACTGCGGGTAGATTTCCTTGGTGTAGTCGCCGCCCTGGCAGGTGATGATGGTGTCGCAGGCCTTCAGTTCGTCGATGCTGCTGGCATCCTTCAGCGGCGGCACATCACGGCCGATGTCGGGTCCTTTTCCCCCGACGTTCGAGGTGGTGAAGAATACCGGTTCGATGTGATCGAAATCGCGCTCTTCCTTCATGCGCCCCATCAGCACGGAACCCACCATGCCGCGCCAGCCGACCAGTCCTACTTTCATCATGTTCATCTCCAAATATCCTGGTTAGGCGTTAGGGGTCAGGCGTGAGGATTCCCTCACCCTATCCCCTCACCCCTCACAAACTTTTCACCACCGCGTCGCCCATCTCGCTGCACGACACCTTCTGCGTGCCCTCGGTCCAGATGTCGCCGGTGCGCAGGCCCTGTGCGATCACCTTCTTCACCGCGCCCTCGATGCGGTCGGCGGTGGCCAGGTCGGCGAAGGTGTAGCGGTACATCATCGCCACCGAGAGGATGGTCGCCAGCGGGTTCGCCAGGTTCTTGCCGGCGATGTCGGGGGCAGAACCGTGGATCGGCTCGTACATGCCCTTGTTGTGCTCGTCCAGGGAAGCCGACGGCAGCATGCCGATCGAGCCGGACAGCATCGACGCGGCATCCGACAGGATGTCGCCGAAGATGTTGCCGGTGACGAGGGTGTCGAACTGCTTGGGCGCGCGGATCAGCTGCATCGCCGCGTTGTCGACGTACATGTGGGAGAGCTCGACCTCGGGGTAGTCCTTCGCCACCTCGATCATCACTTCCTTCCATAGTTCGGAGCATTCCAGTACGTTGGCCTTCTCGACCGAACACAGCTTCCTGCCGCGCTTCATCGCGATGCCGAACGCCACGTGCGCGACCCGGCGCACCTCGGACTCGGAATACAGCATCGTGTTGAAGCCGACGCGCTCGCCGTTCCGTACCTCAATCCCGCGTGGCTGACCGAAATACACGTCGCCGGTGAGTTCGCGCACGATCATGATGTCGAGCCCGGACACGACTTCGGGCTTGAGCGACGACGCACCCGCCAGTTCCGGGTATAGCAGCGCCGGGCGCAAGTTGGCGAACAGGTTGAGTTCCTTGCGGATGCGCAACAAGCCGCGCTCGGGGCGCAGCGGGCGGTCCAGCGTGTCGTACTGCGGACCGCCGACGGCGCCGAGCAGCACCGCATCGGCTTCGCGCGCGAGTCTCAGCGTCGCCTCAGGCAGCGGATCGCCGGAGGCGTCGTAGCCTGCGCCGCCGATGGGCGCGGTTTCCATTTCGATGGAGGCGCCTTCCGCTTTCAACTTCTCCAGGACCTTGACCGCCTGCGCGACAATTTCCGGACCGATGCCGTCACCCGGCAAGACTGCAATTTTCATGTTCTAAAAACCTGTTGACCGCGAACGCACTGACGGGCGACCGGGGATAAATAACCACTCAAGCAAAGAGCCACGGGGCATCCTGTTTGCGCCGTTCCTCATAGGCCTTGATCTTGTCGGCCTGCAGCAAGGTCAGGCCGATATCGTCCAGTCCATTGAGCAGGCGGTGCTTGCGTCCCGCATCCACCTCGAAAGGGATCGTTTCGCCCGTGGGCGTCGTTACCGTCTGCTTGTCCAGATCGACAGTCAGGGCGTAGCCCTCGCTCGTGCCGCACTCGCGAAACAGGCGATCCACGATCTGGGCGTCGAGCACGATGGGCAGGATGCCGTTCTTGAAGCAATTGTTGTAGAAAATATCCGCAAAGCTCGGGGCGATGATGGCGCGGAACCCGTAGTCTTCCAGCGCCCACGGCGCATGCTCGCGGCTGGAACCGCAACCAAAATTCTCGCGTGCCAGCAGCACCGACGCCCCTTGGTAACGTGGCTGGTTCAGCACGAATTCCGTATTCAGCGGACGATCGTGATTCGACTTGCCGGGCTCGCCGTGGTCGAGATACCGCCATTCGTCGAACAAGTTGGGGCCGAAGCCGGCGCGCTTGATCGACTTCAGGAACTGCTTGGGGATGATGGCGTCGGTGTCGACGTTGGCGCGGTCGAGCGGCGCCACCAGCCCGTCGAGAACAGTGAAAGCCTGCATTTAATGGGTGGCCTTCTGGATCGAGTCGCCGGCCTTCTCAATATCCTGGCCCATCCCTCGCACGGTGTTGCAGCCTGCCAGTGTCAGGGCGACGGCGATCATCAGGGCAATCATTGGCTTCATGAGGGTATTCTCCTTAAAAATGACGTACATCGACAAAATGTCCCGCGCAGGCGGCCGCAGCGGCCATTGCCGGGCTGAGCAGGTGCGTCCTGCCGCCCTGCCCCTGCCGACCTTCGAAATTGCGGTTGGAAGTTGATGCGCAACGTTCGCCCGGCTCCAGCCGGTCGGCATTCATCGCCAGGCACATCGAACAACCCGGTTCGCGCCACTCGAAGCCGGCTTCCACAAAAATCTTGTCGAGCCCTTCGGCCTCGGCCTGCTGCTTGACCAGGCCCGAACCCGGCACCACCAACGCCAGCTTGACGTTGGGCGCGACCTTGCGACCCTTCGCCACGCCGGCCGCCTCGCGCAGATCCTCGATGCGGGAGTTGGTGCAGGAACCGATGAACACCTTGTCCACCGCAACCGCGGCAAGCGGCGTGCCGGCTTGGAGCCCCATGTATTCCAGTGCGCGGGTCCAGTCGTGCTGCTTGACCTCGCTCGGCGCATCGGCCGGGTTGGGCACGCGGCCACCGATGGTCGTCACCATTTCGGGCGAGGTGCCCCAGGTGACCTGCGGTTCGATTGTCGCGGCATCGAGCTCGACCACGCGGTCGAACTCGGCGTCGGCATCCGAATGCAGCGTGTTCCACCACGCCACCGCCTTGTCCCATGCGTCGCCCTTCGGCGCGTACGGACGGCCCTTGACGTAATCGATGGTCGCCTGGTCGACCGCCACCATGCCGGCGCGTGCGCCCGCCTCGATCGCCATGTTGCACAGGGTCATGCGACCTTCCATCGACAGCGCACGAATGGCCGAGCCGCCGAATTCAAGTGCATAGCCGGTGCCTCCGGCGGTGCCGATCTCGCCGATGACCGCGAGCGCGATGTCCTTCGCGGTCACGCCGCGGCCCAGCTGGCCTTCGACCTTGACCAGCAGGGTCTTCGACGGCTTCTGCCACAGGCACTGCGTCGCCAGCACATGCTCAACCTCGGACGTGCCGATGCCGAAGGCCAGCGCACCGAACGCGCCATGGGTCGAGGTGTGCGAGTCGCCGCAGACCACGGTCATGCCGGGCAGGGTCAGTCCTTCCTCGGGGCCGATGACATGGACGATGCCCTGGCGGATGTCGTCCATCTTGAATTCGGTGATGCCGAATTCGGCGCAGTTGGCGTCGAGCGTTTCGACCTGCAGGCGCGAGACTGGGTCGGCGATGCCCTGCGATCGGTCGGTCGTCGGCACATTGTGGTCGGGCACGGCAATCACCGCGTCAGTCCGGCGCGGTCTGCGGTGGGCGAGCTTCAGCCCCTCGAAAGCCTGCGGACTGGTGACTTCATGCACCAGATGGCGATCGATATACAGCAGGGTGGTGCCATCGGGTTCGACATGAACCACATGGGCGTCCCATAGTTTCTTGAACAAGGTTTGACCGGGCATGCGGAATAAGGCCATACAGCGCGTAAAACGCTGATTATTTCATAGCTTAGGGGCCGCTGGCACGGGTTTTGTTCCGCCCCAGGCCGCATAAACCACCCAGGCCAGCGCCGCGCTGGCGGCGGCGAGGGTAAAGGTCCAGGCCGACCCCAGCGATTCCCAGGTCAGGCCGCTGGCCAAGCCGCCGATCGTGCCGCCGATGCCGTAGGACAGGCTGGTGTAGAGCGCCTGGCCGCGCGCCTGGTGCCGGCCCCGGAAATGCTGGTGAACCAGCGCCACGGCGGAGGCATGAAAGGTGCCGAAGGTGAAGGCATGCAGCGTCTGCGCACCCCACACCAGCCAGGCCGATTCCACGCCCCAGGCGATCAACAGGAAACGCAGCACCGCAAGTGCGAAGCTCGCCAGGATCAGCCGGCGCGGCGTCACCCGCGCAAAAATGCGTGGAATGACCAGGAAAATGCCGATCTCGCACAGCACGCCCAGCGCCCACAACCAACCCACGGTGGACTTGTCGTAGCCATGGTCGACCAGATAGATCGAATAGAAGGTGTAGTAGGGGCCGTGCGTCACCGCCATCAGCATGCAGGCGGCCAACAGTGACGCCACTTCGGGCCGCTTGACGACATCCCATACCGAGTGATGGTCAGTGGCGTGCGGCAGGATTTCGGCCTCGGGGATCACCCGCGCGAACGCCAGGATGCCCAGCATCACCGCCAGCACCGCCCACGGCAGCCAACCGATCGGAACATGGTCGAAGGCATAGCCCAGCCCCACCACCATCAGGATGAAGCCGACCGACCCCCACAGGCGGATACGACCGTAGGTGTCAGTGCGCTCGCCCAGGTGCGACAGGGTCATCGCTTCGACCAGCGGCAGCGACGCGCTCCAGAAAAAGCTCAGCGCGGCCATCACCCCGAACATCCACCAGAAACTGCTGCCGAAAAATACGCCGCCGAACACCAGCACGCTGCCGAGTGCCGCGACCTGCACGATCGTCGTCCGGCGTCCGGTACGGTCGGCGATATGCCCCCAGATGTTGGGCGCGAAGATCCGCATCACCTGCAGCAGCGACATCAGCACGCCGATCTCGAAGGCATTGAACGTCAGCGAGCGCAGATAGAGCCCCCAGAACGGCGACATGGCGCCGACGAAGGCGAAATAAAAGAAGTAGAAACCGGACAGGCGCCAGTAAGGAAGATTGGGCATGAACTCAGACTGCCGCGCACGCGGCCAAAATGCAGCGCGCATTATGCGGCCAGGGCCTGGCCGCCGGAAGCGTCAACCGGGATTTCAATCTGGCCGGGCGGCAATCCGACTGCCACGCCATTCCGTTCGAACTATTTCATCGCCGAACGCAGCTTGATCGTTTCGCCGGCTACCGCAAACACGCCATTGCCACGATGGTGCAAGGTCTGCGGGTTCTTGACTGCGGTATCGACCCAGGCCCGCACCACTTCGAGAACGAAGAAGTTGTAACGATTCACCAGCCGCGTGTCGGCCACCCGGCATTCGAGGCTGGCATAGCATTCGGCGATCAGCGGAGCCTTCACCTCGGAAGCCTCGACCGCAGTCAGGCCGAATCGGGCGAACTTGTCGACCGTCTCCCCGGAGCAGTTGCCGACGCCCACCACCTGTTTCGCCAGCTCCCGCGTCGGAATGTTGATTGCGCACTCCCTCGTCGTCCGAAGCGCATCGAACGAGGTATTGCGCCCGCTGATCACGCAGCCGATCAGCGGCGGCTCGAATTCCATCATGGTGTGCCACGACATCGTCATGATGTTGGGCTTCCCTTTGCGGCGGGTCGTCACCAGCACCACCGGCCCCGGTTCCAGCAGGCCATAGACCTTGGACAACGGACAGGATCGCTTTGACATGATGGACGCCTCACGGGAACCGGACCCCTTCAGCTTAGCCCGCCTGTCACACACTGCCACATTCTGGAACGGCCGGGACACAGACGAGCCACACACGCTCCCTACCATGCACATACCGCATGCGCTCCCCGCATGCCGGACATTTCAATCTCAAAAGGAGTGACTCATGAAGCAAATCGCACACGCCCTGGTTTTCGGTTCCCTTGCCGCGCTGTTCTCGGTTTCGGCGCTGGCCGACCACAACAGCCCCATGGGCGCAGGCTGGGCCAACATGCCGAATGACATCCACAACACGCAGATCGAGGACGACCTGAGCGGCGCCGAGTTCAGCGACTTCGTACGCCAGGGCGCCGGTGCCGATACGGTGAACCGCTACCTGGATACGTCTACCCTGCAGTCGGGCGCAGGCAGTAGCGCCATCGCAAGCGGGGGCGGCCGTCGCTGACCGGACCGACGCGCGAATCACCGCAGCCTGCCAACGAGACCATGCCCTGAAGGGCATGGTTTTTTATGGGTGTCTGGGAGGCGTGGCATCACGATTACCTCAGACATTCCCATGCGAAACCACCCGGTCGAAACGCGCCTTGTATCCAAAGGAGGCCTGTCCTACTTTAAAAGGACATCCTGCAAGCCCTCGAAGGAGAAGATCATGCTGCACGAATCAGCCGACATCAATCATCTGATCCGGGAGTCCAAACCCAATCCCAATTTTCCAGACGCCCCGATGGAATGGACCCGGGACGACGCAATGAACATTGCCCGCGAGGAAGGCCTGATACTCACCGAAGATCACTGGAACGTGATTCGCGCCCTCCAGCACTATTACGCACAACACGCCGACGACACCGTCATCAATCTGCGCGATCTGCATGATGCCCTGGACGAGCGCTTCCATCGGCAAGGCGGCGTGAAATACCTGTATACCTTGTTTCCCGGCGGGCCGATCGCGCAAAGTTGCCGCATAGCCGGCCTCAAAGCGCCTTATATCGCCACGGATCCCAGCTTCGGCAGCGTGGCCTGAGGCGGGATGTACCGCACATCGTTCCCGTTCGCCGCTTGACGGGAAACCAACCGTAACGCCCATTTGCCGGTTGCTTGCCTCCCTGTCCGTTCCCCGGAAAGGCCGCGCAATACCTGCTGCCATGCAGATCGGCTACACGCCTACGTCGACTGGCCAGCACTTCTCTCGCCGCGTCCGCCAAGTGCTTGATCAAACGCACAAATAGACACATACTTCGCGCCACATGCAGTCGGGTTTTCTTTATCTGATCCTTTGCACGATTCTGACGCCGAGTATAGAACCCCTTCTGTGGCTTCCACATCCCATCCATCGCTGATCGACCTGCAGGATTTGCAACTGGATGACGCGCGTGCATTGCTGGAGCATGCCGGACAAGACAGCGGCCAGGCAAGCGACGAACCGCCGCTCGCCTATCTGCAGCGCGTGATCAATGGACTGTGCGAACTCTCGCTCAAGGATCCCCTGACAGGCCTGGGCAACCGAAGGCACTTCATCGCGACGCTGGAACGCGCAATCGAGGTGGTGGCCCGATCCGGTGAATCCATCCTGCTGCTGCTGCTCGACATCGACCACTTCAAGCACATCAACGATACCCATGGCCATCTGGCCGGCGACCAGGTATTGCAGGCCGTCGCTGCCTGCCTGGGCCACTGTGTGCGGCCGATGGACACGGTCGTGCGCTATGGCGGCGAGGAGTTTGCCATGATCCTGCCCAACTGCCGACCCAACTGCGGGCGCGCCGTTGCCGAGCGTGTGCGCCGCACGATCGAGTCGCTGTCCATCCCGGCGACACCGCTGGTCAACCTGCATGTCACGGTCAGTATTGGCGGCGCCTATGCGCCGGAATGGGTGCGCTCCACCACCGATTTATGGATCGAGCGCGCCGACCAGCAGCTCTATCGCGCCAAGGCCGACGGACGCAACCAGGTGTTTCTCGATTTACCGCATGAGATTTCGGTCAGCGCCGAGGAAAAAGGCTTGCTGTTCGGTCATTTCGTCATGGACCAGGCCGCGACGACGGCAGACAGCGCACCTGATGGTGCAGGTCCCGGGGGCCATTCCACCCATCGAGTCAACGCATGAACGACCTGCTCACACCCTCTCTCTCCGACAACCAGGACACGAGCCGTCTCCCGCTCAAGCCGCTTGGCAAGGTCATCGCCGTCACCAGCGGGAAAGGCGGCGTCGGCAAGACCTTCATCTCGGCCAATCTCGCCGCCGCCCTGGCCCAGCGCGGGAACAAGGTCCTGGTGCTCGACGCCGACCTTGGTCTCGCCAACCTCGACGTGGTGCTCAATCTCTATCCCAAGATCACCCTGCACGACGTGTTCACCGGCAAGGCCAAGCTGGAAGAAGCCGTTCTGCAGGCACCGGGCGGGTTTTCGGTCCTGCTGGCAGGTTCCGGCCTGGTCGAATATTCGCGGCTGACCCCCGAGGTACGCAACGAATTCCTGCGCATCATGGGTAGCCTGGTGCCGAATTACGACATCGTATTGCTGGATACCGGCGCCGGGATCTCGGATGTGGTGCTGTTTGCCGTCTCACTGGCCTCCGAGGTCCTGATGGTCGCCACCCCCGAACCGACCTCGCTCACCGATGCCTACGCCACCATCAAGGTGCTGGTGGGGCAACAACAGCGGCAAACCGTGCGCATCGTCGTCAACCAGGCTTCCCGTCCAGGCGCAGGGCTACCGATCACCCACCAGCTGCAGCATGTCCTTGACCGTTTCGTCACGACCGTGACCGGTCATCCCGTCCACCTGATTCACATGGGGGACATCCCGGTCGATCCCGAGGTCCGCCAGGCCGTGATGCGGCGCCAGCTGCTGATGCAAAACGCCCCCGGATGCCCGGCAGGACAGGCCATCGCCCAGCTTGCCACCCGGCTGGAAAAAACCGTCATGCCCAAGCTGGCCTAGCCTCGCCGCCCGGTAAAAGGCCTGATTCAGGCAATCGCGGGGCCGGCCTTCACCAACGCCATCACCTTGTTCGGATCCATATGCAGCAGCGCGGCGATTTCGTCGAAATCGTCCGGCAAGGCCGCATCGTGCCAGCCATGGGCAGAATGTCGGGCCAGATTGACCGCCAGCATGACATTGCGCACACGGGTCGATTGCGCCAGCGCCGGATCCATCAGGTTCCTCAGCAATTCGGGCAGGCGCCATGCAATGGTCAGCTGGCGCTGCAACTCCAGGCCGGCAAAGCCCAGTACCAGCGTCTGCGCGTCGGCACTGCGCATGGCGTGGTCGGTCGCCTGCAATTTCTGGATTTCGAGCATCCGCTCGGGACTGAAACACCACATCAGCATTTCGGACACATGGGTGAGCAGCGCGGAGACCTGCACCTCTTCCGCATGCATGTCGTGCAGGCGCAGTGCCCAGTCGAAGGCGTAGTACGCCGAACGCTGCGCCCGCCTGACCGTGCGCAGCAGATACACCAGCGCGGCACGGTGCTCCTTCAGCATTTCTTCCGCGATCGGCATCGCCGGCACTTCACGGAAAAACGTATCCAGGCCCATCATGAGCAGCGCCTGTTTCACGTCGACCAGCTCGTGGGTCTGGTTTCGGCGCTTGTGCGTCTGCATGTAGCGCAACAGTTTGACCGTCATCAGCGGGTCGTCGGTGACCACGTCGGCAACCGCGCGTGCGTTGAGCTGAACCTCGTCCTCGCGCAGCCGTTCCAGCTCGCGCGCGGTGCGCTTCAGCACGGGGATATCGGCCCGTCCCAGAAAAGCGAGCCAGTCAGTCAAGCTTGCGGGTTGCAGCGCCATCATCCTCCCCTTTGGTCCGGCATGAATGCATTGTAGTGAGGCCTACACGAAAAACCGACGGGCGGCAGGAGAAACACGCTTCACCTTATGCAGACAATTCGAGACGTCTCATATTGTCTATCGGCGCCGTCTGCCATCCCTTGAGGGTCTACGCATCCGCAGCCGTCGCGTAGAGCAACGGCCTGAAATAATCCACGCCAAATGCCACAGCCTGTTCCAGCGTGTATAGGCTATGGTTATGCCCGTCGCCCCCATGCCATTGGGCGGCGACGTCAACGTCTTTCAGGAAGACCATCTCGGTACACAGGCTGTGCGCAGCGCTGTCGCCCGAAGGCGCCTGCCAGCGCACTCCCACCTGCACCCTGGCCGGGCTGGCGTCCACGATGCGCTCGCCGTGCTGCCTGATCGTGATCGCATCCCCCGTCACCCGGCAATGCGAACGGATGCTTACCGGACAATCAAACAAGGGGCTGACCGCAAGCGCATCGAGCGCGCACATGGCATGAATCGAGTGTCCATTGACCTCAAGTGCATGCGGCGTGACTTCCGACGTAACAGGATAGGCTCCGAGGATATTTCGTCGGTCTGCTGACAACACCACGAGATCATCGTTTCCCAGCCGGGCAAGTGCCGCATCGACCTGCATGTCGCCCACCTGGGCAGCGATCTCCGCCCGGGAAGGCGGGCGTCCACGTACGACCAAAGACACGATCACTGCGCGATGCAAAGCTCTGAATGCCGGCACGTGGCAGTCCTGGCGCGCCTTCAGGGGCAACAGGTCGTTCAGGCGCAGCACGGAGGATTTGATGGATTCGCTCATGTCCTTCGGGGAGGCGGGGGCGAGGCGCCCTGTCGCTTGCAGCATAGGCACGCTGGCCATGCCCGCGGTGGCCGCGGGCGTTGGTGAACTCATTTCAGATTGCTGGACGAGAACAACAGCACCTGGCCTGCAAGAAAATTCACATGGACGGAATGTTTTTCGTCGCCCCACTGGCAGCTGCGCACGCCCATCACATCGTCGCATCGATCAGGCGGCCCGATCAACCGGACGACCTCGTCATATGGCATGCCCATGGCGATCTTGTTGTAATTCTCCAGCGTGAGCTTGCTGCAGCCTGACATCGTCAGCATCAGGCCCAGCAACAAGGCGGTCAGGATTTTCATGGATACTCCAGGGGGTCGTCACAGGATCTGCGCTGCGTTGGGCTTCCCCTCAGCAAACGTCTCAAGCAGGCGGTCGTACGCGCGCCAGATAGTTGCTCGCCAGAGCCTTGTACAGCGGCCGCGGGCACACGACCCGCGACACGGCGGTGGCCAACAGCGTGGACAGCATCAGGGGCACCACCATGTCGTGGTTGCCGGTCATTTCCATCACGATGACGAACGCGGTGATGGGTGCCTGGACCACGCCGGCGAAATAGGCCGCCATGCCGATCACGATCAATGCACCGGCATCCGCCTGGCCAAGCACGCCCGCCACGACCTGACCGATTCCCGCGCCGGCCGACAAGCTGGGCGCGAACAATCCGCCGGGAATACCGCTGACGAACGACACGAACGTTGCCAGCATTTTCCATATACCGTATCCCGCCGACACGGTTCCCGTGCCTTCGATCAGACGCTTGGCCTCCACGTAGCCGCTGCCGTACACGGCGCTCCCGGATGCGAAGCCGATCAGCGCCAATGCCAGACCGCAGAGCGCGGCAAACTTCACGGGGTGGGTACGAACGAACGTCCCCGCCCGGCCCGGCAGGCCATGCGTCGAGAAGGCCAGCAACAGACGGCTGAATCCCCCGCCCAGCAGGCCGCCAGCCAACCCGCACAACAACACGCCGAACCAGCCGGACGCGCCGGCGAGCGTGGAATTGGTCGCACCGAAATACGTGTAGTTGCCCTGCACATAGACTGCGGCGAGGCCGGCAATGATGACTGCCGTGACCAGGGTGCCGCTGGAGCGCTCCTCGAACGACCGGGCCATTTCCTCGATGGCGAACACGATCCCCGCGAGCGGCGTGTTGAAGGCCGCCGCCACGCCGGCGCCACCGCCGGCAACGATCAGGCCACGCTCCATCAGATGCCGCGGGAAACGGACCAGCCAGCGCAGGTTGTACAGCAGCGCCGCGCCCACCTGGACAGTAGGACCTTCACGGCCCACGCTGGCGCCGCCCGCCAGGCTGATGCACGTCAGGAACATCTTGCCGATGGCCACGCGCAGGGACAGCACCGCGTCGCGATTGCTGCCTTCGGACATGCGGATGGCCGCGATCGTCTGCGGGATGCCGCTGCCTTCCGCTCCCTTGAAATAACGCTGCGTCAGCGCAGCCACGCCGGCGAGCGTCAGGGGCGTGACCAGGAAGGGCAGCCAGGGAGAGGCTGCCACCACTGAACGGAACAGCGTATGCGCATAATCACTACTCAGGGCGAACGCCGTGGCCGCCAAGCCAACGACGACCGCCCCGCTCCAGAAAAGCATGTGGCGCAACCACAATCGCAGCGAAAGCAGGCCGACGCGGTGGCGTTTTTGAACGTAGGGGAATCGGGGACGGGGCCAAGCCATGACGGACCGATATTAACCTACCTGCCCGGGGCGTGTCTCGGCGGCCGGTTTCAAGCCGGAATCGAATGGAGCCGAATCCAGCGACGGATCCGCCTGGCTTGCGCGCCGGAACCTCCCGGAAAACTACGCGTCAGCGGCACCGAATCGCCCTTCGGGTAACCGCGCCGATCGACAGCCCCTGCGCGAGAATCGAGAACACCACGACGCCATACGTGAGCGCGACGACGGTGTCGCGCTCCGGGCCTGCAGGCAGCGAGAGCGCAAGCGCGACGGAAATCCCGCCGCGCAGGCCGCCCCAGGTCAGCACCTTCCAGGAGCCCGCCGGCAAATTGAAGGCGCGCGGAAGCAGGCGCACCGGCAGACCGACCGTCAACAGCCGCGCGGCCAGCGTCACGCCTACCGCCACCGCCGCGGCGACCAGTTCATGGAGCGAAAATGCCACCAGCAACACCTCCATGCCCATCAGGACGAACAGGGCTGCATTCAGCATCTCGTCGAGCAGCTCCCAGAACATGTCCAGGTAGCCGCGCGTCGTATCCGACATGGCCAGCGCACGGCCATGATTGCCGATCATCAGCCCGGCAACCACCATGGCCAGCGGTCCGGACACGTGCAATGCACTGGCCAGCGTATAGCCGCCCGTCACGGCGGCCAGCGTCAGCAGCACTTCGACCTGGTAGTTGTCCACGCTCTTCAGCAGGCGGAACGTCACATAGCCCAGCACCCAGCCGAACAGCAGTCCCCCACCCGCTTCGTGCAGCAGCAATTCGAGACCCTGTCCCGGAGTCGGTACGACGCCGCTCGCCAGCATGCCCAGGAGCAGCGAGAAGATCACCACGCCCACCCCATCGTTGAACAGCGACTCGCCTGCGATCACCAGCTCCAGTTCTTTCGGCGCATTGGCCGATTTGAGAATACCCATCACCGCGATCGGGTCGGTCGGGGAAATCAGCGCGCCGAAAAGCAGGCAGTACATCAGCGGCAAATCCAGCCCGATCAGTGGCAGCACCAGCCACAAGCCGATACCCACGGCCAGCGTCGACAACAGCGTCCCCAGCACGGCCAGCGCCCCGACCTGCCAGCGGTAGGCCTTGAGTTCGCTCAGATCGACATGCAGCGCGCCGGCGAACAGCAACAGCGACAGCATGCCCTGCATGAGCACGTCCGAGAAATCGATCGAGCGCAGCAGCGATTCCTCGTAGGCGCGCAATCCATGTGCCACACCCACCGCATCCAGGCCGATGAGCACCAGGGACAGCGCCAGCGCGGCCGCCATCACGCCGATGGTCGTGGGCAAGCCGATGAAACGATGGTTCAGGTACGACAGCAGCGCGGTGATGACCAGACAGATGGCGGCGATATCAAGCATGGTGTAAGTATTTCAGGCATCCAGGATACAGGCGCTCGGCCCGTTCAAAATCCGCCGATATAGGCGTACCCGTCGTTCTGTAGCTTGACGATGCGCGTATAGCCGTCGTGAACGATCGTGACCCCCGGCAGGACGTCGTCGGCCGTCCAGCCCTTCGATTTCATGACGCTGTGGCAGATTTCCACGCTCACGCCAAGACCCAGCAAGTCCTGGGTGATCTTCGCATTGAGATTGACCGCGAACGGATCGTTGACGACATCGCGATAGGTCGTGTCGATGAGCAGATACTGCGCCGCTTCGCCATGCAGCACCAGATGGATGTCGAGCTGCTGCGGCGTGACGCCCTGCTTGCGGAAGGCTTCGATCAGGCCGCGCGCATAGAACAGTCCCTTGCTGATGCCAGCCGCCGTCTCGGCGGAATGAATGTCGTACACCACCTTGTAATGCGCGTGCGGATCGACATTGACCAGCGTCCGCGTCGACAGCGCGGGTTCCAGTGTCTGCGCGATCGCTGGCGCTGCCAGCCCCAGCATGCAGCCGATCACACAAAGGAATTTCCTGCGGTTCATGATGACCTTTCCCAACCTATGGAACATTCGGGCTCAACGCCCGTTCGAGACCCGATTATCGCGCCCCATGCAGGTCTTTGTGCCCGGATCAGAACCAGAACGACGTGTCCTTCATCAGAAATTCCACATGCGGCATGTAGTGGGAACCATCGCATGAAAACGTCACGCTCACCATGCCGTTGAAAATATTGATCGAGGCCATACGCAGATAGAAAGTCGGATCGGTGAGCCGCAAGGCCTGCATCGTACCGAGTATCCGGTTGATGTCGCCCGGCGGAATCGTCGCATCGATGGGATACGGACGCGAGGGATAGATCAGGCAGATATCCGGGTCGCTCAGGGCATCCGCGTCCAGAATGCGATAGCGGAACGGATCGTCCACGGTCCAGATCGTCGCCTGGCTGCTGGAAAAATGAATCTGGCATTGAAACATGCCGCGTTGCGTCAACAATTCCTCGAGAATCGACAGGGCCTGATCCAGATTGCCATCCATCGGACTTTCCACCCGGCACTGCTGAAATACGGTGCCGCGGATCGCCGGATCGCCTTTCACCTGCCGCCAATAGCCGGGCTCCTCATAGAGCGCCGACGTCACCGGCAGATTGCGCAAGTCGAAGTCGGCCCCGAGATAGCCCAGGGTCCGGCTGTCCCGGCTCACGACCTGCAGCGCAGTCAGCGATGGGCGGTGCCGGTTCAGGCCGATGTAGGCATCCGAGAGCAGAAACCCCCACACCGGCACTGCCTCCTTCATGTAGGGACGTTGCGAGCGGTCGCGTCCGAGGTAACCTGGCTCGACTCCATGCTGGCCGACGTTGTTGCAGACCTGAACTCCATCGACCCCGACGCAATAAAGGAAGGAACAATGCGGGATGTCGTCAAAGTGCGTGACGAGAACGGCATCCAGCGCCTCGCCATCGCCCCATGCCGGTGCGCAATGCCCGGCCAACTGCGCCAATGGCTCGCGCAGGATGCGGGCCAGTTCTTCACGTTGCAGGTAGATGCTGTCTTTCCATGAGTTTTTCATGAAGTGTCCACCTCCTCCAGGGAAACGGCATGCCTGTCCTCGACACAAGCAAAGTCGATGCCCATGACGAGCGGGCAGCCAGTTGGATAGGGGGCGGTCGGCAATAGTTCAGCGGGGCGGCCAGCATCGCCGGGCGGGAATCCGGCGCCAGCGACGAGCCTGTCAGGACTCGGCGATGCGCCGGGCGATATGGGCCAGAGCCTCCTCCACCTGATCGATCAGAATCAGGCACAGGTCACCCGGCTTCAAGTGCGACAGGGCGATATCGATGGCCAGGAATTCGCCGGTGATTTCGGTGATGTCACGCGTGCGCGGGGCGTCGCGCAGACCTTCGCGCAGCAGAGCCAACACCTCGCCTTCAGCACGGCCGCGCTGGCACTGATCCTGATAAAGAATGGCCTCGTCGAATGCCGCACCCAGGGCACGGGTCTGTTCGCGGATATCCTCGTCCCGCCGGTCGCCCGCACCACTGATCACGACGATCCGGCGTTGCGCCGGCAGCGCGTCCACCGCCCTGACGAGGGCGAGGATGGCATCGGGGTTGTGGCCATAGTCGGCGATGAGCGTGGCACCACGGTAATCGAACAGGTTGAAGCGGCCCGGGACGTTCTGCGCCGTACTGTCGAAACTGTGCAGGCCGCGTCGGATGAGGTCCCAGTCCAGCTCCAGCGCCCAGGCGGCAGCCGTGGCCGCCATCGCATTCTCGATCTGGAAACGGATGGTGCCGCCGCGCGTCAGCGAGATCTCCGCCAGCGGCAGGCGTTGCTCGCTGTCGCCCAGCGCCGCCACGAGGCAGTCTCCGTCCAGGTAGACCACCCGATGTCCCTGTGCACGATGGGCCGCGATGATGGGATGATGTGACTCGCCGGCGAAGAAGATGATCAATCCCGGACAATGGATCGCCATCTCGACGCATTTGGGATCGCAGGCATTGAGAACTGCCATGCCATCCGGTGCAACGTTCTGCACCACGACCTGCTTGAGCACGGCGAGATCCTCCACCGTGGTGATGAAGTTGAGGCCGAGATGGTCGCCCATGCCGATATTCGTCACCACCGCGACCTTGCAGCGGTCGAACGCCAGACCCTCGCGTAACAGCCCGCCGCGGGCAGTCTCCAGCACCGCCGCGTCGACATCCGGATGCATGAGGATGTTGCGTGCACTTTTCGGGCCGCTGCAGTCGCCGGTGTCGATGCGCCGTCCCTGCACATACACACCGTCCGTCGCCGTCATGCCGACGCGCTTGCCGGCAAGCGTCAGAAAATGGGCGATCAGGCGCACGGTCGTGGTCTTGCCGTTGGTGCCGGTCACCGCCACGACGGGAATGCGTCCATCCTCGCCGGGCGGGAACAAGGCCGAGACGATGGCCTCGCCCACCGGCTGCCCCTTGCCATAGGAAGGCATGAGATGCATGCGCAGACCCGGCGCCGCGTTGACCTCGACGATCCCTCCGCCCTGCTCTTCAAGCGGCTTGTGCACGGTCTGGCAGACCGCATCGACGCCGCAGATGTCCAACCCGATCATCTGCGCGGCTTCCACCGCGCGGGCCGCCACGTCGGGATGGACATCGTCGGTCACATCGGTCGCCGTACCGCCCGTGCTCAGATTGGCATTGTTGCGCAGGACGACCCGCTCCCCCATGGCGGGGATCGAGTCCGCATCCAGGCCGTGCACAGCCAGACGGGCCATGGCGATATCGTCGAGGCGGATTTTGGTCAGGGACGTGGCATGGCCTTCGCCGCGGCGCGGGTCGCTGTTCACCTGCGCGACGAGTTCGCGCACGGTATGGACGGCATCGCCGATCACATGCGGCGGTTCGCGGCGAGCGGCGGCAACCAGACGGTTGCCGACCACGAGCAGGCGGTAGTCATGGCCAGGAATGAAGCGCTCGACCAGGACTGCCTCGCTAATCGCCGCTGCGGCACCATAGACCGCCATGAAGTGTTCCCGCGTCAGGATGTTGACCGTCACTCCTTTTCCCTGATTGCCGTCGCGCGGCTTGACCACCACCGGCAGACCGATCTCGCAGGCGGCCGCCCAGCCTGCCTCGGCATCGGTCACGATCCGCCCGAGCGGTACCGGCACGCCCGCAGCCTCCAGCAGCGTCTTGGTGAGATCCTTGTCCTGGGCGATCGCCTCGGAAATGGCGCAGGTCGTATCCGTCTCGGCGGCCTGGATACGCCGTTGGCGGCTTCCCCAGCCAAACTGCACCAGGCTGCTCGCCGTCAGCCGCCGGTAGGGAATGCCGCGCGCGACGGCGGCCTGGACGATTGCGCCGGTACTGGGACCGAGGCGAACGTCTTCGTCCAGTTCCCGCAGGCGCGCCAGGGCGCCCTCCAGATCGAACGGGGTATCGTCGTGCGCGGCCCGGCACAGCGACTCGGCCAGTTCGAGCGCCAGTCGTCCGACTGCCTCCTCGGTATATTCGAAGACAAGCTGGTAGATTCCCGCCTCGACCGTGGGCGACGTGACGCAGAAACTGACCGGACAGCCAGCCTGCGCCTGCAGGCCGAGCGCGGCAAACGCCAGCGCATGCGCCACGGAAATATCATCCTCCTGACCGATCGGACGCATCGGACCAATTTCCGGAAAACGCGCCCGCAAGCGCGCCTCGAACCCGTTGATCGAGTCGATCAACCGCTCCTCGGGCGCACACTGCGCCAGTGCCTCGATGGCCGTGTGTCGGCTCCAGAGATTGGGCCCGCGCAGTGCCCGGATGCGTGATATTTCCATGAACGCCGTTCCTGTTGGGTATCCCGTGGCAGGCTCGCCCTGCCGGATCGTATTCCTAGTAGTTGGTCTGGATCGCAGGGGTGGGCAACGACACGCAGGTATCCATTGCCGCACGAATCAGTTCCGGCGGAATATCAAGCGCCAGCGCCACCCCCACTGCGGCGAGAACGTACAGGGGCTGGAGCAGCGGCTTTCCATTCATGGCGGGGTGCAAGGCCGCCAGGCTGAAGAGCGGCGTCTCGCCCGTGGCGCCCGCGACGACCACATGGTTGTCGCGGAGAAACAGGGCCCGGCCGCCGCCTGCACAGTGCGCATCGATCACCGGCAGCCCGGGCTCGAGGGCATAGAACAGCACCGTCCCATCGCACAGCGAGGCCAGTTCGGCCACGGCCGGGTCGCCCGCATGCAGAACCGCCACCCCGTCCGGCAGCACCAAGTCAACCTGGGTGCGCATGACCGTGACCATCTGTCCGGGTTCGCGAATGTAGTACTCCGCGAGCGAGGCATCCATCTGCAGGTCGGTCACCACGCCGACCTGGCAGCGGTCATAGGCATAGCCCTCCTGAAGGATCGAACGGGCATCGTGCTCGAAGACGGCGGCATCCACGCCCCGGTTCATCAGCAACTGTCGGCCCGCACGCCAACTAGCACAATTGCCCGGCTTGACCTGGCGCAGCCCAAGATAAAGCCCGTCACGACAGGCCAGACCCGTACGCTTGCCGGTACAGGCAATCAGCTGGGCGACCACATGGGCGATGGAGGCGCCCCCCTGCGAACCGCTGATGCCGACGATGGGAATGCGGCCGCTCTCCCCATCGGGAAACAGATGGTCGACGATGGCGCGGCCCACCGGGCGCGGGGTGCCTTCGGCGGGCTTGAGGTGCATGAGCAGTCCCGGTCCCGCGTTCACTTCGACGATGGCGCCGCCCTGTTCTGCCAACGGCCGGGAAATGTCTTCCGCCACCATGTCGATTCCCGCCACGTCGAGTCCGACCACCCGCGCGGCAAGGACGGCCGTTTCCACCACATCGGGGTGGAGCGTGTCGGTGACGTCGAAAGCGACGTTGCCATTGCGCTGGATCAGGATGGTCTGCCCTGCTGACGGGACGTCGGTTGGCGCAATCCCCTGGCGTGCCAGTTCGAGGCCGACCGCCGGGTCTTCGTCGATCAGGATCCGGTTGAGCGGGTAGTCTTCCGTCGTGCCGCGCCGTGGATCGGTATTGAGCTGGCTGTCGATCAGCTCGGCGATGGTCGAGCGGCCATCGCCCTTCACCCAGGCCGCCTCGCCGCGCGCCGCCGCGACGACGCGCGGGCCGACCACCAGCAGCCGGTGCTCGTTGCCCGGCACATAGCGCTCGACGATGACCTCGCTTCCCTCCGCCAGGGCCAGCCGATAGGCCCGTTCGACATCCTCCCGGGTGGTGAGGTCGAGGGACACGCCCCGGCCATGGTTGCCGTCCACCGGCTTGATCGCGACCGGCAGGCCGATCTCCTCCGCGGCGTCCCAGGCATCGTCCAGGCTGTCGACAATACGGCCGTCCGGGACGGGCACCCCGCAGGACTTCAGCAGGCGCTTGGTCAAGTCCTTGTCGCTTGCGATGCTTTCTGCGATCGCGCCCGTCATGTCCGTCTCAGCCGTCCAGATGCGGCGTTGACGGGCACCGTAGCCCAGCTGGATCAGGTTGCCTTCGGTCAGGCGAATGGACGGGATATGGCGGCTGGCCGCGCCATCGACGATACAGGCCGTGCTCGGCCCCAGGCAGCGCCGGTCTGCGAGATCGCGCAGACGCGACACAGTGCCCTCGACATCAAACGGGCGATCCTCGATGGCGGCCATCAGCAGGTCGCGCCCCGCCTGCAGGCAGGCGCGGCCGACCTGTTCGTTGCGTGTGCGTACCACCATCTTGTAGATGCCGCGTTCGGCCGTCTCGCGCGCCTTGCCAAAGCCGACTTTCATGCCGGCCAGGTTCTGCAGCTCGATCGTGATGTGTTCGAGAATATGGGCCGGCCAGGTTCCTTCGCGCAGGCGCAGCAGGAAACCGCCGCGCTCGCCGACGCCGCAGCGGTGCTCGATCAGGCCGGGCAGCCAGCCGGTCAGGCGCTCGTACAGCCCGGGAAGGGTATTGGAGGGCGAATCCTCGAGATCGCCGATGTCGACCCAGGCCTCCAGCACAGGCCGGTAGGTCCAGATATTCGGCCCGTCCAGATGCATGACGCGCAGGAATTCGATGGTTTTTCTGTTCACGACGCACGACGTCCGTACCGGACGATGAGGTGAAATGCGGCAGGCATGGAAGGGCGGATCGGGACGCTGGGGCTTCGCCGGAAAAGATGGTTGTTTGCTACGTTCAGGTTACACGGAACCACGCCGCGCAGCATACAATAAACGCCGCTTTGCCGGGGGCTGGTCGGATGCCGATACACAGGGAAAAATGAAAAAAAATTATTGCCGCGCCTGCGGGTATGCCCTCCCCCGGGGCGACGCCATTCATCCATGACCCGTACACCTCCTCCCCTTCCTGGCGCTGCTGCAGCCTGGCAAGCCGATCTGGACGCGCAACTTGCGCCCGGCGAGCCGGTCGTGGCCACCCTGGAGCCCAATCTCGACGCCCATCTGGCGTTTGCCGCAGGCCGGCTGGTCCTGACCGACCGGCGCCTGCTGGCCCGGTCGGCGGGCGACACCGGCTGGGCAGACTGGCCGTTGCGACCAGGGCTGTCCCTGCAGTATCACGACCATGCCGGCGTGGGCACACTGGAACTCCACGACACGAGCTCGCGCCTGGCTAGCTGGCGCTTCACGCTGGCGCATAACGGGGCCGCGTTGCGGCTGGCCGACCGTTTTACGGCGGAATTGGCAGCCCACCTCTCCGGCCAGCCGGTGCCTGCCCCGGATGAAAGCCTCTGCCCCACCTGCGGGACGCCACTGCCGCCCGACCAGACGGAATGCCTCCTGTGCAGCCGCGAACTGCACGAGGCGCCGTCGACCTGGACCCTGTTCCGGCTGTGGCGCTTTGCGAGACCCTACCGGGGCCAGCTCCTGGCCGGATTCCTGCTGACCCTGGCCGCCACCGGCGCCACGCTGGTGCCGCCCTACCTGACCATGCCCCTGATGGACAAGGTACTGATTCCCTACCAGAACGGCCAGCCGATCGACACCGGAGTCGTGGCCCTGCTGCTCGCCGGCCTGCTCGCCTCAGCCCTGCTGGCATGGGGACTCGGCTGGGCCCGCACCTACATCCTCGCGCTGGTGAGCGAACGCATCGGCGCCGACCTGCGCACCACCACCTACGAACACCTGCTGCGCCTCTCGCTGGAGTACTTCGGCGGCAAGCGCACCGGCGACCTGATGGCGCGCATCGGCTCGGAAACCGACCGCATCTGCGTCTTCCTGTCGCTGCATCTGCTCGATTTCGCGACCGACGTGCTGATGATCGTCATGACGGCGGCGATCCTGTTCTCGATCAACCCGGCGCTCGCGCTCGTCACTCTGCTGCCGCTGCCCTTCATCGTCTGGATGATCCACGTCGTGCGCGACCGGCTGCGCACCGGCTTCGAGAAGATCGACCGCGTCTGGTCGGAGGTCACCAACGTGCTGGCCGACACCATTCCCGGCATCCGCGTGGTCAAGGCCTTCGCCCAGGAGCAGCGCGAGGCGCAGCGCTTCCGCGAGGCCAACCGCCACAACCTGGCCGTCAACGACCGCCTCAACAAGACCTGGTCGCTCTTCTCCCCCACCGTCACCCTGCTCACCGAGGTCGGCCTGCTGGTGGTGTGGGCCTTCGGCATCTGGCAGATCGCCCACGACCAGATCACGGTCGGCGTGCTCACCGCCTTCCTCGCCTACATCAGCCGCTTCTACAGCCGCCTCGACTCGATGAGCCGCATCGTCTCGGTGACGCAGAAGGCCGCGGCCGGCACCAAGCGCATCTTCGACATCCTCGACCACGTCTCCAGCGTTCCCGAGCCTGCCCGGCCGACGCACCTCGACCGGGTGCAGGGCCGCATCGAGATCCGCGACGCGTTCTTCCGCTACGGCAACCGCAGCGTGATCCGTGGCCTCAGCCTGGATATCCGGCCCGGGGAAATGATCGGCCTCGTCGGCCACAGCGGCTCGGGCAAGAGTACCCTGGTCAATCTCATCTGCCGCTTCTACGACCTGTCGGAAGGCGCGATCCGTCTCGATGGCGTCGACATCCGTTCCCTGCCGGTGGCGGAGTACCGGCGGCACATCGGCCTCGTCCTGCAGGAGCCTTTCCTGTTCTTCGGCACCATTGCCGAGAACATCGCCTACGGCAAACCCGGCGCCAGCCGCGCCGAGATCGTCGCCGCCGCCCGGGCGGCCCACGCCCACGAATTCATCCTGCGCCTGCCGCACGGCTACGACTCGCTGGTGGGCGAACGTGGCCAGGGCCTCTCGGGCGGCGAGCGCCAGCGCATCTCCATCGCCCGGGCGCTGCTGATCGACCCGCCCATTCTCATCCTCGACGAAGCCACCTCGTCGGTGGACACCGAGACCGAGAAGGAAATCCAGAAGGCGCTCGACAACCTGGTGCGCGGTCGCACCACGATCGCCATCGCCCACCGCCTGTCCACCCTGCGCCAGGCCGACCGGCTGGTCGTCATGGATCGCGGCCGCATCGTCGAAGTCGGCAACCACGATGACCTGATGGCGCGCGAAGGTCACTATTACCGCCTCTACCAGGCCCAGGCCCGCAACGTCGACACCGACCTGGACGAACTGCCCACGGCCAGCGCCGAGGCCAAGCCCCCTATGCCGAAGTGACCCGCCATGACACCCGTTCCCTTCCAACTCACCCGCGACCCGCATGGCCGACTTCTGCTGACGGCTCCTGACGGCAGCGAGCATGCAGGCGTGCAGCCCGTGCGTGCTTTCCCCCTCGCTGCGCCGGCGGAAGGCATTGCATTGATGGGCACGGACGGCCACGAACTGGCCTGGATCGACCATCTGGACGACGTGCCCGACGTGACGCGAAAACTGATCGAAGCCGAACTGGCCAGTCGCGAATTCATGCCGGAGATCCACCGGCTGCGGCAGGTCTCCACGTTCGCCACGCCCAGCACCTGGACGGTCGAGACCGACCGCGGCGAGACCCGCTTCATTCTCAAGGGCGAGGAAGATATCCGCCGCCTCGGCGCAGCCGCCCTGCTCATCAGCGACAGTCACGGCGTGCAGTACCTGATCCGCGAGCTGTCCAGACTGGACAAGACCAGTCGCCGGCTGCTCGACCGCTTCATGTAATCCCGAACAAGGCCGGCACTTCCCATGACCCGCATCCACGTTTCCCGCGGCGGCATCCTGATCCAGGTACAGGATGCCGCCAACCTGGCCGTCGCTCGCCGCGATTTCCTCACCTATCTCGCCTCGCTGGAACTCGATGGTCAGGTCGAGACCTGCCAGGAAGGCCTCGACCTCCGCTTCCACCTGCCGTCGAATCTCACACAGGCATGGGCGCCCGACTTCGACACCAGCCGATTGTCCGAGCACCTCCATCTCGATCCCGTGGCCCGCATCGGCGACCTGGAGCGGGAAATCCTGGTGGCCATGCTGCTGGGGCCGGTGGCCTTCGTGTTTCCCAGTGCCGCCGAGGCCATGTCGGCCATCCATATCCGCCGCAACATCGTCCAGGCCGCGCGCCGGACGGCACTCGATTTCCACACTACCGAGGCCGAGCGCCCCGAAGATTACTGGACCTACGTCGAGGACAAAGGCTTCACCATCCTGCCGGGCCGATCGCTGATCGAAGGTCTGGTGAAGGCCACCCAGCCCGACGTGTCCGGCCAGCTCTACGCGTTTTCCTGCTATCGGGCGACCGAATACGTCATTCTGCTGGGCCTGGCCCAGGAACTGGCCGCCCGCAACCCCGCATTGCTGCATCGTTTGCAACTCCAGTGGGAGAGCCGGCCCATCATGTCCGGGCAATTCCACGATGTTTTCCTGCATGAATACGGCGCTATGGAAACCCCGTTGCCGCCGAAATACTATGTCCCGGGCGATCGTCTCTGGTTTCGCAACCCCGACGAACGCTCCGCCGATGTAACCGGCTATGAAGGCTCATGGGTGTTCTATCTCGGAGACGGCCTGTTCAGTAATTTCTGGAAACGCGACCAGCCGTTCAGCCTGACGACGAAATGCCTGGAAATCTATCACTGGCGGCATGGCGTCTACGTTGACGAACACGGCGAGCCGCAGATGGACGAAGGCCTCGTCGAGGCGCGGGTCCGCGCCTCGCTGAACGACCCGGCAGACAAGGCGTACATCCTGCAACGCATGCTGCGGCTGCGCGATCCCAAAGGGATCTATCAGGAAGGGGGCTGCATCGACACGTCCCGGGAATACCCTCGCTGCATCCATCCCGCCACCGCAGACATCCGGCTGCCCGAGCGGCCCGTCGGACGCTGGGAGAAATTCTTGCGCCTGCTGCGCACCCGCACCCGTCTCAAGCTTGCCATCTGCGTCAGCCTGCCCCTTCTTGCGCCCAGCCACCACGCTGCAGCCGCCCACTCCCTTTCCGAGGAAATTCGCGAAGTCTGCCACGTGGAACAATTCGTCCGGGTCGAAACCGACCTGGCCGCCTATCTGGGCATCCACTCCAGGTAATTCCAGGGGCGGGCATGCCTGGCCCCTACTGGTAGATCTGCCCGCCGTGTTTGATCCAGCCGGAAGCATGGCGCCCCTGCGGGTCGTGGTGCGTCCAGTGGATCACGCCGCCCTTCGGGTTCCATTCATACTCGCCGTAAAAGGCTACCGTATCCCCTGCTTGCAATGTCTCGATGCGCGGCGCCAGATCGATGTTGTGCGCGATCAGCAGCGTACGGCCGGATGCCAGCCGCAGGATGAAACGCTGATGCCGGCTGCCGCTGGCGTCATCCGGCAGCTGCTTCACCACCGTCCCCTGTCCGGCCACTTGCAGGTTGCCGATGTGATGCGTAAATGCGTGTTCGAGGACGGCATCGCGGTCGTCTTGCCCCGCCTGCGACACACCGTGCGAAGCCGGAGCCTCGCGGCTGCCCCCTGTATGGATGTCCGGGGCAAACGTGAAGTAGGCGGCGACTGCGAGCGCGGCAATCAACAGGAGCCTGTTCATTCCTATTCGACGCGGTTACGGCCATTGCGCTTCGCGCGGTACAGCGCATCGTCGGCACGGCCGAGCAGCGCGGACGCGGATTCGCCCGTCTGGTACATGGCGACGCCGAAACTGGCCGTCACGCACCCCACACGCTCGAACACGTTTAGTGCCAGCGACCGGCAGATCCTGCCTGCAACCAGATGGGCGGCTTCAAGATCGGTCTGCGGCAGCAAAACCGCGAACTCCTCCCCGCCCCATCTCGCCAGCGTATCGATGTGGCGCAACTGTCCCTGGATATGCTGCGCCACTCCACGCAGCACGATATCGCCCTGGTTGTGTCCCCAGGTGTCGTTGACCTGCTTGAAACGGTCGATGTCGACGATGAGCACCGAAAACGGCACCGTAGGCAGGCGGCAGTGCCGCTCCTGTTCGGTGAGCAACAATTCCTCGAAGCGTGTCCTGTTGGCCATCCCGGTCAGGGGGTCGGTCGCGGCGATTTTCTCCAATCGTGCCGTCTTGTTTTCCAGCACATGGATGATTTCGCGCAGCTCCAGCGCATGGTGGTGCATCAGCTCGGCCCACCGGCTATAGGCCACGCCAATGAGATCATGCTGGGTGATGATGCCGATCAATTCCCGGCTTCGCGGGTCTTCCACCACCAGCCGCTTGAAATTCAGGTCGCGCATGGCTGCCACCGCCTCGCCCACGGTCAGGTCGCAGGTCACGGTACGGAGCGGAATGGACATGTGTACATGCACCGGGTCCATCAGCGCCACCTCGTCGTGCAGCAGGCGGATGGCATCGCGCGTCGTCACGATGCCGACTCCCACGCCCTGCTCGGTCACGACCACCGCATCGTCCTGATCGACCAGACATGTCAGCACGTCGCCGATCGGCGTGTCATGCGGCATTTTCTTGACCTCGTGGCGACGCAGCAGATCGCGCAATTGCTGGCGCTGCAACATGGTCTGCGGATCAAGGCTGGCGAGAATATCGGTGTTCGAGACGATGCCGAACAGCTTGTTCGACTCGTCGATCACTGCCGCGTAGCCATGTGCGTCGTCGAACAACTCGATCACATCCAGCAGATTGCTCCCCTTGGCGATGTAGGGAAGGGCGTGGTAGCCCGCGTCGCCGATCGTGGTATCGAGCCCCAGCTGCGAGAAGCGGAGCCGCACCACATCGGACGCAGTCAGCAACCCGTAGCCGCCCGGTTCCTCTTCCACCACCACGTTGCGCACCTTGTGCTGCGACATCTTCTGCAACGCATGGCGGACTGCAACGCGGGGCGGCACGCTCACGATGTCGGTCGTGGCCAGTTCGTCGATCAACGGAAAAAGCATCTGTTTCGCTCCAAATCTACCCTCAGCCGTGAAACCCGCCAGACTGGGTTGTCGTTCTCGGCGTGGCCTTCATGATCGGGACCCATCAATCCCGACTGCTTAGTGTTTTTCCTTCCGGCAAAAGACCGGAACGTCCGCTCATACCTCAGCCCCGCGAGGGCGACAGACTGACAATGACGGCGCCCCCCTCCTTCTTGTCCACCACCAGTACGCCTTTTTTGTGCGCATCGTCCAGGATTTTTCCAAATGCGCTGTAGCCGTATTCCGATTCGCTGAATCCCGGTCGGATCCGCTTGATGGTGCTCTTGATCAGCGACGCCGAGATGGAACCCTCGCCGCCGCGCTCCGCCACCAGTTGCTCGACCGTACCCACCACGAGTTCGACCGCCTGGTTCTTCTTGTCCTCGGCAGTCGGCTCGACCATTCCTGCGACCCGCCCTTCGTCGGCCGCAACCGGTTTTTCCACCGTCGGCCGGGTACGTCGTCGGGTCGGATTCTTGGGTGTGCTGACGACCGCTTCCTTGGCCGGTGCAGCCGGCGCTGTCGGCACCGGCTTTCTGGCAGGCGCTTTCGGCGGCGCCTTGATCTGTGCCAGATCCTCGTAAAAGATGAACTCGTCACAGTTGCCGATCAGCAGCGACGAGGCCGAACCGCGCACCCCGATGCCGATCACGCTCTTGCCGTTCTCCTTCAGTTTGGAAATCAGCGGCGAGAAATCCGAGTCTCCGCTGATGATCACGAAGGCATCGATGTGCGATTTGGTATAGCAAAGGTCGAGCGCATCGACCACCATGCGGATGTCCGCCGAGTTCTTGCCCGACTGCCGCACATGCGGGATCTCGATCAGTTCGAAGGCCGCCTCGTGCATGTCGCGCTTGTATTCCTTGTAGCGGTCCCAGTCGCAGTAGGCCTTCTTCACGACAATGCTGCCCTTGAGCAACAGGCGCTCGAGCACCGGGCGAATCTTGAACTCGGGATAGCTGGCTTCCTTGATACCGATCGCCACGTTCTCGAAATCACAAAATACGGCAATGTTGCGGATATCCGGTGTGGCCATCGTTCTTCCTTTCCAGATCATTCGATCGTGCATTAGCCCCCTTCTCGCGAGGGAGCGACGAATTGCTTATCGCCTCGCCGGACTGCGGGACAATGCGTTCCGGTTCTGCTGGTTTCGTGCGATCCGGTAGGTATCGACGATCCCGATCGCCCAGCAGCCTGCCAGCACCAGCGAGGCCACCGTAATGACGAGACTGCCCGGGCCATTCGACGTCTGTGTGACCAGTTCCGATAACCGGCCGACATCGACCGCTGCGCCTTCGGATGCCAACTGATCGAGAACCAACGACGCCTGCTGCATCGCCCGGTCCACGAAAACCCAAAGGCACATAAGGCTGATCGCGATCAAGGCGAGTCCGCGCGGATAGTGTTTCAGATAGAGATGACCGGCGCCGGGCAATACGAGTGCGGACAGCAAGACGGCGGTCGTCGACCGGCTCATCGTGCCGCACTTCCGGGCCCGCACGGATGATCACGCACCCAGTCCGGGCCGTCACTTACCGCGCGATCAGGATGCCTTCTTGCCGAATGCATCATCGACGTGGCGCGTGCGTAGTCGTCCGTTTCGTCCAGGCGGCCGCCACGCGGCCGGTTCGATTCGATAACGTTCCGATGAACATGAACTCCTCCTCCATTATTTTTTATGCGGGAAATAGTATTGGAAGCGCGGCCATTCCGCCATTGTTTATTCGAGGCCAGCCGGCCCCATAAAAAAAGCGTGGGCGCTTGCCGCCCACGCTTGCCTGCCACCTGCCTGACAACTCAGGACTGGAAGCGATGATGCCCGCGTGCCCGCATGGGGCCGGGCATCGCCTCGGCATCGAACACCTTTTGCTGCTCGGGGTTCAACTGGGCATAGAATGCCTTGATGGCCTGGTTGCGCTCCAGCATTCGGGTGCGGCGCGCATCCGACAGGGCCATCATCTTGTCCAGGCGTTGCGGCGTGTTCAGCTTTTCAAATTCGTCCCGCATGGCCTGACGATCGGTACCTGCATGACGCATTCCAGGCTGGGCGGCACGGGTGAAGGTGTTCCATGCGGCTTCCTGATCAGGACTCAGCTTGAGTTTTTCCTTCAACTCGGACAGATGCTCGGCTCGCCGCGCTTCCCACTTGGCGTGGATTTTCTGGCCCTGCCGGGCATCGCAGCCGTCCTTGCCGGCAGGCCCGCCCGCCGTCATGGCGAAAGACGATGCCGCCAGAATGCCACTGCCAGCGATCAAACCCACCATCAATGCACGTTTGGTAAAAGAACCCGGGATCAGTTTCATTGCGCTCTCCTTCAGAAAGATTGTCAAGAAGCCGACCCGAAGCAGGCCGGCATGAAACGCATTCTGGGACGGCGATGTATCCCCGGGATGTCGGAGACCCGTGACTATGTAACGAGTTGTAACCGAATGTAACCTGGCCTGCCCGGCTGCTTGAAGTTCAATCGGCTTGCGCTAGGTTTCAAGCTCGAACACCCGCGTACCCGGCACGCACGTTCCTGTCAGCAGGCTGGGTGGCGGGCACCGCATCCACGATGCTGACCAGGAGAAACCCATGCACAGGAAGTCTTCTATCGCACTGCTCGCCGCGCTCCTACTCTCCGGATGCGTCGTAGCTCCCTCGCACCGAGGGTCCGAATGGGTCGTGGCACCCGCACTGCCGCTGGTGGTCGAGTTGGGCGTCGAGCCCTACTACTACCACAATGGCTTTTTCTATTACTACCACGATCAACGGTGGAGCTATTCGCACGAACGAACAGGCCCCTGGAGAGAGCTGCCGCGGGACCGTTATCCCCGGGAGATCCGATACAGAGGCCGCGACGGTGGAGGCGATCGGGACCGCGATCATGACGACCGCAGGCGGGATTAGCGCCGCCTGTCTGGCGCCCGCCGGGAGACGGGCCTGAGCGTCAGCGCCGGCGCCGGTTCCTGAGCATCGCCCACAAGGTCTGCTCACCCAAGGGCCGGTCGCCATGGTCGATTTTCAGGCTGGCGCGCAGATCGCTACCGAAGGCCGGATCGTAGCGCCAGTGGAACAGGGCCACGATCAGCAGGCTGATCGCCGCGCCGACAGCCGCCACCGCCATGTCTTTCTGCGCATCCCATATATCCCCCTGCGCGCCGAGGAAGGCGAGGCCTGCCGACGGATCGACCCGGACGGCCACCAGCCACTCGATGATCTCGTAAGCACCCGAAAAAGCCAGCACCAGTTCGAACGGGAACCAGTACGACCACAGTCCGCGCACCTTTGCCACGCGCATGAAGACCTCGCGTAACGGATAGGCCAGCAGCAGGCCGAAGCTGAAGTGCACCAGCCGGTCGTACATGTTGCGGCTCGCCCCGACCCACTGTTGAAGCGTATAGCCGAATGGCACCTCGGCATAGGTGTAGTGCGACCCCACCACATGCATCAGCATGAAGACGGTGATCAGCGTGTAGGAGAGGTCGGATAGCCTGAAATAACGTGCGGTCAGCAGGATGAGCGGCACGAAGACGAATACCAGGTAATTCTCCAGCAGCCAGTCGTGCGGATACGTCGGCCCGATGGCAGCCCATCCCCATACGAGCGCAAATAGACCCAGCAACAAGGCGTGGTAGCGCGTCACGTCGCGAGCCACCAGACGAGCTTGCCTGCGACGAACCGTACATTGCGCCACACAGGTTTTCGCATCATGGGAATATCCGGCTGCGCTACGGCTTCAGTAGGAAAGCCTGGAATCCTCCATGAAACCTGCCCGATGTTCAACTACCGCCCTCTGGTCTTACAGGGAACAGGAACACCTCAAGATTCGACTGTTTATCCAAGGGCACACTATCCTCTTGTCATGACAGACTTCCTGACAACTGTGTCACAGTCGCACACACATGAAACCGGATCGCATTAAGAATCATATAGATACAAATCGGCATGAAACATGCTTTGGAGATATGCAAAACCCTGTCCGTGTACAGCGGATAAACAATCGATCCCATCCATGGAGGACCCCTATGACACGCATGACCGGCCTGTTCCGCATCGTAGCGGCCGTACTCTGCCTGACGCTAGGCAACGCCAATGCAGCCGATGACGCCCCGCCTCATCCCTCGCCTGAAGCAGCCAGCGATCACCCCAGCCAACCCAGCACAAAGGAGGATGCCCACAACGCCTCATCTACATCCAAGAAGAGCAGTGCCACCCACGAAGAACCGGAATGCGACTAGATCGACCCATCACATATTCCGCATCACTTTAGGAGACAACATGAAGCTTCGCGCGCTAATCGCCACCACTACCCTTTTCGCCGCGCTTGCGGTGCCCATGGCCGCCAGCGCCCTGGACGTGAACATTGCCGCCGACCTGGCCTCCGTCGAGGTCATGCACGGCGACCAGAAAGTCACGATCATGCGCAATCAGGATCAGAAGAACACCGTCAATCCAGATTTCGCCAAGACCTCGCGCAAGTGCCCGCCCTTCTGCATTCAACCAGGCGAAATCGCACCGGGAGTCGAGACCATCGGCGAGCTTGAAATCATTCACTACCTGAAAAAAATGAGCGACGGCGACAAGTCCATCCTGGTGGTCGATTCGCGCACGCCGGACTGGGTGGAAAAGGGCACGATACCGGGTTCAGTCAACATTCCCTGGGACAAGCTCAACATCGGCAAGTCTGACCCCATTACGGTCCAGGAAATCCTCGAGAAGCAGCTTGGCGTGAAGAACCAGGACGGCTTCTATATGTTCGACAACGCCAAGACGGTCGTCATGTTCTGTAATGGCCCCTGGTGCGGACAATCTCCCACCAACATCAAGGGCCTGCTGAAAATCGGCTATCCCGCGCACAAGATCAAGTGGTACCGCGGCGGCATGCAGGACTGGGAAGTATTGGGCCTGGCCACTGTCAAACCGGTGAAATAAGAAACGGGCTGATCGAAAAATGAAACGGGGCGCATGCCCCGTTTTTATTTGAAATCCTGCCGGCCGGGCAAGCGGGCCGGGATGTCATCGTTCGAACACCAGGCTTTCCGAACGCGCCCCCATATCTGTCAGTGCAGCGTTGATCGCATCCATGAAGGGCGGTGGGCCGCAGACGTAGAAACGCTGAGTGAAATCACTGACCATTTCTTCCAGGAACGCACGATCGACGCGCCGGTTTTCATAGCCCGGCGCCGTGGCACCGGTACAGGTCAGGATGCAGCGCTCACCCAGCACATGGCGCAATTCCCTTTCGCAGATTACGTCGCGTGGGGCCTTGTTGGAAAAGATCAGGGTCTGCCTGTCCAACTCCCCCTTGCCCGCCAGGTCGCGCAGGATGGCGAGAAAAGGCGTGATGCCTGCACCGCCGGCGATGAACACGCCAGGTCCTTCGTAGCGGATCGTGCCAAACGGCTCGGACATCAGCAACTCGGCGCCCGGCTCCAGCTGGTGGAGCGCCTGGGTCACGCCCGCGTGGTCGGGATAGGCCTTGATGGTGAACTCGAGCACCCGGTCGCCGGCCAGCCCGGTAGGCGTGAACGGCCGGCCCTGCTCCCGCAGTTCGGGGCGATTGACCGCCAGCTCCACCCCCTGGCCGGGGACGATGGAGAAGCCTTCCGGCTTGCTGACGATGAAATGCTTCACGTCGTGGGTAACGAACTGGCTCCTCAGCAGCGTGACGGTATGGTTCATTGCCCTGTTTCTCCTGTGGCATGCATGCCTGGCGTCAGGTATGCGTCAAAACTGATCGGCCATCCAGCCATCCAGCAGGATGCAGGCCTCCCGCTTGGGCACCGGGGAATCTATTCCCTGCAGGGGCGTAAAGCAGAGGTACGGGTTGCCGTCGCGATCCGTCAGGTTGCGCAGCGGCATGTCGCCCACGGTCTCGTAGCCGCGCGTGTCCATCAGGATGAACTGGTAGTCATCCCCCACGCTGACCTCCAGCCTGCCACCGTTGCCCTCCCCGTATTTTTCCCACCAGGTTTCCGGATCGGCGCCGTCGTAGAAAGGCAGCGTTTCGCCCATCCCGCCGCTCTGATGCCACGACATGATGGTCGGATCCTTCATCTGGTTCGCTTTCGCCGCTTCTTTCGCGAGCAGGCTGGCGGCCTGGAAGCCTTGGTCCGGGCCTTGATAGTCGATATGTACGTTTCTCATGGTGAACGTCTCCTGAGTTAAGGGAACATCGGGGGAGGGCAGTACGGGTCAGCATGCAGCCTGTACTCATTTGTAGGCCAATACCCGACAAAAACAATCAGGAATTTCGCGTGCGTATCTGTCGTCCGCCAGCCGCCCCATTCGGACCATGCCGGCTTGCGGCTTCGTTGACGGCCCGGAGCGATTGGTCGATGATGGTTTTGGTCGACCTGCCTGTCCGAAATGCCGACACGATCCCATAAAAAAGGAGAATGCCATGCCGCAAACCAAGTTCCTGCTCGATGAATCCGAGATTCCCACCCACTGGTACAACATCGTCGCCGACATGCCCAATCGGCCGGCGCCGCCGCTGGGTCCGGACGGCAAGCCGATCGGCCCCGAGGCGCTGACGGCGATCTTCCCGATGAGCCTGATCGAGCAGGAAATGTCTGCGGAACGCTGGATCCCGATCCCGGAAAAAGTGCGCGAGATCTACCAGCTGTGGCGACCCTCGCCGTTGTTCCGCGCCCATCGCCTGGAAGCGGCACTCGGCACCCCGGCGAAGATCTACTACAAGTACGAAGGTGTTTCGCCCGCCGGTTCGCACAAAGTCAACACTTCGGTGGCCCAGGCCTACTACAACGCCGAAGCCGGCATCAAGCGCATCGCCACCGAAACCGGTGCCGGGCAATGGGGCTGCTCGATGGCGCTGGCCGGCCAGATGTTCGGGCTGGAGGTACGCGTCTACATGGTCAAGGTGAGCTATGGGCAGAAGCCCTACCGCCGCTCCATGATGCAGACCTGGGGCGCGGAAGTATTCGCCAGCCCCAGCATGGAAACCAACTCGGGGCGCGCCGCGCTGGCCGAGGACCCGGACAATCCCGGCTCACTGGGTCTCGCGATTTCCGAGGCGGTGGAAGACGCCGCCTCGCGTGCCGACACCAACTACGCCCTCGGCTCGGTGCTGAATCATGTCCTGCTGCACCAGACCGTGATCGGGCTGGAAGCGAAGAAGCAGTTCGAAAAGGCCGGCGATTACCCCGACATGATCTTCGCCCCCTGCGGCGGCGGTTCCAACTTCGGCGGCGCGGCCTTCCCCTTCTTCGCCGACAAGGCCGCCGGCAAGAGCGTGCGCCTGGTCGCGGTCGAACCCGCTTCCTGCCCCACCCTGACGCGCGGCCACTACGCCTACGACTTCGGCGACACCGCCAAGCTCACGCCGATGATGCTGATGTACACCCTCGGCCACGACTTCATGCCGCCCGGCATCCACGCCGGCGGCCTGCGCTATCACGGCGACTCGGCGCTGGTGTCGCAGCTCTATCACGAGAAGCTCCTCGAGGCGGTGGCGGTGCACCAGCTCGCCACCTTCAAGGCCGGCGTCACCTTCGCCCGTGCCGAGGGCATCGTTCCGGCGCCCGAGTCCAACCATGCCATCGCCGCCTGCATCGACGAGGCCCTGCGCTGCAAGGCAAGCGGCGAACCGAAGACCTTGTTCTTCAACCTGTCCGGCCACGGCCACTTCGACATGGCGGCCTACGACAGCTACTTCAGCGGCAAGCTCGAAGATTTCGCCTATCCGGAAGAAGCGATCGAGGCTGCGCTCGCGCGCCTGCCGAAAGTGGGTTGATCGCCCGGTGACGTCCGGTACGGTCCGGACGTCGCCCAACCGGTTGCCGGCAAGCTATCGCTCCCACAAGCAGGCAGATAGAATCCTCCCGCCTTTACTGGAAAGGCGTTCATAGGGAGGAGTTGTTTTGAATAAGATCAATCTAGTCGTTTTAATGTCTGCAACGATGCTGGGCTCGGGCTGCGCTTCGATTGTTTCCGGCCAGAATCAGAGCGTCTCCGTGGAAACGCGCAGCAAGCAGGGCGAAGCTGTCATGAGTGCGAACTGTAAACTCTCCAACAACAAGGGCACCTGGTTTGTCACAAGCCCAGGCTCGGTGACCGTCAGGCGCAGCTACGAAGATCTGCTGATCAACTGTGAGAAGGCAAACCAGGAGCCGGGGCTGGCCAGCGTGAAGTCGTCGACCAAGGCCATGGCGTTCGGCAACATCATTTTTGGCGGCGTGATCGGTGCAGGCGTCGACGTGGCAAGCGGCGCTGCGTATGACTACCCAACCATGATCACTGTCCTGATGGGCGAAAAAGTCACCATTGATGCGCCACCTGCGGACAAACCGGAGGGAACGCAACAGCCACAGGCTACAACTGGAGCCGTTTCAACCGTCGCAACAAGCGCCGCTCCTACGAACGAAGCCCATCCCTGAGGTCATGCATTCGGGCAGGGTTCATGCGGACCCTGCCCGTCAAACATCACACCATCCGCAGCCCCCAACCAGCGACGTCAATTCTGCGGCATCCTGCGCCGCCCTGCTTTCGCTATTGTTGTTTGGCCCGGCTCCCATTATTGTTCAGGTATGAAACCCAACTATCAGTACGAAAAACGGCAACGCGAGCTGGAAAAGAAGAAGAAGAAGGCTGAGAAGGCGCTCAAGAAAGCCACGGTGCCCGAGACGCCTCCGGTACCGGAGACCGTCGTTCCCCAGGACAGAACCTAAGGATCGACGCCTCGGTGTTGGCGGGCGTGAATGCTCTGGCCGGCATCCGCATGCCGGTATCTGCAGGGGCCTGTCCGTTACGTGTCGTGCTCGCGCTGGCTCGCCTGCCACTGCGCAAAACGGGCACGGATTTCCGGCATTGTCTTGGCCTCATCAAGCAGTTGATGAATTGCCGACAGCCCGCAGTGGGCATCGATCAGCGTCTGCAGCATATCCAATAGTTCCGATTCCACGATATCGCTTCGTTCGGCGTGCGGTGGCGCATTTCTGGCCGTCATCATGACGCACCTCCTGAGTGATCCAACGATCAGGGAGGTGCGATTACCATGCCAGGAAAATGGTAAGTTCCCACCACAGCGAACGCGCGCACCGGATAGTGCGAACAGCCTGCCCCGGGTTCAGGGTGCCGGATTGGGGAACTGCAGGTGGATGCGTTCGATATCCGCCAGGATGTCAGGGCTCAGCCCGGTCTGGCGCGCCGCCAGATTCTCCTGCAACTGCGCCATCGTGGTGGCACCGACGATCGTACTGCCGACGCACCAGCGGTTATAGACGAAACCCAGTGCCAGCTGGGTGGGCGTCAGGCCATGCCGCCGGGCGAGCGCCGCATACGCGGCCACGGCCGGCGCCGTGTTGGGCTTGCCATAGCGGCCGGCGAATCCGGCGAACAGATTCACCCGCCCTGGCGTCGTCGGGTCATCCAGGTATTTGCCGGACAGCACGCCGAAGCCGAGCGGCGAGTAGGCCAGCAAACTGACGCGCTCGCGGAAACCGATTTCGGCCAGGCCGTTTTCCCAGGTCCGGTTCAGCAGGCTGTAGGCGTTCTGGACCGAAACCGGGCGGGGCAGTCCCAACGTGTCGGCCAGCCGCAGCACCGTCATCAGCCCCCACGGCGTTTCGTTGGACAGCCCCCAGTGGCGAACCTTGCCTGCCCGGATGAAATCGGCCAGCGCGGCCAGGGTTTCCTGCAGTGGAACGGTCTCGCGCTCCTGAGTCGGGTCGAAATGATAGTGGCCGAACATAGGCACATTGCGGTCGGGCCAATGCAACTGATAGAGATCGACGTAATCCGTCTGCAGTCGCTGCAGCGATCCGTCGAGCGCCTGCTGCAGGTTCGCCCGGTTGAAATCGAGCCGACCTTCCCGGATCCAGTCCAATGCCCGGCCCGGGCCGGTTGCCTTGGTTGCCAGGACGATGCGGTCGCGGGCCTGGCGCTTCAGCCAGGTGCCCACATGGCGTTCGGTCAGCCCCGTCGTCTCCGCCCGTGCCGGTACCGGATACATCTCGGCAGTATCGAAGAAATTGACGCCCTGACCCAGGGCATAGTCCAGTTGGGCATGCGCATCGGCCTCGCTGTTCTGCTGCCCGAAAGTCATGGTGCCCAGGCAGACAGATGGGACGGACAGGTCGCTGTTGCCGAGAAGGATTGTATTCATCTGGAAAGATAGGCCTCAAGTTCTGCGGGGACGCGCCGCTACCTCGTCTTGCAAAGCTCACGAAGATGCAGCGACACGTCTCTGACTCCCGTCACGGTGACAGGTTCGGACGACACCGCATTCAGCACTCAGGCCCCAGGGCGATGTCGACGAACTGAATGCTCTGCCGAGAACGATACAAACACAAGTCTTGCGAGGAGACTGGATGGGCACGGAAACCTTTCTGGCGCGGCAACCCATTGTGGATGCCGAACATCGCCTATTCGCCTACGAACTTCTGTTCAGGCAATCGATGGCCTCCGTTTCGGCCCAGATCAGCAGCCAGCTGCAGGCCGGCGTCAGCGTCATCAGCAATACCCTCTGTCTCGGTCCCGACTGGCTGCTGCAAGGCAAGCTCGCCTTCATCAATCTGGACGAAGCCACCCTGATGAGCGATTTCGTCTGCCTGCTTCCGCCCCAGCACGTGGTCTACGAAATCCTCGAGACCGTCCCCGTCTCGTCGGTGCTGATCGCCCGCATCCGGGAGCTCCGGCAGCTCGGCTACCGCTTCGCCCTGGATGATTTCGTCTGCCTGGAAGAGTACCGCCCGCTGCTGCCGATGGTCGACTTCGTGAAGCTCGACGTGCTCGAACAGCATCCCGAAAAAACCGTGGAAATCCTCGCGCACATCCAACGCGACTTCAACGGCCAGTTCATCGCCGAGAAGGTCGAGACCCGCGAGATGTTCGAACTCTGCCGCAACAGCGGCATCCAGTATTTCCAGGGCTATTATTTCGCCCGCCCGGAGAATCTGGCCAACAAATCCATCCAGCCGGGCCAGTTGGCCGTGCTCGACCTGATGAACAAGGTCAGCAAATGCGAAGACCTGAGCGACATCGAAGAGCCACTACGTCGCAATGCCGCGCTGACCCTGCGTCTGCTGCGCTATGCCAATTCCGCCGCCGCGGGCCTCCAGCAGCAGATCCATACGGTGCGCCAGGCCCTGACCCTGATCGGGCTGAAGACGCTGTATCGCTGGCTCGCACTGTTACTGGTCACCGCCAGGCCGACGCCTACCAACGCCCTGGCGGCGCGGACAGCCGTGACGCGCGGCCGCATCTGCGAGCTGCTCGGCCAGTCCCGGCTCGACCGCCAGGCCCAGGACGAATTGTTCATCACCGGGTTGTTCTCCCTGGCCGAACCGCTGATGGAAATCCCGCTTGCCCGGCTGCTCGAACGGCTCCCGATGCCCGATGCCGTCGTCCAGGCCCTGGTCCACCAGACGGGGCCTTATGCGCCTTTCCTGAAACTCGCCGAAGCGTCGGAACGCGGCGATTTCGAGCGCACCGCCCGCTACGCCAGCGACATCGACTCCAGTCCGGAAGAAGTCAATCTTGCCCAATTGCAGTCGCTCGCCTGGACCGAAGAACTGACCAGCGAAGCCAGCCCTGCGACGGACGAATCTGCTTATGGCTGACCGTCCACGATCCCGCCTGCCATGAAATGAAAAAACGCTCCCCGGATCCGGAACGCGATCAGGCTGGCCGGCGATCCGTCACCGGCAAGTGACCTGTCTTGACGAAGATCGTACACCCCGTGCGGCTGAAGGGTTGGTGGCGGCTCATGTGCGGACTGCGGATCCAGGTGCCTGCCGGGTAACGGCCGTATTCGTCCTCGAACACGCCGGACAGGACCAGGATTTCCTCGCCGCCGAAATGTGCATGCGGCTGGAAATACGTCTCGGGTTGCCAGCGGACCAGCGCGGCGTGCTCGTGCTGGTACTGGTGCAGGGGCATGACGCTCAGGCCGGACACCAGGCCGGGGAACCAGGGCGTCTTCGTCGTATCGATCCGCACGACGGCGGCATCCTCAGGCTCGAACGGATAGCGCTTGATGAACAGGACGCAGCCCTGATCGGTATGCAACGTGCGCGACGCGCCTGGCGGGTAGCGGAGGTAGGCACCCGCCGAATACCCGGCCCGCCCCTCCATCAGCGTTCCTTCCAGGACCAGGATTTCCTCACCCTGTTCCTGCCTGGCCAGCTCGAGTACACATCCCGGTGCGCACCGTACCACGCTGGTTGTCTGGGCGCTCTCCGCGTCGACGCGATCGAGCAGCTTGCAGTCGTCTCGCGCGCCATCCGTCGCCCGCCATGCCATCGCTTCCGTATCCAGCACGACGCGTGCGTTCAAATCGGCGTTCATCACCTTATACCCTTTTCCACATCTGCTGCCCTTGAGAAAACGTACTGTCCAACCGCCATACGCGCACGATAAAGCCTTTTCTGGGGGGCAGGCATCAGGAAAAACCCGATGGGCATTGAGTACCGGCTCCATCGACCCCGTTCCACGGGAAGTCGCGTCGAGCTGTTATTCTGCCATTTCATTTTATTGGGCGGGATACCGATACCTATCGGACATCATCGGTTCATTTTACCGGCCCAGCCCCAGGTAGCTGCTGCATGACAGAGACCCCGCCGCATAGTTTATTTCGACGCTGGCCCTTGATGGGCGTGGCGCCCGAGGACTCGGAAGATCTCCGCCTGAAGAAGGCGGTGATGACGATCATGTCCACCAGTATCGCGTTTCCAGCCATGTTCTGGGGCGTCTTCTATCTGTACAACGGTTACCCGTTCTCCGGCGCCATTCCACTCGCGTATTCCGTCATTTCCTTCAGCAGCATTCTGCACTTTTTCAAGACCCGGCACTTCGCCTTCTTCTGCTTCAGCCAGCAACTGCTCATCCTGCTGGTTCCCTTTCTTCTGATGTGGAGCCTGGGCGGCTTTGCCAACGGCAGCGTGGTGATGATCTGGGCCGTCTTCGCGCCACTGGCGGCCTTGTTCTTCATCAACCTGAAGGCGGCAACGCACTGGATGCTGGCCTTTCTCGCCCTGCTCGTCTTCTCTGCGCTCTTCGACCAGACCTTTGCCACCCATGCGCGTCCAATGCCGGCCGGGCTCAACACCATCTACTTTCTCCTGAACCTCGGTGGCGGTTTCATCCTGATTGCGATCATGCTGTATTACTTCGTCAAGGATCGTGAATCCGCCTATACGAAGCTGCAGCAAAGCGAGACGCACATCCGCGAACTGATGCTCACCGACCCCCTCACCGATGTGGCGAACCGGCGGCACCTGGATGGCAGGATGGTCATGGAACTGAACCGCCAGATGCGCTATGGCCCACCCCTGTCCGTCATCCTGACCGACATCGACTGGTTCAAGCGCATAAACGATACGTATGGACATGCAGCAGGCGACACTGTGCTCAAGGCATTTGCCGGCCATCTCAGGGGCAGCCTCCGCGCCAGCGATTTCGTCGCACGGTATGGCGGGGAAGAATTCGTGATGCTGCTGCCCAACACCACGATCGAGGAGGCGACCGCCCTGGCAGAGCGGATACGCGACACAACCAAGCAGCTCCTGTTCGAGCAGCCTGAACTGCGCGTGACGGCCAGCTTCGGCATAACGGCTGCGCGGCCCGGCGAGACCATGACAGAAGTCCTGTCGCGTGCCGACGAAGCCATGTATCAATCCAAGTCCCATGGCCGGGACCGGGTCAGTGTGCTGATGGAATGACCCGGATGCGGGCCCTCGTCGAATCGCCGAACGGCCGGCTCAGCGTATCGCGAGATCCTGCACCCACACCAGCTCGCAGGCACCATTGCCCGAGTCGCTGCGCGTCATCGAACTGTTCCAGTGCCAACCGTCCGGCCCCTGCACGCGCACGAGATAACCGCTCAGCGCGACGATCTGACCCGTGCGCACCGCGCCCAGGCGCCGCTTGATGTCATCGTTGGCGGGGATCATGTGCATGTTCGCGCTATGCTCGACGATGTCCGCCGGCGGAATCGGCGGCGCGCCCGACCAACGGTAGAAATAGAAACGATTGCCCTGGCTGATCTGCAGGCGATCCAGCACGGCGCTATCCGACATCGGCCCCCAGCCCAGTGCGAGATCCACGGGAGACAGATCGGCTTCGCGGCCCGCATGATAGGCCTCCGTCGCAAGTACGCGGGCTTGCAGCGAAAACGTCGCAGCCGGCATGATCCGGTAGTCCGCCACCGAGAATGCCGGCAGACCCGACCGGTCGATCTGCACCGGATCGTCCGGTGCAAGGATGCCCGCGGCATGGTCGACAGGCCGCGTGGAAAAATGATTCCATGCACCGGCAGCGATGGCAACGATGAGCAGGACGGGAACGAGTCGCATGGGGCGGATATAGGAAATGAACGCTTCCCTGTATCGGACAGAACCGTCGCGCGATTGAGGTATCCACTGACTCCCCGGTGCTGCACTACACTGTTTATATGAAACTTGTACGAAGGAGAGCGTCCATGAATCCCATGATTGCGACACGGCGGAACCTCGTTCCCGCCCTCATGCTGACAACCCTGGCGGCCTTGTTCCTCGCCGCCCCCAGGGCACACGCGGCCAGCGCGGCCGAAATCGATCACGAAGTCGACGCAACACTGAAGGCCTTCCAGAAGATTGACGGGGCCAAGGCCTATCTCGGCATAGCCAAAGGCGCGCTGGTATTTCCCAAGGTCTACAAGGCCGGCATCGGGGTCGGCGGCGAATACGGCGAAGGCGCGCTGCGGGTAGGCGGAAAATCCGTCGCCTACTACAGCACCGCCGCCGCCTCCATCGGCTTCCAGCTGGGTGCGCAAGCCAAGAGCATCGTCGTCCTCTTCACCAACGAATCCGCCCTCGACAAATTCCGCGCAAGCGAGGGCTGGAAAGTCGGCGTGGACGGCTCCGTCGCTCTGGTGGATCTCGGCGTCGGCAAAGCGGTCGACACCAACAACATCAAGGATCCGATCGTCGGCTTCATCTTCGGCCAGAAAGGGCTGATGTACAACCTGACCCTGGAAGGCTCGAAGTTCACCAAGCTGGACAAGAAATAATCCCGTCACGGACGGGACGGGGATCGCCAAGGGAGTCTGGCGCTGCAGTGGAATCAATGCGTGAAGCCCGTGCTGGCGTCAACTCGCCCGTCAAGTACGAAGATATCCTCGGTCGTCCTGGTCGGGGAGTCCAGACGGACTGACGGAGTCGATCCCGCCTGCGCCACGATCCACAAAGCCTTCCGAAAACCAGGGGCCATTCACTCCGCCCCTTTGATTTTTCTTGATCGCCACATCCTGTTTGCAAACCCGCAGCCGCGGAGCGTGTCTCAAACAGGACCCACCCAGAGCAAGGCAAACAATGACTGACGCACAGTGGTTCATCTTCTTGGGCAGCCTGCTGCTTTTCAGGGGCGTGACGTTTACCGTCCTCAAACGCCTGCCGGTCACATCGGCCATCATCTATCTGGCGGTGGGGCTGATCATGGGGCCCACGGTCCTCGACCTGTTTCATTTCAATCCGCTCAAGGAATCGGCACTGCTGGAAGTGCTGACCGAAGTCGCGGTGCTGATTTCCCTGTTTTCCGCGGGGGTCAAAATGCCGGTGCCGTTCGGGTTTGCGCGATGGCGCGCGCCCGTTTTGCTGGCAACGGTATCGATGGCGGTCAGCGTCGGCTTGATCACGCTTTTCGCGTATTACCTGCTCGGACTGCCATTGGGTGCGGGTGTGCTGCTGGGTGCGATCCTGGCGCCAACCGATCCGGTGCTGGCAACGGACGTCCAGAGCCGCCATCCCGGCGACCGCGATCAATTGCGTTTCACGCTGACCTCCGAAGCTGGCATGAATGACGGCACCGCCTTCCCGTTCGTGATGCTGGGAATGGGCTTGTTGGGTCTGCATGAAATCGGCGATTTCGGCCTGCGATGGGCCGTGGTCGACGGACTGTGGGCAACGCTGGGCGGCATTGCCATCGGCGTGACCGCGGGGGTCGCGCTGGCCTATCTGGGATGGACGTTGCGCGGCGAGCATCACAGGCACGAGCTGCTGGATGATTTTCTCGGACTTGGCCTGATCGGCTTGGTATACGGCTTGAGCGTACAGGTCCATGCGTGGGGATTTCTGGCGGTTTTTTTCGCTGCCGTTGCATTGCGCCAGACCGAACTGAAGCTCGCCAACACGCCCAAGCCTTCCCCAGATTCGCGCTCTGCCCTGGAAGTCAGGCATACCGATTCGACCAATCCCGATCCCGACGTGTCACCCACCGTCAGCCAGGGGGCGCTCATATTCAAGGAACACCTGGAACGCCTGTCGGAGCTCATGTTGGTCCTGCTGCTGGGCGGGACGCTTTATCCCGATTCGTGGAGCTGGCGCGCGGTGGGATTGGCGCTGTTCCTGTTCATGGTGGCACGTCCGGTCAGTGTTTTCATCGGCCTGCTCGGCACCCGCACATCCTGGCGCATGCACGGCATGACAGGCTGGTTCGGGGTGCGCGGCATCGGTTCGCTTTATTACCTGATGTACGCCATCCAGCACGGGCTACCCGAACCCCTGGCGCTGGAGCTGATGCAATTGACGCTGATCGTGGTTACGCTGTCCATCGTGATGCATGGCATCAGCGTCAAGCCGCTCATGGGCCGTTTCTGGCGACGCAACAAGCGTCGTTCAATGCCGGCCTGAGCAGGCGGGGGGTTGGCAATCCCCCCATGAATGGCCATGCGTCTTGGCGCTTGGCTTGGTCGATACATCGAGTCCATGCAAAGGCCGCATTGATGGGAACGTGCGCCATGGGTATCTCACACCTCGCAATGATTTGAAGATATTCGGCATAATGCGCAACCTATATGTTTCACCCACCAGCCTCGTGACGTAGAGGCTGGCTCATTCAGTCACCCGAACCATGCTCCCTTCCATCGAACATCGACTCGCCGCCGAGATCGCGGCCAAACCTGCTCAAGTGGCCGCGGCCATTGCCCTGCTTGACGAGGGGGCGACGGTGCCCTTCATCGCGCGCTATCGCAAGGAGGCGACCGGCGGGCTGGACGATATGCAACTTCGCCTGCTGGAAGACCGGCTGCGCTATCTGCGTGAACTGGAAGCGCGCCGCACGGCCATCATCGAGTCGATCACCGAACAGGGCAAGATGACGCCGGAATTATTGAAGGCCATCTCGCTGGCTCCCGACAAGACGCAGCTGGAAGACCTCTATCTGCCTTACAAGCCGAAGCGACGCACCAAGGTGCAGATCGCGCAGGAAGCCGGACTGGAACCGCTGGCCGACGCCCTGCTGGCCAATCCGATGCTGAATCCGGAGGAGGAAGCGGCACACTACCTGCGCGAGCCCTTCACGACCGAGCAGGGCGACAATCCGGGCGTGCCGGACGCCAAGGCCGCGCTCGACGGCGCGCGGCATATCCTGATGGAGCGTTTCGCCGAAGACGCCAGCCTGTTGAAAGCCCTACGCGAATACGTGCAGGCGCACGGCGTCGTCGAATCCAAGGTGCGCGAAGGCAAGGACGCGGCGGCGGAAAAATACGCCGACTACTTCGATTATTCCGAATCCCTGACCACCATCCCGTCGCACCGTGCGCTGGCACTGTTCCGCGGACGGCGCGAGGAGATGCTCGACGTGCGGCTGCGCCTCGACAGCGAGGAGGAACGTCCGGCCTGGAGCGCGCCGCTCAATCCGTGCGAGACGCGCATCGCCAGCCGCTTCGGCATCCAGGACCAGAACCGCCCCGCCGATCGCTGGCTGATGGACACAGCGCGCTTCACCTGGCGCGTGAAGAGCTTCATGCACCTGGAACTGGAACTGATGGGTGCGCTGCGCGCCCGCGCCGAAACCGAAGCCATCCAGGTATTCGCACGCAACCTCAAGGACCTGCTGCTCGCCGCCCCCGCCGGGCCGCGCGCCACCATGGGGCTCGATCCCGGCGTGCGCACCGGCGTGAAAGTGGCGGTGGTCGACGAGACCGGCAAGGTGGTTGACACCGCCGTGATTTATCCGCATCAGCCGCGGAACGACTGGGACGGCTCGTTGTATACCCTGGCCAGGCTCGCCGAGCAACACCGCGTCGCGCTGATCGCCATCGGCAACGGCACGGCCTCGCGCGAAACCGACAAGCTGGCGCGCGAACTGATCAAGCTGCGTCCTGAACTGAAGTTGACCAGCATCGTCGTCTCCGAAGCCGGCGCGTCGGTCTATTCGGCGTCCGAATTCGCCTCGCGCGAACTGCCCGATATGGACGTCTCGCTGCGCGGCGCGGTGTCCATCGCTCGGCGGCTGCAGGACCCGCTGGCCGAACTGGTGAAGATCGATCCGAAGTCGATCGGCGTCGGCCAGTACCAGCACGACGTCAGCCAGTTCGAACTGGCGCGTTCGCTCGACGCCGTGGTGGAGGACTGCGTCAATGCCGTGGGCGTGGACGTCAACACTGCCTCCGCGCCCCTGCTCGCGCGCGTCTCCGGCCTCGGCAACAGCGTGGCGCAGGCCATCGTCGCGCACCGCGACGCCACCGGAAAATTTGCCAGCCGCGCGCAGCTGCGCGACGTGCCGCGCCTGGGCGAGAAGACCTTCGAACAGGCGGCGGGCTTCCTGCGCATCATGGGCGGCGACGACCCGCTCGACGCCTCCGCCGTCCACCCCGAATCGTATCCGCTGGTGCAAGCGATCCTCGCCGACATCAGGCAGGACATCAAGGCCGTGATCGGCAACGGCAGCCTGCTGAAGTCGCTCAATCCCTCCAAGTACGCCAATGAGCAATTCGGTATACCCACCATCAGCGACATCCTCAGGGAACTCGAAAAACCCGGCCGCGACCCACGCCCCGAATTCACCACGGCGGCGTTCAGGGACGGCGTGGAAACGCTGGCCGACCTCAAGCCCGACATGATCCTGGAAGGCGTCGTCACCAACGTCGCCGCGTTCGGCGCCTTCGTCGACGTCGGCGTGCACCAGGACGGCCTGGTCCACATCTCCGCCCTGTCCAACACTTTCGTCAAGGACCCGCACAGCGTGGTCAAGGCCGGGCAGATCGTGAAGGTCAAAGTGCTGGAAGTCGACGAGAAGCGCAAGCGCATCGCGTTGACGATGCGGCTGAGCGATGCGGCAGCGCCGGTGGACAGGAAGCCACACGCGGCGCCGCGCGACAACCGTAGCCAGGGCAAGCCGATGGGCGGCAAGCCCAACCGTGTACCTGCTTCGACGCCGGCAGGGGGCGCGATGGCCGCGGCGTTCGCCAAGCTGAAAAGCTGAGCCTGGACTCGAGTCTCGTTACCCAGGCTGCGCCTGTTTGGTCAATGCCCGGATAAAGCCGACCAAGTCGGCAAGGAACATGGCGATGGCCGCCCCCAGCTGCATGATCTTGGCGGCCATCGTCGCGCCGCCCGTTCCGATCAACAGCAGGACCGACGCGACAAGCTGGATGATCGCAACCGCATAGTCGATCCATGACAGGGATTGCAGGAAGGTGCCGACGACGGTTTTCAGATTGGTGGTGCCGCGCAGCCAGAACAGCACCTTCTTGATCAACTCCAGTTTTTCTCCCAGCTGCTCCAGCCGTTTCAGCTCCCGCACGGCAGTAGGGTTCATCACCTTCTTGAAGAATCCGCCCAGCGGTCCTTGCAGGCTCTTGGCCATCTTGCTTTTCTGCACCGCGACGCTCACGCTGGCTGCGGCAGCGACGATGCCCAGCACGTCGATGACGAGAAAACAGCCGTACAGGATGGCATCGGCGTTGGCCGCCACCATGGGGGCCGAGTCCATGCTCCCCGATATGGTCAGGATGCGTTCGCCATCGAGCAGGTAGACGTAATTGCCGTTTTCGATCCGTGTTTCGTAATTCACCTTGAGCGTATCGGCCAGCTTTGCATCGAGCGTGGCGCCCATCGGCGCCGCGATGCCGCTGACGAGCGTCGCCGTCGCCTGGGCTTCGGTGAAGTGCTTTTCACTGACGGCCTTCTGGAAATCCGCATCGTCTGCGAGCTCGGCCCAAGCCGCGGCTACGGCAGCCTCCGGCGTATCGGGCGGCGGCGCCACGCCCATGACCATCTCCTCCAAGGTCAACGCCTGAGGCGGCTGCAGCATCAACGCAATGGTGTCTTCGGCAAAAAAATCCGCGGCATATTGGATGCCGGTACTGTGGAAAGTCGTCAGTGCCATGTGTCCCTCCGTGTCTGATTTTCCGATCGGTGCCGTGCCATGCGTCGCATGCTGGCAGCCCGACGAATATCTGAACGCTTCATGGATTCAGATCGTGTGTCCGTCCCGTTCACGTCCATCGTTCGCGTGCGCACACCGGAACGGCGGGCGGATCGCAGCGACCGCTTGTGTCGGGCAGCTAAAAACACTCTAGGTCGAATACCCGGAGAGGGATATACAACTTTAGTCGTAGTCGGGTGATCCGATGCGCCGACAAGGCCACCGCACCGGCATTCAAGCGGCGGCGTTACTGAAGTCGAAAGGGTGAGAGCCTGTCAAACGTGGGACATCCCTTCGGGGCTGACCCTTATCGTTCCTTCATCGATGCGCAGCGTTCGCGCCCGCAACTGGCCGCATCCGCCCTCGACATCCTGCCCCGCGGAGTGGCGCAGCTTGGTGAGCACGCCACGTTGGTGCAGGCTGCGCGCCATCTCGGCCGCCCGTTCCCAGCTCGGGCGCCGATAGTCGAATTCGTCGCTGCCCTCGACGCGGTTGTAGGGAATCAGGTTCATCACCGCATACTTACCAGCCAGCAATCGTGCGATCCCGTCCAATTCGGCATCGCCGTCGTTGATGCCTTCGAGCAGCGTCCACTGGTACTGGATCGGGTAGCCGGTGCGGCGGGCATAGGCTTCGCCCAACTCGACCAGTTCGACCGGCGCGATGTCGGGCGCCTTCGGCAGCAGACGCCGGCGCAATTCTTGATCGGTGGTGTGCAGCGAGAGCGCCAAGGCAGGCTTCACCACGGACAGCGGCAGGCGCTCGAACACGCGCCGGTCGCCGACGGTCGAGAAAACCAGGTTCTTGTGGCCGATGCCACCTTCCACGCCGAGCAGCTCAATGGCCTCCAGTACGTTGTCCAGATTGTGGGCCGGCTCGCCCATGCCCATGAACACGACCTTCTTCACCGGGCGGCGGCTGCGCGCCAGCACCACCTGCGCGACGATCTCCGCGCTGGAGAGCTGGCGCAGCAGACCGGCACGGCCGGTCATGCAGAACACGCAGCCCACCGCACAGCCGACCTGGGTCGACACGCACACGCCGTCGCGCGGCAGCAGCACGCTTTCCACCGTCTGGCCATCCGCCAGTTCCACCAGCAAACGCGCCGAGCCATCCTCGCCGGCATGCTCGGAATGCACCCGTGCGAGCGCATTCAGCTCATCGAACAAACCGGGAAGCGCGTGACGCACCGACAGCGGCAGAAAATCCTCTGCACGCCGGCGCTTGTTATCGAGCGGGCGTACCTGAACCCACGCCCGCAGCACGCGTCCCTCATGGCAGGGCGCAGCGCCGAGAGTGCGAAGACGTTGTCGGAGTTGGAGGAGTCGCATGGCGGGGCGGATGGTAGCACGGGGAATGCCGGCGACTGCGGAGCGCCTTGGCCGCCATCGGCCATGTGTCGAGCAAGCCCCGGAGCGTTCCCGTACTACGCGCAGGCTACCCGACACCATCCTTCAAGCCGGTCGCGGCATTCGAATCAGAACAGTCACTGCCCCAGGTCGTGGCCCGTGGTCTCTGCGGCTCCGGGAATTGAATCGAATCTGAACTGAATCCATGCCGTCCGCCCGGGAATTCGCGCGGTAGAACGGTCACTGCCCGCGCTACGGCAGATAGTGCGCCGCCGCCCGCTTGACCAGGCCGCCGGCATCGAAGAACAGCACTTCGATCACGGGACCACGCACGCCGTTGTAGTGAATCGCCACGCTGTCCGCCCCGGCAAACGTCGCCAGCAGTTCGAAGCGCAGGTCGGGGAAACGCGACAGGGCCCGCCTCCAGTAGTCCCCCACCGCGCGTTTTCCCTTGAGCACGCCACTCGGTTCGCCCGCGATCACGGCGATATGCGGGGAAGACATCACGAAGTCCTCGCTGTAGTGCGACAGGATCCGGTCCAGGTCATGGCTGTTCCAGGCTTCGATCCATTCCTTGCCGAATCTGTCGGCTTGCGCTTTCGTGATCACGTGTCCTCCTGTTCCAGATGTGCGTTCCCAATCGTCGTGCCGAAATCAGCAGCCGACGCAGTGCGCCCGCCTGGCGTTCCCTTCGGCCATAGCGGACCGCGTACATGATGCCGCCCCGATCCACGCCGAGGTCATGCAGTGCTCGGTCGCTCAACGCACCGAGTTCGGATTCGGCCCGCCGGCAGGCCATGGCAACGGTCAGGCGCCGCAGGATTCTGCCTATAACCCTCCGGATATAGCGCCTGCGCAAGGCAGCCGCCCGGCGCACAAGCTGCCGGACATCCACGCTGCCTACCTGTCGTATGTTGCCATCCATGCCCGGAATACTAGGCAGGTACGGCGCCTCGATACAGATGCAGAAAAACGGGTTTTATTGGGATACAGTTGCATCCGGGGGCCAACTGTAACCATCGGGATCGGCTTCGCGTGTACTGCATCCGGGCACGGCGCTGGCCCTACACTGGCGAGACAGGAGGCTGCCATGAACTTGTACGAAAACCTCGCGACGCACGTGAAGAACGCCATCCGCCAAGGCGTGTACCAGCCCGGCGACCGCCTGCCCTCCGTCAGACGGCTGTCCGAACAGCACCGGGTCAGCCAGAACACGGCGGTGTCGGCCTACCGGCTGCTGGAAAGCCATGGCTGGCTGGAAGCGCGGCCGCAATCCGGATTCTTTGCGCGCCACCCCGAATCCTCGCTGCCCCCCGCGAAAGGCAACGACAATGCCGAAGGCCCCTGCACGGTCAGCGTCACCGAGGTCGCCCTGCGCCTGTGCCGCAACGCGCTGCAACCCGACCTGGTTTCGCTGGGCGCGGCCACGCCCCACCCCGGTTATCTGCCGCTGGCCGACCTGCGCGCTGCCTTCAACCGCAGCCTGCGCGACAGCAACGATATCGCCAGCCGCTACAGCTTTCCCCCGGGTGAAGAACCCCTGCGCATCCGCATCGCGCAGCGCGCCGCCGAACGCGGCTGTGCCTTCGGTCCGGACGACGTGGTCATCACCGACGGCTGCCAGGAAGCCCTGAACCTCGCCCTGCGCGCCGTGGCCAAGGCCGGCGACATCATCGCCATCGAGAGCCCCGCCTTCTTCGGCACCCTGCAGGCGATCGAGTCGCTGGGCATGCAGGCGCTGGAAATCCCCAGCGACCCGGTCACAGGCATCAGCCTCGACGCCCTGGCCCTGGCGCTGGAACGCTGGCCGGTCAAGGCGGTAGCGGTGGTGAGCAATTTCAGCAACCCCACCGGCAGCCTCATGCCCGACGCCCACAAGACCCGACTGGTGAAGATGCTCGCCGCGCGCGGCATTCCGCTCATCGAGGACGACATCTATGGCGACCTCGCGCATGGCCGCACGCGGCCGCGCCCGGCCAAGGCCTACGACCGCACGGACAACGTGCTGCTATGCGCCTCGTTCTCCAAGACCATCGCGCCCGGCTACCGGGTCGGCTGGATCGTGCCGGGCCGCTGGCGCCAGGCCGTCGAACACCTCAAGTACGTCAGCACCCTGTCCAGCGCCACCCTGCCGCAGCTGGCCGTGGCCCGCTACCTGGCGGACGGCCGCTACGAACGCCACCTCAACAAGGTACGCCGCTCCTACGCCGACAACCTGGCGCGCATGCAGGCGCACATCGCCCGGCATTTTCCGGCCGGCACCCGGACCTCGCGCCCCGACGGCGGCTTCGTGCTCTGGGTCGAACTGCCGGAGCACATCGATACACTCGCCCTCCACGACAAGGCGCTGCGGCAAGGCATCAGTTTCACCCCGGGCAATCTCTTCTCGCCGCAGGGCCGCTATCGCAACTGCCTGCGGCTGGCCGCCGCCCTGCCCTGGGACACGCGGGTGGAACAGGCGCTGGAAGCGCTGGGCAAACTCGCCCGGCGCGCCTGACCCGCATCACACTCACGCCATCACGGGAGAAAACTGCATGACGCCCTCCACCTCCGTCGCCCGCGTCGCCCTCGACATTCCGCCGCGCGACCGACCCTCCATCTACCCGCAAGCGATCCAGACCTTGCTGGGCGAACGCCTGGCCGGACGCGAAAAGCGCGCCCTGGGCGACGCCTTCGGCCTGACGAACTTCGGCGTCAACCTCACGCGCCTGGCGCCCGGTGCGGTCTCGGCCTTGCGCCATGCGCATTCCCGGCAGGACGAACTGGTCTACATCCTCGCCGGATCGCCCACCCTGCGCACCAACGAAGGCAGCATGCGCCTGGCGCCCGGCATGTGCGCCGGCTTCAAGGCCGGCACCGGCAATGCCAGCCAGCTGCTGAACGAAACCGGCGAAGACGTGCTGGTTCTGGAAATCGGCGACCGTTCGTCGGGCGACGAAGTCACCTACCCCGACGACGATCTGTTCGCCACCTTCGTCGACGGCCAGTGGCGCTTCTTCCACCAGGACGGCACGCCGTATTGAACGGGCACGCCGTCCGCAGCGGCCACGTCGCGCCGGCGCATCCAGTGCACAAAAGATCGCGGAACCTGCTTTTTTATCGTGCGGCTGCCGCCTGCGTGCACGACGCGATCGATTGCGTGGTCAGTGGTAATGTGAGCACTCCCGACATCCCGGAACCCATCGCATGACAGATGCCGATCCAACTATTCCGGCCCATCGTCTCAACCTGCTCAAAGGCTTTTCGGCAGCAGCGGTGGTCGTCATGATCTGGTCCGGGTTCAACATCGTCTCCCGGCTGGGCGGGCGCAGTCCGCTTACGCCCTATGACATGGTGGCCATCCGTTTCGTCGTCTCGGGAATGGCGTTTCTACCCTTTATGTTGACCCGATGGAACCGCCTCAAGTGGCCGCGGCTTGCCGTGCTTGCCGCGATTGGCGGCACGGGTTACACCTTGTTCATCTACTCGGGCTTTGCCCTTGCACCGGCCGCGCACGCGGGCATTCTGGTCAATGGCGGCATTCCCTTTGCGAGCGCATTGATCACCTGGCTCATACTCGGGCATCGCCCTGGCATCCGGACCGAATTCGCCCTGCTGGTCGCGGGGCTGGGGATCATGCTGATCGGCTTCCACAGCCTGGGGCAGATTTCCGGTGCCCCCGCCCATCAATGGGTGGGGGATATGTTCTTTCTTCTTGCCGCAATCAGCTTCGCAAGCTTCGTCTTGTTGCTCAAGCATTGGCATGTCCCACCCATCGAAGCAACGGTCGGGGTCTCCGTGATTTCCATGGTTTTCTACACGCCGGTTTATCTCCTGTTCCTGCCCAAGGCCATCACCACTGTTTCCCTGTCCTTCATTCTGTTGCAAGGCGTGTATCAAGGCATCCTGGCCGCCTCGATTGCCGGCCTGCTCTTCACCTACGCCATCCACAACATCGGACCGCAAAAGGCAACGCTCATGCTGGCCATGGTTCCCGGCATCTCGGCGGTGGCCGCCGTGCCATTGCTGAAGGAATCCCTCGATGCCGTAACCATTTCCGGCGTCGTGCTGGTGACGATCGGCGCGGTGCTGGGCGCGACACATCGATTGGCAAAACAGGGATGACGGGGCCAGGCAGTCTGCCCCTTTATTCGATGCCCAGGCTGTGGGTAACATGAATCCAAAGGACCTGGAATTACTTGTCACCCGGGAGATGCCTTTTGGCATGCACAAGGGCCGGATCATTGCGGACCTGCCGGGCAATTACCTCAACTGGTTCGCGCGCAACGGATTCCCTCCGGGTGAAATTGGCCGTCTGCTGGCCCTGATGCAGGAAATCGATCACAACGGCCTGGCGGACATTCTCACGCCGCTCCGGCAGCGATCGGGCCACCCTTTTGCGCCGACTGATTGAGTGTTTTTTTCAGATGGATGGAACGACGCCCTATTTGACCGGTCTTCAGCCTGCTCGCCCCCTACGCAGTCGCGCCCAAGGTTCGAAGACGCGCGTCGAGCGCTCAGTCCGAGACCCGGTCGTATTCAAGCTTGTATCGCACGCATTGATGGAGAACGCATGATCCTTGCCGCAATCGTTCTGTTTTGTCTGGCAGTGGCGCTGGGCCTGGGGCTCGTGGTGCTGGGCGTGCGCTACCGACGCGGCTCGCGGGCCCTGGCGGCGGTGCACGCCGGCCTTGCCCTGCTGGGCCTGGTCCTGTTGGGACGGCATATCTTCAGCAGTCCCGTTCACATGTTGTACAACGATGCGGCGCTTCTGTTCGTGCTGGCGCTGGCCGGCGGGCTGGTTCTGCTGGCCCTGCGCATGGGCACCCATGAACACCGCTCGCCACCACCGATGGTGGGCGTCAGCTTCCACGCGGCCATGGCCATCACGGCGCTGCTGCTGTTGGTGCTGGGATACACGCATCCCTGACCCTGGGATTCCCGGGTTTTCCGGTCAGCGAAATCAAGTCGGGAGAGTCGCATGGGGTGTGGAGGGCAGGCGGAGAGTGTCTGCCCGCTATGGCCTCAGCCCAGGCAGAGCGGCGTAAGCAAACCGATCCTGGACATGGCCCTCCAACGCTGAAACTGTCATGAAATAAATCAGATTGTGTGGTTAGACTGTTTTCTCCAGTCGCTCTCATCCAGAGAAACGGGATCTCGCCATGCGCCGAAAATATATCCTGTTATACCTGCCATTGCTTCTGGCTTGGCATGGCGAAGCGCATGCTTTGCCAACCTGTGCAGCAACGGTCGGCGAATTGGGCGTCATGCTCGGCCACCCTATCTTCCCCCTGAAATGGGAAGAGACTACGATGGATGACGGCAAACCGCTGGTGATGTCCATTGTTGAAAACCATGGTTCTCTTTTTATGGAATTCACCAAAACCGGCGAGGGCCTTTGGGCAGAGAGCCGTGGCGTCATTTGCAAAACAGGTACGGATGTCGAAGCCCGGTTCAGCGGGGAGCAGATTCGCCTGGGGCCGGCGGCCAGCTGGCTTTTGCGCCTTGCATTAAAAAACGGTGGAAAATTCAAACTGACGAAGTTCGGGTCAGACCAGTTGCGTATCGCGACCAGCCGTTGGAGCGGGATTTTTTCTCCCACATCAAAGTAAGCTTGCTCCCGTGCCTGCCGGCGTCAGCGGCATCGGGAACACGTCAGTCCGTAAGCGGACAGACCACGCACAGAAAGGCGCCCAGGGCGCGTAGACACTGTCGGCGTTGGGAGAGGGCAAAATCCAACTTCGAGACTCTGCCCACCTCCAACAGCCCCAGGTGGGCACCCGCCCGTATTTACGCCTCTGCCGCTTCAGCCATTTCCTACACGCATCCCGACCCCTGGACGACTTCGCTCAAACGCCGTCGACGCTAAGCTCGAGTCCATGAATCCAGCCCGTTTTGAATAGACAGGCCAGGGAACAGACTCTCGAGGAAGGAAGGGCGTTATGCGCATGCAATCGCAACCGTCTGCTACGGATATCTCGGAGGGGGAATTGATCGGCCGCTTCGAAGCATTTATTGCCGCCGAGTCTTTTCCATGCGTGGGTGCGAAATCGGCGCTGAGCCGCGGGCAGATCATTTACCGGATCGAAAACACTTTGCGAGGCGGCCCGGCCGCCTCGACCGTCGCTGCCTTGCAGCAGTTCAGTCACGAGTACGACCGCGATTCGCCCTTGTTCCAGAGCGTGGTAGTCCTGTTTCGCCAGCCCGGAACGCTCACGGAAGACGCTTTCGAATCCGTTCTATGGCAGTATCTGGACAGCATGCATCATGCCGATGCCGTCCATCACGACTGGGATCCCAGGGTGAGCAAAGACCCGAAGTCTGCGGACTTCAGCTTCAGCGTGGGCGGGCGCGGATACTACGTCGTAGGCCTGCACCCGGGCGCGAGCCGGACTGCGCGGCGCTTTGTGCGCCCGGCCCTGGTGTTCAATCTGCACGACCAATTCGAACGCCTGCGAAGCGATGGGAAATACATGCCGATTCGGGACACCATCATCAAGCGCGACACACAACTGGAAGGAACGCCGAATCCCATGCTCAAACCTTTTGGAGCCGGCTCTGAAGCCCGTCAGTACAGTGGACGCGCCGTCGACGATCACTGGACGTGCCCGTTTCATGCGCGCTGAGATCCCTCCCCGCTCGGCTGTGGCGTTCGAGCTGCGCGCCGGGCAGCGGCTGCGGGTCATCGATCCGAGGGGCGAACAAGTCTCCGACCTGGTCGCGTTCAATCGTCGCGATACACAGGAGTACCTGTCCTCTGGACGTACCCTCGATTACGCCTCCAGACTCTTCCTGACGACGGACGACATCCTGTATTCCAACCGCAGCACGCCGATGTTCCGTATCGGCGAGGATCGCGTGCGACGCCATGATTTTCTGCTGACGCCCTGCTCTGCCGATACCTTTCGCATCCTCTACGGCCATGAGCATCCGCACCGGGGCTGTCACGGCAACCTGTCGGAGGCGCTCGCGCCTTTCGGCATCGCGCCGGACCAGATCCCGGTCACATTCAATATATTCATGAACGTCGACGTCAACGGCGAGACCGGCGAAATCGCGGTCAGGCCGCCCCGCAGCAAAGCGGGAGACTACGTGGATCTTGTTGCCCAGATGGATCTGATCGTCGGTCTCACAGCCTGCTCCGCCGAGCAGTCCAACAACTACAGCTTCAAGCCGATCGACTACGAAGTGTTCGACGACTGACTGCAGCGGAGCATTTTCCGCTCGGCGGACGGTCCCGCTCCTGCACTGCCGTCAGCGCCGCCGACACCAAATCACGGCAGCATGCGCTGCCAGCCACACATGGTTTCATCCCCATCCCCCGCCTTTATAGGGCGGCCGGCGGAATTCTCACGCGGCTTGCTTGCACATGCCTCAAGTCTCACGCTACTGGGATTGAGCGAGAAGCGCCTTGAAATCCGGGTTCCTGATCGCTTTGCCAATCACGTTCTGAACCGCCGGAAAATAGGCTTCGGCCGTCTGCTTGCATGCCGTGTCGGCGATAAATCCACTCTCGAACTCATAATGTTCCGAGACGAAAAGCGATTTTCCGTTCGACGACTTGAGACGCAAGCCGATATCCCACTGGCCACCGGTGAGTCCGCGTGATGAGGAAAAGCTGAGGGTTTCCAGGCTGCCTGTGAGCGTGATCTTCGGCGTCTTGTCATCGAACAAGCCCGCGACCTTCAACTCGTCCGCAAGCGCTTTCTGGATGTAGGCCTCGAAGCTCATATTGTCGGGCGGCGCGATCGGACCGGCACCTCGGCAGGCCCTGTCAAAAGTCGCTGGTCCCGTGAACGGGCCCACGTTGATATTGCCTATGCCAATCGACTTCAGAGCCACGTTAGTGTCAGCGGAAATGCTGTAACGCGGTGGCGTGAAGGTCGAGCATGCGCTCAGTGACATCACGGCAAGGACGACTGCAATTTTTTTCATGTATGGCTCCCCTGTTATGAACAACGCCAGGCTTTGAAACACCTGCCCGCCTCCTGCAGGCCTGGCGATTGACGGATCGACCGGAGACGGCGTGGCCGCGAGGATAACCCAGAGCGCGCTTGCCGACCACATGTAGCGGCGGTCCGCCCGGTGCGGTATCGCATGGCGAACTTCAGGGGCATTCTGGTCGCCATGGTTTTGCGTTACCGAACTCAATACCCGGATGAACAACCCGAAGTCGATCCCTTATTGACCCGAATAAGGAGCTTGGCGTGGAATGAAAATGTGTTTTTGCAAAACCTCGTATCTTCACTTCTACCGATCCGCTGATTTCAAAGCTACGATTATTCAATTCGAGCCTGGCCCCTTTTATTCTTTTTATTCTCGAAAAAATTATCGGTTGTCGATTCGGCCCCTCTACAAACGTCGTCCTGGTTATCGACACCCCAAAAGGAGATGACCATGCAATTCATGATGCTGATGATTCCCGCCGTGTACCAGGGCGGCAAACCGGCGCCTGACTTCACGCCTGACCTCAAGAAAATGGAAGCGATGGGACGCTTCAACGAGGAGATGGGCAAAGCGCTCAAAATCGAATCGCTCAACGGCCTGCACCCGTTGGCCAAGGGGGCGCGCGTGTCGTTCACCCAAGGCAAGCCCTCCGTCACCGACGGGCCGTTGATCGAAGCGAAGGAAGTGCTGGGCGGTTACTGGCTGGTGGATGCGCCATCCAAGGAAGACGTGGTGAAGTGGGCGCAACGCTGCCCGGCGGACGAAGGCGACACCATCGAGATCCGGCAGATCTTCGGGCCCGAGGATTTCGCGAAATAAGGCGCGTGGCGTGAAACACCTCGCCCGGATTCATCGAAGGCAAATCACCCGAGCCCGGTCCGTTTGATTCATTTCGCCCGCTTCTCGTCGGCGGCCTCGAAATGATCCATCTGGTCGGCCCGGGCTTTTTTGAATGCGGGGCGATCCGTGACACGCGCCACATAGGCCTCGGTCGCCGGCCGGTCGCCAAACGAGCGGATGTCCGGAATGCGCAATACGTCCGCCATCAGCAGGTCTGCGACCGTGAAGCGGTCCGCCGCGAGCCATGCCCGCCCGCCCAGCACTTTTTCGAGCTGGTCGAGACGCGTGCCCATCCATCCCTCAAGACCATTGTTCTCATCGCCGGAGATCTTCAAAAACCACCACGGCACGGAGACCATCTCGATCGAGTTGAGCGCGGCGATCGTCCATTGCAGCGTTTCCGCTTCGCCAACCGGATCGCGCGGCATCAGCGTGTCGCTTTTCCGGGCCAGATGCAGCAGCCCGGCACCGCTCTCGAACAACTCCAGTTCGCCGTCGCTCAGGAAGGGGACCTGGCCAAAAGGCTGGTATGCGAGATGATGGGTATCAGGGCCGTCGAATGGAACCGTGCGGACGGCATAGCCGAGACCGGCTTCCTCGCACGCCCATCTCAGCCTCAGATCACGCACAAAACCACGCGGGCCTTCAGGCACCCAGTCGTAGGTCCAGATGGTCAGTTCGCTCATCGCAGCAGGCCTTTCCTGTATCCAGATTGAGAGTGGATCGTCCGCATGAACCGATGTTTCGGTCGCGTCAACATGCGTACCTTATGCCAGATAGCCCGGAACGTCTCATGTCCTCACCTGGCAGGCAGGTTATCGCAAGCGGGAAGCGACAGCCTCCGCTCCCTTCGATCCGGCCACTTCAACCCACGCGGGAAGCCCCGCTCCCATTTTCAGACATGGCTTACACGGAATTCGGACGCCCCCTCGCTGCCAATCATCGCCCTTGTCGGCATCATTTGGCCATCGTTTCCGATTAGCCATCGTGCCACGTAATCGGCATTGATAGACGGGGTGGCGCTGGCATCGGCAACCCCGCACACAGGACAAGCGCATGAACCCAACCACCGCGAAAGATCCAAGTACCCTTTTTGACAGGGATGGTTTCGTCATCAATCCCGAACAATGGGATATCGCGCTGGCGCAGCGCATCGCGAATTCCGAGGGCCTGGGAGAAATGGATGCGTTGCAGCAGCAGTTGCTGCTGACCTTGCGCGAGGAATTCCACAAATTCGGGGCGGTCACGGCCTTGAGCCATATTTGCCACCTCAACGGCCTCGACGCGGATTGCCTACATCAGCGGTTCCGCTCCCCGCGCCAGGCCTGGCGTATCGCGGGTCTGCCCAATCCGGGCGAAGAAGCCAAGGCTTACCTGGCCTGACATACAGATGGGAAGGCATATGATGAGACACGTAAACCTGACCGTTCCAGAAATCGGATTGATCGCCGGCACACGGGCAGCAGCAGGCGCGGGCCTCGCCCTGCTGCTTTGCAACCGATTGGATCCGGACCGGCGACGCGCTGTCGGCTGGACGCTTCTTGCGGTGGGTATCGCCACCACGATACCGCTGGTCGCACGGGTATTCGGAAAACCCTGCGCACCCACGGATACTGAAGAGGCGTAGATTGCAGGCTATCGGCAGTGCAGGCCGTCAAACCCGCGAACCGGCCGTGCCGCCATTCCCGGGCTGAACGCCGGTTGTGCGAATCGCGAAGGAGAGCGTGATGATCGAGCTTTTGCCGGGTCTGCCAGACCCCATCGTCGGATTACGTGCATCGGGACAGGTGACCGCGCAGGACTATGAGTCCGTCGTGATTCCCGCCATCGAATCGAAGCTGCAGGCGCACGGCGCCGTTCGCGTCCTGTACCAATTGGGGCCGGCATTTTCCGGATTCAGCGCAGGCGCGATGTGGGATGACGCGAAACTGGGATTCACCCATCTCAAGGCGTGGGAAAAGATCGCCTTCGTCACGGACAGCGACGGCATGCGGGGCGCAATCGGCCTCTTTCGATTTGCCATCCCGTGTCCGCTCAAGGTCTTTTCCAACGCACAGTTTGCCGAGGCGGTCGAGTGGGTAACGGCCTGAGCATGACCCAATGCGCCAACACCTGATCATGTCTGGGTCGCCCCCTTGATTTGACGGTTCAATTCACGGGGAAACCGTCGCCTGACCCAAGCCCGTCGCTTCGCTGCGCGCTTCCATGAACCGGGCCAGTATCGGACCGCAAATCATGCCGAGCGCCAGCCGCAGGTCGTTGTTGGGAACCACCATGGTGGTCGGGCGCGACATGTAGGCGCCGGGAATGCGCCGGAGCAACTCGGGAAAATCATGGCGTTCGCGGTCGCGGAAGTGGATCACGCAGAGCGATTCGTCGGCCAGCGGCACGTCGCGCGCAATGAACGGGTCGGAGGTGTCCACCAGCGGCATGCGCTGGATGTTGATGTCGGTCAGGCCGAACTGAGGCACGATGTAATGGATGTAGTCGTCCATGCGGCGCAGGATGGTTTCCACCGATTCCTCGGGCGTGCACGTGCCCTTTTTGCAGTCGCGGTGGATCTTCTGTATCCACTCCAGGTTGATGGCCGGCGCCACGCCGATCAGCAGGTCCACATGCTGGGCCACGTCGACGCCCGGGCGTCCCACGCGACGGTCTATTTCCGGCGGAAAGTGGCACGATTCGATCTTGCGGCGGGTCCAGGTGTTGGCCATCAGGCCGCCATGCTGCCCCTCGTAGAACAGGAGATCGCTGCCCGGCGGCAGCGGCGCCCAGGGCGTGAACTCGCCAGCCTGCACCCCCAGTTCCTCGCCGTGCTCGGCCGTGTGCGCATACTGGCGAACCACCCCGCTGCCGCATTCGCCATAGGTCCGGAAAAACGATTCCAGCTCCTGGAAATGATTGCACTCGGGCCCGAACCAGGAAATGTTGCGGCCGCTGCGCCGCGCCTCGTCGAGCAAGGCGGCGAACTGCCGATCGGTATAGCGCCGGAAACCGTCGCCATGAACGATCGCGGGCTTGATGTTCAGGCGCTCGAAAATGAACTTGAACGCGTGGCGTATCGTGGACAGGCCGGCACCGGACGAACCGGTCACGGCAACGATGGGATGCTGCTGGGACATGATCGCTGATTCCCCCTGGATTGGCCAAACGGCCGCTGACGGCAAGTTTACCCCGGCGCATCCCGCGAGGAACAGAATCCGAAGCTCGCGAGACCCGTGGCTCGTCAAGCGCGTGGCGTCCATTCGAGCCGGCCCCGTTAGCGGCGCCCAGAGGTTGCAGTATGCGTATGCCCGAACCATGATCCGCGCAGCGTGGCCTATATTGGATAGACGTTCGTGCGCAGACGAGATGCGTCCAGAAACCTCGTCAAGGGAGCTCGCCGTTGGATAAGCCCGTGCCACCCTCTTCAGATTCCCGGGATCCGGGCATCCTGGTGCCGCAGATCGCGCAGAGCTTTCGTCAGCTCCCCATATCGCTGATCGCCAACCTGGCAAACGGACTCATCATTGCCGCGGTGCTGTGGGGCGCCGTGCCCACGCCCGTCCTGCTAAGCTGGTCAGTCTTGCTCATCGCCGTCACCGGGGCGCGATTCCTCAGCTTGCGCGCGTTTGGAAACGCCTCGCCCAAAAGCGAGCCGGATCTGGCCGTCTGGACGACGTATTTCGTGGCAGGCGCCTGCGCGGCCGGCGTGGTGTGGGGGCTGTCCGGCATTCTCCTGTTTCATCCCAGTTCCTTCCCGCACCAGGTCGTGCTCGCTTTTGTACTGGGGGGAATGGTGGCCGGCGCCGTTCCGCTGCTGTCGTCCGTGCGCTACGCCTATGGGTGCTTCGCCATTCCGGTCGTGGTCCCCATCGGCATCCGAATGATGTGGGTGGGCGACCGCATCCATCTCGTCATGGGCCTGCTGATGATCATCTTCGGTCTCACCATGCTCGCCACCTCCGCCCAGGTCCACCGCCTGTTCCGCGACGCGGAAAAACTGCGCCGCGAGCTGTTCTCGTCAAGCGAAGTGGCGCAGGCGCTGGAGTACCTGGTCCGCCTGGACAGTCTCACCGGCATCCCGAACCGGCGGCTGTTCGAGGAAGAACTCGGCAAGGAATGGGCAAGGGCGAAGCGCGACAACGTGGCGTTGTCACTCATCATGGCCGATATCGATCACTTCAAGGAATACAACGACCACTACGGGCACCCGGCCGGCGACCTGTGCCTGGTGGACGTTGCGCAGGCCATGCACCACGCGCTGTCCCGCCCCGGCGACGTGGCGGCCCGAATCGGCGGCGAAGAGTTTGCGATCCTGTTGCCGCAGACGGATCTGGACGGCGCAATCGCCGTGGCCGAGCAGTTACGCGAGCGTATCCTGGCCTTGAATCTGCCCCACGACGCCTCGCCCGTGGCCAGCCAGGTCACCCTGAGTTTCGGCGTATCTTCGTGCGATCTTGCTTCCGTGTCGTCGCCCGCCGAGCTGATCCGCACATCCGACATCGCGCTATACGAAGCCAAACGCTGCGGACGCAACCAGATCGTGGCCGCCCGGAAAACGACATCGGTTCTGGTCGCGTGAACCCAGGGGCCAGGATCGAAAATGAGTCGTGGCGCTTTCGAGCGCAAAACCATTCGACCTTCGCCCTCTTGATCCACCCGGTCGACCCTGCATGCAATCCGCACCAGCGGCCCGACGCGCGAATGTTCTTCGGACCCCAATTCGCCTATGATCGAAACTACAGACTGCGCCAAGACCCCGACGCTGCGGCGATCCATTCGGACAGGGCGTCGATTGGGTTGATTCGAGACCGTCGTTGAGCGGCAAGCTGGAGAACACATGATTTCACATTCGATGCACTGGCCTCATTCCCTCAAGTGGTTCGCATGCATCCTGCTGCTGTTTTCCAGCCTTGCCGGCGCAGCGGAAAAGAAAGAGGGCGCGTTCCATGGCGCGGTCCAGACCGAGTACCCGAGCTGGTTCAAGGCAAGCTTCCTCAACCTCGGGGACGATATTGCAGAAGCCAAATCCCGGAACAAGCGCGTGATGCTCCTGTTCACGCAGGACGGCTGCCCCTACTGCCATGCCCTGGTCGAACGCAACCTTTCGCAAAAGGACATCGAAACCTATCTGCGGAAGCACTTCGACGTAATCGCCATCAACATGTGGGGCGACCGCGAGGTCGAGGGACTCGACAACCGGTCCATGACCGAGAAGCAGTTTGCCGCCAGCCTCAAGGTGCAGTTCACGCCCACCATCCTGTTTCTCGACGAAGCCGGGCAAACCGTCTTGCGGCTCAATGGCTACATTCCCCCCACCCGGTTCATGACTGCACTGGCGTTTGCGGCGCAGGGCACGAAGGATTCCAACTACCTCGATTACGTCGCGGCACACCAGCCGCCTATGACGGGCAGCGAATTGATCGGCGAGTCCTTCTTCAAGAAGCCCCCCTTCAATCTCGTGCGCAAGGGCAAGGCCAAGCCGATTGCGGTGTTCTTCGAGCAACGCGATTGTCCCGCCTGCGCCGAACTGCACAAGAGGATCCTGTCGGACAAGCAGACGCGCGCCATCATCGCCGGGTTCGATGCGATCCAGCTCAACATGTGGTCGGACACGCCGCTGGTCACCCCGCAGGGACAGGCCACCACGGCGCGCGCATGGGCCCGGGCGCTGGACATCAAATACGCGCCCTCCATCGTGCTGTTCGATGCAAAGGGCAAGGAAATCATCCGCTCCGAGGCCTATTTCAAACTGTTCCACACCCAGGGCATCCTGACCTATGTGCTGAGCGGCGCCTACGAAAAAGAGCCGAGCTTTCAGCGCTACCTGTCCGCCAAGGCGGACCGCCTGCGCGAACAGGGCCAGGATGTGGATATCTGGCGCATGGGCGATGAACCCGCCGGGAAGAAATAGGCGCGTGCGAATTCACGCGAGCGACCCATCCAGGCGGTTTTGTGTGAGTCAGTGCGATAAGCATCCGGCCCCGTTGCCGCGGCTCAGAACCTGTAATTGAGGCCGAGGCTCAGCAACGAAAACCGGACCGCAGCGTTCTGCTCGTAGACAAAGGCCGGGGTATCCGTGAACCGATAGTCCTTCTTTCCCAGGTCCACATACAGATAGTCGGCCTGCAGTTGCACCTTATCCGTCAGCGCGTAAAGCATGCCCGCACCCGCGGTCCAGCCCGTGGCGAGGTGCTGGTCGGATTCCCAGTTTCCGGTCGGTCCCCAGTACTGTATCGCTTCATGCAGGTCGCCCCGGACCTCTCCTGCGGCAATGCCGGCCGTGCCATACACGGCAAAGCGATCGTACGCCTGCCCGACCTTCAAGCGCAGCGTCGCCAGGTTTTTCACTCGCTGCCTGAGATGCATCGGACAGTTCGCGCGGGCGCTGTCGCAACCGTCCACCAGTCCGGGAAGCGGGTTGGTGTACAGGCTGCGGGTGCCGTCGATGTGCGTATCCAGCACGTCCACGCCCAGCCCGTAAATCAGGTTCTCGCGCTGCCAGTCATACCCCAGCGACACCCCCGCGCCCGCGCCGCGCAGATGGACCGACGTGGGCGTGAAGGGGAACGCCGGGTCGTACTGCCCGGTCCCCAGATGTGCCTCGCCCCATCCCTCGGCAAGCCTCACACCGGCATACGGGCCGCTCCAGTCCGCGCCGTCGGGCGGTTGTGCGGCAAGCGCAGGAATGGAGGAGAGCAATAGGCTTAAAGCAATGAATTCGCGCATGGGTAGTCTGGTTTTTTCACAAAAAGAAAGCGAATGGTGTCTGGCCCCATTTGGTCTGCCGCAGTTCCTTGTTCAGGTCGGACGTGCCGGTCATGCGGTCATTCTGCGTCTTGACGCCTCAGGAAATCAAAGCGAAATGACCTGGACGCCGGCGGCACCCGACAAGGCGGCGTAGAGCTGAGGAAAACATCCCACATGCACGCCGTCGACCAGGCCCTTGGGTCTCACCTCGCCGCTGCCGCATTGCTCGAACGCGCCCTCCGCCAATCCACGGCGCACCGCACACTGATCGCAGGCCATCAGGAGAATGCCTTTTTCGCGGGCCACCTTCGCCAGCCTTTCGCCGAAGGGGTCGCCGCTACGCAAGGTGTAGATGTTGTCATCGAAAAACATCATCCCCACCACCTCCGCGCCATGATTGCCCGCTTCGAGCTGGGGCAGGATCATGGTGTTCAGTTTAAAAGTGGATGCCATGTTGGTGGCAAATACGTAGGCAACTTTCATATCGTCTCCTTGGATACCTGAAAAATCGGTTCACCTGATCCGGGGTCATGATCCACCCGGTCCGGCGGCGTGCGCTGGGCGATGCACAGTGGGCAGGGTTGCAGCTTCAGGCACTCCACCATGATTAAGCTGCGGTGGCAAGTGCCGTCGATCAGTGCAACAGGCGTCTCCGAGAAGAGAGGTTGGGATGCGTTTCATGGTGGGTTAATTCGACCCTGGCCCCCTTTAACCGCGGCCGTTTGCCGGCTCAACGGAGAAATAACGTCTAAAGGCCCGGCTCGAATTCGTTTGCAATTTCGAATGTCGAAAACAATGTGGGCCTGGGCCCTTTAACTGCCGCGACTGACCTGCCGGCGAGGTAGTGCAATAAAAAAGGCGCACTGCGGTGCGCCTTTTCTTTGTTCACAGCGCCCGTCACCTGGAACAGTGGTCTGTCCCCTGTTCTTCAGCGATTCTGATAACGCTCCTCGTACTCTTTTTTCCTGCGCTCATACTCTTGCTGAGTATTCTTGTCCTTTTGAACCTGGCCTTGTGGCGCAGCCTTGTCGTTCCTGGCCTTGCCCCTCGGTTCAGGTTGGGACCGTTGCCGCTCAAGATCGCGTTGCTGCTGCAGGTCTTTCTGACGCTGCTGATCTTGCTGACGCTGCGGCTCTTGCTGACGCTGCGGCTCTTGCTGACGCTGCGGCTCTTGCTGACGCTGCTGCTCTTGGCGGCGTTGGTGTTCTTGCTGACGCTGTTGCGGCTCCAGCTGTCGCTGCTGTTCTTGCTGTCGCTGCTGATCTTGGCGTCGCTGCTGCTCCAGCTGACGCTTCTGTTCTTGCTGTTGCTGTTGCAGCTCCAGCTGGCGCTGTTGTTCCTGGCGGCGTTGCTGATCCAGCTGGCGCTCTTGTTCTTGCTGTCGCTGCTGCAGCTCCAGCTGACGTTGCTGCTTCTGCTGACGCTGCTGTTCCTGCTGACGCTGCTGGTCTTGCTGGTCTTGCTGGCGTTGCTGGTCTTGCTGCGCACGCGGTTTGAAATACTGCTGCGTGACAGGCTCACGCGGCTGGTAGCGGTAATACTCGGACCGTATCGTATGCTGCTGTTCCACTGCGCGAGGATAGCGGTCTCCCGAATAATTCCGCTGGTAAGCCGGCAACGGTGCAGGTGCGGGGGCAGAGCGGGGGTCCCAATGGTCCCACCCACTTCGACGCCGTTCCCATTCGTGACCCCAGTGATCCCCCCAATGTGGCGGCGCGTCGGCATGCCAGTCGCGGAAATATGGCGGAGGCTGGCGGTAGTAGCGAACCGGGACGCGCAGCAGATAAGCCGGTACATCGTAATAACCCACGTAATTCCACGGCCCGTTGTACCAGCTGCTCACATACCAGTTATCGCTTTGGAACACCCAGTAGAAGCCGTCGTAAAAGAAGTAATTCGAATCCACCCCGGGCGCGTAGTAGACGGGATAGCCCGGTATCCGGACAAGATCCGGGTACGTCGAATAATGGATGCCGATGCTGACACCGGAATATCCTGAGCCGTAGCTGGATGATTCGTAGGGGGGAGCGGTATAGCAACCCTGTACAAGGGTCATCGATATCGCAATCAACACGTAGCTCTTTTTCATTTGCTGCTCCTTCCACAGATGTGGGGTTACCGATTTGGAGATTTGGAATCAGGTCTGGCTAAGCAATACGTTAACGCAACACCTGCCCCCCCACCCTCTTCATCGAAGCAGTGCATAGCCGTTCGTCGGTGTGCGCCGGCGCGAGCGCGGCAGGCAAACCGAGCGCAGCAGCGCCCAGGGAATAGGGATTTCGGTGAGCAGCCGGCATGGCGGAATCCTCCTGTGATTGAAACGGCCCGGGCACCATCGCCCAGCATCATCACAGTATGGACGCGCTCTGTATCTGCAGGATTTCAGACGCTTGCCGAATTGTTACGGAACGTAACTGCATCGCCCGTCCCGGCAGCCGATGGGAGATGGGCCAACCTTACTTCTCCCGGCTACATGTGGTTTTGCAAGACCTGACCCCGAGGTCTGTTCCAAGACCTGACCCCGAGGTCTTGTGACCCCGAGGTCTGTTCGGGTTTTCAACAAGCCCCGTTCGACCCAGGCCCCTTGGATCGTGTCTCCTATTGCTGCCCCGCCCCGAGATGCCCGACCTTGACGAAGATCGTGCACCCCTCGCGGCTGAACGGCTGGTGCCGGCTCATGTGCGGGCTGCGTAGCCAGCTGCCGGCCGGATAGCGGCCGAACTCGTCCTCGAACACGCCATCGAGCACCAGGATTTCCTCGCCACCGAAATGCGCGTGGCTCTGGAAGAATGTCTCCGGCTGCCAGCGCACCAGCGCCGTATGCTCGCCTGCATGCTCGTGCAAGGGCATCACCGACAGCCCCGGCACCAGGCCGGGCAGCCATCGCATGGACGCCGTATCGAGCCGCACCGCCGCCGTATCGTCCGCGTCGAACGCGAGGCGCTTGATGAACAACACGCACCCCGTCTCGATGTGCAGGGAAACCTCCGACCCCGGCGGATTGCGCAGGTAGGCCCCCGCCCCCCAGACGCCGCGCGCATCCGTCAGCGTGCCATCGAGCACGAGGATTTCCTCACCCAGCGCCCCGCCCGGCGACGCGAACACCGCACCCGCTGGCGCCTGCACCAGGCTGGTCGTGCCCGCCCCTGCCGCCAGGCTGTCGAGCGGCTTGCAGGCGCCCTCGCCGTCCGCCGTGGCAAGCCAGGGCGCCGTTTGCGTCGCCACGACCACGCGCTCGTTCAGATCTGCATGCATGTCATTTTCACTGTGGTTAACCATCGCGGGGTTATGGTGTCTGACCCAATTCGTTGCACACAACGGCCAGCACGAAGTTCGACGTCATGCAGTAGGTGTGCGTCATGGTGTATCCCGTTGGCGCATAATCAAATCGAGCAAGGTTCCTTTAGTTGGTCTTAAGCGATTCTGTTGGATCTGTAACTGGAGCGCCAACTTTCACCAACGCCAACGCGCAAAATCGTAAGAATTCATCAGCAACTTCGAACGTAGACGCAACATCCGCTTTAGCAAGAATTGGCTTGTATTGCTCGTGAACAATCTTGTTCCTTAACTCGAGTAGTTTGATCAGCCGCTCTTTTACTTCATTGGGGAAATCGAGCTTACCCAATTTCTCTAGTCGCTTTAATAGCGCCCGAGTATCCCCGGAGGCCGCCCTAGAAACTGCTTGAAAGACTAATTTTTCAAGCATGCTTTCCCGATCCGATGACTCGACAACGAGCTTTAATGGAATCCATCCTCTTGGCGATTCGGAATTCCATTCCAGGTAGTCGTGCATCCGATCCGGGTGTACCGCAAACACGCACGTTAAAAACTCATTCACAATGCCTTCTGTATATGAAGCTGCAACAACAATCATTTGAGCGGAGAGCGTCTCTAGCGCTTGAAAAACGCCTGAGGCTATGTGGTCAGTGAACCAAACTTTCATCTGGCCCGATGCATCTCCAACCTTGCTCTCAATTTCCTCACCGCTAGCAGACCATGACTTCAACCGATAATTGCTAGCGTGTGATCGGACAGCCGTTTCATCATTTACAAAGTGATGAAGAAACTCATAGTTCCCCTGTTCGAATAAGAGTTTCGACTTCCATTTTCCGTAATCAAAATCCTTGGCCATTTTGAGTGCTCTAGTCGGAAGACTCCGATTGGTCACGTATTAGATTTCTCGACGCTGTTCCTGCAGCGTCCTTTTGCTACACCATCGATAATTTCGTATCCACATTCAAATGCGATGTATTCGTGATCAACGTCTATCTCTCTTCCTTGATATTCGACGCTTTCATAGTGATAAGCCTTTTCCGCAAGAGATGCGCCGCACTGAGGACAAAGGAATCCACTTAAGAGCTCGTGGGCATGCTGAACCTTCTTGGTCAGATCTTCTGCTTCCTCCCGCGCCTGTTTGAGTTCAGCCTCTTTTTCTTTGATTTGCTCTAGTGTGGATGATTTGTCTTGTTCGAGCCTTTTAAGCTCTGCCTCGAACAGTTTGACCCGACTTGCTAGGCTCTGGGCGAGGACGTCGGGTGACTGTGACTTAGCGTCGGCCAGCTGATCCTTGAGATAGGTGATATTTTCTTTTTGCAGTTCTATTGTCGCGTCTTTCTGGGAGACCAGAACTCGATACAATACGAACAGTGTGCCCAAAAAGGTGATGATGGACGCTACTTGAGTCCAAAAGAAAGTCTCCGTTGAAATCGACATAGCCTCCACCTACTGTGCATCGAATCGCAAACAAAAAAAGGCGCAGTCCCCTGCGCCTTTTTGTCATTTCAGCCGGTCAATCCCAGCTCAACGCCCCGCCCGTCTGATACTCCGTGACGCGCGTCTCGAAGAAGTTCTTCTCCTTCTTCAGGTCGATCATCTCTGCCATCCAGGGGAAGGGATTGGTGACGCCGGGGAACATTTCGTCGAGGCCGATCTGCTGGCAGCGGCGGTTGGCGATGAAGCGCAGGTATTCCTTGAACTGCGCGGAGTTGAGGCCCAGCACGCCGCGCGGCATGGTGTCTTCGGCGTAGCGGTATTCGAGCTCGACGCCCTTCTGGATCAGGTCGCGGATTTCGGCCTTGAACTCGCTGGTCCACAGGTGGGGGTTTTCCAGCTTGATGGTGTTGATGAGATCGATGCCGAAGTTGCAGTGCATGGACTCGTCGCGCAGGATGTACTGGTACTGCTCGGCGGCGCCGGTCATCTTGTTCTGGCGGCCGAGCGCGAGGATCTGCACGAAGCCGACGTAGAAGAAGATGCCTTCCATGATGCAGGCGAAGACGATCAGCGACTTCAGCAGCTTCTGGTCGGCCTCGGGGGTGCCGGTCTTGAATTCGGGGTTGGTCAGCGTGTCGATGAAGGGGATGAGGAAGTCGTCCTTGTCGCGGATGCTGGCGACTTCGTGATAGGCGTTGAAGATCTCGCCTTCGTCGAGGCCCAGGCTTTCCACGATGTACTGGTAGGCGTGGGTGTGGATGGCCTCTTCGAACGCCTGGCGCAAAAGATATTGCCTACACTCGGGCGCGGTGATGTGGCGATAGGTGCCGAGCACGATGTTGTTGGCGGCCAGGGAGTCAGCCGTCACGAAGAAGCCGAGGTTGCGCTTGACCAGGCGGCGCTCGTCTTCGGAAAGAGCAGTGGGGTCCTTCCACTGCGCGATGTCGCGGCTCATGTTCACTTCCTGCGGCATCCAGTGGTTGGCGCAGCCGGCGAGGTATTTTTCCCACGCCCATTTGTACTTGAAGGGGACGAGCTGGTTCACATCCGTCGCGCCGTTGATCACGCGCTTGTCGGACGCCTGCACGCGGCGCGTGCTGGATTCAACCGAGCGGGGAGCGGGATCGGCGGCGGCCGGCGCGGCAGATTCCTTGCGCAGGAAGGACGGCACGTCGACGGTGCGGGCGGCGGGGGTGAAGTCTTCTTCAAAATTCAGCATCGTTTTTACTCTCCTTTGGTTGTCCCAAAGTGGGCTGGGCCCACACTACTTTTAATCTGTTGGCGGGTAATTCCCGCCCTGGTTTCCAACCGGCCTTTGGCCGGCTCCCTTCGACGAGCTCAGGGCGAACGGCTAACTAATAACTAGCCGCACCACGCTCTGCCGAAGACGAACGGTCAACCTAAAACCAGCTTCGTCACCTCTGCGCCCCGGTTTTTTCCCCTCTGCGCCACCTCGACTGGATCGAGCCGGCGGGGGAATTCGGCGAGCACTGTCTGAGCCCGCAGGGCGAGTTGCGCAGCCGCCCCGATGGATCGGTTCAGTCGAGGCCCCCCCCCGAAGGGGTGGCGCAGCGGGGTGCCCTTCTTTTGGTTACTTTTCTTGGGCAAGCAAGAAAAGTGACCGGGCTGCCGGGCCGCTCCCGGCCAACGAACCGCCGCACACCGCGACTGCATCCATTGACCAGGTCTGCCTCTTCTATGCTCCGCCTCCTGTTACCCCTTTACTGGCACGCCTCGCATTCCTCGAACCCGGGATCGCCCGGGCGCATGGTGCAGGCCTTGCCTTCGATTTCCGGCTCCGGCAGGTTGGCCGCAGCCCGGTTCATCGCGCTGCCGCCGCTGCTCATCGCCCCCGCGCCGCCGCTCGCCGACACGGCATTGAGTTCGCCGCCCTTGCCGGTGGATTTCTCCGCCGAGGTGGCGCCCATGGTGCGCAGGTAATAGGTGGTCTTGAGGCCGCGGATCCACGCCAGCTTGTAGGTCTCGTCGAGCTTCTTGCCGCTGGCGCCGGCCATGTAGATGTTGAGGCTCTGCGCCTGGTCGATCCACTTCTGGCGGCGGCTGGCGCACTCGACCAGCCAGTGGGTCTCCATCTCGAACGCGGTGGCGTAGAGGGTGCGGATGTCGGCCGGGATGCGGTCGATCTTGGCCAAACTTCCATCAAAGTACTTGATGTCGGCGACCATGACTTCGTCCCACAGGCCGAGCTTCTTGAGGTCGGCGACGAGGTACTTGTTGGCGACGGTGAATTCGCCCGACAGGTTGGATTTGACGTAGATGTTTTGATACGTCGGTTCGATCGAGGCGGAGACGCCGACGATGTTGGCGATGGTCGCGGTCGGCGCGATCGCCAGGCAGTTGGAGTTGCGCATGCCGTACTGGCCGATGCGGGCACGCAGGCTGTCCCAGTCCAGAGTCGTCGACGAATCGACTTCGAGGTAGCCGCCGCGTTCCTCGGCCAGCAGTTTCAGCGAATCCTGCGGCAGGATGCCGCGGCTCCACAGGCTGCCTTCGTAGCTGGAATAGCGGCCGCGCTCTTCGGCCAGTTCCGTGGACGCCCAGTAGGCCCAGTAGGCGACGGCTTCCATCGAGCGGTCGGCGAATTCCACCGCCTCGGGCGAGGCATAGGCCACGCGCAGTTCCTGCAGCGCGTCCTGGAAGCCCATGATGCCCAAGCCCACCGGACGGTGCTTGAGGTTGGAATTGCGCGCCTTGCCGACGGCGTAGTAGTTCACGTCCACCACGTTGTCGAGCATGCGCATCGCGGTGTGGATGGTGGTCTTGAGCTTGTCCAGATCCAGCTTGAGCTGCCCCGAATCAGAATCAAGTTTCAGATGATTGACGAGGTTGACCGAGCCGAGGTTGCACACGGCGACTTCCTGGTCGTTGGTGTTGAGCGTGATCTCGGTGCACAGGTTGGACGAGTGGACGACGCCGACGTGCTGCTGCGGGCTGCGGATGTTGCAGGGGTCCTTGAACGTGATCCAGGGATGGCCGGTCTCGAACAGCATCGACAACATCTTGCGCCACATCTGCACGGCGGGGATGCGCTTGAACAGCTTGATCTCGCCACGGTCGGCCTTGCGCTCGTATTCGGTGTAGGCCTCGGCGAACTTGCGGCCATACAAATCATGCAGGTCGGGCACGTCGTTGGGCGAGAACAGGGTCCAGTCGCCGCCTTCCATCACGCGCTGCATGAACAGGTCCGGAATCCAGTTCGCGGTGTTCATGTCGTGGGTGCGGCGGCGGTCGTCGCCGGTGTTCTTGCGCAGGTCGAGGAATTCCTCGATGTCCATGTGCCAGGTTTCGAGATAGGCGCAGACCGCGCCCTTGCGCTTGCCGCCCTGGTTGACGGCGACGGCGGTGTCGTTGACCACTTTCAGGAAGGGCACGACGCCCTGCGACTTGCCGTTGGTGCCCTTGATGCGCGAGCCCATGGCGCGGATCGGGGTCCAGTCGTTGCCCAGCCCGCCGGCGTACTTCTGCAGCATGGCGTTTTCCTTGATGGCCTGGTAGATGCCGTCGAGGTCGTCGGTGACGGTGGTCAGGTAGCAGGACGACAGCTGGCTGTGGCGGGTGCCGGCGTTGAACAGGGTCGGCGTCGACGACATGAAGTCGAACGAGGACAGCACCTGGTAGAACTCGATGGCACGCGCTTCGCGGTCGATCTCGTTGATCGCGAGGCCCATCGCCACGCGCATGAAGAAGGCCTGCGGCAGCTCGATGCGCGACTCTTCGATGTGCAGGAAATAGCGGTCGTACAGGGTCTGCAGGCCGAGGTAGCCGAACTGGTAGTCGCGGCCGGCGTCGAGCACGGCAGCCAGGCGCGCGAGGTCGAACTGGCCGAGCTTCTCGTCGAGCAGTTCGGCAGCGATGCCTTTCTTGATGAAGGCCGGGAAGTACTCGGCGTAGCGCTGGCCCATCTGCGCCTGGGTGACGGCCTCGCCCAGCACTTCGTGGCGGATGGAGTTGAGCAGCAGGCGCGCGGTGACGTAGGAATATGCCGGGTCCTGCTCGATCATCGAGCGCGCGGCGAGCACCAGCGCCTTCTCGACCTCGGCCATCGGCACGCCGTCGTAGAGATCGCGCAGCACGGTGTGCATGATCGGCTCGGCCTTGACGTTGTCGCCGAGGCCGGTGCAGGCGTCGGCCAGCAACGCCGCGAGGCGCGCGGTGTCGAGCGGCTTCTTCTGGCCGTCTTCCAGCACGTGCAGGGTGGCTTCGGGGACGCCGGCGGCCTTTTGCGCGGCGCGTTCCTGCGCGCGCTTCTCGCGGTAGAGCACGTAGGCGCGGGCGACTTCGTGTTCGCCCGAGCGCATCAGCGCAAGCTCGACCTGGTCCTGGATGTCCTCGATGTGGAAGGTGCCGCCGTTGGGATTGCGCCGCATCAGGGCCGCGGTCACCTGGCCGGTGATCGATTCGACCAGCTCGCGGATGCGCGCCGACGCCGCCGCCTGCCCGCCCTGCACCGCAATGAAGGCCTTGGTCACGGCGATGGCGATCTTGTTCGGCGCAAAGCCGACCACCGCGCCGTTGCGGCGGATGATCTTGTAGTCGGCGTAGCGCGTGTCGATCACTGCCACGTCGGCAGGCTCAATGGGGGGAATGGGCGCAGATGCGGCGGATTCGGTGGCGACGTTCAGCATCGAGGGGGGCTCCTTGGTGGTGGTGTAACGACAATCCGGGCTGGCCATGCCGGGGTGCGAAACATCCACACCTTATACACAGCTTGCCCGACCCTCGCCAACAGTTTTATTCACAACATATTGTGGTGTTGGCAGAGGCTGGATACAAATTCTAGGTGTCCTGCCCGGCATGTCAACCCGGATCCGGCGTATCCGGACAAGATTTTTCATGGCCCTGAAAATCCCAAGACAAATCAAAGTTTTTGCCGGACGGGATGCCTAAAGTTTGACCAGCACTGCGGCAGGACAGGGCCTGGCGCCACGAAACGCCCGGCCGGGCCGTGGAATGCGGTGAAGTCCGGTTTGTCCAGTCCGCCTGCAGGCCGCCCGCTCCGCGCAAAGACTGCTGAATCTTTGCGCGGCGCGGGCCCGGGCGAGGTCCGGCAGCCGCTTCCCTTAAGAGAATCAGGGGAATTTTGGTTATGATGGCGAAAAAACCACACCTTCCCGGTCCGCCCATGCGTCATACCGCCGTCCTGCTGATTTCCTGCCCCGACCAGAAGGGACTGGTCGCCGCCATTGCCGATTTCCTGCTGTCGCACAACGCCAACATCCTGCATGCCGACCAGCACCAGGACGCCGAACTGAAGCTGTTCCTGATGCGGGTGGAATGGGAACTGGCGGACTTCAACCTCGACCTGGCCGAATTCGCCGCAGCCTTCGGTCCCCTCGCCGAGCGCTTCGGGATGACTTGGCGGCTCGCCGAGTCGAGCCGCAAGCCGCGCCTGGCGGTGTTCGTGTCGAAGTTCGACCACTGTCTGGCCGACCTGCTCTACCGCTACCAGAGCGGCGAACTGCATTGCGAGCTGCCGATCATCCTCAGCAACCACGAGGACACGCGCTGGCTGGCCGAGGCCTACCGCGTGCCCTTCCAGCACCTGGTCGTGCACAAGGACGCCAAGCACGAGGCCGAGCAGATCCAGCTGGCGATCCTGCGCGACCAGAAGATCGACTTCATCGTGCTGGCGCGCTACATGCAGGTGCTGTCGGCCGATTTCATCCGCCATTTTCCCAACCGCATCATCAACATCCACCATTCCTTCCTGCCGGCCTTCCACGGCGCCAAGCCCTACCACCGGGCGTTCGAGCGCGGCGTCAAGCTGATCGGCGCGACCGCGCACTACGTCACCGAGACGCTCGACGACGGCCCCATCATCGAGCAGGACGTGGCGCGCATCTCGCACCGCGACAGCCTCGACGACCTGATCAACAAGGGCGCCGACCTGGAAAAGGTGGTGCTGTCGCGCGCGGTGAAGTGGCATCTCGACAACCGCGTGCTGGTGTACGCCAACAAGACCGTCGTGTTCGACTGAACCGGCATGCTCGATTTCAGCGTTCCCGACACCGACGCGACAGCCGGGCACACGGTCGAGATCCGGCCGAAAGCCGTGGCGGCCTGGCTGGACCGTCTGCCCTACGCCGACCCGGTCACCACGGCCCGCCAGCTGTTCGCCGCCCTGCATGCGCTCAACCGCCATCCGCTGGGCGCCGACGACCGCCACGCGCTGCTGGCGCAGTACCGGCCCGCCGTGGCGCGCGCCGCGGCCAGCCTGGAAGCGCAGCTCGCCGATTTCAGCGTGCCGCCCAACGCGCAGCAACGCCAGGTCGGCGCCCTTCTGCGCGACCTGCGCATGGAGCACAGCATCGGCTACAAGCATCTGCTGCGGGCCCTCGACGATCAGCGCTTCGGCCGCCCCAACGCCCGCCGCCTGGCCGAATTCACCGCCCGTCTGGCCACGGCGCTGCGCGATGTGCAGGCGGCCAGCTTCCTGACCTGCACGCCGCCCCCGGCCGGCCTGTGGCAGGACCTGCACCAGCTTCACGCGTACGCGCAGGTCTCGAATGTGGCGGAACTGCCGACCGAGGGGGTGCCGACGACCAGCCTCGCCTATCGCCAGGCCCTGCTGCTCGCGCTGGCCGATCCGCCGCGCATGAGTCCGGCCGAGCTTGCCCACACCCGGCTCTACCTGGACCGCTACGCGGCCCTCGCCGGGCTGACCTACGACGCCGTCCCCGGCCATCTCGGTTTCCCGGTGCCGCGCGAGGGCGACGTTCCGCCGGCCCATGCCGCGGCCGGCGCCAGCCCGGGCGGCCAGTGGCTGGACACCGACGCGCTGTGCCGCCACGTGCACGAAACCGGCGTCCGGCTGCGCAAGGGCGAAACGCCCGAGCAGGTCGACCTGCCGCCCGGCATGGACCGTTCGCTCACCCTGTCGCTGTTCAAGAAGCTGCTCAAGGAGTGGGGCACCCAGGCGCAGCGCACCTACAAACGCTACGCGCCGGCGCCCGGCAGCACGGTGCAGGTCGTCGCCGGCGTGAGCGCCATCCACCGGTTGCTGGAGCAGCGTCCGAATGCGGACCAGGGCACGCAGGACGACCCGGACAGCCTGGCCATCCATGACGTCCGCGGGATGTCCGCCGCGCCAGTCACGGTCAACGCCACCGTGTGGACGGTGACGAACGAAAGCGCCTCCGGCTTCGCCCTCTCGGCCGCCCCGGATGCGCCGCTGAACCTGAAGGCGGGCGACCCGCTGGCGCTGCATGCCGGCCATGACACGGGCTGGTCGGTGGGCGTCATCCGCTGGATCCGCATGCGCGACGTGCGCCAGATCGATCTGGGCGTCGAGCGCCTGTCGCCGCAGGTCAAGCCGATATGGGTCCGGCCGCTGCGCGGCCCCCGCCAGTCGAATGCCGAGCCGGCGCTGTTCCTGCCCGGCCTGGCCGCGCTGAAGCAGACCGACCGCCTGCTGCTGCCGCGCCATCTGTATCAGCCCGGCATGGATGCCGAGGTGCTGGACGCATCGCGCCAGACCGTCCTCACCTTCGGGCGGCTGCTGGAGTACACGCCGGGCTTCGACCTGGCCGATTTCACCCTGATTGCCGACGACCCCCTATGACCGAGATTCTTGTCCTCTATTACAGTGCCGGCGGCAGCGTGCGCGAGATGGCGCACCTGATCGCACGCGGCGTCAATCAAGTGACCGGGGCCGCCGCCCGGCTGCGCACGGTGCCGCCGGTGGCACCGCGTACCCAGGTGGCCGAGCCGCCGGTGCCCGACGAAGGCGCGCCCTATGTGGAACTCGCCGACCTGGAGCAATGCGCCGGCCTCGCGCTCGGCTCGCCCACCCGCTTCGGCAACATGGCCGCGCCGCTGAAGTATTTCCTCGACACCACCGGCACGCTGTGGGCCAAGGGCACGCTGGTCGGCAAACCCGCCGCCGTGTTCACCTCCACCGCCAGCCTGCACGGCGGCCAGGAAACGACGCTGACCAGCATGATGCTGCCGCTGCTGCACCACGGCATGCTGATCGTCGGCCTGCCCTACACCCTGGCGGAAGTGAACCACACCGAGAGCGGCGGCACGCCCTACGGCGCCAGCCACTGGGCCGGCGCCGCCGACGACAAGCCGCTGACCGACGCGGAACGCACGCTGTGCATCGCGCTGGGCAAGCGCCTGGCCGAAACCGCAACCCGACTTTCGGCATGAAGATCCTGCAGACCGTATCCGCCGTCAGCCTGATCGCGCTGATCTTTCTCTGCGTCGCCTGGGAGTTGTGGCTCGCGCCGCTGCGCCCCGGCGGCTCCGGACTGGTGATGAAAGCCTTGCCGCTGCTGCTGCCGCTGATGGGCATCCTGAAAGGCCGCCGCTACACCTACCAATGGGCGCCGATGCTGATGCTGGCCTATTTCACCGAAGGCGTGGTGCGCGCGTGGTCGGACACCGGCCTGTCGGCGTGGCTGGCCGGGGGCGAGGTGGTGCTGTCGGGAGTCTTCTTCTTCGCGGCGATCTTTTACGCCAAGTTCAGCGCCCCTTCACGCCTGGCCGGAACGCACTAACCACCCCACCGCCCCATGATGAAAAAAGCCGTCCATCGGGACGGCTACCAAATCAGGGCGTCGTACCGGGAAAAAACTCAATCGTCACGGTCGCCCTGGTCCAGGTTATATACATCCAGGTCTTTTGCCTCCCTGATTTTCCCCCTGAACCCCAAGCCCTTGATGATGTCCTTGATTTCGCCCACGCGCGGACTCGTGACAGGCGTAAGGTGGGACAGCACCAGTTTCCTCACATTGGCATCGATCGCCACGCCCGCAATCAGGGATGGCTCGCTGTGCAGAATATGGAACAGGGGGTTGGGGGGCGCATCGCCCGCTTCCATGACCGCCGTGTCATAGATCAGCAGGTCCGCATCCCGCGAAATGGTCGCCATGTTGCCCTGGCCCAACTGTTTCGGACCGATACCTTTGGTTCCCGTGTCGCCTGAATACACCACGGTGTGGCCCTTGTATTCAATGCGATAGGCCACCGCAGGAACCGGACCGTGATCCACGGCGATGGACTTGATCACGAGGCCGTCCGGTGCGGTCAGCACGGTTTGGACCGTGGCGCCGGGCACGGTCGACGGCAGATCGTGAGCGGTATAGGCAAAGATGCTCGCACTTTCACCCGGCAGGGTGGGGGGACCATTGTCATCGCTGATGCCGGCCACAAATGCCTGCAGATAGCGTTCGACGCCCCCTTTCTGGACGGAAAAATGTTCATCCACATAATCCGCGGTGGCCGGGTAGACCGGCAGGCCGTTCGGGTAATACACCCCCGGCGTGGCTGCGGGAAGCGTGGGCGCGGTCCGGCCGGGCAGCGCAATGCCTTGCGCGGCAGCCGCCGCGCGCGCCTGGTTGCTGTGGAAGTAGATGGTCTTGATCACCGAGGTCAAATCCCCCGTGTGGTCGGCGTGCAAGTGGCTCAGCAGGACGATATCCAGATCCCGGACATCCGTGCCGCTCTGCGCCAGACGCTGATAGGTACCGCCCCCCACGTCCATCAGGATCCTTGGCTTGCCGTCGGTAAAGATCAAGTAACCCGCACTGGCCCGGCCTTCAAGCGTGGCCATGGGGCCGCCTGACCCCAGCACCATCACCGAGAGGTCGCCGTCGACACGTTGAAAAGCCGTCTTGCCCCTGTCGGCATCCCTATCCTTGTCGGCATACGCCGCGCTCGATACGGACGCCAGGATGGCCAGGGCCAGAAGGCCCCTTATCGTCTTGTTTGTCCTCAGCCTGGTTCCACGAAAATTCATTTTTGTCTTCCTCCTAATTATGCAAACGCTCTCTGGTTGGGGTTCAATCCTCGGGCCTCTCGGATTCCACGAGGGGCGGTACCGCTACACCATCGTCATCGCACGCTCCTTTGCCTGATCGACCATCAACTCCGGGACACCCTCCGCAAATCCGGCTAACCAAGCAATTCCCGTTCCTCTTGTTTATTTTCAATAAAAACAGATTGTTATTCGAAACGCACGGGGAAAGGATTCATAATATGTAAAATATTCCGACAAAAATAGGAATCAAAGAAAACTTGTCAATTGTTTCATTCAAACAGACATGAACAATTCAGTTCATTGTATTTAAACAGTTATTTTTAATTTTATGTTGGATTGTCGTAAAACTACAGAGCATTTAATGCCTGATTATTGGCTTATAGATCGATATTGGTTCGTCATTTTTTGATATTTATTTTTATTCTGGTTATTTAATACCATCAGCACTAGAAGCGAAAACAATACAGGCTGGTACATTCATGCGTCTCGGGTTGGGATGCCAACCAGCCTGATGGGCCTCTCTCCGCGCCCGATGTATCGCCTCGCTCGCCCTCGCTTCCGTGTCGGACATCCCGAAGCAAGGGGACGCAGACCCGTCGGCGAGGGGGGCGGACACGCCGTCAGAAATTGTAGGCGACGCCCAGCGAAACCATGTTGGCGGTCATCTTGCCGGTCTTGTCGGATTTGCCGAGCCCGCTCACATGGTCGTAGTCGGCGCGCAGGTCGACATGGTCACTGAGCTTGTAGAGAGCGCCCACGCCCAGCAGGGGACGGACGACGTGGGTCGACGCGTCGCCGCTCGCTGCAACGGCCGCGCCGCTGGCGCTAAGGCGGGAATCGACTTTCGCTGCGACCACGCCCGCCTTGCCGAACACGGAAAAGCTGTCGCTCAGCGGCAGCGAAAGCAGCGCCGCCACGTCCACGCCGCCGGCCTTCAGCGATCCCTGGGCGCTGCCGCCGCTGTAGCTCGCCGTGTACTTGGCTTTGCCGAAATCGATGTAGCCGGCTTCCACCGCCAGGTTCGGATTGAAGCGATAACCGCCCTGCAGGCGCCACTTGGTGCGGTTGCCGGAATCGCTGCTGGACAGTCCGGTTGCGCCGTTGGCGAGCAGCGCACCGTCGAAATGATTGCGGTCGAGCGACAGATTCGAACGGGTGATCTCGCCCACGCCGTAGAAACCGTCGGCGAATGCCGTGGTGGACAGGGCAAGCAGGGCGAACGATGCCAGATGCTGAAGTTTCATGGAGTCTTCCTGAAGTGAATGGAGGGGCCGCCGGATCTGCCGGCGACACCTCCAATCTGCAAGCGCGATGCCAGCTGCACGGCACCGCTTCAAGGCATTGATTTCATGGGATACGTGGCGCATCCGCCGCCGCCCGCACCGCAGGACGGCACAGGACGCATGCAAGAATCGTCGACAAAACTTGCAGGGTGGTGCCGCGTTCAGGACTGCTCGGGGCGGTATTTCTTCAGCTTGTACCAGAGGGTGCGCTCGCTGATGTCGAGCAGCGCGGCGGCCTTGGCCTTGTTGCCCTCGGCCTGCGCCAGCGCCTCGTCGATCAGCCGCGCCTCGAGGTCCTCGACCGCCTGGTTCAGCGGCGGCGGGGCCTTCTGGCTTTCGGCCGGCGCGGCGGCCGGCCTGGGCTTGTTGTCGACGGCGCGCGGGTTGAGCAGGAAATGCTGTTCGTCCAGCGTGCCGCCGCCGCTCAGGATCAAGGCCCGCTCGACCATGTTTTCCAGTTCGCGCACGTTGCCCGGCCAGTCGTAGTCGCACAGGCGCTCGAGCGCCCGGGGCGTGAGGCGGGTGGCTGCCGTCGAATGGCCGTGCTTGGCGATGAAGTGCTCGACCAGGCCAGCGATGTCTTTGGTCCGCGCGCGCAGGGGCGGCAGTTCGATCGAGAACACGTTGACCCGGTAGTAGAGGTCTTCGCGCAGCGTGCCTTCCCGCACGCTTTCCAGCGGATCGCGGTTGGTGGCGGCGATGACGCGCAGGTCGAGTTCGATGACGCGGTTGCCGCCGAGGCGCTCGATGGTGTTTTCCTGCAGCACGCGCAGCAGCTTGGCCTGCAGCGGCAGCGGCATTTCGGTCAGCTCGTCGAGGAAGATCGTGCCGCCGTCGGCCAGTTCGAACTTGCCGACGCGTTCCTTGACCGCGCCGGTGAAGGCGCCCTTCTCGTAACCGAACAGTTCGCTTTCCAGGATGTCGGCCGGGATCGCCGCACAATTGATCGGCACGAACAGCTTGTCGCGGCGCGGCGAGGCATGATGCAGCGCGCGCGCGGCGAGTTCCTTGCCGGTACCCGTTTCGCCGGTGATCAGCACCGACGCCTTGCTCGGTCCGACGCGCTGGATCAGTTCGTACACCGCCCGCATCGGCTCGCTGGTACCGACGAAGGCATCCCAGCCGCGCTCGATCTCCTGCCGCAGGAAGGCGTTCTGTTGCGCCACCGCAGCACCGTTCAGCACGCGGTCGACGGCGAGTTCCACCACGTCGATGTCGAACGGCCGCAGGATATAGTCGCAGGCGCCATGCTTCATCGCGGCCACCGCGGTCTCGATGGTGCCGTGCGCGGTGATCACCATCACCGGGACATCCGACGCCTGCGCCCGCAGCGCGGCCAGCAGTTCGATGCCGTCCATCTCGGGCATGCGCAGGTCGGTGATGACGAGGTCGACGCTGTTCGCCTGGAACAGTGCGAGCGCCTCGACGCCGTTGCCGGCAGCGAGCACACGGTGGCCCATCTTCTGCAACATGATTTCGAGGACGCGCCGCATCTTGGGTTCGTCGTCCACGACGAGGATCTGTCTGCCTTTCATGTCTCTCCCGATTGCCTGCGCGGCAGGCGGATGCGGAACAACGCACCGCCCAGCTTGCTTTCCGCCGCTTCGATTTCGCCCCCGTGGGCACCCACGATCTGCTGCACGATGGCCAGCCCCAGTCCGATGCCGCCTTCGCGCTTGAAGAAGAAGGCCTCGAACACGCGGGTCCGCTCGGCCGGGTCGATGCCCGGCCCATCGTCGGCCATTTCGATGGTCAGGAACGCGTCGTCGTCATGGGTCGCCAGTTCGATCTGCCCGCCATGATCGAGGATCTGCAGGCCGTTCATCAACAGGTTGAGCAGGACCTGGGTGATCTGTTCCTCGTCGCATTCGATCACCGGCCGCGTCGCCCGCAAGCGGGCGGTCACACTGACCTGTTTCTTGCCGGCCTGCGCGCCCAGCATGGCGATGCTCTTCTCGATCAGCGCGTGCATGTCCACGGCGGCATACGACGGCGCGCGCGGCCGGGCGGTGTCGAGCATGGCCGACACCAGGCGGTTGAGCCGCTCGGTCTCGCTCTCGATGAACCCGACCAGCTCGCGCCCCTCGTCGCTGATGCCGGATTCGCGTTGCAGCATCTGCGCCGAGGAACGCAGGATACCGAGCGGCGTGCGCACCTCGTGCGCGATCACCGAGGACATCTCGCCGACCACCGCCAGTTTCGAGGCACGCACCAGGTTCTGCTGCGACTGGTCGATGTCGCGCATCATCTGCACGAAGGCGTCGGTCAGTTCGCCGACTTCGCCCCCGCGCGCGACCGGCGGCGCCTGCAGGATCTTGTTGCGCATGTAGCCGCGGGCAAAGCCGGTCAGCGCGGCGACGGGCCGAGCGATCTCGCGGCTGACCCAGCTGGCCATGGAAAAGGTCAGCAGCATGATGAGGCCCAGCAGGCCGAGGAAGATGAGCGCCATGCGATGGACCGGCGCGAGGGCCTGGTCGACGGGCTGGATGATCAGCGTGGTCCAGCCGAAGCCGGCGAAATTGGCATAGCCATGCGCACGCGCGGCGCCGACGATGACGTCGGAATCCGCCACCGGCGCGCCCGGCCGCACCGACACGGTCGGACCGGCCGCCGCCGTGCGCCACGCGGCGAGCGCCTTGCCCAGCAGCATGCCGCGCGTGCGGAGTTCCTTCGATGCCGCGATCAGCCGGCCGTCGCGGTCGAGCACGGCCAGCATGCGGCCGCCGCCGCTGGTGGCCTGGTCCAGCACGTCGTCGATCTCGGTCCAGTCGAGCTTCAGCCGCAGCTGGCCGAGCGTGCCGCCGGCGAACGCCGAAGCCACCGGCACCCGCATCACCAGCCCGCCGTCTTCCTGCCCGGTCGGCGATTCGAGCGCCACGTCCGCGCCCGACAGCGCGGCGCCGAGCCAGACCGGCCGGTCCGTCACCTGGCGGCCGACCTCGGCCGCATCGCTGCTGCTGATGATCCGCCCGTCACGGTCGACGCACGCAAGCGCGAGATACACATCCTTGTAGCCGGCATGCAGATCGGACAGGAAATGCGAGAGGCGCTTGTCGACGTCGCGCACCTGCAGGTCCTGCATGATGTCGAGATGGCTCCAGGTGGCGGCGTTCTGCAGGCGTTCGAACATCATCTTGTCGATGTCCGCGGCGACCCCGGTCGCCTGGATGGCAAGGTTGCGTTCGATCTCCGCCTGCACGGCCTCACGCGCCTTGACAAAAGCCAGGCTGGCCAGAAGTATGGCGGGCAAAAGGCCGACGCTGAGGAAGGCGATGAGTAGCGTCTTGCGTATGGTCACACTGAGGATGGTAGCCGAATGAAAGTCTGGAATGAGGCCGGAACGCGACAAGAACACGAAAAATCCGGTCCGCCCCCGCCGACTCCGTGCCTGTCCTTGCGCGCTGTCGTGCGACGGCTCGCTGCGTTCGCCCTGGCGTTCGCGTGCACCCAGGCCGCCGCCGGAGACGGCGCATTGTCCGACGTCAACTACCGCCTGGGCGAAGGCCTCCAGCTGGCGGACACCGGCTTCTCGCTGGGCGGCTATGCCACGGCCAGCTTCGAGCACCTGCACCATGCGCCCGCCCGCGCCGCGCTCGACAACCTGAGCCTGTTCGTCTGGTGGCAGGGCGAGAGCCGCTGGAAGTTCTTCTCCGAGCTCGATTACGAGAACGTGCTGGCGACGCCCGTGTCCGACCGCGAAGGGGAAACCCGCTACCTGGCGCTGGAACGGCTCTACCTCGACTATGCCATCACCGACACCACCACGATCCGCGCCGGCAAGTTCCTCACCCCCATCGGCCGCTGGAATCTCATCCATGCGACGCCGCTGGTCTGGACGACGTCGCGTCCGCTCGTCACCACCGCGACGTTTCCCACCAACGCGACGGGACTGATGCTCAACGGGACGCTGCCGAACGTGGCGAACGGCACCGAGTATTCCCTCTACGCATCGAAAGGCGGGGAGCTGCGTCCCAATCCGGTTCTGGATCCGTTCTACGAAGCCATCGGCGCCCATGTAGCCTTCCCCCTGCTCACGGACGGGCAGATCGGTTTTTCCTACGCGGCCTTCGAACAGAAAAAGACCCGCGACGAGAAAAAGCAGCTGCTCGGGGTCGATTTCGTCTGGACGCGCAACCGCTACGAAATCAGCGGTGAAGGCATCTACCGGTTCTCGGACAACGGCAGCGACTGGGACGAGAAAGGCGCCTTCGGCCAGTTGGTGGTCCCGCTGACCGCCAAGCTCTATGCGGTCGGTCGCTATGAGCTCTACCGCAAGGCGCAGGAAGCGCAGGCCACCCGGCTGTGGGTCGCCGGCCTGAATTACCGGGTCACGCCGGCGATCGTATTGAAGGCGGAATGGAACGGTGCCACGCACAACACCATCGACGCGCCCGAAGGCTTCATGTCCTCGCTCAGCCTCCTGTTCTGACGCGCCGCATGCCGACGATCCTGTCCCTGCTGGCGCTCTGGCTTGCCCTCGCCCTGCCCGCCGCGGCGGCCGACCTGCCGTTCGCGGTCATCGCCGCGCCGGGCGCCACCGACCAGCACCTGACGCGCGAATCCGTCGCGCTGATCTTCAAGCGCAAGCAGAACTACTGGGAAAGCGGCACCCGCATCCAGCCGGTCAACCTGCCGCCGGCCCACCCGCTGCGCCGCGCGTTCTCGCGCGTCATCCTCGGCCACGCGCCGGAAGCGCTGGAAGACTACTGGCGCGAGATGTATTTCCACGGCGTGCTGCCGCCGCACGTGCTGGCCTCGGAGGAGGCGGTCATCCTGTTCGTGCGGGCCACGCCGGGCGCGATCGGCTATGTCTCGACCTGCGTCCCGGAACACGGGGTTTCGATCGTCCTCACCGTCGGCGAAGTACCCACCTGTCCCAAATAGCCGGCCACTGCAAGATTGGTCGACAAGACTTGCAGGATGCGCGGTCAACAAGCGGGCCGCACGGTTCCTGAACGCCCCCGGCTTGATCCCTTAACACCTTTCCTATCAATCGCTTGAGCGATTTTTCCAGTCGGGTTCGCCAGCTGGCACCGGTATTGCAATTCCCTGCCTGTCGTGTGGCATCTGCCGCACATCATGCCAAGGAACCCGATGCCCTCCCACCCTGCCGCGCGCCTGCCGACGATCGACACCCTGCCGGCGATCCCGGCCCTGCCGCCCACGTTGCGCAGCGTAGAGCACGCCGTTCCCGCTGCGGACGAAGCGGCCACCCAGCCGCGCTTTGAACTGTTCGAACATCTCGGCGGCAACCGGGCCACGGTCGAAGCCTTCATCAGCCAGTGTTTTGCGGAAAGCTTCGGCTCCCGCATCGAGGCCTTCATGCCGCGCCTGTTCAGCGTGCGCAACGAGGCAGGCGATCTCTGCGGCGCATTCGGCCTGCGCTCGGCCAGCCGCAACCTGTTTCTCGAACAGTACCTCGACGCGCCGATAGAAAAAATCATTGCGGCACGCGCCGGCAAACGCATCGAGCGCCATGTCATCGTCGAGGTCGGCCATTTCTCCGGAGCGTTTCCGGGCGCGGCCCGCGCCATGATCGGCCTGCTGACGGCACGCCTCCACCAGGAGGGATACGAATGGGTGGTGTTCACCGGCACGACGGGGCTGCGCAACGCCTTTTGCCGGCTGGGCCTGTTCCCCATCGACATCCAGGCGGCCACGGCCGACCGTATCCCGCCGGACGAGCGTGCCGCCTGGGGACGCTATTACGACCATGCGCCGCGCGTGCTGGTCGGCAACGTCCAGTCCGGCTACCGGGCCATGCGGCTGCCCGCACCGCCGCGCTGCTGTCTGGCCGGAGAACCGGCATGAGCCTGATTCTCGCCGCCCTGCACCGCCATGCGGCAAGCCATCCCGGCAAGGTGGCCCTGCAGGATGAACACGGTGCGCTCACCTATGGCGAACTGCCGGCTGAAATCGCCAGACTGGCCGATCGGCTGCGCGCCACGGCCCCGCGCGCAGTCGCGATCCTCGCCGACAACGGCAAGGCCTGGGCGCTGGCCGACCTGGCCGCGCACGTGGCAGGTATCCCGAGCATTCCCTTGCCATTGTTTTTCTCGCCGACCCAGCTGGCCCACATACTCCGGACGGCGGCGATCGACCTGGTGCTGACCGACCAGCCCCAGCGGCTGCTGGCGGCCTTGCCAACACCCAGTCTGTCCGTCGCAAGCTTTTGCGGCGCAGTGATGCAGGTACGACTGCAGCCCGTCGAACCTGCTACTGCTCTGCCCGCCGGCACGCACAAGGTCACGTTCACGTCGGGGACGACAGGCGAGCCGAAAGGCGTCTGCCTGGGATGGGACACGATGGAGACCGTCGCCGAGTCGCTGCGCATCGCCAGCGCGGCCCGTCGCGACGACCGCCATCTTGGCCTGCTTCCGTTGAGCACGCTGCTGGAAAACATCGGCGGGCTCTATACGCCGCTGCTGGCGGGCGCGACGATCTGCCTGCCGGGGCTGGCCTCGGTGGGGCTTTCCGGCAGCTCGGGGCTGGATGCCGGGCGCATGCTGGCCGCGCTGGGCGACTGGCACGCGAGCACCGCGATCATGGTCCCGCAGATGCTGCGGGAGATCGTCGCGGCGACCCGGACGGGAACCGCCCTGCCGCATGGCCTGCGCTACCTGGCGGTCGGCGGCGCACCGGTCGCGGTGCGACTGATGGAGACGGCCCGTACGCTGGGCCTGCCCGTACACGAAGGCTATGGCTTGTCGGAATGCGCCTCCGTCGTGGCCGTCAACCGCCCCGACGACAGCCGGATCGGCAGTGTCGGCAAGCCGCTGCCGCATCTCGAACTCGCCTTCGCCGACGACGGCGAGATCCTGATTCGCGGCCTCCGCTGGCGCGGCTATCTGGGCGAGGACGACGCAGGAACCGAGCCTGACGTCATCGCCACGGGCGACCTCGGTTATCGGGACGCAGACGGTTTCCTGTTCATCACCGGACGCAAGAAGAACCTGTTCGTCACCGCCTTCGGACGCAACGTCGCGCCCGAGTGGGTGGAAGGCGAGCTGGCGGCCGACCCGGCGATCGCCCAGGCCGCCTGCTTCGGCGAGGCGCGGCCATTCAACTGCGCCGTCATCGTGCACCGTCCGGATATTCCGCAAGCAGCCATCGAAGCGGCGCTGGAGCAGGCCAATCGCAGGCTGCCCGACTATGCCCGGATACGCGCCTGGATCCCCGCTGCGGAACCCTTCACCGCAGACAACGGGCTGTCGACGCCGAACGGCCGCCTGCGCCGCAGCGCCATCTTCGGGCGCTATGCCGCGCAGATCGACGCCTTGTATCCCGCCTGAACCCGAACCGGACCCCTATGGATTTCTACCCGCAACTTCAGCACGCCACCGCCGCCGAACGCGCGGCCCTGCTTTCGACGCCCCTGATCACGGCCGCCCTGTCTGGCCAGGTGAAGCGGCCGCACTACCTCGCCTTCCTCACCCGCGCCTTCCACCACGTCAAGCACACCGTTCCGCTGCTCATGGCCTGCGGCGCGCGCCTGACCGACCGCCAGGAATGGCTGCGCAGCGCGGTGGCCCACTACATCGAGGAAGAGCTCGGCCATCACGAATGGATCCTCAACGACATCGCCGCGGCCGGCGGCGATGCGGACGCCGTCCGCGACAGCCAGCCCGATTTCGATACCGGCGTGATGGTCGCCTATGCCTACGACACGGTGATGCGACGCAATCCGGTCGGCCTGTTCGGCATGGTGTACGTGCTCGAAGGCACCAGCGTCAGCCTCGCGTCGAATGCGGCGCGTGCGCTGCAGACGGCGCTCGACCTTCCCGCCACCGCGTTTACGTACCTGAGCAGCCACGGCGCACTAGACGTCGAGCACATCGGCGATTTCGAACGGCTGGTCAACCGGCTCGACACAGAGGACGAGCGCGACAGCGTCGTGTGCAATGCCCGCGCGTTCTTCCGTCTCTACGGCAACGTTTTTCGCAGCATCGATCTTCAGGAGAACACATGAACATATCCGGCAGCACGGTTCTGATCACAGGTGCCAGCGGCGGCATCGGCGGCGCCATTGCGCGCGAACTCGCCTGGCGCGGCGCGTCGTTGATCCTCGTCAATCGCGACGGCGACCGACTGGAGCGCCTCGCCACGGAACTCCGCGGGTCGGGCGGCAAGGTCCTGGCGCTGACCGGCGACATCGCGCAGCCCGGCATGCCCGCCTGCCTGATCGAGCAGGCACTCGAGCAGGCGGGAAGCATCGACATTCTGATCAATTGCGCAGGCGTGCAGAACTTCGGATTCTTCGCCCAGGAGCGCGCCGCCGACACGGCCATGCTGTTCCAGGTCAACACCATTGCGCCGATCGCCCTGGTCAATGCCGTTCTGCCCCACATGCTGGCGCGCGGCACGGGAAAGATCGTCAACGTCGGATCGATCTTCGGGTCCATCGGCTTTCCCTGCTTCGCCTCCTATTCGGCCAGCAAGTTCGCATTGCGTGGTTTTTCCGAAGCGTTGCGGCGCGAGCTGGCGGGCAGCGGCGTCGGCGTGACCTACGTCGCCCCGCGTTTCACCAAGACCGCCTTCAACCGCAACGTGGTCGCGCGCATGGCAAACGCCCTGAAGATGAACCAGGACGAGCCGGAAAGCGTGGCCGCCAGCGTCATCGCCACCATCGAACGCGACGATCGCGAGCGCTACCTCGGCTGGCCCGAGAAGCTGTTCGTGCGCATCAATTCGATCCTCCCGCGTCTGGTCGACCCGAGCCTGATCAAGCAGGCTGCCCTGATGCGTCCCTTCGCCACCGAATCCACCCGTTAATGCCAGCCACCCGGAGAACGACCATGTTCCGCACGTCCCTCGCCACACTCGTCCTGTTCGCCAGCTTGAACGCAGCCAGCTTCGCCGCCACGCCCACGCTGGACGACGCCATCGCCGACCTCGGCCATCGCTGGGCGAAGGTGTCCTACCAGACACCCAAAGACGGCAAGGAAGCCGCCTTCGACACCCTGATCGCACACGCCCAGCAGGTGGCGCAGGCTTACCCCAGCCGGGCTGAGCCGATGATCTGGGAAGCCATCGTCCTCGCCAGCGCGGCCAAGGCTGACGGCGGCCTGGGTGCGCTGAGCAAGGTCAAGCAGGCGCGTACCCTGCTGTTGGCGGCCGAGAAGATCAATCCGACGGCGCTGAATGGCTCCGTCTACAACTCGCTGGGCAGCCTCTATGCCAAGGTCCCGGGATGGCCGATCGGATTCGGCGACAAACAGAAAGCGAAGGCCTATCTTGAAAAGGCGCTCGCCATCAACCCCGACGGCATCGACCCCAATTACTTCTACGCGGACCTGCTCGCCGACCAGGGTGACTATGTGCACGCAGCCGATCACCTGAAGCGCGCCCTGGCCGCGCCCGCCCGCCCCGGCCGCGAGGACGCCGATGCCGGCCGCCGCCAGGAAGTCCAGCAACTGCTGGACAGTCTGCGACAGAAGCATGGCGACCAACTCGCCGGCCGATGACACCGCGCGCCGCGATGAACAAAACGGCCGACTGGCTCGACACGTTCTGGTGCCTGGCCTTCGTCCTCGCCAGCCTGGGAGGGTGGCTGTGGCTGTACTGGGACATGACCTATCCCGCGCAGCAGCTGCTGTAGTCCCGCCTGCTACGTGCCGGCACGCTGGCTGTCGAGGCTGACGATGAGCACGCCCGCCAGCACCAGCGCGGAACCGGCGACCTGCACGGGCGACAGGCTCTCCTGCAGGAACACGTAGGCCATGAGGAGGGTGCTGACCGGCCCGATGGAACCGATCAGCGATGTGTTGCCGGAACCGATACGACGGATGGCGTGCGACAGCAGGAACACCGGCAGCAGCGTGGAGAAGATCGCCATGGCCAGCGCGAGACCGGCCACCCGGGCCGGCACGTCGAGCGCCTGGAGCGGATGCGTGAACGCAAACTGCAGCAGGCTGGCCGTCGTCGCCACGATCATCGCGTAGGCCGTGAAGCGTGCCGCGCCGATCCGTGCGATGGCATGGCCCGCCCCCACCAGGTAGACGGAATAGGACAGGGTGCTGGCGAACACCAGCGAGGCGCCCAACACGATCCCGCCCTGCATCGTGCCCACGTCGTGGACAAACACCAGCGCAATCCCCGCATAGCACACGGCCATCGCAGCCATGACCCGCCCGCCGATGGCGCGCCGGTACAGCAGTGCCGACAGGATCACCGTCATCGTCGGATACAGGAACAGGATCAGCCGCTCGAGGCCGGCGGAGAGCGTTTGCAGTCCGAGAAAATCCAGCAGGCTGGACAAGTAATAGCCGACCAGGCCCAGCACCAGCACGAGAAACCGGTCATGCCGGCTGAGCGGTTCGGCATGCTGGCGTCGGACCCACAGCGCCACGCCGATGAAGAACGGCACCGAGAACGCCATGCGCAAGGCCAGCAGCGTCACCGCGTCGACGCGGTCGAGGTAGGCCAGCTTGACGAGGATGGCCTTGGCCGAAAAACCCACCGCGGCGAGCAGCGCAAAGACTACGCCGACCAGCGCATCCTGATTGATCAATCCAGTGTGTGTCGTGTTTGCCATGTTCAGGACCCTGAAGGAGTCGGCGGGTCGACGGCAAACGGAGGCAAGGCGGTCGGACCCGCAGTGCCCCGTGAATGAAGTTTAAGTTAAGCGTGGAGCGGACTGCGGCACAGGGAGGACCCTAGCCACAGTCGCTTGGCGAAGTATGGTGCGGAAATGACGTGTTGCGCGTTCATGGACGTGGAGCCTACCGGGGCGAATTGGCCGGGTCAATGGAAACGTCCGGGCGGGACGTTTCCATATGGCCGGTCTCACACCTGGGGATGCGCGCGCTCACGCTTGCTGTGCAGCTTGTTGAGCGCATGCAGATAGGCCTTGGCCGAGGCCACCACGATGTCGGTGTCGGCGCCCTGCCCGTTCACCACGCGTCCATCCTGCGCCAGCCGCACCGTCACCTCGCCCTGCGCATCGGTGCCGCTGGTGATGTTGTTGACCGAATAGAGCAGCAGGTCCGCTCCGCTGTGAACCACCGACTCCAGCGCCTTGAAGGCGGCGTCGACCGGGCCGGAGCCCTGGCCGTCGGCCTGCCATTCGGCGCCGTCGTCAGTGAAGACGAGCTGCGCCCGCGGAATCTCGCCGGTCTCCGAACACACCTTCATCGACACCAGCTTGAAGCGTTCGTGCTCGGTGGCATAGCCTTCGTCGGACACCAGCGCCTGCAGGTCCTCATCGAAGATCTCGCGCTTCTTGTCGGCCAGGTCCTTGAAACGGGCAAAGGCTGCGTTGAGCGCCTCCTCGGTCTCCAGAACAATGCCCAATTCGGCAAGCTTGCTCTTGAACGCGGCACGGCCGGAGAGCTTGCCGAGCGTCAACCGGTTGGCGTTCCAGCCCACGTCCTCGGCCCGCATGATTTCGTAGGTCTCGCGGTGCTTGAGGACGCCGTCCTGGTGGATGCCGGATTCGTGGGCGAAGGCGTTGGCGCCGACGATGGCCTTGTTGGGCTGTACCGGATAGCCGGTGATGGTGGAGACGAGCTTGGACGCCGGCACGATCTGCGTGGCGTCGATGCGCGTGTCGCAGTGGAACACGTCCTTGCGGGTGCGCACCGCCATCACGATTTCCTCCAGCGAGGCGTTGCCCGCGCGCTCGCCGAGGCCGTTGATGGTGCACTCGACCTGGCGCGCGCCGTTCATCACGGCGGCGAGCGAGTTGGCGACCGCCATGCCGAGGTCGTTGTGGCAATGGGTCGACCAGATGACCTTGTCCGAGCCGGGCACGCGCTCGATCAGCTGCTTCATGCGCTCGCCCCACAAGGCCGGGATGCTGTAGCCGACGGTGTCGGGCACATTGATCGTTTTGGCGCCGGCCTTGATCACCTCGTCGAAGATGCGGACGAGGAAATCCATGTCGGAACGCACCGCGTCCTCGGCCGAGAATTCGACGTCGTCGGTGTATTCGAGCGCGAGCTTCACGGCCTTGACCGCCGCCTCGACCACCTGGTCCGGCTGCATGCGCAGCTTCTTCTCCATGTGGATCGGGCTGGTGGCGATGAAGGTATGGATGCGGCCCGACTTGGCTGGCTTGATCGCGCCGCCCGCCGCGTGGATGTCGCGTTCGTTGGCGCGCGCCAGCGAACACACGGTCGAGTTGTGGATCGTTTCGGCAATCGTGCGGATCGCCTCGGCATCGCCCGGGCTGGCAGCGGCGAATCCCGCCTCGATCACATCGACGCCGAGCTTTTCCAGCTGGCGCGCGATGCGGACTTTCTCGTCGCGGGTCATCGACGCGCCGGGGCTTTGCTCGCCGTCGCGCAAGGTGGTATCGAAAATAAACAAACGGTCATTCATGGCAGGCTCCATGGAGGGTCGGCGTCAAGCCGACGCATTATATCGGGTTGCCGCGAGAAGCAGGCGGCGCGGGGTACTGCAGGGGAGGGGGTTCAGTATGTGCGCGCGACGCGCAGCAGCAGGCTGCCGAACAGGACGTTCGACAGGCAGAGGAGATAGGACGGATGCGACTGGTTAGACATGGCCCAGATTCTATCTATTTTTCGCCGCCCTGCAAGGGGGCGGCCGTCTCGGCCATTTTTTTGCGGCGAATCCGCTGCAGCAGCGCATCGACATACCCAGACAGCCCATACAGCAGGAACACGACGAACAGCACTTCGGGCGGGCTGGTCGACACCAGGATGAAAGCCAGTACGATCAAGAGGATAACGAAGAACGGCACGCTCTTCCTGAGGTTGATCTCCTTGCCGCTGTAATAGCGAAAGTTGCTAACCATGGTGAGGCCGCCGAACAGCGCGATCACGGCAGCCAGCCAGCGTATGTCGTGGCCCGCGATTCCATACTCGACCATCACCCAGACGAAGCCGGCGACCAAGGCCGCGGCCGCGGGACTGGGCAGCCCCTGGAAGAAGCGCTTGTCGGTGACGGTGTCGATCTGCGTGTTGAAGCGCGCCAGCCGCAACGCCGCGCCCGAGCAATAGACGAAGGCGGCGATCCAGCCGAACTTGCCCATGCCCTGCAGGGCGAATTCGTAGATCACCAGTGCCGGCGCCACACCGAACGACACCATGTCGGACAGGCTGTCATACTCGGCGCCGAAGGCGCTCTGGGTATGCGTCATGCGGGCGACGCGGCCATCGAGGCCGTCGAGCACCATGGCGATGAAAATCGCCACCGCCGCAAGTTCGAAGCGGCCGTTCATCGCCTGCACGATCGCGAAGAAGCCGGCGAACAGTGCACCGGTGGTGAACAGGTTGGGCAGCAGATAGATGCCGCGGTCACGCATCCGGGAGCGCTTCGATTCGGTTTTTCGGTGATGGAAGTCGAGCATGGAAAGGACTGAGGCGTATTCGCCCGCGTTACCAGCGAGCCAGTATGGTACGCCCGCCCGTGACTTTTTGCCCGATCGAGACTTCGGCACGCGCCGTCGTCGGCAGATAGACGTCGACCCGCGAGCCGAAGCGGATGAAGCCGTAGCGCTGGCCGCGCACCAGCTTGTCGCCGATGCGCACGTAGCACAGGATGCGCCGCGCGATCAGGCCGGCAATCTGCACCGAGGTGACGTCGCCACGTGAAGTCTGGATCCAGATCGCGTTGCGTTCGTTTTCGGTGGACGCCTTGTCGAGGTCGGCGTTGACGAAGCTGCCGGGCATGTACCAGAGTCCCTTGATCTCGCCGTCGACCGGACTCTTGTTGGAATGCACGTTGAACACGTTCATGAACACGCTGATTTTCAACGCATCACGTTCCAGGTAGGAATCGCGCACCTTCTCCACCGAGACGATACGTCCATCTGCGGGCGAGATCACCGCGTCGGCGTCGGCCGGCGGCACGCGTGCCGGATCGCGGAAGAACTGGAGCGCGAACACCGCCCAGATCCAGAACGGAATCGACCACCAGCCGATGAGCCAGGTTGCGATGAGAGCGGCCGCAAACGCAGCCAGGAGGACCAGCCAGCCCTCGCGGGCGATAAGGGGATGGGACATGTGAGTGAGGGGTAAGGCGTGAAGAGCGAGGAGAAAGGGGTGAGGCGCGCGGGCTCAATCACCCCCACCCCTCACCCCTCACGCCTCACGCATTTAGTTCTTGGATTGATCGACCAGTTTGTTCTTGCTGATCCACGGCATCATCGCGCGCAGCTTGGCGCCGACGACCTCGATCGGGTGCTCGGCGTTGAGACGGCGGCGGGCGGTCATCTCGGGGTAGTTGGTGCGGCCTTCGAGGATGAACTGCTTGGCGTAGTTGCCGTTCTGGATGTTGTCGAGGCATTCCTTCATCGCGGCCTTGGACTGCGCGTTGATGACCTTGGGGCCGGTCACGTACTCGCCGTATTCCGCGTTGTTGGAGATCGAGTAGTTCATGTTGGCGATGCCGCCTTCGTACATCAGGTCGACGATCAGCTTCAGTTCGTGCAGACACTCGAAGTAGGCCATTTCCGGCGCGTAGCCCGCTTCGGTCAGCGTCTCGAAGCCGGCCTTCACCAGATCGACGCAGCCGCCGCACAGCACGGCCTGTTCGCCGAACAGGTCGGTCTCGGTTTCTTCGCGGAAGGTAGTTTCGATCACGCCGCCCTTGGTGCCGCCGTTGGCGCAGGAATACGACAGGGCCAGATCACGCGCCTTGCCGGACTTGTCCTGGTAGACCGCGATCAGCGACGGCACGCCGCCGCCCTGGGTGTAGGTGGAGCGCACCAGGTGGCCGGGGCCCTTGGGGGCGATCATCACGACATCGAGGTCGGCACGCGGGGTGATCTGGTTGTAGTGGACGTTGAAACCGTGGGCGAAGGCGAGCGTGGCGCCTTTCTTCAGGCTGGGCTCGATGTCGTTGTAGTAGGTCGCGGCCATCAATTCGTCGGGAATCAGGATCATGACGAAATCGGCTGCCTTCACGGCGTCGCTGATTTCCTTGACGTCGAGACCGGCCTTCTTGGCCTTGTCCCACGATGCGCCGCCCTTGCGCAGGCCGACCGTGACCTTGACACCGGAATCCTTCAGGTTGTTGGCGTGGGCATGACCCTGCGAGCCGTAGCCGATGATGGCGACCTTGCGCTTCTTGATGAGGGAAAGGTCAGCGTCCTTGTCGTAGAAAACTTTCATGGTGAATTCCTGAAGAAATAAAAAAATCAGACTTTGAGGCTGCGCTCGCCGCGTCCGATGCCAGACGCGCCGGTGCGCACGGTTTCGATGATGGAGGCGGAATCGATCGCCTCCAGGAAGGCGTCGAGCTTGGAACCGGCACCGGTCAGTTCGATGGTGTAGGTCGATTCGGTCACGTCGATGATGTTGCCGCGGAAAATATCGGCGGTGCGCTTGATCTCTTCGCGATCCGCTCCCACCGCGCGGAGCTTGACCAGCATCAGTTCGCGCTCGATGTGGCTGCCCTCGGTCAGGTCCATCACCTTGATCACGTCGACCAGCTTGTTCAGCTGCTTGGTAATCTGTTCGATGATGTCTTCGGACCCCACGGTGACGATGGTCATGCGCGACAGGGTGGCGTCCTCGGTCGGGGCCACGGTGAGCGACTCGATGTTGTAGGCACGCGCGGAAAACAGCCCGGCCACACGCGACAGCGCGCCCGCTTCGTTTTCCATCAGCAGCGAAATGATATGGCGGCGGCTCATCACAACTCCTCCGCCAGGATCATTTCCGACAGCCCCTTGCCGCCCTCCACCATGGGGAAGACGTTTTCGGTCTGGTCGGTCTGGAAGTCCATGAACACCATTCGTTCTCTCAGTGCAGGCGAGAACGCCTCCTTCAGCGCGGCCTCGACATCCTCGGGCTTGTCGATGCGCATGCCGACGTGGCCATAGGACTCGGCCAGCTTGACGAAGTCAGGCAACGACTCCATGTAGGACTCGGCATAGCGGCTGCCGTAGAAGAACTCCTGCCACTGCCGCACCATGCCCATATAGCGGTTGTTGAGCGTGATGACCTTGACCGGAATGCGGTACTGTTTGCAGGTCGAGAGTTCCTGGATGTTCATCTGGATGCTCGATTCGCCGGTGATGCAGGCGACCTGCGCGTCGGGGAACGCGAGCTGCACGCCCATGGCATACGGCAGGCCGACACCCATGGTGCCCAAGCCGCCGGAGTTGATCCAGCGACGCGGCTTGTCGAATTTGTAATACTGCGCAGCCCACATCTGGTGCTGGCCCACGTCGGACGTCACGAAGGCGTCGCCCTTGGTCACTTCCCACAGCTTCTCGACCACATACTGTGGCTTGATGATCGGGCTGCTGCGGTTGTACTTGAGGCAGTTCTTCGAGCGCCACAATTCGATCTGCGTCCACCAGGCATTCAGTGCGGCGGCATCCGGTTTTTCCTTGGCCTGTTTCAGCAGGGCCAGCATGTCGGTCAGTACATTCTTGACGTCGCCGACGATCGGCACGTCGACCTTGACGCGCTTGGAGATCGACGAAGGATCGACGTCGATATGGATGATGCGGCGCTGTTCGCGCGCGAAATGCGCGGGGTTGCCGATCACGCGATCATCAAAGCGCGCACCGACGGCCAGCAACACATCGCTGTGCTGCATCGCCATGTTGGCTTCGTAGGTGCCGTGCATGCCCAGCATGCCGAGGTTCTGCCGGTCGGTCGCGGGGTAGCCGCCCAGCCCCATCAGGGTATTGGTGACGGGAAAGCCCAGCAGGCGCGTCAATTCGGCCAACTGTTCCGAGGCATCGCCCAGCACCACGCCGCCGCCGGCATAGATCATCGGGCGCTTGGCCTCCAGCAGCATCTGCACGGCACGCTTCATCTGGCCACTATGGCCTTTCACCACCGGGCTGTACGAACGCATCTCGACCGTCGCTGGGTATTCGAAATCCGTGGTGTGGTAGGTCACGTCCTTGGGCACGTCGACCACGACCGGACCGGGACGGCCGGTGGCGGCGATGATGAAGGCCTTCTTCATCGTCGCGGCGAGGTCTTTCACGTCCTTGACGAGGAAGTTGTGCTTGACGCAGGGACGCGTGATGCCGACGGTGTCGACTTCCTGGAAGGCATCGAGGCCGATCGCTGGCGTCGGCACCTGGCCGGTGACCACGACGATGGGAATGGAATCCATGTAAGCGGTGGCGATGCCGGTCACCGCATTGGTGACACCCGGGCCTGAGGTGACCAACGCCACGCCGACACGGCCGGTGGAACGCGCATAGGCATCGGCGGCATGCACCGCGGCCTGCTCGTGGCGCACCAGCACATGTTTGAATTTGTTCTGCTTGAAGATTTCGTCGTAGATGTTGAGCACGGCCCCGCCGGGATAGCCGAACACGAACTCGACCCCCTCTTCGGCCAGACAACGTACGACGATCTCGGCGCCCGTGGCTTCCATAAACTGGTAAAAAATCAATTCGTTGGTGAACCTGTGAGGGTAATCGTTTTGCCCCGTAACGGTCAAGAAATCATGCCAGAGCGATCATCCGGCAGACTTCCACGCCTTGGTTTTCACGATTTTCACGCCGGACCCGCAAACATTCCGGCACCCCATGAAAAACCCCTCCAGCACGGAGGGGCGGAGCGGCGAACCACTCAATACAAACTTCGCCGCAGGCGTGGCCTGAGGGTATTACTCGTGTGCGGCTTCGCGCAGCGCCAGCATGACTTCGTTCAACGCACCTTCAGCATTCTCGAACAGGCAGACCATGTTGCCGACGCTGCATACTGTCGTCGCGACCCCCTGAACGACCCAGCCTTGCGACGGGGACCAGCCGCGCATTTGCGAAAACAGGGACAGCAAATCGGTATTGCCCGACACCATGCGGCGATACCAATGGGCGAATTTCGCCAAACGCTCCATCAACTCAGGCGACAGCATGCCTTCGGCCTCCATGATCACGCCGTCGTCACGAAAACGGCACACGGCCGTCACGCCATCGAGCACCAGAATTTTTCTCAGCGACATACGCGCTCCTCAGACCTGCAGGGCATTGAACGTGGCTTCGTAGTCGGCGTCGCGATTCCTGACCACCACACCGCGGTTGCCGTTCACTACCACCGACCATTCCAGACCCACCACCGAGAAACCCTTGATCGGCTGGAATCCACTCTGACCGGTGAGCGCTTCCCAGCCGCGCGCTTCCATACCGGCAATCGCCAGATTGGCCACGCACGAACGCGCCAGCAAATCCAGCACCTGCGGCGTCAGCTCGGTGCCTTCGCGCAACACATGCGATTGCAGATCCCCCTTGTCCGTGTAGGTAAACGCCGCGAGTGCACCCGGCAAATCCATCATTTTCTGCAGATCCATCTTGTCTCCCCCTTCAAATCGATATCAGACTTCAGTACAGCGCTTCCTTGGTATCGCCCCCCAGCCTGGCATACAGATTGACCAGCAGGTCATCCTGCACGTCGCCGACTTTGGCGCGCATGATGGTCATGACGTCGTTGAGCAACTCGTCACGGTTTTCGATGAAGGAAAAATAGTTGCCGACCGCGCATACCGTGACCTGCGCGCCGCGCACGATCCAGCCTTGAACCGGACGGCACCCGCAACTCTCGGAGAAGGAATCGAGGATTTCGGCCTGCATGTTGACCGACAGGGTATTGGCGCGGCACAGGATCGACGCCATGCGCGCGAATTCGTCGGTCAGTGCGCCTTGATAAGAGAAACGGTCGCCACGATATGCATATTCGCCGGCAGCGATAACGCCGGGGATTGCCATGAGTTGCTTTACGATGTGCATCGAGCCCCCTCCTTGGTTTTGATTTGTATGCGGCGCGCTGTGGCAAAGTGTCGCACCTAAGTCGCAATATAGAGCCTCCATGCAAGACAACGCAATAGCCCCCGTTTCTGCCACTTTTCTGGCGCGCGTCGCCGCGATGATCTACGAGCTGCTGCTGGTGACCGCAGTCCTGTTCGTCGCCTCGCTTCCCTTTCTCTATCTGGTCGGCAATGCCGAGACCGGCTGGCGGCATTATGTCTTTCAGTTGTATCTGATCGGCGTGCTGTTCGCCTACTTCAGTGCGTTCTGGATGCGCAGCGGGCAAACCCTGGCCATGAAAACCTGGCGTATCCGGCTGGTCGATCTGAACGGCGGCCGCCCCACCCTCCGGCAGTCCGCGCTGCGCTTCGTCTTTGCACTGCTCGGCCTCGCGCTGGCGGGGGCCGGTTTCTGGTGGGCCCTGTTCGATCGCGACCGTCAGTTCCTGCACGACCGCCTGGCACGCACCCGCCTGGTTCGCGTGCCGCGCAAGGCCTGAGGCGTGAACTGGCGCGACCACCTGCAGGCCCGCCTGCTGGAGATCCAGCCGGACAGCGTGTGCGCACTCGATGCCGCCGCCCATGAACTGGCCCGCGAGGTACTGCATGACACCCCGTTGCACATCGCCGACAACAGCTCGCCCGCCCAGCCCTGCGCGCTGGCCCTGGGCGTCGACGTACTGAACGGACTGGACGCACAGCAGGCCCGGCACCTGATCAGCCGGGTACGCCTCTACGTCGCGCCGCGCCTCCTGCTTGCCGCGCTGCCCGGCTGCGCACTGGACGATGCGGCCTTTCGCGCCCTCGGCTTTACGCTGTCGACTACGGGACCGGCGGAAGGTCCGCGCATCTACCACTACGACATCGAGACCTACAAGACGGTGCCGGACTGGCTCAATTCCCGCTTCTGGGCACATCCCGAGCGCTGGGAACCCTGAAAAGGACGCCACCCCACTTCGCAGCCACGCCCCGGCCAGCCTGGATGGCGTGGCTGCGCGGCGCGCTTCCGCGCGCAAGCACCTCCGCATACGTTACACTGGCCCCTGCCTCGCTCCGCCCTGTCCGACTGCCATGAACTTTACCCCCCACAACACGCTTGAAGAACAGCTTGCCGCCGTCCATGCCGGCACGCTCGATCCCGAAACCTTCGTGCTGCACCTGCTCGACCAGCAGCTGTTCATGCCGGTGCGCGATGAAAAGGACGCCATTCAGGGTTTCCAGCGCTCGACCCAGGCCGAGCCGCTGATCATCGAAGACGAGGACGGCGAGCGCGTGCTGGTGATGTTCACCAGTCCCGAACGCGCCAAACCGTTTGTCGAACATTTTCCCGACTTCTCGGGTGGTCTGCTGACCGAGTTTTCCTGGCTGCTGCGCCGCATCGGCGGCGGCATACCGATTGCGTTGAACCCCGGCTGGGACATCGGCATGGATTTCGATGCCGACATGATTGCGCAACTGGCCGCGCAACTCCCGCCCGAACAACCGGTCTGACGCACACCCCCGGTCTCATCGCTCCGCCATGTTGTCCGACCGCGCGCTTGTTGCTTTCCGTTCCGCCCTCGGCGCCGATCGCGTCTTCGACGATGCCGCCACCCTTGCACTCTATGCCTGCGATGAAACGCCGCGCCGGGTCGAACCCGACGCCGTGCTGTTCCCGTCTTCGCACGATGAGGTGCTTGCGCTCGCGCGCGTCGCCTTCGAACATCGGATTGCACTGACCCCGCGCGGCGCCGGTTCAGGCAATGTCGGCGGCGCGCTGCCCTCGCCCGGCAGCGTCGTCGTCAGCTTCGAATGCATGCACCGCGTGCTCGAGTTCGACCCGGCCAACCGGCTCATCGTCGTCGAGCCCGGCGTAGTCACCGAGGAAATCGACCGCATCGCGCGCGGCGCCGGCCTGTTTTACCCGCCCGACCCCGGCAGCAGCGCCTATTGCCGCATCGGCGGCAACCTCGCGATGAACGCTGCCGGTCCGCGTGCCGTGAAATACGGCGTCACCCGCGACTACGTGCTGGGGCTACGCGCCGTCACCGGCGACGGCCGCGAAATCCGTACCGGCTGCCGCACCACCAAGGGCGTCACCGGCTACGATCTCACCCGTCTTCTGATCGGTTCCGGCGGCACCCTGGCTCTCATCACCGAAGCCACCCTGAAACTGCTGCCCGCACCGGAAGCAGTCGCCACGTTGCGCCTGTGTTTTGCCAGCAACCGGGCCGCGCTCGATGCGGTCGGCCGCATCATGCGCCAGGCCGTGGTGCCCAGTGCGCTCGAGTTCATGGACCGGCACGCCATCGACGCCATCCGCCCGACCGGCGCGGCGGACGATCTGCCGCCTGGCACGCAGACCCTGCTGATGGTCGAGGCGGACGGTGCCGCGCAGGACCTTCCGCGCCAGATTGCCGCACTGGAACAGGCACTCGCCGGCAACGGTCTGCTCGAAATGAAGAGCGGATTCGCGCGCGCCGACATCGCCCGGCTATGGACGGCACGCAAATCGCTGTCGCACGCAGTCAAGCAGATCGCGCCGCTCAAGATCAACGAAGACGTCGTAGTGCCCGTGTCGAAGCTCGCCGACCTCGTCGACTTCCTCGACCACACCGCGCAGACCCAACAACTGCCGATCGTCTCGTTCGGCCATGCCGGCAACGGCAACCTGCACGTCAACCTGATGGTGCACCCCGACGATATCGACGAAATGGCGCGCGCGCGCCTGGCGCTCGATGCCATCATGCTGCGCGTACTAGCACTGGGCGGCACGCTTTCGGGCGAGCACGGCATCGGCACCGAAAAACGCCGCTTCGTGCCTCAGGAAATCGATCCCACCACGCTCGAGCTGATGCGCGCGATCAAACGGCAATTCGATCCGCACGGTCTGCTCAATCCCGGCAAACTTTTTCCTGACTGAGATCGCCGCGAAGGCTTTACAAGCACGAAATGCATCTATAGAATGCGCGGCTTCGTTGGGGGTATAGCTCAGCTGGGAGAGCGCTTGCATGGCATGCAAGAGGTCAGCGGTTCGATCCCGCTTACCTCCACCAACTGACAGGATGTACGATGCACAAGCTTGGCGCCATCACCACGCTGCTGGGGTTGATTCTGAGTGTGGTCGGCTTGGCTGTCGGGTTTTGGGAAATGCTTCATGGCAACGGGAATGCACAGTTCTGGCTCTCGCTGATACCATTGGGGTTCGTCGGATTGTTTGTCGGCGTCACCTTGACCCAGCTGTACAACAAGCAGGAAAGGCGCAAGCCTGAGTAGTAAAAGTTGGCGGTTCACACCGTCGTCCGGGTCCCCATCGTCTAGAGGCCTAGGACATCGCCCTTTCACGGCGGTAACCGGGGTTCGAATCCCCGTGGGGACGCCACCTTGCATCCGTAAGGTGATCAAAATCCAGTCCTTCCAGGGTTGGCAAAAATCAAACTGAACTGAATACAGCCTAGGAAATGACGGCTGATTTTTTCTGTGTGCAATACACATCGGGCGAACCCAACGTGGCGCCCCGAAGACGAATCGAACGTCCGACCTACCCCTTAGGAGGGGGTTGCTCTATCCACTGAGCTACCGGGGCGTGGCGCGCATTCTACCGAATACCGTGTGGATACACGAACTGTCGCGTATACACTCCCTGTTGTCACTAGGCAGTCTATGATGCATTTCAGGAGAACTTATGTTCAAAATGATAATGGGCGGACTAGCGGTGCTGCTGCTGGCTGCGAGTGTGGCGTTCTGGATGCTGAGACCGGGTACGCAACGGACGGAAGGCAGTGCCGCGCCGGACTTCGCCCTGCAGGATCAGAACGGCCAGACACACCGTCTGAGCGACTACGCCGGACGCTGGCTGGTCCTGTATTTCTATCCGCGCGACGATACGCCGGTCTGCACCCGTGAAGCCTGCCGTTTCCGCGACGACATCGGCACCCTGGGGAAACTCGATGCGGCCGTAGTCGGCGTCAGCGTCGACAGCACGCGTTCGCATGCCGATTTTTCCCGCAAATACGGCCTGCCGTTTCCGTTGCTGTCCGACCCCGACGGGCGTACCGCACGCGCCTATGACAGCCTGCTCAATCTCGGAATCATCCGGTTCGCCCGCCGCCACACGTTCATCATTGCCCCGGATGGACGCATCGCAGCCCGGTTCGATCACGTAGACCCCGCGCGACACGCCGAAGAAGTCAGGGATGTCCTGCGAAGTTTGCAGGATTCCGGCGCGCCCCGCATTTTCGCGGCGACGGGTCGTGGCTAACCCTTCTCCGCCCACGAAGCCCAGCCCTATACAGAGAGGGTTTTCCCCTCTTATCGGAACCGCCTTTATCGCCCTGATCGCGTTGATCTGCGGTCTTTTGTTCAACGGTCTGTTCCAACTCAAGGCGCTGGGCAGGCAATTGAACATCGTGGTCGAACTTCACAATCGCAAGATCGACCTCATCACGCAAACCCAGGTGGCGGCGCACATCCGCACTGACAGCCTGTTCCGCATGGTGCTGGCCGACGACCCTTTCGAACGCGACGCCCACTTCCTGCGATTCAACCATGCAGGCTTTCTTGTCATGCAAGGGCGAAACTCGCTGCGTGAGCTGGGGCTCACCCCCACCGAGCAGCGCAACTTCGATGCCCAGACGCAGCTGATCATGCGGATCCGGACAGTACAGGAACACCTGATCGACCTGCTTCATGCCAATCAGTATCTTATGGCACGCCAGGTGTTGGTACACGAAGCCATTCCCCTTCAGGAACAGTTCAACCAGCAACTGGCCACGATGCGCACGGCCTACCAGAGGGCCAACCTGGCTGCCCAGAAGCAGGCGCAGCAGACCTACCGACATGCGCTATATCTCACGCTGGCCTTCGGTCTCGCGGCCATCACGCTGGCGCTGCTGATCGCGTGGCAGACGACACGCAAGATCAAACTGAAGTCGCAACGAATACACGACCAGATGGAAGAACTGGAACAGTCACGTGCTGCGCTGCGCGAAGAGGCCACCCACGATCCCCTGACCGGCCTGGCCAACAGGCGTCTGTTCTATGACCGGCTGCAGCAGGCAATCCGCCATGCCCTGCGCTATGGCGGCAAGGTCGGGATCCTGTACCTGGACATGGACCGCTTCAAGGACATCAACGACCGCCACGGCCATCACGTCGGCGATGCCGTGCTGGTGGCAGTGGCGCAAAGATTGAAGGATTGCGTACGCGAATCCGATTCGGTCGCGCGCCTGGGTGGAGACGAGTTCGTGGTGTTGCTGGAAGGTGTCCAGGGACGCCAGGACTGCATTGCCGCCGCCCTCAAGATCGAACAGAGTCTGGCGCATACCACCCGCTTCGACGATCTGCACCTGGAGATCGACGCCAGCATCGGCCAGGCGCTCTATCCTGACGACGGCAGCGACGAAGATGCCTTGATCCGCGCGGCCGACGCGGCCATGTACCAGGTCAAATCCGGCAGCGAATCAGAGCGTCAGAGCCGCCTGCCATTCCAGTAAAGGAATCAGCGCGGTCTCAGACGAATCGCCTCGCGTTCGCGCCGCGCCTTGGCGCCCCATATCCACACATACTGCACGCCGGAAGCCACGGCGATGATGAAGACGGCGACGAACAGAGCATGCAGCCAGTCGTCCAGCGACAGCAGCCCGGCCAGTCCGCCCAACACCAGCGACAGCAACGACAGTTCCGCAAACATGTGCGTCTTGCCGAGCCAGGTCGGGTGGATATCCAAGTGCCCCGCCAGGCCGCGATAGCTCAACGCACCCAGCACGATGATGCTGTCGCGCAACAGGATCGCCAGCGTCACCCACAGCGGGATTGCACCCGCCTGCGTCAGCATGACCAGCGTCACAACGCCCAATGCCTTGTCGGCAACGGTATCGAGCGCGGCGCCGAGCTGGGTCATCTGTTTGAGCCAGCGCGCCAGCAGACCATCGATGCCGTCCGATATCGCAGCGGCGAGAAACAACCAGCACGCGGCCTCCCAACGCTGCTGCAGGATCAGCCAGCCCACGATCGGCACCGCAGCCAGGCGCAGCAGGGTGATGACGTTCGGCAGATTGAATACACGTTCGCTCATACCCGCACCCTACTTAATTCAGGGGCTGCCTGGCAAGCTCGTCCCACAGCTTGTCGAGTCGTTTCACCGATACCGGATACGGGGTTTTCAGTTCCTGGGCAAAGAGCGATATTCGCAATTCCTCCAGCTGCCAGCGGAAATCGTCCAGTGCGGCGGATGCCGTGCCTATCACCTGGCCTCGCCGCGCCAGGTATTTGTTCTGCAGCGTCAGCACGCCAGCCATGCTGCGCGCGTCGCGCTGCTCGGCTGCAGGCAGTTTTTCCAGCCGCTTGAGAATGCCGCGCAGATAACGCGGCAAGTCCTTCAAATGCGCCCACGGCGTGGCTGTGATGAAGTCCGCCGGCACCAGCGCAGCGAGATGCGCGGTTTCGTCGCGCATCACCGCGGTGAACTGCGGCTTGGCATTCAAGCGTGCCGCCACCTGTGCATGCAGGTCGAGAATTTCCGCACTGTCGCGCAGCAGCGCCTGCTTCACCACAGCGATTCTGGGCTTGGCGCGCTCCTTCTGCTTGTCAAAGGTTTTCCCGTCGCGCGGCGTGTCGTCGTCGCCCAGCAGTGCGCGGATGGCGATCGCATCGATGAGCGCGGCGCGCAACTGCTCGGGGCTGCCGAAGCTGCGGAATTTCAGCGCCAGCGTGGTTTCGCGCGCCAGGTCCTTGTCGAGCTGCTTGAACTGCGCCGCCAGCGCGATGCGCAACAGCCGCACGACACCCCGCCGCGTTTCGCTTTCGGCCACGTCTGCCGCATCGAGAAGCCGCAGGTCGACACTCTCGCCGTTGTCGACCAGCGCCGGATAGCCCATCAGCTCGCGCCCGCCGCGCCTGAATTTCACCTGCGCGGGCAGGTCGCCGAAATTCCACTCGGTCAGCCCGGTGCGCTCGAATTCGCTGTTCTCGGCACCGCCGCCATAGGTGATACGCGCCGCGCCGCCCAGCTGCTGGCGCAGCACGGCCAGATCGCGCCCGCTGGCGAGTTCCTGTCCGCTGTCGTCGATCACGCTCACGTTCATTTTCAGATGCGCCGGCAGTTCGCACTTCCATTCATCGGGGTGAATATCGGCGCCGGTTTTCTTGCGGATATAGGCTGCCAACGCCTCGGTCAGCGTCCGCTCACCCGGCTTCGCCACACCCAGAAACGCAGTCACCGTGTCGGGCAGCGGAATCAGAGGACGGCGCTTGTCCTTGGGCAGGCATTTCAGCAATGCGGTGAGTTTTTCCCTGATCAGCCCGGGCACCAGCCAGTCGATCTGCGCGGCTTCGATGCGGTTGAGCAGGTACAGCGGCAACTTGAGCGTGACGCCGTCGAGCGCATGGCCCGGCTCGAAGCGGTATTTCAGCTTGCATGTCACGCCATCGACCGCCATCGTCTCGGGAAACAACGTGTGGTCGGCACCGAGCCCCTCGCCGAGGATGTCCTCGCGCTGAAGGAACAGGATTTTAGGGTTGGCGGTCTCGGCCTCGGCACGCCAAGACTCGAACGCCGCGCCATTGTGGAGACCTTGCGGCACGCGTGCATCGAACACGCGGAAGATGCGTTCCTCGTCGAGCCACACGCCGGACTTTCGCGCCTTGTGCTCGAGATCCTCGATCTCCTTGATCAGTGCGCGATTGTGCGCAAACCACGGCGCGCGCGTGTCATATTCGCCCGCCACCAGCGCGCCGCGGATGAACAGTTCACGCGACAGTTCGGGGTCGATGGGACCGTAGTGGATCTTGCGCCGCGCCACCAAGGTGATGCCGTACAAACTCACGCGTTCGAATGCCACCACGCGGGCGCCGTCCTTTTCCCAGTGCGGTTCGATGGTCATGCGCGTCAGCAGATGACGACCCGCGCTCTCGATCCATTCCGGGCGCACTTCGGCGACGGTGCGCGCGAGCAGGCGGCCGGTGTCGGTCAGCTCGGCGGCCATGATCCACTTTGGTCCTTTTTTTGCCAGCGCCGAGCCAGGGTGGATCGACAGTTTGATGCCGCGCGCACCCTGGTAGTTGCCCTCGCCCGGCTTGGGCCGCGCCTTGGCGTCATCCGACTTGAAGCCGATGTTACCGAGCAGGCCGGTCAGCAGTGCCTGATGGATGGCATCGTAGCCGGCGTCCTTGTCGTTCTCGCGCAGGCCCAGTTCGCTCACCTGCGCATGCAGCTGGCCATGAATGTCGCGCCATTCGCGCATCCGACGCGGCGACAGGAAATGGTCCTGCAGCAGCGCCTGCAGTTGGCGGTTGGTTTTCTTGTGCTGCACCTGCTCCTCGTACCAGCGCCACAGCTTGAGCCAGCCCATGAAGTCGGAACGCTCGTCGGCGAATAGCTTGTGCTTCTCGTCGGCGGCCTGCGCGCGCTCCATCGGGCGGTCGCGGGGATCCTGTACCGACAACGCGCTGGCGATGATCAGTACCTCGCGCACGCAGCGCTGCTGCTCCGCCGCCAGCAGCATGCGTGCAATACGTGGATCGAGCGGCAGCCTGGCGAGTTGGGTACCGATCTTGGTCAATTGCCCCTGCTCGTCGAGCGCATGCAATTCGGCCAGCAACTGGTAGCCGTCGGTGACGAGTCGGGAACTCGGCGGGTCGATGAACGGGAAGCCGACCACCTCGCCGAGGCCGAGCGACTTCATGCGCAGGATGACGCCCGCCAGCGACGAGCGCAGCAGCTCGGGATCGGTGAATCTTGGACGGTTGCCAAAGTCGACCTCGTCGTAGAGGCGGATGCAGACGCCGTCGGCCACGCGGCCGCAGCGCCCGGCGCGCTGGTTGGCCGAGGCCTGCGACACCTTCTCGATCAGCAACTGTTCGACCTTGTTGCGCGCCGAATAGCGCTTCACCCGCGCGGTGCCGGGATCGATCACGTAGCGGATGCCGGGCACGGTGAGCGAGGTCTCGGCCACGTTGGTGGCGAGCACGATTCGGCGCAGCGCGCTCGTGGGCTTGAAGATCGCGTCCTGCTCGGCCACCGACAGCCGGGAAAACAGCGGCAGAATTTCGGTGCCCGGGGGATGGTGCTTCCTGAGGGCCTCGGCAGTGTCGCGGATCTCGCGCTCGCCCGGCAGAAAGACCAGGATGTCACCAGGACCCACCCGCGCCAACTCGTCGGTGGCATCGAGGATAGCGGCAATCAGGTCGGGCGCATCCTTGTCCTTCTTCTCGCGTTCGCCCCTGGCCGGCGTCGCCGGCTCCTCGCGTTCGATCGGCCGCCAGCGGATTTCCACCGGGTAGGTGCGCCCCGATACCTCGATCACCGGGGCGTCGTCGAAATGCTTCGAGAAACGCTCGGCGTCGATGGTGGCCGAGGTGATCACCACGCGCAAGTCACTGCGCTTTTCCACCAGCGTCTTCAGGTAGCCCAGCAGGAAATCGATGTTGAGGCTGCGCTCGTGCGCCTCGTCGATGATGATCGTGTCGTAGCGGCTCAAGAGCGGGTCGCCCTGGCTCTCGGCCAGCAGGATGCCGTCGGTCATCACCTTGATCGCGGTGTCGTGGCGCACGGTGTCGGTGAAGCGCACCTTGTAGCCGACCCGGCCGCCGAGTTCGCTGCCCAGTTCCTGTGCGATGCGCGCCGCCACCGAGCGCGCGGCGATGCGGCGCGGCTGGGTGCAGCCGATCAGCCTGCCTGGCCTCGCCGCCTCTAATCCAAGCCGGGCCTCCAGGCACATCTTGGGTATCTGCGTGGTCTTGCCCGAGCCGGTCTCGCCGCACAGGATCAGCACGCGGTGTTTCTGCAGCGCCGCGAGTATGTCGTCGCGACGCTGGCTGACCGGCAGGTCGGGATAGCTGATATGCAAGGGACTACTTGTTCTGGATATATTTGGCGTCATCGAAGGTTTCCAGCCAGGCAGGGCGATAGACCGCCATCATCGTCACCGCCATGCCGGTCGAGAATGCCTCCGCCCAGCTGATCAATACCGTGGCATATGGCGTGTACTGGGCAAGCAGATAATCGAGCGGATACACCCCGGCCAGCGCCATCAGCGCCGTGGTCGTCACGCCGATCATCGCCACCGAAAGCGCGGCGCCGAAAAAACCATTGCCCAGCACGTAGATGAAAAAGTGATTCGGCAAACGGCGCTCGACAAATCGATAGACGTTCCAGCTCACGCCCGCTGGCAATGCCGCCATCAGCAGCGCATCCGCACCCAATGCCTCCCAGCTGCCATGCCCGAATGCCGCGTTCGCCAGCAGGACCAGCACACCGGAGAACGTGGCGCGCCAGAAGCCGAACATCAGCGTCAATGCCGCCAGTCCGTACAGATGGAATGCCAGCCCGGGTTTGACGCCCGTGCGGATCTGCCACAAGGCCAGCACGGCCACCGTGGCGCCAAGGAAAAGGTTCAGTCTCGACGGCTCGGCCAGCCTGCGCCAGTCGCCCGACATCAACCAGCGCCAGGCCAGAAAAGCCAAACCCAGCCAGCCGACCAGATAAAAGGATACGGGCAACAGTGATGCGGACTGGCCCAGCGCGTTAAAATTCATAGGCGGATTTTACGCGATGCGCGGATCCGAACCCTTACTTCGAGCCCAGACCATGTCCGCACCCCCATCCCCCCACACCCGGCTGAGCGACGACGAGATCGATGCCCTGGCCGATCTGGTCGATCTCATCGACGAGCGCACCGACGTCCCGGTCTCGCTCGAAGGCCTGGACGGCTTCATCACCGCGCTGGCCTGCAGTCCGCGCGCCATCCCGGCCGAAGAATACTTTCCGGTGCTGTTCGATCGCGACGACGGTCTGGATGCGATATTCGAGGACGAGGCCGACATGGTACGGTTCCTGGCGCTGTTCGATCGCCGACGCAACGAGATTGCCCGTGCGCTGGCCGCCCCGATCGAAGACCTCACCGACCCCAGGGCGCTGTCCCCGCTGATCATGGACTGGAACGGGCTGCTGGCCGAGCTGCCGCCCGCCGAAGCCGGACGCTTGAAGGCGGCCGGCATCCCGCCCTATGCCCAGTTGTGGGCCGCCGGCTTTCTGCTGGTCGTGGAACACTGGGAAGACGACTGGAACTTACCCGTGGACAGCAAGGACGAAGCCTTCGTCGACGAGGTGCTCGACCCATTCTACGTGCTGGCCGCACCGCTCGACGAACTCAGCCCTGAAGAGCGAGCCATCCGCCGCGAAGACCATGTCGCCCTCGCCGTCTGGGGCGCCTACGAACTGCGCGAATTCTGGCTCGACCGCGGTCAAGCCCCGCGCGCCTGAATTCCTGTCATTTGAACCTGCTAACGTCTATCCGATGAATCTCGTCCTATTCGATCTCGACAACACCCTGCTCGCCGGCGACTCCGACTACGAATGGGGGCAGTTCCTCATCGCCAAGGGCGTGGTCGACGGCGCGCACTACGAAGCCAAGAACCGCGCCTTCTACGAAGACTACAAGGCCGGGCAGCTCGACATCTATGCCTTCCTCGCCTTCGCCCTGCGGCCGCTTGCCACCCATACGCGCGCGCAACTCGACGCCTGGCATGCCGAATACATGGAGACGCGCATCCGGCCGATGATCACCCAGGCCGCGCGCGATCTGGTGAACAAGCAACTTAACGAAGCCGACCTGGTCGCCATCATCACAGCTACCAACAGCTTCGTCACCGGGCCGATCGCGAAGGAATTCGGGATTCCGCACCTGATCGCCACCGACCCCGAGGAAATCGACGGCCGCTTCACCGGCGAAGTCGCCGGCACGCCGTGTTTCCGCGAAGGCAAGGTGGTCCGTCTCGAACAGTTTCTTGAAGCCCACGGCACGCGGCTGGATTGCCTCAGCACCAGCTGGTTCTACAGTGACTCGCTCAACGACCTGCCGCTGCTGGAGAAAGTCCGGCATCCCGTTGCCGTCGACCCCGATGCCACGCTGCGCGCGCACGCCGAAGCCAGGAACTGGCCGGTGATCTCGCTACGCCCTCCGTCCCTGCAAGGACACATGCACCCATAGGCTACACACGCATGCACATCATCATCCCGGACCGATCGCCCCTGTCCACGCCGTCCACGCTGGCCGAAAGTGTCGCCCAGCAACGCAACGCCCTCGCCAACATGTTGCGCGAACCGCTGGCGCTGGCGGCGCAAGCGTGCAGCCGGGTCTGGCCCAGCCGGGCCGGCCTCAACGCCGCGCTGACGCACGCACTGAACGGACTGCCCGCCTGCAAGTACATGTACGCGCTGGACACCCGCGCCCTCCAACTCAGCGACAACATCAGTCATGCCGGCCTGATCGAGACGGACTACGGACGCGACCGCTCCGATCGCCCCTACATGAACGAAGCGGTACCGAACCAGGGTTTCCTCCTGTCGCAGGCCTACATCAGCCTGCGGGCCAGGCGGCCATCGCTGACCGCGATCCAGATCGTGCGCGACGACGACGACCAGGTGCTCGGTTTCGTCGGTGCCGATTTTGACCTGCGCGACCTGCCGATCACCGCCAAGCTCTACAACGAGCCCACCGACTGGCGGCAGATCAAGGGCGACCCGGCCATCCGCGGCGCGGTATTCCATCAGACCCGTAGCGACAGCCAGATGGATCTAAGCCTCGATACCGTGCTGGGCGTGATGGAGGAACTGATGACCGACCGCGGCGTGTTCCACGGCAAGCTGCACTTCTCCAGCAGCCGCGCCACAATCTGGCTGGTCGACGACCCTTATCGCTACCGTCTGCTGGATATCGACGCGTTGACCGACCCCGACACCTGTCTCAGTTATCCGCGCCGCCCCTACCCGGACGATGCGGTGGTGCCCAAGGACAAGATACGCCCGGTCCTGGACACCCTGCGCGCGCTGCGCTTCATGGACGAAACCTTCTACCTGCGTGCGGGTTCGCTCAACATCTTCAACGGCATGGTCGGCCTCACCTTCTCGTGCGACGGCTCGCATTACCTGCCGTGGGACGAATTCCTGAGCAAAGGCCACGATTTCTGGGTGGCGAGCAATCCGACAGGGCCGAGCTGTCCGGTCTGAGAAAACGGGCTTCCGGCTCAGCGGCCGGGTGGCAGCTTTTTTTCATGCCAATACGCATAGGCGACCGGAATCAGGATCAGCGACAGAAGGGCGGCCGATACCATGCCGCCGACCAGCGGAGCGGCGATGCGCTTCATCACGTCCGTCCCTGCGCCCTGGCCCAGAAGAATCGGCAGCAGACCCGCAATGATGACGGACACGGTCATGGCCTTGGGCCGGATGCGTAACAAGGCCCCTTCCACGATGGCCTGATGCAGGGACGCGCGGTCCTGCAGCGCGCCCGCGCGTTGCGACCGGTCTATCGCATTGTCGAGATACAGCAGCATGACCACGCCGAACTCGGCGGCCACGCCGGCGAGCGCGATGAACCCCACGGCCACCGCCACCGAAAACTGGTAGCCCAGGGCGTAGACGAGCCAGAAACCGCCCACCAGCGCAAGCGGCAGGCACGCCATCACCAGCACGACCTTGCCGAAATGGCGGAAATGCAGGTACAGCAACAGAAGCACCAGAATGAATGTAAGCGGCACCACCCATTGCAGCCGCTCCTTCGCATGCTGAAGATGAATGTATTGGCCGTCCCATTGGATGGCATAGCCCGGCGGCAACGGGACGGACCGTTCCACTGCATCGCGGGCCGCCGCGACGTAACCGCCGAGGTCGCCGCTTGCGATGTCGACATAGACATAGCCGACCAGTCGCCCGTTTTCGCTCTTGATCTCGGCGGGGCCATCGGCAATGCTCAGCTTCGCAATCTCGCCCAGCGGCACCTGCATGCCGGCAGGCGTGGTGACCCGGCTTGCCGCCAGGGCGTCGAGCGAATCGCGGTAGCCGCGCGGGTAGCGCAAATTGATGGAGAAACGCTCGCGTCCGTCGACGACCGTACCGACATCCTCGCCCCCGATCGCACCCTGAACCAGATTCTGTACGTTCGCGATGCTCACACCGTAGCGCGCGGCCTGGGCACGATCCACCTGGATGTCGATGTAGCGCCCGCGCGTCACGCGTTCGGCGAACACCGTGCGGGTACCGGGCACCTCGCGGACGACGGCTTCGATCTTCTGCGCGAGATCGACGATGCCATCAAGCTCGGGGCCGGTGATCTTGACGCCGACGGCGGTGCGGATGCCGGTGGACAGCATGTCGATGCGGGTGCGGATGGGATAACCCCAGGCGTTGGTGAGACCGGGCAGGTTGACCGTCTGGTCGAGCTTGTGGATGACGTCCTCGACCGTTTCGCCGGGTGGCCACTGCTCGCGCGGTTTCAGGAGTATGGTCGTCTCCAGCATGGACAGCGGCGCCGGGTCGGTGGCGGACTCGGCGCGGCCGACCTTGCCGAACACGCGATCGACCTCCGGCAGGGTGCGGATCAGGCGGTCCGTGATCTGCAGAACGTTGGCTGCCTCGTCGATGGACAGGCCCGGCAAGGTGGTGGGCATATACAGCAGGTCGCCTTCGTACAGCGGCGGCATGAATTCGCTGCCGGTCCTGCTCACCGGCCACGCGATGCTGGCGAGCGCCAGTGCGGAGATCAGCAGCGTGGCGATGGGTCGCCGTAGCGCGAACAGCAGGAGCGGCCGGTAAAGCCGGTGCAGGACACGGTTGACCGGATTGCCACGCTCCGGGGCGATACGCCCGCGGATCAGATAGCCCATCAGTACCGGCATCAGGGTAACCGCCAGCGCCGCGCTGGCGGCCATGGCATAGGTCTTGGTGTAGGCGAGCGGTGCGAACAGCTTGCCTTCCTGGCCGGTGAGGGTCAGTACGGGAAGGAAGGAAACGGTGATGACCAGCAACGAGAAAAACAGCGCGGGACCGACTTCCACGGCACTCCTGCGCACCACTTCCCAACGGTCACAAGCTTCGTCCGCATGCTCCAGGTGCTTGTGCAAGTTCTCGACCATGACGATGGCGGCGTCGACCATGGCACCGATGGCGATGGCGATGCCGCCCAGCGACATGATGTTGGCGGTGACGCCTTGCGCCTGCATGACAATGAAGGCCGTGAGGATGCCAAGCGGCAGCGTCACCACGGCCACCAGGGATGATCGAAGACGAAGCAGGAAGAGCAGGCAGACGAGGGCAACGACAAGCGACTCTTCCACCAGCTTGGTACCCAAGGCCCGGACGGCGCGCTCGATCAGCCCGGAACGGTCGTAGGTCGTGACCAGTTCCACGCCGGCGGGCAGCCCTTTCCGCAATTCCTGCAAACGCTGCTTGACGCGTTGCAGGGTGTCCAGCGCATTCTCGCCGTAGCGCATGATCACGATACCGCCGGTCACTTCGCCTTCGCCATCGAGATCCGCCACGCCGCGCCGCGCTTGCGGGCCGGTCTGGATATGCGCCACGTCGCCGAGGGTCACGGGCACACCCCGCGTATCGACGCTGAGCGGAATGGACGCGAAATCCTGCTCCGACCTCAGGTAGCCACGCATGCGCACCATGTACTCGGCATGGCCCATTTCGAGCACGGAACCACCGGTCTCGGCGTTGTTGGCGCGCACCGCATCCCCGATTTGCTGCAGGCTCAATCCGTAGTGCGCCAGGCGGTTGGGATCGACTTCAATCTGGAACTGCCGCACCATGCCGCCGACGCTCGCCACCTCGGCCACGCCCGGTACGCTCTGCAACTCGTACTTCAGGAAGAAATCTTGGACTGCGCGCAACCGATCGGGATCGTACCGGTGCCCCCGATCCACCAGCGCATATTCGAATATCCAGCCCACGCCGGACGCGTCGGAGCCCAGCGACGGCCTCACCCCGGCAGGCAGTTGCGGCTGGGCCTGGGCCAGATATTCCAGTACCCGGCTTCGCGCCCAGTAGGGATCGGTTCCCTCCTTGAAAAGGACATAGAGAAAGGATTGGCCGAACAGGGAGAAACCGCGCACGGCGGTGGATTTCGGTACTGAAAGCAAGGCGCTGGCGAGCGGATAGGTCACCTGATCTTCCACCGTCTGCGGCGACTGCCCGGCGTAAGGCGTCTGGATGATGACCTGGACGTCCGACAGGTCGGGAATGGCATCGAGCGCCATGTGGCGCGCGTTGATTGCCCCCCAGACGGCGACCAGACACGCGGTCAGCAGCACCAGCATGCGATTGCGCAGCGACCATTCGATCAGACGGACGACCATCCCGCTTCGGCCGCTCAGCGTGCCGGTGCCGCGGGAGCATGCATGCGCTGCACGGAGTCGGCGATCGACGCGGCAGCGTCCATCAGGAACTGGCCGTTGACTGCCACCTGGTCACCGTCCGCAAGTCCGTCGCGGATGGCGATGCGGTCCGTGTCCTCGATCCCGAGCACCACCCGGGTCGCCATGAAGTGTCCCCTGCCCATCGCGCGCATCACGAAATCGCCGTGCCCGGTCCGCATCACGGCAGTTTTCGGAACGGCCAGGACGTGGCGCGGCAGGGCATGGATGGTCACCTTCGCGTATTCGCCCAGATTCGGCGCGCGTTTCAGGTCTACCGGCATGCGCACCCGCAGCGTACGCGTGGCGTCGTCCACCAGCGGATTGAGTCCGCTCAATCGCGCCGTGACCGTGTCGCCGTCGTCGAATACCATGCTCACGCCGTCACCCGTCTTCACCCACGAAAGCTGGTCGGGATAGAGCACGATCTCGATCTGGGCGTGCGATGCATCGACGCAATCCAGAATTTCGGTCATGGGCGCCACCGTCATGCCCGGCCGTCCCAGTATGTTCTGCACCACGCAGGCGCGCGGCGCACGCACCGGCACGGCTAGAAAGGCTTTCTCCGTGCGCGTGAGCTGCGCCAGCATCCCGTCGGTCAGTCCGATCTGCTGCAGGCGCAGCTTCAGACGTTCGCGATCGCGCTCCCAAGGCTGCAGGAGCGACCAGAGCTGTTCCTCGCTCTGACTGACTTCGCGTTCGACCCGCTCGCGAGCGGACGGCTCGAGTGCATGCGCCTGCTCCAACTTGAGCCGGTTCTGCGCGCGACGTTCCCTCGCCATTTTGAGAGTGGGCTCGCCACGGCGCAGGATGTCGACATATTCGTACTGCAGATTGAGTGCATCCGGCGAACTGACCTCGTACAGGATCTCGCCACGGGCGATGCGCTGCCCGATGCGGCGCACATTCAGCCTAGTCAACAACCCACCCACATTGGGTGTAATGCGCAAGACCGCGTCTTCGTCCGGAACCAGGGTTCCATAGGTGGAGATATCGTGCGCAAGGACTGCCGGTACGGCGGCGGCGAGTTGCACGCCGAGTTTCTGCTGCGTGGCCGTATCGACGTGAATCTGGCTCGCGCTGCTGCCGTCCGCGTTTTTCACCGCAACCAGATCCATGCCGCAGATCGGACAGGTGCCGGGGTGGTCCTGGACGATATGCGAATGCATCGGGCAGACGTAGACGGGTTGCGCGGCGGTCGCCCGGTCTATCGGTGACGCTATTTCCTCGATAGCGGGGGAAGGTGCCAGGTGTCCCCGTCCGAGCCAGAACCCTGTTCCCCCGGCCACCAGGGCGATCAGCAAGAGAAAAGCCGCCTTCTTCATGTAGAACAGGACTGTGATGACCGGCATGCCGCCTCGGGCAGCAGAAAATAAGGGGGCGCGAAGCCCCCTCGTTGCAGATCGGTCAGGCGACCGTGATACGCGTCTTCGCCGTCCCCAGCACCGCACCGGTACGCCAGTGGAAGAACTGGACGGTCACCGTCCAGGTGCCTCGGCTGGTCGGCTTGATGATGCAGTCGTAGCGCTCCGCCGAGTGCGCCTCGATGGCGCCGGTGTTCCACGCTGCGGGCAACGGACGGCCGTCCGAAGCGACCACGCTGGCAGTCAAGCCGCCGAAGCTGATCTTCTGCGGATAGAAGCCTGCGCAGATGTAGCGCACCAGCAGGGTCTGCCCCAGGGTCATGTTCACCGCCACGGCCGGGTTGGTCAGCGCCGAACTCGCACCGTCCACGCCGGTGATGATGAAATACCTCGGGTTGAGGTTGTTCAATCCGACATCGCCGCCACAGGTGCCCGCATACCAGGGCAGGGTATGCCAGTTGGGATCGATCTCGTCGCACGCCCAGATGGCCTCGACATCGTATTTGGGTCCGTTGTAAAAAGCCCGTTTGGTGCCCGCGGGGTCGCCGGGCGTCGGTTTGGGGTCGACGATCAGCGCGCCATACATGCCCATCTCCGCATGCAGGGGTGTATTCACATGGCAGTGATAAAAGTAGGTGCCTGCATGCAGCGGCCGCCATTGATAGGTATAGGTGCCGCCCGTCACGTCCCAGGACAGATGGCCTACGCCGTCGTTCTCGGTGCTGGGTTCGATGCCGTGATGATGGATGGTGTGCATCCACATCATGTTTACGGACAGCGCCGTATGCACGATCTGCCCTTCGGTGACGCGTATGGCCGGCGAAGGAAAGGAACCACCGCCCATCTGATCGCCGCCGGCGCCCCCGCCGCCGCCGGCGGCCAGATCGGTGAAGCCCCAGATCGTTACCGAGTTGCCGTCGTCGAAACGCATCGAACCATTCATGTAGATGCCGCGCTGGAACAGTACATCGGGTGTCACGAATCCCGGCGTCGCCGGTGCACCCGGATACACGTAACACGCGTTGCCCATTCCACCGCCGCCACCGCCACCACCGCCGTTCATTCCCATGTCGATCTCCTGAGTTTTTATTTGAATACGATGTCGGTCATTGCGCCGAACAGGTACATGCCCCCGCCCGCCGTCTGCGACATCTCGTCATGCAGGTGCATGGGGAAGTGACCGGTCGTCACGGGAGGATAGGCATCAGGCGGTGCTTCGAATGGATAGATGGCGTCGATCTTGCCGAGCTGATTGCGCAGATACAGCACGTCCTTCTTCCAGACCGAACCGCGTACCGTTCCACGGTCGGTCAGCCATTCCATATGGTTGGCATGGGTATGGACGGCGTGGGAGCACATCCCCGCATTCAACATGCGGATCAAGGTGCGATCTCCCACGCTGCCCGCGAGTTGAGTCTCGGGATTGGCCATCGCATCCCGGGTTGGATCATCGAATCCGACGGCCCCGGGAGGCAGGGAAGTCTGGCCATTGATGGTGAAATAGCGCGGGGTGAAACTGGTGGGAACCGTGGTGCCGTGCTGCACCGCGCTGTTGAGGGCCGGATCGATATCGTTGAAAACCCAGAACAGCTGTTTCACGAATGTCGGACTGCCTGAATAAAGCTGGTTGCTGCTCCCTGCCGGCATGATCGCCAGTCCGCCATGAAGGCCGAGGAACACGTTGTAACTGGTCTTGTTGTCGTAGAACAGATAGGAACCCGCCTTGCCGGTCGGGATGGTGTAGGTGATGGTCTTGCTGCCGCCGCCGGCAATGTCGCCGCTGCTGACCAGAGGAGGGTCGCCCGCCTTGAGGCCGCCTATGACGAAGTTGTGCGTGACGGCGAGGCGGTTGATGATGGTGATTTCCAGCGTATCGCCTTCCTGGCAGACGATCGGCGTGGCCGGCACATTGAGGTCGGCGGACGAATCGCTGAATCCCTTGATGTAGACCGAGACGCCATCCGGCATCGTATGCGTGCCGGCGGTGATATACAGCGTCTTGCTGATGGTTGCCGCCTCGGAACGTGGCGCCCACGTCAACAAACCCGCCCCCGACACCAGACTGGCAAACCCAGCCGTGCCGGCCTTCAGGAATCCTCTTCTCTCCATTTATCTCCTCCTTCGTTTTTTGGCATGACGCCGATCCAGCATTGCAAAGGCAAATCCCTGTGCCGATTGCCGGTCGTCGGCAGACACGCGGGGCAGCCCCCGATGGGGCGAGAGGGAAGAAGAAGATGTATCGAGTGCCGTGGAAATTGCAGCGTGACGCCAGGCCGGTCCTCACTCCTTCTTGGCATTTTTTTGTTTATTGTTGTTGTTATTGCAATCAAGTTAATTTATTGAGCCCGGATTTTTGAATTTTTAAAACCCGATTGGCCATGGTTAATTCCAACCACCAGGGGCCGTCGTTTTAAACCGGTGACGTGCAACACCCTGGGAACCAAGGCGATCACCCATGGCAGGACTGGCACCTGTCCATGCCGATAGAATCCATCAAGGTGCCAATGGGAAACTCGACTCGCATTTTCGTGCAGGGGCCGCACGAAAATAGCGTGCCTGTCAGTCGATCTTTTTTTCTTTTTTTATCCGCGGATACACGCGTATCGTAGCCCGCGTTTTCTTATCGGCAGGCCGGCGCCTGGTCAATGTCGCCAGCGTCACCTTGTCCAGCTTGGACAGATAGGCTGCCGTCGCCGATTGCAACACGTCTTTGAGCGCGCACGCGGGTGAATACAGGCATTGGTTGCCGGATGGGTCGAAGCACTCGGCCATGTTGAAATCGGTTTCGGTATTGCGCACCACCTCCCCGATGTTGATATCGGCCGGTTCGCGATTCAAACGCAAGCCTCCATTGCGGCCGCGCACCGTCTCGACCATGCCGGTCAGTCCGAGCTGGTACACCACCTTCATCAGATGGTTTTTCGAAATCCCGTGTACGTCCGCAATCTCGGAAATCGTCACCAGCCTGTCGCGGTGACTGGCGAGATACATCAGCGTACGCAGCGCATAGTCGGTGTAGACAGTCAGTCTCATGGCAGCAGCATCCTGTAATAGGTCAACCCGCTATCGACCGGCTCATCCGCAGTAAACACGTACTTAATTACATGTGTTTGCAACCTGACGGCCGGACACGCGTCCAGTGTTGCATGAATACATCATAACAAATCGATCTGAAGATATTTTTATTTGCATACTTTAATCATGTATGTAATATACATCTTAATAACCCGTTTTCTTGTAGCCCCTTCGCTCAGAAAGGAAATTCGCCATGAATGCCACACGCAAGCTCTGGACCTGGCTGGCCATCATCTGTGTCGCGTCCTTCGCCGCCCTCGGCTGGGTCGGCACGGAAATCTACCTCAAGGCCCCACCCATCCCTCAAAAGGTCGTCAGCGCCAGCGGCGACCTGATCTTCACCGCCGACCAGATTCAGCAAGGCCAGCAGGCCTGGCTGTCGGCCGGAGGCCAGCAGATGGGCACCGTCTGGGGCCACGGCAGTTACCTCGCTCCGGACTGGTCGGCCGACTGGCTGCATCGCGAAGCGCTGGCGCTGCGCGAAATATGGGCGCAACGCGATTACGGGATGCCCTTCGCGCAATTGAACGTGGGCCAGCAGGGCCAGGTGAACAGTCTGCTGAAAGTTGAAATGCGGCACAACGCATACAGCAGTGCCAACGCCACGCTCACGGTGTCCGACGACCGGGCTGCAGCGATACGCCAGGTGGCATCGCATTACAGCGGTCTGTTCGGCGATGAAAAAACCCTGGACACCCTGCGCAGCCAGTACGCCATGGCGACCGATTCGCTACCCGATCCAGGCGACCGGCAGGCGCTGACCGCCTTCTTTTTCTGGTCGTCCTGGGCCGCCACCACCGACCGCCCTGGCGAAACCGACCTGAGCTATACCAGCAACTGGCCGCACGAGCCGCTGGTCGGCAATACGCCCACCGCGACCATCGGCATCTGGTCGATCGCCAGCGTGATCCTCATGATTGCGGCCATCGCCGGCATGATTTTCTTCCATGGCCGCCACAAGGAAGAAGACGACCCGGTCCCGCCCAAGTCCGACCCGCTGTTCGACCTCAAGCCCACGCCCTCGATGAAAGCCACCAAGAAGTATTTCTTCGTGGTGATCGGCCTCATCCTGGCGCAGGTGGGCATGGGCATCCTGACCGCGCACTACGCGGTGGAAGGCAACAGTTTCTTCGGTATTCCGCTGGGCGAGATTCTGCCCTTCACGGTGAGCCGCACCATTCATACCCAGTTTGCGGTTCTGTGGATCGCCACCGCCTGGCTGGCAACCGGCCTGTATATCGCCCCCGCCATCTCCGGGCATGAGCCGAAATTCCAGAAACTGGGCGTGGACGTCCTGTTCTATGCCCTGCTGTTCATCGTGGTCGGCTCCACCGTCACGGGCTGGCTCGGATCGCTGCAACACCTCGGCACCAGCTTCAGCTTCTGGATCGGCAACCAGGGACTGGAATTCACCAGCATGGGCCGGGTGTGGCAGATCCTGCTGTTCATCGGCCTGCTGTTCTGGGCGACCTTGCTCGGTCGCGGCCTCTGGCCCGCCCTGAGGAAACCGTCCGAAAGCCGCGGCCTGATCGCGATGGTGTTCCTGGCCGCGCTGTGCATCGGCGGCTTCTATGCCACCTCGCTGACCTGGGGCCCGCACACCCATTATTCGATGATCGAGTACTGGCGCTGGTGGCTGGTCCACCTGTGGGTCGAGGGCTTCTTCGAGGTCTTCGCCACCGCCGTCATCGCCCTGCTGTTCACGCGCCTTGGCCTGATCCGCGCCGCGACCGCCAACAGCGCGATCGTGCTGGAGACCATCGTGTTCCTGTTCGGCGGCATCCTCGGCACGCTGCACCACTTGTATTTCACCGGCACGCCGACCCACGTGATCGCCATCGGCGCCATGTTCTCGGCGCTGGAAGTGGTCCCGCTCGCCATGATCGGGACGGAGGCCTACCGCAACTACCAGCGTTCGCAATCCGCCCCCTGGGTCCAGTCGTACAAATGGGCGATCCTGAGCTTCATTGCGGTGGGTTTCTGGAACGTGGTCGGCGCCGGCTTGCTGGGGTTTTCCATCAACACGCCCATCGCGCTGTACTACATGCAGGGCATGAACATGACGGCCGCCCACGGCCACGCCGCCCTGTTCGGCGTGTATGGCATGCTGGGGATCGGCCTGCTGCTGTTCTGCCTGCGCGGCCTGAGCGATCGCCACGCCTGGTCGGACGCCCTGCTGAAACCCATGTTCTGGTCGCTGAACATCGGTCTCGCCATGATGGTATTCATGTCGCTGGTACCGGCCGGCCTCTACCAGGCATGGGCCAGCGTCAGCCACGGTGTCTGGTTTGCTCGCTCCCCGGAAGTGGTGCATTCGACGCTGATGGAAGCCTTCGTCTGGCTGCGCGTACCGGGTGACGTCGTGTTCTCGATTGGCGTGCTCTTCCTGACCCTGTTTGCGGTGCGGTTGCTGCGGGGCGGCAAACGCGTCCAGCTTGCGCCGCGCGGCGCCGGCGTGGCACAGGCGTCCAAACCCTGACCCGGCCGATGCGAAAGCCTGTCCGCGACAGGGACGGCCCGACCCGTCTGGGGCACGAAACGCCCGGACGGGTCGGGTCGCGTCCGGCGACTGCGTCGCATGGACGGCCAACGGTTTGTACCCCCTCCCGCACAATCTGCCATCCCAGGCTTGAATCCCCCGCCTTCCGCGGCGGATAATGCGGCATTGCGTCGGGCTGCCTGCTTTGGAAACCTACATCCTCATTCTCATTTCCACGGTGTTCGTGAACAACATCGTGATGGCCAAGATTCTCGGCCTGTGCCCCTTCATGGGCGTCTCGAAGAAACTGGAAACGGCGATCGGCATGGGACTGGCGACGACCTTCGTGCTGACGCTGGCCTCCGGTGCTAGCTACCTGGTCAACGAATACCTGCTCGGCCCCGAGTTGTTCTATCTGCGCACGCTCTCGTTCATCGTGGTGATCGCCGGCATCGTGCAGTTCACCGAGATGTTCATCCACAAGAGCAGCCCGGTGCTGTACCAGGTGCTGGGCATCTACCTGCCGCTGATCACCACCAACTGCGCCGTGCTGGGCATTCCCCTGCTCAACGTGCAGGCACAGCACAATTTCGTCGAATCGCTGTTCTTCGGCGCCGGCGGCGCGATCGGCTTCACCCTGGTGCTGATCCTGTTTGCCGGCATCCGCGAGCGCCTCGAGACCTGCGACGTTCCTTCCCCGTTCAAGGGCACCAGTATCGCGATGATCACCGCGGGGCTGATGTCGCTTGCCTTCATGGGTTTCTCGGGCCTGGTCAAATAATGCTCGCCGCAATCGGGGTGATGGCCATCCTGGCCGTGGCGATCGGCCTGGTACTCGGCTGGTCGGCCATCCGCTTCAAGGTGGAAGGCAACCCGCTGGCGGAAAAGATCGACGCCATCCTGCCGCAGACGCAGTGCGGCCAGTGCGGCTTCCCTGGCTGCCGGCCCTATGCCGAGGCGATCGCCAAGGGCGAGGCCGACATCAACCAGTGCCCGCCGGGCGGCGAAGAGGGCGTCAAGAAGCTCGCCGAACTGCTGGGCGTGGAACCCAAGCCGCTCGACGAAACCCACGGCACGCCCAAGCCGAAGTCGGTCGCCTTCATCGACGAGAACACCTGCATCGGCTGCACGCTGTGCATCCAGGCCTGCCCGGTCGATGCCATTTCCGGCGCGGCCAAGCAGATGCACACCATCATCACCGCCGAATGCACCGGCTGCGAACTGTGCCTGCCGCCCTGCCCGGTCGACTGCATCTCGATGGTGCCTATCGCCGAAGACCTGCCCCACTGGAAATGGAAGCATCCGGTGGTGATGATGAAGCAGATTGCGGAAACGGAGGACGCATGAGCCGCGAACTGTTCAGGTTCAAGGGCGGCGTGCATCCCCCCGAACACAAGGCGGAATCCACGTCGCGCCCGATTCATGCCGCACCGCTGCCCAAGAAACTGGTCATTCCCTTGCGCCAGCACATCGGCAATCCGGCCAAGCCGGTGGTCGAAGTCGGCGAGCGGGTCCTGAAGGGCCAGATGATCGCAGCCGCCGACGGCTATATCTCGACGGCCGTCCATGCTTCCAGTTCGGGCACGGTCGCGGCCATCGACCTGCAACCGGTCCCGCATATCTCCGGCCTGCCCGATCTGTGCATCACAATCGAAACCGACGGTCGCGACGAATGGGTGGCGCATGCTCCGCTCGACTACCAGGCGATGGAATCCCCCCAACTGCGCATGCAGTTGCGCGATCTGGGACTGGCCGGTCTCGGCGGCGCGGTCTTCCCCAGCGCGGTCAAGCTCGACCCCGGCGCGTCCCACGCCTGCCCGACGCTCATCATCAACGGCGGCGAATGCGAGCCGTGGATCACCTGCGACGACATGCTGATGCGCCACCACGCCGACGAGATCCTGCAGGGCGTGGCGATCATGCGCCATCTGCTGGGCAGCACCGAAATCCTCGTCGGGATCGAGGACAACAAGCCCGAGGCGCTGGATTCAATGCGCTCCGCTGCCGCGAAACTGGATTTCGCGGTGGAGGTGGTGAAGGTGCCGGCGCGCTACCCGGGCGGCGGCGCCAAGCAAATGATCGAGACACTGACCGGCAAGCAGGTCCCGTCCGGCAAACTCTCCACCGACATCGGCATCCAGGTCTTCAACGTCGGCACCAGCTATGCGCTGGCGCGTGCGATACACCATGGCGAACCGCTGATCTCGCGCCTGGTCACCGTCACCGGCCACGTGTTGCGCCCGCAGAACTTCGAGGTCCTGATCGGCACCCCGATGCATACGCTGATCACCCTGGCAGGCGACCGCGACGGCACCACCGGCGTGCTGATGGGCGGGCCGATGATGGGCGTGCCGGTACCGAACCTCGACGTGCCGGTGGTCAAGGCCACCAACTGCATCCTGGTGAAATCAAAGGAACTGTTCCCGCCCCTGCCCAAAGCCCTGCCATGCATCCGCTGCACCCGCTGCGCCGATGCCTGCCCGGCCGAGTTGCAGCCCCAGGAACTGTTCCGCTTCGCCAAGGCGGGCGACTTCGGCCGTGCGCAGGAATACCACCTGTTCGACTGCATCGAATGCGGCTGCTGCAGCTACGTCTGCCCCAGCCATATTCCGCTGGTCGATTTCTATCGTTACGCCAAGGGCGAGATCTGGGCGCGCGAGAAGGATAAGCGTGCTGCCGACCTGGCACGCGAGCGCCACGAATTCCGGCAGTTCCGGCAGGAACGGGAGAAAAAGGAAAAGGCCGAGAAACTCGCCGCCAAGGCACAGGCCAAACGCGCCGAACTCGCGGCCGTCCCTGCCGCCGAAGGCGCCGCAGTCAGCGATGCCGACGCCAAGAAAGCCTTGATCGCCGCTGCGCTGGCGCGCGCGCAGGCGAAAAAAACCGATACCGCGCCAAAAAACGTCGATCAACTGACGCCCGAGCAGCTGCATCAGATCGAGGAGATCGAGGCACGTCGGACTAAAATCCGCGAACTGGCGCGCAAGCCGCTGGAATCCGAAGAGAAGAAACCCTGATGGCCTCTCCATTCATTCTTGACCGCACCAGCGTCACCCAGGTCATGGCCTGGGTGCTGGCGGCCCTGCTGCCCGGCATCGCAACCTACGTCTGGCTGTTCGGGCCGGGCATTCTCGTCACGCTGTCGCTCGCCACCGTCACGGCGCTGGCTGCCGAGGCGGCCATGCTGAAAGCGCGCGGCTACCCGGCCAAACCCTTCCTCGCCGATTTGAGCGCCATCGTCACCGCCTGGCTGCTGGCGCTGTCGCTGCCTTCGCTGGCGCCATGGTGGCTGATCATCACCGGCACCCTGTTCGCCATCGTGGTGGCCAAGCACCTGTATGGCGGGCTGGGCCAGAATATCTTCAACCCAGCCATGGTCGGCTACGCCGTGCTGATCGTGTCCTTCCCGGTGCAGATGACGCATTGGGCCGGACCGAACGAGTTGACGTCGGTGCACCTCACGCTGGCGCAAAGCGCAACGGTCATTTTCGGCGGCGACGTACCCCGGACCACGCTGGACGCCGTCACCATGGCCACGCCGCTGGATGCATTGCGAACCGGCCTGCTGCAGCAACTGACGGTCGACGAAGTGATGACGCATCCGATTTTCGGCCATTACGGCGGCGTCGGCTTCGAATGGCTGGCGGGAGCATTCCTGCTGGGCGGACTGCTGTTGTGGGCCCTGCGCATCATCAGTTGGCAAGTACCGCTGGCCTTCCTGGCCGGCATCTGGCTCACGGCCGGCTTCCTGAATTTCTATGATGCCGGCCGCTTCGGCCCGCCCTGGTTCCACCTGTTCGCGCCGTCGGTCATGCTGGGCGCCTTCTTCATCGCCACCGACCCGGTGTCGGGCGCGACCACGCCGCGCGGCAAGCTGGTCTTCGGCCTGGGCGCCGGGTTTCTCACCATGGCCATCCGTACCTGGGGCGGTTTCCCGGACGGCGTGGCCTTCGCCATCCTGCTGATGAACCTGTGCGTGCCCCTGATCGACCAGTACACCCAGCCGCGCATCTATGGCGGTGCCGACAAGGAGCCGCGCACGTGAGCATGACGGTCGCCACGCGCAATGCGTTGCGGACCGGAACGGTCCTGTTTCTGTTCGCGCTCGTCGGGACGGCCATGCTGGCATTCACCCACGACCAGACCGAACCCGTCATCACCCGCAGCCAGCAGGCCGAGAAACTCGCACTCATCAACCAGGTGCTGCCCGCTTCGTCCTACGACAACGACCTGCTGGCCAGCCGCCAGGACCTGCCGCCGGACGATCTCCTGGGCACGCGCCAGCCTTCCGCCCTATGGATCGCCCGCCGCGGTAGCCAGGTCACCGCCGTGGTACTGGAAGCCATCGCGCCGGACGGCTATGCTGGCGATATCGCCCTGCTGATCGGCATCGACATCGACGGCAAGGTGACTGGCGTACGGGTCACGGCTCACCATGAGACGCCCGGCCTCGGCGACTACATCGACCGCGCCAAAAGCGCCTGGATCGACCAGTTTTCAGGTAAGTCGCTGACCGATCCCGAGTCCAAGCGCTGGAAAGTCGCCAAGGACGGCGGCGCGTTTGATGCGCGCGCCGGCGCCACCATCACCCCTCGCGCGGTGGTCAAGGCCGTCAAGAGCGCGCTCGATTATTTTGCGCGGCACCGCGCCGCATTCGTCGCGGCGCCCCCTGCCAAGGAGAAGAAGGCATGATGACGATGAGCGAATTCCGCAGCCTGTTCCACAACGGGCTTATCAAGCAGAACACCGGGCTGGTGCAACTGCTCGGCCTGTGCCCGCTGCTGGCGATCAGCAACAACGTGGTCAATGCACTGTCGCTGGGACTGGCTACGACGATGGTGATGGCGGCATCCAGCGGCGCGGTGTCGAGCGTCCGCCATTTCGTACCGAATGAAATCCGCATCCCGGTGTTCGTCCTCATCATCGCGGCGCTGGTCACGGTGATCGACCTGGCGATGAACGCCTTCGTGCATCCGCTTTATCTGGTGCTGGGGATTTTCATTCCGCTCATCACCACCAACTGCATTGTGCTGGCACGTGCTGACGCGTTTGCCGCCAAGAATCACCCGCTGCACAGCGTGGTCGACGCCATTTCCATGGGCCTGGGCCTCACGCTGGTGCTGATCGTGCTGGGTGCGATTCGCGAGCTCGCCGGCAAGGGTACGCTGCTCTCCGGCATCGACATGGTGTTCGGTCAGGCTGCCAAGGGATGGGTGCTGCATATCCTGCCCCACTATCAGGGTTTTCTGCTGGCGATCCTGCCCCCCGGCGCCTTCATCGCGCTGGGACTGCTGATCGCGGCCAACAACTGGAACAAGGCACGTGCCGTCCAGCGCGTCCGTGCCGCCGTACCGATGGCGACATGAAGCCACCGCTGAAAAGGCGCGTCCCCAAGCCGCGTAATCCGTTTGTCGCGCTGGCCATTGCCCGCAAGGCCGGCGAACATGAAAAAACGGCGCGCGCCAAACGGCAGGCCGAGAAGCGGGCGCTGAAAAAGCGCCTGGACGAACAGTGATCCCGAACCAATGAATCCAGGCAAGCGCCACGAAATCTTCAGCCGCCTGCGCGCGGCCAATCCCCATCCCACCACCGAGCTCGAATACGGGACGCCGTTCGAGCTGCTGGTGGCCGTGGTGCTGTCGGCGCAGGCGACCGACAAGGGCGTGAACCTGGCGACGCGCAGGCTGTTTCCGGTGGCCAACACCCCCGAGGCGATCTATGCGCTGGGAGAAGCCGGCCTCACCGAATACATCAAGACCATCGGGCTCTACAAGAGCAAGGCCAAGCACCTCATCGCCGCCTGCCGGATGCTGGTCGAACTGCACGACAGCCAGGTGCCGGCCGAGCGCGCGGCGCTCGAGGCGCTGCCCGGGGTGGGACGCAAGACCGCCAACGTCATCCTGAACACCGCGTTCGGCCAGCCCACGATGGCGGTCGACACCCACATCTTCCGCGTCGCCAACCGCACCGGCTTGGCGCCCGGCAAGACGGTGCTGGAAGTGGAAAGGAAACTGCTCAAGACGATTCCCGCGGAATTCCGCATCGACGCCCACCACTGGCTGATCCTGCACGGGCGCTATGTCTGCCAGGCCCGCAAGCCGAAATGCGGCGAGTGCATCATTGCGGACCTGTGCGAATTCAAGGGCAAACTGCTCGCCACGGCAGGGTAATGTTCAATCCCAGCCGCGATCAGGTCCGCCAGTTCTTCTTCGATGTCTGGGCGAAGTACCGGGCCGGCCAGCCGCTGGCAGGCGCGGAGCAGCCGGCACTCGATGCCGTGCTGGCGCATCCCGAATACCACGCCCTGCTCGACCAGCCCGATCGTTACCGGGAGCGGGATTACCTGCCGGAATCCGGCGAGATCAACCCTTTTCTACATCTGTCCATGCATCTGGCAATCGCCGAGCAGGTGTCGGTCGACCAGCCGCCCGGCATCCTCGAACGCTACCAACGTCTACTCAAGCGCTATGGCAACGCCATGGACGCGCAGCATGACGTCATGGACTGCCTGGGGGAAATGATCTGGCAGGTGCAACGCCACCAGACGGCGTTCGATTCGGCGGCCTACCTGCACTGCCTGGATCGCAAGCTCGGCAACGTGTAGCAGGCGCCAGCCGCCGATATCAAATCCGCGAAAGCGGCCTTCATTTTGTCGAAATCCTGTCGTTATCACTGTTGACAGTCTGACACCACCGGGAAAAAGCCCACTACTTGCACCGGTTCTGACTCGACCGTTTTGATTCGGGGCCGCCCTCCGACGGGCCGGCACTTACGTTTGCTTCGCCACTAATAAATGATGACACAGGCTGAACAACTGAAACTCAGCGGCCAGCTGCCCTCCCCTCGCGGGGTCGCGCTGGCGATACTCGAGTTATCCAGGCGCGAGAATGCGACACTGGGTGAAATTGCACGGGTCGTGCAAACCGATCCCGCCTTGTCCGGGCGCCTGATCAAACTGGCCAATACCGCTTCGCACGTCGCACGCCCGGTGGTCTCGATTCAGGAAGCCGTCGTCCGCCAGGGCATGGCTACGGTGCGCCATCTGGCCTTGGGGTTTTCGCTGGTCGACCAGTACCGCGACGGCGCCTGCGAAGCATTCGACTACAAGGGATACTGGTCGCATTCCCTGCTGATGGCGCTGTGCATGCAAGCCCTCGGGACGCGAGTGCATGTGGCCGCTGCGGATGAACTGTTCGTCTGCGGCCTGCTGGCGCAGGTAGGGAAGCTGGCGCTGGCGACAGCCTATCCAGACGAATACAACGCGGTGCTGCTGGCACAGCAGGCCGACCCCGCGCAAGCCCTCATCGCCCTGGAACGGTCCCGCCTGGAAACCGACCATGTCGAAATGGGTACCGTCATGATGGCCGACTGGGGCATGCCCAGAACCTTCACCGAGCCGCTGACCCACTACGAAGAATCGGATCATCCAGGTTTTCCCCATGATTCGCGCGCCAACAGCCTGGTGCTGATGCTGCGCCTGTCCCACCAGCTGGCAGACCTTGGCCAGATCAATGCCAGCGCACGTCCCGATCTGCTGAAGGACTGGATGGCGAAGGCCGTTGCACTCGATATTTCCCCCGACACGGCCGGCAGCTTTGTCGACGAAGTCATACACCACTGGCGGGAATGGAGTGAGTTGCTGAAGATACCGGCTGTCGCGCTGCCGTCGTTTGCCGAGATCTGCCATGGCCACCACGAAACCGAAGGCCAGACCCACGACGGCGAAACGGCGGATGTCGAAATGCCCTTGCGCATCGTGGTGGCGGACAGCGATGCCACCCGCCGGCGCAACATCATGGCCTTACTGGTCGAGGACAGCGAGCATACGGTCTACCCGGCCGAGAATGGGAACGCCGCACTGGCCCTGGCGATGGAAGTGCTGCCCCATGTCATCATCGCGCATTACGAGCTGCCCCTGCTCGATGGCCTGGAATTGTGCCAGGCGCTGCGGGCCACCGACGAAGGCCGACGCATGCATATTCTGATGACGTCCGACGAACACGGCGAAGAACAACTGAACCGCGCCTACGAAGCCGATGCCGACGGCTATCTGCCCAGCAACCTCAGTTCCAAGGGCCTGCACACCCGCCTGCGTGCCGCACAGCGCATGATCCATCTGCAAACCGCCTGGGAAAAGGATCGTGCGCAACTGCGCCAGATCGCGGCCGAACTGGCAGTGGCCAACCGTCGGCTGGCCAACGCGGCGCTCACCGACCTGCTGACCGGGCTGCCGAACCGCCGCTCGGCCATGGACCAGCTCGAACAGGCCTGGAGTGCCGCCTCGCGCTCAGGCCAGCCGATCGCCGTGATGGTGGTCGATATCGATCATTTCAAGCATATCAACGACACCTACGGCCATGCCGCCGGAGACAGGGTGTTGCGCGAAGCCGCAGCCATCCTGCGCGCCTCGGCGCGCCGCGAGGACAGTGTCTGCCGCATCGGCGGCGAGGAATTCCTGGTCATTTGTCCCAACACTGATCTCAACGCCGCGATGCAGTCGGCCGAACGCCTGCGCGCAAATCTGAACGCCAAGCGGATCACCATCGGAAATACGGAAAAAACGCTCACCGTCAGCATCGGGGTAGCCACACGCGAATCCGTCACCGGCGACATCGACGCACTGGTCAGCATCGCCGACCAGGCGCTCTATGCCGCCAAGGAAGCGGGACGCAACAAGGTCTGCACCCGGCAGCACAGCGTATTCCATTGACCCTGCCCGTCCGCACCTATGGACAGGTATATGCATCGAACGGGTCTGCCCGCGCTAGAGCGCGCGTGAGACCTTCCGCACCGTGTCATCCTCGGGGTGTATCTCGATATGGAAGCCCAGCGCTTCCACCAGCTTCAGCATGGGGCGGTTGGTCTTCAGTACCTCGCCCTCCATCATTTTCAGACCCTTGCTGCGCGCCACGTCCATCAGTACATCCATGAGCTTGTGGCCGATCCCCTGTTTCTGCCAGCGGTCATCGACCACCAGGGCAAATTCGCAGGATTCGGCATCCGGATTGATGGCATAGCGCGCCACGCCCAGCTCGACCTCCTTGCCATCGATCTCCGTCAACGCCAGCAGCGCCATTTCGCGCGTGTAGTCGATCTGGGTCAGACGCGCCAGCATGGTGGGGGACAGTTCGCGTACCGCATCCATGAAACGGAAATACTTGGACTCCTCGGACAGGCTGCGCACGAACCCCTGGGTCAGTTCGGCATCTTCGGGACGGATCGGTCGGATCAGCACGTCGTTACCACTGGGCAATTGCCAGCGCGTCACCAGATGCGTCGGATACGGATGGATCGCCATGTGGCCGTAGCGGTCGGCGGTCGGCACGCGCGGCGCGATGACGATGCGCGCATCCAGCGCCAGCGCACCGTGCTCGTCCACCAGCAAGGGATTGATGTCCATTTCCGCCAGCCAGGGGAGCTCACAGACCATTTCGGACAGGCGCAGCAGCACGTTCTCCAGCGCATCCATGTCGATCGGGGGACGGTTGCGGAACGGGCCCAGCAGCATCGCGACGCGGGTGCGTTGGATCAGATCGCGCGCCAGGTAGCGGTTGAGCGGTGGCAAGGTCACGGCGCGGTCCTGGAAGGCCTCGACATCGACCCCGCCGGCACCGAACACGATCACCGGACCCAACACCGGGTCCGAGGTCATGCCCAGCAGGACTTCGCGCGCATGCGGACGGGCCACCATGGGTTCGATGACGATGCCCTCCAGCGTGGCATCGGGCCGCAATCGCTGCACATCGGCCAGCATCTCGCCAAAGGCGGCGCGCACCGCCTGGCCGCTGGACAGGCCCAGCCGTACGCCGTTGACATCGGATTTATGGGTGATGTCCGGCGAGTTGATCTTCATCGCCACCGGAAAGCCCAGCTGTTGCGCCAGCAGCATCGCTTCCATGGGATCGCGCGCAATCAGGGTCTGCGCGATCGGGATGTGGAACGCCGACAACAACGCTTTCGATTCCACTTCGTTCAGCAGATGGCGGCCATGCGCCAGTGCGCTTTCGATGATCAGGCGCGCGCCCTCCACATCCGGCTCGGCCTGATGCGACAGCGGCCCTGGCGTCTGCATCAACAGCCGCTGGTTCTCGTAGAAAGCCGAGAGGAAGGAGAACACCTCGACCGCAGGCTCCGGCGTGGTGAAATAGGGAATCCCCGCCTGCTTGAACAGCCGCCGGCCTTCGATCACCTGCGCCTCGCCCATCCAGCAGGTCAGCACCGGCTTGCTCGAAGTCTTCGCCACGTCCACCACCGCCTGGGCCGCCTCGGTCGGCCGCGTCATCGCCTGCGGCGTCAGCATCGCCAGCACGCCATCGACGTTGTCGTCGCGCAGGCAGGCGTCCACCGCGGCGCGATAGCGTGCTGCGGTGGCATCGCCGATGATGTCGAGCGGGTTGGCCTTCGACCAGTTTGGCGGCAGCACCGCATCGAGCGCCGTGATCGTCGCCGGCGACAGCTCGGCCATGCGCACGCCCATGTCCACCGCAAGATCGGTCGCCATGACGCCGGGCCCGCCGCCGTTGGTGACGATGGCAAGCCGGTTGCCGGTGGGCTGGATATGCGTGGACAATGCCCGCGCGGAGGCGAACAGCTGCAGGATGGTATTGACCCGCACCACACCGGCACGCCGCACCAGGGCATCGAACACCGCGTCCGATCCAACCAGGGCGCCGGTATGCGACATCACCGCCTTGGCGCCCGTCGCATGGCGCCCCACCTTGACCATGACGATGGGTTTGAAGCGGGCGGTTGCGCGCAGCGCGCTCATGAAACGGCGCGCATCGCGAATGCCTTCGATATACAGCAGGATGCCCTTGGTATGCGTATCGACGGCGAGGTAGTCTAGAATCTCGCCGAAATCCAGATCGGCCGACGCGCCGGTGGAGATCACGCTGGAAAATCCGATGCCGTTGGTCTCCGCCCAGTCCAGCATGGCCGTGCACAGCGCGCCGGACTGCGACACCAGCGCAAGGTCGCCAGCCTGGGTGACGCCCTGGCTGAAGGTGGCATTCAGGCCGATGGACGGCCGCTGGATCCCCAGGCAGTTGGGACCGATGAAACGGATACCGTATTGCCGGGCAATCGCCACCAGGGCGTCCTCCAGCGCCATCCCCTGCGCGCCCACTTCGCGGAATCCGGCGGACAGGACGATGGCATGGCGGATCCCATGCTGCCCGCAGGCCTGCATGATCGACACCACCGTCGACGCGGGCGTGGCGATCAGGGCCAGCTCCGGCACCGCCGGCAATTCGCCGGCCGACGCATAGCAGCGTTCGCCGAACACCGTTGCATACTTAGGGTTGACCGGATAGACCTCGCCCTTGTAGCCGGCTTGGCGCAGGTTGCGGAACAGGGTGCCGGCAACCGAATTCTCGCGTTCGCTGGCGCCAATGACCGCGACCGAACGGGCATTGAACAGGGGGTGCAGATAATGTCGGGGCATGGTTGGAGCAGACTGGATTGCTGCGGCCTGTCGAGCGGATCGGGAATCAGCCTATGCTAGGCCATCCCCTGCTGCCGCGCCATCATGCCGGGCGTATAGTTGATTTATTTCTTCCCTTGCCTGCGCCATGCACACCGCCTACATCACCCATCCGTCATGCCTACAGCACAACATGGGCGACTGGCATCCGGAGAGTCCCGCACGCCTGCGCGCCATCGACGACCGGCTGCACGCCGCCCACCTGTTCGACTTCCTGGCCCATCACGAAGCCCCGTGCGTGCACCGCAGCCAGCTGCTGCGGGTGCATGACGCCGCCTACCTCGATGCCGTCGAAGCCGCCGCGCCCCGCGAAGGCGTGCACATGCTCGACCCCGACACCGGCATGAACCCGCACAGCCTGGAGGCCGCGCGCCATGCGGCGGGTGGCGCCGTGATGGCAGTCGACCGGGTGATCCAGGGCGCGGAAGCCAACGCCTTCGTCGCCACCCGTCCGCCCGGCCACCACGCCACCCGCAACCAGGCCATGGGATTCTGCATCTTCAACAACGTCGCCGTGGCCGCCGCGCACGCGCTCGAACAGCACGGTCTGGAACGTGTCGCCATCGTCGATTTCGACGTCCATCACGGCAACGGCACCGAGGACATCTTCCACGACGATCCGCGCGTGATGCTCTGCTCCACCTTCCAGCATCCCTACTACCCCTTCCGCGGCGCCGACACCGTCAGCGACCACATCGTCAACGTGCCGCTGCCCGCGGGCACCACCGGAACGGCCTACCGCGAAGCCTTCACTGCTCGCATCCTGCCGAAACTGGAAGCCTTCCGGCCGCAGATGCTGTTCTGCTCCGCTGGCTTCGACGGCCACCGCGAGGACGACATGGCGCAGTTCGGCCTGGTGGAAGCGGATTACGTCTGGATCACCGAGCAGGTCATGGGCGTGGCCGCGCGCCATGCCGAGCGGCGCATCGTGTCCGTGCTCGAAGGCGGCTACGACCTCAGTGCCCTGGGGCGCAGCGTGGCTGCGCACATCAAGACGCTGGCAGCGTTATGAGCCGCGCTTCGCGGCCCGGGCGTATTGTGGATCAGCCAAATCCTGGCCGTGCAGTGATTCTGGAATCGTGACAGCGAAACAGCGCAGTAGCGAATCCATGGGACTGCCGTAACCGGACCTCCTCGGCCATGACTGTCGTTCAAACCATCCTCTCAGATGTCAGCCCATGCTCCAAGCGCCATCCAGCTTCCCCATGCGATCAGGGCCAGACCCGTGGCATGGCTGACCCATCGCCCCCGCGGCAGGTTTTTTTCCAGCAGCACGAAAGCGGCAAGGAGTGTGATCCACAGCAGATTCATGACCCCCACGACAAACAGGACGAGCATCAGCAACCAGCAGCAGCCGGTGCAATAGAGGCCATGTCGCCATCCCATGACTAGCGCGCCTCCAGCACCATCTCGCCACTCGTTCAGGAGGTACCCGAGAGGGGAGCGACAATGGTTGAGACAGGCGTGTTTCGCCGGCGTCCACTGGTAGATGCCGGCGGCGATCAGCACCACTCCGCCCAGCAGGGGACTGGTACCGATCATTGCAGGCGAGATCAGCATGGCACTGTGCAATCCCCATTGAATCAGCGTCGCGGCCACGCTGAAACCCGTCCACGCGAGGAGATAGCCGAGCAGAAACAGGCCGCTAGCCACTCCTGTCGAGACTCGGGAATGGCGTTCATGCTGGATGCGCGTAAACAACAGGAGCACCGGACTGGCAGATGGCGCCATCATGCCGATCATCATGACGGCCCACATCGTGAACACCAATGCGAGGTCAAGCAGCCCCCATTCCCGCGCACCGGGCATTGCCATGTCCACCACGTCCATGTGGCGCATGGCCCAGGATTGATAGGCGAGATAAGCCCACGCCAGCGCCGTGATCCCGACAACGCTGGCGGCTGCTACGACACTTGCGGCACGGGCTCCGTGTCGTCCGTCAGGACTGGTAACTGAAGGGGGAATAAAACCCATTTTTCTTGGAAATTTCCACATCGAAGCCATGATCGTGGAAGCTCAGACGCTTCGATCGACACACCACCGTGGGGTAACCCGGCACCGGTGTGAACGGAATACGAGTGAGCGAGACATCCTCTCCGCCCTGGCCGGGCATCGCCTCGATTTCCATTTGTGCCACTTGCGGAATGGTCAGGCTGCGTTGCTTGCCTTCGAGGCGGTAATCGATAGCGGCGCTCCTGACCCCAAGGACTTCGCCGATCAACGGCGTCAGTGCTGAAAGATGGCCGCCGGCCGCCCCGGAGAATATCTTGGTGAGGGCGTCCATCTGCTGCGCATCGGCCCGTTCATCGACATACAGGGCGACCTTCCATTTGGTTTGCAGCATGTGTCCAGGCGCGTAGGCAAACAGTGCGGCATTGAGCCCGTCGAGTGTGGTGTCCGAGAACGTACCTCGATCGATGTGCCAGCCGATCAGCGCCTTGCAATCGCCATCGGTCGGCGGGCTCGTGAACACGCACGGACAGGCGGCCTCACAATTGCATGCTTCAAAGTACGTGCCTGCCACCTTCCATTGTGTCTCCATGATGTCACTCCTTGACTGTTCGTCGGGTAATCCGCTTTTCGAATGATGCAACCCGTTCTTTCTACAAGGCCTGCGGAACGTGACCTATCGTATGTTGAGAGATGAGCTGCCCTGGTCGCCGACCGTATTCAGGTCAGGTAGCGACTCCACTGTTTGCACGGGTAAACGAGGTATAGCATATGGACAGTCGCTTTTCGGAAACCATGGTTTTCCAGCGGAACGCACCGTGTCTTTTGTGTTTCATTCGAATACCAGCCGGAGGACAGTTTCGGGCGCTCGCGAATCGGTTCGAGCCATCGACGAATTCCGGATTTCCAGTAAAAAGGGCTCTGCCAGTGGCAGAGCCCTTTTCCTTTCCGTATGGCTGGAATCAATATTTCAGGGTCAGCCCCTTCTGCTCGGAAAAGTACGTAGCCAGATCCTGCATGTCAGTGTCGGACAGGGCTTGCGCCTGACCGCCCATGATGGGGTTCTTGCGCACGCCGATCTTGTATTCGTGCAGGGCCTGGAGGAGATAATCGCGGTGCTGGCCGGCTAGCCTGGGGAAGCTCGTCACGGTGCTGTTGCCGTCCGGGCCGTGGCAGGCTGCGCAGGTGGTGGATTTGGCCTTGCCGGCCTCGTAGTCGCCGGCGGCATGCGCCGGGAACGAGGCGGCCAGTGCGGCCGTTGCGAGGATGAGCAGCGTTGTTTTCATGTGTCTCTCCTCAGTTGGCCGGACCGGTGTACGACGATTCGTAATAGGCCGCGAGATCTTCCATGTCCTGCTCGGACAGGCTGCTGGCGATGCTCTTCATGCCAGGATGGTTGCGTTCGCCATCCTTGTAGGCTTTGAGCGCCGCCACGATGTATTCCGCGTGCTGCCCGCCGAGCATGGGGACGCTGTATACATAAGGATAAGCGGTACGCCACCCGGGAATGCCATGACAACCGGCACACATTGAGGTCTTGAGTTGCCCGGCCTTGGGGTCGCCCGCTGCCTGAACCGGCACGGCCAACACCAGCAGCACGGACGCGAACAGCGTCTTCGTGATGAGTTTCATCTTCCTCGCTCTCTCTGGTTGAGTTGTCGTTGTGGTCCCCGTCTGACGCAGGGCTTGCGCTCGATTATAAAACCGTACAGGTGGCCTGACGACCGATTGGGTTCTAAAAAATCCTTTTATGACAAGCAGTTATAACGTTATTCTCTAATATGCTTCTAAACTGTATGTTCGATCTGGACAAAATCCACGTGGAAATTCGCCTGTAGTTTCCGCGACAGCCGGCATGGCGCACCCCGTCTAGAAGCGGTTGCGCTCCCCTTTGGGATGCGTTCGCCGCCACTCCCATGGCGGCACGGGCGCCGCACCCTGCCAGAGTCCGCGTTGGTCCAGGCGCGCCTGGCGCTGCGCCACCGCCAGTTTTGCAGTGTGTCGGGAACGCGCGGCGGCCCAGGCGAAACCGGATTGCACCAGTTCCGTTCCGACCTCGTGTCCCGCCACCTGAATGTGAGCGATCGTGCGGCCATAGACATCGGTCGCGACCGAGGTCACCGCCACCCGCCGATTCAGCACGCGCGCCGCCAGTGCGCGCGTGGCTGCATCGCCGTAGGGTTGATCCGTTTCGGGCGCATCGATGCCGGCCAGGCGGACTTTCAGGAAGGTGCGCCCGGACGTATGGGCGTGATCGGGTTTGAACAGGACGGTATCGCCGTCGACGACCACGATGACGACACCGTGCATCGTCTCGGCTTGCGCAGATGGGGCACTCACCCAGGCCAGACACAGCAGGAACAACGCCAACCCGCGTCTCACCCGGCGAGCATCTCCGCGGCATGCTGCCGGGTGGTGGCGGTGATCTTGAGTCCGCCCAGCATGCGCGCGATCTCCTCCACCCGTGCATCCGCATCGAGGACGGCGATATTGGACGAGACGAAACGGCCGTTTGCCTGCTTGGCCACTCGCAGATGCTGCGTGCCACGCGCCGCCACCTGCGGCAAGTGGGTGATGACCAGCACCTGGCGGGTCTCGCCCAGCTTCGCCAGCCGTCGGCCCACCGCTTCGGCCACGCTGCCGCCGATGCCGACGTCGACCTCGTCGAAGATCAGCGTCGGCACGCCTGCCACGCCCGACAACGCGGTCTGGATCGCCAGACTGACGCGCGACAATTCGCCGCCCGAGGCCACCTTGCCGAGTGGCCCCGACGGCAGGCCGGGATGGCTGGCGACGAGAAAACTCACGTCCTCCAGCCCGTGTGCACGCGGTTCGCTCACAGCTTGCAGCTCGATGTCGAGATGTCCACCGGCGAGCGCGAGTTCGTGCATCGCCGCCGTGACCTGCTTGGACAATGCAGTGGCCGCCTTGCGGCGCTGCGCACCGAGGCGTTTCGCTTCGCTTTCATAATGCGCCCGGACGGCATTCTCGGCGGCCTGCAACGCATCGAGGTCGTCGCTGGCAGCCAGTTCGTCCAGTCGGGCCTGAAACCGATCGAGCAGACCAGCCAGTGCCTCCGGCTGCACGCGATGCTTGCGCGCCAGGCGATGCATGTCGCCGAGCACACGATCGAGTTCGGCGAGCCGATCGGGATCGAGATTCAGGTGATCGGCATAGCGGCGCAGCGCATGCACGGCCTCGGCCAGGTTGGCGCTGGCCGAATTCAGCAGCGTGGCGACCTCGCCCAGACTGCCGTCCACCGCCTGCATCGCTTCGAGCTGCGCGCACATCTCACCGAGACGGCTCGACAGCGCCGCGTCGCCCTCGTCGAGTCCCTGGATCAGCGCATGGCCGCCTTCGATCAGCGTGGTGACGTGGGCAAGCCGCGCATGCTCGGCCTGGATCTCGTCCCAACGCGCCAGATCGTCGCCCAGCGCACGCAGTTCCTCTACTGCCAGCGTCAGGCCTTCGCGCTCGATCTGCCGCGCCTGGCTGTGGGTTTCGGCATCCTGGCGCCGCTGGCGTGCGGCCTGCCAGGCGTGCCAGGCCGCGTTCACCGCGGCTGCCAGCAACTGCGCACCGGCATAGGCGTCGAGCACCTCGCGCTGGGCCTGTGGGCGCAGCAGGGCATGGTGTGCATGCTGACCGTGGATGTCGAGTAAATATTCGGCCGCGTCCTTCAACTGCGACAGCGGCGCCGCGCTGCCGTTGATGAACGCGCGCGAACGCCCGCCGGCCTCGATGACGCGGCGCAGGATCAGCGTGCCATCATCCGATGTGAAGCCGGCTTCGTCGAGCCAGGCTGCCAGTGCGGGCAGGCCGTCAATCGCGAATTCGGCGGAAATTTCGGCACGCGGCGCACCGCTGCGCACCACACCGCCTTCGGCGCGGTCGCCCAGCGCCAGCGCCAGCGCGTCGACGAGGATGGACTTGCCGGCGCCGGTCTCGCCGGTGAGCACGGTCAGCCCCGGCGCGAAGTCGAGCTCGACCGATTCGACCAGCAGGTAATTGCGGATGGACAGATGCGACAGCATAGAAATGTGCGGTCAGGACTTGTGAAGAAACCGTCGCGAGCGCAGCCAGGTCGGGGGCGGCCGGCGCACAGCAACCGGAATGTACTCAAAGTACATGAGGATTGCGAGCACCGCCCAACCCCGAGATGGCAAGCGCAGTAGGTTTATTCACAAGTCTAGAGTTTCTTGCCCCAGTGCAGCTTCTGCCGCAGGGTGTCGTAGTAGCTGTAGGAATGCGGATGCAGCAGGGTGACCGGGCGGCTGGCGCGGGTGATCCACACATGATCGCCGCTTCTGAGGTCGAAATGATGCTGGCCGTCGAAGTGGACGCGCGCGTCGTCGGCATAGGTGAGCGTCAGTTCGATGCGCGAATGGCTGCTGACCACGATCGGACGCGCCGACAGGGTATGCGGGCAGATCGGTACCAACGCCACGGCTTCGAGCGTCGGATGCACAATGGGACCGCCGGCCGACAGCGCATACGCAGTGGTGCCGGTCGGGCTGGTGACCACCAGGCCGTCGGCCCGCTGGCTGTAGACGAACTCGCTGTTGATGGCGATTTCCAGATCGATCAGGCGACCCGAGCCGCCTTTGCCCACCACGACGTCGTTGAACGCCGTGGCCTCGAACACAAGTTCACCTCCCCGGCGAACCTGCCCGTTGAGCAGGATGCGTTCTTCCGCCACGTACTGGCCGCTGAGAATCTCGGCGATGGCATCGAACATGTGGTCGACCGTGATGTCGGTGAGAAAGCCCAGCCGCCCCTGGTTGACGCCGATCAGCGGCGCGCCGTTCGGCGCCAGTTCGCGCGCAATCGACAGCATGGTGCCGTCGCCGCCCAGCACCACCACGACGTCGCTTTCGGTCGCCAGGTCGTGCAGATTGCGCGTGGGGAAGTCCGCGATCCCGAAATGTTCGGCCGTCTGGCAGGCCAGCAGGGCCTTGTGCCCACGCGCCTGAAGGAATTCCGCCAGCGCTCGAACCGAGGCCTCCATGCCCTGATTGTCGTATTTGCCGACCAGGCCGACAGTGTGGAAAGGGATTTGCATGAGGGGCGATTATATAGGGGGATGGTGAGCGGCAAGCAGTCAGCCGTGAGCGGAGGATCAAAAGCTCCACCCGCGCCACTCACCACTCACCCCTATATAATCAACCCATGCTCAACGACCGCGCCCGCATCCTGCTGAAAACCCTGGTGGAACGCTATATCAGCGAAGGGGAACCCGTCGGCTCGCGCACCCTGTCGAAACATGCCGGGCTGGACCTGTCGCCCGCCAGCATCCGCAACATCATGGCCGACCTCGAGGAGATGGGCTTCGTCACCAGCCCGCACACCTCGGCCGGACGCATCCCGACGCCGCGCGGCTACCGCTTCTTCGTCGATACCCTGCTGACCGTGCGCCCCCTGGCGCAAGTCGAGGTCAACCAGCTCGAGCACAGCCTGACGGCGTCCGACCCGCAGCGGCTGATGACCGCGGCATCTACCCTGCTGTCCGATCTCAGCCGGTTTGCCGGGCTGGTGATGACGCCGCGCCGCAGCCCGGCCTTCCGTCAGATCGAATTTCTCAGCCTGTCGGACAAACGCATCCTGCTCATCATCGTCACCATGGAAGGCGAGGTCGAAAACCGCGTCATCGTCACCGAGCAACCCTATAGCGCCGCCGCGCTGACCGAGGCGGCCAACTACTTCAACCAGAATTTCGCCGGCCACAGCTTCGAACAAGTGCGCAATAAGCTGCGCGACGAGCTCGGCCGCATGCGCGACGACATCACCCGCCTGATGGCGGCGGCCGTGGATGCCGGCAGCCAGGCACTCGACGCCAGCCAGGACAACGTGGTGGTGTCCGGCAGCCGCAAGCTGCTCGACGTGCAGGATCTTTCCAGCAACATGGGGAGCCTGCGCCGCCTGTTCGACGCCTTCGAGAAGAAAACCGGCTTGCTGCAACTGCTCGACCAGTCGCGCACCGCCGCCGGCGTGCAGATTTTCATCGGCGGCGAATCCGAGATGCTGCCGCTCGACGAATGCAGCCTGGTCACGGCGCCCTATTCGGTCGACGGCCAGGTGGTCGGCACGCTCGGCGTCGTCGGCCCCACCCGCATGGCCTACGAGCGCGTGGTGCCGATCGTCGACGTCACTGCCAAACTCCTGTCCAGCGCGCTGTCGCATCATTGATGAATTACCTGAAAGAGCCTGAGCACACCCACGGCCAGCAAACCCGCACCGGCATCCTACTGGTCAACCTCGGCACCCCCGGGGCGCCGACGCCCCAGGCGCTGCGCCCCTACCTCAAGGAATTCCTGTCCGATCCGCGCGTGGTGGAAATCCCGCGCGCCGTGTGGTGGCTGATCCTCAACGGCATCATCCTCAACACCCGGCCGAAAAAATCGGCCGCGAAATACGCCGCGATCTGGACCCCCGACGGCTCGCCGCTGAAGGTCCACACCGAGAAGCAGGCCAAGCTGCTGAAAGGCTGGCTGGGCGAGCGCATCGCCACCCCCTTCACGGTCGACTACGCGATGCGCTACGGCAATCCGTCAATTCCCGACACCCTGGCGAAGATGAAGGCCGCCGGCTGCGACCGCATCCTGATCCTGCCGGCCTATCCGCAATACGCCGCCTCCAGCACCGCCACCGCCTTCGACGCCGCGTTCGCCTGGCTGCAGAAGACGCGTACCCAGCCGGCCCTGCGCACGCTCAAGCACTATCACGACCACCCCGGCTACATCCACGCCCTTGCGACCAACATCCGCGACTACTGGCAGATGCATGGCCGTCCCGACCTGCTGCTGATGAGCTTCCACGGCGTGCCGCGCTACACCCTGGACAAGGGCGATCCCTACCACTGCGAATGCCAGAAGACCGGCCGCCTGCTGGCCGAAGCGCTCGGGCTCGAACCGAAGCAATATCGCCTCACCTTCCAGTCGCGCTTCGGCCGCGCCGAATGGATCCAGCCCTACACCGACAGGACGCTGGACGAGCTCGGCCGCGCCGGCACCGGCCGCGTCGACGTGGTCGCACCGGGCTTCACCGCCGACTGCCTGGAAACGCTGGAAGAACTGGCAATGGAAGGCCGCGCCACCTTCCTCGCGGCCGGTGGCAAGGAATTCCACTACATCCCCGCGCTCAACGAGCACCCGCAATGGATCGATGCGCTCGGGCGCATCGCGCTGGAAAACCTTGGGGGCTGGGTCGGCGACGGCTTCGACCGCGATACCGACGAGCAAGCCCGCCTCACCAGCAAGAACCGCGCACTGGCCATGGGCGCACGCACTTGAAGTCCTGTCCTGCCGCATAACGGGAAACGGAGCCGAGGCTCCGTTTTTCATTTCGGCCCGCCCACCTGCTTTTCCCTGCCCACGTTGCCCTAAATCCAGTGACTCAGGTTGTCGCCGGGCGATTTGATGACTACGTTTAGATCATCGAGACAGATACTTCTAATGCAGGAGAATGGGCATGACTGAAACCCCCAAAATGAATCATCTGATCCAGCAGCATATCCTTGAACACGAAATGCGCCTGAAACATGTGGATACCCTGCTCGAACGCGCCCAAAGCGGCATTGCCAAATCAGGCAGCAGCGATGCCGTGGAACAACTGGCAAGCGCAAAGGCGGAACGCGACAAACTGGCAGGGCGCATCGATGAATACAAGGTGAAGCCCCCCGATCAATGGTCCGAGGCCGAATTCGAAAAGACCGGCCCCATGGTGGTATGGGACACGATCGCACAGCAACTCGAAAGGCTGGTCGAGCGCATGGAGCGCTAGATCACGACGCATGCCGGACCGGATTGCAGGCATGCTGGATAAAATGCCGGCGCACGTGGAAGGCCAGGAAAAACGGGGCCGTGGCCCCGTTCAATCGTAGATGCCGGACGGAATCCGGTGTCCTACACCTTCTTCACGAATTCCGACTTCAAGCCCATCTGGCCGATGCCATCGATCCTGCAGTCGATGTCGTGATCGCCCTCGACCAGGCGGATGTTCTTCACCTTGGTCCCCACCTTGACGACCAGCGACGAGCCCTTGACCTTCAGGTCCTTGATCACCGTCACCGTGTCGCCATCCGCCAGCACATTGCCGTTGGAATCGCGGATGACGCGCACCTCATCCGTGGCAGCAGCCGCATCCTTCGACCATTCGTGCGCGCATTCCGGACAGACGTACATCGCACCATCTTCATAGGTGAATTCGGAACCACACTGGGGACACTTGGGAAAACCGCTCATGCCATGCCTCGCTGCGCGGTTGCGTTGCTATTTTTTACATCCATTCTGTTTTCCTTTAACAACTCAAAATCAAACCCGAACAACCCGGTTTCAACCGGTTTTATCCGCATCCAGTGCATCATTCCAGATGTCGTACGGACCTTTGGGCCGGGGAACCAGCGTCAGCAGCAGGGACAGGTCGGAATAAACGTCCGCCGGAAATCCCTGGCGGCCGCCGCGGCTGTCCACCAGCAAGGCTTGCAGCTGATCGAAACAGGTGGGCGATCCCCAGAACGCCACAATCTCGTGGACCAGGCGCGGAAAGTATTCTTCGAGCGGACTAAGATCGGACATGCTTTTTCTCCCTTTCCGTTGACGCAAACAATCATCGGGTGAGGCTGGGCGACGGCAGTCAGGAGAGCACGCCGCTTCCGCTCAGCCCCGCTCGTACATCACGAAATCAAATCGCAGGGCGTCGCCCTTCTCAGCTGTGTGCGACTCGCGCGCGACTTCCCTGAACGCGCTGCGGTCGTAGTCGGGGAACCACGCGTCGCCCTCGGCCTCGATGTCCACTTCGGTCAGATACAGCCGGTCGGCCAGCGGGATGGCCTGGGCATAGAGCTCGGCACCACCAATGAAGAAGATCTCGTCGACACCCTTGCAAAGAGCAATGGCTGCGGGAATGGAATCGGCAACGAGGCAGCCATCCTTGCGATAGTCGGGATTGCGGGTGATGACGATGTTGGTCCGCCCGGGCAGCGGACGGCCGAGCGATTCGAACGTCTTGCGCCCCATCAGGATGGGGTGGTCGAGGGTCAGCGCCTTGAAGTGGGCGAGGTCTTCCGGCAGCCGCCAGGGCAGGCGGTTCTCGATGCCGATGACGCGGTTGCGGGCGAGCGCGGCGATGACGCTGATGCGGGGTTCTTGTTGATTCATGTTTTCTCGATATTCATGCGGAGCGCTTTGCCCAGACAAGCCCGCCTGATCAAAAGGACTGCGTCAGGCAGCCCTTCGACAGGCTCAGGGCGAACGGTGGTAAAGATTGTGCCAATTCTCCCACCGGCGGCCCCTCACGCCTCACGCCTCACCGCTTCACACCGCCACCGGCGCCTTGATCGCCGGATGCGGGTCGTAACCGCTGAGGGTGAAGTCCTCGAAGCGGAACGCGAAAATGTCTTTCACCTCCGGATTCAGCGTCATCGTCGGCAGCGGGCGAGGATCGCGGGAGAGCTGCTCGCGCGCCTGGTCGAGGTGATTGAGATAGAGGTGTGCGTCGCCGAGCGTGTGGACGAAGTCGCCGGGTTTCAGCCCCGTCACCTGCGCCATCATCATGGTCAGGAGCGCATAGCTGGCGATGTTGAACGGCACGCCGAGGAAGATGTCGGCGCTGCGCTGATACAGCTGGCACGAGAGCTTGCCGTCGGCGACGTAGAACTGGAAGAAGGCGTGGCACGGCGCCAGCGCCATCCTGTCGAGGTCGGCGACGTTCCAGGCCGAGACGATGATGCGGCGCGAGTCGGGGTTGCTCTTGAGCGTCTTCACCACTTCGCTGATCTGATCGATCGTGCCGCCGTCCGGCTTCGGCCACGAACGCCACTGATGGCCGTAGACCGGACCGAGGTTGCCGTGTTCGTCGGCCCATTCGTCCCAGATCGAGACGCCGTTTTCCTTGAGGTACTTGATGTTGGTGTCGCCCTGCAGGAACCACAGCAATTCGTGGATGATGGAACGCAGGTGACACTTCTTGGTGGTGACGAGCGGGAAGCCTGCGGCGAGGTCGTAGCGCATCTGCCAGCCGAACACCGAGAGGGTGCCGGTGCCGGTGCGGTCGTCTTTTTTCGTGCCGTGCTCGAGCACGTGGCGCATCAGGTCGAGATAGGGTTTCATCGTGAAGTGAATTTAAGGTTGTGCGGGTGCAGCCTGGATTTGCCCATTATCGTTGAATACGGTGTTGCCCTGAACGCCGTCGTAAAAGCCGGCCAGCCGGGCGGCGGGCGACTGGCCATAGATGTCCCAGAAGGCGATCTCGAAATCGGTATTGGCCTGCACGGCCAGCGCCAGTTGCCGAAAACGCGTCTCGTCCTGCGCCTTCAGCCAGCCGACCAGCAGCATGGACTCGCGATAGAACTCGAAAATATTGAGGCCGAACGCGCCTGCCCGGTGGCGCAGATCGGGGGTATCGCGCGCGATAAGATCGACCCGCCGGCCGGCGCGGATCGCGGCATACGCCTGTGCGTCGGTGGCATATTCGGCACCGCCGCCATCCGCCGTCAGCGAAGCCCAACCCTCGTGGAACCACACCGGCAGGGTACTGTTGTAGTGGCCGATGCGCTGGCCCAGGTGAAGGTGTGCCAGTTCGTGCGCCAGAAGCCCAGGCAGGCGGGCGCTTTCGCGGCCGTTCAAATTCGGCGACAGGATCAGGCGGTTGTCCGGGATGACCGCGGCGGACAGCCGCGGGGTATACACATAGCGGTTGAAGCAATCCTCGCTGCCGCAGACATACACGCGTGGCGGATGGAGAAACGGCAGGTAATGCGCCGCTTCGACTTTGGCAATGGCGGCCGGCAGCGCCGCGGACACGCGTTCACCGTAGGCCTCGTAGCCCGGCTCGACCCAGACGCGAGCATCGTCCGCCAACGGGTAGAAGCCGTCGATCGACTGCAGGGCGCGTGGATTGCTCGCGGTGAGCGCACAGCCCTGCATGGTCGCCAGCAGCATGGCGACCAGGAGCCATTTCATGCGTCGAGAACCTGCCAGCGGCCGTCGATCAACCCCTCCAGCGGCGGGTACTGTTTCTTGTAGGCCATCTTGCGGCTCTGGTCGATCCAGTAGCCCAGATAGAGGTAAGGCAGTTCCAGTCGTTTGGCCAGTTCGATCTGCCACAGTACGCCGTAGACGCCGAGGCTTTGCTGCTCGCGCGCGGGATCGAAGAAAGTGTAGACGGCGGAAATGCCATCGTCGATCTGGTCGATCACCGAGATCATCACCAGCTCATCGCCGTCGCGGAATTCGACCATCACGGTATCGACATTGGATGACAGCAGGAACTGCGTGTACTGGTCGGGGCCGTCGCGATCCATGCCGCCACCGGCATGGCGGCTGCCGAGATAGGTGCGATAGAGCGCGTAGTGTTCTTCCTTGAAGTCGAGCGGCAGGAAACGCGCGGCCAGGTGCCGGTTGCGCTTGAGGCAGCGGCGCTGGGTGCGGTTGGGCACGAAGCCGGCCACATCGACGCGCACCGGCACGCAAGCATGGCACTGCTCGCAGTGCGGACGGTAGGTGAACTGGCCGCTACGACGAAAGCCGGCGCGGATCAAGGCACTGTAGGCCTGGTGATCGATCAGGTGGGTGGGCGTAGCCACCTGCGAACGCGCACGCCGATCCGGCAGGTAGCTGCAGTCGTATTGCGCGGTCAGGTAAAACTGGATGCGCTGGAAAGGCGGTTCAGTTGGGTGCATCTAACCTAGATACCATGGTTGGGCGCACCCGATGGTGTGTCTGGGCGGGTGACTGCCACGAAGCAAGGAGGCGGCAGGCCAGTGCCTGCAACGACGAGCGACAAAGGCAGGCGCTCGGCCAGGCGTGCCAGCGGGTGCGCAACGGTCTGAGCCAAACGGCAAATCCGATCGCAGGCAATAAGACCAATATTCATGCAAGGCTTCAATTAAGGCAATGAGTGGTCAACCGTGGTTTCTAGGTTAAACGTCCAGGGGCCAGGCTGATGTGGCAAGTTTACCAATTCCGCCAGCCTTGCCGTGAACGCCGTTCGCGGCACCGTGCGCGCACCGAGGCTGGCGAGATGCGCGGTTTCCATCTGGCAGTCGATCAGACCGAAATCCCATTGCTGCAACTGACGCGCAAGACGGACCAGCGCGATCTTGGAAGCATCGGGTTCGCGGCTGAACATCGATTCGCCGTAGAACATCTGGCCGATCGCCACACCGTAGAGGCCGCCGACCAGACGGCCGTCACGCCAGGTTTCCACCGCATGCGCATAGCCGGCATCGAACAGGCGGGTATAGGCCGCGATCATCGCCGGCGAGATCCAGGTGCCACCGGCCCCTTCGCGGGGTTCGGCGCACGCCCGCATCACTTCCGCAAACGCGGTGTCGACGCGCACCTCGAAGCCGCCATTTCGGATGCGTTTGGCGAGGGAGCGGGTCACGCGAATCTCCGATGGCACGAGCACCATGCGCGGATCGGGACTCCACCACAGGATCGGCTCACCGGGGTTGAACCAGGGGAAGATGCCGTGGCAGTAGGCATCCAGCAAGCGTTCTATCGATAGATCACCACCCATCGCCAGCAGGCCATTGGGCTCCCGCAGCGCGGTCTCGACCGGCGGGAAATTTGTGGCATTTTGGAGACGTTCGCTCATGGCGCCATGGTAACGGATTCATTTTTGGCTTGCGTCCGCATTTTTTCTTAATTACGATATGCATGTCTTATTTATATCTTTGTCTTTTTAAGAGGAGTCGCGAACATGAAAAAATCCCTGCTTGTCCTGGCCCTGGTCGCCGCCCTGCCCACCTCCGCCCTGGCTGAAAACTGGATGATGCGCGTTCGCGCGATCGACATCGTCCCGGACGTCAAATCCTCCGGTCTGGCCGGACTCGACGTGTCCGACGAAGTGGTGCCGGAAGTCGACTTCACTTATTTCGTGACGCCCAACATCGGCATGGAACTCATTCTCGGCACAGCGCGCCACGAAGTGACGCTGAACGGCGCCAGCCTCGGAAAACTGAATCACCTGCCGCCCACGCTGACGGTGCAGTACCACTTCAACCCCACCCCGACGATCAAGCCTTACGTCGGTGCCGGCGTGAACTACACCCGCTTCTATAATGTCGATCTTGCCCCCGGCCTGAGTGTCGGGAAGAACAGCTTCGGCGGCGCTCTGCAGGCGGGCGTGGACATCGCGGTCACCAAGAATGGCTATATCAACCTCGACGTTAAGAAAATCTGGATCGACACCGACGTCAAATCAGGTGGCGTCAAACTCACCAACCTGGAAATCAATCCGGTGGTGTGGGGTATCGGCTACGGGTTCCGTTTCTGACAAGAAGTACCCTCTGACGCCTGCCGGCCCGGCCTCTCTCCCGGGCTTGCCCCCGGGCGTTCTCCTGTGGGGCGGTTCATGAGCGATTCTCCTGCGCTCACGGACGCCCCGTCTTTTTCGGGTTGCTTTCACTGCGGCCTGCCGGTGCCGGACGGCGCCCACTATCCCATCCAGTTCGAAGGCGATACCCGCCAGGCCTGCTGCCGCGGCTGCCAGGCCGTGGCACAGACCATCATCGACAGCGGCCAGGGCGCCTACTACACCCACCGCACCGTGCTGCCCGCCACGCCCCAGCAGGCGGAGGCCGAGCTCGCCCAACTGGGCCTGTATGATCTGCCGGAGATCCAGGAAAGCTTCGTGCGGACTGAAACGGAGAACATCCGCGAAGCTGCGCTGATCCTGGAAAACATCGTCTGCGCCGCATGCATCTGGCTGAACGAACGCCACATCGCGGGGCTGCCGGGCGTGCTGTCGGTCGAGATCAACTACGCCACCCGCCGCGCGCGGGTGCGCTGGGACAACACCCGCATCCAACTGTCGGCGATCCTCAAGGCGGTCTCCGACATCGGCTACATTGCCCACCCTTTCGATCCCGGCCGCTCTGACGACATCTACAAGCGCGAACGCAACACTGCGATCAAGCGGCTCGCCATCGCCGGCCTTGGCATGATGCAGGTCATGATGTACGCACTGCCGTCGTACACCGCCACCGACATGAGCGCCGATATACGGCTGCTGATGAGTTGGGCAAGCCTGATCCTGACCATACCGGTGGTGGTGTACTCGGCGTGGCCCTTCTTCATCGGCGCCTGGCGCGATCTCAAGCGCCGCACGCTGGGCATGGACGTGCCGGTAGCGCTGGGCGTGGGCACGGCCTTCATCGCCAGCATCTACAGCACCTTCAGCGGGCACGGCGAGGTGTATTACGACTCGGTCACCATGTTCATCTTCCTGCTGCTGACCGGGCGTTTCCTCGAGATGAACGCGCGCCGTCGCGCCGGTGCCGCAGTGGAGGAACTGGTCAAGCTCATTCCAGCCGCCACCACACGTCTGCCGAACTGGCCGGCGCGCGACGAGGAGCAGGTACCGGTGGCGCGGCTGGCGGTAGGCGACCATGTGCTGGTACGCCCCGGCGAAACCCTGCCCGCCGACGGCGTGGTGGTCGAGGGCGACAGCGCGGTCAGCGAAGCCCTGCTCACCGGCGAATCGCTGCCGGTATCGAAAGGCGTGCGCGCCCATGTGGTCGGCGGCAGCCTCAACCAGGCAAGCCCGCTGGTCGTGCGCGTCGACAGGCTCGGCGCCGATACGCGGCTGGCGTCGATCGTGCGCCTGCTCGACCGCGCGCAGAGCGAGAAGCCGCGCATCGGCCAGCTGGCCGACCGCGCCGCCGCCTGGTTCGTCGGCCTGCTGCTGCTGATCACCCTTGCGGTCGGCCTCGCCTGGTATGTGATCGACCCGTCGAAAGCCTTGTGGATCGTGGTATCGGTCCTGGTCGTGACCTGCCCCTGTGCGCTCGGCCTCGCCACCCCTGCCGCCCTCACCACCGCCACCGGCCGGCTCACGCGCCTGGGCCTCCTGACCACGCGCGGCCACGCCCTGGAAACGCTGGCGCGTGCCACCGACCTGGTGTTCGACAAGACCGGCACACTCACCCACGGCCGCCTCTCCGTACGCCGGGTGATCCCGCTGGGCGGCCGCAGCGAGGCCGAAGTCGGGGCCATCGCCGCGGCACTCGAAGCCGGCTCGGAACATCCCATCGCCAAAGCGCTGCGCGAGTCGGCCGTATCCATCACGACCGCCAGTCGGGTCCGCAACACGCCCGGGCGCGGCGTCGAAGGCCATATCGATGGCCACATCTATCGACTGGGCTCGCCGCGTTTCGCTGCCGCCAGCGAAACACCACCCGCCCCGCCGGAATCGGGAGGTGGCGCCAGTTGGGTGGCGCTGGCCGGCGAATCCGGGCTGATCGCCTGGTTTGCGCTGGCTGATACGCCGCGGACGGATGCGCCGGCCGCCCTCGCTGCCCTGAAAAAACAAGGGCTGCGTCTGCACCTGCTGTCCGGCGATGCCGAAGCGGCGGTCAGGCGCACGGCGCAGCAGCTCGGCATCGCCGACTGGCATGCCGGTGCGCTGCCGGAAGACAAGCTCGCCTATGTCAAGACTCTGCAGAACGAAGGCCGCATCGTCGCCATGGTGGGCGACGGCATCAACGATGCGCCGGTGCTCGCCGGCGCGCAGGTGTCCATCGCCATGGGCGAAGGCGCCGACGTCGCGCAGGCCGCCGCCGACATGGTCATGCTCGGCAGCCGCCTCGGCACTCTGGCCGACGGCGTCGCACTCGCGCGCAAAACCCAGCGCATCATCCGCGAGAACCTGGGCTGGGCGCTGGCCTACAATCTCGTCGCCATCCCCGCTGCCGCGCTGGGCCACGTCACGCCCTGGATCGCCGGCATCGGCATGTCGGCCAGTTCGCTGCTGGTCGTGCTGAACGCGCTGCGGCTTGCGGATTTCAAAAGAAGTGAGCGGGGAGCGGTAAGCAGCAAGCGGTAAAACCTCACCACTTATCCCTCCCCCCTCACCGCCTCCCCCATGGACATCCTCCTCCTGCTCATTCCGCTCAGCCTCGTGCTCGTCGGTGCAATTGCCTGGTTCATGCTCTGGGCGGCCAAAAGCGGACAGTTCGACGATCTCGAAGGCCCGGCGCACAGCGTGATCATGGACGACGACACGCCGCCCAAGCCCGACGACACGCCGAAGCAGACCTAGTTCAGGGATCGCCTATGCTGTGAGCTGTCCTGTTTCGACGGCCACTGCACATGAACCCGCCCATCCTCTGGTATTTCGCCGATCCGATGTGCTCCTGGTGCTGGGGATTTTCCCCGGTGATCGAGACCTTGCGCGACGAATACCGCGAACGCATGAAAATCGCACTGGTAGTGGGCGGCCTGCGGCCGGGCGAAACCGTGCCGATGACCGCAACGGGACGCGAGGACATCCTGCATCACTGGCATGCGGTGCAGGCCCGTACCGGCCAGCCCTTCCGCTTCGACGACGCACTGCCGGAAGGCTTCGTGTACGACACCGAACCGGCCTGCCGAGCGGTGGTGACGGTCGGCGGGATCGACTCCACGCAGATATTCGCGATGTTCAAGGCAATCCAGTCGGCGTTTTATGCCAAGGGACGCGACGTGACCCAAGCCGGCGTGCTGGCCGATCTGGCGGCAGGCCTTGGCGTGGATGACAGAACCTTTCTGCGCGACTTCGACAGCGACACGGCACATGCTCGCACCCAGGCGCATTTCAGGCAGGCGCGGCAGGCAGGCGTGCGCGGCTTTCCCACCCTGATCGTGCAGCGGGACACGCAGCTTCACCCGGTCTGCAGCGGGTGCCTGCCGCTGGACACGGTGCGCGCGGCGATCGACCGCTGCCTGCAGCCGGATGCGCAATAGCGCCGCCTCCCGCTAGAATCGCCCCTTCCCCTTCTGGAGCCTTGTCCGATGACCCGTCATTCCCTGTTTTCCGCCACGCTGTTCATCGGCGCGATCATGCTCGGCATATCCGGCTGCGGCGCCAGCGAGCCCGGCAAGCAGACCGTCTCCACCACTCCGGCGCCCGGCCAGCCCGCTAACCCGCGCGTGCTGATCGAAACCAGCAAGGGCAACATCACGGTCGAGCTCTTCACCAAGAACGCACCGCAGTCGGTGGGCAATTTCATCAACTACGTGAAGACGGGCTTTTACGACGGCCTGATCTTCCACCGCGTGATTCCCGGTTTCATGATCCAGGGCGGCGGCATGACGCCGGACATGACGGAAAAGCCCAAGAACGCACCGATCAAGAACGAGGCCGACAACGGCCTCAAGAATCTGCGCGGGACCCTGGCGATGGCGCGCATGGCCGACCCCGATTCGGCCTCGTCGCAGTTCTTCATCAACGTGGCGGACAACGCCTTCCTCGATCACCGCGGCACCAGCTACGACACCTGGGGCTATGCCGTGTTCGGCCAGGTGGTCGACGGCATGAAGGTGGTCGATGCCATCGTCGCGATGCCGCGCGGCGACCGCGGCCCTTACCAGGATGTTCCCATCGAGCCGGTCGTGATGAAGCGCGTCACCCTGCTGCCGGAAGCAGCCGCGGCCGTCCCGCCCGGCGCCGACAGCAAGCCGAAGCAATAGGCCTGTTCTGTCCTCCGCCACCAAACTGCTGCTGCTTGGGCTGACCGCCCTGCTGGCGCTGGCGCTGGGCCTGATGGCCGGCGCCCTGCCCGCCGACCATGAACTCGCCATGCAGATCCTCACCGAATTGCGCGGCCCGCGCGTGGCCGCGGCGTTCGCCTGCGGCGGCCTGCTGGCACTGGCCGGTGCGCTGATGCAGACGCTGTTCCGCAATCCCCTGGCTGAACCCTATCTGCTTGGCGTGTCCGGCGGCGCCGGCCTGCTGGCGCTATTGGGCATGGCCGCCGGACTGGCGTGGCCGTGGGTGTCGGTGCTGGCCTTCGCCGGCAGTCTGCTTGCGCTGGCGCTTGCCGCCGCGCTCGGCGGCCGTCTGCTGGCGCGCGACCATACGCCGCTGCTGCTTGCCGGGGTGATGCTGGCGGCCGGCTTCGGCGCCTTGATCGCGCTGGTGTTGAGCGTGGCGCCGATCGAGCGCCTGCCCGGCATGCTGTTCTTCCTGATGGGCGACCTCGCATGGACCAGCAACCCATTCATGCTGTGGGCAGCGCTGCTGCTGGCTACAGTAACCGCGCTGGGCCTGTCGGGGCGGCTCGACGTACTGCAATTGTCACCGCTGAAAGCCGCCTCGCTCGGCGTGGCGGTCGCGCCCACGCGCTGGATGCTGTTTACGCTCGCCGGCGCCTGCACCGCCCTGGTGGTGGCGCAGGCCGGCAGCATCGGTTTCGTCGGCCTGATGGTGCCGCATGCGTTGCGGAAAACGGGCTTTTCCGGCCACCGTGTCCTGCTGCCGGCGTGCGCCCTGGCGGGCGGCAGCCTGCTGGTGCTGGCCGACGCGCTGGCGCGTACCGTGATCGCACCGCGGGAATTGCCGGTCGGCGTGCTGACCGCGCTGCTCGGCGTACCGATGATGCTCTGGCTGCTGCGCAAACCATGAGCCTCGTCGCCCACCGAGTGACCCTGCAGGCCGGTCCCCGCATGCTGGTGGACACGCTCGACCTCGCACTCGAACCCGGCGAGGTGCTTGGCATCCTCGGCCCCAACGGTGCCGGCAAGTCGACGCTGATCTCGATGCTGGCCGGGCTCGCCGTGCCCGCGTGCGGGCAGATCATGCTCGACAACCAGCCCCTCGCCGCTCTGCCGCCGCTCACCCGCGCGCAACACATTGGCGTGCTGCCGCAGGGCGACGAAGGCGGATTCTTCGGCAGCGTGGCCGACTTCGTCGCATTGGGCCATTACCCGTTCGGCGTGGCCGCGCTCGACCTGGCGCCCCTGTTCGCCGCCTGGGAGCTCGCCGATCTCGCCCACCGTCCGCTCGACAGTCTGTCGGGCGGCGAACGCCAGCGTGCGCGGCTGGCGCAGCTGACGGCGCAACAGCCGCGCATCGCCCTGCTCGACGAACCGCTGACCCATCTCGATCCGGCGCATCAGGCCCGGCTGCTGGCTTGGGCACGTAACGAAGCCGATGCCGGGCACAGTGTGGTGCTGACCCTGCACGACCCCAATTGGGCCGCCGGTCACTGCGACCGCCTGCTGTTCCTGTACGGCGACGGACGCTGGCAACTGGGCCCGCCGGCCGCGCTGCTCACCCCGGCATCGCTCGAAGCACTGTACGGCACCGGCACGGCGGCGCTCTGGCGGAAGAGCGATCGGGTCCAGCCTGTATAATCGCCACTTGGTCAGCATTCCACCGCCCTCGCGCACCTCATGATTCGTCGCATCATCAACAAAGTATTTGGCCGTAAACCGCGCGCCGACGGCTCCCGGGCGCAGATCCTGCCGCTGTCCGCACACGGCATTCGCCGTGACCAGCTCGACGACTGCGCGCTGAAAACCTGCGAAACCCTGGCGCAGGCCGGGTACAAGGGTTATCTCGTCGGCGGCGCGGTGCGCGACCTGCTGCTGAACATGACGCCCAAGGATTTCGACGTCGCCACCGACGCCACACCGGAAGAGGTGCGCCGGTTGTTCCGCCGCTCGCGCATCATCGGGCGGCGCTTCCAGATCGTGCACGTGATGTGCGGACGCGAGACCATCGAGGTCACGACCTTCCGTGCCAATGGCCAGAAGGAGACCGAAGAGGACGACGAGCACGTTGCCGGCGACAAGTCCCCGGCGGCGCACAAGCGCCTGACCGACGAACACGGCCGCCTGCTGTCCGACAACGTTTTCGGCAGCATGGCGGACGACGCCGCGCGCCGCGACTTCACCATCAACGCGCTGTATTACGATCCGGCGCGCGAGGAAGTGCACGACTATTTTGGCGGCGTGGCCGACTGCAAGAAACGTGTGCTGCGCATGATCGGCGACCCTGACACGCGCTACCGCGAAGATCCGGTGCGCATGCTGCGCGCCGCGCGCTTTGCCGCCAAGCTCGACTTTCACATCGACCCCGACACGCGCAAGCCGGTGGCGGCGCTGGCGCCGCTGCTCGCCAACATCCCGCGCGCGCGCATCTTCGACGAGGCGCTCAAGCTGCTGCTCTCCGGCCACGCCCTGCGCGGCGTCCACCAGCTGCGCGCCGAAGGCCTGCATCACGGCATGCTGCCGCTGCTGGACACGATCCTCGACGATCCCACCGGCGAACGTTTCATCAATGCCGCTCTGAAGAGCACCGACGAGCGCATTCAGTCGGACCGGCCTTCGTCGCCCGCCTTCCTGTTCGGCACGCTGCTGTGGCCGCAGGTGCTGTTGCGCTGGCGCGCGCTCGAGGCCGCCGGCGAAAAGCCGCAACCCGCCCTGTTTGCCGCGATGGACGAGGTGCTCGATGCCCAGCGCAGCCAGCTCGCCATCCCGCGCCGCTACGACGGCATGATGAAGGAGATCTGGGCGCTGCAGCCGCGCTTCGAACAGCGCGGCGGACAACGCCCCTACCGCCTGCTGGAGCATCCGCGCTTCCGTGCCGCCTACGATTTCCTGCTGTTGCGCGCCGAATCGGGCGAGGTCGCCGCCGAACTCGGCGAATGGTGGACGCGTTTCCAGGAAGTCAGTGAAGACGAGCGTGCCCGCATGCTGCTGGCCGACAACGCGCCCAAACCGCGCCGCAAGCGCAAACGCAAGAAGCCGGGCGAAGCCGCCGGTGAGACGCAGCCCGCATGAAGATCACCGCCACCATCGGCCTCGGCGCCAACCTCAACGACCCGGCAGCGCAGGTGGAGTACGCGCTCGCCGAGCTCGGCCGCCTGCCCGGCACCCGGCTGCTGGCACGTTCCTCGCTGTACGCCTCGGCGCCGGTCGGCCATGTCGATCAGCCCGACTTCATCAACGCGGTGGCGCAGGTGGAAACCGAATTGGCGCCGCGCGCGCTGCTCGCCGCCCTGCTGGATATTGAGCACCGCCACGGCCGCGAGCGCAGCTTCCGCAACGCGCCGCGCACGCTCGATCTCGACCTGCTGCTCTACGGCAACGCGCATTTTCACGAAGACGGCCTGACGCTGCCGCATCCGCGCATGCAGGAACGCGGCTTCGTGCTGTTGCCGCTGCTGGAGATCGCGCCGGATGCCGTGATCCCCTGCCACGGGCGTGCTGCCGACTGGCTCGCCGCCTGTGCCGACCAGAGCGTGGTTGTTGTCGCTTCAGCGACTTTACAACCACGGCCTCCCCTTTACGGGGAGAGTGTGACGCCTCCTATTCCTCCCGCCGCTGCCGTCAACGCATGAGTCTCTCCCGTTACCGTTACATCGTTGTCGAGGGCCCGATCGGCGCCGGCAAGACCAGCCTCACCTACAAGCTGGCCGAGCGCATGGATGCCGACACGCTGCTGGAAAATGCCAGCGACAACCCCTTCCTACCGCGTTTCTACCAGGAGCCCAGGCGCTATGCGCTGCCGACACAGTTGCATTTCCTGTTCGACCGCTCACGCCAGTTGCGCGATCTCGCCCAGGGTGATCTGTTCCGCGCCGGTACCGTGTCGGATTTCCTGATCGACAAGGACATGCTGTTTGCACGCCTCAACCTCGACGACGACGAGTTCGAGCTCTACCAGAAGGTCTACGCCGACCTCGCGCTGCAGGCGCCGACGCCCGACCTGGTGATCTACCTGCAGGCGCCGGTCGACGTGCTGCAGGAGCGCGTCAGGCGCCGCGGCGTGGAATTCGAGCGCGGCATGGATGCCGGCTACCTGCAGCGCCTGGCCAACAGCTACAGCGAGTTCTTCCATCGCTACGAGGCCGCACCCCTGCTCATCGTCAACACCAGCAACCTCAACTTCGCTGAGAACGAAGCCCACTTCGAACTGCTGCTGGAACGCATGGACAAGATGCGCGGTCCGCGCGAGTTCTTCAGCCGGGCGGCCTGAGCTACCCTTACATCACACCATGGCCGTCACCCTGTCCACCCTCAAGGCAATGCGCGAACGCGGCGAGAAGATCGCCGTGCTCACCTGCTACGACGCCAGCTTCGCGCGCGTACTCGATGCCGCCGGCGTCGAGGTGCTGCTGGTCGGCGATTCGCTCGGCATGGTGGTGCAGGGACACACCTCGACGCTACCGGTGAAGCTTGCCGAGATGACGTACCACACGCGCTGCGTCGCCGCCGGGACCGAGCGAGCCTTCATCGTTGCCGACCTGCCTTTCGGCAGCTACCAGCCTTCGCCGGAGCGTGCGTTTTCCGCCGCGGCACGGCTGATGGCTGCGGGGGCGCACATGGTCAAGCTGGAGGGCGGCGCGGTGATGGTCGACACCGTCGCCTTCCTGACGCAACGCGGCATCCCGGTGTGCGCGCATCTCGGTCTGCTGCCGCAGTCGGTCAACCAGCTCGGCGGCTACCGGGTACAGGGACGCGAGGATGCGGCCGCCGCGCAGCTGGTCGCCGACGCCCGTGCGCTGGAAGCCGCCGGCGCCGGACTGATCGTGCTGGAAATGGTGCCCGCTGCGCTCGGCCAGGCCATCACCGAAGCACTCACGATTCCGGCCATCGGCATCGGCGCCGGGGCCGGCTGTTCCGGCCAGGTCCTGGTGCTGTACGACATGCTGGGCCTGTATCCGCGCGCACCGAAATTCTCGAAGAACTTTCTTGCCGGCGCCGGCGGCATCGAAGCCGCCGCGCGCGCCTACGTCGCCGCGGTGAAGGACGGCAGTTTTCCTGGTCCCGACCACGCCTTCTGATGCAGGTCCTGCATACCGTCGCCGAACTGCGCACCGCGCTCGCCGGACAGACCGGCACCGCCTTTGTGCCCACCATGGGCAACCTCCATGCCGGCCATGTATCGCTGATCGAACTGGCCAAGCGGCACGGTCATCCGGTTGTCGCGAGCATCTTCGTCAACCCGCTGCAGTTCGGTGCCGGAGAGGATTTCGAGCGTTACCCGCGCACCCTCGCCGCCGACTGCGAGAAACTCGCTGCCGCGGGCTGCGACCTGGTGTTCGCGCCCGACGTCGACGCGCTCTATCCGGTCCCGCAGGATTTCACCGTGCAGCCGTCCGACGCGCTGACCCGGGACTTGTGCGGCGCCTTCCGTCCCGGCCATTTCGCCGGCGTGGCGACGGTCGTGCTGAAGCTGTTCAACCTGGTGCAGCCGCACGTGGCCGTGTTCGGGAAAAAGGATTTCCAGCAGTTGCGGGTCATCCAGGAGCTGGTCCGGCAGTTCAACCTGCCGATCGAGATCGTGGCGGGCGACACCCTGCGCGAATCCGACGGGCTGGCGATGAGTTCGCGCAACGCCTATCTCGGCACAGCGGAACGCATCCAGGCGCCCCAGCTGCAGCGTGAACTCACTGCCGTCGTGGCCGCCGTCCGGGCAGGCGAACGGGATTTCGAAGCCCTGTGCGCCACCGCCGGCCGCCACCTGAAAATGGCAGGCTGGCGGGTCGACTACGTCGCGCTGCGCGATGCCGCGACCCTGCAGGCGCCCACACCCGACAGCACCCGTCTTGTGGTGCTGGGCGCGGCCTGGCTGGGGTCGACCCGGCTGATCGATAATATTGAATGGGAAGCGGTGAGCGGTGAGTGGTTGCCCGCTCCCCACTCCCCACTCACCGCTGTATAATATGAGCCCTTTCTTATTGAGGGCACCGTCATGCAAAGAACGATGCTCAAGTCCAAGCTGCACCGGGCGACCGTCACGCATTCCGAGCTGCATTACGAAGGCTCCTGCGCGATCGACGAAACCCTGCTGGACGCGGCCGACATCCACGAATACGAGCAGATCCAGATCTACAACGTCACCAACGGCGAACGTTTCACGACGTATGCCATTCGTGCCGCGCGTGATTCCGGCATCATTTCGGTGAACGGCGCGGCCGCGCACAAGGCGAACCCGGGCGATCTCATCATCATCGCCACCTTTGCGTCCTACAACGAACTGGAACTGGCGCGCTACGCCCCGGAACTGGTGTATGTGGACGCAGACAACCGCATCATGGACACGCGCCAGGCGATTCCGGTGCAGGCGGCGTAGGGCAAGCCGAGGGCGAGTAAAAAGGCCGGGGAAACCTGGCCTTTTTCTATGGCATCGCGACGGATTTGTTTCTGGAGTTTCGAGGACTGCTGACCTGATGTCAGCAACCGGCCGCAAGCGACCATCTGAGCATGCTTCCCACAGCGACCATCCGGTCCGGATTATCATTGCATATGCTGACAGGCGGCTTCGAGGAACCGACCACGAATCAAGCAGGCAGTTAGAGCACAGCGGCATGTTCTGCGAATTTTAATAATACTGACCCACCGGTTTGGTGAATAATCATTCAATCATATGAGATACGTAGTTACCGGGCGGGTTCAGCCAGAGAGAGCGGAGATTTACTTCGGCCGCGTGGAAATGGGCATCGGAGAGAAAGGGAAGGCCATCGTTAGCTGCGATGCTTCTCAGATAACTGTTGTCCTTGATTTGCCAAACATTGACGGCTGGATTTCTGCAATGGTTACCGCAGAAGATGTGGCTTCAATAGTTGTTGGGTCGCTTGGGTTCTCGCTTGGCTCTGGCTATTCACTTGAGCTAATTCAAGTCACAGAAGAAGATGGTACTCCCCATGTGTTCGGCGTTCGCCCCGGGAACCCTGAACGGGATGGTGAGACATTGGCATTCACTACTCAAATTGAAATATTTAATCTTGCATTGCGTCTAGCGGGACGGGATATATTCTTTCGCCTCGCCATTCGTGACTATTTGCAGGCAATTAACGATGTTAGTGATTGTGCTAGCTACTGTTATCGAGCTGTCGAAAGCATCAAATCCTCTTTCGTAATGAAAACTGGCCTTGATCGCTGGGATGAAATGCACGCTGCGCTAGGTACGACCAGAGAAGCAATCACCTCAAACATAAAACAATATGCAGATCCGGTTCGCCACGGAAACTGGGTTAATGCAAAGCCAACAGACAAATTTATTCGTTGGCGAATGCTTGAAATGACCCGTGATATTCTCAGAAAGTATTTAGAAATTGAGCAGCCGGTTATCTGACCGGCGTTCGAGGGGGATGCCGCTGAAGCGCGGTGCCCCTCAACTTTACGATGAACGTCTGCTTTCCTAATCACCCTATTTCCGCTTAGGGTCGGTAGACGTCACTCAGCACACACCAACCATCCCGGCCGTACAGTCCCGCCCCGCCCATTGCGCGGCTGCCGGTCCTACGTCAGCTTCCAGATATCCGCGTTGTACTCCTGCATGGTGCGGTCGGTCGAGAAAAAGCCGCTCGATGCCGTGTTGAGGATGCTCATGCGCGTCCAGCGCGCTTCGTCCTGCCAGGCCTGGTCCACCCGTTCCTGCGCATCGACATACGTCCGGAAATCCGCCAGCACCATCCAGGGATCGTTTGGGCTCATCATGGCCCCGATGATCATGTCGAAGATGCCCGGTTCGCAGGGATTGAAATGGCCGGAGATGAGCAGGTCGATCACTTGGCGCAAGGCCGGGTCGCGCTCCATATAGGACAAGGGCTGGTAGTGACCTCGCAATGCCTCGACTTCGTCGGCGCGCAGGCCGAACAGGAAGAAGTTGTCCTCGCCCACGGCATCGAGAATCTCGATATTCGCCCCGTCGTAGGTGCCGATGGTGACGGCGCCGTTCATCATGAATTTCATGTTGCCGGTGCCGGAGGCCTCCTTGCCCGCGGTGGAAATCTGTTCCGAGAGGTCGGTGGCCGGCGCGATGATTTCCATGCTGCTCACCCGGTAATTGGGCAGGAAGGCCACCTTGAGCCGGCCATTGATGTCGGGATCGTTGTTGACCACGTCGGCGACGCTGTTGATCAGCTTGATGATGCGCTTGGCCATCACATACCCCGGTGCGGCCTTGCCGCCGATCAGGACGCAACGGTTGACCGAGCCCTCCAGGTGCCCGTGCTTGATGCGGTTATAGAGATGGATCACATGCAAGACGTTGAGCAGCTGGCGCTTGTATTCATGGATGCGCTTGACCTGTACGTCGAACAGGGCGGACGGATCGAACGTCACGCCGCATTCGGCTTCGACCAGCGCTGCCAGCCGCACCTTGTTGGCACGTTTCGCGGCACGCCACTCGGCATGGAACGCCTCGTTTCCGCCCGCCGCCAGGGGTTTCAGCCTGGCCAGGTGCGACAGGTCGGCAATCCAGTCTTCGCCGATTTTCGAACTGATCAGCGCCGTCATGTCGGGGTTCGCATGCGCTACCCAGCGGCGCGGTGTGACGCCATTGGTCTTGTTGTTGAACTTGTGCGGCCAGAGCTCGACGAAATCGCGGAACAGCCCTTCCTTCAACAGGCGCGAATGCAGCGCCGCCACGCCGTTGATCGAGAAACTGCCGACGATGGCCAGCCACGCCATGCGTATCTGGCGTACCGGTTCTTCCTCGATGATCGACATGCGGCGCTGGCGGTCGATGTCGCCCGGCCATTTGATCGCCACCTGGCGCAGGAAGCGGGCGTTGATTTCGTAGATGATTTCCAGCGGGCGCGGCAGCAGGCGCTCGAACAATGCCACCGGCCAACGCTCCAGCGCCTCGGGCAGCAGCGTGTGGTTGGTATAGGCCATGCACCGCGAGGTGATCGCCCAGGCTTCGTCCCACTGCAGCCGTTCGTCGTCGAGCAGCAGACGCATGAGTTCGGCCACCGCGATGGTGGGGTGCGTGTCGTTCATCTGGAAGACATTGTGCTCGGCGAATTTCATCAGATCGTTGTTGCCGGCTGCGCGCCACTGGCGCAGCGCATCCTGCAGGCTGGCCGACGCCAGGAAATACTGCTGGCGCAGGCGCAGTTCCTTGCCGTTTTCGCTGCTGTCGTTCGGATACAGCACCATCGAGATGTGCTCGGCGTGATTCTTCGCCTGCACCGCCTCGGAGTAGCTTCCGGCGTTGAATTCGTTGAGGTCGAACACGTCGGTGGCGGCGGATTTCCACAAACGCAGCGTGTTCACCGCATGATTGCGGTAGCCTGAGATCGGCATGTCGTAGGGAATCGCCAGCACGTCGCTGGTGTCCGCCCAGCGCGTGCGGGGAATCCCGGCCTTGTCGTGGAAATGCTCGGTGTGCCCGCCGAACGGCACGCGGCAGGTGAATTCGGAGCGCTCGACCTCCCACGGATTGCCGTCGCGCAGCCAGTGGTCGGGTTCCTCGACCTGATAGCCGTTTTCGATGTCCTGGCGGAACATGCCGTATTCGTAATGAATGCCATAGCCCATCACTGGCAAGTTCAGGGTGGCGCAGCTGTCCATGAAACAGGCCGCCAGCCGGCCCAGACCGCCATTCCCCAGCCCGGCATCGGTTTCTTCCTCCGCCACGGCCTCGAGCGTCTGTCCGAAGCTCTGCAGTGCTTCGCGCGAGGCGGTGTCCAGCCCCAGATTGAGCACGTGGTTGGACAGCGCGCGGCCGATCAGGAATTCAAGCGAAAGATAATACGCGCGGCGCTTACCGGGCTGGTCGCGCTCGGCATAGGTGTTCATCCAGTCCGACATGAGACGGTCGCGCAGCGTCCAGGCCAGCGCATGATAGGTATAGACGGTGGGACAGCCATGGAACCGCCCCAGATGGTAAAACTGGTAACGCTGGAAATCCTCGGTCAGCGCCTCGCTGCTGTCGGGCAATTGCTTGAGGGCGACGCGGCTGGGAGAGACAGGTTTCTCGTCTGGCATGGTGGTTCCCGCTGAGTTCAAGTGGAATAGAGTGCGAGGTAATGGCCGGCGCTATCCGCCCAGTCGAACGACTGGCGCATGCCGTTCTGCTGCAGGCGGCGCCATTGCGTGGGCTGGCGGTACAGATCGAGCGCACGCCGGATGGCCTGCAGAAAGGCTGCCAGCTCCGGCACGTCGAACACGAAGCCGGTGGCGCTGCCGGCTGCCAGATTCTCCGCGTCGGCGTCGACCACCGTGTCGGCCAGGCCGCCGGTCTTGAAGACGATGGGTGGCGTGCCATATCGCAGGCTGTACATCTGGTTGAGTCCGCACGGTTCGAAGCGGGACGGCATCAGGAACAGGTCGGCGCCCGCTTCGATGTGATGAGCCAGTGCCTCGTCGTAGCCGATCTCGACGAATACACGCTCGGGATGCTGCTTGGCCAGACGCGTGAGCTTATGCTCGTATACAGCCTGGCCACTGCCGAGCAGCACGAAGCGCACATCGGTCTCGGCCAGTAGCACCGGGATCGCCGCCAGCACCCAGTCGATCCCCTTCTGCTCGACCAGCCGCCCCACCAGTCCAAGCAGCGGCGCCTGCATCGCGTCGTCGCCGGCGCGCGGCAGGAAACGCTCGATCAGTGCCTGCTTGTTGCGCCGCTTGCCGGGCAGAATGCGGCTCATCGAATAATGCGCGGGCAGGTGCGGATCGGTGGACGGGTTCCATATCCGGGGATCGATTCCATTGAGAATCCCATGCAGCTTGTATTGCCGGGAAAGCAGCAGTCCGTCGAGTCCGTAGCCGAATGCCGGCGTGCAGATTTCTGCGGCATAGGTGGGGCTCACGGTGGTGACGGCATCGGCGTAGACGATACCCGCCTTCAGCATGGACAGGCCGCCGTGGAATTCCACCCCCTCGGACGACCACCATGGGCCGGGAAGCTGCAGGCGGACAAAATCGGTATGTGAAAAATAGCCGCCATAGGCCAGATTGTGGATGGTGAACACGGTTTTCGGACGTCCCGGCTGGTCGGCCAGGAATGCCGCCACCAGCCCGGTCTGCCAGTCGTGCGTGTGCACCACCGCGGGCTGCCACCCGATATCGAGCGCATCCTGCGCCAGCAGTGCGGCGACCCGCGCGAACACTGCGAAGCGCTCGGCGTTGTCCGGCCAGTCCTGGCCATTGGCGTTGACATAGGGATTGCCCGAGCGGTCGAACAAGGGCGGACAGTCGATCACCCAGAGCGGGAACGCAAAATCGGGATGACGCGTTTCCAGGATGCGTGCACTGACGATGCCTTCGGCACCGCGCACGTCGAGCCAGCCGAGGATGCGCACCTGGTCGAGTTGGCGCAACAACGCCCGGTAGCCCGGCAGCACCAGACGGATATCGGCGCCGCGCGCCTGCAAGGCATGCGGCAGGCTGTAGACCACATCACCCAGCCCGCCGGTTTTCACCAGCGGGTAGGCCTCGCTGGCGACAAACAGGATTTTCATTGCTCCGCGTTTCATTATTGGTTTTTGTCCCTAATTTTATTGGATCGAATCAACTGCAGGGTTTGAGAAAGATCGCCCCCAGCGGCGGCAGCGTCACTTCGACGGAATGGTCGAACCCCATCCAGGGCAGATTCTGCGGGTGCAGCGGCTGGCCGTTGCCGAGGTTGCTGCCGCCGTAATACATCGAGTCGGTGTTCAGCATCTCGCACCATGCGGTGCCCGACGGCACGCCGATGCGATAGCCCCGACGCGGTACCGGCGTGAAATTGAGCAGCACCACCATCTGTGCGGACGCATCCTGCCCCTGCCGCACGAGGCTCAACACCGACTGGTCGGCATCGTGGCAATCGATCCAGCGAAATCCGCGCGGATCGAAGTCGAATTCATGCAATGCCGTCTCGCTGCGATAGAGCCGGTTCAGATCGCGCAGCAGCGCGCGGATGCTGTCATGCGCGGGAAACTCGAGCAGCACCCAGTCGAGTTGGCCGGCTTCCTTCCATTCGTTCCATTGGCCGAATTCGCTGCCCATGAACAGCAGCTTCTTGCCCGGATGCGCGTAATGCCAGGCGTAGAACAGACGCAGGTTGGCAAAGCGCTGCCAGACGTCGCCCGGCATCTTGTCGAGCATGCTTTTCTTCATGTGCACCACTTCGTCATGCGACAACGGCAGCACGAAGTTCTCGGTCCACGCATACATCTGGCTGAAGGTCAGCTGATTGTGCTGGTACTTGCGGTAGATCGGCTCCTTCTCGATGTAGTCGAGGCTGTCGTTCATCCAGCCCATATTCCATTTCATCGAGAAGCCCAGCCCGCCAAGCTCGACCGGACGCGATACCGCCGGCCACGCGGTCGATTCCTCGGCGATGGTCAGCACGCCAGGGAAGCGGGCGTGCACTTCGGTATTCATCTCGCGCAGGAAATGCACCGCCTCGATGTTCTCGCGCCCACCATACTGGTTCGGCAGCCATTCGCCCGGCTGCCGCGAATAGTCCAGATACAGCATCGAGGCGACCGCATCGACGCGCAGGCCGTCGATGTGGAATTCGTCCAGCCAGTAGAGCGCATTGGCCACCAGAAAATTGCGCACTTCGTTGCGGCCGAAGTCGAACACCAGCGTACCCCATTCCTGATGCTCGCCACGGCGCGGGTCGGCGTGCTCGTAGACCGGCTCGCCGGTGAAACGCGCCAGCGCGAAATCATCCTTCGGAAAGTGTGCGGGCACCCAGTCGAGCAGCACACCGATGCCAGCCTGGTGGCAGGCATCGACGAAGGCACGGAAGTCATCGGGCGAGCCGAAGCGTGCAGTCGGCGCGTAATAGCCCGACACCTGGTAGCCCCACGAGGCATCGAGCGGATGCTCGGCCACCGGCAGAAGCTCGATGTGTGTGTAGCCGAGGTCCAGCACGTAGGGGATCAGCTCGGTCACGAGCTCGCCCCAGGTATAAAAGCTGCCGTCGACATGCCGCCGCCAGGAACCGGGGTGCAGTTCGTAGATGCTGACCGGGCTGTGCTGCCAGTCGAATCGGGCCCGGGCCTCCATCCAGCTGCCATCGCCCCATGCGTATGGCGTGTCGTCAGGCACGCGGCTGGTGGTCTCGGGACGCAGGAACATGCGCCGCGCATAGGGATCGGTCTTGGTCACCAGCTGGCCGTGGCTGCCGAGAATTTCGAACTTGTAGGCGTGACCGGCATCCAGGCCGGGGATGAACAACTCCCATACGCCGGACACGCCGCGGCAGCGCATCGGATGACGGCGGCCGTCCCACGCGTTGAAATCGCCCACCACGCTGACACGCTGCACGGCCGGCGCCCATACCGCAAACAGGCACCCATCGACACCGTCGATGGTCTTCAGCCGCGCACCCAGCACCTTCCAGATTTCCAGATGCCGTCCTTCGCCGAACAGATGCAGATCCATTTCGCCCAGTTGCGCGTCGAAGGTATACGGGCATTGCGTGGTATGCCAGTCGCCCCGCCCCTTGTCCTGCCAGCGCAGCAGCGGATGCTTCTCGGCTGTGCTGTCGTGCGGCAGGAGCAGTTCGAAGCAATCTGTACCCGCCACGCGCGTCATGCGTGCGCCGGTCGCCGCGAGTTCGACGGCCTCGGCTGCTGGAAGGAAGACTCGGATCAGGACGCGCCCGTCAGGCTGCGGATGCAGCCCCAGCACTTCGAACGGGTCGTGATGCGTACCGGCCTGCACCCGCATGATCGGTGTGCTGACGACGGGCAGGGACGCGCCCGCCAACGATTGAAGGGGGGCATTCATGGCGTGGACTGACTCTCGCATCGATTGGCTTTCTGTAATTGTTGTCGCAAACGGGGCGCCAAGTCCGGCGCCAGCGCATTCCATTCAAACCGCCAGGCCCAGTTGCCGCTGTCCGTGCCGGGCGTATTCATGCGCGCCTCGCTGCCGAGGTGCAGTACATCCTGGAGTGGCAGCATCGCCAGGGCAGCACGACTTTCCAGCACCGTGGCCATCATCGCGTCCAGGACTGTGTCGGGATCCGAAACGCCCAGCCGCTGCATGACCTCGAACCGGACATGATCGGGCAGCGTGCGCCACCAGCCCAGCGTGGTGTCGTTGTCGTGCGTACCGGTGTAATACACCGTATCGGGCTGTACATTCTCGGGCTTGTGCGGGTTGTCGGCATGGGCGTCGAATGCGAACTGCAGCACGGACATGCCGGGCAGCCCGAACTGGTGTCTCAACGCGGTCACGTCCGGCGTGATGATGCCGAGATCCTCGGCCACCAGCGGCAAGTCCCGCATTTCAGCACTGATTGCCTGCAGCAGCGCTGCGCCAGGAGTCGCACGCCACTCGCCATGAATGGCGGTCGGTTCGCTGGCCGGAATCGTCCAGGCCGCGCACAGCCCACGGAAATGGTCGATACGAACCAGATCGAACCACTCGAAATGGGCACGCAGCCGAGCCCGCCACCAGGCGAAGTCGTCGGCCTGCATCACGTCCCAGTTGTAATGCGGATTGCCCCAGCGCTGCCCCGTTTCGGAAAAATAATCCGGCGGCACCCCAGTTACCACGGTGGGATGTCCCGTTTCATCCAGCAGGAAGAGATGCCGCTGGGCCCACACGTCGGCACTGTCGTGCGCAACGAAAATCGGCATGTCACCGAACATCCGGATGCCGCGTTCCGCTGCCGCCGCACGGATGGTCTGCCCCCGCACGGCGGACCGATACTGCTCGGCCATGACGGCTTTCAATGCATCGGCATGGCTGACGTCGAACGCGGACAGCGTCTGCGCATCGCGATCGCGCAGTTCACGCGGCCAATCGGTCCAGGGAGCGCCGCCCTGCTCCTGCTTGATCACCATGAAGCGCGCGTAATCGTCCAGCCAGTGGTGCTGCTTCTTGCGCCAACTGGAGAAACCGCGCATGTCGGCGCGCGCGCCGGGAAACAGCGCAGGATTGACCGCAAACGCCGAGGCGCACTGGTAGGGGGACAGTCCGGACAGCGGAATGCCGAGCGGCAGCATCTGCCATACCGTGATGCCGGCCGCCTGCAGGAAATCCAGCCAGCGCTCGACGTCTTCCAGCGCGCAGGATGGCAGCGACGTCGGGTGCAACAGAATGCCGGCGCGGCGCGTGTTGAAATTCATCCGGCATTCCTGCGCATGGTGCCGGCGTTTTCCGCCCAGCCGCCGCCGCTCGACAGCGGCACATCCAGCAGGGCCGGCGGCGCGACGCCCAGCAGACGATACAGTTCGCGCAACTGGGTTCGATACAGCTGCTCGAAATCGCTGACGCTGCTTGCCGGGTTGTAATCGCCGAACCACCAGAACCAGTCCGAGCCCTCGCAGACGGCGAGCTGGCGGGTCGCCAGCGCCAATTGATCGGCGTTCAGTTTCCCGGTTGCCACCACGCTGTCGTAGGCCTGCTTGGCGGCAACCAGATAATCCCAGCCGCGGTTCTTGTCGTCCGAACCGATCCAGGTCGAAAAGCTGCCGTATACCCAGCTGCCGGCCGCCAGCCGCTTCATCGGCTTCGGCGGGATATGCGCGACCTGTTCGGCAAAGGTCCCGATCTTGAGCGTGGGATGGCTGGACAGCGTCGCATAGAGGGAGGTCAGGAAATGATGGCCGTTGTCGGGGTAATACTCCCAGGCATTCTCGCCGTCGAGAATGACCGAGACGACATGCCGATTCGCATCCTTGCCGAAAAAGGTGGCGATATTCTCCAGGTGCTGAACGAAGTCGCCCACCGCGTCGTCGGCGTGCCAGTCGCTGTACTTGAAGCCGATCAGATCCGACAGGCCATCGTCGCGAAAGAAAACCCGCGTCTTGAAGCCATCGACCTGGGCGGGGGAGAACAGCGCACGCTTGGTTTGCGTCTGCTCGGGCGGGCATCCCGACTTGTCGCAGCTGTTGCGCCATACGCCCTCGCCCGACGCCGTCCAGGCGAACCCCATCCTGTCGAGCTGGGCCAGTGCATCTTCACTGACGCCGCCTTCAGACAGCCATACGCCAGACGGCTTCATGCCGAAATGACGCTCGAACACCTCGACGCCATGCTGTAAATGCCAGTGCGATCGCACTGCGCCACCCGGATAACTGGACGCATCAGGGACAGGCGCATCGGGCATCGCATCGCGCAGGTTGGAAAAATCGTTCAGCAGGGGCACGATGGGATGGCCGTAAGGGGTCATCGACAACTCGATCTGGCCGCGTTGGGCGAGCGCGCGATAGCGCGGAATCAGTCCGGCGATGCAGTGCTGAATCAGGTGCAGCAGTTCATGGCGGTCGGCTGCCGAATAATGCTTTTCCTGTGTCATCAAGCGCTGAACCAGCGGCAGTTGCCTGAGCGAATGCCCCAGCCAGACGAGGTGATACCAGGTCAGCAGATCGAGGAAATACTGCTCGGACAGGTAACCCATCAGCCCGGGAAGCCCGGTACTATCGCCATCCGCTTCGTCGGCCACACCGATCATGCTCAACAGACGATGGAAGGCAGGGTATGGGTGGATCATGCGCGTCGCGTTGCAGCGCTGGCAATCCCGCACGATGCGCAAACGGCTGGTGGCATCGGACGGGATGCGTTCGACCCCGGACAGCAGGTTCAGCATGTGGTCCTGGGTGGGTTTGCCGTGCTTCAGCAATACGTCGAGCTGCTGGGCATAATCGTCCAGCTGCTCCAGCAGCACCGGCGCAAAGTTGACTACCGTACGCATCGCCGGGTAGCGCTCCAGATGCGCGGCCATGTCGCTGTAATCCTTGATGCCGTGCAGGTACACCCAGGGCAGATGGTAGGCGCCCTTGAGGCCCTCCCGGTAATACGGCTGGTGCATGTGCCAGCACAGCACCACATTGAGCGATTTAGCCGTCGTAGTCATTCTGCAGTCTCGCGTAAAGATTCTGGCCGAGCATCGCGGGCGTCACCAGCACGATGCCTTCGGGCGTGACGTGGAAACGCTTGGCGTCTTCCACCAGGTCCTCGCCGATGACCATGCCGTCGGGAATGACCGTCCCCTTGTCGATGATGGCGCGGGTGATGCGGCAATTGCTGCCGATCGAGACCTTGGGCAGGATCACGCTGTCCTTGATGAGGCTATAGCTTTCCACCGTGGTGGCGAAAAACAGCACCGAACGCTTGACCCGCGCGCCCGACAGGATGCAGCCGCCGGCGATCAGCGAATCGATCGCCTCGCCACGCCGCCCTTCATCGTCGAAAATGAATTTCGCGGGAGGATATTGCGGCTGGTAGGTCCAGATCGGCCAGTCGCGGTTGTACAGGTTGAGCTCCGGCTCGATCGAGCACAATTCCATGTTGGTCTGCCAGTAGGAAAATAGCGTCCCCACGTCGCGCCAGTAGGCGGGCTCGCCATTTCGATCGCGGAAAGGAAAGGCCATGGCGCGGGCTTCGCCGATGTTGGCGGGAATGATGTCCTTGCCGAAATCGTGGCTGGAGCTAGTTTTTCCCGCATCCTCGATCAGCGTCTTGTAGAGGAAGTCCTTGGAAAAAATATAGATGCCCATCGATACCAGGGCCGTCCCGGGTTTGCCGGGAATGCAGTCGGGATCCTTGGGTTTTTCGGTGAAGCGGGTGATGCGCATCTCTTCGTCGACCGACATCACGCCGAATCCGCTTGCTTCGGCAGCCGGCACCTCGATGCTGCCGACGGTGAAATCCGCGCCGGTCTGCACGTGATACAGCAGCATCTCCGAATAATCCATGGTGTAGACATGATCGCCGCCAAGCACCAGCACGTATTCCGGGTGATGGCGCTGCATGATGTCGATGTTCTGGAACAGCGCGTCGGCCGTCCCCTGATACCACTCCTTCTTGTGGGTACGCTGCTGCGCGGGCAGGATCTCGACGAACTCCCCGATCTCGGCACGCATGAAACCCCAGGCGCGCTGCAGATGCCGGATCAACGAGTGCGACTTGTATTGCGTGAGCACGCCGATACGGAGAATCCCGGAGTTGACGCAGTTGGACAGCGGGAAGTCGATGATGCGGTATTTGCCGCCGATCGGGACGGCCGGCTTGGCGCGCCAGGCGGTCAGGTCCTTCAGCCGCGAACCCTCCCCGCCCGCCAGCACGAGCGCCAGCGTCTTGCGGGTGAGATCGGTCACCATTTTCGGTTCGGTGTAATAGCGGTAAAGGCGTTCCTGTTCGGCCTTGGAAAGAGTCATAAACTGCTCCTCGTCTATCTCGTTATTGATTGCTGGACGGGACGGGGATGCTGTCCACGGGACATGGCCTGCCCCACTGCAAGCGCCCCCGCCACGCCCAGCCTGCTGCTGGTAACCAGAAAAATCGGCGTGCGCTCGACCACACTGCGCATGCGGCCCTTGGCAACGGCGGCTTCCATGAAGCGGGCGGACTGCATCCGCATGCGCAAATGCGCACTCACCCCGCCCGCAATATACAGGCCGCCATGCGGCCGATACAGCAATGCCACGTTGCCCACCCATGCACCGTACAAGTCGACAAAAAGATCCAGTGCGGCTTCGGCGGCGGCATCGCCCGATTCGGCGCGCACGGCAAGCTCGGCACCATCCACCACGCCATCGGGCAACGGCCGTTCATGCTCGATGCAGCAAAAGCGGTATAGATCGTTCATGGCCGAACCCGATGCCACGCGCTCCCAGGACACATGACCGTATTCTTCACGCAAGCGTTCCAGAAGCCGCACCTGGATCGGGCTGGCCGGCGCAAAGTCGATATGTCCGCCCTCGGTCGCAAACGTCCGGTAGTGCCCGGTGTCGTCCGCCAGCATGAAAGCGAGACCGAGTCCCGTCCCCGCGCCCGTGACGACGCGCACGCCGCCTGGCTCGGCCGGCTGCGAATTGAGCGCGACCCGGTCGGCCGTCGACAGGGCGGCCACCCCCATGGCAGCAGCTTGAAAATCATTGATGAGTTGAACCTCGGCGATACCCAGCACAGCCTGCAGCGAGCCTGCATCGACCGTCCAGTCGAGGTTGGTCAGGCGCACCTGCTGCGCATGCAGCGGCCCCGGCAACGCCAGGACCAGCCGATCCGGCCGGGGCGTATCCTGTGAATCGGCGATGAACTGCCGCAACAAGGCTTCCGCAGACGCAAAATCGGCACTGGCATACACCCGCTCGAAGCGCAGGCGCATCGCACCGTCCGCCTCGCCGGTCGTCCAGGCCAGCCAGCTTTTGGTTCCGCCAATATCGCCTGCAATCAACTCCATCTTCGAACTATAGGCCAGTGCGCGGATGACTCATGCGGCGATAGTAATTGATCAGCGCGTTGGTCGAGGCATCATGCCCCGCCACCGGTGCGTCGGCATGCAACTCGGGCAGGATGCGACTGGCCAGCTGCTTGCCGAGTTCCACGCCCCACTGGTCGTAGGAATTGAGATTCCAGATCACGCCTTCCACGAAGATCTTGTGCTCGTACAGTGCGATCAGCATACCGAGCACATGCGGCGTCAGCTTCTGCAACAGGATCGCGTTGCTGGGGTGGTTGCCGTCGAACACCTTGTGCGACACGAACTGCCCGGTCTGCGCCTGCGTCTCCTCGCGCGTGCGGCCGCGCATCAGCGCCTCGGTCTGCGCGAGGAAGTTGGCGATCAGGATGTCGTGATGTTCCTGCAATTCGGTGTGCGATTCGACCGACACGATGAAATCGGCCGGGATGATCTTGGTGCCCTGGTGCAGCAGCTGGTAGAACGCGTGCTGGCCATTGATGCCGGTGGCGCCCCAGACGATCGCGCCGGTGGGGTAGTCAACGATGTTGCCGTCGCGGTCGACCGATTTGCCGTTGCTTTCCATGTCGGCCTGCTCCAGGTAGGCCGGCAGGCTGCGCAGGTAATGGTCATACGGCAGGATCGCGTGCGACTCGGCACCGAAGAAGTTGTTGTACCACACGCCCAGCAACGCCAGGATGACCGGCATGTTGGCAGCCAGCGGCGCATGGCGAAAATGCTCGTCCATGGCGTGGGCGCCCTCCAGTAGCTCGACGAAGCGCTCTGCGCCCACCGCCAGCACGATCGACAGCCCGATCGCCGACCACAGCGAATAGCGTCCGCCCACCCAGTCCCAGAATTCGAACATGTTGGCGGGATCGATACCGAAAGCGACGACCCCGTCGCGGTTGGTCGACACCGCCACGAAATGCCGTGCGATGTGCTTCTCTGCCTGCGACTGCGCCAGGAACCACGCACGCGCATAGTGTGCGTTGGTCATCGTCTCCTGCGTGGTGAAGGTCTTGGACGACACGATGAACAGCGTCGTTTCCGGATTCAGCGTCTCCAGCGCCTCCTTCACATGCGCGCCGTCGATGTTGGAGATGAAATGCACCTTCAGACGCGGATGGCGGTACGGCTTCAATGCCTGGTAGACCATCTGCGGGCCGAGGTCGGAACCACCGATGCCGATGTTGACGACATCGGTGATGCGCTCGCCGGTGTAGCCGCGCCACTCGCCGCTGCGCACCCGCTCGGCGAAGGCGCCCATGCGCTCGATCACCGCGTTCACCCTGGGCATCACGTCTTCGCCGTCGACGACGACCGGATGATTGCTGCGGTTGCGCAGGGCCACATGCAGGACCGCGCGATTCTCGGTGTTGTTGATCTTGTCGCCGCTGAACATGCGGTCGCGCCAGCCGGCCACGTCCGCCTCCTCGGCCAGCCGAACCAGCAGACCCATGGTCTCGTCGGTGATGCGGTTCTTCGAATAATCCAGCAACAACTCGCCGACCTGCAGCGAGAACCGCTCGAAGCGCGCCGGATCGGTTGCGAATAGGTCGCGCATATGGGCCGCCGCCATGATGGTCTGATGCGCTTTCAACTGAAGACAGACCGGGCGATGCAGCGGTCCCGTCACCTCATCCTGTTTCTCTTTCGCGAATACTGATGATGCCATGCAGTGTTTCTCCCTACCGGAATGGGCCACGCCATTTGGCTATGGCATTCGATGCCGCCCGATCGTCATCAAGCAACGGCTGTGCCACTGACGACAAGAAAAATGTCATCACTTGATTAACCATAGGAAAAATTGGTGATGGGCACATGACAGGCCAACATGCCGCCCCAAAAATGCGCCCCGAATCCTCGATGCCGCCATAAGACAGGGACGAGCATGCACCCAAAAAGTGCCCTTGAAGCGATCTATCTACATGCGCACGGATTGGTACGCTCCTTGCTGCACCATGAATAGGCACAATGCTGGCGGCCAGGCCTTCCAATAAAAAAAGACAACTCATTGTTTTTACTGGGCCTTGATCGTGGACCGCACAGCCGTCCTGTTAATCGTTCGGCAGTGGATGCCGAAAACTCGGAGAGGTGGAACATGCATGTTTTGATCACGGGCGGCGCAGGATTCATCGGATCGCATCTGACAGAGCACCATTTGTCGTTGGGCGACCAGGTCTATGTCGTCGACAATTTGAGCACGGGCTCGCTTACGAACATCGACCCCTTCCGCGGCAACCCTGCCTTCCGCTTTGCCGAGGCCGACATCCTGCATTGGAATGGCCTCGACAAAGCCGTCGCCTGGGCCGATCGCATCTACCACATGGCCGCGGTCGTCGGCGTGAAAAAGGTACTGGAGGACCCGGTGGCCGTGATGGCGACCAACATGACCGGCACCGAACGGATCCTGCGCGCCATCCAGCAAGGAGGATGGAACCCGCAGGTCATCATCGCCTCGACTTCGGAGGTGTATGGCTTCAACACCAGCAGCAGTTTCTCCGAGATCGACTACATCGTACTGCCCTCCGCCGGCCGCCTGCGCTGGGCCTATGCCGTGACCAAGCTGGCGGACGAGTTCCTCGCCTTCTCCTATGCCCGCAAATACGGCCTGAATATCGTGGTCGCGCGGCTGTTCAACACCATCGGCCCCAACCAGGTCGGGCATTACGGCATGGTGGTGCCCAGTTTCGTCAGGCAGGCGGTCAACAACGAGCCGCTCACCGTCTACGGCGAAGGCAACCAGACACGCTCGTTCTGCGACGTACGCGACACCGTGGTGGCACTGGATCGCCTCGCCGGCTGCCCGGCGGCCTGGGGCGAGGTGGTGAACGTCGGCAACGACCAGGAGATCTCCATCCACGACCTGGCCTCGCTGATCGTGCAACGCGCGCACAGCAGCTCGCCACTGCACTACATCTCCTACAAGGATGCCTACGGCGAGGAGTTCGAGGACGTCACACATCGGCGTCCGGTGCTCAACAAACTGCGGGCGCTCACCGGATTCGAACCGGAATGGAAGCTGAACGACACCCTTGACGACCTGATCGCGCGCGAATCCGAGAAGATCCGGCGCGTCGCCTAAATATAGACGCCCATGGCCACGACCCCTTATTTCATCCTCAGCCCGAACACGGTGCTGAGCCTCATCGGCCTGGCCCACGGACCGGACAAGACCCTTCCCAATCCGGCCGAGGATTGGCGCGAGGCCACCGTCGATGTCGTGATCCCCGCCTTCAACGAGGAAAGCAACATTCCCCTGTGCCTGGCCGCGCTGGCGCGTCAGACCCGCAAGCCCACGCGCATCATCCTGATCGACGACGGCAGCCATGATCGCACGGTCGAATATGCCCAGACCTTCTGTGCCCTCAACGGCATGGACTTGATCACGATCCGGCGCGCGCACTCGATCGGCAAGACGCCGACCCTGAAGCGCCAGTCGCGCGAATTCGATTCCGACGTCGAGTTCATTCTCGACGGCGACACCGTGCTGGAGTCGGACAACTACATCGACCGCGTGGTCGAGGAGCTCTACAAGGGCGCCGGCATCGCCAGCGCCTGCGGCACCGTGTTGCCACTGCGCGACCGCGACCGCCACGCCATGCTGAAGACCGAGGCGCTGCAAACCTTTCTCAAATCCCATCCCGAAGCCACCATCTATCCCAAGGTAGGCTGGTTCCACCACCTGCAGCGTGGCATCACCAATATGTACCGCGACGTGCTGTATTACTTCCTGCAGAAATTCGTGTACCTGGGGCAGGTGACCTTCTTCGGCAGCATTCTCAATCCGGTGGGATGCGCCGTGGCCTACCGCCGCAGCGTGCTGAAGACCATCGTGTTCGACCGCTACGAGCCGATCCTGGGCGACGATCTCACCAATTCGGAAGACATCTTCATCGGCTTCGCCATGAACGACAACGGCTACCGCAACATCCAGGTGACTGACGTCTACGCCCGCTCGCAGGAGCCGGAAGTCGGCCGGGTGCCGGGGCAGATCTATCTGTGGTCCTCGTCCTTCCTGCAGAGCTGCTACTATTTCGACGACCTGATGCGCAGCCCGTTCAAGGCCTTCAAGCGCTACCGCCACAAGAAGAAGGAAGCCGCCAAAGTGACAGGAAACCACGCCGACAAACGCGTGCATTTCGAACAGTACCGCCAGCCCTTTGGCGCCGACTACACGCGCAAATACGGCCGTCCGATCGGCTGGGTGCTGTTCATGTCGGCGTTCGAGAAAGTGGCGTTTCCGACCGCGCTACTGATCATGATCCTGCTGCAACTGTGGGAGCCGCTGGCGATCACGCTCATTGCGGAAACCGCCGTCGGCACCAGCATCCTGGTCACGGTGGCCAAGGGACACCGGCTGGAATATTTCTTCAAGAGCCTGCTGGTGATGCCGCTGCGTTATGCCGTGCTACTGTTCGATCTCGTCACGATCGGCCGCTTCGCCGCCGACCTGTGGATCTTCCGTAACCGGCGGTGGCGCAAATGAAATTGCTTCCGATCCTCGCTCTGGCCTGTCTCGCGGCGGCATCGCTGCCGGCAGCTGCGCAGCCCGTCCCCGACGCCGGCCTGCGTGCCGAGATGCAGGGTCAATGGGGCGACGCAGTGGGCATCTATCAGCAAGCCCTGGCAGCCAACCCCGCGCAGGCGAATCTGTGGGAACGCATCGCCGACATTCGCGCCACCCGGCTCAACGATCCCGCCGGGGCCGCCGAAGCCCTGCGTGAGGCAACGCACTACGCGCCCATGGACGCCCGCCTGCACTACAAGCTTTCGCAGGCCTATGCCGCCATCCAGAAAGGTCCGAGCGCGCTGGCCGCCATCGCGCAAGCCGTCGAACTCGACCCGGGCAATCCGACCTACTTGCGCGCGCGCGGCGAAATCGCCCTGTGGACCGGCTATTACGCCGTGGCGACCGACAGCTTCGAACGCATCCTTGCCGCGACGCCCCAGGATGCCGATGCCCTGCTCGGTCTCGCCCGGGCCAGCGCCCGCAGCGGCAAGAAGGACGCCGCCGTGCCGCGCTACCGCACCTACCTGACGCAGCGTCCACAGGACAAGGACGTGATGCTGGAGTACATGGAACTGGAAGCCGAGCGCGGCGACACCCAGGCCGTCCAGGAATACGACGCGCTCTACCGCCAGCGCTTCGGCACGAGCAAGGAATACTGGCTGCGCATGGCCGATCTCTATGCCTTGGGCAACCATCCCGCGGCCGCGTCGGCCGCACTCAAGGAAGCGGCCCGCCTCGCTCCGCAGGATCATGCCCTGTTCTACCGCCTGGCGCAGAGCTATTCCACCGACAAGGAAGCCAGCGACGCAGCGGACGCCATCGAACACGCGGTGGTGCTCGACCCGACGAACCTCGAGTACCTGCGCAGCCGCGCCGACATCGCCGCCTGGCGCAGCGACTACGCTACGGCGCTGGACAGCTACCGGCGCATCCTCGCGATCGCGCCGGACGATCCCGGGGCACGCCTCGGCATCGCCCGCGTGCATTACTGGCGCAGCCAGCTGGACGACTCGGCACGCGCCTATCGCGACTACCTGGCCAGGCAGCCCGGCGTGGCCACCGCGTCGATGGAATACATCGTCGTCGTCACCGAACTGGGCGACTACGCGCGTGCGATGGAACTGCTGGAAGCCTACAAGACACGCTTCGGCGACAACCTTGCCTACCGCAAGCAGAAGGCACGCGTGCTGGCCTGGGCGGAACGGCCGACGCCCGCCCTCGACCTCATCACGGCGCTCGAGCCGGAACTGCGCGACGACTACGAACTGGGCTACACCCGCACCATCGCCCTGCATTACGCCCATCGCCCGCGCGAAGCGCTGGCGAGCCTTGCCGATGTCGCGCGTCTGCGCCTGGACAGCAAGGAAACCGCCGACCTGACCCGCTTCATCTACACGCCGCTGCGATCCAACGCCACCCTCAATCTGGGCTACGAGTCGGCCTCCGACAACATCACGCTCCGCCATGCCGGGCTGGCGGGCGAATACGTCATCAACCCCGAAACCCGCCTGTTCGGCGGAACCGACCGCCAATCGATCGATACGAAAGCCGGTAGCCCCTACGCCAGGCCGGACGGCGGCACCACCGTCGGCTACAACCGCGCCTGGCTGGGCGTCCAGCACCGCATGTCGCCCAGGCTGTCGCTCGACGCGCAGATCGGCGGCGGCACGGCCACGGGCGACAGCCGCTTCCTCTACGAACTCGGCGCCGACCTGCAACCGAGGGACGAGCTTGCCCTGCGGCTGTCGCGCCGCCAGGACTTGTTTGCAGTGTCGCCACGCGCCGCGGCACTCGGCATCGAACGCCGTGCCAATACCCTCGACGCGACCTGGACCTCCGACCTGCGCTACACCGTCGCCGGCCGCCTCGCCTACGACACCTTCTCCGACGGCAACGACCGCTGGGAGGCCGAGCTTGCGCCGCGCCGCGCCATCCTGCGCACACAGCGCCTGAACCTGGACCTCGGCGTGAGCGGCCGCTGGTTCGGTTTCGACCGGGACCCAGGTAACGGCTACTACGCCCCTTCCCTCTATCAACGCTACGCATTGACCGCCTTCACCTACTGGAAGATCAGCGACGACGACGGCGTGAGCGTGGCCGTCAGCTACGGTCCCTACAAGGACAACACCCAATCCGGCTTCCGCCGCGGCGGCGACATCGTGGCGGAAGGTTTCTTCGGCCTGTACCGGGACTGGTTCCTCGACGTGAAGGCCGGCTTTTCCAGCTATGGCGGCGGCCCCACGGCGGGCTACCGCTCGCGCACGTTCGAACTCGGCCTGACACGCCGTTTCTAAGTCGCGTCCAGCCAGGCGACTCTCTCCGGCATGCGTCGCTCTTGGGCAACATGACACGCCGGCTGTTTTTCCTTCTCTGCCTGCTCCCTTTCGCCGCGTCGGCCGCGCCGCCGCCGGACCGCACCGTAGCGGTCACCTTCGACGACCTGCCCTTTGCCGCGGTACCGACCGAGGACGACGGCTATCTCGAGACCATGACCACCCGCCTGCTGCACAGCCTGCAGGCCGAGCACGTACCCGCAGTCGGTTTCGTCAACGAGTCGAAACTGGCTCGCGACGGCACCCCGGATGCGGTTCGGATCGGCCTGCTGCGCACGTGGCTGCAGGCCGGCTTCGAGCTCGGCAACCATACCTATTCACATCCCTCGCTCAACCGCATCCCGCTCGCCGCGTTCGAGGCCGATCTACTGCAGGGCGAAACCGTGACCCGACCCCTCATGCAGCGCGAAGGCAAGACCCTGCGCTGGTTCCGCCATCCGTTCCTGCATCAGGGGACGACCCCCGAAGTACGCGCGGCCTTCCGGGATTTCCTGACGACGCACGGCTATATCGTGGCTCCCGTGACCGTGAACAGCCCGGAATGGGTGTTCGCCGCCGCCTATGCCCGGGCGCAGGCACAAGGCGACGAGGCCGCGGCACGCCGCATCGGCGACGCCTACGTGCCCTACATGCAGACGGTGTTCGCGCAGGCCGAGCAGCTGGCGCTCGACCTGTTCGGCCGCCCCATCGCCCACGTACTGGTGCTGCACGCCAATTCGCTCAACGCAGATCACTTCGACGCGCTCGCCGCCATGCTCAGGCAACGGGGCTACCGCTTCGTCACGCTGGACGACGCGCTCAAGGATCCCGCCTACATCTCCCCCCTGGGGACCAACGGCGCACAAGGCGAATCCTGGCTCGAGGGCTGGGCCCGCCAGGCCGGCCTGCGGCCGCCCTTGCCGCCACCCGTCCCGGGCTTCGTCACCCAGTGGGCCGGGGCCGCCGCGTTGCGCGGCTACTGACATGCCCTGGCGTATCACCCTCATGGCGATCACGGCCGCCGTCGCGTGCACCACGGCCACCTTCGCCCTTGCCGCCGACGGCATGCGCAACCTGGCGCACACGGCCGGGATCCGCTTCGGCACCGCCGTGAACGTCGAGGCCCTGGGCACGGACGCCGCCTATTCCAAACTACTGGCGCGCGAGTTCGACCTCGTCACGCCGGAGAACGCGATGAAATTCTCCGTCATCCAGCCCGAACGCGGCCGCTTCGACTTCACACAGGCGGATGCCCTCGTCGCATTCGCCGAAGCGCACGCCATGCAGGTGAACGGCCATGTGCTGGTGTGGGACCAGCAACTGCCGGACTGGCTGACGCAGGGCCATTTCAGCTCCGACGAACTGAAGGCCATCCTGCGCGAGCACATCCAGACCGTCGTCGCCCGCTATCGCGGACGCGTGGCCTCATGGGACGTAGCGGCCGAAGCGGTCGGCGAAGACGGCACGCCGCGCGAGACCTTCTGGTCGCGTGGCATCGGCCCGGACTATTTGGCCCTGGCATTCCGCTGGGCGCACGCGGCCGACCCGCAGGCGCGCCTGCGCTACAACGACTACGGCGGCGAAGGCGCCGGCGCCAAATCGGACGGCATCTACACGCTGGTGGCCGACCTGCGCATGCGCCGCGTCCCGATCGACGCCGTGGGCCTGCAAATGCACGTGAGCCTGAACGACGCGCCACGCTCCGAGGACGTGCGCCTCAACATGAAGCGCTTGGCCGCGCTCGGGCTGCAGACCGACATCACTGAAATGGACGTGATGCTCCAGCTGCCGGCAAGCCGGGTGACGCTCAGGAAACAGGCTGTGCTGTATGGCGCCATGCTGCAGGCCTGCCTGGCGGTGCCGCAGTGCCGCAGCTTCTCCACCTGGGGGGCGACCGATCGTTATTCGTGGATACCGGAATTCTTTCCCGGTCGCGGTGCGGCGTTGCTGTTCGATGCAGAGGGTCGTGCCAAGCCGGCGTACTATAGCATTCGGCACCTGCTGCGCCGCGTGGGACGAGGCGAGGCCGGCAGATCTTAGCCATACGGGCGGTCCCTGGACAATTATCGATTCGAACCCTTGCAGTCGTGACTGGCCGTGCGTTCTCGTACGATCGCTGCAATGCGTCGGGTTTCGTCGAGAGGCTGGGAATCCCAATGCTCCAGATTCCCTTCAAACATTCGCGTATAGCCGGATGCCAGGAATTGTCGATGCATCGCATCGAAGCGCTTGGAGCCCCCTTCCATCCTGGCCACATAAACCGGCTTGCCTGTGAAGCAAGCCTCGGAAACCATGGAGGCGGAATCTTCGGTGACGACGATGTAGTCCGCACTGCCTAGCATGCCAACGTAAGGGTTCTCCCCGGTCCCGTCCCAGATCTGGGCATCGGTATCGGCGAGAATACGCCGCAAGATGGCTTCGTTCTCTTTTCCGGTGCGTCGCGAAGTTGTCACCACAAGACCTGCGCCGTGGCGCGTGGTGAGTTCCAGCAGTTGCCCAGCCAGTTTCTCCATGCGACTGGCGGTGAGGTCGTAGGCCTTGGATTGCCCCCCGATGAGCACCGCCACGAGGGGCCTTCTGACCGATGAGAAACGGTCACGAAAATGCTCCGCGGCTTGAGACAGCCCTTCCCTCGTCAGCCTGTGTAACGCACCTGATGTCGGGAAGACGTTCTCGCCGACGACTCCGTCATGTTCCGGCGGTACGACCATGTCGAAATAGCCGGGCGGCACGCGTGGGTCTTGGATGTGTACCGTGAAAGTTCGACCACCGCTCGCCCGCTTGATCGCAAGGGCGACGGCAACGGAACGCCGTCCGCAGGTGATGAGGATATCCGGCCATGGAGGCGAGATGCCGTCCTCCGGTTTCAGGTTCGACAACACACCCAGCCGGGCCGCCCAATGGCCAGGCAGCCAGCGCCAAGGAATTCCAGGCTGGACAGCTTTCGCCACAAAAGGCAATCCAAGCGCCTGGGCCAGGCCATTCGCCTGGCTCACCATACCCGCTTCCCCGGTTGTCATCGCCCAGCAGAGGGTGCGCGCGCCATTCATTGTCTGCGGACTTACCGCACCACCACATCAGGGAAGGACAATTCCTCGCGGCTGCGCCAATCCTGAGTGACGTAGTTGATGATCAGGGATTTCCGCACACCATTGATTGGACGCTTCTCGAAACCATGCCAGGTCTTGTCGCTTGGAACGAAAATGAAACCCGAATTGAAGCCCGCCGGGGCACGTCCCACGTGCGTGTGGGGGTCAGCGTAGATGTCCGTCCCCCAATCCGCTCCTTCCGGCTCCCTGTTGAGATAGATCAGCAGGGTGAACCGCTTTACGCCTATATCGGTATGCGGTTCCAGCCAGAATCCATCCGTGTCCTGACAATACTCGATACGCAGTGACGTGTCGGAAAGGAGGGCACCCGTGGCCTCTTTCAGCGCGTCCACCGTCTCCTGGAACTGGAATGCCCGGGCCAATTCGTCCATCACCTTGTACTGCTTGCGATTGGCCTCGCTGAACAGAACCCGTGTCTTATTGTGCGTATCCCGTTTTCCCTTCGTATTTCCGATGTGGACGGGCGCGATGGGTAGATTGATGATGGCATCGATGACGTCTTCCGGCAGGCAGTGGTCCAGTAGCCAGTGCCTGTAAGGAAATTCGCGGATCTCCGCTCCCGGCAAACTAGTCAGAAACGGCCTTTGTGCAGTTTCCATGCTGTTTTCCTTCATCGGATCCTCGTCAATTTGTCAAATTCAGCCACCGCTGCTCTTATAGAACACCCCTGGAAACAAGGTATCCCGCCAATGTCCAGCCTAATCTGTGTTTACTTACATGATGCTTACGAGTCGATCGACCGCACCCCAAACAAGCGCAATCCACGATCCATGGGTCGGCCTGTGAGAACGACTTGACGGGGAATAGGCATAGCCCCCGCTTCCTGGCCAAAGCGGATGTTGGCTGATTGCCGAGAAACTGACGTTCGCCTGGATATGGGCCCGGCACGCCCATGTCGTTTTGACGTTGGAAATGCGTGACGCCGGTAGGAGTTGATGGGGTCTCGACCGCGTCTGGAAAGCGAGGTTCAGAACCCCGGAAACGCGGGCGACTCAGAAAACCCACGTCTCTACTGGTGCCGGGAGGGGGACTCGAACCCCCACAGTGTTACCACCGGCGGATTTTGAGGCTTGGCGGGAAGCTAGTTAAAACAAGTCACTAGCAAAATGCCCTTCTACAAAGGGCATTTTCTCAGCCTGCGGAAAACCGCGTCATTACGTTGGCTCCTCACAAATTGTAGAAGTTGTCGGAACAAAGAATTTTCAAACCCCAAATGGCTTTGAAAAAAATTGACCAATTTCTTTCAAAGCCTACAATGGTTTGAAAATATTCTGGGCTCTCGTCTCTAATCCAATGAATCGAAAAGACTTTGCTGACACGACAAGCGGCCGACTGGTAGATACCCCTCAGGGCTACCTGGCTTTTGTGCCGAACCCGTTGCCACCGCCTATCAACTTCGATATGCCGCTCGCCCTGGCGCTCTCAAAAGCCGACGCGGCACTCTCGGAACTATCAGGCCTTGGCGGCCAGTTACCGAACCCTCACCTGTTAATTTCGCCCTACATCAAGCGGGAGGCGGTTCTATCGTCCCGCATCGAAGGCACAAAGGCCAGCCTTTCTGACCTCCTGATCGATGAGATTGAAGACGGCCAAGCAAGAGCGCCCAGCGACGACGTCAAGGAAGTTCGCAACTACGTCCGAGCGTTGGAGTTTGGCGTCCAGCGACTGGAAACACTACCGCTCTCGCTCAGACTCATCCGGGAAATTCACGCCGAGCTCATGGACGGCGTTCGGGGAGAAAAAGCGACCCCAGGCGAATTTCGGCGATCACAGAACTGGATTGGGCCAGCCGGGAGCACACCGATGACTGCGGCATTTGTCCCACCGCCGGTTGAAGTGTTGATGGACTGCCTGGGGGACTGGGAAAATTTTCTGCATTCACAAGACGTGATACCCGACCTAATCCAGTGCGCGATGATGCACGTCCAGTTTGAAACCATCCACCCTTTTCTCGATGGGAATGGACGTGTCGGGCGTCTGCTGATTACCTTCTTCCTCATGCAGAGAGGGCGATTGTCAGAGCCCTTGCTTTACCTCTCCGCGTTCATCGACGCCCACAAGGGGGACTATTACGATTTGTTACAGCGCGTACGTACACACGGCGACTGGGTACCTTGGATACGATTTTTTCTCCAAGGCGTGACAGAAATCGCCACCGAGGCCGGACAGCAGTCAAAGGAACTACACCGCCTGCGGGAGCAATACCGAAGCCAATTACGAGACAAGCCGAATGCCCTTGGCCTGATCGACGAACTTTTCGTCAATCCGTACATGACCATAGGCCGCGGAGCCAAGGTGCTCAACAAGACCCATCCCACAGCGAAAGCCGCCATCAGCGTGCTGGAGGAAAAGAAGATACTCAAGGAGGTCAGCGGGCGCCAGTGGGGACGTTTTTACGTTTGCGCACCCGTCTTGGATGCGCTTGAGAAACCATTCCACTAGCAACAGATTCCTGCCAATGTCCCCGCTGCATCTACAGGCGCCAAGACGGAAAGAATGGTAGAAGTCATTGGTGCCGGGAGGGGGACTCGAACCCCCACAGTGTTACCACCGGCGGATTTTGAATCCGCTGCGTCTACCGATTCCGCCATCCCGGCAAAGGGGCCGGGCGCGAACGCGTCCGGCAACAGAAGCCGCGCATTATCGCCGAATCGGGCAGCCTGCCGCAAGGCGACCGTTATAATCGCGCCCCATGCGTGTTGCCGATTTCGATTTCGATCTCCCTGCCGACCTGATCGCCCAGTTTCCGCCCGCGGTACGCGGCGGCAGCCGGCTGCTGCACGTCGAGGCATCCGGTACGCTGCACGACCGCTGGTTCAGCGAGCTGCCTGCGCTGCTGCGGCCGGACGATCTGCTGGTGATGAACGATACGCGCGTGATCAAGGCGCGGCTGTTCGGCCAGAAGGACTCCGGCGGCAAGGTCGAACTGCTGGTGGAACGGGTAACGGGCGAATTCGAGGCGCTGGCCTTCATCCGCGCCAGCCACGCGCCCAAGCCAGGTTCGCACATTCATCTTTCCGACGACACCCTCCTTGAGGTGCTGGCACGGCAGGACGACCTGACGCAGCTGCGCTTTCCGCGCCCGGTGCTGGATGTTCTGGACCAGTTCGGCCGGTTGCCGCTGCCGCCTTACATCGAACACACGCCGACCGCAGACGACGAGGCGCGCTACCAGACTGTCTACGCGAACGAGCCGGGCGCGGTGGCCGCACCGACGGCCGGCCTGCATTTCGACGACGCGATGCTGGATACGCTCCAGCAACAAGGTATCCGCACGGCGCGGGTGACGCTGCATGTCGGCGCCGGCACCTTCCAGCCGGTGCGGGTGGACGACGTGGCCGAGCACAAGATGCACAGCGAGCGCTACACGATTCCGCCAGCGACCGTCGACGCGATCCGCGAAACGCATGCGCGCGGCGGCCGCGTGGTGGCGGTGGGCACCACCAGCCTGCGCGCACTGGAGGCGGCCGCGCAGTCCGGAAAATTGCACGCGGGCTCCGGCGAAACCGACATCTTCATCACGCCGGGCTATCGATTCAAGGTGGTCGACACGCTCATCACCAATTTCCATTTACCCAAGTCCACGCTGCTGATGCTGGTCTCGGCGTTTGCCGGCGTGGACACCATCCGCGTCGCCTACGCTCACGCCATTGCCGAGCGCTACCGCTTCTTCAGTTATGGCGACGCGATGTTTTTAGAGAAGTCCCCTCCCGCATGAAATTTGACCTCCTCGCCACCGACGGCGGCGCACGCCGCGGCCAGCTTCAGCTCGCGCACGGCACTGTGCAGACGCCCGTGTTCATGCCGGTGGGCACCTACGGCACGGTGAAGGCGATGTCGCCAGCCGAACTCACCGACATCGGCTTCGAGATGGTGCTGTCCAACACCTTCCACCTCTGGTTGCGGCCGGGGCTGGAGGTGATCGAAAAATTCGACGGGCTGCACCGCTTCATGGGCTGGGACAAGCCCATCCTCACCGATTCAGGCGGCTTCCAGGTGTTCAGCCTGGGCAAGCTCAGGAAGATCACCGAGGACGGCGTGAAATTCGCCTCGCCGATCAACGGCGACAAGCTGTTCCTGACGCCGGAAATATCGATGCAGATCCAGCGCACACTGAATTCCGACATCGTGATGATCTTCGACGAGTGCACGCCCTACCCTGCCACCGAACGCGAGGCCGCCGATTCGATGCGGCTTTCGCTGCGCTGGGCGGCGCGCTCGAAGGCGGCGCACGCCGGCAACCCGAACGCGCTGTACGGCATTGTCCAGGGGGGCATGTACGAAGGCCTGCGCGACGAATCGGCGCGCGAGCTGATTGCCATGGACTTCGACGGCTACGCCATCGGCGGCCTCTCGGTGGGCGAACCCAAGGACGACATGACGCGCATCCTCGCCCACACCGCGCCGCAGCTGCCGGCCGACAAGCCGCGCTATTTAATGGGCGTGGGCACGCCGTCCGACCTCGTCGCGGCCGTGGCCCAGGGCATCGACCAGTTCGACTGCGTGCTGCCGACGCGCAACGCGCGCCACGGCATCCTGTTCACCCGGCGCGGCGAGATGCGCATCCGCAACGCGCGCTGGAAAACCGACACCGCGCCGATCGACGACGAATGCGACTGCCACACCTGCACCCATTTCAGCCGCGCCTATGTGCATCATCTGATCCGTGCCGGCGAAATCCTCGGCGCGCGGCTGGCGACGATCCACAACCTGCACTACTACCACCGGCTGATGGCCGAGATGCGCGCGGCGATTGAGGCGCACCGCTTTGCCGACTTCACGGCCCGGTTTCACGAGATGCAAACGCACGGATGGTAGAATCCCGTGGTTTTAACTGAACTGCCTTGATTCGGAGCTTTTACCCATGATTTCACTCGCCCACGCACAAGCCGCCGCCGCAGCCAACCCGGGGTTTGAGCAGTTTCTTCCGCTCATCATCATCTTCATCCTGTTCTGGTTCATGCTGATCCGCCCGCAGATGAAGCGCGCCAAGGAACAGAAGAAAATGCTGTCGGAGCTGGCCAAGGGCGACGAAGTCGTCACTGCCAGCGGCCAGGCTGGCAAGATCGTCAAGATCGGCGACCAGTTCGTGTCGCTGGAAATTGCCGACGGCGTCATTACCCACGTGCAGAAACAGTCGGTGCAGACGCTGCTGCCCAAGGGCACGATCAAAGGCCTGTAAAACCGAGGGGGCGGGGAAGGCGCAACGCCGGCTCCCCGTCCCCTGTCCCTGAATCCTGACCCCTGACCCCTTCTGACATGAACCGCTTCCCGCTCTGGAAATATGTGCTCATCGGCATCACGCTGGTGGTCTCCTTCCTTTACACCCTGCCCAATTTTTTTGGCGAAGTGCCTGCGGTGCAGATTTCCCCCGTGCGCACCACTGAAAAGGTCGACTCCACCCTGCTGGGCCAGGTGGAGTCCTCGCTGAAAGCGGCCAACCTGGGCTATCAGGGCGTGGAACTGTCAGGAAACAGCATCAAGGTGCGATTAGGCACGACTGACGAGCAGATCAAGGCCAAGGACGTGCTGCAAAACAGCCTGGGCGGACGCTATACCGTCGCGCTCAATCTGGTGTCGGCCTCGCCCGCCTGGCTCTCGTCGATTCACGCGCTGCCGATGTATCTCGGCCTGGACTTGCGCGGCGGCGTGCACTTCCTGCTCGAGGTCGACATGAAAGCTGCACTAGAAAAAGCGGCCAACCGTTACCAGAATGATTTCCGCTCCGAACTTCGCAGCGACAAGATCCGCTACGGGCGCATCAGTCGCGAAGGCAGTGCCGTGACCGTGCATTTCGCCACGCGCGACCAGCGTGATGCCGCCATAAACAAGCTGGGCACGGCATTCCCCGATCTGGTGTTCACCCCGGAAGATGAGGCCGAAGGCTTTACCCTGACCGCACGCCTGAAGCCGGAAGCCGAAACCAAGGAGAAAGAACGCTCCCTGCAGCAAAACATCACCACGCTCAGAAACCGCGTCAACGAACTCGGCGTGGCCGAACCCGTCATTCAGCAGCAGGGGGACAGCCGCGTCGTAGTGCAATTGCCTGGCGTGCAGGACACCGCCAAGGCGAAGGAGATCCTGGGCCGCACCGCCACGCTGGAAATCCGCATGGTCGACGAACAGGCCGACCCGACGGCCATTCAGCAGGGCCAGACGCCGTACGGCGACGACATCGTAACCAGCCGCGATGGCGGGAAAATCGCCGTGAAGAAGGACGTGGTGTTGACCGGCGATTCGATCACCGATGCTTCGCCCGGCTTTGAAAGCACCAGCGGCCAGGCGGCTGTCCACGTCAACCTGGACGGCAAAGGCGCCCGCATCTTCAAGGACGTGACCCGCGAAAACGTCGGCAAGCGCATGGCCATCCTGCTGATCGAAAAGGGCGTGGCCGAGGCCATCACCGCGCCAGTCATCCGCGAGGAAATCGGCGGCGGCCGGGTGCAGATCACCGGCATGGAATCCGCCCAAGAGGCATCGGACATCGCCCTGCTGCTGCGCGCCGGCGCGCTGGCTGCCCCGATGCAGATCGTGGAAGAGCGCACCGTCGGACCCAGCATGGGTGCGGAAAACATCAGCAAGGGCTTCCGCTCCAACCTGTGGGGCTTCCTGGCCGTCACGCTGTTCATGGTGTTCTACTATCGCGTTTTCGGTCTCTTCTCGTCGATTGCGCTCGCCATCAACGGCATCTTCCTGGTCGCACTGCTGTCGATGCTGCAGGCCACGCTGACCCTGCCCGGCCTGGCCGGCATCGCACTCACGCTCGGCATGGCGATCGACGCCAACGTGCTGATCAACGAGCGCATCCGTGAGGAACTACGCAACGGCGCCACGCCACAGGCTGCGATCCACGCCGGCTACGACCGCGCCTGGGGCACCATTCTCGACTCCAACCTCACCACACTGATCGCCGGCGTCGCCCTGTTCTGGCTGGGCTCCGGCCCGGTGCGCGGCTTTGCGGTCGTCCTGTGTCTGGGCATCCTCACTTCCATGTTCAGCGCCGTCACCGTGTCGCGCGCCATGGTCAATCTCACCTATGGCCGCCAGGCGCGGCTGGCCAAGGTCTCCATCTAAGGGCAACGCCATGCTGGAATTTTTCCCCTTCAAGAAGAACATCCCCTTCATGAGTTGGGGGAAGGTGACGACGGCGATTTCGCTTCTCACCTTTCTCTTTGCGGTCTGGGCGCTGTGGGACAAGGGCCTGAATTTGGGCGTCGACTTCACGGGCGGCACCGTCATGGAAGTGCGCACCAGCCAGCCCGCTGATTTGCCGGCCATCCGGACGGTACTGGAAAAAACCGGCCTGATCGAAGTATCGGTGCAGACTTTCGGAACCAGCCATGACGTCCTGATCCGCCTGCCCAACAAAGGCGACAGCAATGCCGCGGAAACCAGCAACCGCGTGATGGCCGCACTGACGGCCACCAACCCCGGGCTCGAATTGAAGCGCGTCGACTTCGTCGGCCCGCAGGTTGGCAAGGAACTCTACGACAACGGCGCCCTGGCGCTGCTGGTGGTCGCCTTCGGCATCATGGCCTATCTGGCGATCCGCTTCGAATGGCGCTTTGCGGTGGCGGGGATGCTCGCCAACATGCACGATATCGTCATCATCCTCGGCGTATTCGCCTTCTTCCAGTGGGAGTTCACGCTTACCGTGCTGGCGGGCGTGCTAGCGATTCTCGGCTACTCGGTCAACGAATCGGTGGTGGTGTTCGACCGGATCCGCGAGAACATCCGCAAGATGCGCGGCGCGACCATCCCGGACATCATTGACGACGCCATCACCCGCACCATGAGCCGCACCATCATCACCCACGGCTCGACGCAGATCATGGTGCTGTCGATGCTGTTCTTCGGCGGCGAGGCACTGCACAACTTCGCGCTGGCGCTCACCATCGGCATCATGTTCGGCATCTATTCCTCGGTGCTGGTCGCCTCGCCGCTGCTGCTGATGTTCGGCGTCAAGCGCGAGCACTTCATCAAGCCGGTGGAGAAGAAGGAAGAAGCCGTCGTTTGAGTGACGGGAATTCGGGGAATGTGCACATCAATGCGCACGCCCTGAAACCTGACGCCCTATCCTGTCCCCGACTCCTTCGCCCCATCGCCTCATGCTCAACGAAATCATTCAGACCATCGTCAACACCGTCGGTGCCTGGGGCTATCCCGGCATCTTCCTCATGATGGCGCTGGAATCGAGTTTCTTCCCGTTCCCCAGCGAAGTGGTGATGATTCCCGCCGGTTACCTCGCCTACAAGGGCGAGATGAACCTCGCGCTGGCCATCGTGGTCGGCATTGCCGGGAGTCTGACGGGCGCGCTATTCAACTACTGGCTCGCGCTGAAACTGGGACGGCCCTTTCTGCAGCGCTACGGAAAATACGTGCTGATCAAGGAACACACCTTGCAACGCATGGAAGACTTCTTTGCCCGGCATGGCCACATTTCTACCTTCACTGGCCGGCTGATTCCCGCAGTGCGTCAGTACATCTCGTTGCCGGCGGGACTGGCGCGCATGAATCTTGCCGTGTTCAGCTTCTACACCAGTCTCGGTGCCGGAATCTGGGTCACCATCCTGGCCGTGCTGGGGTATACCCTGGGACACAACGAGCAGGCGATCCGCGGCAATCTTCATATCATCACCCTCATCCTGCTGGGTGCCGTCGCGGTCATCGTGTTGCTGTACATGCGCCTCAAGCTGAAGAAAAAACTGCTGCGCTGAGGGGGGCCATCGCCTGAGAAGGAAGCGGCGAGACGCCAGCCTGAGGAGGGCGCCCCTCAAGCCGGCCGATTGTTCGACAGGCTGTTTTCGGTGAAATAGCTGATGCGGGTGCGTGGGTCGAGGTAGGCGATCACCGCCATATCCAGTTCCGCAGGGCGCAAGGTTTTGGCCACGGAAAGTTCGGGGGCTTCGCGCATGTCCAGCCATAAGGCTTCTTCCTTGGGCACATCGGGATCGTAGATCAATAACGAAGGGTGCAAGAGCCGGCCCGGGTTGACGCTCATGATCAGACCAATCTGGCCGTTGTTCAACTGGACGACGCTACCGGGTGGATAGATCCCCATGCAGCGAACGAACAACTGCAGCAAGACCGGATCGTATTTGCCCGGTTCCTTCTTGAACATGAAGGCAATGGCTTCGGCAGGCGTCATGGACTCCGCCGGATTGATGCGGTTGCAGTAATGGTCGAAGGCATTGGCAATGCAGGCAATGCGGGCCAACCGTCCGATCTGCTCGCCTGCGAGCCTGCCCGGATAGCCGCTGCCGTCGAGCAGTTCATGATGCATGGCGATGACGTCCAGCGCAGCGGCAGGCATGCCCGGCAGGCGTTGCGCCATGTCGACGCCATACGTCACGTGCTGCTGGTAGAAACTGAGTTCGGCTTTCGTCCAGGGGGCTTTATTCAGGAGAATCTGACTGGGGATTTTTTCCCTGCCGATATCGTGCAGCAGCGTACCGAGTCCCAGCGCGCGCATTTCTTCGGCGCCCAGTTGCGCTTCCTTGGCCAGCACCAGCGACAGCATCGTGACATTGAGGGCATGGTAGTACGCGTTTTCGTCCCCCGCCTTGGTATTCACCAGATGCAGCGCAACGTCCTTGTCTGCCAGCATCGAGTCCACCATATCCGACACCAGCGCCTGCGCCTGCTGGACCGATTCATCCGGGCGGGAAAAAAGGTTGCGCAACAACGACTTGACGGTTGAAGCTCCGGCAGCAAATTGCCGTTCGCAGCGCCCCAGTGCCTCGCGCTGGCGCGAAAGCTGTTCCCGCCGTTTCCGTTTTTCTGCCCACATCGCCTCCATTTCCGGATCGGGCGGCGAGGGAGGCGGTGGGGGCGCGCTCGCCTTGGGCGGCGGCAAGGGGACCGAATCACTCTTGCTGCTGTCGTAGAGCACATGCGAAATCCCGAGGGAACGCAACTGCTGCACTTGTTTTTCGCTGCGAATCTTGAAGCTGCTGAAAAGAAAGGGATGATCCGTCCAGGAGTCCAGCCGGATGTACAGCCCCACTCTTACCTGTTCGATGCCTATGCGTTGTTCCAGTTCGTTCATCGGTCAAACGATCCTGTAGCCTGTTCGCCTGTCACCCTCTGCGCCCACGATCATGCGGGGCCGACGACGCCATCAGCCTGCAGCCTCCACCATCAATCGCTTCATCTCGGCCACCGCCTCCTTCCAGCCGACAAACAGTGCCTGCGCCACGATCGCGTGGCCGATGTTGAGTTCGTGGATGCCGGGCAGGGCGGCAACAGGCTGGACATTGTGATAGGTGAGACCGTGGCCGGCGTTCACCGTCAGCCCGAGGCTACGGCCATAGGCAACGGCCATGCGAATACGCTCGAATTCTGCGATGCGCGCTTCGTCCGCCTCCGCGTCGGCATAATGGCCGGTATGGATTTCGACCACCGGCGCGCCGGCCGCATGGGCCGCGTCAAGCTGGGCGAAATCGGCGTCGATGAACAGTGAGACACGGATACCGGCATCGCCGAGCCGTTTGCAGGCAGCGGTCATTTTCTGCATCTGGCCCTTGACGTCGAGCCCGCCTTCGGTCGTGAGTTCCTCGCGCTTTTCCGGAACCAGACAGACGTCCTGCGGCCGGGTAGCGACGGCGATCGCGAGCATCTCCTCGGTCACCGCCATCTCCAGGTTCATCTTGGTTTTCAGCACCTGGCGCAGGATCGCCACGTCGGCATCCTGGATGTGGCGGCGATCTTCGCGCAGGTGCAGGGTGATCGAATCGGCGCCAGCGGTTTCCGCGGCAAGCGCCGCCTCGACCGGGCTGGGGTAGCGGGTCTTGCGTGCCTGGCGCAAGGTGGCGATATGGTCGATGTTGACGCCGAGAAAGATGCTCATTGTGTGAGTTCGGTGAGGTCGCGTAACAGCTGGCGAGTATAAAGCGGCTTGGCGCCCAGCGTGTGATTGATCAAGGTGCGCATCAGTGCCTTGGCTTCGACCATCGTCGTCGGCCGCTCGAAGCGGTCGCCGGCCAAGTCGATCAGCGTCTGGCCGGACACCGGACAGCCCGGCTGCCCCGCTGCCGAGTCATCCAGGGTGAGCAGTGCGCCACGCTCTGGCTGGAACACATAACGGGCCTGTGCCTGGATAGTCGCGCCGCTGCCCGCCTCGACATCGAAGGTGGCGCCATAGCCGATCTCACCCAGCAGATTCTTTTCGAAGCGCCGCAGGATCCGCTCAAAGTAAGCAGTACGTTCGTGATCGGAAGTGCAGTCATGCTCGCCGGCCAACTGCTCGAGGGTCGCGAGGTAACGGTCATACAACGTCTCGTGCGCATCGCCACGCGCCAACAGACGCAGCAGCAATTCATTGAGATAAAACCCGCACATCAGCGCCCGTCCCTCAGGGGCCTTCAAACCGCCCTGCCATTCAGCGGCGTGCAGGGTTTTCAGTTCGGACTTGCCGAACCACGACAGCAGCAGCGGGGTGAACGGCTGCATCAGTCCGCGCAGGGTCGACGTCGGGCGCCGCGCGCCGCGCGCAATCAGTGCCACGCGCCCATGGTCGCGCGTGAACACTTCCGCCACCACGCTGGTTTCCTTGAAAGGATACGTGTGGAGGACGAAACCGGGTTCGTTGTTGACGCGCGCGTCTGCGGACATCGCCCACTCAATCCAGTCCGAGCGATTTCAGCATGCGCACATCGTCGGCCCAGCCGCCCTTGACCTTGACCCAGACCTCCAGATATACCTTGCTGTCGAAAGCGCGCTCCATGTCGAGGCGCGCCTGGGTGGAGATGGCCTTGAGCTTCTCGCCGCCCTTGCCGATGACGATGGCCTTGTGGCTGTCGCGGTCGACCAGGATGGTGGCGAAGATGCGGCGCAGATTGCCCTCTTCCTCGAATTTGTCGATGGTCACCGCCACGGCATAGGGAATTTCCTCGCCGCACAGGCGGAACACTTTCTCGCGGATCAATTCTGCCGCCAGCTGGCGCTCGGTCTGGTCGGTGACATCATCCTCGCCGAACAGCGGCGGATTCTCCGGCAGATGGGCTTGCAGGGTCTTCAAGAGCTCGTCCAGATTGCTGCCCTGCTTGGCCGACACCGGCACGATCTCGGTGAATGCATGCGCGGCGGCCGCTTCCTGCAGAGACGCCATCAGTTCGGCCCGGTCCTTGACGTGATCGATCTTGTTCACGACCAGGATCAGCGGCCGATCTTTGGGCAGCAGGTCCATTACCTGGCGATCCTCTTTCCTCAGCCGTCCCGCCTCCACCAGCATCATCACCACGTCGGTGTCCGACAGCGTTTCACGGACCCGCTTGTTCATCGCGCGGTTCATGGTGCTGGCATGGCGGGTCTGGAACCCCGGCGTGTCGACGAACACGAATTGCGCTTCGTCGGTGGTGTGGATGCCCATCACCCGGTGGCGCGTGGTCTGCGCCTTGCGTGAGGTGATGCTGATTTTCTGCCCGACGATACGGTTGAGCAGCGTCGACTTGCCGACGTTGGGACGCCCGACAATGGCGATGAGGCCGCACTTGAATTCACTCATGTCTGCAGCCTTTCATTTCTGTAATGCGGCACACGCCAGGCGTGCAGCCTCCTGTTCGGCAGCGCGGCGGCTCTTGCCGACGCCACGCGTGCTGAGCACGGGCTTGGCCAGCACGCACTCGACAATGAAACTCTGGTCATGCGCTTCGCCCTGGGTACCGACCAGGCGGTAATCCGGTAGCGGAAGCCGTCGTGACTGCAGCATTTCCTGCAGTTCGGTCTTGGCATCCTTGCCCGAGGCCCGCGGATCGATTTTTGCCACCAACGGATCGAACAATCCACGCACCACGCATTGCGCGGCCTCGAACCCGGCATCGAGAAAAATGGCACCGAACAGCGATTCCAGCGCATCGGCCAGGATCGAGGGACGGCGAAAACCGCCGCTCTTGAGTTCACCTTCCCCCAGGCGCAGGCTGTCGCCCAGTTTCAGGGTAACGGCAATGTCGGCCAACGTTTCCTGCCGCACCAGGTTGGCGCGCAGGCGCGACAGGCTACCTTCCGGCAACTCGGGAAACGCATCGTACAAGGCCCGGGCGACCGTGCAGTTCAAGACCGAGTCGCCGAGAAATTCGAGCCGTTCGTTGTTGAGCGCGCCGTAGCTGCGGTGCGTCAGCGCCTGGGTCAGAAGATCGGAGCGGACAAAGGTATAACCCAGCGCCTGTTGCAGGCGCTGGTTCAACAGGGTGTTATTCAACCTCGACCGGGACCGCGTTGGGGTCGGAACTGGCACTGAAGTCGACCACCAGGCTGACATTGCCGACGAGCTTGGTACGGAAGGTGTAGTCGGTGGAAATGACCGGAACGGCGCCGTGACGGTCGATGGCGATGTCCTCGGGCTTGACCACGGTCACATAACCGACACTGGCGCGCCGCTCAAAATCACTGCGGATATCGGCATTGCTCTTGGATTTGAGGTCGGATTCCTGCCCCATCGTGGTGAGGATCTTCTTCACCGAGAAATACTCGATATAGGCCGGCACCAGTTTCATCGCCAGCATGGCCAGCATGACCAGCACGACGGCGACGAACAGGAAGCCGAACATGGTCAGTCCGCGTTGTTTGGATTTCATGGCGCGCGTGCGATACATGCTGTCTCCTTATCGAATGGTAGTGCCGATGCGGCCGAATTCGTCGAAATTCATCCAGATGAAGAAAGCCTTGCCGACGATGTTCCTGTCCGGAACGAATCCCCAGTAGCGGCTGTCGTTGCTGGCGTCGCGGTTGTCGCCCATCATGAAATACTGCCCCTGCGGCACCTTGCAGACGAAGCCTTCGCCCTCGGCATTGTAGGAGCAGTTCTCGCGGTAAGGGAAGTCCACCACCTGGGTCGGATAGACCGAGGGCTTGTCCGGCTCCGTCATCATGGTGTGGTCGGTGCCGTTGAGGCGTTCCTTGTACACCATCGCGGTAATGTAATTCAGGCCATTACCCACGTAGCTGTAGGTGCCCGTGTTGGTTGATGGCACGGGCTTGCCGTTGATGGTGAGCTTCTTGTCACGATATTCGACCACGTCGCCCGGGACGCCGATCACCCGTTTGATGTAGTCGAGACTGGGGTCGCCCGGATAGCGGAATACCATCACGTCCCCCCGCTTGGGATTGTTCAGTTTGACCACCTTCGTATTGATGACCGGCAGGCGGATGCCGTAGGTGAATTTGTTGACCAGGATGAAATCGCCGACCAGGAGCGTGGGCATCATCGAACCGGATGGAATCTTGAACGGCTCGACCAGGAAGGAGCGCAGCGCGAACACGACGAGGATCACCGGGAAGAAGCTCTTGGCGTACTCGACCAGCATCGGCTCCTTGGCGTCCCTGTCGCGGCCACGCTTGAGGAACAGCACGTCGAGCAGCCAGATGGCGCCGGTGACCACCAGGGCGACGAAGAGTATGAGGGCAAAGTTCATGTCGGGGGGTCCGTTTCTTATTTATCGGAGACCTGGAGGATCGCAAGAAAGGCTTCCTGCGGGATTTCCACGTTGCCGACCTGCTTCATGCGGCGTTTGCCGGCCTTCTGCTTTTCCAGGAGCTTCTTCTTGCGCGTGATGTCGCCGCCGTAACACTTGGCGAGCACGTTCTTGCGCATGGCTTTCACATTCTCACGCGCAATGATATTGGCGCCGATCGCCGCCTGTACGGCGACGTCGAACATCTGGCGCGGGATCAGTTCGCGCATCTTGGCGGCGAGCTCGCGCCCGCGGTACACACTGGTGGCACGGTGCACGATGAGGGACAGCGCATCGACTTTCTCGTTGTTGACCAGGATGTCGAGCTTGACCAGATCGCCGGCGCGGAATTCCTTGAATTCATAGTCGAGCGAGGCATAGCCGCGGCTGGTCGATTTCAGCTTGTCGAAGAAGTCCATCACCACTTCGTTCATGGGCAGGTCGTAGCGCAACATGACCTGCTTGCCGTGGTACTGCATGTCGAGCTGCATGCCGCGCTTCTGGTTGCACAGGGTGATGACGTTGCCGACGAATTCCTCCGGCACGAAGATGGTCGCGGTAATGATGGGTTCGCGGATTTCCTCGATCTTGGACGGCTCGGGCAGCTTGGACGGGTTCTCGACGTTGATGGTGGTGCCATCCTTCAGCACCACTTCATACACCACCGTCGGCGCGGTGGTGATGAGATCCATGTCGTACTCACGCTCGAGCCGTTCCTGCACGATATCCATGTGCAACAGGCCGAGGAAGCCACAGCGGAAGCCGAATCCCAGCGCCTGCGACACCTCGGGCTCGAACTGCAGCGCGGCATCGTTCAGCTGCAGCTTGGTCAATGCGTCGCGCAGCGCCTCGAAGTCGTGGGATTCAACCGGATACAAGCCGGCAAACACCTGCGACTGCACCTTCTTGAAACCCGGCAGGGGTTCGCTGGCGGGACGGTCGATCAGCGTGATGGTGTCTCCCACCTGGGCGGATTTGAGCTCCTTGATGCCGGCGATCACGAAACCGACTTCACCCGCCGAAAGCTGGGGCTTGTCGACCGACTTGGGCGTGAACACGCCGACGTGTTCGGTCAGATGTTGCGCACCGCTCGCCATGAAGCGGATCTTGTCCTTCGGGCGTAGCACGCCGTCGACCACACGCACCAGCATCACCACGCCGACGTAGTTGTCGAACCACGAATCGATGATCAGCGCCTTCAGCGGCGCAGACTCGTCTCCGCGCGGCGGTGGCACCTGCTTCACCACCACCTCGAGGATTTCGGAAATGCCGATGCCGGTCTTGGCCGAGGCACGCACCGCGTCGGTGGCGTCGAGGCCGACGATATCCTCGATCTCTTCCGCCACCCGGTCGGGATCGGCGGCTGGCAGGTCGATCTTGTTCAGCACAGGGATCACCTCGACGCCAAGGTCGATCGCGGTGTAGCAGTTGGCCACGGTCTGCGCCTCGACGCCCTGCGAGGCGTCGACCACCAGCAGCGCACCCTCGCAGGCGGACAGCGAGCGGCTGACTTCGTAGGAAAAATCGACGTGGCCCGGGGTGTCGATCAGGTTCAGGCGGTAAACCTGGCCATCCTGCGCCTTGTAGGTCAGCGCAGCGGTCTGCGCCTTGATGGTGATGCCGCGTTCCTTCTCCAGATCCATGGAATCGAGCACCTGCGCCTCCATCTCGCGCTCGGACAGGCCGCCGCAAAACTGGATCAGGCGGTCCGCCAGCGTGGACTTGCCGTGGTCGATATGGGCAATGATGGAAAAATTGCGGATCAGATTCTGGGACACAACAAAACGGGCACGCTTCCGTGCCCGATCAGGGATTCGATAAGACCCCGGATTTTAACGGATTTCAAGGGTTGAAGCGCAGCCATTCCTGAAACGCAGGTAGATTGAGCTGATGGCGGCAAATCTCGGTGTCGCCGTCAAACAACAGCGGAACCTCCCAGCCGTATTCGGCCTTGAGTGCCGGATCGGCATCCACATCCACAGGAACCAGGGCGTGCCCCGTCCCTGCAAGCAGGGCGCGGACCTCGGCTGCCAGTTCATCGCAGAGCGGACAGCCTTTCCGCGTATAGAGCGTGAGCGTTTTACCCACCCGAAATTTTCAACGGGATGTAGAGCGAGCCGTCGCCGCGACGCACCAGGATCGCTGCGCTCTTGCCGGCGGGAATCGCGGCGATGGCCTTGCGATAAACCGCCACGCTGGTGATCTTGGTATTGTTGACCGCCAGGATGACATCTCCCGTCCGGATGCCGGCACGTGCCGCATCGCCCGTTGCATCCGCGACCAGCACGCCATAATCGAGGTCGAGCGCCCGCCGCTGGTCCGCCCCCAGTTCAGTCAGGGCCAGCCCGCCGCGCAAAATAGCCTTGCCGTCATTGCTCGCCTGCTGGCTTTCAGTGGGCAATTCGCCCAGCACCACGTTCAATTGCTGGACTTTCCCCTTACGCCAGACTTGCAGCGGGATCTTGGTGCCCGGCTTGGCCATGCCGACGATGCGCGGCAGGTCGCTGGAGTTTTCCACGGCCTTGCCATTGAACTCCAGAATGACGTCGGCCGCCTGGAGTCCCGCTTTCTGCGCCGGACTGTCTTCCTGAACCTGCGACACCAGCGCCCCGCGCGGACGATCCAGGCCGAAGGAGTCGGCCAGATCGGCGGTCACTTCCTGGATCACCACGCCCAGCCAGCCGCGCGACACCTTGCCGCCGCTCTCGAGCTGCTTCGCCGCCTCCATCGCCACATCGATCGGGATCGCGAACGATACGCCCTGATAGCCGCCGCTGCGGCTGTAAATCTGCGAATTGATGCCGACCACTTCGCCCTTCATATTGAACAAGGGCCCGCCTGAATTACCGGGGTTGATCGGTACATCGGTCTGGATGAACGGGACGTAGGTCTCCGACGGCAGCGAGCGCCCCTTGGCGGAAACGATACCCGCGGTGACCGAGTTCTCGAAACCGAAGGGCGAACCGATGGCTGCAACCGCCTCGCCCACCCGCAGTTTGGTGGGGTCGCCCAGTTTGACGACTGGCAGATTGTTGGCAGTGATCTTGATGACGGCCACATCGGTGCGCGCGTCCGCCCCCACCACCTTGGCCGTGAAGGTTCGTTTGTCGATGAGCTTGACCACCACCTCATCCGCGCCTTTGACCACATGCGCATTGGTCAGGATGTAGCCATCGTTGCTGACGATAAAACCCGAGCCTTCACCGCGCGCCGGAATTTCCTGCATGGGACCGGGTCCCTGTCCGCCTTCCTGCCCGCCGGGCATGCCCGGCATGCCCGGGAAGAAGCGGCGGAAGAATTCCTGCATGCCTTCGTCACCAAACTCCTGGCCACGCTTCACCATCTTGGTGGTACTGATATTGACCACGGCCGGCCCTTCTTTCTCGACCAGATCGGCCACATCCACCACATCCTTCGCCAATGCAGGTACCGACACGGCAAACACCAACGCGATCGCCGCCAAAGCGTTTTTCATCATGACTGTCCTTTCATTACTTGAAACGGGATTTGGTTTTCGCGTCTGAGCACCACCGGACGGGCCGTCCGGCCGCCACGTGCCAGGAGCCAGCCCGCTGCCCCTCCGATCAGCATGCCGGCAAGCGCCGCGCCGTCGCCGGGCTGGATGGCCTGCGCCAGCAACGCACCCGCCAGCATCAGGCCCAACGGCAGGCCATAGGCGCGCATTGCACTCTTGAGTACGCTGCCATGGGCAATCCCGATCACCACGCGGTCTCCGGGTGCCAGGGACAGGTCGCAGTCGACCAGGAAATTCCGGGGCTTGCGCTGGAACAGTTCTGCGATGCGCCGCGACGAACATCCCTGTCCACCGCAGGTGCCGCAGCCCGATGGCTCGACGGCCTGCACCCAGACGCCGTCGGATGCGGTGTGGATGACTTCGGCTGTCTGCTCCAGCATGCCCGGCCCTACTTCCGGGTTGCCGAATTGCCGGTTTCGATGAGTGCCATGTTCGGCACTTCACCCAGCGTCGTCACGATGTAGCCATCCACCTCGCGGGCATAGATGCCGATCGCGCCTTCAGCCGACAGGCCATGCAGGCTTTGCACCTGCGGATCCGCCGGCTCGACAAACATCGACAACACGCTCAAACCGTCCGAAAAAACCAGATGCGTGACCGGCGCCCGCTTGCCGGGCAGTACACGTACTGCTTCCTGCACCTGTTCGTATCCGGGGGGCGGGGTCACGTTCCAGTCGTTCAAGACCGGTTTGCCCGGCTGTGTTTTCTGGATGATCTTTCCTGCCATGTCATTGCGGATGTCCGGAGCCTTGCCGATCTGGATTTCCGAGAATACGAGGATCGAGATCACATTGCCGCTATCGTTGACGATGCGTGCCTTGAGCGGCAAGCCTGTCCGGGTGTCCAGCCAGAAATTGTAGGTATATCGGTATCCGTCGCGCGGCGCCAGCGTCACCACCTGGCAGGTGCGTCCCGCAACGCGCTCGACCCCGCCCAGCTTCGCCTCGTAGAAATCGAGCAGGCTGGCCGGCTGCGCAGGCAACAAGGCCGGGAAGAAACGGCGCAGCGCATTGCGCTCCAGCCGAACGTGCTTGCCATCCGGCAAGTGGCAGTACACATCGTTATTGATGCGCATGAACTGGCGCGAGGTGCCATCCATGACTTCGACTTTTTCCTGCTCGCCATTCGCGTCGGCACGGTGCTGTACACGCAAGACCTCGACGTGCTCACCGTGGTGATAAACATAAATACCGCTGTAATTCTGCTGTTTGGCGGCCGTAGCCGCACGATTGAGCCAATCGGCCGCAGCATCGGCTCGCGCCCCGCCGGACAGTAAGACCAGCCCAGCGAACCCTGCAACCAGCCAGCCCTGCCGCCATCCAGCCAGCGACCGCATCAGCGCGGCTCCACCGCTACGGCCACCGCCGGCTGGTAAGGGGAAGAAACCACCGTCATCGGGGCAAATTCCTGATGCGCCACCAGATAAGGCGCAAACCGGGCGTCTTCGCTTGCCGGCTCCGACGACAGCGAGGCTTGCTGAAATCCCGGGGCTGTCGCCATGGGCAGCGTGGCCGGTTCATCCGACATCATCCGGGTGAGCGAAATCGCACCCCACACCGCGAGGGAGGCAAACGAGGCCACGGCAACCCGCTGTGGCCACACGCTTCGGCGCGGTGCGAGCACGGTCGGCTCGGTGGACAACTGCGCCGAGAAACGTGCCATGAAGCCCTCCTGCGCCGGGGCTTCGCCTCGCATCAGGTCGCCGATCAGATGGTAGTCCGACCAGCTTTGTCGCAGTTCGCCATCGCGTTTCAGGGCCGCGAGGCAGGCTTCCGTTTCGGTACGCTCCGTCTCGCCATCAAGCGCGGCCGAAAGCAACAGACGCCAGTCGTCGTCGGCCGATTCACTCTGGGGATGGGCATGGGTTTTAAGAAGTGCTGACATGGTTACCACCTTTTGTCCTGACTGGTGCCCAGCATCGGGCGTATCTTTTCCGCTATGGCCTCGCGCGCGCGGAAAATCCGCGAGCGCACAGTACCGATCGGGCAGTCCATCATTTGCGCGATTTCCTCGTAGCTCATGCCTTCGATCTCGCGCAGCGTGATGGCCGTCCTCAATTCCTCGGGCAGCGCATCGACCGCCTCATTGACTGCTTTGGCGATCTGTTTGGTCTGGAGTTCCGCTTCCGGCGTCGCAATATCGCGCAACAGGTCGCCGTCCTCGTAATTCTCCGCATCTTCCGCCTGCACGTCGCTCGCCACCGGCATGCGCTTGTGCGCCACCAGATAATTCTTGGCGGTATTCACGGCGATACGATACAGCCAGGTGTAGAAGGCGCTCTCACCACGAAACCCCGGCAACGCACGGTAGGCCTTGATAAAAGCTTCCTGCGTAATATCTTCCACCTCCGCAGCATCCCGCACCATGCGCGACAACAGCCGCCCGAGCTTGCGGTGATACTTGCTCACCAACAGCTCGAAAGCGCGCTTGTCGCCCTGCTGGGCGCGTTCGACCAACACCTGATCCAGTTCGCGGTCCGACATATCTCCCTGCTGCTTCTTGTTTGTGTTGAAAGTATACGTGACCGCACCTTCCGGAACATGTGAGCGGGTCAGGGTAAAAAAGTTCACCCTAAACAGGGTTATTCGGACACGGCCCAAGCCTGCTATCATCCCCCGACCACCATGCACAGACACGACGTCCTCATCCTCGGCAGCGGCCTCGCCGCGTTGACCACCGCGCTCAAGCTTGCCGACCAGCGCCGCGTCGCCATTGTGACCAAGCGCCAGATGACCGACGGGGCCAGCGACTGGGCGCAAGGCGGCATTGCCGCAGCGGTCGACAGCGGCGATTCGGTCGAGGCCCACGTCCATGACACCCTGGTTGCCGGGGCCGGTCTGTGCGACGAGGCCGTCACCCGGCTGGTCGCCAGCCAGGCGCGCGAAATGATCGCCTGGCTGACCGCCAACGGCGTCGCCTTCACCCCCGACCCACAAGCGCCGGGCGGCCTGCACCTCACCCGCGAAGGCGGACATTCCAAACGCCGGGTCGTGCACGCGGCGGACGCTACCGGACACGCAGTACAGACCAGCCTGCTCGACCGGGTACGTGCCCATCCCAATATCGACACCTTCGAGCAGCATGTCGCCATCGACCTCATCACCGGCAAGCGCGCCGGCGGCCAGGAACGGCAGATCCACGGCGCCTATGCGCTGAACAAAGGCACCGGCGAGGTCGAGACCTTTGCCGCCGGGCACACCGTGCTCGCCACCGGTGGCGCCGGCAAGGTCTATCTTTACACGACCAACCCCGACACCTCGACCGGCGACGGCATCGCGATGGCCTGGCGCGCCGGCTGCCGGGTGGCCAATCTGGAGTTCGTGCAGTTCCACCCGACCTGCCTATACCACCCGCACGCCAAATCCTTTCTCATCAGCGAGGCGGTACGCGGCGAAGGCGGCCGCCTGCTGCTGCCCGACGGCAGTCGCTTCATGCAGTTTCATGACGAGCGCGCCGAACTCGCACCCCGCGACGTGGTCGCCCGCGCAATCGACTTCGAGATGAAGAAACGCGGCATCGACTGCGTCTATCTCGACATCAGCCACAAGCCGGCCGACTTCGTGCGTGAGCATTTCCCGACGATCTACGGCCGCTGTCTGGAACTCGGCATCGACATCACGCGCCAGCCGATCCCGGTGGTGCCGGCCGCGCACTATACCTGCGGCGGCGTCATCACCGACATGAATGCGCGTACCGACCTGTGCAACCTGCATGCCGTCGGCGAAGTCACCTTCACCGGACTGCACGGCGCCAACCGGCTGGCGTCGAATTCTCTGCTGGAGTGCTTGGTGTTCGGCCATGCCGCCGCCGCCGACATTCTGGCCACGCCGCCCGCCCCGTCGCTCAGCCTGCCGCCCTGGGATGCGTCGCGCGTCACCGACCCCGACGAGGAGGTGGTGATCTCGCACAACTGGGACGAACTGCGGCGCTTCATGTGGGACTACGTAGGCATCGTGCGCACCAACAAGCGGCTGGCACGCGCGTCGCACCGGATCCGCCTGCTGCGCGCTGAAATCGACGAGTTTTACCGGAACTTCCGGGTCTCCAACGACCTGATCGAACTGCGCAATCTGGTGCAGAGCGCCGATCTCATCATCCGCTCGGCCCAGTTGCGGCAGGAAAGCCGCGGCCTGCATTTCAGCCGCGACTATCCGGAAATTCTGCCGATCGCCGGCAACACCGTGCTTAACCCGCGTCCGGGAACACTGTGTCCGAGCGTGTGCGGCGTGCCCAGCGAAGCGACATCCTGAGGCGCCGCAAGCTGTCGGCATCCGCGCTATCTGGCAGCAGCGTCAGGGCATGCACGCGACGGTCGGCGGCACGATAACGCAACACGATCAACCCGGGCGAGACAAAACTGTCATCCAGCACCTCGACGTCGCACCACTCGGCCCGGCCATCCAGGTTTTGCAGACGGCCGTCTGCCGCAATACGCAGATGCGTCATCGGCGCGGCTTGCCGCCAACCCCATACGCCCAGGCCAATCACGGCGCTTCCCAGCGCAAATGCAACGCCTGCAGAGACATCCGTCAGCAGCAGGGCAACCCCTGCCAGCACGGTCATGCCCAGCAGCAACAGCCCCAGTCGGCGCGAGGGTTTGAGTTCAATCTCGTGCATCAGCGTGTACACTTTTGGACTTCATGACATCCCTTTTTGACTGGAACGCAACGTGATTGATTCCTGGAAAAACTTTCTGCAATCCCAAGGTGCGCACATCGAAGACAGCGCGGTTCTGCATTATGGCGATCCGGCGGCCGAACGTGCCGCCGCCGCTGGCGGCACCATTGTCGCGGATTTGTCGCAACTCGGCGTCATCGCTTTTCACGGCGACGAAGCCGCCAGCTTCCTGCAAAGCCAACTCACCAACGACGTTCGCGGCCTGCAGGCCGACGCCGCCCAGTGGAATGGCTATTGCAGCCCCAAGGGACGCCTGCTCGGAAATTTTCTGGTATGGCGGCAGGGCGAGGATTACTGCCTGCAACTATCGGGCGACATCCTGCCCAGCGTATTGAAGCGGCTATCCATGTTCATCATGCGCGCCAAGGTACAAGGACGTGACGCCAGCGATGAACACGTCCGGCTGGTCGTCGCCGGCAAGCAGGCGGCGGCCAGGGTGAGCGCCACGATGGGCGTCCTTCCGAATACCACCATGCATACCATCAACGGGGAAGCCGGCCAGGTCATCCGCGTCGGCGACGACAAATTCGTTCTGTCGATCCTCCCCGAACGCGCCACCACGGTCTGGCAGGGATTGCGCGAAACGGCCACCCCGGTCGGCGCACCGGTATGGGACTGGCTGCGGCTCAACGCCGGCATTCCGATGATCGTTGCCGCCACCCAGGAGCAGTTCGTCCCGCAAATGGTCAATTTCGAGGTCATCGGCGGCGTCAGCTTCCAGAAAGGCTGCTACCCCGGCCAGGAAATCGTCGCCCGCAGCCAGTATCTGGGCAAACTCAAACGCCGCATGTTCCTTGCGCACGTGGATATCGAAGCCGTACCTGGCGATAGCCTGTACAGCGCCGACATCGAGGGCCAGGCCACCGGCACGGTAGTCAATGCGGCACCGGCGCCGGCGGGCGGCTTCGATGTGCTGGCCGTGGCCCAGGTCGAAAGTGCGGCGACGCAAACCCTGCACCTGAAAGCGGGCGACGGCGCCGTGCTGACGCTGAAACCCTTGCCCTACGCGCTACCCGAATAGGTGAAGCACGCCTACGTCTATTACCGTATCGATCCTGCGCAAACCAGTCTGGTAGCCCCCCGTATCGATGCATTGCTGGACGCGCTGGCCCGGTATTGCAGCCAGCCGCCACGTCGGTTGCGACGCTGCGACGATCCGTCGACATGGATGGAGATCTACGAAGGCATTGCCGATTTTTCGGCATTTTCCGCCGCGCTGGACCGGGCCGTGCTTGACCTGGACTGTGCCGGGGCCACTGTGGGCGAACGCCATCTGGAGTGCTTCTCGGCGCCCGACCCGGCCCCATAAAAAAGCCGGGCTTGCCCGGCTTTTTTGGCGGTGTACAGAAACAGTCGCCTATTTCTTCACCATCACCTTTTCCACCCAGCCTTCGCCATCCTGGCCTTGGACGGAAATAAATCCGCCCTGGTCATGGCCGGTATAAATGACTTCCTCACCTCGCGCGAGGGTCGAGACCACTTTGGAGGTTTTCTTGGGCTGGGCGTAGATCCTCAACCCGGCAATTTTTCCGGTTACCGTGTCGCCTTCCTCGAACACGATGCCAGCCTTGGTCGGCTGGCCGGATTTGCCCTTGAGGTTGATCTCCTGGCGTGCCATCTCCGGATTGTTGCGGATGGAACGGACGATGTTGTTCCAGTTGTCCAGGTAGCTGGCCGCGATGACCTTCCCTTCCGGCGTATTGGTGTAGGCGCCGAGTCCGCCTGCCGCGCCGCCACCGACCAGTAATCCGCCCACGCTCCAGTCCGTTTTCTCGGCATTGCCGGTGGCCGAAGCAAGCTGCAACGAAGTACGCGAATCCGAGAGGATCATGGTGGTTTGCGCCGACTTGAACTTGAGGCCGGCCGCGACCAGGCCCGCAACGGCGCCAAACACGCCCAGGCCGCCCAGTGCGCCGCCCACGCCGCCCGAATCCTTGCTGGAGAATACCGCGTCGGGGGTCAGCACATAGTCGGCCGTGACCATCTGGCCCTTGCCCATGTTGGAACCCTTGCGCAATTCGCCGGACTCGGCCAGTTGACGCTCCTGCATCAGGTTCTGCATGGCGCGGCCACGCTCCACCAGAACAAAGCAATTGGATTGCTGCACCATCATGCGAATCAGGCCTGTCGGTGATTGCAGGCCGTATTGGAGCAGATGGGAAATCACGGCATCCTGCGGCTCAACCACGGCCAGCGTGCCGTAGGGCTTGTCGCATTTCTCAAGTTCCTTGGCTTCCCCTTGTGCCCCGTCTGGCCCCGCAGAACCGGACGGCTGACCGGCCTCTTTTTTATCGCCGCCCCCCAGTTTGAAATCGAAGAGGCCGGCATAGACCGGATTGATCGCCTGCGTCAAAAACAAGCCGGTAACGAGTGCGCGCGCAATGGCTGTCATTGTTGTCTCCCTTGGTTGATTTAAAACGATTATATCCATTTCAAGCGTCATCCAGACGCATACAAAATGCCTTGGTTTCCGACATGCACGTTCTATAAACAAGGCACGCATGTCACAAGGAGATCATCATGCTGGACATCAACAAAATGGTGGAACAGGAGCATTCGGGCCCGACGGTCCGCGGCTATCTCATCGACCTGGAACCCTGGACGGAAGAACAGGCAATCGAGAGTGCGCGCCGGGATGGACTGGAATTGACCGACGACCATCTGGCCATTATTCGCTATCTGCGCGACTGTTACGCCGATCATGGTGGCACTATCAATGCGCGCATGCTGGTGCATTCGCTGGAAGAAGAATTTGCGGGCCAGGGCGGACACAAGTTCCTGTACAAGCTGTTTCCACTAGGGCCCATCGCCCAGGCCAGCCACTATGCCGGCCTGCCGATGCCGCCTGGCACCCGCGATCCCTCATTTGGCACGACGCACTAACTAAGCTTTAGTCGGTTTCGTCCACGGGGACCCGCGCGGCCAGCGCGCACAGCAGTTCATAACTGCTGGTGCCTGCGGCTGCGGCTACCGTATCCACGGGTAAGCCCTCGCCCCACAGCACGACCGGGCTCCCCACGCCGGCTTCGGGGCATTCGCCCAGATCGACACACAGCATGTCCATCGACACCCGGCCCAAGGTTCGGCTGAGGTGTCCATCGACAAGAACCGGCGTACCGGTCAGCGCATGGCGCGGGTAACCATCCGCATAGCCGCAGGCAACCACACCCACCCGCATGGGGCGGTCGGCACGAAACAACTGCCCATATCCCACACCCTCGCCCGCTTGCAGGGTCTGCACGCTGATGATTTCCGACCGCAGGGTCATGGCTGGCCTCAAACCCAATTGCTCGGCCGACAGGTCGGCAAACGGCGACGCGCCATAGAGCATCAGTCCCGGGCGCGCCCAGGCGCCAAGGGTCTCCGGGTAACGCAACAGCGCGGCCGAATTGGCGCTGCTCCATGGTAGACCGTAGGCCGACAGTTCGCGCAGGAAAGGGTGCAACTGCCAGTCCACGCCGACCGTTTCATCCGCCTGGGCAAAATGCGTCATCAGCGTGATGCCGGCCACTGCGCTGAGGCTTCTCGCCCGCGCGACGATGGCGGCATGATCGGCCAGTGGAAATCCCAGCCGGTGCATGCCGCTGTCGAATTTGAGGAAAACCTGCAGGGGCCGCGCAGGCGGTTGCTGCTGCAGCCAGTCGAGATGGGCAGGATGATGCAACACCGGCCACAGGTCCAGTTCGGCGCAGGTGGCGATTTCGTCTACCCCGAAGAACCCTTCCAGTAGCAGGATGGGCTGGTCGACCCCCATCAATCTCAGGTTGGCGGCCTCTTCCAGCGTCAGCACGGCAAAGCCGTCGGCGGCCGCCAATGCGCGCCGTGCACGCGACAGCCCGTGACCGTAGGCATTGGCCTTGACTACGGCAAACACGCGCGTTGCGCCTGCATGACTACGTGCCACACGCAGGTTGTGTGCCATCGCGCCGATGGAGATTCGCGCCTGGATGGGCCGCATGGCTCAGTAGCTGCCCGGCTGCGCGAGGGTTTCGAAGCGCGTGTATTCGCCGAGGAAGGCCAGTCGCACCGTGCCGATGGGGCCGTTACGCTGTTTGCTGATGATGATTTCCGCCGTGCCCTTGTCCTGGGTATCGGGGTTGTAGACCTCGTCGCGGTAAATGAACAGGATGACGTCGGCATCCTGTTCGATGGCGCCCGATTCGCGCAGATCGGACATCACCGGACGCTTGTTGGGACGTTGTTCCAGACCGCGGTTCAACTGCGACAGCGCGATCACCGGCACGTGCAGCTCCTTCGCCAGCCCTTTCAGCGCACGCGAGATTTCTGATATTTCGGTAGCGCGGTTCTCACCGGTGCCGCTGCCCGCCATCAATTGCAAATAGTCGATCACGATCAGGCCGAGCTTGCCGCACTGGCGCATCAGCCGGCGCGCGCGCGCGCGCAGTTCGAGCACATTGAGTCCCGGTGTCTCGTCGATGAACACCGGCGCCTCGTTGAGCTTGCCGAGCGCGTAGGTGAGGCGCTGCCAATCGTCCTCGCCCAGCTTGCCGGTACGCAGACGGTGCTGGTCGAGCTTGCCGACCGAACCGATCATCCGCATCACCAGCTGGGCGCCGCCCATTTCCATCGAGAACACTGCCACCGGCAGGCCGGTGTCGAGTGCGACATTCTCGGCGATGTTGATCGAGAACGCGGTCTTGCCCATCGACGGACGGCCGGCAACGATGACCAGGTCACCCGGCTGCAAACCCGAAGTTTTCTGATCGAGATCGTGAAAGCCGGTGGGCACGCCAGTGACACCGGAGTCGTTGTCGCGGTGATAGAGTTCGTCGATGCGCTCGACCACTTCCTTCAGCAAAGGCTTGATTTCTGTGAAGCCCGCCTGCCCGCGGCTGCCGGATTCGGCGATCTCGAACACCTTGGCTTCGGCTTCGTCGAGCAGTTGCGAAGCACTGCGTCCTGCCGGCGCATAGGCGGTATCGGCAATCCCGGTGGCCACCTCGGCAAGTCGCCGCATCACCGAGCGCTCGCGCACGATCTCGGCATAGCGGCGAATGTTGGCGGCCGACGGCGTGTTGCTCGCCAGCGCAACGATGTAGGCCAGCCCGCCAACGTTTTCGAGTTGCGCCATGGACTGTAGTGCCTCGGAAACCGTCACGGCATCGGCCGGCCGGTTCTCGGCGATCTGCCGCACGATGGCGCGCAGGATCTGGCGATGGTCCTGGCGGTAGAAATCGCTTTCCGATACCACGTCGCCGATGCGGTCCCAGGCGCTGTTGTCGAGCAGCAGACCGCCTAACACTGCCTGCTCGGCTTCCAGCGAGTGTGGCGGCAGGCGCATCTGCGCTAGCTGGGGATCGGAATTTGCAGTCAGGGAGTGGATGGCGGCCATGGCAGGATTCTAGTCTTCAGCCTCAGGCCCAACAATGGAAAAGCTGTGGATAAGCCGTGGACAGCCGGGTATGTCTTGAGGACAAATAAAAAAGGGAGCCGATGGCTCCCTTTCCAGGAAAGGCCGGCGGATTACTGCTCGCCGACCACCACCACCGTGATGTTAGCGGTGACGTCATGGTGCAGTCCCAGCACCACCGGGTATTCGCCAATGGCCTTGAACGGGCCTTCGGGCAGGCGGATTTCCGCCTTGACCACGTCGTGGCCCTGCGCTTTCAGCGCATCGGCGATGTCGGCATTGGTAATGGAGCCGAACAGACGGCCATCGACGCCAGCCTTCTGGCTGATCGTCACACTCATGCCTTCGAGCTTGCCGGCGCGAGTCTGCGCATCGGCCAGTTTCTCGGCTGCGACACGTTCCAGTTCGGCCTTCTGGGCGGCAAATGCGTCCATGTTGGCCTGCGTGGCACGACGTGCACGGCCAGTGGGAATCAGAAAGTTGCGGGCATAGCCGTCTTTCACTTTGACCACGTCACCCAGATTGCCCAGGTTGACGACTTTGTCCATCAGAATCACTTGCATGGTCGTCTCCTCAATGCAGGTCGGTGTAAGGCATGAGCGCCAGGAAGCGCGCACGCTTGATCGCGGTGCCCAGCTGGCGCTGGTAGTGCGCCTTGGTGCCGGTAATGCGGGCCGGGATGATGCGCCCGTTCTCGGCGATGAATTCCTTCAGCACTTCGATGTCCTTGTAGTCGACTTCGACCACTTTTTCAGCGGTGAAGCGGCAGAACTTGCGACGCTTGAAGAGGCCGCGGTTGCCGCTGTCGCGGCGTTTGTTGGCGAACTTGCCGCCAGATTTTCCACCCATGGGACGTGCCATGATTTATTCCTTTTCGATTCGGTTCAATATCAAGATCAGTTGTCGGCTGTTCACGCTGCGTCGGTTCAACGCGCCTTCCAGTTTCACCTGCGCCCCGGTGGCCAGTTGTGCCAGTTGTGCAGCGAGCGACCCGCTCGCCTGTATTGTCAACTCGCATTCCACCTGCCGGCCCTGGGCTGCCACCGTCTGACTGCTGCGGTGCAGAATCACCGCTTCCGCTATCGGTACGCCGGCCGGACTGTAACGCACAGGATCAACCTGGATGAGGACTCCGCTGATGACCAGCCGGTTCACTCACTCAGGCTGCGGCGGGCTGCTCGGCTGCCGCTTCCGGCTTGGCGCCTTCTGCCTTGGCGCTGTCCAGCATGTCGCGCGACTTTTCTTCCTTCATCATGGGCGAAGCCGTGGTCACGGCATCGTCACGCTTGATGGTCAGATGACGCAGCACGGCATCGTTGAACTTGAAGCCATGCTCGAGTTCTTCCAGCGTTTCCTGGTCGCACTCGATGTTCATCAGCACGTAGTGAGCCTTGTGGACTTTCTGGATCGGGTAGGCCATCTGACGGCGGCCCCAATCTTCCAGACGATGGACGCTGCCGCCACGTGAAGTGATATTGGCGCGATAGCGCTCGATCATGGCGGGCACCTGCTCACTCTGATCGGGATGAACGATAAATACGATTTCGTAATGCCGCATCTTGTTCCTTTCGGTTTAGCCCCCCGCTGCGGTGCGGTGGAGCAAGGTTAAAAATGGCCAAGGTTTAAACAGCCAAGTAAAAACAATCCCCGGCAAACCGGGGACTGCGAATCATACGCTTTTTGCCTGACAAATCAAGCCTCGACCGCCTTCGCGGCGGCAGGCTCAGATGACGCAATCGACGTAATAGCGCGCCTTGCCATCGACCACGTCTTCGACCAGGCCGTGTACGTCGGTCTCGAAGCCCGGAAACTTGTCATTGAATTCGCGGGTGAACTGCAGATAACGGACGATGGTGGCATTGAAGCGCTCGCCCGGGATCAACAGCGGAATGCCCGGCGGGTAGGGCGTGACCAGCATGGCAGTGATGCGCCCTTCGAGCTTATCGATCTCGACCCGCTCGATCTCGCGGTGCGCCATCTTGGCAAAAGCGTCCGCGGGCTTCATCGCCGGCGCCATTTCCGATAAGTACATTTCGGTGGTCAGGCGCGCCACATCCTTGGCCTTGTAGATGGCATGGATCTGGTCGCACAGATCCTTGAGACCGGTTTTCTCATAGCGCGGATGTTTCTCGATGAACTCGGGCAGCACGCGCCACAGCGGCTGGTTCTCGTCGTAATCGGCCTTGAACTGCTGCAGCGCAGTCACCAGGGTATTCCAGCGCCCCTTGGTGATGCCGATGGTGAACATGATGAAGAAGGAATACAGGCCGGTCTTTTCCACGATGACGCCATGCTCGGCCAGGTATTTGGTAACGATCGCCGCAGGGATGCCCCAGTCGGCAAACGAACCGTCCACATCCAGTCCCGGCGTGATGACCGTAGCCTTGATCGGGTCGAGCATATTGAAACCTGGCGCGATTTTCCCGAACTCGTGCCAGCGCGCACCCGTCTCCAGCATCCAGTCTTCGCGATCGCCCACACCCTCATCGGCCAGCTTTTGCGGCCCCCACACCTTGAACCACCAGGAATCGCCGAATTCCTCGTCGACCTTGCGCATGGCACGACGGAAATCCAAGGCCTCGCGGATCGATTCCTCGACCAGCGCAGGACCGCTGGGTGGCTCCATCATCGCCGCCGCCACATCGCACGAGGCGATGATCGCGTACTGCGGCGACGTTGAAGTGTGCATCAGATAGGCTTCGTTGAAGCGGTGGAAGTCGAGCTTGCGCGTCTCCGAATCCTGCACCAGGATCTGCGAAGCCTGGGAGAGGCCCGCTAACAGCTTGTGCGTGGATTGCGTGGCGAATACCAGCGCATCCTTCGCCCGCGGCCGGTTCTTGCCGATGGCGTGCATGCCGCGATAGAAGTCATGGAAAGTTGCGTGCGGCAACCAGGCTTCGTCAAAATGCAAGGTGTCGATATAGTCGCCGAGCAGTTCCTTGATCATGTCGACGTTGTACAGGATGCCGTCGTAGGTCGACTGGGTGATGGTGAGGATGCGCGGCTTGCGCTTCACGTCCTTGGCGAACGGATGGGCCGCGATCTTTTTCTCGATATTCTCCGGGCGGAACTCGTCGAGTGGAATCGGCCCGATGATGCCGTAGTGATTGCGCGTCGGCGTCAGGAAGATCGGGATCGCCCCGCACATCATGATGGCGTGCAGGATCGACTTGTGGCAGTTGCGGTCAACCACCACGATATCGCCCGGTGCCACCGTCGCATGCCACACCATCTTGTTGGACGACGACGTACCGTTGGTGACGAAAAACAGGTGATCACAGTTGAAGATGCGCGCCGCGTTGCGCTCCGACGAGCCGACCGGGCCGGTGTGATCAAGCAGTTGGCCCAGCTCGTCCACTGCATTGCAAACGTCAGCGCGCAGCAGGTTTTCACCAAAGAACTGATGGAACATCTGGCCGATCGGCGACTTCAGGAAGGCGACGCCGCCCGAATGGCCAGGGCAGTGCCAGGAATACGAACCGTCCGCCGCATAATGGGTCAGCGCGCGGAAGAACGGCGGCACCAGGGAATCGAGATAGGCGCGCGCCTCGCGACCGATGTAACGCGCAAGGAACTCCGGCGTGTCTTCCAGCATGTGGATGAAACCGTTGAGCTCGCGCAGGATGTCATTGGGAATGTGACGTGCAGTGCGGGTTTCGCCGTGCAGGAAAATCGGGATCTCGGCATTGCGGAAGCGCACTTCCTCGACGAATCCGCGGAGCTTTTGCAGCGCCTTGCTCGTATCCTCGTCGCTGCCAGCGAGTTCCTCGTCATCGATCGACAGTACAAAGGCCGACGCCCGGGCCTGCTGTTGGGCAAACGAGGTCAGGTCACCATAGTTGGTGACGCCCAGCACCTCCATGCCTTCCTTTTCGATCGCTTCGGCCAGGGTGCGGATACCCAGCCCGGACGCGTTTTCGGAACGGAAATCTTCGTCGATGATGACAATGGGAAAGCGAAAACGCATGGCGACTCCTCAGTGAGGGGCGGGAGAAAAACGCGGATTGTACGTCGCGTGCGCGGCGGCAGGATGAAATTTTGCGCGTGTGCTGAAATCGCGCCGTTCAGATCTTGGGAAGCGTGACCCCGACCTGACCCTGGTATTTGCCGCCGCGGTCCTTGTACGAGGTTTCGCACACCTCGTCAGATTCGAGGAACAGCATCTGCGCCACGCCTTCGTTGGCGTAGATTCGAGCGGGCAGCGGCGTAGTGTTGGAAAACTCCAGCGTCACGTGGCCTTCCCATTCGGGTTCCAGGGGCGTCACGTTGACGATGATGCCGCAGCGCGCATAGGTACTTTTACCCAAACAGATGGTCAGCACGCTACGCGGGATGCGGAAATACTCCACGGTACGCGCAAGTGCAAAGGAATTCGGCGGGATGATGCAGGAATCACCTTTCACCTCGACGAAGGAATTCGGGTCGAACGCCTTGGGGTCGACGATCGTCGTATTGATGTCGGTGAACAGCTTGAATTCGTTGGCGCATCGCACGTCGTAGCCATAGCTCGACGTGCCGTACGACACGATGGACTTGCCGCCGGCCTGTTTGATCTGCCCCGGTTCGAACGGGTCGATCATGCCATGCTCTTCCGCCATGCGGCGGATCCATCGGTCGGACTTGATGCTCATCAGGTATTGGAAATGACGATATTGGGGAACTTGGCGGAGTGATCCACCGCCGTTTCGCCAATCTTAACAGCAACGCGACGCGCAATCTGCTTGTAGATCTCGGTCACGCGGCCGTTCGGGTCGGACACCACCGACGGCTTGCCGGAATCGGTATCGGCACGGATCGCGCCGTCGAGCGGCAGCGCGCCCAAGAATTCGACGCTGTAGTCCTTGCACATGCGCTCGCCGCCGCCTTCGCCGAAGATGCGCTCCTCGTGGCCGCAGTTCGAACAGATATGCAGGCTCATGTTCTCGACCACCCCGATGATGGGGATGCCGACCTTCTCGAACATCTTGAGACCCTTGCGCGCGTCGATCAGCGCGATGTCCTGCGGCGTGGTGACGATCACCGCGCCCGTCACCGGCACGCGCTGTGCCAGCGTCAGCTGGATGTCGCCGGTGCCGGGCGGCAGGTCGACCACCAGGTAGTCGAGGTCGTTCCAGTTGGTGTTGTTCAGCAACTGCTCCAGCGCTTGGGTGACCATCGGGCCACGCCAGACCATGGGCGTTTCGACGTCGATCAGGAAGCCGATCGACATCGCCTGGATGCCGTGGCCGATCAGCGGCTCGAGGTTCTTGCCGTCGTTGGACTCGGGCTTGTCGGTGATACCGAGCATGGTCGGTTGCGACGGACCGTAGATGTCAGCGTCCAGCATGCCGACACGCGCGCCTTCGGCGGACAGCGCCAGCGCCAGGTTGACGGCGGTGGTGGACTTGCCGACGCCGCCCTTGCCGGAGGCCACGGCGATGATGTTCTTGACGTTGGGAATCAGCTTGACGCCGCGCTGGACGCTGTGGGACACGATCTTGAAGCTGACGTTGGCGGTGGCGCCCGTGACGCCATCGATGGATTTGAGCTTGTCTTCAACCTGCTGCTTGATGACCGGCAGCTGGCTCTGTGCCGGATAGCTCAGCAGGATGTCGACCGACACGGCGCCGCCGTCGATCTTGATGTTGCGGGCGGATTTGGTCGAGACATAGTCCTTGTGGGTGTTGGGATCGACCAACTCTTTTAGTGCGGTCTGCACCTGAAGTTCAGAAACGGCCATATTTGCTCCAGCAAAGTTAAATTAGCAATTGCTCATTTTAACGAATTCTGTCGCTTTGGGTGAACGGAAACGCAGAAACGGCGCGGGATTCCCTGCCATTCGCAGGGATATTGCCGATCATCCGGCGCGATCGGGGGGCCTTGTGATATGCGGCACGAGATCCCGCGCCATCCCTTGAAGCCGGCCTAACGAGGCTCGGCGTGATGCGCCACCAGCACGGCTTCAGGCACGCGTAAACGAATCGCTGCGACAAGCTCGCTGATCGCCCCCGGACGCGGGCGCAGGGACACCCACAGCAAGTTGAGTTTCAGGTTGAGATCAGCGAACACCACATCCTGATGCAGCGACAGCACCGCCTGAATTTCGCGCGACGCCCGTTCGATCTCGACGCGCGGGCGACTGCGCAAACGCGGGATCAGCATCATGAAATCGGTCAGCCGCTTGCCGGCCAGATCGCGCGTGGGCGCAACCTGCCACAAGGGCAACCCCGGTCCGGTTTCAACAACAGTCGTCAGCGTACTTGAAGCATGGATTTGTATCTTCATCACGCCTCCGACCCTGTATCAGGACTTGAGTAGCAGATCCGGCGCCGCACTGCGCCGTCCGCACAGGCGTGGCGCACGCTGGCGCAAATGGCGTGCATCCTTGTGCAGGAAGCGTTCAAGCTCCTCGAGCGCCAGGCGGTAGACCTCGCGCTTGAAGTCGACCACCGCATCCATCGGCACCCAGTATTCGTTCCAGCGCCAGGCGTCGAATTCCGGGTGGCTGCTGGCGCGCAGCGAAACATCGCAATCGCGCCCGGTCAGGCGCAGCAGAAACCAGATCTGCTTCTGGCCGCGATACAAGCCACGGCTGTCGCGCCGCGTCCAGTGGGGAGGCACGTCGTAGCGCAACCATTCGCGCGTGCGGCCCAGGATGCGTACATGCGCGGGCAGCAAGCCCACTTCCTCTTCCAGTTCCCGGAACATGGCCTGTTCCGGCGTCTCCCCCGCGTTGATACCGCCCTGGGGAAACTGCCAGGCGTGCTGATTGACGCGCTTGCCCCAGAAGACCTGGTTGCTCGCGTTGCACAATATAATGCCTACGTTCGGGCGGTACCCTTCTCGGTCGATCATGGCCGCCACCATCAATAAAGTTCGATTAGCTCCATTCTTTCATACCCGCCGAAAATTGCAAACCTTCCATGATTCGAAGCCTGCTGTTAAGCATTGTTTTAATTGGAATTTTGAGCGGATGTTCCAATTTGATGTCAGCCGCTCCGCCCGACCGGGTATTGGCGGGAATCCATGAATTCGGGACCACGGCGCTCGCCTTTACGCCGGATGGCCGGCAATTCATCAGCGGCGGCTTCCGTGGCGAGTTGCGAGTGTGGGATGCGGCCACCCTGCGCCCGCTCGGCGAGTACCACGGGCATCGGCGGGCGGTGCGCGCGATTCTGCCGCTGGCCTCGGGCGACTTTGTCAGCGGCGGGGACGATGGCCGCCTGATCCTGTGGCATGAAGGACGCATCAAGCAACAAACCCAGGGCGCGAAGGTGACTGCGCTGGCCATCTTCCAAGGTCAGGTGGTGAGCGGTCAGCGCGATGGCCACTTGCGCGTCTGGTCTGCGGACACGCTACAGCCTGTGCGGGAAATTCAGTTGTCCGATGATGTCGTCGCGCTGGCGACGCATGGCACCCGGCTGGCCGTCGGCCTCGATCACGCCATCCTGCTCCTCGATGCGGATTACAAAACGCGACGGACGATCCGCACGCCACATACCCCGCACGACCTGCAATTCAGTCCGGATGGCCGCATCCTGGCGGCAGGCACCTGGTTCCGCCTGCTCGAATGGGACGTCGCCAGCGGCGAAATGCACAGTATCCCGACCGAGCACAACGGTTTGCTGACCTCGATCGCCTTCAGCCCCGATGGCCGCTATCTGGCCACCCTGGGGCGCCATACCGATTCCGCCATCCGCATCGTCGACACCACGGATTTCAGGGTCATGCAGCGTTACCAGGCCCATGAACTATGCGGCGCCGTCATCCGCTTCAGCCCCGACGGACAGACCCTGGCTTCCGGCTCGGACGACGAAAGCGTTCGGTTGTACCGCTTCCATCGCCCCGCCTATTCAAGCAACGGCGCAATCCCTTCGGCCCACTGAAAATCACGTGCAAAACCGCGCAGATCGAGGCCGTAGCGTTTGGACAGATCGGCCAGCTGCGGCCGAGCCGCTTCGAGCCGGGCCGAAGCGCCCGGTTCGGCAAAGGCAAACACGATGACGTTGGTCTTGTTCTGTACCGAAATCCAGCCGACCTCACCGTCGAATGCACGCGTCAGCCGCGCGAAGTACTCGGCGAATTCACTGTCACGCCCCCACAGATTCACCACCAGAATGCCACCCGGCTTCAGCACGCGGCGGCAGGCGGCATAAAACGTCTGCGTCGCCAGCGCCTCGACCTGATTGCCGGCATCGAAACCGTCGAGCAGGATGACGTCCGCGCTGCCAGGGTGCTGGCGCACATACACGGCGCCGTCGGCTTCCACCACGCTGAGCGTGGCATCGTCAGGCGGCAATTCGAAGTGCGTACGCGCGGCAGCGACCACCCGCGGATCGATTTCCACTGCGATGACATGTGTCTGCGGCCGCTGCTTGCGGATGAACTTGGCAAGTGAACCGCCGCCCAGACCGATCATCAGCACGTCCTGCGGCATCGGGTTGAACATCAGAAACCCCATCATGGCTCGCGTGTACGCCAGTTCCAGGTCCCACGGCCGATTCACCCGCATCGCGCTCTGGATGGCTCGACTGCCCAGATGCAGCGTACGCGTGCCGCGTTCCTCGGTCACTTCCAGTCCCTCGTCGCCTGCCCGACGTTTACCAAACTTCAAGCGCATGGCCATCCCATCCAAAAATCGAGCGCGAAAGATTACCCGTCTGCACGCTAAAATGCGCATTTTCGTCCCGATTATTCCACCATGCGCGCCACCCAGTTCTTCATTTCCACCACCAAGGAAGCCCCGTCCGAGGCCGAACTCGTCAGCCACAAGCTGATGCTGCGCGCCGGCCTCATCAAGCGGCTGGGGTCGGGGCTCTATACCTGGATGCCGCTGGGCCTGCGCGTGCTGCGCCGGGTCGAGGCCGTGGTGCGCGAGGAAATGAACCGCGCCGGCGCGATTGAACTGCTGATGCCGGCGGTGCAGCCGGCCGAACTGTGGGAGGAAACCGGGCGCTGGGCCGTGTTCGGCCCGCAGATGCTGAAGATCAAGGACCGCCACCAGCGCGACTTCTGCTTTGGCCCCACCCACGAGGAAGTCATCACCGACGTTGCGCGCCGCGAGATCAAGAGCTACCGTCAGCTGCCGGTCAACTTCTACCAGATCCAGATGAAGTTTCGCGACGAGATCCGCCCGCGTTTCGGCGTCATGCGCGCGCGCGAATTCCTGATGAAGGACGCCTATTCCTTCCACGCCAGCAAGGACAGCCTCGCGGCCACCTACCAGACGATGTACGACGCCTATACGCGCATCTTCACCCGGCTGGGGCTGACCTTCCGCCCCGTGGCCGCCGACACGGGCGCCATCGGGGGCTCGGCCTCGCACGAGTTCCATGTACTGGCCGAGTCCGGCGAAGATCTGATCGCCTACTGCCCGGATTCCGGCTACGCCGCCAACGTCGAACTCGCCGAGGCGCTCGCCCCGGCGACGCCGCGCGCCGCGCCGCAGGAAACGCTGCGCGAGGTGAATACGCCGAAACAGACCACCTGCGAGGACGTCGCCGCCCTGCTCGATATTCCGCTCGCCCGTACCCTGAAGCTCATCGCGGTCATGGTGGGCGAACAGATGGTCGCGCTGCTGCTGCGCGGCGATCACATGCTGAACGAGGTCAAGCTTGGCAAGCTGGAGGGCATGGCTGATTTCCGCCTGGCGAACGAAGCGGAGATCCGTGCCGCCTTCGACTGCCCGCCCGGCTTTCTCGGGCCAGTCGGGATCGATCGCGCCAGGATCAAGGTCATCGCCGACCGCACGGTCGCCGCGATGAGCGACTTCGTCTGCGGCGCCAACAAGCCCAAATTCCACCTGGCTGGCGTCAATTTCGGGCGCGACCTGCAGGAACCGGAGGTTGTGGCCGATATACGGAATGTCGCCTCCGGCGACCCCAGCCCGGACGGCAAGGGATCGCTCGCGCTGTGCCGCGGCATCGAGGTCGGCCATGTGTTCCAGCTCGGCAGCAAGTACTCGCAGGCGATGAATGCGACCTACCTCGACGAGTCTGGCAAGGCACAGGTCATGGAAATGGGCTGCTACGGCATCGGCGTATCGCGCATCGTGGCCTCGGCCATCGAGCAACATCACGACGAGCGCGGCATCATTTGGCCGAAGGCGATGGCACCGTTCTTGCTGGTGATCGTGGCGATCGGCTATGGCAAGAGCGAGATGGTTAAAACCGCCGCCGAGTCGTTGTATGCTGAACTCACTGCCGCCGGTTTCGACGTGTTGCTGGACGACCGCGACGAACGTCCCGGCGTAATGTTTGCTGATGCCGAGCTGATCGGCATCCCCCACCGCATCACCGTGGGCGAGCGCGGATTGAAAGAGGGTGTGATCGAATACCAGGCTCGGCGCGCCGCGCCGGGGCAAAGCGGCGAAGCGCAAAAAATCGCGCTCGCCGATGCAAGGGAATTTTTGACGGGATTGCTGGAACGCTGACATGAACAAACGGACGCACATCGGGCTGCTGATCGCCGCTTTGCTGCTTGCCCAGCCCGCGCACGCGGGGGGGCAGCTCGAAGAAGCGATGTCGGCCAATGTGCGTTCATCCCTGCAGCGCGCCCTGGCGGACACGCCGGTCACCCGTACGGCATTCCGCAACCCGGCCGATGGCGCCGCTTGGCTGAAGGAAATGTCACGCCGGCTGGCCAAACGCATGCCCGACGAGGACGAACGGCTCGAATTCCTGACCACGCTGCACTGGGAGGCTTCGCGCGCCGGCGTCGATCCGCAATTGATGCTGGGATTGATCCAGGTGGAAAGCGGTTTCCGCAAATATGCCGTGTCGCCAGTCGGTGCGCGCGGCTACACGCAAGTCATGCCCTTCTGGGTCAAAACCATCGGCAACCCCAACCACAACCTGTTCCAGCTCCGCACCAATTTGAGATACGGCGCGCTGATCCTGCGCTATTACATCGACATCGAGCACGGTGACTTATTCCGTGCGCTGGGCCGCTACAACGGCAGCCTGGGCCAGCCGGAATATCCGACGCTCGTCGTCAACGCCTGGAAACGTTACTGGGATTACACCCCTCGCACCCAATCGGCCGACAATCGCACCGACTCCGACCCGCGCAGTTGACGTCCCCTTGCAGGGACATGCCGCACGCCAAAAGCACCTAGCCTGAACACCCGTTCCGGGCATGCCTTGCCCCACCCGCCTTGTCCGCTGACGAAATCTCAACCGGCCGTCACGCCATCGACACTTTTCAGCCGTTTCCTCCCCGGCCTCCTGCGCCGCGTGCCTTGTCAAACAAGGCGTCCGGGGCATTTTGTCACCTGGCACAAGCCATGCAGTATGTCCGCCACAGGCTAAATGCCTGCAATCACAACAACGGAGGCGACCATGGACATGACAATGCAATTGTCCCGCACGGTTAAGGGACAGGAAGAAATCTTCAACCTCGGCCATACCTTGCGGCCCCGACACCGACAAATCCTGTTCAGCGTGGGAAATGGCATTTCGTTTGACGAACTCTGCAAGAAGATGCCCCACTGCGCCGAGCTGGAAGCGATGGTGAACGACTTGCTGCAAAGCGGGTTCATTCAGGCCTTGCGCAACATGGCATCACCTTCGCAGCCCGCGCCGGCCGCTTCCCGCAGCCCGGTTCCCGCAGCGGCCACTCCTGCGCACTCCGCCGCCAACCTGGAAAGCACCCGCACCTATGCGCTGGAATTCCTGTCCGCCCTGGTGGGAACCAAGTCCCCGGCCTACCGGAAAATGAGCGAAGTACAGGATCTGGCTGGTTTCAACGCCGTCCTGCCGATGTGCTACAAGGTGATCGCTGCAGTCGCGTCGCCACATCAGGCGGCTGAAATGGAAACCGAAATCGCCCGGCGCATGGCCTGACGCGGCTGGCAGGCCACGGACACGCCAGGCCGGGTCGATCGGGTTCGATACTTAGCGCGACAGGACGATCAGCGGCTTCGGCTGGCAATCCGCGACCACGACGGTACCGGAGCCGCCCGGTATCGCGCTCACCACGCCATCGAACGGCGCTTTCAGCTCGGCATCCGCCAGATTTTTCTGCGCGATCACCCGACGCGCCTGGGCCGCCGACAGCGCAGCCTGGGCACGCGCGTAGCGCAATTCGGCGGCTTCCAGTTCGCTGGTCGACGACACCGTCCGATCGTACAGTTCCTGTGCCCGTCCCTGCTCGCGCTTGGCGTCGGCCTCATCAGCCTGCGCGCGCGCATGGTCCGCCGTGGCTTCCTCAAGGCGCGCCTGCAGGATGGTCCTGTCCAGACGCAGCAGGACGGCGCCTTTCTTCACGCGCTGGCCGGGCTTGACCAACACCGACTCCACCACGCCGGACACGCGGGTGGTAAGTTCAACCTTATCCGCGGCCCATAGCGGGTGGGTACCCAGCAGGCTCAATCCGGCCAGTGCAATGGCCGCCATGCGCTGATTCATTTTCGTGCTCCCTCAACAGGCGGCAGATTGCCACCGGACAATGCCTGCAGCCGCGCCAGCGCCAGCGCCAGCCGGTATTCCACTTGCTTGCGGCGTATCTGCGCCATCTGGGTTTCCGCCATGCTGGTGCCCAGGTTGGTTTTCAGTTCCAGTTCATATTCCGCACGCGCACGTTCCAGCGCCCAGTCGCGATACTCGATCTGCTTGTCGGCCGCCGCGCGGCTGCTGCCACGCAGCCATTCGATCTCCTGCAGGGTCGCGAGCAGGGTGTCGGACAGGTCGAACTTGAGTTTTTCCAGCTCGGCGGCTATGCGCTCCTTCTGTGCCAGCTCACGCGCAATCCGGGCATCCACGCGCCCGCCCTGGTAAAGCGGAATGGTGAACACCAGCCCGGCACTCGCTTCGTCGCGCGTGGTCGATTCCCGGCTGTAGCCGCCGCCGATGACCTCGGCATCAAGCGTCGGGTTGCGATCCGCGCGTATCGCTGCCAGGCGCGCATCTGCTGCAGCCAACTGGGCCTGCAGCGCGAGAATGCGCGGGTTCTTCGCCATGACCCATGGCAGCATGGCTTCGTATTCGGGGACCGGACGGGCATTGCCCTTGAGTTCGGGCTCGGCCAGCTCTTCAGGCAAGGTATCTGGGCGGTAAATAGCCTGGGCAAGCCGCTGTCGTGCACTGCGCATGCGCTGCTCGCTGGCGTTGCGGCGCTCGCGAACATCCTGGTACTCGGTTTCCAGCTTCAACAGAGCGGGCTGGCTGATTTGTCCCACTTTGAAACGATCCTTCGCGTTGTCCCAGGCCACATACGCGACCGCCATGAATTCGTTGTCGGCGGCATACTGCCTGTCGGCCATGAGGACGTCGAAATAGCGCGCCATGATGTCGATACGGCGCAGGCTCTCGACGTTGTAGAGCGCCTCCTGCCGGGCGGTGACTTCCTGGTCCGCTGCAGCGATCGCCTGACTGCTGCGGCCGAAGTCGAACAGCGGCTTGCGCGCAACGATGCGGCCGATGTTGTCGGGTTTCCAGTCGCCATCGGGCCGCCGTCCCGTGCGCAGGCTTCCGTCCAGGAAGAGGCTGAAATCCTGGCGGCTGTCCGCCTCCACACGGTTGGCGCGCGCCAAGGCCAGTTCACTTTCTGCAACCCGCCGATCGGGATGGGGCGCGGCCACACTCGCCAGCGCCTCATCCAGCGTCAGTTGTTCTGCAGCCGCCGTGGCGGACAGCGCGCACGCCAGCAACGCGCCCCACGCCGTGCGCCTCATTTACCTTGCTTGTATTTGGTGAAGGGTTCGCTCGCGTAGCTGCCCTCGGCCACATACTTGCCGAGCAACAGGAATTCGGCCTTGTCCTTGGTGGGACCGACATAGCGCGTAACCAGTTTGCCGTCGAGATCGATAAACAACATCGTCGGCGTGGCACGCACGCGGTTGGCGAGCGCGAATGCCTTTTCAGTGGTTTGCTTGCCCTGGAAATCGGTCATCTGCGTATCACCATTGACGTCGATCGGATACAGCAGGAACTTCGCACGATAGGCATCCTGGACGTCGGACTGGTTGAGGATGGTACTTCTCATGCGTTCGCAAAACGGACAGTCGTCCATTTCAAAGAACAGGAAGATCCCTTTCTTGCCCTGCTCACGGGCGGTCTGGAGTTCGGCGTGGAAATCGCCGAACTTGGGCTGGAAGAAATAGCTGAGGGGGTCACGCGTCTCCGCCTGCGCGGATACGGCGAATACCATCAGGAACGCGATAAACAGTTGGCGCATGGTGTCTCCTCGTTATGCAGTGGCTTATTTCTTGGTACGTGCACTTTTCTTGGCAATGAAGCTTTCCACCGATTCACGGGTAATCGCGCCCACTTGCTGGGCAACCATTTTACCGTCCGGGTTGTATAGATAGGTAGTCGGCAAGCCTTGAACCGGCCCGATCTGGCTGGCTACCTGGGCATTTCCCAGCACGATCGGGTAATCGACCAGCAGTCCGTCCGCGAAATCGGTCACCTGCTTGGCATTGCGATAATCCATGGCGATACCGATGACGACGAGGTTGTTCTTCTTCTCGCCGTGCAGCGCGATCAGGTCTGGAATCTCCTCCTGGCAGGGCGGACACCAGGTTGCCCAGAAATTCACCAGCACCCACTTGCCCTTGTAGCCGTCCAGCGTATGGGTCTTGCCGTTGGTATCGGTCAGCGTGAATCCGCCCGCATGGGCCCAGGAGGCGAGCAGTGCCAGTAATAGCCCGGCCAGCCATATCGGATAAAATCGACCACCTTGTAATGTCTGCATTGGTTTTACCATCATGAATGAATTCGCCACGAATCAATTTCGTACCGAGAAGGACTCGCTGGGCGAAGTCCAGGTTCCCGTGGACGCCTGGTATGGCGCACAAACGGCGCGCGCCGTCGCCAATTTTCCCATTTCGGGCCGCCGCGCGGATAAGGATTTCGTACTAGCCCACGTTCGCATCAAGCTCGCCGCCGCGCGCGCCAACTGCCAGCCGGACTGGCTGAGCGAACAGAAACGCGACGCCATCGTCGCCGCCTGCGAACAGATCCTGGCCGGCCGGCACATCGAGCAGTTCGTGGTCGACCGCTTCCAGGCCGGCGCCGGCACCAGCCACAACATGAACAGCAACGAGGTCATTGCCAACCTCGCCAACGTCGCGCTGGGCGGCGAAAAGGGCGCGTACAAGCCGGTCAACCCCAACGACGACGTCAACATGGGGCAGTCGACCAACGACACCATCCCCACCGCGATCCGCCTCGCCGTGCTGGCCAAGCTGCCGCACCTGGTCGCTGCGGTGCATGCTATGGCAGCGGAATTCTCGCGCCTCGCCGAGCGCGAGAAGGACACCGTGAAATCCGGCCGCACGCACCTGCAGGACGCGGTGCCGACCACGCTGGGGCAGGAATTCGCCGGGTACGCATGGACGCTGTCCCGCTGTGCCGCCGCGCTCGAAGCCGTGCGCCCGGCATTGTGCGAAATCGGCCTGGGCGGTTCCGCCGCCGGCACCGGCCTGAACACCTCGCCCGACTACCCGGCCCGCGTGGCGGCCGAACTCGCCAGGCTCACCGGGGAGCCGATCCGCGTCGGCCAACTGGTCGCGCAGATGCAGTCGATGAACGACCTCGCGCGCCTGTCGGGCGAGATCCGCAATCTGGCTTTGGAACTCACGCGCATTTCCAACGACCTGCGGCTGCTCGCCTCCGGCCCGCGCACCGGTCTGGGCGAAATCCAGTTGCCGCCGGTGCAGCCCGGTTCCAGCATCATGCCGGGCAAGGTCAACCCGGTGATGTTCGAGATGCTGAACCAAGTGTGCTTCCAGGTGCTGGGGCAGGACGCCGCCGTCTCCTACATGGTGCAGGCCGGGCAGATGGAATTGAACGTGATGATGCCGGCCCTGGGCAGCGCGCTGTTCGACGCCATGGACTGGCTGACCCACGCGATGAACGCCGCCACCGAAAAGAATCTCAAGGGGATTGTTGTAAACAGGGAGCGCTGCGCCTTCTTCATCCACCAGAGCGTCGCGCTCGCCACCCTGCTCAACACGCAGATCGGCTACAACCAGGCCGCCGAAGTCGCCAAGGAATCGGAGAAGTCCGGCCGTCCGGTACGCGACATCGTCGCCGAGCGCGGCCTGATGAGCGCCGCCGACTTCGACGCGCTGGTGTTGCAGGCCGCGCATGGCGTGGGAAGCGGCGGCGGCGCGGGCTGATGCCGCACTGATGCGATAATCACGGCCCTTTAGCCGAGCCCCCACCCCATGGCGATCCAGTGGTTCCCCGGTCACATGACCACCGCGCGCAAGAAGGCCGCGGAGACGATGGCGCAGATCGACGTGGTGGTCGAGGTGCTCGACGCGCGCCTGCCCGAGGCCGGCAGCAACCCCATGATCCACGAGCTGCGCCACTTCAGGCAACGCCCCTGCCTCAAGGTGCTGAACAAGGTCGATCTGGCCGATCCCGAGGCAACGCGCGCCTGGATCGACTATTTCAACAGGCAGCCCGGCGTGATGGCAGTGGCGATCTCGGCGAAGAAGCCCGGCGACGTGGCGAAGCTGCCGGGCCTGGCACAGAAGCTTGCACCACATCGCGACGATGCCTTCAAGCCGCTGCGGCTGATGATCATGGGCATTCCCAACGTCGGCAAGTCGACGCTGATGAACACCTGGGTCAAGCGCAAGGTGGCGGCGGTGGGCGACGAGCCGGCGGTGACCAAGTCGCAGCAGCGCATCAACCTGTCGCCGCGGCTGATCCTGGTCGACACGCCGGGAATGACCTGGCCGAAGATCGAACACGACGCCGACGGCTTCATGCTGGCCGCCAGCCACGCCATCGGCCGCAACGCGGTGATCGACGAGGAAGTGGCGGTATTTCTGGCGGGCATCCTGCTCGAACGCTACCCGGAGCTGCTGAAGGCACGCTATGGCTTCGCGCTTGAAGGGCTGGATGCGACCGGCGTGCTGGAGGCGGTGGCGAAGAAACGCGGCTGCATCCTCAAGGGGCGCGGCGGCGAACTCGACCTGGAAAAGGCCGCGATGATCCTGCTGACCGATTACCGCAGCGGCACGCTCGGTCGCATCAGCCTGGAGACGCCGGCGACACGGCAGGCGATGCTGGCCGCGGCGGAAAAGCCCAAAAAGACAGCCGCGCCCGAACCCGACGCGAGCGGCGACTGATCAGCCGCTCTGCGCCGATGCGGCGGCATCGAGCCAGGCGACCGTCTCCTGCCTGCCCTTGACGGCCGAGATTGGCAGCGTCTCGCCACGGCGCCAGCGCTGCAACGCCGCATGCTTGCCGGCGCCCGTGACCACGACCCACAGCTTCATACTGCGATTCAACCGCGCCGCCGACAGGCTCACGCGCTGGGGTGGTGGCTTCGGCGCATCGGATACGGCCAGCGCATCTGGACTGTCCGCCGCTGTTCCCCAGTGGTGGCCGGGGAAAAGACTCGCCGTATGGCCGTCCTCGCCCATGCCGAGCAGCACGACATCGAAATCGCCCACGCGCTCCAGCCAATCCGCATATACCGCTGCCGCTTCGTCGGCACCAAACTCGGCAGGGATCGGCCAGCGTTGTTCCTCGGGAATGTTCGACGCCGCTAGCCAGGCGGCCTCGGCCATGGCGCTGTTGCGCTCGGCATCATTGGCTGGAAGGCAGCGCTCGTCGCCATACCAGATATGCCAGCACGCATCGCCGGCACCACGCCGCGCGAGCTCGGTATACAAGGTGCGCGGCGTGGTACCGCCGGCCAGGACCAGGTGGAACGCGCCACGCGCGGCAATCGCCGCAGCGGCCTCGGCGCACAGGGCGTCGGCCAGCGCCCGCACCAGCGAATCGGCATCGGCGAACACCCGCCACTGGGTCGTCATCACAGTTCGTCGCGCCAGGTCTGGTCGTCGCTGTCGAACAGCCGATTCGCCTCGGCCGGCCCCCAGGACCCGGCGGGATAGGTCGGGATGAACTCGCGCTCGACGGTCCAGTTCCGGAGAATGGGATCGACTACCCGCCAGGCCCATTCGACCTCGTCGAAGCGGATGAACAGCGACCGATCACCCTCGATCACGTCGAGCAGCAGGGTCTCGTAGGCATCGAGCGTCTGCTCGTCGGTTTTCAGAAAGCTTGCGTTCATCTGCATCACGCGCGTATCCATGTCGAGGCCAGGCTGTTTCACATGGATTTCCATGCGCATCGATTCCTCGGGCTGGATCGACAGCAGCACCCAGTTCGGCGCCAAAGTTTCAACGGGCGTTTCACGGAACAGCTGTTGCGGCGGGTGGCGAAAACGGATTGCGATAATCGACGTCTGCTTCTCCAGTCGTTTTCCGGTGCGCAGATAGAACGGCACGCCGCGCCAGCGCCAGTTGTCGATGTAGAACTTGGCCGCGACGAAGGTTTCGGTAATCGAATTCGACTCGACGCCGTCTTCCTGCTGGTAGCCCATGACCGACTGGCCGTCGATGTTGCCGCGCGCATATTGCGCCCGCACAGCGTGGGCATGGACCGCGCGCTTGGCGATCGGCCGGATCGAGCGCAGCACCTTGACCTTCTCGTCGCGCAGCGCATCGGCCTCGAGCGCCGGCGGCGGTTCCATCGCAACGACCGTGAGCAATTGCATCAGGTGGTTCTGCAGCATGTCGCGCAGCGCGCCCGCGCGGTCGTAGTAGTCGGCGCGCTGCTCGATGCCGATCGACTCGGCCACCGTGATCTGCACGTGGTCGATGAAATTACGGTTCCACAAGGGCTCGATCAGCGTGTTGGCGAAGCGGAACACCAGCAGGTTCTGCACCGTTTCCTTGCCGAGGAAATGATCGATGCGATAGACCTGCTCCTCGTCGAAGTGCTGGTGCAACAGGCGGTTCAGCATCTGGGCCGATTCGAGATCCTCGCCGAAGGGCTTTTCGATCACCACCCGGTTCAGCCCGCGCGGCTTGTTGAGGCCAACGGCCTCGAGGTTCTGGATCACCGCACTGAATTCGGCCGGCTTGATCGCCAGGTAGAACACGGTGCTTGAGCACGCCGACTCTGGCGGCAGACGGTTGGCCAGTGCATGGAAGGACTCGACGTCGTTAAGGTCGCCCTTGTGATAGGAAAAACGGGCGATGAAGCGCTCGAACACCGGTGTATCGAGCGATCCCTTGATCCTGTCCTTGAGGACTTCGCGCATGTGCTCGCGCCAGCTGTCGGTCGTCCAGTCGCGCCGCGAGAACGCGATGATGGTCAGCGATTCGGCCAATCGGGCCGCCGCCTCGAGGTGATACAGCGCAGGCAACAGCTTGTTCGACGCGAGGTTGCCGGTCGCGCCGAAGATGACGAACGAACACGGCAGATTGTCGGAACTCGCATTCTTGGCCAGATTCATCTCAGCCCTCCTTCACTGCATGGCCGCCGAATCCCTGACGCATTTTCGCCAGCATTTTCGCGGCGTAGTCGTTTTTGCCCTGGCTGGCGAACCGCATCATCAGGGCCAGCGACATCGCCGGCGTGGGGATGCCCTGCTCCACCGATTCCAGCGCCGTCCAGCGCCCTTCGCCCGAATCGGCGACGAAGGGTTCAATGGATTCCAATGATTGATCCTTCGCCAGGAAATCGGCCGACAGATCCAGCAGCCAGGAACGCACCACGCTGCCATGCCGCCACAGCTCAGCGATTTCACCGATGTCGAGATCGAAGCCCGGCTTGTTCTTCATCAGCGCGAAGCCTTCGGCGAAGGCCTGCATCATGCCGTACTCGATGCCGTTGTGTACCATCTTGACGAAATGACCGGACCCGACCGGCCCGGTATGCAGCCAGCCCTCCGTCGGGGTGGGCGCGAGCGCCTCCATGTAGGGCTTGAGCCGCGCGGCGGCCGCATCGCTGCCGCCGAACATGATGCAGTAGCCGTTCTCCAGGCCCCACACGCCGCCGGATACGCCGGCATCGGCAAACTCGATCGCCTGTTTCGCCAGTTGTCCGGCGCGGCGCTGGTCGTCCTTGTAATAGGCATTGGCGCCGTCGACCACGAGATCGCCCGGCGACAGCAGTGGGGCGAGGGTATCCAGCGCTGTCTCGGTGGCCTCGCCCGCCGGCAGCATCAGCCAGACGATGCGCGGCGTCTGCAAGGCCGCCACCATGTCCTGGAGGGAGACACAGGCGAGATGCCCGGTTTCAGCTGCGATGGCCTCGCTCACGTCATGGCTGCGATTGGTGACTGCGATCCTGATCCCCTTGCGCGCCAGCCGCCGCGCCATGTTGCCGCCCATGCGACCGAGTCCGACAATTCCGAATTCCATACCTGGCTCCTTATTTGTAGTGGATGGCTTGCATGGCGCATCAATCGCGCCCGCGCAATCGCATGATAGGACGCCTGAATGACGGACAAGTTGCCTGACTGCGCACCTTGCCGGTGCACCACGCACCCAATCAGGTCAGCAGGCCGGGGAACAGCTTGCCGAGTCCGTCCGCGATCATCTCGACTGAAATCGCCGCGATGATCAATCCCATCAAGCGGGTGACGACATGAATCCCGGTTTTTCCCAGCCGCCGTGAAATCACGGGTGCGGCGCGAAATGACAGCCAGACCGACAGCGCAACCAGTCCGATCGGGATCAGCAGGGCCGTCTGATGCAGCACTTCGCCCTTGGCAGCGGAAGCCGCCACGATCACGTGGGTGATCGCACCTGGTCCGGCCAGCAGGGGAATACCCAGCGGCACCACGCCCACTGCATCCCGCTCCTCAGCCTCGACCGCTTCATCCTGGGTTTGCCGTTGTGGGCTGACGCGGGCCTGCACCATCGACAAGGCCAGCAGCAACAGCAGCAAACCGCCCGCCACCGCAAACGCAGCCAGGCGAATGCCGAAGAACGTGAGCAGCGGCTCACCCAGAAAGGCGAACAGCGTCAGCACCCCCAGCACGGTCAATGCGGCGATCCGTGCTGCTGCATGGCTCTGCGCAAGCGTGTAACCCTGGGTGGCCAGAAGAAACATCGGAATCACGCCGACAGGATCGACGATGGCAAACAGCGCGAGTGCGGCCTTGGCAAGTTCGAGGATGTCCATGGCCTGCATCATAGCCGCATGCCCTGACGGATTTCTAAGACCGGCGGAATAGCAGGTCCCACACGCCATGTCCCAGGCGGATGCCGCGCTGCTCGAACTTGGTCAGGGGGCGGGTATCGGGACGCGGCGCGTAGTCTGCCACGGTGTTGGCGAGCAGCTGTTCGCTGGAGAGCACCGCGAGCATCTGTTCGGCGTAATCCTGCCAGTCGGTCGCCAGGTGAATATAACCGCCAGGGCGGAGGCGGCTGGCAAGCAGTCGTACCAATGGCGGTTGGATCAGACGCCGCTTGTGGTGACGCTTCTTGTGCCAGGGATCGGGGAAAAAAATATGGACGCCGGTCAGACCGTCGGGCGCCAGCATGTGGGTCAGCACCTCGACAGCATCGTGCTGGATGACGCGCACGTTGGCGAGACCGTGTTCGCCGACCTGCTTCAGCAGCGCACCGACACCCGGCGTGTGGACTTCCACACCAAGGTAATCGTTTTCGGGGTGAGCGGCGGCAATCTCGGCCAGCCCCTCGCCCATGCCGAAACCGATTTCCAGAATGCGGGGGGCCGACCGGCCGAACACGGCGTCGAGATCGATCACGCCGGGCTGGTAGGGCAGCATGAACCGTGGTCCGATCTCGGCCAGCGCACGCGCCTGGCCGGAACCGACGCGCCCGGCACGCAGCACGTAGGAGCGGATGCGCGGATGCGCGCCGGTTTCGCTCGTCATGCTGTCATTTGCTGCCTGTAATGAGGCCGCTGGTCGGCGAGCTCGGGCTCGCTTGGTAGATCTTCTTCGGCATGCGGCCGGCGAGGAAGGCCTCGCGCCCGGCCTCCACCGCCTTCTTCATCGCCGAGGCCATCAGCACGGGATTGCCCGCGCCTGCAATCGCAGTGTTCATCAATACGGCATCGCAGCCCAGTTCCATCGCGATGGTGGCGTCGCTCGCTGTCCCCACACCGGCATCGACGATCACCGGCACCGACAGCCGATCGATGATGATCTGCAAATTCCACGGATTGAGAATGCCCATGCCGGAGCCGATCAGGCTTGCCAGCGGCATCACCGCGACACAGCCGATGTCCTCCAGCTGTTTGGCGGCGATGGGGTCGTCGGACGTGTAGACCATGACCTGGAAGCCATCCTTGACCAGCACCTCGGCGGCCCGGATCGTTTCGGACACGTTGGGATACAGCGACTCGGCGTCACCCAGCACTTCGAGCTTGACCAAGGAATGGCCGTCGAGCAGCTCGCGCGCCAGGCGCAGGGTACGGATCGCATCGTCTGCCGTGTAGCAGCCCGCGGTATTGGGCAGATACGTGTATTTCGACGGCGGCAGCGCATCCAGCAGGCTGGGCTGGCTGGCGTCCTGGCCGATGTTGGTACGGCGGATCGCGACGGTGACGATCTGCGCGCCCGAGGCCTCGACCGCGAGACGCGTCTGTTCGAAATCCTTGTATTTTCCTGTGCCGACCAGCAGACGGGAGGCATAGGGTTGTCCGGCGATGACGAGAGGTTCCATGGGGTGAGAGGTGAGAGGTGAGGGGTAAATGGTGGCGTGCCGGCTGGCTCAACCGCCGCCGACCGCGACCACGATTTCGAGCCGGTCGCCAGATACAAGCTGCGTATCCACGTGCTGGCTCTTAGGCACGATCGCGCCGTTGCGCTCGATCGCGATGCGCTTGCCAGCCAGGTCGAGGGTCTCGACGAGCCGGGCAAGTGAAAGCGGAGCTGGAAAGCTGCGGGATTCGCCGTTGATGAGCAGTTCAATCACAAAGCGCTTCTTCTATCGGAGGTGTGCAAGTTTCAGTATCATGACGGATTCTACCCTGAAGGGTACCGATACCGCGCGGGCGTCGTATAGTGGCATTACCTGAGCTTCCCAAGCTCATGAGGAGGGTTCGATTCCCTTCGCCCGCTCCAGATATGGCTTGCCGCCGATTGATTGGGGTCACTCCTGATAGTGTTAAGGCCATGAATACCAAGCCCGCCCCGTCCTCCCCCGACGCCTTGCTGCGCGAGGTCGATGCGCGCATGACGCAGGCGTTGGACAATTTCTTCCAGCGCAGTCGCACCGCGATCCAGGACACCATCTTCCGGGTGCTGGCCGACCGGATGGACACCCCGCACGTCACCACTGGACAAACCTGTCTCGACCTGCTCAACACCAGTCCGGAAGCCTTGTCCGCCGCGTTTGCCGACCAGTTTCGCCGCCACCTCGCCCGGCCCGAGACATTTCCCCGTCACCACGGCGATCCTGCGCCCGAACTGCAGCTGGTGGACGACGACACGCTCAAGCGTCAACTGGCCGAAGAGAAGCTTGCTGCCGACATGACCGAAACGCTGCGCGCCGACATGCTGCCGCTGTTCCGCCGCATCCAGGCGGTGCAACGGGCCAAGCAGGAAAAAAACACCAACCATCCCGATGCCTACGGCCCGCTTCCGGTCGTTCGCGCCCTCTCACGCGCACTTGATTCGCAAGGCATGAGTTCGGCATGCGGTACCTTTTTGCTCGAATGCGTACGCGCGCCGCTGCTCGATACGCTGAAACACACTTACACGGCGCTCAATCAATTTCTCAGCATGGTCGATCTTTCCGACCTTCCGGTGCCGGATGCCCCCCGCCCATCCCCGTCCCGACGAAGCGAGCCTGACGTAGGACACACTGTGCTGGCGCATATCCAGTCCGCCTCCGCCGCCGGAGGAACAGGCCCGGCAAGCGGCGGGTCTTCAATCGGGCTGCTACAGGGTGCCCCGCCGCGCAGCCTGGTCGACAGCCTGGCCGACTGGCATGCCTTCCCCCCCGGACCCACAAGCGCCGGCGGCGAAACACCGTCCTTGGTCCTGCGACAACTGCAGCAGGATGCACGCCAAGCCGGCACCGGTGCATTCGATCTCGCCATACTGGATGCCTTGGCGGGCCTGTTCGAATTCATCCTCGACGATCCCGCCGTCTCGCCGAACTACAAGGTCGAGATCGCGCACCTGCAGATCCCGGCCCTCAGGGTGGCGCTCATTTCGCCCGAGTTTTTCAGCGACGACCAGCACCCGGCACGCCAACTGATCGACCTGATGGGCCAGTTCTCCCGACGCTTTCCCGAAGGCGACGCGACGCACCACAGCGCGCTCGAGCAAATCCATACCGCCTGCGCCACCGTTCTCGACGACGCCGATCACCCGAACGAGGCTTTTGCCCGGGCACACAGCGCACTCGCCGTCTGGCTGGCGGGCGAGGATGCGCGCACGGAAGTCGCACTGAATGCTGAAGTCGCGCATCTGGAGCAGATCGAGCGGCAGGAACTGGGCACGCTGCTGGCGCTGGAAAACCTGAATGACCTGACCGAACGCTATCCCGCCCCGGAATCCGTCCTGCGGCGGCTGGAAACCGCCTGGGTTCCGCATATGGCCTCCCTGTACATGGCCGAATCCGGCGAAGGCCCCGACTGGCGGGCGGCCTGCCAGACCCTGCAGAATCTTTTCCTCAGCCTGCAGACGCCCGACAGCGATACCACGCGCGAAACCCGACTGCAATCGATCCCCGCCATCAATGCCGCATTGCGGCAGGGCCTCCTGGCCCAGGGGGCCGAACCGGCGCAATTGAAAGATTTCTTCAGCGCCATCACGGCCACTCAGGAATGCTGGATCCGCCCTGCCCTGGGACATCGCGAAGCGCTGGTGAGCACATTTACCCCGAAGCGCATCTCGCAAGCGCAAATCGAATCGTTGGCCGACCAGGTGCCGGCCCCACAGGAAAACGATCCCGCCCTGCTGCAGGCGCAACAATTGATCGAGGGCGACTGGGTGGATTTCGACCCGCCTTACGAGGGTCTTGCGACTGCCCGCGTGGCCTGGGTCGGCGTACGTGGCTACCTGCTGTTTTGTGACAGCGAAGGCGAGCAGCGCTTTTCACTGGATTGCGAGGGACTCGCGGTGGAAATCCGGACCGGCCGGGCTCGGATTCCGGAGCAGTCACTAACCCGAAATGCCATGCTGCGCCTTAAGGACAGCTTGGTAAACGGTCGCGCTTAATATTTCGGCTTCGACTACACTCAAGTTTCGTTCAGCTTGGCCGATAGGTCAGTTATGCGGTTGTGTGTCGATTTTTCGGCGCAATCGCCGACCACCGAACAGGGCAAACCCGCCGCGAGGCAGGGACGCAAAGTTACCGGTCTCGCCCGCCACATCCGGCTGACGAGATAGCGGGGCCGCCGGCAGTACTCCTGTCACGCGTACACCCTCCGTTGGCCGGCCAGCCGCCGATACCGCGAGGTGATCCCCATGGAGCGCGAGATGCCAGACAATTCAGTCGTAGTTAACCTCAATCAATTCGAGCGAGCGCGCCGTGCGCAGGTCTCCGCCGAGACTTTGTCCGTCCTGCACGGCTGCCGCGACCTGCTGATCGAAGGTGCGACCCGTGTGCTGACCCGGCAGACCGAGGCCATGGAAAACACCCTGCTGGCAATGGCCGACCGTTCGCCTTTGCTGGACACGCGCAATACGTATTACGGCGCCCAGGGTATCCTCAACAAGCAGGCCAACGAATTACTGAGTGCCTGCAAGGACGCCTACTGCCAGAACTTCAGCGATTTTGCGCTCAATCGCGAGAAAACGACTGGCAGCGAATTGCTCGAACTGTCCCTGGTGGACGACCAGGATTTCGAAATCACGCTGGCGGTCGATAAAGCCACCTCGCGACTGCGCTTCAACTGCGCCGAGGAACTGGTTGCCCTGGATGCTCGTATTGCCCATCTGCTGGGCCGCAGCGATCTCGCCGAGAACGACAACCCGCTGGGCCCGCGCGCGCTGTGCGAAGCGATGCTCGACGGCATCACCCGCATGCAGCTGGAACAGGATGTGCGAATCGTTCTCCTGAACCAGTTCGATCTGGTGCTCACCACCGAACTCGCCCACATCTACCAGGCCATCAACCGCCATCTGATCGACCGCGGCATCCTGCCTGACCTGAAAGTCGGCGCGAAGAACCGGGCACAAAGCTCTGGCCCCGCCCAACACGGCACGCCCTCTGCCGGTACGGGCCCTGCCATGCAGGGACAAACCGGCGGCGACATGTTCAGGCTGTTCGAGCAGCTCGCGCATGGCGGCGCGCCGGCCACAGGCGGATATGCCGCCGGTACCGGTGCGGGCGGCGGCAGTGCGGCGGCCGGGCTTGCCGGCTTCAGCCTGCTTGATTCGCTCAGCCAACTTCAATCCGGCGCCCTCATGCTGCCCGGCGGCGGACGCTTCGAACTGCCCCTGCTGGAAGCCACCAATGTCAGCAACGTGCTGCGCAGCTTGCAGCAAAGCCCGGTCATGCAGGCAGCCAGCCCGCTCGATGCGGTGCTGGTGGACGCCGTGGCCATGCTGTTCGACGTGGTGTTCGACGAAGCCTCCATCCCCGATCGCCTCAAGGCCCAAATTGCGCGCCTGCAGATTCCGGTGCTGAAGGCGGCGATGCTGGACCGCAATTTCTTCTCGCAGTCGAATCATCCGGTGCGCCGCATGCTGGATGCGATCGCCACGCTTTCCGTGCACCTGCCCGACAACGAGACGGGCAATGCCCGTCTCGATGCCATCTCGCAAGTGGTCAGCCGGGTGCTGGACAGTTTCGAGCAGGACATTGCCGTATTCGAATCCGCTGCCATCGAGCTGGAGGCCATGGCCTCCACTCTGGAAGAAACGCTCGAGGAGACGGTGGATGTCAGCCTGCAACCGGATATCGCCCAGATCAAGCAAAGCGAACGTGCCGAACTCGCGCCGGTCATCGTGCATGATTTCATCAATCGCGCGCTAAAGGACCAACAGGCAGGCGATGCGGTGCGCGAATTCCTGCGCCGCGACTGGGCGCAGTTGCTTACCCAGGATTACATCAGCGAAGGTGAGCAGGGCGCGCATTTCAACAGCCATGTCGAAACCATGCGCGAACTGGTCTGGAGCGTGCAACCCAAGGCGGATATGGATGCACGCCTGATGCTGGTGCGCATTCTGCCCGGGCTGCTGAAGCGCCTGCGTGAAGGTACGGCAGAAATCGACCTGCCGCAGAAACTCTCCGATCGTTTCTTCGCCACCCTGGTCATCCTGCACGCCAACGCGGTACGGCCCAATGCCCAGCCGGTTCCGTTGCCCGACATCACCCCCGAAGAAATCGAAGCGCTCGCGCCTGCCGTACCGGAAGCCCCCCCGATCGTGGCAGCCGAAGCCGAGCCGGCCACGCCTGAAGTGGAAGACGAATTCACCCAGCGCGCCCTTGCCCTGAACAAGGGCGACTGGGTGGAATTCCACTACGATGACGGCACGTTCCGCTGGGCACGACTGGGCTGGGTCAGCAGCATCAAGAACACCTACCTGTTCTCGGATCAGGATGGCATGAACAGCTTTTCCATCGGCCTGCATCGCCTGGCCGACAAGCTGCGCCGCGGCGAAGCCGTACTGGTCGAACGCAAGTCGATCACCGAATCGGCGTTCGGCAAGCTGATGAACCTGTTCCGCCAGAAACTCGGTCACGCCTGAGCAGGCAACTGACTCGCGGGCTTCGCTTGCCCCTCCTTTCGCCACGGCTTGTACCCTAAACGGTGCTACCCTGCCGGGGTGAAAAAATCATTTGCGTCCCGCATCATCCACTGGCAGTTGCACCACGGTCGCCATACCCTGCCATGGCAGGGCACACGCGATCCCTACCGTATCTGGCTGTCGGAAATCATGCTGCAGCAGACCCAGGTTGCCACGGTCATCCCCTATTTCGAGCGTTTTGTCGCCCGTTTCCCCGATCTGCCGGCCCTGGCCGCCGCCCAGGAAGACGACGTGCTCGCGTTGTGGAGCGGGCTTGGCTACTACAGTCGCGCGCGCAATCTGCACGCGGCGGCACGCGCCGTCGTGACCCGACATGGCGGGATATTTCCGGCCCGGCCCGACGCCATCGCACAACTGCCGGGCGTGGGGCGCTCGACCGCTGCGGCCATTGCAGCGCTGGCATTCAGCCAGCGCTGCGCCATTCTCGATGGCAACGTCAAGCGCGTCCTGGCACGCCATGGCGGCATCGCTGGCTGGCCCGGCGACAAGACAGTCGAGTCGGCGTTGTGGACGCGGGCCGAGTCGCTGCTGCCGGACACGGCCATCGAGACCTACACCCAGGGCATGATGGATCTTGGCGCACTCGTCTGTACCCGTAGCCAGCCAAATTGTGCGGTCTGCCCGGTCAATGCCGACTGCGTCGCCCATGCGCAAGGCCGCGTCCAGGAATTGCCAGCACCACGCCCCAAAAAAGCACTGCCGGAAAAGCAGGTACAGATGCTGCTGCTGCTCGACCGCGGCGAACTCATGCTTGAAAAGCGTCCCTCGCAGGGTATTTGGGGCGGCTTGTGGAGCCTGCCCGAACTGGCTCCCGACGTCGACGCCGCCAGCCATTGCCGCGAGCGCTTCGGCTTCACCGCGCTGGCCCAGCAGGCTCTCCCGCAGTTCACACACAGCTTCACCCACTTCAAACTGCACATCCAGCCGGTTCGGCTCCAGTTGGCGCCACGCCACGACACGCCACCCGGCCAGATCTGGCTCCCTCTGGCCGATGCACTCGATGCAGCGCTCCCCGCCCCCGTACGTACGCTGGTCAGACAACTCGACCACAAACGAATCCTCTGAGTACTGCCCGTGCTGCATTTGCCATGCTATAAAGCGGCAACCTGATAAAACAAACTTCCGACGCCCAGTGGCTCAAGCGTATTTCTTTTTCTGGCGGCTGGTGTTGCTGACATGTCTGCTCAGCCCGCTTACCGCATCAGCCGGAATCATCGTCAATCCCGACGTTGAAGGCCACAGCATCAGCATCACCTCCCTGCGCAACATTTACACTCTGCGCCAGACGTTGTGGCCCAACCACCAACCCATCGTGGTTTTCGTCCTGCCGGATGACCATCCGGCGCACGTGGCCTTCGCCAAGGAGAAGCTCGGCCTGTATCCCTATCGTCTGCGCCAGACCTGGGACCGGATGAGCTTCAGCGGAATGGCCAGTGCGCCGATTCAGGTAAAGGACGAGAACGAAATGCGGGCACGCGTTCGAGCCACACCGGGCGCAATCGGTTATACAAGCAAGGACATGGTTTATGACGGCATCAAGACGCTTAGGCTGGAATAGCCTGCTGTTGGGCAGCCTGCTGGCAGTGTCGCCCGTCCGGGCTGACGAACTGGCCGGCCCCCGCTACCAGATCCAGGGGTTCGCCGCCCAGGGGCTGATCGGCAGCACCAACAACCGTTTCTTCGGCGACAGCCGGAACGGCGTCAGCACCGAGTTCACCGAAGCCGGCCTCCATGGGACCTGGCAGGCGCTCGACGCGGTGCGGCTGTCCGGCCAGATCCTGTATCGGCGTGCGGGCGAAAGCGATCGGGATGGCCTGCGCGTGGATTATGCCCAAGCGGACTGGCAATTTTACCAGACCGATGTCAGCCAGCTCGGACTCAAGTTCGGCAAGGTCAAGCTTCCCTACGGCCTGTATAACGAAACGCGCGACGTACCGTTCACGCGTTCCGGCATCCTGTTGCCGCAGTCGGTCTATGTCGACAACAGCCGCGACTTGCTACTCGCCGCGCCCGGAGCCTTCCTGCATGGTGCCAGCGTGCAGGAATACGGCGCGTTCGATTTCCTGCTGGGCTGGGTGCGTCCCAATTTCGACAGCCCCTCCGTCGATTACAGTTTTCTTGGCAACACGCGGCCGGGCAAGCTGGAAGGCAAGGGCGCACTGGGCGCCCGCCTGCGCTGGGATCTGCCGACCGATACCACGTTGATGCTGACCTATGCCAATGCCAGGGCCGAGTATGCGCCCGGCAGCAGCGACACGCTGGCAGCAGGCAAGGTGCAGTTCCGCAATATCCTCTTCACGGCCCAGCAACGCCTCGATACCGTCACATTGACGGCCGAGTATGGCGAGCCCCGCTTCGATACCGCAGGCTTCGGCCCGTTCCTGCCCAACAGCCACCGGGTCATCCAGGCGGGGTATCTCCAGGGCGAATGGCGTTTCCTGCCAGCCTGGGAACTGATGCTGCGCCATGACGTCTTCTACCGGGACAAGCACGACAAGGACGGTCGTCTGTTTGCCGCCGCCACCGGTCTGCCGGCCCACAGCATGTTTGCCCGCGACACGACGCTGGGACTGCGCTGGGACACCACGCCGAACCTGATGCTGCGTGCAGAGTTCCACCATGTCGATGGCACCGGCTGGCTGCCGGGCCCGGACAACCCTGTCTTTCTCAGCCGCGAACAACGCTGGAACATGTGGCTCCTGCAGGCAGCCTATCGGTTCTAGGCCATGCGATCGCCCGTCTTTCTCAGCCTGAAATGGAAGCTGCTGCTGCCGCTCACGCTGGCCATGGCGATCGGTACGATGGCGCTCACCTGGATCAACGACGCCAACCTGCGCCGCGAAGTCCAGCAGACACGCCTCGATAGCGCAACCCGCAACGAGGCGCTGCTACGCTTCCTGATCCAGCAAAACGAACGTCAGCTGGTGGATGCAGGATCGGCACTGGCCGATTTTCTGGTGGCCAGTCATGGCGGCCCACCCGATCTGGATGCCGGCTTCGCCCTGCAGCCTTACTGGGAACAGCTCAGCCTCAACCAGGGATTCGAAAGCCTGCGCCTGTACGATGCCGGTCAACGATTGCTGACCGGTTTCGGCAGCATGCCGGCGCCCGACGTATTGATCGCGTCCCGGCTCGGTGAGGTGCTCTCGAACGAACATCCGGCCAGCGGCCTGTACTGTGCCGAACGCTGCCTGTTTTACGGCATGGCGCCGGTGCTACGCCAGGGCCGCACCGCCGGCGTGGTGGTAGTCTCGATGGACCTGTCCAACCTGCTGAGCACGTTTGGCCAAAGCAGCGGGCATGACCTGGCGGTCGCAGTCGACCGTCAGCAGAAAACCGCGCTGATCGCCGCCACCACCCCGGACATCGGGGCAATGGTGGGCCAGGCGGATTTCGTTCCTTATCCACAACGGCTGCAGATCGAATCGGCGCTGACCCACAGCAAAGGCAAGGCCTATGTATGGCAAAAGCTGAAGCCGCTTGCGAGCACGCCCGACACCCCGTATTTCATCGCGCGCAAGGACGTAACCGATGCCGAGCGCGCCATCAGGCAATCCTTCCTGACCAATCTGGTCACGGGGCTGACCGTTTTCATCCTCGCCGAAGGCGTGCTGCTGGTTTCGCTCGCCTGGCTGATGCGGCGGATGAACCGGGTCAGCACCGGCCTGCCATTGCTGGGCGACGGCCGCTGGCGCGACGCACGCCAGCATCTGCAGTTCCGCGACATCGCACCGGGCGACGAACTCTCCACCCTGGAAAAAGCGGCGCTCACGCTCGCCAGCCAGCTTGAATCGCTCGACACCGCCGCACGCAGCCAGCAGAACGATCTCGCCAAGCTGGTCGACACCCTGTCGCACGAACGCGACTTCATCTCCGGCCTGCTGGACACGGCGCAGGCGCTGATCCTGACCCAGGATCGCCAGGGCGTGATCCGCATGGCCAACCATTACGTGGAAACCCTGACCGGCCTCACCGAGCAGCAGCTGATCGGGCAGGACTACTTCAAGCAGATGATCGCGCCACAGGAAAGCCGCGACTGGCGTTCGCGGCTTCTCGTTCATTTCCTCAACGACCCCGCGCCGCTGCGATTCGAGGCGCTGCTCGCCACTCCCGACGGCCTGCGCAACATCACCTGGGTGCATTCGCTGATCGGCCCAAAAGGCGACAGCGAACCCCTGATCCTCTCGGTGGGACTGGACCTGACCGAACTCAAGAGCGCGCAGGCACGCGCCAGCTATCTGTCCGACTACGACACGCTGACCGGACTCTACAACCGCCAGGGCTTCCAGCGGCGGCTGGCCCACGCCCTGACCGAACTGAAGAGCGGCGCCCTCCTGCTGATCGACCTGGATGATTTCAAGGCGATCAACGACCTGGCCGGCCACAGCGCCGGCGATGCCGTGATCCAGAACATGGCCGAACGGCTGCGCGAACTCCAGCCGGCACCCAAGCTGGCCGCACGGCTGGGCGGCGACGAGTTTGCCCTGTATTTCGAACCCCTGCCGGACGCCCAGTTGCTGCAGACTGCGCGTTTTCTGTGCAAGGGCGACCGCGACCAGCACATCGCCACCGCCTGCGTCGGCATCGCCGTAGTCCAGCCCGACTGCACCACGGAAAGCCTGCTGGGCCATGCCGATCTGGCACTATCCCAGGCGCGTGCCAAAGGCCGCTCCAACTGGCATCTCTACAACCCGGGGGACGGCACCCGCGAAAGCCTGCTGGACCGCACGTCGCAGCTTGCATTGATCACCGACGCGCTGCACGACAACCGGCTGGCGTTGTTCCTCCAGCCCATCATGTCGATCCAAGCCGGACGGGCCGTGCACTATGAGGCGCTGCTGCGGGTCCGGGCGCCGGACGGGCAGATTCTGCCGCCCGCTCCGCTGATCGCTGCGGCCGAAGCCTCGGGGCTGATCCGGGAGATCGATCAGTGGGTGCTGCAGCATGCCATCTCTCTGATCGCAAGCCGGCCCGGTCTGCACCTTGCGGTCAACCTGTCCGCCCGCAGCCTCGACAACCCCGAGTTGCCTGCCCTGTTGCAAGCCATGCTGGAGCAGCAAGGCGTCCAGCCGCATCAGCTGATCCTGGAAATCACCGAAACAGCGACCCTGAACCAGATGACGCATGCCGAAATCCTGCTCACCGGCATTCGAACGCTCGGCTGCAAGCTGGCGCTGGACGATTTCGGCGTGGGCTTTTCCACCTTCCAGTACCTGAAACATCTGCCGGTGGATTTCGTCAAAATCGACGGCTCATTCATTCGCACGCTGGATCACAGCGAGGACGATCGCCTGTTCGTAAGAGCCCTGGTCGAGGCCATACACGGCTATGGCAAGCTGGCGATTGCGGAATACGTCGAGACCGAGGCCATTCTTCGGTGGGTGACGGAACTTGGCGTGGACTATGCCCAGGGCTATCACTTCGGCCGACCTCAGCCGGCCGAATCGGTACTTCCGCTCAAGCCTGGCTGATTGCGGACAGGGTGCTATACCTAACATTCTCACGCCCCACACCAGGAGGTTGCCATGAATACACGGCTCGATTCATCCAGCACCGCCGTCTTCGATCTCGACGGTTTCCTGATCGATCCCGCCATGTGGAATGAAAGCCTGGCCGACCGTATCGCCCAAACTGACGGCATCGGTCCCCTCAGCAAGGCGCAATTTGCCCTGCTGCAGGCCTTGCGGAGCGAGTTCTCCAAGTTCAACACCGTCACCGCGCTCAGCCATGTCTGCCACCTCATTGGGCAAGAAGCCGACTGCATGCAACACCTGTTCCCCAATCCGCGCGAGGCCTGGCGCCTGGCAGGGCTTCCCAATCCGGGCGAGGAAGCCAAAACCTATCTCTGAAGCTGCCTGGCCAGGCAGCCTGAACGGCAACATCCGCTGCGTGCCGGGTGCTTTTCCTCGCCCGGAATCCGGTAAGATTGGCGTTTTCCATTCGTTAGAGAATTTTCACCATGTCCATGGCCGACCGCGACGGCGTCATCTGGTACGACGGCAAGCTCGTCCCCTGGCGCGACGCCACCACCCACGTCCTGACCCACACCCTGCACTACGGCATGGGTGTCTTCGAGGGCGTGCGCGCCTACAAGGCCGAACAGGGCACGGCGATCTTCCGCCTGCAGGAGCACACCGACCGCCTGTTCCGCTCGGCCCATATCCTCGGCATGAAGCTGCCCTTCGACAAGGACACCATTTCCGAGGCGCAGCGGACGGTAGTGCGCGAGAACAAGCTCGAATCCGGCTATCTGCGCCCGATGGCGTTTTTCGGCGCCGAAGCGATGGGCATCTCGGCCAAGAACCTGTCGGTGCACGTCATCGTCGCCGCCTGGCCCTGGGGTGCCTACATGGGCGACGAAGCGATCACCAACGGCATCCGCGTGAAGACCAGCTCGTTTTCGCGCCACCACGTCAACATCACGATGTGCAAGGCCAAGGCCAACGGCAACTACATGAACTCGATCCTCGCCCACAAGGAAGCCGAGATGGACGGCTACCAGGAAGCCCTGCTGCTGGACGTCGACGGTTTCGTCGCCGAAGGCTCGGGCGAGAACTTCTTCATGGTCCGCAACGGCAAGCTCTACACGCCCGACCTCACCGCGGCGCTGGAAGGCATCACGCGTGACACCATCGTGCAGCTCGCCGGCGAGATCGGCCTGCAAGTGGTCGAAAAACGCATCACGCGCGACGAGGTCTACTGCGCCGACGAGGCCTTCTTCACCGGCACCGCCGCCGAGGTCACACCAATCCGCGAACTCGACAACCGCACCATCGGCGAAGGTACGCGCGGCCCCATCACCGCCAGGCTGCAGGCGATGTATTTCGACTGCGTACATGGCCGTGCCGCAGCCCACACCGACTGGCTCAGCCCGGTCTGAAGCGGGCGTGACATGAGCGAGCGGCACGACAATACCCAACGCGTCATCGAAATCACCGAAAGCGACCTGCCACTGCATTGCCCAATGCCTCAGCAGAGCGACTGGAGTGCCCACCCGCGCGTCTACCTGCCTATCGAGGCGCGTGGCGATGCATTGTGCCCCTATTGCGGCACGCTCTATCGCCTGAAAGGCAAGCCCAGCGGCAGCCATCACTAGGTCTGTCGTCCCTGGCCCGGGGCGGCAGGTCCTGATTCGAGAACCATGTCCGAATCCACGTTTCCCACTCCCGAAGCTGCCGAGGCCGCGTTCTACGCGGCTTTCGAGACCCGCTCGCTTGACGCCATGATGGCGGTCTGGGCCAGCGACGACAGCATCGCCTGCATCCATCCCCTGGCCGCGCCGCTGAATGGACGTACCGCCGTAGCGGCCGGCTGGCGCAGCATGTTCGAGGCCGCGGGTCAGTTCAGCGTACGGGTGGAAATCGCCCACCAGCTACGCGAAACCTCGCAGGTCGTCCGTATCGTTCGCGAATACCTCGTCATCGGCCAGGAGACGGAACCGCGCCCGCTCATACTCGCGACCAATGTCTACCGCAAGGAAGCCGACGGCGGCTGGCGCATGGTGCTGCACCACGCCTCGCCGCTCCAGGTGGGCGACACGCCGCCCTCGCGCACGCCGCCCGTGGTCCTGCATTAAGAAGGATCGGCAGCGATTTGGCTAAACCCCGCGCCATGTCTTTTTCGGAAAACATGGCTTATCGCGCCCCTGTCTGGCTGCCCGGCGGCCACCTGCAAACGATCTACAGCAGCCTGTTCATCCACGCTCCGCCCGTAGTCTACCGGCGTGAGCGACTGGAACTGCCGGATGGCGACTTTCTCGATTTCGACTGGGTGGACGGCCAGACCGGTGCCCCCGTCGTGGTACTGTTCCACGGCCTGGAAGGCAGCGCCGACAGCCACTATGCGCGCGACCTCATGGCTCATGCCGGAACACGCGGCTGGCATGGCGTGGTGGCGCATTTCCGCGGCTGCTCGGGCGAGGACAACCGCCTGCCGCGTGCCTATTTTGCTGGCGACAGTGAGGATATCGAACGCATGCTGCGCCATGTCAAATCCTTGCACGTCCGTGTCCCGGTTTACGCCGTCGGCGTCTCGCTTGGCGGCAACGCCCTGCTGAAATGGCTGGGCGAACAGGGCGAAGCAGCACGTACGCTGGTCGAACGCGCCGCCGGCGTGTCTGCACCTCTCGATCTCACCGCAGCCGGCCACACGCTTGATCGCGGTTTCAATCGCCGCGTCTATACCGCGCGTTTCCTCGTCACCCTGAAGCAGAAGGCGCTGCGCAAGGCCGTAGGCTTTCCCGGCGTCCTGGATGCGAAAGCGATTGCAGCCGCCACCACCTTCCGCGAATTCGACACGCTGGTCACGGCCCGGCTGCACGGCTTTCGCGATGCCGACGACTACTGGCTGAAGGTCTCCTCCAAACCCCTGTTGCACGCCATCGCCGTTCCCACACTCGTCATCAACGCGCGAAACGACCCGTTCCTGCCCGCGTGGGCATTGCCGTCGCCGGACGAAGTCTCGCCTGCCGTCACGCTCGAACAACCTGCCACCGGCGGCCACGTCGCCTTCCCTTCCGGCCCGTTTCCGGGCAACCTCGACTGGCTTCCACGCCGATTGATGCAGCATTTCGACATATAGCCCGGGTAGAATCGATCCATCTGAAAACAGGGAGCGTGTTGTGGAATACCCCAAGGAAATCTTCAAGGCCTATGACATCCGCGGCATCGTCGGCACGACCTTCACGCCGGAAATCGTCGAGGCCATCGGCCACGCCATCGGGTCGGAGGCCGTGGCGCGCGGCCAGACCGAAATCTGCATCGGCCGCGACGGCCGCCTGTCCGGCCCCGATCTCGCCGCAGCGCTTGGGCGCGGCATCCGCAAGGCCGGCATCGGCGTCGTCGACCTCGGCATGGTCGCCACGCCGATGACCTATTTCGCCGCCTACCAGCTCGGCACCAACAGCGCAGTGATGGTCACCGGCAGCCACAACCCGCCCGACTACAACGGCCTGAAAATGGTGCTCGGTGGCGAGACGCTATCGGGCGAGGCCATCCAGAAGCTGCGCGAGCGACTGGTGAACAACGATCTCGCACACGGCGACGGAGGCTACCGCCAGCACGACATCGCGGGCGAATATCTCACGCGCATCGTATCGGATGTGAAACTCGCGCGGCCGATGAAGATCATCATCGACTGCGGCAACGGCGTACCCGGCGCCTTCGCGCCCAAACTCTATCGCGACATGGGCTGCCAGGTGGAGGAACTGTTCTGCGAGGTCGACGGCAACTTTCCCAACCATCATCCCGATCCCTCGCAGCCCAAGAATCTGCAGGACCTGATCGCCGCGCTGAAAACCAGCGACGCCGAAATCGGTCTCGCCTTCGACGGCGACGGCGACCGCCTCGGCGTGGTCACCAAGGACGGCAGCATCATCTTCCCCGACCGCCAGTTGATGCTGTTCGCCGACGATGTGCTCAGCCGCAATCCGGGTGCCGAGATCATTTTCGACGTGAAGTCCACCCGCAATCTGTTCGGCTGGATCCGCGAACGCGGCGGCCGCCCGCTCCTGTGGAAGACAGGCCACAGCTTCATCAAGGCGAAAATGAAGGAAACCGGCGCGCTGCTGGCCGGCGAAATGTCCGGCCACGTGTTCTTCAAGGAGCGCTGGTTCGGCTTCGACGACGGCCTCTACGCCGGTGCGCGCCTGCTCGAATACCTGAGCAAACAGCCCGACATCAATGCCACCCTGCACAGCCTGCCCGACACGGTGAACACACCCGAGCTCAACATCAAGATGGCCGAAGGCGAGCACTACGCGCTGATGGACACCCTGCAGAAAACCGCGCGCTTCCCCGATGCCAAGGAAATCATCACGCTCGACGGTCTGCGTGTCGAGTACGCCGACGGCTTCGGCCTCGCGCGCCCGTCGAACACCACGCCGGTGATCGTGCTGCGCTTCGAGGCCGACAATGCCGCCGCGCTGGAAAAAATCCAGGCCGACTTCCGCCGCGTGATCCATCAATCCGCGCCCAACCTCGTACTGCCGTTTTGAGCGCACGGCCTTGATCCGTCCAGGCGATCCGCCGCGCAGCTTGCATGTCATCGGCGGCAAGCATCTGGGCGGCGCGGAACGTTTCTTCATCCGGCTGGTGAACGCGCTGGCGCGCCATGGCCAGCCCGTTGCCGCGGTCACCGTGGCCGGCGGCGAAATCGCACATGCCATCGCCCCGGCGGTGCGCCATTATCACGCGCCAATGCTGGGGGTGTGGGACGTGTACTCGCGCTGGAAGATCAACCGCGCCATCGCGGAGTTCCAGCCCGACGTGGTGCAGACTTATATGGGACGCGCCACGCGCATCGTGCATCTGCCTGCCAACCGGCCACCGGTGCACTTGGCCAGGCTGGGCGGTTTCTACAATCTCAAGGGCTATCGCCATGCCCACACCTGGGTCGGCAACACACAAGGCATTCGCGACTACCTGACCGCGCATGGCCTGCCTGCCGACCGCGTGCATTGCATCGGCAATTTCGTCGACACACCGGAACGCCTGTCGATCGCCGCGCTTGATGCGCTGCGTCACCAGCTCGGCCTCGATGGCTGCCGTATCCTGCTCGGCCTCGGCCGGCTGCATCCCAACAAGGGCTGGAGCGATCTGCTGCATGCCTTCGCCAGACTGCCGGCCGAGGCCGACGACGGCAGGCCGCTGCATCTGCTGATGGTGGGCGACGGACCGTTGCGCAAGGAACTGGAAGCCTTGTCGGGGCAACTCGAAATCGCTGCGCGCGTCCACTGGATCGGCTGGAAGAACGACCCGGCGCCGTATTACCAGCTGGCCGATATATTCGTCTGCGCGTCGGTGCACGAACCGCTCGGCAACGTCATCCTGGAGGCCTGGGCGAACCATGCCCTGATCGTCGCCACGCGCGCGCAAGGCCCGCTGGAACTGATGCAGAATGGCATCAACGGCTTGCTGGCCCCGCTGGCCGATGCGGCAGGACTGGCTGACGTATTGCGCGTCGCACTGGCGCTCGATGCCGATCACAAGGCCCGACTGATCGAGGCGGGCCATGCCGAAGTAACGCGCCATTATTCCGAAGCGGCGATCCTATCGGACTATACCGCGCTCTATGCAAGCCTGATGGATCAGTCGACCGGGAGCGGTGCCGGCCGGTGCAGCAGATAGCCCTGCACGAAATCCACCCCCATCTTTTTCAAACTGGCCAGTTCGGCTTCGGTCTCGACCTGCTCGGCAATGGTCTGCTTGCCCAGCTCATGCCCCAGCGTATGCATGGCCTTGACGATGGCAAGCTTTTCGCGGTCGTGGTCCATGCCGCGCACGAAATCCCCATCGATCTTGAGATAGGCCACCGGCAAGCGCTTCAAATAGCCGAACGACGACTGTCCCTTGCCGAAGTCGTCCAGCGCGAACTGGATGCCGCGCGACTTCAATGCGAGGATCAATTTCTCGCACGAATCGAGACTGTCGATGGCAGCGGTTTCGGTCACCTCGAAACTGATCCGCGCAGGGTCGAAGTGGTACTGGCCGATTTCGTCGAGTATGAATTCGGCCGTACCCGGATCGCTGAGGCTGCGCCCTGACAGGTTGATCGCATAACTGGCCTCGTCTTCTGGATGCGTATCGAGATAGGCGAAGAAATTACGGATCACCCAGCGATCGAAGCTGGGCGCCAGCCCATACCGTTCGGCTGCCGGCAGGAATTCGCCCGGCGAGATGATCGTACCGTCCTCCCCGCGCAGGCGCAGCAGGATTTCATAATGCTGCGTCGCGACGTCCGACGACAGGGCGACCTTCTGCTGGCGATAGAGGACGAACCGGTGTGCCTCGAATGCCTTGGTGATGGCGCCCACCCACTGCATCTCGTCGTTGATCTTCTGCAGGGCAGGGTGGGTTTTCTCATAGACCTGGATCGCATTGCCGCCCAGCGACTTGGCGTGATAGCAGGCCGTGTCGGCCTGCGCCAGGATCTCGCCGATATCGATCATGCCGCCATGCAACTCGGTTACCCCGAAGCTCACCCCGAGGCGGAACACTTTGTCGTCCCATTCGAAACGGAAACGGCCGATCTCGTCGCGCAACCCCTGTATGTGATCCATCGCTGCGGGCAATGCAGTATCGACGAACAGCAGGCCGAATTCATCGCCTCCCAGCCGCGCCAGATAATGATTCTTGCCTTCCGCACGCTGTGCCATGATGGCCGTCAGGCGTTGCAGCAAGGCGTCGCCCGCACGGTGTCCGCAGGTGTCGTTGACCAGCTTGAATCGATCCAGGTCGATGTAGCAGAAAATGCCATGCCGCGCCTCCTGCTGCACACTCTGCAAGGCCTCCGTCAGTTTGTCTTCCATCATGCGGCGATTCCACAGACCGGTGAGCGGATCGCGCTCGGCCTGCCAGGCCAGCCGCTGCATCAGACTGCGGCGCTCACTCTCGTCCTGGAACACCAGCACGCCACCCTGCACCTTGCCGTCGCTGGAACGGATCGGCGCCGCAGTATCGCTGATCGCAATCCGTGCGCCATCCTGGCGGCGAATGACCGTATGGTTGCCCAGCTCGACCACCCTATTGCGCCGCAACGCCTGTTCGAGCGGATTCGCCACGGGTGCGCCACTCTGTTCATTGGCCAGCGGCAGCACCTCGGATACCTGCCGCCCCTGCGCATCGATACTGCTGAAACCGGTCAGCGCTTCCGCCCTGGGGTTGAGGAATTCGATCCGCCCTTCCGCATCGGTGACGACCACGGCATCCGCAATGGATTCGATCGTCACGCGCAGGCGTTCCTTCTCGACCAGCAGGTCGTCATGCTCATGCCCTAGCGCAGCGATCAGCCGGCTGACATGATCGGCCATGCGATTGAACATCAGCTGGGTATCGCGCACCTCGGGCGGCGAGCCGTATACCAGGCTGGCGCGCGCGTTGAAATCGCCGGACTCGATCGCCCGTGCCGCCGTACGCAGGGCGTACAGGCCGCGCAGGTTGATTTGAAGCAGCCAGCGCAGCAGCAACATGACGCCGATCAGACTGCCGACTGCCAGCGCAGTGAAGCGCACCGCCAGGACCCACAAGCCCTGAATGGTCGGCGCGTCATCCAGGGCAACCGAAACCGTACCGTAGGATGCGCCGCCGACGACGAGCTCGGATTGCGCGCGGGGCGCACGGATATCCACCAGCGTGGCGAACCAGGCCGGATAAGGGTGCAGCTCGGATGGCGTGTCCGCCTCGAACGCGACCTGGCGGGTGGCGAAGCGCACATTCAGGGTATGGAAACGGTCCACGCGTGCATGGATCGCCTGCTCGATCGCAGGGTAATCACGCAACAAGGCCTGATCCTGGATCGCCGTCATGATCGCGCCCAGTTCGCGCTCCGCACCCACATCGAGTTGTTGCTGGGCGCGTTCGGTAAGCGGCAGGCCCAGCACCGCCAACGCCACCAGATACATGACGAGCACCAACACGAACACCGTGCCCAGGATGCGCGCATGCAGGCTGTCATGCGTGTTGCGCAACGCCTGCGGATCACTCATTCAGCTGTACCCGCGTATGCTGGAAGAACGCACGGTAGTCGGCATAATCACGATCGTCCGCCGCGACGAATCCCCGCACATGGGACAGCCCGAGCGACTGGGCCGACTGTTGCAGCGCGCGCAGTCCCACCGGGTCGTCCGCCATGTTGATGAAAGCCTGCCTGACCTTTTCGCCGTCCGCCGTGCTGATCCGCGGCGACGCCATCACGGCAAGGTCGAAATAAGGTTTCGATTCGGCCAGCACCCGGTATTTCAACTGGCGACGTCGGGCGAAATCCGCCATGACCTGGTCGCTGACCCCGGCGGCCGCGACCTGGCCCGATTCCAGCTGCCCCATTGCCGCTTCCTGATTGCCGGAAAACAGCGGCGCGACATTGATCTCCGCACGCAGCAGCGCGTCCATCGGCAGGTAGTAGCCGGTAAAGCCATAAGGATTGGCAAACGCCACCGGCTTGCCGGCCAGTTCATGCAGCGTTGCGACCGGCGAGTTGTCGAGCACCACCACCTGCCCACGGATACCCTGCGTGTCCTGCCGGGCCAGCACACGCCAACCAAGCTTGTGCCGCTTCGGCGTGAACAGATGGTTGGTGTAGGCGAAATCCAGCTTCCCCGCGACCACGCGATCGGTGGTTTCATTCGCGGTGCGCCCGATATGCAGTTCCAGCGGCACGCCCGAACGCGTCGAGACATACGCCAGGATGGGGTTCCAGTACGCCGCGGTCGCCTGCAGGCTCCGGTGATTGAGCACGCCGAACGCATACGGTGCGGGCGGCGCAGCCTGGCATGCCGTGCCCAGCAGCAAGGCCAGGCACATCCCTGTTCTCCTCATGTTGTCTCCCATGATTTATTATTCGAACGGCAATTGTTATTGTGTGGCGAGCGCAGCTTCGAGCCGGGCAATAACAAAACGGGGGCGAGATGCATGGCCCCCCACAATGACGGACAAAGCCTGCCGATCTTGAATCCGCGTGCCAACCACATGGACACGCCCTAGAATCACGACTGTCCCCCCGCTGCTGGAGTTCATCATCAACTGCCTCCTCTTCGCCGATTCCAAAGCCCAGCCCATCGCATTCGACGACATCAGCGACCATGTCGGACAGCCGGACCGATTCATCTGGGTCGAACTGAAATCGCCGGACAGCCAGACCATCACCCGCCTTGGTCAGGAACTCGGCCTGCATGCGCTGGCGCTGGAAGATGCGATTTCCACGCACCAGCGCCCCAAGCTGGAAGAGTACGACGGGCATATTTTCATCGCGGTGCGCACGGCCCAGCTATGGGAAGCGCGTCTGGAACTCGGCGAAACGCATGTGTTCGTGGGCAGGAATTATGTCGTTGCCATCCGCCACGACAGCGGCGGCGGCTACCAGCGCGTGAGCGACCGGCTGCAGCGTCTTCCCAATGGTCTCAGGGCGTCCACGCCTTACGCGCTGTATCTGGTGCTCGACCTCATCGTCGACCAGTTCAGGCCGGTCATCGAGGGCATGCAGGAACGCTTCCATTCGCTGGAAAGCCAGTTGATGGGCGGCGTCGAGTCGGGGCGCGACATGCTGGAGCAGCTCTACGAGATGAAGCGCGACCTGACCGCGCTGCGCGACGCCACCGAGCCGATGCAGGAAATCTCGCTGAACCTCGTCCGCCTGCATCCGGAGCTGTCCACCAAGGAACTCAAGGCGTATTACCGCGACATCCACGACCATTCGGTGCGGGTGTCGGCCGCCATCGACCGCCTGCGCGCCTCGACGTCCGACGCCATGCAGTTCCATCTCGCCTCGCTGTCGGTGAAGCAGAACGAATCGGTGCAGAAACTGGCCGGTTGGGGCGCGCTGCTCGCCTTGCCCACGGTGGTGTTCAGTCTCTATGGCATGAACTTCGTCAACATGCCCGAACTGAAATGGCCGTGGGCCTACCCGGCGCTGCTGGCACTGACCGGCACGGCGGTCTTGGTGCTGTATCGACGGCTCAAGCAGCGCGGCTGGATCTAGGGCACCACACCGGCGTCTTACTTCCACTCGGCATGCGCATAACGAACGCGCGTACCGGCCTGTTCATCCTGTTCCAGCCAGACCACGTGCAACCCGCCAGCAGCATCCAGCGCGGCGGCCGGATCGGACTGCACGCCAGGGCCGGCTGCACCCGTGACCGCCACGTTGTCGCCGAATGCCTCGCCGTCCCAGTCTGCCAGCCACACGTCCTGCGTGCCGTCGCGCGCATCGTCCCACAACGCCAGCAGGCGCCCGTCGGCGCTGCCGACAATCTGCGCGTGCCACTGCGCCATGTTGTCGCCGAAACTGTCCTGCACCTTGATGTTGGCGCCGAATTGGCGCGTGCCCGGATCGAACGCGGCGTAGACATCGTAGCCGGACAGGAAGTCGCGTTTGTCGAGCCAGACGGCGACGACACCCTGTTTGCCCCAGGCCGTCAGCGTCGGCCGCATCGCGCCCGTGCCCGCACCCAGTCCCAGCGAGCGGCCCATGCCACCGCCCTTGGGGAGGTCGCTCAGGCGAACCGGCGACGAAAAGCTGTGGCCATCGCGGCTGTGGCTGGTCAGCGGCACGGTGTGGTGATCGCGACGGTCCTCCCACGCCACAGTCACGCTGCCGTCGCCCGCAACGGCCAGCGCGGGCCAACCTTGCTCGTCGGTCGGCATGGCTGCCTCGACCGGCTGCGCAGGTTCCGTCCGCAGCGTGCCCGCCGTCACGTCAAGCCGGGACACGACGATGCGCCGGAACCGTCCAGCCTTTTCGGCCCAGGCGGCATAGAGCTTGTCCGCCCCGGTTGCCAGCGTGACCTGCCCCGCTTCGGCATCCGACAAGTTCAAGGTCGCGCCGCCGGGCAGCAGTCGCGCATGCACCTTGCCCGCCTCTTCCCAGGCCGCCACGAAGCGCCCGCCGTCCAATGCGACCACGACCGGCTCGTAGCACTCGGTCTGGCTCAGCTGGATCTCGGGCTGGAAATCTGCCGCGGCCGCCGGTTTCATCGCCAGATAGCATTGCGAAGTGCCGCTGCGGTTGTCTTCCCACACCACGCCGACGGTCGTGCCCGATACCGCCACGTTGTGGCGGTTGGCCGATTCCATATGGGGGTAGATCTTTGCGCCGCGCACCGAGTTGACGGTCAGCGGCTCGCTCCATTGCCAGGCTGCATGCGCGCTGCCCGCCAGGACGGCCAGCAGCAGGAACGCCGACCTCACGACTTGCCGTCCAGGAACTGCAGCAGGGTCTTCTGCTTGTAAAAACCACCGCGCACGTAGCGGTCGAAGTCGCGGAAATCCTGCACGGTCTTGAAGCCGGGAACCTGCATGATCTTGTCGCCTTGCGGCGTCATGTACACGAACAAGGGGGTGGCGAATGCCTGCAGGCGCGCACCCAGCTCGGCCTCGGTGATGCGCTCGCCGGAGGGCAGCGTCAACCGCTTGCCCGATTCGGCATCGACATACACCAGCTCATAGTTGTCGCTGTACAACTTTTTCAGCGCCGCGTCGGAAAAGGTCGTCTTGTTGGTGTGTTCGCACCAGGCGCAACCATAGCGCCCGAAATAGAGGAATATCGGCTTGCCGCTCGCATGCGCCGCCTTCAGGCCGGCATCGAAATCGACAAACGGGTAACCCGGGGGCGGGTCGGCCAGTACCGCAGTCGCCCACAAACAGCCTGCCGCCACCACCATCCTGATCAGATTCATCCTGGTCTCCTTTATCTTCATTCCAGCATTCTGATAAATTCAGGAACTCACGCAACCCTCTTTTATGACCACATGACCCACGATCCCGTCCGCATCGGCCTGGTTTCCATCAGCGACCGCGCCAGCAGCGGCGTCTACGAAGACAAGGGCCTGCCCGCACTCGAAGCCTGGTTCGGCGACGTGCTGCTCAATTCCGTCGAATTCATCACCCGGCTGATTCCCGACGAGCAGGCGCTGATCGAGGCGACGCTGATCGAACTGGCCGATGCCGAAACATGTTCGCTCATCCTCACCACCGGCGGCACCGGACCCGCGCCACGCGACGTCACACCCGAAGCCACGCTCGCCGTGGCGCACAAGGTGCTGCCCGGCTTCGGCGAGGCGATGCGCGCAGTGTCACTGAAGTATGTCCCCACCGCAATTCTGTCGCGCCAGGTCGGCGTCACGCGCGGCGGCAGCCTGATCCTCAACCTGCCGGGGCAACCCAAGGCGATCAAGGAGACGCTCGACGGCATCTTCGCCGCCGTGCCCTATTGCATCGATCTCATCGGCGGGCCGTATCTCGACACCCGGGCGGGGACGATCGACGTATTCCGTCCCAAGTCGGCCTTGCGGATATCGGCATGACGACCGTGCTCGAAGCATTGGCGCGCGCCCTGCGCGACCTGTTCCAGCCGCGAGTGCTGTGGGTGGTGATCTGGCCGATGCTGGCGGCCGGCCTGCTCTGGCTGGTGCTGGCCGTGACGTTCTGGACCACCTTTTCCGGCTGGATTGCGCTGGGGCTCGACAAGCTCGGCATCCAGACCTGGCTGACCGGTCTCGAGCCGGTATGGATCGCCAACGGCATCCAGGCCCTGCTGCATGTGCTGTTCTACGTCCCCCTGGTCTATCTCACCGCCCTCGTCATCACGGCCTTGTTCGGCATGACCGCGCTGATCCGCATCGTGGCCGAACGCCATTACCCGGAACTCAAGCGAGAAAGCGGCGGCAGCTTCGTCGGCAGCCTGTGGAATGCGCTGATCGCGATGATCGTGTTCGTCGTCCTGTGGGTGGTGACGCTGCCGCTGTGGCTCATCGGCGTCGGCGTGCTCGTACCTTTCGCGGCCGCGGCCTATCTGAACCAGCGCCTGTTCCGCTACGACGCGCTCGCCGAGCATGCGAGCGCGAGTGAAATGGCGGCGCTGTTCAAGAACGAACGCGGCGGCTGGTGGGGATTGGGGGTGCTGACCGGACTGGTGCAGTTCGTTCCCTTGCTGAACCTGCTGGGTCCGGTATTCGCCGCGCTGGCGTTCATCCACTACGGCCTGGCGCGGCTGGCGCAGCAGCGCCAGCCCTAGGGTGACGCGAAGCGCCGTTTGAAGCCTTCGTCGAGGTTGATTTCATGCGCCGTCATGGCGCCGATCACGCATTGGTCTAGGCTGGGCGGCATGACCAGCCGGCCCGCGGCATCCACCAGCCGACCCGCCATGATCTCCGCCTCGTGGCGCGGCGTCTGCGGCGGACGTTCCGGTTCGGCATAGCCCTGCGGGTAAATCGGCCGTCCCTCGGCGTCGTACTTGTCGGTCGCCCCCAGCGTATGCAACAGCTCGTGCGCGATGACAATATTGTTCTGCTGCGTCTGCCGGAGATCGGCAAAGGCATGCACCACGCCGATCAGGCCTTTCTGCAGTCCCAGCGAATGCGCCAGCGCGACGCCGTCCTGCGGCGCGTGATAGAGCACGAACAGCTTGATCCTGCCCAATTGCGGCAACCATTCGCCCGAGTGCCGATACACCCACCACCGCAGTTTCAGGCTCCACCACACCGTTTTCAGCGCATTGTGGTCGTGCGGCGGCGCCGGTGGTTGCTCATGCAGTTCCGGCAGCAGGCTGATCTGCACGGCCGGCGACTGTTTCACACCATAGCGCGCGGTCTCGCGTTCCAGAAAAGTGCCGATGTCGTCGAAATCGCTCACCTTGAGCGCGCGGATCATGTCCTCCGCCTGCATCGAGCCGTCGCCGTTGATCGGGACGACGGCCACATCCAAGGGCCCGCCCCATGCGCGCACCATGGTCTGCTCCAACCAGGTCAGGCCAACTGCGGCAGCAAGAATACCCAACAGGATGAGAATGCGGATTCGGCGAAACATCATGGCACGGTCAACAGGCAGGAAGGCCTACCCTTAACGACGAAACGCCGACCCGCTTGAATCGGAATCAAGGCGAGGCGGCGGCGGGCGTGGCGACAGGTGCGGCTTCGGCCTTGGGCTTTGCGTCGGCGCCCAGATTCAGCTTGCTCTCCACCAGTTTCTCCTTGGCGGTCTGCTTGATGGGTTCGGAAACACCCACGCGGCTGGCGTCGAGCCCCAGCTTGACCAGCGCATCGCGCATGACCTGGCCGCGCGCCTGTGCAAGTTTGAGCAGAGACTCGTCAGCGATCTTCGTCTGCCGGGTCAGTCGTTCCAGCAGTTCGGCATGGAAAGCGGAAATAGGGCCTGTGTCGCGGGTCTTGAAGCGGCGCGCAAGGCGCTCGACCATTTCGCTTTCCATCACGCGCGCGGCGGCACCCGCATTCTTGTCCTGGAAACTGGCACGCAGCTTCTGGTAGTCCTCCTTACCGGCGCTTGCCGCGTAGCGGTCTTCCAGCCAGGTCTGGATCTTGTAGTTGTTGACATCGACCGGGCCGGGCGCCTCGCCCGGGGCGAGCTTGATGCCGGCGACCGCAACGGCTTCCTTGCGCATCGCCTGCTCCTGCAGGGCGCGCCGGTCGGCCTCGGGGTCGTAGCCAGGTGCCAGGCTGAGCGTCAGCGCGGGGCGCTTGGCCAGCGCCTCGGCGACGGCCTTGAGCTTCTCCTGTTCGGGGGGCAGCAGGACGCTGTTGCCGGGATCGAAGTTGACGGCCTCCATCTTCTCGGCGCTGATGCCCATGAGCTTGCCGAGCGCGCGGAAGGGCGCCGTGACCAGCTTGGTCAACACATTGACCAGCGCCTTCCAGATGATCTTGCCGTAGCTGAACTGCGGATCGTCGAGGCTGCCCGACACCGGCAGATCGAGATCGATGACGCCGTTGCTGTCTTCCAGCAGGGCGATGGCGAGATCGAGCGGCAGATGCAGCGCATCGGGGCTCTCGACGCGCTCACCCAGCTTGAGCTTGTTGACGACGAACTTGTTCTCGCCGGCCAGCTGGCGATCCTTGATCTTGTATTCGAGATCGACTGAGAGCCTGCCGGAATCGATGCGGCGGCCGGCAAATTTTCCTGAATACGGCGTCAGCCGCGTCATTTCCAGATTGCGGAACGCCAGCGTGAGATCGGTAAAGTCGGTCGCCCGGAACGGCTGGATCGAGCCGCGCACGCGGGCCGACCCGTAGTCGTCCACCTTGCCGTCGAGTTCGACCTGCGCGGTGGTCGCCGGGTCGGTCGAGAGACCGGTCACGACGCCGCCAAGATCGTGCATGCGGGTGCCGAACTGCGGCGTCAGCGAGAGATCGGCGAACTCGGCATTGGCGCCGACGATGCGCAGACGGTCGATGCTCAACGGGAACGTATCCTCCTGGGCGGATGGCTTGGGCTTGGCGGCCGCCACAGCAGCGGGCTTGCCCGATGTCTGCGTCCGCAGGATGCGCTGCAGGTTGATCGTCTTGTCCTCGAAAATGATCACCTTGCCGAAGGGGTTCAGCGCCACCAGTTCCTTCATGTTCAGCCGATTGGGCCCCAGCCTGAAGTCGAGGCTGTCAGACGACAGTTTTCTCCAGCCGAGGAAAGCTTCCTCAGTTTCCTCTTCCGTGATGGCCAGATCGTCCACAGCGAAGCCGCCGCGAAAATCCAGCTTCATGCCCGATTTCGCCTGTGCAAAGGACAGCTTGCCTCGCGTCGACGCGGCGCCCGAACGCAGGTTGAGCTTGGCGAACTGGTTGACGTAGGGCGCGAACGGCTTCAGCGACAGCCCTGCGAGCTTGAGGTCCAGCTTGCCCGACGCCTTGCCCGGGATGGCCGTGCCGCTGGCATCGAAACGGCCACCCTGCTTGAGTGTGAAGCCGGCTTCCAGCGGTATGGCCTTGTCCATGTCCAGGCTGAGATCTTTCAGGGTGACGAAGCCCTTGGCAACATCGAGCCTGACCGGCACGCCAGGCGACTGGTCGACGATGCCGACCTCGACACCATCGAGACCGAGGCGTGCGAGCCGCACATCCATCGGCGACGCAGCGGCCGTGTCCGCCTTGGCTGGCGCAGCGGCCGGCGCGCCGGGCGCTTTCTTCAGGATATCGACCCAGTTGAGCGTCTTCTGCTTGTCCAGCGAGACGGTGGTTTTCGCACCGCTCAATTCAATCGCTTCGATGGCCAGCTGTTTTTCCGCCAGCTTCAACTGGGCGTTGACCAGCGCGGCGCGCTGCAATTCCGCCACCGGTTGCGCGCCCGACAGCACACGGACCGAGCCCAACGCGGCGTTGACCGGGCCCACGTCGATGGCGGCCGTGGCGCCTACCTCGCCTGTCAGCGCCGCCGTCAGGCCGAAGCCTTCGGCCGTGACACCCAGCGGCCTGGCGAACCCCTGGTCGGTGAACCGTGCCGACCAGTCGGCCAGCTTGATTTCATGGACGCCGATTTTCCATGGCGCCATCGGCACGGCGGCCTTGGATGCGGCCGGCGGGGGGGCGGCCGCACCTTCCTCCGCCGCGAACAGGGTTTGCCAATCCAGCGTGCCTTTCACGTCGCGCGTGGCCGCCAGCTTGCCGCCGGCAAGACGCACGCTCGCGACATCGAGCGTACGCGTGGCCAGATCGAAATTTGCGTTGCCGACCTGCGCCTCGGCCAGTTGCAGCACCGGCGCGCCGCCGTCGCGCGGCGCCAGTGCCAGGTTTTGCACGATCAGGTTGGCGCCGTTGATCCGCACCCAGGGCACGTCCTCGCCCGCTTTGTCGCGCACCATGGCAAAGCGGTAGCGCAAGCCGGCCGCCAGCGTGCCGGACGGCAGGTCGAAATTGCGCGGACCCTTGATCACCCGCAACAGCTTGGCCAACTGCACACCTTCCAGGCCCAGTTCGCCGCTCGACGCGACGGGATTCAGCCCGACGTCGCCTTTCCATTTGAGCGTGCCCCCCTGCGCCGGCAGCTTGGCCGCGATCTGGTAATCGCCGCGATCCTCGGGCAGGGTCGACAGGCCGTCGAGTTCGATGCCAAGCGGCTCCAGCACGGCGTTGAACGGCTTGCCCGCGCGATTCGCGTCGGTATAGACGATGTGGCCGTCGCCGATCCGGATGTGATCGATCAGCACCCGCGCGATCGTGTCGGACGGCGGCGTCTTGTCTTCATTGAGTTTGGCAATCAGTGCCGCCCAGTTCAGCGTGCCGCCGGGACGCACCTCGATTGTGGCGTGGGGCTGATCGAGCTCGACATCCCGGATGCGCCAGGCCCAGCGGAACAGCCCGGTGGTATCGAGGTTGACATACAGCCGCTCGAAACTCGCCAGCGGCGCGCCGTTCTGCTCGGCCAGCTTGAGGCCGTCCACGGTGGCTTCCAGCGTGAGGGGATTGAATTTGACGTGCCGCACGCTCAGCTGGCTGGCGAGCTTGTTCTCGCCGATCCAGGGCAGCAGCTTCTGCGCCAGTGGGTCGACCAGAAAGAATCCGAAGACCAGATACAGTCCGAACAACCCGGCCGCGATCAGGAACGGCAGGCTCAAGGCGATTTTGACGATGCGTCCCCACATGCTGCCTCCCCTGGCTTATTTCGTTTGCATGGCCTCGCGGATCACCCGGAAGATTTCCCGGAAAGCCTTGGGCGGCTTGTTGCGCGCGGCTTCGTCGCGCGCATTGCGGATCAGCTGCCGCAGATGGGTGGCATCAGCGTCGGGAAAGTTGTTCAGAAAGAGCGTCAGCGCCTCGTTGTCGGCGAGGAGCTTCTCGCGCCACTTCTCGGCTTGGTGCAGCTTGGCGTTTTCCGCCGCAGACACGCCATTGAAGACGTCGATCTGCGCCTGGATCGGCACCGGATCGACCGAGCGCATCAGCTTGCCGATATATTGCTTCTGCCGGCGCAGTGCACCGTTCTGGGTGATCTTGCGGCAGTCGGCCACGGCGGCACGCAGTTCTTCCGGTAGCTCGATGCGTTTGAACTGGGCATCCGGCAGTTTGACCAGGATTTCACCCAGGGCCTGCAGGGCCTCGACTTCGCGTTTCTTGTGGCTTTTGCTGGGACCGTCGTAGACCTCGTCGGGGTCGAATTCCAGTTCGGCATCAGGGTCGATCAGGCGCACGGTGGGACTTTCGGTTACTGTTATTATCGTCATTGTAGTTTCTGTCGCCCAAACGTGCCGAACCAAAACCCTTTACGCCCCCTTTTCCTTCGATAAGCCGACATGTCCTGCTCCCAATTCAGCTATACCCGCGACCAGCTCATGGCCCTGTCCCGGATCGTCATCGAGCATGCAGCCAAACAGGGCGCCACCGCCGCCGACACCGAGATTTCCGAGGGTGTCGGACAGAGCGTCAGCGTGCGCCAGGGCGAGATCGAGACCATCGAGTACAACAAGGACAAGGGCGCCGGCGTCACCGTCTATATCGGCCAGCGACGCGGCCACGCCTCGACTTCGGACCTGTCGGAGGCGGCACTGAAAAGCGCGGTCGACAAGGCGCTGACCATCGCCCGCTACACCGCCGAGGACGAAGCGGCCGGCCTGCCCGACGCCGACCGGCTGGCGAAGGACGTGCCCGAGCTCGATCTCTACCACCCGTGGGCGCTCACCGTGGAAGAAGCCGCCGAGCGTGCCCAGGCCTGCGAAGCGGCGGCGCTGGCGGTGGACAAGCGGCTGACCAACTCCGAAGGCGCCGGCGTCAGCCTGCACACCTCGCACTTCATCTATGCCAACAGCCTCGGCTTCTGCAACGGCTACGCCGGTTCGCGCCACGGCATGTCCGTCGCCGTGATCGGCGAGGACAAGGGCGGGATGCAGCGCGACTACTGGTACACCAGCGCGCGCAATGCCAACGACCTGGACTCGGCCGAGACCGTCGGCCGCATCGCCGGCACCCGCACCGTGCGCCGACTGAATGGCAGGAAGCTCGACACCCGCACCTGCCCGGTGCTGTTCGAGGCGCCGATCGCCACCGGCCTGATCGGCAACTTCGTCGCCGCCGTGTCGGGCGGCAGCCTCTACCGCAAGTCCTCGTTCCTGCTCGACAGCCTGGGCCAGCAGGTGTTCGCCCCGCTGGTCAACATCCGCGAGCAGCCGTTCATGCCGGGTGGCCTCGGTAGCGCCCCATTCGACAGCGAGGGGGTGGCCTGCCTCGACCGCGACATCGTCAAGGACGGCGTGCTGCAAGGCTATTTCCTGTCGACCTACTCGGCGAAGAAACTCGGCATGAAAACCACCGGCAACGCCGGCGGCAGCCACAACCTGATCGTCACGCCCGGCGAGCACGACCTCGACGGCCTGCTGAAGCAGATGGGCACCGGGCTCTTGGTCACCGAGCTGCTCGGCCACGGCGCCAACATGGTCACCGGCGACTACTCGCGCGGCGCCGCCGGCTTCTGGGTGGAAAACGGCGAGATCCAGTACCCGGTCGAGGAAATCACCATCGCCGGCAACCTCGCCGGGATGTTCAAGGGCATCGTCGCCATCGGCCGCGACGTCGAGCGGCGCGGCTCCAAGCAGGTCGGCTCCATCCTGATCGACCATATGACGGTGGCCGGTAACTAAATGCTGGCAGCAAGCCGCTTTTTCATCGCGGTTTGCGTCGCCGTCCTGCTTGTCGCATGCGGCCGCACGCCCACGCTGCCGAAGCTCAGCCCGCACGACGTCATCCTCGCCTTCGGCGACAGCCTCACGCACGGCACCGGCGCCAGCGAAGCAACCGCCTACCCCGCCGTGCTGGCCGCGCTCAGCGGCCACACGGTGATCAACGCCGGGGTGCCCGGCGACACCACGGCCACCGGACTGCAGCGCCTGCCCGCCGTACTGGACGAATACAAGCCGCGCCTGGTGCTGCTGTGCCTGGGCGGCAACGACATGCTGCAGAAGCAGCCCGAGGCCACGACCGAGAACAACCTGCGCCTGCTGGTGCAGACGATTCGTTCCAGTGGAGCGGAGGTCGTGCTGATCGGCGTGCCCGAACCCAAGCTGTTCGGCGGCGCACCGGATTTCTACGCCCGCGTCGCCAAGGACATGAAGTTGCCGCTGGAAGAGCAGGCGTTCAACGACGTACTGAAGGACAACCGCCTCAAGTCCGATCCCATCCACGCCAATGCCGCCGGCTACCGCGTGGTGGCCGAACGACTGGATGCCTTCCTCAAGGAGGCCGGCGCGTTGTGAATGCCCTGCTCGCTCTGGCCCGCCTGATCGACGCGCTGACCGAACGCATCGGCCGCCTCGTCATCTGGCTGGTGCTCGTCGCCACCCTGATTTCGGCGGGCAACGCGCTCGCCCGCTATGCGCTCGGCGAAAGCTCGAACGCCTGGCTGGAAATCCAGTGGTACCTGTTTGGCGCTATGTTCCTATTGGCGGCAGGCTACACCCTGAAGCACAACGGCCACGTGCGCATCGACATTCTCTACAGCCGCCTGAGCCCGCGCGGCCAGGCCTGGATCGACCTCGCCGGTGGCCTGCTGTTCCTGCTGCCGATGGCCGGCTTGCTGGCCTGGCTCGCCTGGCCGATGTTCATCGAAGCCTGGGCGACCCATGAAATGTCGCCCGACGCCGGCGGTCTCGTGCGCTGGCCGGTGAAGCTGCTGCTGCCCGCAGGCTTTGCCCTGCTCGCGCTGCAGGGAATCGCCGAAGTCATCAAACGCATCGGCGTGCTGTCGGGGCAACTCGTGCTGCCGCGCGAAGCGCCGGAAGAGGAAGTCTGATTTGGGCAACCTGGCGCCGCTGATGTTTCTGGGCCTGGTGGTCTTCCTGCTGTTGGGTTACCCGGTGGCATTCGCACTCGCCGCCAACGGCCTGCTGTTCGCCGGCATCGGCATCGCCGCCGGGCATTTCGACCTCTCGCTGCTGCAGGCGCTGCCCGAGCGCGTCTACGGCATCGTCGCCAATCCCACGCTGCTGGCGGTTCCCTTTTTCGCCTTCATGGGCCTGATCCTCGAGCGCTCGGGCATGGCCGAGGACCTGCTCGACACCATCGGCCAGCTGTTCGGTTCGGTGCGCGGCGGCCTGGCCTATGCGGTGATCCTGGTCGGCGGCCTGCTGGCCGCCACCACCGGCGTGGTGGCGGCGACCGTCATTGCCATGGGCCTGATCTCGATGCCGGTGATGCTGCGCCATGGCTACGACAAGCGGCTGGCCGCCGGCGTCATTGCCGCCTCGGGCACGCTGGCGCAGATCGTGCCGCCGTCGCTGGTGCTGATCGTACTGGCGGATCAACTCGGCGCGTCGGTCGGCGACATGTACAAGGGCGCGCTGCTGCCCGGCGCGCTGCTCGTCGGTTTGTATCTGGCCTACGTATTCGCCATGACGCTGTTCAGGCCGCTGGCCGCGCCGGCCTTGCCGGCCTCGGCACGCACCCTGCACGGCAGCGTCCTGCTGCTGCGTGTGTTGACCACATTGCTGCCGCCCCTGATGCTGATCTTCCTCGTGCTCGGCACCATCTTCATCGGCGTCGCCACGCCCACCGAAGGCGGCGCGATGGGCGCGGCCGGCGCCCTGCTGCTGGCGCTGGCACGCGGGCGGCTATCCCGCCTGCAGCTGACCCAGGCGATGGACAGCACCACGCGGCTGACCACCTTCGTCATCTTCATCCTCATCGGTTCGACCATCTTCACCCTGGTGTTCCGCGGACTCGACGGCGACGTCTGGGTGGAGCATTTGTTCAACCAACTGCCCGGTGGCGTGCTCGGCTTCCTTGTCGCGGTCAACCTGCTGGTGTTCGTGCTGGCGTTCTTCCTCGACTTTTTCGAGATCGCCTTCATCGTGGTGCCGCTGGTGGGTCCGATCGCCACCAAACTCGGCATCGACCCGATCTGGTTCGGCGTGATGCTGGCGGTCAACATGCAGACCGCCTTCATGCACCCGCCCTTCGGCTTCGCGCTGTTCTATCTCAAGAGCGTCGCCCCCAAATCCATCCGTACCGGCGACATCTACCGCGGCGCGATTCCCTTCCTCGTCATCCAGCTGATCATGGTCGCCGTGGTACTGGGCATTCCGCAGGTCGTGCTGCGCAATACGCCGCCGGACGCCAGTAGCGTCATCGACATCCCCCTCGACGTCGATCCCGACACCGGTTATCTACCGGCCGAGTGGCGCTGACCCGGAAACGTGAGAAAATGAGCGGCTTCGCGCAGCACTGTCGCCTGCGCGCCCATCGCAATCTCACATTCCAGGACTGAATCATGAGCGAACTCATCATCGAAGACCTCGTCGCCGGCAGCGGCGACACCGCCAGCGCCGGCCAGTACGTGTCGGTGCACTACACCGGCTGGCTCACCAACGGCCAGAAATTCGACTCCAGCGTCGACCGCAACGACCCCTTCGAATTCAAGCTCGGCATGGGCCAGGTCATCCCCGGCTGGGACCAGGGTGTGGCCGGCATGCAGGTCGGCGGCAAGCGCAAGCTCACCATCCCGCCGGAACTGGCCTACGGGTCGCGCGGTGCCGGCGGCGTGATCCCGCCGAACGCCACCCTGGTGTTCGAAGTGGAACTGCTGGGCGTCAACTAAGTCCTTCATTTATCCGCGTACTCCGCGGATAAACACGCCATGACCCACGCCCTGTTTTCCCACCGCAAGCACTGGGCGGCACGCTTCGGCACTGCCCCCTTCCTGCCGATGTCGCGCGCCGAGATGGCCGCGCTCGGCTGGGACGCGTGCGACGTGATCCTCGTCACCGGCGACGCCTACATCGACCACCCCAGCTTCGGCATGGCGCTGGTCGGGCGGCTGCTGGAAGCGCAGGGCTATCGTGTCGGCATCATCAGCCAGCCCGACTGGCATTCGGCCGACGCCTTCCGCGTGCTCGGCCAGCCCACGCTGTACTTCGGCGTCACCGCGGGCAACATGGACTCGATGGTCAACCGCTACACCTCCGACCGCAAGATCCGCTCCGACGACGCCTACACGGCCAACGCCGAGCCGAACAAGCGCCCCGACCGCGCGGTCACCGTCTACGCGCAGCGCTGCCGCGAGGCCTATCCCGGCACGCCGGTGATCATCGGCTCGATCGAGGCGTCCTTGCGCCGCATCGCGCACTACGACTACTGGTCCGACACCGTGCGCCGCTCGGTGCTGCCGGATTCGAAAGCGGATCTGCTGATCTTCGGCAACGCCGAGCGCGCGCTGCTCGACGTCACCCACCGCCTCGCCAAGGGCGAGAAGATCGGCGACATCCGCGACGTGCGCGGCACCGGCTTCATGGTGCCGCACGACTGGAAGCCGCCCACGCCGGAGGCGGGAGTCGAAGGCGGCTCAAACTGGATCGAGGTGCTGTCGACCGAGCTCGACACGCCCGGTGCGATCGACGCCCACGTCGACCCTTATGCGATGACACCGGATGGTCCCACCGCGCAGATGCCGGAAGGTACCGCACCCATCCGCATCGTGCCGAAGGCCGAGCGTCTCGCCGCGAAGCAAGCGCTGCGTGCGCGTACCGTGGTCCGCCTGCCCGACTATGACCAGGTGAAGAACAATCCCGTGCTGTACGCACATGCCTCGCGCGTGTTCCACCTCGAATCCAACCCCGGCAACGCGCGCGCGCTGCGGCAGGCACATGGCGAGCGCGATGTGTGGCTCAACCCGCCGCCGATTCCGCTTTCCACGGCGGAAATGGACGCGGTCTACGACCTGCCCTACGCGCGCGCGCCGCACCCGAGTTACGGCGACGCCAGGATCCCGGCGTGGGAGATGATCCGCTTCTCGGTCAACATCATGCGCGGCTGCTTCGGCGGCTGCACCTTCTGCTCGATCACCGAGCACGAGGGCCGCATCATCCAGAGCCGCTCCGAGGATTCGGTCATCAAGGAAATCGAGGCCATCCGCGACAAGACGCCAGGATTTACGGGCGTCATCTCCGACCTCGGCGGACCGACCGCCAACATGTACCGCATGGCGTGCAAGTCGAAAAAGATCGAACACGCCTGCCGCAAGCTGTCATGCGTGTTCCCCGACATCTGCGAGAACCTCAACACCGACCACACGCCGTTGATCCACATGTATCGTCGCGCGCGCCAGATTCGGGGCATCAAGAAGATCCAGATCAGCTCGGGCCTGCGCTACGACCTCGCCGTGCGCTCGCCCGAATACGTGAAAGAACTGGTGCAGCACCACGTCGGCGGCTACCTGAAGATCGCGCCCGAGCACACCGAGGCGGGGCCGCTGTCGAAGATGATGAAGCCCGGCATGGGCGCCTACGACCGCTTCAAGGAGATGTTCGAAGCGGCCTCCAAGGCGGTCGGCAAGAAGCAGTACCTGATCCCCTACTTCATCGCCGCCCACCCCGGCACCACCGACGAGGACATGCTGAACCTTGCGCTGTGGCTGAAGAAGCACGACTTCCGCCTCGACCAGGTGCAGACCTTCCTGCCGACGCCGATGGCGCTGGCGACGGCGATGTACCACACCGAGAAGAACCCGCTGAAGAAGGTGCTCGGCGGCAAGGCCGAGGCCGTGCCGGTGGTGCGCCAGGGCCGCACGCGCCGCCTGCACAAGGCCTTCCTGCGCTACCACGACCCGGACAACTGGCCGCTGCTGCGCGAGGCGCTGAAGGACATGGGCCGCGAAGACCTCATCGGCAACAGCAAGAAGCACCTCATCCCGTCGTATCAGCCTGCCGGCACCGGCAAGCAACCGGAAGGCACGCGCACCCCGCGCGTCGAAGGCGGCCGCGCCAAGCCGGCGTCCGGCAAACCCGGTTCGCCCAAGCCCCATGCGGCCAAACCCATGCCAGCCAAAGCGAGCGCGGATAAATCCGGCATCACCAAACCGACGTCGGGCAAGCCCGCCCCCGCCAGCCGCGGCCGTCCGCCCCGCAAGGGGACTCCGACTTCTAGCGGGCTAAAGCCCGGGGAAGATCGTATGCCGCAGGTGCCCAAGCACCCCCTCAGCCAGCGCCGTGGCGGCGGCAAATCCCGCTAGCGTTTCACTTGTAACGTGTAACTCGCATCGCGCCATGACCCCCAGCGACATCCTCCGCGCCAAGCTCAACCTCGAAACCGCCCAGCTCACCTGGCCCGAACTCGAACGCCACTTCGCGCGCGGCGACGTCATCAAGGTCGCCATCGGCATGGACCTCGTCGACACCGCCCTGCACGTTGCCGAGAACAACGCCGCGACCGTGCAGGCATGGCTGGCCGATGGCCGCATCGCCCGCGCCGAACTGAGTGACGCCGAGGACTGGCATGCGCGCCAGCCGATGTTCTGGGCGGTGGTCGTCGCGCCGTGGGTGCTGGTGCAGGAAGTGGTAAAGGAACTGGACACGGACTAAGCCACTCGGGACGTCGAACTGCTGCACGCGCAGGGATTCAATCACTCCAGGATTCGCGCACCGGCGGGCCGGCCGCTCCGACCGTTCTGCTCGACCGGTTGCACGTAGCCAAACACGAGTCCGGCATGGTTCGGCGTATTGTTGAGCGTTACCACCCCACCCAATCGGACTGCGGCTTCGCGCGCGATCGCCAGCCCCAGGCCGCTGCCTTCCCCCCCAGTCGACAGACGATGGAAGGCGTCGAAGGCGTGCCGCAACTCCGCCTCCGGAATGCCCGGGCCGGTATCGACCACCTCGACCAGGGCCTGGTTGCCATCGCGCCGCAAACGCAGTGTCACTTCGCCGCCACGCGGTGTGTACTTGAGCGCGTTTTCCAGCGCATTGCGGACGATCAGGCCAAGCGCCCGCGGGTCGGACCGCATCGACTTCAGTCCGGCGTCCTCCATGCCCAGGTCGATTCCCCTGGCCTCGGCCAAGGGATGGAATTCGGCGATCAGTTCGCGTGCAAATGCCTGCACGTCGACGTCGGTCCATGCCGCTTCGCTGGCCTGGAGCCGCGCCAGGTCGAGCAGCTGCACGGTCAGCCTGCGCGCCCGCTCGATTCCCGCCTGGAGGGGGACCAGGCGCTCGCGCATGTCGGCCGGAGACGTTGCCTGGGCGAGGTTCTGTGCCTGGAGCGCAAGCGCCGTGAGCGGCGTGCGCAGCTCATGCGCGGCATCGGCGACGAACCGGCGCTGCTCGGCGATCATCGTGTCGACGCGTGCAAGGAGCCGGTTGATGGCGTCGACGAAAGGCGCGATTTCCTCCGGCAGGTCATGCCGGGGCAGCAACGTCGGGCGTTCGGCCGATTGCCTGTCGAGTTCCTCTGCAAGCCGCCGGATGGGCGCGAATTCGCCACGCACGATGAATGCGATCAGCCCGATCAGCAGCGGCAGCAGCAGCAACAGCGGGATCAGCGTACGCAGCGCGCTGTTGAGCGCGATCTCATTGCGGCTGTCGGTCGACTGCGCGACGGCGAGACGGCCGCCATGCCCAGTATCGCGAACAAACACCCGCATCGCCTCCTGCCCGCCGCTTCCGGCGAGCGTGTGAAGACCCGGCGCGATGTCCGGCGGCAACCACGCCGGACGCGGCCCGGCGGGAAGACGGACCACGCGGATTCTCGATTCGGGGTCTTCGACACTCTTGCTCGCTGCATCGAGCTGCCGGATGTCCGATGCGCCGCCGGCGCTCAGCGCGGCGATCTGCCGCAAGGCATCGTCCTGGAATTCCTGCGCCTCGGCATAGGCGAAATAGAAGGCGACCGCGGTCGCGATCACGCCGCAGGCCAGGACGGCCACGGCCAGCATCTTCGACAGGTGGCGCTGCAGCGAACGGCTCACGACGCCTTGTCCACGCGCCAGCCGGCGCCGCGCACATTCTTGATCACGTCCTGGCCGAGCTTGCGGCGCACGCCGTGGATCAGGAAATCCACGGCGTTGCTCTCGACCTCCTCGTTCCAGCCGTAGATTCGTTCTTCCAGTTCGGACCGTGCCAGGATCGCACCGGGCCGCAGCAGCAGGGCCTGCAGGAGCGCGAACTCTCGCGCGCTGAGCGTCACCGTGCGGTCGCCGCAGGCCGCCTCGCGGGTGGCCGGATCGAGGCTGACGCGACCGTTGCCGAGGATCGGCGCCGCCTGGCCGCCCTGGCGGCGGATCACGGCACGCATGCGCGCGAGCAGTTCGTTGACGTCGAAGGGCTTGACCAGATAATCGTCCGCGCCCAGATCGAGCCCCTGGATGCGGTCGTCGACGCCGTCACGCGCGGTGACGATGATGACCGGCAGCCTGCGGTCCGCCTCGCGCAGGCGGCGCAGCACCTCCAGGCCGTCGCGCCCCGGCAGACCGAGGTCGAGCAGGACAGCTTGGTGCTCGGCTGATTCGAGGACATGCGAGGCCGTCCTGCCGTCGCGTACCCAGTCGACGGCGTAGGCGGCATCCTTCAGGGCCGTGGCAACCGCCTCGCCGATCATCGGGTCGTCTTCAACCAGCAGGATGCGCATGCTCGCCTTTCGTGTCTGCCCGCATCGTTCAGTGGCTCAGTCGGGCCGGCCGTTGCCGGAAAGCCGCGACGAACACGACGATCGCCGACAGCAACACGGCCGAGGCGCCGAACCGGCTGAGGTCCAGTCCGCCGGCGTGCACGGGCTTGTCCAGCAGATCGCCCACCACGGCGCCCAGCGGCCGCGTCAGGATGAACGCGGCCCAGAACAGCACGGTGCGGGAAATCTTCGTCCTGTAGTATGCCGCGGCGATCAGCGCCAGCAGAACGCCGAACACGAGCGCGCCGCCTTCGTAGCCGAGACCGGCGCTGTCGGCCGTCCAGTCGCCAAGGGCCGTTCCGAGCGTCTGCGAGAACATGATCGTCATCCAGTAGAACAATTCGGACCTGGGCGATCCGACGGTGTCGATCGAAACAGATCCCAGCGTGCGGTACCAGAGGGCCAGCGACGCCATCAGCAGGCCGAACAGCAGCGTCGTACCGCCGGCGTAGCCGATGCCGAGCGAGCGGTCGGCGAAATCGGCGAGCGTCGTGCCGACCGTGGTCGTTGCGATGATCGTGGTCCAGTAGATCGCGGGGTGGAACCGCCTGGCGCGAATCTGGACGATGACCGCGGCGAGGAAGACGGCCGCGAAGATCCCGGTGCTCAGCAGATAGCCGAGGTTCATCGACATGGACAGCGCATCGCCTCCGGTCTCGCCGAGCGTGGTCGCGAGGATCTTGATGATCCAGAAGACGAGCGTGACTTCCGGAACCTTGCTCAGGGCTTCTTCGGTTGTGAGGTTCATTGTGCACTCCTTTGTTCGGTCGAATCCCTGCGGGTCAGGGTAAGGTAGAACACCAGGCCGGAAATGGCGGCCAGGAACAGCAGGCTGGTCTGCACCGTGCCCAGGCCCAGCCCTCCATTCGCCGCCGGCTGCGACAGGTAGTCGCCGCACGCGGCCCCCAGCGGCCGGGTCAGGATGTAGGCGAGCCAGAACGCCAGCACCGCGTTGGCCCTGAACGCGTAGTAGCCAACCGTCACCGCCGCGATCAGTCCGCCGAACAGCAATGCCGAATGAGCGTAGCCGAGATTCAGACGCTCTGCGAACAGGTCCCCGGCTGCCGTGCCCAGCGCAAAGGTGAACAGTATGGCAGCCCAGTAGTAAAGTTCCCGGCTGCGCGTACGGATGCTGTGGATCGACAGCGTCCGCTCCCTCGCGTACCAGATCGCGAACGTAGCAAGCAGGGCCAGGCTGAAAGCAGCCGTCGTCACCCCCAGCGGCACGCCCAAGTGGTCGGTCAGATTGTCCGTGATCAGGGTGCCGACGACGCTGATCAGGACGACCGTCAGCCAATAGAGCCAAGGCACATAACGCTTCGCGCGCAACTGGGCAGCGAGCGAAACCGCCAGCAGGCCAGCCATCACGATGGAAGTCCCGGTCAGGCCGAAATTGAGATTGAAGTTCAGGAAATCGGCGGCGGTCTCGCCCACCGTCGTGGCCAGGATCTTGATGATCCAGAAAAACAGGATGGCCTCGGGCACCTTGTTGAGCAGATCCCGCCCTGCGGCCGCCGGCATGTCGTTCATGTGTACGCTCCCCGGAAATGCAAAAAAAGCCGGAGCCAGGCTCCGGCCAGGTTCAGTCTTCGTGGTCGCCGCCGTCGTCATGGTCGGCCGCATCGGCGGTTGCTTCGATGACCTTGCCATTTCCGGCGTCCACCTTCACGTCCATCACCGTGACCCCCTTCACGACCTCGACGTCGAACACGCCACGTCCCTTGTGGCGCTCGTACTCGGCGCGCGAGGCCTTGCCGCCAACATGCTGTTCGGCGGCGCCGACCGCCTGGACGAGGCTGATTCCAGCGCTCGAAATCGTCAGCGCGTCGTTTTCCGGGGACTTGGCCGCGACGGCGGTGCCGACCACGGCTGCGGTGGAGAAGGCGGCAAGCGCCGCCAGATAGGCTTTGCGTTTCATGATGATCGCTCCTTGGAACACGCGAACATTCGCGTGAGGGTCAAGATAGCGATCGAGAATTAGGCGACAGTTAGCTCATGCAACAATGTGACGGCACGCCACACAAACGAAAAAAAGCCCGCCGAAGCGGGCTTATTCTTGCGCCGGGCGCGCTTACGCCGCCAGGCTGTCCTTCACCCGCATCAGCCGCGCACGGGCCTCGGTCGCCACGCCATGCACTGCGGTGTTGCTCACCAGCTTGACCATGATGCCGGGGTCGAGGAAGGACACCGTCACCTTGCCGTCGGCTTCCTCGCGCACGACGACGTTGCAGGGCAGCAGCATGCCGACGTCGGGTTCGGCGGTGATGGCCTGGTGCGCCAGCGGCGGGTTGCAGGCGCCGAGGATGCGGTAGGGGCGGCCGTCGACGTTGAGTTTGGCCTTCATCGTGGCCTGCACGTCGATGTCGGTCAGCACGCCGAAGCCTTCGGTCTTGAGGGCGGCGGTGACCTTGTCGACGGCTGCGTTGAAAGGACCGCTGATGGTGGTTTCGAATCCATATTCGCTCATGGGGCTGCTCCAGATGGGTAGGGTTTCAATGGCTGGTATTTTACCTGCCGTCCTCCCCTGACGGCAGAAACGCCAACAAGTTTCACGGCTCCATCGATTGCTGTTCCATCTTCCACCATAAGCGGTACACCGGATCGGACCACAGCGACTTGATGTAGACAACCACGTCCTGCATCTCCTGCTCCGAGAGCTTGCCTTTCCAGGCCGGCATCTTGCCCTGCCCCTGCGGGCTGCCGTCGCGGATCACTTCCAGTAGGGCTGCAGTAGGGTGGTGCCAGGCATGCGCGCTGTCATCCAGCGGCGGCGGCGGGAACATGCCGTCGGCATCGCGCACGCGCCAGTCGCCCGGCTGCCCCTTACCCTCGACACCGTGGCATTCCATGCAGTGCTTTTCATAGACCGCCTTGCCGCGCGCCACCTGGGGGGCATCCAGCTTGCGATCGAGCGGTGCGGCCTCCGCATCCGCCGCACCGGACGAACCGGAGGGTGCGTCGTCGCAGCCGGTCAGCGCCAGCCCGGCCAGCAGGGATGCAAGGATTTGCAGCTTCAAATTACTCATCGATCCTCCTTCAATTCCACGATGGACCGAACGACATCGCTCAAGTTTCATGGCGACAGCACGCCATCCAGCATCTGCCGCATATGCAGCCAGTGCGATCCTTCCCAGTACACGCGGCCGCACATGCCACAGATGCTGAAACGGTCGTAATGCATCCGCACCCTGGCTGGCAGCCGGTCCACCACACTGGCCTTGTCGACCGGACGCAACGGCACGTTGCAGTGCAGGCAGAGGGTGAACGGCCGGGCGCTGCGCGCCAGGTCGAGCCGTTCGACGATTTCCTTCAACTGCGTCTCTGGTTTCAGCGCATGTACGTAGCAGCCGTGCGTCACCGCGCGTCGCTTCAGCAGTTCGCGGTCGCGCGTCAGCACGATGCGGCCGTCCTGCTCGCATATCGCCACGATGGTGTCGTCGTGGAAATGGTTGTCGTACAGCGTATCGAAGCCCAGCATGCGCAGCATGCGGGCCAGCCCGCCGAGGTGCGCGTCGGCGACGAAGCGTGGCTCGCGCAGCGGGTAGTCGCGTACGCGCAGGAGTGGCGTCACGTCCATCGCCTCGAAGCGCGGATACACGGCTACCCGGTCGCCGTCCTGGAGGATGCGACCGAAATCCGCCGACTCGCCGTTCACCAGGATCAGCTCGACCTCGGTGTGCGGCACGCCCAGCGCCTCGATCATGTGCTTGGTCGTCGCCGCCTCGGCGCACGGCACGCTGAATGCCTGCTTGCGCCGGGCCGGCGCCAGGAAGTCGTTCAGTTCTTCATAGAAGCGGAAGGTCGCATTAACCATATGCAACTATTGTCGCCATTTGCGGCTGCCCGGAAAACCCGCACGCCCCCGCCCGACCGATGCCCCGAATGCAAAACGCCACCTCGACGGTGGCGTTTGTGCGGGCTTCCTCAACGATCAGTGCGGGACCTTGATGGGCTTGCCCGTTTTTGGCGGGGCGATGAACGATCCCACCGGAACCACAACCTGTTTCGGCTTCTTGGGTTTCTTGGCTTCCTTGTTTCCGCGTAACTGGCCTTTTGCCATGGTGATGCACCTTGCAACGGCTTAAAAAGACCGGGTTTCCGTGAGCGCAAACCCGGCACGGACTGATCATAGGCTTATGCGCGGGAAAGCCCAGCGTTATATTCCTGCCCGGCCGCACGCCGCGCGGCATCAGGCTATGTGCGCGCCTCCGGCGCCTGCTGCCCATCCGCTGCCACGGCCTCAGGCGTCAGATAGCCGAGGGCAAACTCGGTATACGCGGCCACCTCGTGTGTCTGCCAGGCGACATCACGCCCCAGGGCGCCGGCCAGCAAAGCCGCCACAGTGGGCGCAGCCTCGATGCTGGCGCGCGCGTCGAGCAGCAAGGCGCGGGTGCGCCGCGCCAGCACGTCCTGCACGCTGCGCGCCATGTCGTGACGGGCCGCCCATTCCACTTCGGCGCCGATGTAGGGCAGCCGTGGATGCAAAGGCGCGCCCCACTCCGCGCGCGCCTGCGCCAGGGCCTGCACCGCGCCGGCATCCGAACCATAGGCGCGCAGCGGAGGGAGCTCGGAGTCTGCCATGGCGCCGTGCAGGGCCAGGTTCGCGGTGCAGCAGGGACGGCCAGGCAGTTGCGCCACACGCGCGGCGACGTCGGTGGCCTGCTCGGCCATTTCGCGATAGGTCGTCCACTTGCCGCCGGTGATGCTGACGAGGCCGGATTCCTCGCGCAGCAGGTGGTCGCGCGCCAGCGCGGACGTACTGCGGCCGCTGCCGGCGCGCACCAGCGGGCGCAATCCGGCGAACACGCTCAGCACGTCCTCCCGGCGCGGTGCGTCCTGCAGGTAGCGCCCGGCGTGCTCGAGCAGGAAATCGATCTCCGCCGGCTGCGCACGCGGCTCGGCCGCCGCGTCCTCGACCGGCACGTCGGTGGTGCCGACCAGCAGCCGCTCCTGCCACGGGATGATGAACAGCACGCGGCCGTCGTCGGTCTTCGGCACCATGAGCGCGTTGCGGCCGGGCAGGAAGCGCCGGTCGAGCACGATGTGCGCGCCCTGGCTGGGCGCCACCCAGGCGGCGGCGCCCGGGTCGGCCATGCGGCGGATCGAATCGCAGAACACGCCGGTGGCATTGACCACGACGCGCGCCGGGATCTCGTGCTCGGCGCCGGTTTCGCGGTCGCGCGCCATCACCCCGCTCACCGGCGTGCCCGGCCCGCCCGCACGCAGCAGGCCGGTCACCTGGCAGTAGTTGATCAGCGTCGCGCCGTGGTCCCACGCGCTGGCCGCAAGGCAGACCGCGAGGCGCGCGTCGTCGAACTGGCCGTCGTGGTACAGCACGCCGCCGCGCAGATGCTCGGCGCGCAGCGTCGGCAGTTCGCGGCGGGTCTCGGCTGCGCTGAGCCGCTGAGAGCGCCCGAGGCTGGCGCGCCCGGCCAGGCGTTCGTAAACCCCCAGGCCGAAGCCGTAGTACAGGCTTTCGCCGCGCTTGTAGGTGGGGATGATGAAGGGCTGCTCGCTGGACAGGTGCGGCGCGTTGGCCAGCACGCGGGTGCGTTCGCGCAGCGCGCCCATCACCAGCTTCAGGTTGCCCTGGCGCAGGTAGCGCACGCCACCGTGCAGCAGCTTGGTGCTGCGGCTGGAAGTGGCCTGGGCGAAGTCGTCGCGTTCCAGCAGCAGCGTGTCATAGCCGCGCGTGGCGGCGTCGAGCGCGATGCCGAGGCCCGTCGCGCCGCCGCCGATCACGATCATGTCCCAGGGCGTGCGCCGCTCCGTGAGGCGCGCGATCGCTTCGTCCCGGTTCACGGCGCGGCCCAGCACTTGGAACGCTCCACCGCGCGCGCCCAGCCGGCGCGCAGTTCGGCGACCCGGTCGCGCGACAGGGCCGGCTCGAACACGCGCTCGACCTGCCATTGCGCGGCGATCTCGTCGAGGCCGTCCCAGTAGCCCACCGCCAGGCCGGCCAGGTAGGCCGCCCCCAGCGCCGTCGTCTCGGTCACCTTGGGTCGCAGCACCGGCACACCCAGCAGGTCGGCCTGGAACTGCATCAGCGTGTCGTTGGCGGTGGCACCGCCGTCCACGCGCAGCTCATTGAGAGTGAGGCCGGAATCGCCCTGCATCGCAGTGATGAGGTCGCCCACCTGGTAGGCGATCGACTCCAGCGCGGCGCGTGCGATATGGCCCGCCGTGGTGCCGCGCGTGATGCCGTGGATGGCGCCGCGCGCGTAGGGATCCCAGTGCGGTGCGCCGAGGCCGACGAAGGCCGGCACCATATACACCCCGCCGTTGTCCGGCACGCTCGCCGCCAGGCTTTCCACCTCGGACGCGCTGCGGATGATGCCGAGCCCGTCGCGCAGCCATTGCACCACGGCGCCGGCGATGAAGACGCTGCCTTCGAGCGCATAGCTCGGCTGCCCCGCGATGCGCCATGCCGTGGTGGTGAGCAGACGGTTGCGGGAGGGGATCGGCGTATCGCCCGTATTCATCAGCATGAAGCAGCCGGTGCCATACGTATTCTTGACCATGCCGCGCTGCGTGCAGGCCTGGCCCAACAGCGCCGCGTGCTGGTCGCCCGCCACTCCCGCGATGGGGATGCGCCCCGCGCCCAGCAGGTCGGTGTCGCCGTATACGTCGCTGGAATCGCGCACCTCGGGCAGCATGGCGCGCGGCACCCGCATGAGATCCTGCAGTTCGTCGTCCCATTGTTGCCGCGTGATGTCGAACAGCAGCGTGCGCGAGGCGTTGGTCGCGTCGGTGACGTGCAACGCGCCGTCGCTGAGCTTCCACAGCAGCCAGCTGTCGATGGTGCCGAACGCCAGCTCGCCCGCCTCGGCGCGGCGCCGCGCATCGGGCACGTTGTCGAGGATCCAGCGCAGCTTGGTGCCCGCCAGATAGGCGTCGAGCACCAGCCCCGTCTTGCGCTGGAACAGCGCTTCATGGCCCGCCGCGCGCAGCTCGTCGCACAGGCCCGCGGTGCGCCGGTCCTGCCACACGATGGCGTTGTAGACCGGCTGCCCCGTGCGCCGGTCCCACACCACCGTGGTCTCGCGCTGGTTGGTGATGCCGATGGCCGCGATGTCGCGCCCCGACAGGCCGGCCTGGGTGATGGCCTCGGCGGCGACGCCGAGCTGCGTCGACCAGATCTCGTTGGGGTCGTGCTCGACCCAGCCCGGCTGCGGGAAGATCTGACGGAATTCCTTTTGCGCGATGGACTGGAGCCGGCCTGCGTGATCGAACACGATCGCGCGGGAACTGGTGGTGCCCTGATCGAGCGCGAGCACGTATTGCATGTTCACCTCCGGTTGTGAGCCGTGAGCCAACCCTTGTTTTAATCAGACGATGCGTTAGATGTTAGGCCATGACCCCAGCGTAGCGCTGCAGCGCTGATGAGTTCCGCGCATCTGCGACACGCAGGATGTCGACACCATCGCTTGGCGACAGCCGTTCTTTTTTCATCCTAACACGCAGGATTTTTCCGCCGGCCGACCGCAGGCGCGCCGGCATGACATGATGGGCTCCATAAGGAAATAATCTCCCGGCATAATGCCGTTACACCTCCGCCTCGTGCCTATTGGGCGTAGTTGAGACGACGCGTTGAAACTAAATAAGGGCTAATGCCAACCCAAGGACCACTTCGCAATGGGAAAGCCATTATGCGGAGCGCGATTAAAACCCAGTCGAAGCTGACCCCTTTAGCACTTCAGACAACCATAGGAATAAAAATATGGCAGGGAAATTTAAAATTATTGCCGGGATACTAGTTGGCATTTGGCTGACAGGGGCTGTTGTTGCAGCCTTGGTTTCTGAAGTCGGGAGAAAACATGATTGCGTGAGAGACGAAGGTTTAATCAAGGGGCTGCTTTGGTGCAAAACAGATACCTTTGATCGAGATGGCGGCTACACGAAGATGGTCACAAACAATCTGCGGTGGCCTTTCTTGCTCATGAAAAATAGCAATGGCATAGCTACTTCGACACATGAAACCAGCCATGCTCTAACGTCAAAAGAAGAGTTTGATAAATCAGCCATTGGAACGATGTACAAGTGCTATGCAGTTGCTGTCCGTGCCAACCAAATGGAAGAAGCATCCGTTATTGGCCGAACAATAGGCAAATTAAGAAGACAAGATCCGGCCCTTGATTCGAATCACGACCAGTTCATGTTATACACATCGGCAACAATTGATCGCATCGAGAAAGAGGCAAATGGTGATTTTCTATTGTTTTATAACCATGTCTGTCGAGAGTCAGTATCCAGAATGAGGCAAGTTCTGGATGACGGCATGCTCTGAGTTCAACCGTCCCTATGACTCACCCAAAGAAAAAACGCGGGGATCAGAACCCGAGCGCGCAGGGTGCAATAAGCGGAAGCGCATTGCACCGGATGTTTCATACGGTGCAATAACGATTGCGCCCTACACGGGCTGACCCTTTAGCCTCTTCATTGAGTAACCCAGGATCATGAGAACCGACCTTACCAATGAGCAGATTCTGCACGTTCAACAGGATTTACCTGCCTTCCCACCCGAGATAATTAACGAGTGGCTTGGCCCATATGTTCAAAGCGAAGGGTGGCCACCAAATTCTGAGCGGCATGAAGTTTCAACTGATCGTTGGCGATATCTTCTTGGAATGAGGCCAGTGTCCTACTGGGCTTCGTTCACGTGGCAGCGGACCAAGATCATCCCTACGATTGAGGACCTTGGACAAGCTTCAAACCAAACATTGGCACAATTGATTACCGGCTATGTGCAAGGCAAACCAAACATCTATACGCAACAAATTCCGGACGGGAAACAGCGGTTCCAGTCTGTGCTTAGTTATCTTTCAATACACAAGTCATTTCCAGGATTTCCGGTTCTTGCCGTCCAAGCTGATGGTCTTGAAGTTCTCGACGGGAATCACCGAATGGCGGCGTACTTCACATTAGTTGCGTCTGGAAAGGCACCATTTCCAGTGCCTGTGTGGTTAGGGCAGGCAACTTAACATCGGGGTCATTGAACGCATCCGCTTTGCAAATGCGTCCAGTAAACCAGAGTTCTAATTTAAACCCGGCTCGCCGTCTGCCGCATCACATCCGCCGCAAATCGCATCGCCATCTTCACCGGCATGGGCAGCGGCGCGCCGCCATGGTCGACCGCGGTCTGCGCATGCTGGGCTTCGTCGACTTTCATCTGCTCGACCACCGCGCGACTCTTCGCGTCAGCTTCCGGCAGTTTCTGCAAATGGCCGTCGAGATGGGCCTCGACCTGGCGTTCGGTTTCGGCGAGGAAGCCGAGGTTCCATTTGTCGCCGAGCAGGCCGGCGACGACGCCCATGCCAAACGCGCCGCCGAACCACAGCGGATTCAGCAGGCTCTTGCGGCCGCCGAGTTCGTTGATGCGCGTCTCGCACCAGGCGAGGTGGTCGGTCTCCTCGCGCGCGGCCTGTTCGAGTTCGGCGCGTACTTTTTCATTCTTGGCGGTAAGCGCCTGGCCGGCATACAGCGCCTGGGCGCAGACTTCGCCGACGTGGTTGACGCGCATCAGCGCGGCGGCCTGGGCTTTTTCCGCTTCGCTCAGTTCGGCTTCCGGTCCGGCGCCGGGATAGGGACGGCCGGCATGAGGGCTGGCGAAGACGGTGCGCAGGCCGAGGTCGAAGGTGGTGATGAGTTGGTCGAGTTTGTTCATGGTGCCTCGGTTTTCTTTACGAACTTGCTGTGCCGCCGTTCGTCCTGAGCTTGTCGAAGGGCTTCTCCAAGTAGGCACAGGGCCGCTTCGGCAAGCTCAGGACAGGCTTCGACAGGCTCAGCCCGAACGGTGCTTGGGGAACGATGCTTGGGGTGATCACCAGGATCATTTTACGTAGTAATTGAAATTGCTATACGCCGCTTCCGCAACCTTGAACCACTGGAACTCGGTGTCGCGGAACTGCTTCCATGCACGGTAGATCGCGGCAAAGTCAGGGTTGGTCCGGGCCTCTTCCTCATACATCTGGAAGCTGGCACGGCGGGCGGCGAGCATCACGTCCTTAGGATAGGCGTGCAGCTGGACGCCCTGTCCCACCAGGCGCAGCAGCGCGGGCGGGTTCTGGGCATCGTATCGCGCGAGCATCAGCTGGTTGGCCTCGGCGGCGGCCACTTCGAAGGCCTGGCGGTACGATTCAGGCAAGGCGTGCCACGCAGCCTGGTTGACGTAGAAGGAGAGCTGCGCCTCCCCTTCCCACCAGCCGGGGTAGTAATAATGCTTGGCGATCCGGTGGAAGCCGAGCTTTTCGTCGTCGTAGGGGCCCACCCATTCGGCGGCGTCGATCGCGCCGCGTTCGAGCGCGGGATAGATGTCGCTGCCGGGCAGGGTTTGCGGGACCACGCCGAGCCGAGCCATGATCTGGCCGCCGATGCCGGGGATGCGCATTTTCAGGCCCTTGAGATCGGCCAGCGACTTGATCTCCTTGCGGAACCAGCCACCCATCTGGGTGCCGGTGTTGCCGCCGGGGAACTGCACCACGTTGTATTTGGCGTAAAGCGCGCGCATCGCCGAGAGGCCGCCGCCGGCGTACATCCAGGCATTCTGCTGGCGCGCGGTGAGGCCGAACGGCACCGCGCAGTCGAAGGCCAGCGCCATGTTCTTGCCGACGTAGTAATAGCCCGCCGAATGCCCGCACTCGACCGTACCATTGCCGACCGCGTCGAGTACCTGCAGGCCGGGCACCAGTTCGCCGCCGGCGAACGCGCGAATCTCGAATTTGCCGCCGGTGAGCGCCGCCACCCGTTTGCTCAGGGTTTCCGCCGTGTCATACAGGATGTTCAGGCTCTTGGGAAAGCTCGACGCCAGCCGCCAGCGAATCGAAGGCAACTGCGTCCCTTCGGCAGGCGCAGCCTGTGCGGCGGACAGCGGCAGCACGGCGGCCACGCCGGCGCCCGCCAGAAAGTCTCGTCTTTGCATGAATCCACTCCGGTTTTGGCCGATTATACGAGCCGCCGCGAAACCGCTGCGTGTTAAAATCGCGGTCTTTCAAGCCCTGCCCGACTGCCATCCATGTTCAACCGCCAAGACACCCTCGCCAAGACCGATTCCGACCTGTGGGCCGCGATCCAGAAAGAAGACCAGCGCCAGCAGGACCACATCGAACTGATCGCGTCGGAAAACTACACCAGCCCGGCGGTGATGGAAGCGCAGGGCTCGCAGCTCACCAACAAATACGCCGAGGGCTACCCCGGCAAGCGCTACTACGGCGGTTGCGAATACGTCGACGTCGTCGAGCAGCTGGCGATCGATCGCGTCAAGGCGCTGTTCGGCGCCGAGGCGGCCAACGTGCAACCCAACTCCGGTTCTCAGGCCAACCAGGCGGTGTTCATGGCCTTCCTCAAGCCCGGCGACACCATCATGGGCATGAGCCTGGCCGAAGGTGGCCACCTCACCCACGGCATGGCGCTCAACATGAGCGGCAAGTGGTTCAACGTCGTCGCCTACGGCCTCAACGAGAAGGAAGAGATCGACTACCCGAAAATGGAAGCGCTGGCACGCGAACACAAGCCGAAACTGATCATCGCCGGCGCCTCGGCCTACGCGCTGCGCATCGACTTCGAGCGCTTCGCCAGGATCGCCAAGGAGATCGGCGCCATCTTCATGGTCGACATGGCGCACTACGCCGGCCTCATCGCGGCGGGCGTCTACCCCAGCCCGGTGCCGCACGCCGACGTCGTGACCTCGACCACCCACAAGACCCTGCGCGGCCCGCGCGGCGGCATCATCCTGATGAAAGCCGAGCACGAGAAGGCGATCAACTCCGCGATCTTCCCCGGCCTGCAGGGCGGCCCGCTGATGCACGTCATCGCCGGCAAGGCCGTGGCATTCAAGGAAGCGGGCAGCAAGGAATTCAAGCACTACCAGGAACAGGTGATCGCCAACGCCCTGGTGATGTGCAAGGTGCTGGTCGAGCGCGGCCTGCGCATCATTTCCGGCCGCACCGAGAGCCACGTCTTCCTGGTCGACCTGCAGCCCAAGAAGCTCACCGGCAAGGAAGCCGAGGCGCTGCTCGGCCGCGCCCACATCACGGTCAACAAGAATTCCATTCCCAACGACCCGCAGAAGCCCTTCGTCACCAGCGGCATTCGCATCGGCACCCCGGCGATGACCACGCGCGGCTTCAAGGAACTCGAAGCCGAACAACTGGCGCACATGATTGCCGACGTGCTCGACGCACCGACCGACGAAGCGGTGATCGAGCGGGTGAAGGGCGACGTGGCGAAGCTGACGGCGAAGTATCCGGTCTACGGCTGATGCGTGAGGCGATAGGCGTGAGGAGTGAGGCGGCAGTCCGCTCCCTTTCACGCCTCACCCCTCACCCCTTGCTCCTCGCGCTCCCATGAAGTGTCCCTTCTGCGGTTCTCTGGATACCCAGGTCATCGACTCCCGCGTCAATGAGGCAGGCGATGCGATTCGCCGCCGCCGCCGCTGCGCCGCGTGCGACAAGCGCTTCACCACCTGGGAGACCGCCGAGCTGCGGCCGCCGCAGATCGTCAAGTCCAACGGCACGCGCGAGGACTTTTCCGAGACCAAGCTACGCGAAGGTTTCCGCCGCGCGCTACACAAGCGCCCGGTGTCCACCGAACTGGCCGACGCCGCGGTCGACCGCATTCGCCAGCGCCTGCTGACGCTGGGTGAGCGCGAAGTGCCCGCGCGCGAAGTCGGCGAACTGGTGATGAGCGAACTGAAGAAGCTCGACAAGATCGCCTACATCCGCTTCGCCTCGGTGTACAAGAGCTTCCAGGACCCGGACGATTTCCGCGAGATGCTGCAGGACCTGGAACGCACGCCGCCCCAGGGTGTGGACGACCTCTTCGAATAGTCTGCCGTGCGTGCCGACCGCCACTCCGCCGCCGATCATCTGCACATGGCCCGCGCGCTGCAACTTGCCGCGCACGGGCTTTACACCACCAGTCCGAATCCGCGTGTCGGCTGCGTCATCGTCAAGGACGGGCGCGTCGTCGGCGAAGGCTGGCATGAACGTGCCGGCACCCCGCACGCCGAAATCCACGCGTTGAACGCTGCGGGCGAAGCGGCGCGCGGCGCGACGGTATACGTCACGCTGGAACCCTGCTCGCACCACGGCCGCACGCCACCCTGCGCCGAGGCGCTGATCGACGCCGGCGTGGCGCGCGTGGTGGCGGCGATGACCGACCCCAATCCGCTGGTCGCGGGCGGCGGCATATCGATGCTGACGCTGGCCGGCATCCAGGCCGAGGTCGGCCTGATGGAGGCCGAGTCGCGCGCGCTCAATCCCGGTTTCATCTCGCGCATGACGCGGCAGCGCCCGTGGGTGCGCCTCAAGACCGCCTCCACGCTGGACGGCAAGACCGCGCTCGCCAACGGCACATCGCAATGGATCACCGGCGAAGCCGCGCGCGCCGACGTGCAGCGCCTGCGTGCACGCGCCTGTGCCGTCCTCACCGGCAGCGGCACCGTGCTGGCCGACAATCCGCGCATGAACGTGCGCGATCTGGACATCGGCCGCCAGCCGTTGCGGGTGGTTGTCGATTCGACCTTGCGCACGCCCGCGGATGCCGCCATCCTGCCCGCACTGATCGCCTGTCACCATGCCGACCCTGCTGCGCGCGCCGCGCTCGAACAGGCGGGCGCAGAGGTGATCGAATTACCCGGGAGCGATGGCCGCGTCGACCTGGCCGCCCTGCTCGCGCTGCTGGCGCAGCGCGGCGTCAATGAACTGCACGTCGAGGCCGGCGCCGCGCTCAACGGGGCGCTGCTCGCCGCCGGCCTGGGCGACGAATGGGTGGCCTATCTGGCGCCGATGGCGGTGGGCGACGTCGCGCGCGGCCTGTTCGCCCACCCCGCGCTCACCACGCTGGACGACGCGGCACGCTTCAGATTGGGCGACGTGCGGCAGGTCGGCGGCGACCTGCGCCTGACGCTGCTGCCTGCGTGAGCGGCTTCAAGGATCATTTCTCGTCGGCATCCGACCGCTACGCCGCCTATCGCCCCGACTATCCCGCCGCACTGTTCGCCTGGCTCGCGAGCCTGTGCGCGGTGCGCGACACCGCCTGGGACTGCGCGACCGGTAGCGGGCAGGCGGCGCTGGGGCTGGCGCCGCATTTCCGGCAGGTCGTCGCCACCGACGCCTCCGCCGAACAGATCGGCCACGCCGAACCGCATCCCGCGATCGACTACCGGGTGGCCCCTGCCGAAGCCAGCGGCCTGGCGGATCGCAGCGTCGACCTCGTCACCGTCGCCCAGGCGGCACACTGGTTCGACCTGCCGCGCTTCTACGCCGAGGTGACGCGCGTACTCAAGCCCGGCGGCGTGCTCGCCCTGTGGGGCTACGGCCGCATGGTCTTGCCGGGAGACATGGATGTGCCGTTTCGCCATTTCTATTCAGACACGGTCGGCCCGTACTGGCCCCCCGAACGCGCGCTGATCGACGATGCCTACCGCAGCCTCGATTTCCCGTTTGCGGAAATCGACGCCCCGGCATTTCACATCGAAGTCGACTGGACACTGCCGCGGCTAATCGCGTATCTCTCCACCTGGTCGGCGGTGAAGCGATACCAGACGGCGCGGGACCACGATCCGCTGCCGGCGCTGATGGCAGAACTGATGCCTTTGTGGGGTGATGCCGACACTGCAAAAAAATTGCAGTGGCCGATTTTCCTGCGCGTCGGTCGGCCTTAGCAGGCTGTCAGCGCACCAGGACATCCTCGAACAGCCCGGCCATCTGCTCGCCCACCGTCTGCAAGGGCCGTTCGCGCGTGCCGCTCAGCCGCAGGCTGTCGTTTTGGCACCCTTGGCTTCGGAACGCCTGGATGACGTAACGCTTCACCCCGAGGTCGGACAGATCGTGCGCAAGGCCGATCACGGCCGTGTCGCCCAGCAGTGCCGGATGCACCGTGGTGCGGATTTCATGATCGACGCCGGATGCCAGCACCTGCTGCAAACCGGCCAGCGCACGTTCGCCGCTGCCTGCCGCGCCGGTGATGCGCGCGTAATCCGCAAACGGCGCCTTCACGTCCAGTCCGACCCAGTCGACCAGCGGCAATACCTCCGCCAGTCTTTGCGCATACATGCCCCCCGTATGCAGGCCGATTTTGAATCCGAGCGCGCGCACCTCACGCACAGCGTCGACCAGCCCTGCCTGCGCAGTCGGCTCGCCGCCGGAAAACACCACGGCGTCGAGCAGGCCCCGGCGGCGGCGCAGAAAGGCCAGAACGTCATCCCAGGGAATCTCGCTGTCGCCGCGGGCGGGAATCAGATCGGGGTTGTGGCAATAGCCGCAGCGCCAGGGACAGCCCTGGCAGAACACCACCGCGGCCAGCATGCCGGGCCAGTCGGTGGTGGACAGCGGCGTGAAGCCGCCGACACGCAGCATGGTCATCCCATCCTGCAACGGCTTTCGACGAAGAAGCGCCGTTCGCGATGCTCGCTCTTCTTGCCCTTGTTGAAGCTCGTCACCGGGCGGTGATAGCCCATCACGCGGGTCCACACTTCGCAGCGGGTGCGCTCCTCGTCCGGCAGGGCTGCCACATTCTGGGCCTGGGTCGGAACAGTCATGTCATTCATCTCGGTCTCCTTGGTTTATGCAGCAACTGCACGTTTGCGGGACAGGGCTTCCTCGTCGCATGTCGGGCAGAACTCGTGCTCGCCTGCGAGGTAGCCATGCTTGGGGCAGATGGAAAAAGTCGGCGTGATGGTGATGTAGGGCAGCCGGAAACGCTCGAGCGAACGCCGCACCAGTTTCCTGCACGCCTCCGCTGACGAGATGTGCTCGGACATGTAGAGATGCAGCACGGTGCCGCCCGTGTACTTGCGCTGCAGGTCGTCCTGCCGCTCCAGCGCCTCGAAGGCGTCGTCGGTGAACCCCACCGGCAGCTGCGACGAGTTGGTGTAGTACGGCGCATCGTCGGTGCCCGCCTGCAGGATGCCGGGGTAGCGCTTGGCATCCTCCTTCGCGAAACGGTAGGTCGTGCCTTCGGCCGGCGTGGCCTCCAGGTTGTACAGGTGGCCTGTTTCTTCCTGGAAGCCGGCAATGCGGGAACGGATATGGTCGAGCAGCCGCACGGCGAAGTCGTGGCCCCATTCGGTGGTGATGTCGTGGTCGTCGCCGCTGAAGTTGCGGATCATCTCGTTGATGCCGTTCACCCCGATGGTCGAGAAGTGGTTGCGCAGCGTGCCGAGATAGCGCTTGGTGTAGGGGAAGAGGCCGCTGTCCATCAGGCGCTGGATTTCCTTGCGCTTGATTTCCAGCCCGTTGCGCGCCATGTCGAGCAGCGCGTCGAGGCGACGCAGCAGCGCAGCTTCGTCACTCGCATGCTCATGGCCGAGGCGCGCGCAGTTGACCGTCACCACGCCCACGCTGCCGGTCTGCTCGGCCGAGCCGAACAGGCCGTTGCCGCGCTTCAGGAGTTCGCGCAGATCGAGTTGAAGGCGGCAGCACATCGAGCGGATGTGGTTCGGCTTCATCTCGGAATTGATGAAGTTCTGGAAATACGGCAGGCCGTAGCGCGCGGTCATCGCGAACAGGCGCTCGGCGTTTTCCGATTCCCACGGGAAGTCCGGCGTCATGTTGTAGGTGGGGATGGGGAAGGTGAACACGCGACCCTTGGCGTCGCCGGTGGTCATCACCTCGATGTAGGCGCGGTTGATCATGTCCATCTCGACCTGCAGCTCGCCGTAGCTGAACGGCATTTCCTCGCCGGCAATGACGGGCACCTGTTCGCGCAGGTCCTCGGGGCAGGTCCAGTCGAACGTGAGGTTGGTGAACGGCGTCTGCGTACCCCAGCGCGACGGCACGTTGAGGTTGTAGATCAGTTCCTGGATGCACTGCTTGACGGCTTCGTAGCTCATGCGATCGTTGCGGATGAACGGCGCCATGTAGGTGTCGAACGACGAGAAGGCCTGCGCGCCGGCCCATTCGTTCTGCAGCGTGCCGAGGAAGTTGACGATCTGGCCGACCGCACTCGACATGTGCTTGGGCGGGCCCGCTTCCACTTTGCCCGGCACGCCGTTGAGACCTTCGTGCAGCAGCGTGCGCAGCGACCAGCCGGCGCAATAGCCCGCCAGCATGTCGAGGTCGTGGATGTGGATGGAGCCGTCGCGATGCGCCTCGCCGAGTTCGGGCGGGTAGACGTGGTTGAGCCAGTAGTTGGCCACCACCTTGCCCGACACGTTGAGAATCAGCCCGCCCAGGCTGTAGCCCTGGTTGGCGTTGGCGTTGACGCGCCAGTCCTGGCGCGACAGGTATTCGTTGATCGAGGCTTCGACGTCGACCACGGTCTTGCGGTCCTCGCGCAGCTTCCTGTGGCTGTCGCGGTAGGCGATGTAGGCGCGCGCGGTCACTAGATGATTGGCGGCGATCAGGCTCTGCTCGACCACGTCCTGGATGCGCTCGATGTCCGGCGGGGCGGTGCGGAAGCTGTGGGTCAGCACCTTCATCGCCTGGGCGGTCAGCAACTCCGCCTCGGCCTCACCGAATTCGCCGCTGGCCTGCCCGGCCCGCAAAATGGCTGAACGTATCTTCGCGGCATCGAACATCGTTCGACGCCCGTCACGTTTGATGACTTCACGGGGAACACCTGCTATTACAGAATTCATCTCGCCCTCCTCGAAAACAACATCTTGTGTACCAGCTGAATCAACCATACGACATCTTGTGTCACAGTCAAGAAGAATTTCAGGTTAGGAAGTCCTGATATACTTAAACATGTATTCTTTCAACATCTTATGGGGACATGACATGAGCACGATTCTGGATTTTCTCGGCAGCGATCACCGCGCCTGCGACGATCTGTTCGCATCCGCCGAAGCCGCAGCGGCGCAAAAAGACTGGGGCAGCGCGCGCAGCCTGTTCGACCGTTTTCAGGCGGCCATGGCACACCATCTGGCGATGGAGGAAACCGTGCTGTTTCCCGCGTTCGAGACCCGCACCGGCAACAGCATGGGGCCGACGCACGTCATGCGCATGGAACACGAGCAGATGCGCGGTCTGATGCAGGATATGGCGGGAGCGGTCGCGGCAGGCGACCGGAATGCCTATCTCGGCCTCTCCGAGACGCTCAACATGTTGATGCAGCAGCACAACCTGAAGGAGGAGAACATGCTCTATCCCATGTCGGACCAAGTCCTGAGCGGCAACCGCGACGACCTGATCCGTTCCATGCAGGCCGTCGCATGATCGAGCCGGCAGACGAGATCCTCGTCGACGCACGCGAGCTGGAGCCGCCCGAGCCGATGGAAAAAGTCTTGCGGACGCTGGCGCTGCTGCGCCCCGGCCAGTCAATCCGCTTGCTACTTCACCGCGAGCCGTTTCCGCTCTACCCCCTGCTTGCCGAGCGCGGCTACCGCCACGCCACGCGGATGGAAGCCGATGGCAGCTACGTCATCCTGATCCACCCGGCCGGCGCAGCGGATGCACGCTGACAGGCTCGCCGCCCCATGAGCACGCAAGCCGGCCTGTCCTTCGAGCAGGCACCCCCGTTTTCACTGCCGTTGCAGTTTTTCCTGTCGGCTCCGTTGTTTCTTCTGGCCGCTGCCCTGCTGGTCGTCCTAGACCCGGCGTCGTTGGCCTCACGCTGGACGCCGCAGGCGCTCGCCCTCACTCACGCACTCACGCTGGGTTTCCTCGCCATGGCCATGCTGGGCGCCCTGATGCAGATGCTGCCGGTGGTGGCCGGGTCGCCCTTGCCCAGGCTGCGCGCAGTGGCCTGGCTTACTCAGAGGCCGCTGGCTCTGGGAACGCTCGCGCTGATGACGGGTTTTCTGTCCACCGAATCGATCGCATTCGGTATCGCCATCGTCCTGCTGGCCATCGGTTTCGCCGTCTTTCTCGCCGCCGCCGCCGTCAGCCTCGTACGCGCAACCAGCAACGTCACGGTCTGGGGCATGCGACTGGCGGTGTTGAGTCTGGGCCTGACGTTCATACTCGGCCTGACACTGGCTCTGATGCGGGCCGGCGTATGGATCCCGCCAGCCCGCGCAGCCGCACTCGCTGCCCATCTCGCCTTCGGCCTGCTCGGCTGGGTTCTGCTGCTGGTCGTCGGCGTCGCTTTCCAGGTCGTCCCGATGTTCCAGATCACGCCGCCTTATCCTCCCCTGCTTGGCCGCTGGCTGACGCCCGGGCTGTTCGTCCTGCTGCTGATCCACGCCGTCGCGCCTGGCCTGCCGCCGCGCGCCGGTGTGCTCGTCGAGGCCGGCTTCGCCGCCGGCATACTGCTGTTTGCCGTCGCCACCCTGGGGCTGCAAACGCGCAGGCGCCGGAAACTGCCTGACGTCACGCTTGATTTCTGGCGTCTGGGCATGGCCAGCCTGATCGCCAGCGTGACCGTCTGGACCGTTGCCCAGTTCAGTCCGGCCTGGGCGGACAGCGATGTCTATCCGCTATTGCTGGCCGTGCTGTTCATTGGCGGGTTCGCGGTGAGTGTGGTAAACGGCATGCTTTACAAGATCGTGCCGTTTCTGGCGTGGTTTCATCTACAGGCGCAGTTGCAGGCCCGCGCAGGCAGCATTCCCACGATGAAGGACATGATTGCGGAAGGCCGCACGCGTTGGCAATTCCGCTTTCACCTGGTTGCCTGCGGATTGCTTACTGCGGGCCTTTTCTGGCCATTGCTGACGCGCACGGGCGGCCTGATGCTGGCGTTGTCGGCGCTGTTGCTGCAGATCAACCTGCTGTCGGCAGTCCGCCGGTTCTACCGGCATGGTGGGCGTTTCACCTGACGGTGGTGTACACGCCCCGAAAGGATCAGCCCGTGCTCCAGGCGCGTGGCCGTTTCATCCCGGCGATCTTGCATGCCTGCTTGACAGCCATAGGCGAACAACTTGAAGAGCGCATTGCGCGCATCGGCGCCCAGTCGATTCGACAAATGCTTGATCACATAGCGCGCATCTGGCGCGATCTGATGTTCTTCGTAATATTCACGCATGAAGCGTATGACATCCCAGTGTTCGTCAGTCAACCTGACGTCTTCTGCGAGCGCGAGTTGTTCGGCCACGGCTTCGTTCCACTCGCCGGGTTCGACCAGATAGCCCTCTTCATCGAGGGCAGGCAAGCTTACGGTTGCATCCATCGTTCAACCTCCTTAGAAATGCCCGGCACCACGGCACCAGGCGGCCAAAAAACGCGGGCATCCTTGCATCAGGCCAGGGCGGGGATGAGTCCTAACATGACCAGTATCACCCACGCGATGAGACCCAGCGCAGTGACGGTGTAAGCGATATCGATGGCGATGAGGCCTTCGTCGATTTTCAGGATGCTCTGCACGCCACGGAAAATCAGGACGACGGACCCGACCAGTCCCAAGGTGACGCCGACCATGATCAACAGGACCTGATCATAGAAGAGCACCAGCGACGACAGCCAAAGCGGAACCGGCGCGATCGCCGCCAGCATGAAGGCCGCCCCGTCGCTGCTCTCGATTCCCTTGCTGCGCGCGACCGACTTGATCGTCCATGCCATGAGAGGAACCGTCAGCAATTCGGCCATGAGGAAGAACAGGGCTGCCAAGCTCCATGCCATGCCGGGCGTATCCGGAAACAGGAGGGCGCCGACATGATGGCCGGCGTATTCGAGCATCAGGGGCGGAACCAGCGAAAACGGCAGGACAAGCAGGATGAACAGCCTGAGTGCGGACGGCTGGGTCTGCGACAAGGTATTCCAGCCATGAGGGGACGTGAAAAGCTTGTGGATATGCAGGATACTCATGGAAATCTCCTCTCTGGACATGCCACCACGACAGCCATTCCCGACCGCGGCATCAAGACCCACCCCAGCGAATACGGCCACGACTTATTTATATCACAGCATGATATAAAATCCAGTCCATCTTTTCTGAGCCTGAACATGACGTCATCCCGCCTCAGCAAACAAGACTTCGAAACGCTTTCCCATTTCCGCTATCAGCTCCGGCGTTTCCTGCGTTTCAGCGAAGAGGCGACTCACCAGCGCGGCATCACCCACCTTCAATATCAGCTGCTATTGCACATACGCGGCTTTCCGGGTCGCGAATGGGCCACGGTCGGCGAACTGGCCGAACGCCTGCAGGCCCATCATCACGGCGTGGTTTCGCTGATCTCGCGGTGCGAGAAACTGGGGCTGGTAAAACGCCAGACCGGGCGCACCGACCGGCGCTCGGTTGAGGTGCATCTGACGCGCGCAGGCCACACGATACTGAACGACCTGGTGACACAACACCGTGAGGAGTTGCTCCGGCTGCAAGGCATTTTCCGCGTGCCCGGGGCAGATGAGCTGGACACCGGTCCGTAGCGCGGGCAAAGGACTCGCGAGCCGTCCGCCTTCAACAGGCAAGGGCCGGGAATCGGCTATCCGCCAGTCAGGAAAAAGTCGCACACGGAAATCGCATCCTGCGTCTATAATATATATTCCATTTACATCTTTAAGGACGGCTACCATGAATGCCCATCTCCATCTTCGTCAGGATCAGGTCTATCCCTTCGACGCACGCGGAATCGCCAAGCGTTTCCGCCATGCCGCCATTTTTGGCGCGCTGGACGCACTGAACGCTGGCGAGCGCATGCGTTTCGTCAACGATCACGACCCCTTGCCCCTGCTCGACCAGCTCCGCAACCGCTACGGTGAAACGGTCGACATCCAGTATCTGCAGCGCAATCCAGGCGAGATCGTGATCGACTTCATCCGCAACTGAGCACGAACGGTGTTGCCGGCGCTGGTGTGCCTGGCCCTGGCTGCCTTCGTCACAGCCCTGCTGGGTTCGCTCCATGCCGGGCGCGTCGTCACCCTGCACCTGATCCTGGCGGTAGGCGCGATGCCGCTGATCTTCGGCGCCATGAGCCATTTCATCCCGGTGCTTACCCGGACGCGCGCGCCCGGCACAGGACTCGCCGGCCTGCCGGTCCTGGCACTGGCAGGCGGCGTCTTTGCCGTGGCTGCATTTGGCTTCCCCGACATGGCATGGGGGCGCTACGCGGGCGCATTCCTCGCACTGATGGCCGCCGGTTTGCTGCTCGCCTGGAGCCGGCGCCGTCAGGCCGGAATGCTCGGACGCCCCCATCCGGGCCTGGCCTGGTACGAAGCCGCCCTGGCCTGTCTCGCATGCGCCCTGCTCGCCATCCTCGCGGGCGTATTCTGGCCTCAGCAATGGGTGGGGTTGCGGCGCCTTCATCTTCATCTCAACACGCTCGGATTCATTGGATTGACGGCCGTGAGCACGCTTGCAGTGCTGTTGCCGACCGTGGCCGGGAGGCCCGACCCACAGGTCGCCCCGTGGTTGCGCCGCAACCTGCCGTGGGCCGTGGCCGGCACGGTGCTGGTCGCAGTCGGTGCGGCATGGTTCGGTCCGCTTGCCGGGCTCGGCGCAATGTTATGGGCAGTTCCGCTGGGACGGCTCGGAGCCCGCTGGTTACGGCTTTATCGTGCTGAAATTTTTGCGTGGCACGGCGCCGCGCCGCTGCTCGCCGCCGCATTGGCCGGATTCGCCGCCAGCATGGTGTTCGGTGCCGCCGCAGCCGCTTTTCCAGTGTCGACGCCTACATCGGTATTCGTCGCCGGTTTCCTGCCACCCCTGGTATCCGGCGCGGCCAGTCAGCTGTTACCGGTATGGCTGCACCCGGGCATGCAAGGCGAGTGGCATGCCGCACTGCGCAGCCGCCTGGGACGCTACGGCGGCGCCCGCGCCGCACTGTTCTGCCTCGGCGGTATTGTGGGCGGCATGGACCAGGAATGGGGTCTGTTCCTGAGTGCGGCTACGCTGCTGTGGTTCATGCTGCAAACTAGCGCGGCCCTGATGCAGGTGCGAGCCATACCGCTGGACAGACCCTCATCCTGAAAGCGTTCCCCCGGTCAACCTCTTGCGCGCTTGCGCGAGCTGCGGCGCCAACACACGCACCGAAATAGACGCGGCAACGAACTTACCGGTGCCTTAAGCATGGCGTATGGATACAATCCGATTTGCGGGGAATGTCCGCCCCTGTGAACGCGACCCTCGACACACTTGTTCCAGGGCCCGCGCCAACCTGGGAAGACATGGGATAGTTGCGCCACCTCAGACAGACAGGCGTCCCAGCGTCTGTTCACCGAGGGAACGGTCCGACTGCCAACAGCACTCAATAAGGAACAAAATGAAACGTGTGGATGATTTCCGCCTGCGCTTCGGCAGGCAGGAACTGGTGCCGATCGTCATCGGCGGCATGGGCGTGGATATCTCCACTGCTGAACTGGCGCTCGAAGTCGCGCGTCTCGGCGGCATCGGCCACATCTCCGATGCCATGGTGCAGACCGTGTCCGACCGGCGTTTCGACACCAAATTCGTCAGCGAGAAGCTGAAGAAGTACAAGACCAATGCCGCCAACAGCGACAAATCCAATGTGCACTTCAACCTCGCGGTGCTCGAGGAGGCCACGCGCTACCACGTCGGCCGCACGATGGAGGCCAAGCGCGGCGACGGCATGATCTTCATCAACTGCATGGAGAAGCTGACCATGAATGCGCCGCGCGAGACGCTGCGCATGCGCCTGTCCGCCGCGCTCGACGCCGGCATCGACGGCATCACGCTGTCCGCCGGCCTGCACCTCGGCTCGTTCGCGTTGATCGAGGACCATCCGCGCTTCCGCGACGCCAAACTCGGCATCATCGTCTCCTCGCCACGCGCGCTGGCGATGTTCCTGCGCAAGAACGCCCGGCTGCAGCGCCTGCCGGACTATATCGTGGTGGAAGGCCCGCTCGCCGGCGGGCACCTCGGCTTCGGCATCGAGGACTGGGCGAAGTATGACCTCGCCACCCTCGTCAGCGACGTGCTGGCGTATCTCAAGGCCGAGCACCTCGACATCCCGGTGATCGCAGCCGGCGGCATTTTCACCGGCAGCGACGCGGCGGCCTTCCTCGAGCAGGGTGCGGCTGCCGTCCAGGTGGCGACGCGCTTCACCGTCACTGCGGAATGCGGCCTGCCGGACAAGATCAAGCAGGAATACTTCAAGGCCAGCGAGGACGACATCGAGGTCAACACCATTTCGCCGACCGGCTACCCGATGCGCATGCTCAAGGGCAGCCCCGGCATCGGCTCAGGCATCCGTCCCAACTGTGAGGCCTACGGCTACCTGCTCGACGCCAACAGCCGCTGCGCCTACATCGACGCCTACAACCGCGAGGTGGAATTGCACCCGGGCGCGAAGAAGGTGAAGGTCATGGACAAGACCTGCCTGTGCACCCACATGCGCAACTTCGACATCTGGACCTGCGGCCAGACCGCCTGGCGTCTCAAGGACACCACCCGGCGCGTGTCGGACGGCAGCTATCAGGTGCTCAGCGCCGAGCATGTCTTCCATGACTACCAGTTCAGCGTCGACCAGAAAATCGCGCTTCCGCCTGCCGCTGCCGAGAAGCCCGAGGCCTGAGCGCCCGGGTGGGTTTATCCCGCTATGTCGCCATCAGGCGCCGGGCCGCATGTGCCAGCGGCGCCGGCAGCCGGCGCACAATCGCCTCAGGTTCGAGGGCGTCGAGCAGATTCTTGACGATGAGACCGAGTTCGGTGTCGCCCTCGCTCACCAGGCGACGGCTGAAAAAAAGGGTGTCGGGGTCTTCGCGGCGGGCGAGCAGCAGCAGGAAATCGCGCGCGGTGGCGCTGATTGTAAGGTCGGGGGCGCCGCTGTCCGGCGCAAATCCGCGCGCGGTGACGGTGAAGCGCAGGCTCAGCCCCAGGTCCTTCACCCGGATGGCGTAGCGCCGGCCGACCAGCGGCTGCCAGTCGAGCGTTTGCAGCGCGGGCCACAGCAGGCGGTTGGCCACGACTGAAAACGCGCGGCTGGGCGGCGTGGCGGGAAGCCGGGCAATGAGGCTGCCCAGGGGTGCAGGCACGGCAAGATTCAGCATGATCGCTCCAATCCTGAAAACAGGCATCAACGCAGGGCGTCGACCCAGTTGTTGGGGGTTTCGTACAGCCGCACCCGCTGCAGCCTGAGCTGGTTGCGGAAGGTGTCGACATAGGCCGCATCGAGGATGCGGAAGGCTTCGTCGGCGAGGTTCTCTGCGGTGGGCACCGCCGGCAGCACGACCGTCTTGTGGCCGGGCAGCGACGCCAGAAACTCGACCACGGCATGATCGCCCTGATACACCAGGAAGGCGTGATCCCAGTGGTCCACCAGTACACGGCTGGCGATGCGCTTCACGTCGGAAAAATCCATCACCATGCCCTCCGCCGCAGCACCTTCGGTGCGGATGATCTCGCCAGCGAGCGTGATCTCGATGGCGTAGCGATGGCCATGCAGGTGCCGGCACTGGCTGGCGTGATTGGGAATGCGATGGCCGGCATCGAATTCCAGTCTGCGCGTGATCAGCATGTCAGGCGTGCCGCTCCAAACGGTGTTCGAGACCTGCGCGACCATGCCAATAGCCGTCGACAGCCGGGCCCGGCATGACCCTCGCCAGCGCATCGGCGGCCCCCGCTTCCCCCGCCAGCGCCGCCCGGAAAGCCTCGACCACACGTCCCATGTGGCGCGACTGCGGCGACAGGCGCAGGCTGGCGACGCCGAGCTCGCGCAGGGCGGGCAATTCGTCGATCAGCGTATAGACCCCGGCAGACTGTGTCTGGATGCCATTGATCGTAAGGAAGGGCTCACCCTCGCGGGTGGACAGCGCCAGCCCGTCGGGATGGTCAAGGCAGCGGAACTGGCAGTCGTCCTTGGGCAGGTTGTAGTGGCGCGCGGTGAAGCAGCGCGCGGAATACGCCAGCGGCAGGCGGCCGTAGGCAAACACCTCGGTTTCCATGCCAGCCGGGGCGCTGGCCAGAATCGCCGCCAGGGCGGCGCGCGATATCTCCACTGGCGGCAGCCAGCGTTCTGCGCCGAGCCCGGCCAGCACATCGAGGGTTTCGGGATTGTAGATATTGAGGGTGTGCCCGGCGACGAAAGGCGCACCCGCTTCGGACAGCAGCCGCACCGCGCCCCACTCGTTGGCTTCGACCCGGAAGCGGCCGTCGCAGACCATGCGACGCAGCGTCTTGAGATCGGATTCCGATTCGATCAGCGTCTGGCTGGACAGCACCACGTCCTTGCCGGCGGCGGCGAGCTGCTCCGCCAGCGCCAGCCAGTCGGGCAGGCGCAGCAGGTGACGACGCGAGCACACGCTCTCGCCCAGATACACGCGTGCGACGGGCCAGGTTTTCGCTTCCTCGTAGAAGGCGAGCACGTCGTCGCGCGACCAGTAATACAGGAGGGGACCCAGGCTTAAATTCATGGTGAGGCGTGAGGCGTAAGGGGTGAGGAGGGATGTGCTGCTGGAGGGGAGCGATGGAACGGGCAGCCCAATGCCCCCGTCCTCACACCTGACGCCTCACGCCTCACGATCATTTCCACGGCCGGTGATAGGCGCCGAGCGTGTGGCTCTGCCCTTCCGACAGCTTGTTGAGTTCGGCCTGCCAGGGGGCTGTGGGCTTGAAGCCGTCGGCATTTTTCTTCACCGCGTCGATGGCGGCGCGCCACACCTTGGTCACCTGCGCGACGTAGGCCGGGCTGCGCTGGCGGCCTTCGATCTTGATCGCGGCAATGCCCATCTTCAGCATCTCGGGCAGCAGGTCGAGCGTGTTGAGGCTGGTGGGCTCCTCGAGCGCGTAATAGGTTTCGCCGCTGACCTCGAAGCGGCCCTTGCACAAGGTCGGATAGCCGGCTTTTTCGTCCTTGCCATAGCGGTCTAGCAGCACGCCGTTCAGCCGCGATTCCAGCCCGGACGGCGTATCCGTCCAGCGTACCGCCTTGGGCGGCGAGCATACGCCCGCCGAGTTGGGCGATTCGCCGGTGCAGTAGGACGACAGCAGACAGCGCCCCTCGACCATCACGCACAGGCCGCCGAAGCCGAACAGCTCGATCTCGACGTCGGTGTGCTGCACCACGTTGTCCACCTGCGGCAGCGACAGCACGCGCGGCAGCACCGCGCGCTGGATGCCGAAATGCTCGCGGTAGAAATTCACCGCTTCGTAGCTGGTGGCCGAGCCCTGCACCGACAGGTGCAGCCGCAGTTGCGGATGATGCTTCACCGCGTAGCGCATCAGTCCGGCGTCGGCGAGGATCACCGCGTCCATGCCGAGACTGGCGGCGCGGTCGATCGCGCCGGTCCAGCGGCTCCAGCTGTCGGATTGCGGGTAGGTGTTGAGTGCGAGCAGCACGCGGCGGCCGCGGTCGTGTGCGTAACGCAGGCCTTCCATCGCCTGCGCCTCGTCGAAGTTGAGGCCGGGGAAGGCGCGCGCGTTGGTGTTGTCGCGGAAGCCCATGTAGACGGCATCGGCGCCGTTGTCGATGGCGGCCTTGAGTGAAACCAGGTTGCCCGCCGGGCAGATCAGGTCAAGCGGCATGATGCGTCTCCTTCCATGGATGGCCCGTGCGCGCGCCCTGCCGGCTGCCCCGCCGAGCCAGTTCGTCGGCGATGCCATTCAACACGTCCCATTTCTTCGCGCACCACGCCGGCGCGAGCAGGATGTCGGGCGCGGCGGTGCCGGTGACGCGGTGGTACACCACCTCCCACGGCGTGCGTTCGATCAGGTCGGCGGCGATACGCGTGTAGTCCGCCTCGGCGAGCGGTTCGTATTCACCGCGCTTCCAGTCGATAGCGAGCCGGGTGTGCTTCACCACATGCAAGGGGTGGAGCTTGAGGCCGTCGACGCCGACCTCGAGCACGCGATCTAGACTGGCATGGCTGTGCGAGGCGTCCTCGCCGGGCAGACCCACGATGAGGTGACAGCAGACCGGAATGCCGCGCGCCCGCGCCGCCCGGGTCGCCGCCTCGTATTCGGCGAAGCCGTGGCCGCGATTCACGCGCGCCAGCGTGTCGTCGAAGGACGATTGCAGGCCGAGCTCCAGCCACACCTCGTGGCCAAGCGCACGGTATTCCGCCAGCAGATCCAACACCGGCGCAGGCACGCAGTCGGGCCGCGTACCGATCGCCAGCCCCATCACGTCGGGTGCGGCCAGCGCCGCATCATAGAGCGCACGCAGTTCGTCCACATGCGCATAGGTATTGGTATAGGCCTGGAAGTAGGCGATGAAACGGCGGGCCCCGGTACGGCGTGCGATGCGTCCGCGCGCGCGGTCGAACTGCGCGGCGAGCGGTGCCGGATCGCGCGCACCCGGCGCGAAGGATTTGTTGTTGCAGAAGGTGCAGCCGCCGATGCCCTTGCTGCCGTCGCGATTGGGGCAGGTGAAGCCGGCATCGAGCGCGATCTTGTGCACCCGCTCGCCGTGCCGCTCCAGCATGGCGCGGCCAAAGGTATGGACAAGATCGGCGAGGACGCTCACGCCGCCAGGGTCTCCAGCCGGGATGCCGCCGAAACAGGCTTCACGCCGGTGAGCAGGTAATCGATCAGCTCCTGCACCGTGCGGACTTCGCGGCCGAATGGCAGCGGCTCCGAACCGCGGAAGAACAGGCCCTTGCTGACGTCGCCCTTGAGCGCGGCCACCAGTTGCGAATCGATACAGAACTGCCCGGCCTTCTCGAGACCGTCGCGCAGGCCGCATTGCGTCAGGCAGTGCAGACCGATGGCGCAGCGGTTGGGGTCGGCCTTGGCGCATGCCTGAAGTTTGGGTTCGCGCTTGAGGTAGTTGGCAAGCCAAGGGGTTTTCACCGCGCGTGCAGGCAGGCCGGCCACGCTCATGAAGGTGACGATGTCGTCGGGTTCCGCCTCCGCCAACACGCGCTTGAAGTTGGGATGGGCGTCGCCCTCGGCGGTGACGGCGAACGGCGTGCCGACCTGCACGGCGCTGGCGCCTAGAGCCAGTGCGGCCAGCAGTTTTTCATGGCTGTTGATGCCGCCGCCGACGATGACCGGGATCTGCCCGCGCGCGATGCCCATTTCGTCAAACACCTTGAAGACGCCGGGCAGCACTTCGGCGAAGTCGAAGCGCGCATGGGCGAGGTCGGCCGGGTTGGGCGCGCCGAGATGGCCGCCTGCGTAACGGGGATGCTCGATCACGATGGCATCCGGCAGCCGCCCGCCGCTCCCGGATTTTTTCAGGCGTGCCCATTTCCTGAGCAGGATGGCGACGCCGCGCGCATCGGACAGAATCGGGACCAGCGCGACGTCGGGATAGTCCACGGTCAGTTCAGGCAGGTCGAGCGGCAGCCCGGCCCCCATCACGATCGCCTGCGCACCCGAGGCGCAGGCCTGGCGGACATAGGCCGGATGCGCATCCACCGCCTTCATCACGTTGACCGCCACCAGCCCCTTGCCCGCCGCAATCGCCAGCGCAACCTTGATCTCGCGGTCGAGCGCAATCAGGTTCAGGCGGTTGAGTTCGTCCTTGTCGCGGCAATGCTTCGCCTGCTCCATCAGGTCGGCGTGATGGTGCCGCAGGTCGATGCTCGCGATCGTACCCATCGCACCCGCGCGCGCCACCGAACCCGCCAACACGTGGGCCGACACGCCCACCCCCATGCCACCCTGCACGATGGGCAAGAGGGTGTGACCGCGCAGGGCCAGGGGGGGAAACGCCGTCATGCCGAGCCTTCGATTCCTGCAAAGCAGGCATTATAACAACTTGAAGACCCTCTTATCTCAATAACCCGTCTGTGATCGCGGACTTTCCCGCTCTTCGTGGCGGCCGGGGTTCACCCGCTCCGCCTAAACGCCTACAATGCCGGGTCTACTGGCTGGCCCTCTATTCCGTTTCCAAATCAGGTGTGACGCGAAGACGAGCCGCAGACAGTGCAACTAGCACGGCAGAGCGTGGTTGTTGACGCTTCAGCGTCTATACAACCACGGCCTACCCCTTGCGGGTAAGGCGAAGACGACAAAGTCACAGTTGATTTGGAAACGGAATCCCGCATGTTCACCGGCATCATTCAATCCATAGGCCGCATCCACGAATACGAAGCACGCGGCGCCGACGCGCGCATGGTCATTCTCGGCGGCGGGCTGGATTTTTCCGACGTCGCGCAGGGCGACAGCATCGCAGTCAACGGTGTCTGCCTGACCGCTGTGGCGCTGACGCCGGACAGCTTTACCGTCGACGTCTCCGCCGAAACCCTGCGCGTCACCGCGGGTTTCGTGCCGGGCGCCGAGGTCAATCTGGAGAAGGCGCTGCGGCTGGCCGACCGACTGGGCGGCCATCTGGTATCCGGACATGTCGACGGCGTCGGCACGGTGTACCGCTTCGCCCCGGCAGGCGAATCGCACCTGCTGGAAATCGATGCGCCTCCCGCACTGGCACGCTACATCATCCGCAAGGGCTCGATCACGGTGAATGGCGTGTCGCTGACTGTCAACAAGGTGGATGGCACGCGCTTCGCGCTGAACCTCATTCCGCATACGCTGGAAATGACCATGCTCAAGCACCTGCAAACGGGCAGCCGCGTCAACCTGGAAGTCGACATGATCGCGCGCTATGTTGAGCGCATGATGCAATTCACACAAACAACGGACAAAGACTGATGAGCCTCGCCTCCACGCTTGAAATCATTGAAGAACTCAAGGCCGGCCGCATGGTCGTGCTGGTCGACGAGGAGGATCGTGAGAACGAGGGCGACCTGGTGATGGCGGCCGAGCACGTCACGCCGGACGCGATCAACTTCATGGCGAAATACGGGCGCGGCCTGGTCTGTCTCACCTTGACCGACGACCGCTGCCGCCAGCTCGGCCTGAAGCAGATGGTGAACGACAACCAGACGCCGCACGGCACCGCATTCACTGTGTCGATCGAGGCCGCCGAAGGTGTGACGACCGGCATTTCAGCTGCCGACCGCGCAGTTACCATCCAGGCCGCAGTGAAGAAGCACGCCAAGCCGACCGACATCATCCAGCCCGGCCACATCTTCCCGCTACGCGCGCAGCCCGGCGGCGTGCTGGTACGCGCCGGCCACACCGAAGCCGGCTGCGACCTCGCCGGGCTCGCCGGACTCGAGCCTGCCTCGGTGATCTGCGAAATTCTCAAGGACGACGGCACCATGGCGCGCCTGCCCGACCTGATCCCGTTCGCGCAGGAACACGGCCTGAAGATCGGCGCCATCGCCGACCTCATCCATTACCGTAACCAGACCGAAAGCCTGGTCGAACGCGCCGCCGACCGCCTGATCCAGACGGTGTACGGGGCCTTCCGCCTGGTCGCCTACCGCGACACGAGCGCCCGCGAAACCCATCTGGCGCTGATCAAGGGTGAGATCCACGCGGACCGCGAAACCCTGGTGCGCGTGCACGAGCCGCTCTCCGTGATGGACTTTCTCGACGTCACCGGCGGCGGCCACTCCTGGCCGATCCTCGGTGCGATGGAACGCATCGCCGAATCGCAGTCCGGCGTCATCGTGTTGCTGCACCGCCCGGAAACCGCCGAGGCGCTACTGCACCGCATCAACCCGCCGCCGGCCGACAGCCGCAAATACGACCTGCGCGACTACGGCATCGGCGCGCAGATCCTGCGCGACCTCGGCGTCGGCAAGATGAAGCTGCTGGCGAGCCCGCGCAAGATGCCGGCGATGGACGGCTTCGGGCTGGAAGTCACCGGCTATTCCGAAAAAGCATGAGCCACTGATAAAAGGACGCACCATGGGAACCAAAAAGGACACCTTCTCCGAACTCGACCCCGCCTACCAGGGCAAGGGCCTGAAATTCGGCATCGTCATGAGCCGCTTCAACCGCGATATCTGCGAGGGCCTGCTGTCAGCCTGCGAAGCGGAGCTGCTGCGGCTGGGCGTATCCCGGAACGACGTGCTGCTGGTCAACGTGCCCGGTGCGCTCGAACATCCGCTGGCGCTGCAGGAACTGGCGCTGTCCGAGAAATACGATGCACTCATCGCACTGGGCGCGGTGGTTCGCGGCGACACCTATCATTTTGAAGTCGTCTCGAACGAATCCGCGCGCGGCATCATGGACGTCCAACTGAACACCGGCGTGCCGATTGCCAATGCCATCCTCACCCTCGATACCGAAGAGCAGGGCCATGCCCGCATGGCCGAAAAGGGCCGCGACGCCGCACGCGCAGCGATCGAAATGGCCAACCTGCTGAAACGTCTCTGAGATGGCCGGTTCACGCAAGACTGCACGCGAATTCACGCTGCAAGGCGTCTACGCCTGGTTGGTAGGCGGTGCAGACGTCACCCTGATCGCCGCCAATCTCAAGGAGGACGAGCAGTTCAAGCGCGCCGACGAGGATTATTTCCGCACGCTGCTCTACGGTGTGCTCAAAGAGGAGGACATGCTGAGTTCGCGGATCGCGCCCCTGCTCGACCGTCCGCTCGCCGAGCTTTCGCCGATCGAACGCGGCATCCTGCTCATCGGCACGTATGAACTGCTGCACTGTCCCGACGTGCCCTGGCGCGTCGCCATCAACGAAGGCGTCGAGCTCGCCAAGAAATTCGGCGGCACCGACGGCCATAAATACATCAACGGTGTGCTCGACAAGCTGGCGCAGGACGTGCGTGCGGTGGAGATCACGCATGCGAAGAAGAAAGGCGTGAGCGGTGAACAGTAAGCAGTGAGCGGAATCCGCTCCCCGCTTTCCCCTTCCCGCTCACCAACATGGAATTCGACCTCATCGCCAGACACTTCACCCGCGCCACTCCCGGCGCGGTATTGGGGGTCGGCGACGATTGCGCGCTGCTGGCGCCGACCCCGGGCATGCAGCTGGCGGTGTCGTCCGACATGCTGCTCGAAGGCCGCCATTTCTCGCCGCAGGACAGCCCCGCCGGGCTCGGCCACAAGTCGCTGGCGGTGAACCTGTCCGACCTCGCCGCGATGGGTGCGACGCCACGCTGGGCGACACTGGCCATCGCGCTGCCGGAAGAGAACGATGCCTGGCTCACCGCGTTCGCGCGCGGCTTTTTCCGCATTGCCGATCAGCACGGCATCGAACTCGTCGGCGGCGACACTACGCGCGGCACGCTGGCGATCAGCATCACGGTGATGGGTGAAGTACCGCCAGGGCAGGCGCTGCGCCGTGACGGCGCCAAGGTCGGCGACGACGTGTGGGTATCCGGCGTGATCGGCTCGGCCGCCCTGGCGCTGGCCTATCGCCAGGGACGTCTCTTCATGGAACAGATCGATGCCGCCAGGGTGCTGCCCGCGCTTTACCTGCCGACGCCACGCATCGAGCTTGGCTTGGTGCTACGCGGACTCGCATCCAGCGCGATCGACATTTCGGATGGATTGCTGGGCGACCTCGGCCACATCCTGGAACGCTCGCACGTCGGCGCCACACTTGAGTTTTCCGCCTTGCCGACGCTGCCGGTGACGACTACGAGCTCTGCTTCACCGCCCCTGCCAGCAAGCGGAATGCGGTGCTGGCAGCCGCCGCATCCGCGGGCGTGACGGTCACGCGCATCGGCCACATCCATGCCGAGCCTGGCCTCACCGTTAACGATGCCAACGGTCAGCCGCTACATGTCGATAAAACGGGATACGATCACTTTGCAACCTGATTTCCGATTCCTGCTTGCCCATCCGGCACACCTGATCGCCCTCGGTTTCGGCAGCGGACTCGCGCCAAAGGCGCCGGGCACCGTCGGTACCGTACTCGGTCTGCCGCTGTTCTGGTTGATTGCCACCACTGCACCTGACCTGCCGAATCGGATCATTCTGCTGGTCGCCACATTCCTCCTGGGAATCTGGGCCTGCGGCCGCACCGGCCGCGCGCTCGGCGTGCCCGATCACGGCGGCATGGTGTGGGACGAAATCGTCGCCTTCGCGCTGGTGCTGCTGTTTGCGCCGCCTGGCTGGCCGTGGATCGCGTTGGCCTTTGCACTCTTCCGGCTGTTCGATATCCTGAAGCCTTGGCCAATCCGGTTTGCCGACACGCATCTGAAAAACGGCTTCGGCGTGATGTTCGACGATCTTCTGGCGGCAGGCTATGCCATCGCCGTTATCAAGGGATTGCAATGGCTCGTGTAAGCGACGAAGAACTCCATCAACTCGCCATCGAACTCGGCGACAGGCTGCGCGCACGCGGCTGGATGCTGGCTACCGCCGAGTCGTGCACCGGCGGCTGGGTCGGCCAGTTGGTCACCGCCCTCCCCGGCAGTTCACAGTGGTACGAACGCGGCTTCATCACCTATGCCAACGCCGCCAAGGTCGAAATGCTGGGCGTATCCGAAGAAATCCTCGCCGCCCACGGCGCGGTTTCCGAGCAAACCGCCGGTGCCATGGCCGCCGGCGCCCTGAGGCACAGCCACGCGCAGGCGGCGCTCGCCATCTCCGGCATCGCCGGTCCCGGCGGCGGCACCCCGCAAAAACCTGTCGGCCTGGTCTGCTATGGCTGGGCGCTGGCGGACGGTACCGTCATGTCCTCCACCTGTCGCCTCGACGGTGACCGCGAGGAGATCCGCTCGCGCGCGGTGGCGGCAGCGCTACGCGGATTGATCGAATTGATTGGGTAAGTGGTGAGTGGTGAGTGGTGAGTGGGCAGGATTTTGCCGCTTCCTGTTCACTGCTTACCGCTCGCTGAAAGCCCACGCCGCGAACGGCTCGATCTCGTCTCGGTTCAACAGCATCAACTGGTAGGCGTTCGGGTTCATCGTGTGGTCCGGCGTGGTGTCGACCCCCAGCCGCTGCAGCACGTAACCAAGCAGCGCACGCCGCACGCTCACGTCAATGACATCGCCGCTCGCGCCATAATCCAGCAGCAGGCTCTCCCGCCTGGACGCATCGAGCCCGCTGTGCGGTGCAAGCTGCAGGTTCACGCGCTCGACCCAGTCGTCGTCGTATTGCTCACCCGATTCTGCGGCCGCTTCCAGGCATTCGGCCGCCATCACGCGCGACAGCACGAAATCACGGAAATCGCAGGTGTCCTCGCTGTACGCCCGCACATGCCAGCGCAGCCCGGTATTGACCAGCGTGTGCGGCTCGATGGTCCGCTCCGCGCCGCTCTCGCGCCGGGACAGGGAGCGGTAGTCGACGCGCAGCTTGCGACGGCCATGAATGGCACGGGTGATCTGCGCCAGGGTCTGCGGGCCGGGCAAGCGGACCGGCAAGGGCAGCGATGCGGTCGGCAGGCCATAGACCAGCGCGTCGCCATACGGGCCGTTCGCCACCGCCAGGTTGGCGGCGATGATCGGCAGCACAGCCGCCGGCGCAAGGTCGGCAAACGCGGCAGAAAACCGCTCGCCCGGCACGAAACCGAACACGCTGTGGTTGTAGACGAGGTTGCCGGGCGCCAGATCGCCGTAGAGCTTGAGGTCCTTGGTCGCGGCCGGGTCGGACAGGCCGAATGCCCAGGCGACGTCGCTGCGCGTCACCACCCCGGCGTACCAGGCCATGATCTCGATGTACTGCAGCCGCTGGCGCGTTGCCCACTTCACGTCCAGGCGCATTTTTTCTTTTGGAATCATCGTGCTCGCTCCGCTCGAGTCATTGTGCTCGAAATTATAGGGCGGCAGGCATCAAATACAATCCATCAAGTAGTATTTAATACATAGGTAATATTTTTTATTGACACTATCAAATATATATCCTACATTACTCTCCATGCAGACGGCTCTGCCGCCTGCCCTTCACGCAAACCCACTGATCAGGAGAGAGACACCATGGCATCCCCCGCATTGGCAGAAGACAAATCGAAGGCGCTCGCCGCCGCGCTCGGCCAGATCGAAAAGCAGTTCGGCAAGGGCTCGGTCATGCGCCTGGGCGACCACGACGTGTCGCGCGACATCCAGGCCGTCTCCACCGGCTCGCTCGGGCTCGACATCGCACTGGGCGTCGGCGGCCTGCCGCGCGGCCGGGTCATCGAGATCTACGGCCCGGAATCGTCCGGCAAAACCACGCTCACCCTGCAAGTCATTGCCGAAATGCAGAAAATGGGCGGCACCGCGGCCTTCATCGACGCCGAACACGCGCTCGACCCTGTCTACGCGCAGAAACTCGGTGTTGACGTCGACAACCTGCTGGTCTCACAGCCCGACACCGGCGAGCAGGCGCTGGAGATCGCCGACATGCTGGTGCGCTCGGGCTCGGTCGACGTGGTCGTGGTCGACTCGGTCGCCGCGCTGACACCCAAGGCCGAAATCGAAGGCGAGATGGGTGATTCGCACATGGGCCTGCAGGCCCGCCTGATGAGCCAGGCGCTCCGCAAGCTCACCGCCAACATCAAGCGCACCAACACCCTGGTCATCTTCATCAACCAGATCCGCATGAAGATCGGCGTCATGTTCGGCAACCCCGAAACCACCACCGGCGGCAACGCGCTCAAGTTCTACGCCAGCGTGCGCCTCGACATCCGCCGCGTCGGCGCGATCAAGAAGGGCGACGAGATCATCGGCAACGAAACCAAGGTCAAGGTCGTCAAGAACAAGGTCTCGCCGCCGTTCAAGGAAGCCTTCTTCGACATCCTCTACGGCCAGGGCATCTCGCGCGAAGGCGAAATCATCGAGCTCGGCGTCGCCCACAAATTCGTCGACAAATCCGGCGCCTGGTATGCCTACAACGGCGACAAGATCGGCCAGGGCAAGGACAACGCGCGTGAATATCTCAAGGAGCACCCCGAAATCGCACACGAAATCGAAGCCAAGATCCGCGCCGCCGTCGGCGTCAACAATCCGACCGTGATGGTCGAGGACGAGGATGAAGTCGAAGCCTGAACCCGGCGACCTGCGTGAGCGCGCGCTGCGCCTGCTGGCGCGGCGCGAACACAGCCGCGCCGAGCTCTTCCGCAAGCTTGGGCAAGTGGGCTTTGTGCAGCACGATATCGAGATATTGCTGGATGAGTTCGAGGAAAAGAAGTGGCTGTCCGACCGGCGGTTTGCTGAGAGCTATGTGGCCGATCATCGCGCGCGGGCCGGCAGTATCAAGCTCGCTTACGATCTGCGGCAGCGGGGCGTGGGCGGTGCCGTGATCGAAGCTGTGCTGAGCATCAACCACGACAGCGAGCTCGAACGCGCGCGCAAAGTGTGGCAGAAGAAATTCGGCGCCCCGCCCGCCGATGCAGCCGACAAAGCCCGCCAGATACGCTTCATGCAAAGCCGGGGATTTACTTCTGAGGTGATCCGTCGCGCGACACAAGACTGGAGCGAAGGCCAGGCAGATCTCAGCGAGTAGTCGCCTTCAACACCCCCACCCCGGACGCCCTAGCTGCTTCCATCAACGCTGCGTCCTGGGTTGCAATGGGTAGTTGCAGACGCAGGGCCAGTTCCAGATAAGCGGCATCATAGCTCGTCAGATCATAGCGTAGCGCCAGGGACAAAATCGCTGCCGGACCCGGCGTATCCCGATCGACCACGATCGGCAATGCGCCGATCTGATCAATCACTTCATGCGCCGCCTGTGCGTCAAGTGCACCCCGTTTGCATGCCGTTCTCAGCACATTGGCAAACTCCAATTGCCACAGGGTAGGGGCATATGCCTGTTCATCCAGCAAGCGTGTTGCAACCGCCTCGGTGTAATCCGTTGCCTGGTTGCCGATAAACCAGCCGCACACGACCGAATTGTCGACCACAAACGCCATCAGTCCAGTCCAGCGCGTGCAACAGCCTTCAAGTCACCCTCGAGCACAAGCCCGCTGCGAATCTGCCGCAACCGCTCCAGAGCCGAGGCAACGCGCTGGCGTTGCCCGGACGCATCGGCTATATCGGCAGTCTTCGCTACCAGACGCGCAACCGGTACTCCCCGGCGCGTAATCGTAACCTGATCCCCCTGTTCTACAGCGGCAATCAACTCCGAAAATCGGTTCTTTGCTTCAAATACCGGGACGATTTTCATGGCTAGCTCTTCTATATAAATAGATAGCCCTATTATTCTCGTACTGGGGCTCTTGTCAACGAGTAACAATATCGAGCGCATTACTCGTGCTTCCGCGGCCGACCAACCCCCTTGGACGCAGCCCGCCTCTTTCCCAATGCCTCGATTTCGGCCCTGAACCGCTCCCCGCCTAGCGCCCAGCCCTTGTGCGTGCATTCCCGGATTGCCTTCACATCGTTGTCTGAAACAGCCACCCTGAACAATTTCCGGTAAGCGCTTTGCTGCTCGGCAGCGCTCCGGCCCAAGCGCATATATTCCGTGTGCGGCGTCAACCAGTCCGCATTCGGCCCGACCTCACCTTGCGCATTGAAGCCATAACTCGACCAGGGATAGTCTCTCGGGTGCGCCGCCATGCCTGCCACCACAAGGTTCATCTCGATATACCGCATCAGGGTCAGCAGATACTGTACTCACTGTCCACCACCGTCGCGCGATAGCGCCCTTCCCACAGGGTGCCGCTGCGCTTGTAAGTAAAGTTGAAGTACTGCACATACTTGCGACCAACCGACTGGAATACCTTGCTGATGCTGTCGTCGTAGTCGGGAGTGGCCAGCAGGTGGATGTGGTTTGTCATCAAGACATAGGCGTGAATGGCCAAGCCGTACTTGAGCGACGCTTCAACCAGCGCGTCGCGGAAGAACGGGTAGTCAGCCTCGACAGCAAAGATGGCCTGCCGGTTGTTGCCGCGCTGGATGATGTGCTGCGAGTCTGGCCGGGGATGACATACCGGGGAAGACGAGCCATGGGATGCTCAGGTCAGGACAAGAACAGGCCTCATCTAGGACAAATAATCGTGTCTGACCCCATTTATCCAGTCACCCCATTTATCCGGTCGGCTAATGGGCGACCCCATTTATCCAAAACAAAACCCCGTCTTCGTAAAAAGACGGGGTTTGTCAGCAGTCCGAGGGCATCCTAAGGATGCCCTTTTTGCGCAACTTGCGGCTTATTGTTTCGGCTGATATTTGGGATCCAGCGTACTAGTAGCTTTATCCACAGTCCAGCTGGTGCTGCCTGTATTTACCAGCGCGTCCCAGACGATGGTTTTACCGCCAAGGGCGGTAGGAATGTTGCCGCCAGCCGCCTTAAAGGTTGCAGTAACCGTGGCCGTCGTTGCACCTGTGCCGGCGATCGTTACTTTCGCCACATAATTGCCCACGATTGTGGTGTCCAGCGCAACGCCCAACGCATCTGCACCAGCTTGGGTTGAGTTCTCAATAGCCGCGAGAGAGCCATTCGCCGCCGCTTCGGCAACAGCCTGTTTTGCAGCCGCGATCAGGCTGGAAGCTTCAGTGGCCTTGGACCGGATCGTGTAATCCTGGTAAGCAGGAATTGCAACCGCAGCCAGAATACCGATGATCGCCACGACGATCATCAGTTCGATCAGGGTGAAACCTTGTTGAATTTTACGCATTTAAAATCTCCTTTGGTTGGGCAAGATGAACACGAGCCTGCCGTGTCTGGTGCAATAACGAGCAGTTGCCGTGCCAACTTTAGGGGGGAGCGTGCATTTTGCAGGAATGGGCCTTGAAAAGCCCGCTGGGTCTTGCTCGTAGCGGTGGTAGCGTTTTTCCTCGCGGACCTTTCCGGGTGCCTTTTCCGGGACTTACGCTGGCCATGCATGCCCAGCCGCGACATGAGATGACATTTTTCGTCACCTGTCGGCCGCCTTCCACCTTGTACCAACAATAAAAAAGCCACGCTTCCGCGTGGCTTTCTGGATGTGGTGGGTCGGGCGAGATTCGAACTCGCGACCAACGGATTAAAAGTTGATTTAACTACTTGTTTTTATTTATAACGTGCCCGCCGACGCTCGCCAATAGCCGCCGGCTCATGTTCGTTATTGTCACAATTGATGGAACGCTTACAAGAACGGCAAAGGCGAAGGATGGATGGGATAGACTCGCATTGCCTATGCCCTATTTTTATGCTATCTAGTATTCGTAGATTAAGGTTAAGTGGGATACATTAAAAAATGCGCTTCATGACCAGAAAAGAAGAGGACTTATACGATCAGCTCGTTCGGCTAGCAGGCGACCCGAGTATCGTCATGACGGTCTTGACGCGCCCGGGGCGCGAAGCCGTGACATTGGGAACGGTCGTCGATGAAATTCTGGTCGCAAAAAAGAAATCTAAGCAGCCTATTGATGTGCATGCTGCTGCAACGCTGCCACAGATATAACCTTCGCACCCCAAGCTGACTGCGGGATAATGCCACACCGGGCATAGCAAGCAATGTCAATTGCCTGGTCAACTGTCATTGTTGTGGTCTTGTTGCTACCCGGCATTCTTTTCTTCGCCGGCGTCTATTTTCCTGAAAAAGTAACGCGCGAATCCGCACCTATAAGCCCATTGGCTCAGTTATCAGGCGTGGTCGGGATCGCTTTTTTTCTGCATGCCGTCTTCTATTGCATTCTCAATTACGGCGCTCTCTATGAACATTTCCCATCTATCAAGGATATCGCCCTTGATAAGTTCGTTACTATTTTACGTGCCGATAGCAGCACCCCTAACGCCCCGTCGGTTATGGCTTTCAAAGGAATATTTGACCGGGACGCGTTAAACATCCTTTCTTATTTCGTTGCCATCTCCGTCACGGGCTTTCTACTGGGCTGGGCGATCGGCGCAATGATCACGAAGGGCCCATTAAGGGTACTGGCCAGCAATCAATGGTTATATAGCTTACTCGATGAGAAGGACTCGCCGGCGTTCGTGCGTGCGCACGTGCTCTCAAAGACGAGTCACAACGGGCGGGTGCTAATTTATGACGGCATGGTTGATGAATTCTACGCGAAAGCAAGCGGCACCATTAACCACCTTGTCCTCAAAAACGCCCGGAGCGGGCTTCTTGAAATAGGGGATGACGCTCCAATACGTCATCCTGGAAAAATTCCGCTTGGCGACGAGTCGAAAGGATCATTTCAAATCCTTGTTCTAACTAGTGATGACATTGCAAACGTCTATTTTGAGAAGGTCGCTAGAATCACGAATACTGAAGCTGATATGCAGAAACTCATCAAAAGTTTAGCGGCCCAGGAAGGAACCTCCGCAAGCTAAGCTTCTCGCTGTGCTCCAACCACAGCACTACGTAACTGTTTTGAATGTGAGGAACGCAGCCCACAACGCAACGCCGATGGACACAAACGTCAGCAAAACCACGAGTCGCTGTATACGTATGTTAGAAATGGTCTGGGACAGGTCGCTACTAGTTGACAATGTCGATTGCAGGAGAGCGGCCTCTCGCTGAACCTGCCGTGCGCGCATTTTTTGTGAAGATATGAGGTCGTTCAAAAGATCAGACTTCTCACCACGCACCTTTCGAACGTAGGACATCTCCAATACATCGTAACGATAACTGAAATCCGACTCAGCAAATTCCACAATCTCTTGCGCACATACACCAATATCATAAAGTGTAGTCCGTGCGAGCGAGCGAAGTTCCTTCAAATCCCGAACAGGCCGATACCTGCCATCGTGCGCGGTTCGGTCGCGCAATACTGACATAGTCTCATGGTAACTATCCAGTAGACAGGTAAGGGCCCATCGCGACAGCAGGCCTCGGATAAGGTCATCAGCCCGCTGGGCAATCGTCCAATTTGAGGCGGGATCGTGGTAGCTAGGACTGTCAGGAAAGGCATCGTGTCTACGACAAGTGAAGACGAGTCGATTCCCTTCGTCATCCCAGCCACGCGGCAGAACAAGACCTGCTTGGGGCCACTCATCAGACTCCCATGCGTCGTAGTCGCGATTTATAGCAAGTCCATCAAACGCTCTGATCTTGGAAGCCTCCTCTGATAGTGGCCTGACTCGCTCAGTTACCAGCAGGGCGGCTGTGGGTACACGTGAACCGGGTTGCAAGGTGAAGGCGCCGGGAAGGTGGTCCCGAACCCAGTTCACACAGTCGTTCTCAAGTTTTTGTAGGTGGGACTTCACCGCTTCACGACGCAGTAAATCTGGGGAATATATGCTGTGCCCTAGGCGAGCCATCCGGTCCATCAAGACGTATCGGGCGACATGCCAAGGTCGGAATAGCGGGTCTCTGCGGATACTCGTCTTGAACTCAGCACGCAAAGGCGTTTCCAGCGAAGTAGCGGCCGTATCATCGAATAGGAAAGCAATAACAAAGGCGGTGAGACTCGGGGTAAGTGACACCAAGATTGGCAAAGCCGCCTTCACTCCAGAAGGCAACGGAGCCGTACGCTCACTCATTAAGTGCGCAGCGTCCGGTGGCGATATCAGCCCAAGACTTGTCCAACCCGCCTGACGCCCTTCTCGCACGTCATTCATCCATTTGGTCAGGCTGTCGTGCCCAACCCTTCCGTACTCCCAACCTAAATCATGAATTCCTTTGAGTAGCCTTCCCACTGTAGAAGGCGTGTATAGCTCGGCTACCCATATTGCCGGCACTTGGACCCCCTCTTCATCGGGTAGGCAGCCACGCGCATTCTCCTTGGGATCACGATCCCGCCAGAAGTCAGACTCGACGCGCTCATGTTGTCGGGTCTGCCAGTACCAAACCCAGCGCTTCCAAGGACCGAAGCGCTTCAGCACACGTGGTAGAAAAGCCTCCTCTGCTGGCTCCTGCTCAGCCTGTATTTTCGCCAACGCTTCATCGGATTCTGAAGGTGGGATCGCACCGCGAAGCTCAGCGGCGTCACCACTGTCTTCTATCCCTCCGCTTTTATCGCCGTACTTGACATCACTGGTCTTCATGGAAACGGGGTCCGATGTATTAACCGATGGGTTAACCGCGAGAAACGATGGATTGGTTTAGCGCTTTGATAACGTTCGCGATAAATTCTTTGTTCTTGCTATTGAGTGCACGTGTCTCACCGGACGCGCTGCTGAGTACGACGTGATGGGTTGCTTTACGTAAAAGGAGTACCACGCCGATAATTACCGGGATGCCGACCGACCAGATGTTGCCATCACCGACGCCTATCAAGATGGCGATCAGGAAAGCTACTATTGGCCAAAGTAAGCTGGGTTTTTCAGTAAAGAATTTCACCGACGTGATGCCAGACATTGCATATGTCTGCGATGGAACAATGAAACGTGCATTGGTGACTTTGACTTCACCGTATTCAAAAAACGTTTTTTCTTGGGCTTCGCTCATTGTGTTTTCCCCTTGGTTGATAAGGCATTGCGCTTGAAGATAAATGGTGATGTTTTATTTATGGGGGAGGAGTTTAACCACAAAAACTTGGCGACAGAAACGTCATCTTTCAACGATAGATTGGCGTGTTGTCCTTGCTAACCGGTGCATGACGGCGGGAATCGTCGCAGACTGTAGGATGGGTCACGCAGAGGCTGAAGAAGTAGAAGAGTGGAATGACAAAGCTTCAATTAGATAAAGAATTGACAAGAAAACTTGTCGTCACGATGGCTCCGCAGTACGCGGAGATGTTGCGGGACCTTCAGTCACAGGCCAGATGGGCCAAGCTTTTAAGAAAATACGAGGGAATCTTTCGGGGGGCGGCCCTGGATAGTTATGTTGGGCTTTTCGATGATGAGAGGCGGATTGGAACCGCTCTATGGCTATTTCTCTTAGGTGAAGAAGGCCATAAAGAGTTAAACGCCGAGGTCGCCGCGATGTCGACAGACGAACAGCAAACGTGGATGGATGAACAAATTCGCGAAGCAGGCGAAGATGATTCATGGTCGTGGATGGAGGGCATGTTTCCGGATACGCCGGGAGCTGAAGAGGCTTCACGACTTGCCTACGAAGAGCTAAGTGATGAGGACAGAACTGAGGCAACCAAGCGCGCAGTATTCTTCTGGATTTTCTTTTTCGCCTCCTTCCACAATTACCTCTCTCTGATGTTGCACGGACGGAAGCTGACCATTTTAGTTGCACAGGCTAAGGCAGGTGATGAAGGCGCTTTTTGCAAGGCAATTCATATTGAGCCGCGTTTGCTGCGCCACCATCCTTTTTTCCTGGAACGTCATTTGCAGGCTCAGGAGAATTCCGAGACGGACTTTCTGAAGCGTATTGGCTACCGTCTAGCTAACTCTGCCTTAAATGGGAAAATCCGCTATCCCGGCCTCTACATGGTGTTTGCGATGCTGGACGCTAGTGGATGGTTAGATGGCGGTTTCACTCATGACCAGATTCTGGACATGTGTGATGAAGCGGGTTTGGACCGCTATCAGAACCGTATCGAAGATGCCAACTACCTAACTCAGCGTTTGCGTGAGTATCGCCAATGGCAAAAAACAGGAAGCTTGTCAATGTTGTGATTTCAATTTCAGTCCATGGGGTGAGGCCGTCTCGGTCTATTTAATCCGTATCCATTCCAGAAGCCATGTCGGCACGCTGGTACCTCAAAAGGAATGGATATGGAATCCCAGGAAACAGAAAACAAACTTCAGTCCGACGACGCGTGTGGGGCAGGCCGCGCCTGCGCGGCTGACCAATGCGCGGCGTTGGATAAGGATGCGGTGCCTAGTAACACAGCATCCAATAACTGCAATTGTGAGGAAATAGGGTTTGTGCCTTTGCGCTGGGGCGTGGACAGTCTTTATCTTTCCTATCCCGGTATGCTGGCCGATTCGGTTACCCGTAAGCTGGAAACCCTCAAGAAAATCGCCCAGTCCGAACATGAATCGGAACAGGCGAAGGCCCAGTATGTCGTCGATGAGCATGTCTTTGAGGTCAAGGACAAAGGCTCGGGCATCTTTCCCTTCGTCCTCCGGGATAACGCTTTCCGCATCTCACTCTCACGGCCCAAGTCCGGCACCCTGCCGATGGCCTATGTCCAGGTATCCAGCCCCATGCTATCGGCGTTCTCGCCTCAACGGGCGGAAGCGACACTTAGCGACGTTCTTCTGAAGCTGGGCGACGTTGAGCCCGCCCGGACAAGCCGAATCGACCTCTATGTCGATTTCATGTGCGATGCGGATATGGAAAGCTGGTCCCGTCATGCCTGGGTGACGCGTGCTCACAATATCCAGTCCTATTCCTGCCTCGGCCAGTTCTCCGGTTGGTCTATCGGCATGGGTGGGGTGATCGCTGCCCGCCTGTATAACAAGTCCCTGGAAATCCAGACCAGCGGCAAGGAATACCTCAAAGAGCTTTGGCTCAAGGCCGGATGGGATGGGGTGCGCCCGATCTGGCGGCTGGAATTCGAATTCAAACGCGAACTGCTGACGCAGAAGGGTTTATCCACCCTACATCAAACCTTGCGTCACCTGGGCGGCCTGTGGGCCTACGCCACCGATGAATGGCTGCGCCTGACCTTGCCCAGCGAACAGGATTCAACCCGCTCACGCTGGCCTGTGCATCCTCTGTGGGCCTGTTTGGCGTCTATCGACTGGGGGGAGGATGGCGGGCCATTGCTGGATCGCTTTACCTCTGTGAGCGCACCCAGCGAAAAACAGGTTCTTTCCCGGATGCTGTCTTCCATGACGACCTTGATGGCCTTGAATGGTCACCTGAGCTTGGATGCCGCCTGGGATGGCCTGCGCCTCCGTCTGGATAACCATCTGCACACGCTCTGCATGTGGGAGGGCATCCACCCAGACCAGTACGTCGAAGAGAAAGTCAGGATCAAGGCGCGGCGCTTCAATTCCATCCTCAACCAGGTGAACGAATCACCCGACATCGAGGAAGAGGCTCGCCAGTATCTACGGCAGTCGCGAGGCGGTTAATGAAAGAGGGAACCGCCCTGCCTTTGCCCGCTGCGCGTTGCTTGAACAAGGAACAAGCCGGGGAATATCTCGGTATCGGGGTGACCCTGCTCGTCGAGCTTGGTGTCCCCTTCATCAAGCTGGGTCGGCGCTGTCTCTACGACAAGCTTGACCTCGATGCCTGGCTGGATGACTATAAATCCCGCGAGCAAGGGCGGGCCGGAAAGGAGAAAACCTTATGGCCCGTGAAACCGGAATCTACCGGAGACAAGACTCTCGTTTCTGGTGGATTGACGCCGTCTTACCAAACGGCGAACGCGTACGCCAAAGCGCTCGGACTGAAGACCGCGGTGCAGCCGAAGCGTATCTCGCGCAGCTAAAGCTGGCGGCATACAACGAAGCGCACTTCGGAATAAAGCCCAAGCGTTCTTGGCAAGAAGCGGTTGTACGGTACCTCGCGCTCAAAGCGAACCTCAGAAGCATTGGTGATGTTCGGCGGATTTGTCGCAACCTCGACCCCTACTTGGGTCATCTGAATCTCGATGAGATTTCGGGCGATACCATCTGGACTGTCATCCAGGGGGAAATGAAGAAGGGCAACATGCCCGCGACGATCAACCGCTACCTAGCCACGATTCGCGCCCTGTTACGTATGGCGCGCGATGAATGGCAGTGGATCACCACGTTTCCGAAGATTCGCCTGCTTCCGGGAGAGGTCGAGCGGGATCGTTGGCTAAACAGGGAAGAGGCGGAGCGTTTAATCCGTTCCTGCCCCGAACACTTGGCCGCGATTGTCCGCTTTGCCCTCGCCACCGGTTGCCGGGCGCGGGAAATTACCGGCTTGGAATGGGATCGGGTGGATTTGCAGCGTAAAACTGCCTGGCTCAATCAAACCAAGAATGGAACGCCGCGAGGCGTGCCGCTGAATGCAGATTCGGTCTCCGTACTCAGGGGGCAGATTGGAAAGCATTCTCGCTACTGCTTCACCTATCAGGGCAGCCCGATACGCTGGGAGTTAAGTAACAGCGCCTGGCATACCTCACTGGAAAAGGCAGGAATCGAGGACTTACGCTTTCACGATCTGCGCCATACCTGGGCTTCTTGGCACCGTCAGGCTGGTACCAGCTGCGACGAACTCAAGGAACTCGGGGGATGGAAGTCCCGCAGCATGGTGGATCGTTATGCGAAGTATGCAACCGAGCATCTAGCGGCTGCGGCGTCTCGGATCGAGAACGGCCAGGGTGGGAATGTGGTGCAGTTTTCCACGTTTTCCCCACGCCAGGAATTGAAAAAGGCCTAGCCTTTACGGCTAAGCCTTTTAGATATTGGTGGGTCGGGCGAGATTCGAACTCGCGACCAACGGATTAAAAGTCCGCTGCTCTACCGGCTGAGCTACCGACCCTTTTACCTGACAAGTGCCATGTCCGGCAAAGCGCAAAATTATACTGGATTTTGAATTCGCGTCAAAGCCAAATGTGCTTTAAACCGCTTCCAGCTTGCGCATTCCGGCAGGCAGCAGCCGGAGATCGGCCAGCGCGGTGATGAATGCCTTGAGGAAAGTCGCCTCGCTCTCGTACACCATCTTGTAGTACTGCACTTTCATCGTGATGGCGCTGCCGAGCACGATGGCGACGAAGGTGAGGATGGAACCCAGCGCCAGGGTGGAGAAGCCGGTGACGCCCTGCCCGATGGTGCAGCCCATCGCCAGCACGCCGCCAAACCCCATCAGGATCGCGCCCACCAGGTGGTTGAAGAAATCGCGGACGGAGGCGAACCACTCGATCCGGAAATTGCGGGAAATCACCGACCACAGCAAGGAACCGGCGATCACGCCTGCCAGCGCCATGATGCCGAAGGTGAGCAGCGTACGGTCGAAGCCGCTCGCCACGTAGCCGAGGGTTTGCCCCATGGGGTTGATGAAGGTGAAGGACTGCGCGGCGAGCGGACCGGCTGCGGCGGGCCTGACCGCGTCGGCCGGCGCATACAGATCCCAGTCCTGGACGAAGGATTGCAGCGTGAGAATGTCGCCGCTGGCATCCACCCGGATGTTGCTGGTGATATACCAGGCGGCCAGTACTGCGAGGCCGACCACGAGGCCGCCAAGGATGTTGTCGAAACTGCCGCGGAAATCGGCCGACTTGAAGGCCCAGATCAGCAGCAGGCCGCCGATGATGGCCCCCATGACCATGCGGCCGGTGGCGGCCTTGTCGCCAAAGAGCATCGCGCCAAGATCCTGGTTGGTCGTCAACGCAACGGCGGTCGGATTGGTCCAGGGGTAGAACAGGGTGGAATAGAGGGTCTTGTCGCTGCCCGGGAAGGGATTGATCATGAAATACGCGATCAGCGCGATGACCAGCAACACCATGACCGACTTGAGATTGCCGCCGCCGATACGGATCAGCGTCTTGTTGCCGCAGCCGGAGGCAAGCGTCATGCCGACTCCGAACAAGGCCCCACCCAGTACGTTTTCAAGCCAGACGAAGTTGGTCTGTCGATAGGGAGGGAAAGTACCGGTTACGTTCACCAGGCCGGCAGCTTCCAGGGCAGTCACGCCCAGTACGCCGACAGCAATGGCCAGTATCCAAGCACGCATGCGGCCAGTGTCGCTCATGTTGACCCAGTCGGACACGGCACCCATGGTGCAGAAGTTGGTCTTGTTGACCACGGCACCCATGATCAGGGCGATCGCGAAGGTCGACCATAGAAAAATGGATTGCGCGCTGGCGAAATCTGCGTAGGTCATAAGTCTATTCCTCCTCAGGAAAGGGAAGTGCGGATTGCCGCCTTACCCGGAAAAATAGCTGGATTTTAATGCGTACGAGCGAAACCGAAGCTGGATAATAAATACCATGTAGACGCTCGGTGCAAGATTGCCTCGCAATAGAGCGGACTCACATCACGCACAAAGCGTGACGCGCTCCACCCAATTAGAGAATCATCGAGAATCCGTTCGCCAGCTACCCGGCTTCCTATGCGTAGCGCGTCGGATCGGGAATGCCCGCGGCGAGGAAGCCCTCGCGCCGCAGCCGGCATGCATCGCAGCGGCCGCAGGCCAGGCCTTCGGCATCGGCCTGATAGCAGCTCACCGTCTGCGCGTAATCAACCCCGAGCGCGGCACCACGCCGGATGATGTCGGCCTTCGACAGGGCTTGGAGCGGCGCATGAATGCGCAATCGCGCACCCTCGACCCCGGACTTGGTCGCCAGGTTGGCCATGCGCTCGAAGGCTTCGATGAATTCGGGGCGGCAGTCAGGATAGCCGGAATAGTCGACAGCATTGACACCGATGAAAATGTCGCGCGCACCGAGCACTTCGGCCCAGGCGAGTGCCAGCGCCAGCATCACGGTATTGCGGGCGGGCACGTAGGTGACCGGAATGCCGTCGGTCGGGCTTTCCGGTACGGCAATGGAGGCGTCGGTCAGTGCCGAGCCGCCGATGTCGCCTAGTCCGAGGCGCATCACCCGATGTTCGACGGCGCCCAAACTTCTGGCCACCCGCGCGGCGGCGGCAAGCTCGGCCGTATGGCGCTGGCCGTAATCCAGACTCAGCGCATGGCAGGCATAGCCCGCTTCACGGGCAATCGCCAGCACAGTGGCGGAATCCAGACCGCCGGAAAGCAGGATGACTGCGGGTTTCATGTGCCTGGTGTGTTGCCCCATAGGATCTTGTGTAACTGTACCTGCATGCGTACCGGCAGGCGGTCGACCAGAATCCACTCCGCCAGTTGGGTGGGCGGCAGTTCGCCCTGCACCGGGGAAAACAGGATGGGGCACGCATGCGCAAGCTTCTGCGCCTGGATGACCTCGCGCGCCCATTCGTAATCGGCACGGTTGGCCAGCACAAACTTGATTTCGTCATGCGGCGTCAGGTGGGCGATATTCTCCCAGCGGTTGCGTGCTTCCTCGCCCGACTCCGGCGGCTTGATGTCGACGATGCGCGACACCCGCGGGTCCACTTTGCTGACGTCGAGCGCGCCACTGGTTTCCAGCGACACCGAATAGCCCGCGTCGCACAGCGCAACCAGCAAAGGCAGGCAGTTCTTTTGCGCCAGCGGCTCGCCACCCGTGACGCAGACCGTCGACACGCCATAGTCCGCCACCCGTGCCAACAGCGACGTCAGCGTGACGGTTTCGCCGCCCTGGAAACTATAGGTCGTGTCGCACCAGCGGCAACGCAACGGACAGCCCGTCAGGCGGATGAACACGGTTGGCAGGCCGGCTCGGCTGGTTTCGCCCTGCAACGACAGGAATATCTCGGTCAAGCGGAGCGTGGTTGTTGATGCTTCAACATCTTTAGTGCGTGGTTGTTGCCGACTTGTCGGCTCTACAACCACGGCCTCCCCCTGGCGGGGGCAACCACGGCCTACTCCTTGCGGGTGGAGCGTGGCGGTTGGCGCTTGCGCGTCATGGCAGTCATGGCCGCCCTCCAGCGGCTGGCGCGTCAAGGACTCGGACACGGCGTTTACTTGATCGCAGCCAGACGGCGCGCGGCAAGTTTGGCCGCGGGCGTGCCGGGGTGTTTGGCCACCAGGTCCTTGAGTGTCTTGCGCGCCGCGGCCATGTCGTCCAGTTCGATCTGGTTGGTGGCGACATTGAGCAGCGCGTCGGGCACTTTGGGGCTGTCGGGATAAGTTGCCACGAGCTTTTGCTGATGCGCCAGCGATGTCTTGTAATCCTTCAGCGCGTAATACGAATAGCCGATCCAGTACTGCGCGTTGGCTGCCAGCGTGCTCGCCGGATAGGTCTTGAGAAAGTTCTTGAAACCTGCGATGGCGTCGGTGTACTTGGCGTCGCGGAACAGGGCGAGCGCCCCTTCGTAGCTGCGCGATTCGGCCAGCGGGTCGGCTTGCGCAGCCCCGTCCGCCGCCGGCTTGGCCACCGTTCCGGCAGCTGCCTGCGAGTCGGGTGCAGCCGGTTGCGTCGCATCAGCGGCCGGCGCCGGCTTGGCCGCCTTGGCGAGCTCGACAATGCGCTGATCGAGATCGGCATACAAGTCGTTCTGCCGTTTGCCCAGCGTATCCAGCTGATTCGCCTGGACCTCGGACTGGCCGCGCAGTCTGGCCACCTCGGCCTTGAGCGATTCCACTTCCTTCAGCATATCCAGCATGGGCTGGTTTTGCTGAATCGACTGCTCCAGCTTGGCCAGCCGCGCATCGAGCGCATCCACACGCTGCTGCAATGCCTGCATCTGACGGGTCACTTCCTCGTCATTGCCGAACAGCGCCGCCCACGCCGGCTGGGCCAGCATGAGCATCGCAACGAGGATCAGGCCATTACGTCGAAGCGAGGTCATTTCTCGTCGCTATACACCACGTCGGTACGGCGGTTTTCGGCGTACGCGGCTTCGTCATGGCCCTCGTTGCGCGGCTTTTCCTCGCCAAAACTGATCGCTTCCATCTGCGCGTCGCTCACGCCCAGCACGGCCAGTGCCTTGCGCACAGCCTCGGCGCGCTTCTGCCCCAGTGCCAGGTTGTATTCGCGGCTGCCGCGCTCGTCGGCATTGCCCTGCAGGATCACGTGCGCATCGCGCTTCGACATCAGGTAGCCGGCGTGTGCTTCAAGCATCGGACGGTACTCGTCCTTCACCACGAAACTGTCGTAATCGAAGAAGACGCTACGCTTGGACAAGGGGCTGGCCGGGTTCTTGCGCGGATCGCCGGCATATTGGTCGCCCATCGCATTGCCTGCGACACCGCTGCCGCCCACGCCCGTGGTTTCGGTGCCTTGGCCGGTACTTGCCGTGCCGCCGGTGCGGTCTTCGACCGTCGCTTGCGTGCCGCCGGTCGTACCGCATGCAGACAAGGTCAACGCAACCAGAATGGGCCATAAAATCTTGTTCATCTATCTCTCCTTATGAATGAATACAAATTGATGATGGGCGGCTCTTGTCTACTCCCTGCAACCGCCCAACCGACATCCAACATCAAAAAATGCGCGTTTTCACGGACCCCAGACCGGCTCGCGCGCATCCACACCCGATTCCGACAGGCGCGCGTGCGTTTTGCCGTCCAGGCTCACCGTACCGAGTATTCCTTGTGCACCCTGCACCGTGGCATACAACACGGCCTGACCATTCGGCGCGAAGCTGGGCGACTCGTCGCGCGCGGTATCAGTCAGCACACGGGTCTGTCCCGAGGCCAATTCCTGCAAGGTCACGCTGAACCGCCCGCCGTCGCGGCTGATGTAAGCCAGATACCGTCCATCCGGGCTGATCGCGGGGGAAACATTATAGCTGCCATTGAAGGTCACCCGTTTGGCTTCGCCGCCACTGGCCGCCATGCGATAGATTTGCGGGCTGCCTCCCCGATCCGACGTGAAATAGAGGGTTTGTCCGTCGGGGGAGAATACCGGTTCGGTATCGATATTGCTGCCCCGCGTCAGGCGCGTCAATCCGCCGCCGTCGGCATTGATCATATAAATCTGCGAAGCGCCGTCGCGCGTCAGCACGACAGCCAGCCGCCGGCCGTCCGGCGTCCATGCCGGGGCCGAGTTGGACCCCTTGAATGCCGCGATCTTGCGACGATGGCCATCCTTGAGCGACTGCACATAGATGACAGGCTTTCTGTCCTCGAATGACACATACACGATCTGGTTGCCGTCCGGCGAGAACATCGGCGAAATCACCGATTCGTTGGAGCGCATCACCGTGCGCGGGTTTTGCCCATCCGCATCGGCCACCCGCAATTCATAGCGACGGCCCTGCTTCTGTACGTAGGCGATGCGGCTGCTGAATGCGCCGGGAATGCCCGTCAGCTTCGCGTAGATGAGGTCTGCAATCTGGTGTGCCGTGGCGCGCCACTGGCCGGCCGTGATGGTGTAGCTGTAGGCCGCGAGCTGGGTCTGCTTGAGAACGTCCAGCAGATAGAAGCGGATCTCGAGACGGCCGCCCGGCTGCGCAGTGACTTGGCCAACCACCAGCGCGTCTGCACCCTTGCCGCGCCAGACGCCGTAGTCGACCTGCGCGGGCATGACAGGCTGCGGCGCCCCGCTCACGTCCACCAGTCTGAACTGGCCGCTGCGGTTGAGGTCGTCCCCGGCGATCTGGGTCAGTGCAGGGCTGGGCTGGCCGGGCGCGGCCTGAAACGGCACCATGGCCACGGCAATCTTGTTGGCCGCGCCGCCAATGACCTGGATTTCCATCGCGGCGCGCGCGGAAAACGGCGCGCTCAGCAAGGCCAGACAAAACAAGGGAAACAGCAGAACGGCACGCAGCATGGATACGGACATCGGGCTCACAAACACTTTTTTGATTGGGCAGTCTAGCATAGGCTGCACGTGGTCCGGACCACATACCGCCTCGTTTCGGCCTGTTCAGGGCCTACTCTTTGGGGCGGTGGACAAAGGAAAGTTCCGGGACAAAGGCGGCGCGCGCATCGCGGTCGGTCGGCAAGGGCAATGGCGAAGACTTCTCGATGGCGCGCACCACTGCGTCGTCATACGCAGGATTCCCGCTGGATTTCGTCACCCGCACGCTCACGACTTCGCCGGTGGGCAGCAACTTGACCAGGCAACGGACTTCGGGATTGCCCTTCAGGTTGTCGGGCAGACGGGTATTGCCGCGCACCTTGGCGCTGATCTGGTCGCGGTACTGTCCCACAACGCTCGCCACTTCAGCCTGACGCTTGTTGGCTGCCGCCTGCGCCTGGGTCAGTCGCGCCAGACGGGCCTCGTTCGCCGCAGCCTCGGCCGCCACGCGCTGTTTCAGGTCCTCTTCTTCCATCTGTCGCAGCAACGCCTGCCGCTTCTGTTCGGCCTGTTGTTTCTCACGCAAGGCCTTGGCCGCTTCGGCACGGGCCTTTTCTTCGGCCGCCTGCGTGGCCTGCAGTTTTTTCAGGCGTTCGGCCTCGGCCTTTTTCTTTTCCAGGGCAATGTCGGGCGTCTTCGGGGGGGGCGGTTCCTTTTCCACCGGTTTGGGGGTGGGGGCCACAGGCGCCGGTTTGGGCGCTTTCACGGGCGGCGGCGGGCGGGGCCTGGCCGGAGGCGGCGGCGTGTCCGGCAGGGTTTCCCACAGATCGACCATGACTGCCTCGGGATGGTGGGTCTGCCATGACACGCCGAACACCAGCATCAGAACGAACAGCACATGCACCCCCAGCGCCAACGCAGCCGCAAGGAGGTTGGGAACGGGACGCGTGCCAGGTGGGGCGTCTGCCGTGAAATTCATGGGGCCGGGCGAGCAAGCAGGCCGATACGCGTGATCTGGGCCTGTTGCAGGAGCGTCATCGTATGCATCACCTCCTCATAGCGGACTTTCTTGTCCGCCGCGATCACCACAGGCTGGTCCGGCTGGGCGCGATGAAATGCGGCAATTTCATCAGGCAGCGCCGATTTCGCCACCACCCGTTCGCCGCCACCAGACGCACGGTCGCGCAGCAGATATTCGCCGGATTCCTTGATGATGATTTCGAGCGGTTTCTGCGGCGTCTGCGAGGTCTTGCCGACGCTCGGCAATTCGACCTGGGCCGGGTTGATGAATGGTGCGGTCACCATGAAGATCACCAGCAGCACCAGCATCACGTCGATCATCGGCACGACGTTGATCTGGGCGACCTGTTTGCGGGTCCGTGCCACAGGCTACACCGATTTGGCCGTCACCTGCTGCCGCTGCAGGATGTTGGAGAACTCCTCCATGAAGCTTTCCATGCGGTTGGCCAGGCGGTCGATGTCGTGGGTGTAGCGGTTGTAGCCGACCACCGCGGGAATCGCAGCGAACAGGCCCATGGCGGTGGCAATCAGCGCTTCGGCGATGCCGGGCGCGACCTGCGCCAGCGTGGCCTGCGCCACGCTCGACAGCCCCATGAAGGCGATCATGATGCCCCACACCGTGCCGAACAGGCCGACGTAGGGCGACACCGATCCCACGGTGGCGAGGAAGGCCAGGTGCGATTCGAGGCCGTCGAGTTCGCGCTGGTAGGTCGCGCGCATCGCGCGGCGGGTGCCGTCGATGATGACGTTGAGCGACAGGCCGGCCTGGTGCCGCAATTTCGAGAATTCGCGAAAGCCGGCTTCGAAGATGCGCTCCATTTCGCCCGCACCTTCGCGTTCGCCGGCCACCCGCTGATAGATGGCGTTGATGTCGCCACCGCCCCAGAATTCGCGCTCGAAACGGTCGGTCACGCGTATCGCGCGCTTGAGGGCAAACATCTTGATGAAGATGAACCACCACGACATCAGCGAGGCGCCCAGCAGCAGCGCCATGACGATCTGGACCGGCAGCGAGGCGTGGAGGATGAGATGGAACAGCGAGAGGTCTTGACCGAGTTCAGGGTTCACGTTGCGGGGGCCAATGCTTGTAGGAGGGGCTCGGGTATTTTAACGGGTTTGAATCGCGCCGCATCGACGCAGGCGAGTGTCACCACGGCCTCTGCCAGACGGTCGGAGCCGCGCATAAGTTCCTGGCGCACGCTGAGGCTGGCACGCCCGGCCTCGTGCAACGCGACCGATACCTCGAGCTGCTCGTTGAAGCGCGCCGGCGACAGGTAATCGATTTCCACCCGCCGCACCACGAACACGATGCCGGGCTCGTCGCGCAGGACATCCTGCTCGAAGCCGAATGCGCGCAGCCATTCGCTGCGTGCGCGTTCCATGAATTTGAGATAGTTCGCGTAATACACGACGCCGCCCGCGTCGGTGTCTTCCCAATACACCCGGACCGGCCAGACAAACGCCATCAGAACAGATCCGCGCTCGGTTCGGTGGGGGCGGCAAAGCCGAGGTGGCGATACGCCAGCGGGGTGGCGATGCGGCCGCGCGGGGTACGCTGCAAATAACCCTGCTGGATCAGAAAGGGTTCGAGCACGTCCTCGATGGTGTCGCGCTCCTCGCCGATGGCAGCGGCAAGGTTGTCCAGCCCGACCGGGCCGCCCATGAATTTCTCGACCACGGCCGACAGCAGTTTCCTGTCCATCACGTCGAGTCCGGCGCGATCGACATCCAGCATGACCAGCGCCGCATCGGCCACCGCCCCCGTGGCCTGCCCTTCCGCCTTGACGTCGGCATAATCGCGCACCCGCCGCAGCAGGCGGTTGGCGATGCGCGGGGTGCCGCGCGAACGGCGGGCGATTTCCAGCGCGCCGGCCTCGTCCAGATTCATCTGCAGCAGGCCTGCCGAGCGATGGACGATGAAGCCCAGCTCTTCCGCCGAATAGAATTCCAGCCGCGCGACGATACCGAAACGGTCGCGCAGCGGGTTGGTCAACATGCCGGCCCGGGTGGTGGCGCCGACCAGGGTGAACGGCGGCAGATCGAGCTTGACCGAGCGCGCCGCCGGCCCTTCGCCGATCATGATGTCGATCTGGAAATCCTCCAGCGCCGGATACAGTACTTCCTCGACCACCGGCGAAAGACGGTGGATTTCATCGATGAAGAGCACGTCGTGCGGCTCCAGATTGGTCAGCAGCGCCGCCAGGTCGCCTGCGCGCTCGAGCACCGGGCCCGAGGTCTGCCGCAGGTTGACGCCCATCTCGCGCGCGATGATGTGCGCCAGCGTGGTCTTGCCCAGCCCGGGCGGGCCGAACAGCAGCACGTGGTCGAGTGCCTCGCTGCGCTTCCGCGCGGCGTGAATGAAGATCTCGAGCTGTTCGCGCGCCTTCGCCTGGCCCACGTATTCGGCCAGCGTGCGCGGCCGCAGCGCGCGCTCGATCTGCTCTTCCTGCGGGCTGACGGTGGCGGGGGCGATGAGACGGTCGGTTTCGATCATGGAGCCGGAGGCGGCGTGACGGGATACAGCCGGATTCTACTCCGTGACGTCTTCCCCCGGCGCAGTGTCCTGCGCCAATTGGCCCCGCCCGCGCGCTTTCGCGCGATAAAGCGCACGGTCGGCGCGCGCAAGCGCGGCGTTGAGCGTGTCGCTGGCGGCACTGCCCAGCCAGGTCTGCCCCGCGCTGAGACCTGTATCCAGCTCGAGGCCAAAGGCATTCAACTCGCTTCTGAAATGGTCGCTCAGGCGCTGGTACCACGCGGTCACACCGGCAGCATCGAGCCCCGACAGGAGCACCGCAAACTCGTCGCCGGCCAGACGCGCGGCCAGGTCGGCGCGTCGGGTCAAGGCTTTCAGCGACTGCGCCAGGGCCAGCAGGACCTGGTCGCCCACCCCATGCCCATAGCGATCGTTGACCCCTTTGAAATGATCGATGTCGAGCATGACCAGGGCGACGGCGTGTTGCCGCTCAGCGAGCCCTTGTGCCAGTGGGAAATGGGTCTCGAATGCGCGCCGGTTGGGCAGCCCCGTAAGCGGATCGGTCAGGCTCAGATGCGCCAGCCGCGCACGCTGTTCCTGCAAGTGCAGGGCGATCATATTGATATCGGCCGCCACGGCCTCGAACTCGACGTAGTGCGGCACGATCGTGGGGACCGGCTCGTCATGCGCCAGGGCCGTCAGGGCGTCGACCGTGGACACGATATCGCGCAACATGGTGTGGCGTAGCCGGACCATGGCGACGATCAGCACGCCCAACACGGCACCCAGGGTCAGCAAGCCCGCCATCACTTGGCGCCAGCCACTGCGCGTCAGCCATTGCACCGGAGTCTGTACGATCAGCGTCCAGTCCGTGTCTGCCACAGGCAGATGGATTTCACGCACATGCCCGCTGATTTCGCCACGGCCGACGATCGTTTTCTCGTGTGCATCGACGAGCACGGCGGCATGGCCCGGCTGGATCGAATCATCGAGCACGCGCTGGAATTGTGTCAGGCGCACGCTCAAGAACACGCCGCCCAGCAGGTCGCCCCGGGCGTCGCGCACGGGTGCGAGCAGGTCGACATGCTCGGCGCCGATGATCTCGCGATGGACCCGCGGGCGGCCATCCGTCAACGCGTCCGCACGCTTCATGTCCTGACGGCACGCGGGGCCGATGCGCAAGGCCCCCGCGTCGCCCAGTACATTGCCGTGTGAATCGACCAATGCCACGCCCAATATCTCGGGCAGCAGCAGCTGGCGCGAACGTGCCCACTGTTGCTTCGGCTCGATCGTGCCGTTGCGCATCAGGTCGACCAGGCCAGGGTCGCGCGCCGAGTTGTCGAGCAGCTTGCGGTAGTACTCCAGTTGCCGCATTACGCCGGTTCGCGTCTGTTCGGCCTCATGCTGGATGAAGCGCTGCTGGTCTTCCCGGCTGGATTCCAGGCTGAACCACAGACTGAGGCCGATCCCCGCGCCAAACATGCCCACCACGCTCAGCAGCAGCCATACCAGCTGGTGTTGCAGCGATGCCGACGGCCGATGTCGTGGAGCGGGCTGCGTCATGAAGGAAGTCAGGTCTTGGATAAGGCCCGCAGCGCCTGTCGGATCGCCTCGCCCACTGGCAGGTCGGGCGGCAATTGGCGCACGGCCTCGGTGGTCTCGCGTTCGTTGTAGCCCAGCGCCAGCAGAGCCTGGCGCACATCGTCCGATACGCCGGGCGTTTCCGGGCTGGCGATCGCGCCCGCGAATACCGGCTTGCCCTTGAGTTCGAGCAGCAGGCGCTCGGCGGTTTTCTTGCCGATGCCCGGGACTTTGACGATGCGGCCGATTTCCTGCGCCGCGATCGCCGCCGACAGGTCGTTGACCGACAGGCCCGACAACACCGACAGCGCCGTCTTGGCACCGATCCCCGAGACCTTCAACAGTTCGCGAAACGCCGCGCGCTCGACTTCGCTGCCGAAGCCATACAGCAGGTGCGCGTCCTCGCGAATGGCCAGATGGGTGAGCAGGCTGATCTTTTCGCCGATCGCCGGCAGGTTGTAGAAGGTGCTCATCGGCACATCGATTTCGTAGCCCACGCCATTGACATCCACCAGCACCTGCGGCGGCTGTTTGGCGGCGAGGGTGCCGGTAATTCTGCCTATCATGTGGAGTCCTTGCTCATATCAGTCGCCCGCCCTTGACGCGGTAGCCTGCGGTGGAGTGTGTACCCAATCGGCTGCCGTGCGCATGGGTGATGGCACAGGCCAGTGCGTCGGCAGCGTCGGCCGTCGGCGCGGCAGGCAGGCTCAGCAGGCGTTTCACCATCTCCTGCACCTGTTCCTTGGCGGCCTTGCCGTGGCCGACCACCGCCTGTTTGATCTGCAATGCCGTGTATTCCGCCACGCTCAGATCGCGCGATACGGCCGCGCAGATGGCGGTACCGCGCGCCTGCCCGAGCAGAAGCGTCGATTGCGGGTTGACGTTGACGAAGACGATTTCGACCGCGCAGGTATCGGGCTGGTAGGTGGCAATCACCTCGTTCAAGCCCGCAAACAGCACCCCCAACCGCTGCGGCAGGCTGCCCTCGCCGCTCTTGATCACGCCGCTGGCCACGTAGGCCAGCTTCTGGCCGGTCTGCTCGATCACGCCGAAGCCGGTGAGGCGTAGGCCGGGATCAATGCCCAGAATGCGTAAGGTGTGAGGGGTGAGGGGTGAGGGGGCGGGTTTGGAGGCCGTCATGTTTTTTCGGGTTCTCGCTGGGTTTTCAGCAGGCCACCCAATAAGCTGAATAGACGGTCTATCTGCATTTCCATTTCAGCTCGTGGAGGACAAAAATCCAAATCCTGAGCGATTCTGAATTGCGTATCCAGTTCGCTGAGAGAGCCGCGAGCCACGATCAGAAACTGTGCGAACTCACGATTGGACTGGCGCGCCGCACCTTCAGCGATATTGCTGGGAATGGATACCGCTGCGCGCCGCATCTGCGCCACCAAGCCAAATCGCTCATCCGCGGGAAACTGTGACGTCAGTTCATACACTTGTTTCACCAGCAGCATGGCCTGCTGCCAAGCCACCAAATCATGGTGAACGCGCCTCACGCCTTACCCTTCACGCCTCACTCGGGAAGCACCGCGTTGGTGTAGACCTCCTGCACGTCGTCGAGGCTCTCGAGCGCGTCCAGGATCTTCTGCATCTTCACCGCGTCATCGCCGGCCAGTTCGGTTTCGGCTTCCGGACGCATGGTGATCTCGGCGACCGCCGGCTTGAACCCGGCTTTTTCCAGTGCGTCCTTCACCGCTTCGAAGGCCTTGGGATCGGGCGAGGTCAACACTTCGATCGAACCATCCTCGTTGGGAATGATGTCGTCGGCGCCGGCGTCGAGCGCGGCTTCCATCACGGCCTCTTCGCTCGCGCCCGGCTCCAGGATGATCTGGCCACAGTGCTTGAACTGGAACGCCACGCAGCCGTCGGTGCCCATGTTGCCGCCATGTTTGGTGAAGGCGTGGCGCACGTCGGCGACGGTGCGCGTCTTGTTGTCGGTCAGGCAGTCGACCATCACTGCGACGCCGCCGATGCCATAGCCTTCATAGCGTACTTCCTCGTAGTTCACGCCCTCGAGCTGGCCGGTGCCGCGCTTGATCGCGTTCTCGATGTTGTCCTTCGGCAACGACTCGGCCTTGCCCTTCTCGATCGCCAGCCGCAGGCGCGGGTTCATCGCGGGGTCGCCGCCGCCCATTTTCGCGGCTACGGTGATTTCCTTGATAAGCTTGGTGAAGATCTTGCCGCGCTTGGCATCCTGGCGCCCCTTGCGGTGCTGGATGTTGGCCCATTTCGAATGTCCTGCCATGTCGATTCCAACGCAAAAATAATGCGCAATTCTAGCATTTCGGCCCCTTCGCTCCGTCTCGGCATCGACCTCGGCGGCACCAAGATCGAACTCGTCGCGCTCGATGGCGGGGGCCGCGAAATCCTGCGCCGCCGCGTGCCGACCCCGCAGAACGATTACCTTGCAACCGTGGCCGCGGTGGCCGCACTGGTCCACGAGGTCGAATACGAACTGGGGAAAAGCGGCAGCGTCGGCGTCGGCACACCCGGCGCGATTTCGCCTGCCAGCGGGCGCATGAAGAACTGCAACTCGACCTGCCTCAACGGCCAGCCGCTGCAGGAAGACCTCGAGCGTGCGCTGAACCGGGCAATAAGAATCGCCAACGACGCCGACTGCTTCGCGCTGTCGGAAGCGACCGACGGTTCCGCTGCGGGTGCCGACAGCGTGTTCGGCGTGATCCTCGGCACCGGCGTCGGCGGCGGCGTGGTGGTGCGCGGACACCTGCTCAAGGGCGCGAACGCGATCGCCGGCGAATGGGGGCACTCGCCCCTGCCCTACTTCCAGTTCGCCCACGCGCAGGCCGACCGCAACGGCACCGGCCAGCATCCCGCCACCGGCGAGCCCATCCTGCATCCGTGGCCAAGCCCGCGCGAACTTGACGCTGCGCCGGCCTGCTACTGCGGCAAGAAGGGCTGCATCGAGACCTGGCTGTCGGGGCCGGCCTTCGCCGCCGACCACGTGCGCTATGGTGGCGAGGAGCTGCCCGCACATGAAATCGTGCAGCTGGCGAATGCCGGCTACGGCCCCTGCAGCGCGACGCTGGCGCGCTACGAAGAACGGCTGGCGCGCGCGCTGGCCGGCGTGATCAACCTGATCGATCCCGATGTGATCGTGCTCGGCGGCGGACTTTCCAACATCGAACGCCTGTACGACACCGTGCCGCGGCTGTGGCCGCGCTACGTATTTTCCGACCGCGTCGACACCCAGCTGGTGCCGCCGAAGTACGGCGACTCCAGCGGCGTGCGCGGGGCAGCGTGGCTGTGGAACGACTGAACGGCTAGTGCAGCTTGATGCGCGCCCGCGTCGGCGTGCTGATGAAGTGCGCGTAGGTGGTGAGCGAAACCTTGAACCAGCCGTGCAGCGCGATCTCGTGCATCTTGTGCAGCGACCAGTACACCAGCCGCGCCATCACGCCCTCGATCATGATGCTGCCGCCGGTGAGGCCGCCCATCAGGTTGCCGACGGTGGAGAAGCGGCCGAGCGCGACCAGCGAACCGTAGTCGCGGTAGACATACTCAGGCAGCGATTTGCCGCGGAAGCGGCGGCAGATCGACTTCACCAGCATTGAGGCCTGCTGGTGCGCAGCCTGCGCGCGCGGCGGCACGAAGCCCTTGCCGTCCGGCATGGCGCAGGCGGCGCAGTCGCCGAACGCGAAGATGTTGTCGTCGCGCGTGGTCTGCAGCGTGGGCCGCACCACCAGCTGGTTGATGCGGTTGGTCTCGAGGCCATCGATGTCCTTGAGGAAATCGGGCGCCTTGATGCCGGCCGACCACACCATCATGCTCGCCGGAATGAACTTGCCGTCGGCGGTGAGCATGCCGTCGGCGCGTACCTCGACGATGCGCTCGCGCACATGCATCTCGACGCCCAGCTCGGCGAGGCGATCGGCGGCGGCGGCGGACAGGCGCGGCGGCAGACCCGGCAGGATGCGGTCGGACGCTTCGACGATCAGCAGCTTCAGGCTCTTGTCGGGCTCGATGTTGTCCATGCCGTAGGACGACAGTTCGCGTGTGGTGTCGTGCAGTTCGGCGGCGAGCTCGACGCCGGTGGCGCCCGCGCCGACGATGCCGACGGTGAGCTGGCCGGGCGCGACGGCCTCGTTCTGCGTGTTGGCACGCAGGCAGGCGTTGATGTGACGGCGGTGGAATTCGCGTGCCTGCTCGGGGGTGTCGAGCATGATGCAGTGCTCTTTCACTCCGGGCACGCCGAAATCGTTGCCGACCGAACCGACTGCGATGATCAGCGTGTCGTAGCGAAACGCCCGACGTGGAATGATCTCCACGCCGTTTTCGTCGAAGGTCGGCGCGACGCTGACCTCCTGGCGTGTGCGGTCGAGGCCGTCCATGCGGCCGAGGCGGAAGGTGAAGCCGTGCCAGTGCCCCTGCGCCAGGTATTCGAGGCGCTCGGCGTAGGAATCGAGGCTGCCCGCCGCGACTTCGTACAGCAGAGGCTTCCACAGATGCGACGGCGAGGCGTCGATCAGCGTGATATTCGCGCGCTTCTTGTTTCCCAGCTTGTCGCCCAGGCGGGTCGCCAGTTCCAGTCCTCCTGCTCCGCCGCCGACAATGACGATTTCATGCACCTGCTGTTCCATTGCCACAAATTTCCCTCCTGTTTTCGTATTAGCGAGATGATACCCGGAGTATTAGCATTTGCTTCTATTCTTTGTCGGGTACGCGTTGCCGCCGAACTCGATAGAATCCGCATATCGACACCCCAGGATGCACCATGACCGAACCGCTGCTCGTCGCCCGCAACGCCACCACCGACCTCGTCCTGCTGCCGCAGATGGCCAACCGCCACGGCCTCATCACTGGCGCCACCGGCACCGGCAAGACCGTCACGCTGCAGACGCTGGCCGAGCACTTCTCCAGCATAGGCGTGCCGTGCTTCATGTCCGACGTGAAAGGCGACCTGTCCGGCGTGTCACAGGCCGGCGGCGGCAACGCCAAGGTGGCCGAGCGGGTCGAATCGCTCAAGCTCGAAGGCTTCGCCTATCAGGGCTATCCGGTCACCTTGTGGGATCCGTTCGGCGAGGCCGGCCATCCGGTGCGCGCCACCGTATCGGACATGGGCCCGCTGCTGCTGGGGCGCATGCTGGACCTCAACGAAACCCAGAACGGGGTGCTCAACCTGGTGTTCAAGGTCGCCGACGACAACGGCCTGCTGCTGCTCGACCTCAAGGACTTGCGCGCGATGCTCGCCTTCGTCGGCGAGAACGCCAAGCAATTCACCACCGAATACGGCAACGTCTCCTCCGCCTCGATCGGCGCCATCCAGCGCGGATTGCTGACGCTGGAATCGCAGGGTGGCGAGCAGATTTTCGGCGAGCCGATGCTCAACATCGCCGATCTGATCCAGACCGACCGCGGGCGCGGCGTCATCAACATCCTGGCGGCAGACAAGCTGATGCAGTCTCCCAAGCTGTATGCCACGCTGCTGCTGTGGCTGTTGTCCGAACTGTTCGAGCAGTTGCCCGAGGCTGGCGACCTCGACAAACCGAAGCTGGTGTTCTTCTTCGACGAAGCCCACCTGTTGTTCAACGACGCGCCCGAGGCACTGGTGGAAAAAATCGAGCAGGTGGTGCGTCTGATCCGCTCCAAGGGCGTCGGCGTGTACTTCGTCACCCAGAACCCGGCGGACGTGCCCGACAAGGTGCTGTCGCAGCTCGGCAACCGCGTGCAGCACGCCTTGCGCGCCTTCTCGCCGCGCGACCAGAAGGCGGTCAAGGCGGCGGCCGAAACCATGCGCGACAACCCGGCGCTGGACGAAGCCACCGTCATCACCGAGCTTGGCGTAGGCGAGGCGCTGGTGTCGCTGCTCGACGTGAAGGGCCGTCCCGGCGTGGTCGAACGCGCCTACATCGTGCCGCCGCAGGGCCAGATCGGCCCGATCACCGACGCCCAACGCGCACAGCTGATCCAGTCCTCGCTGGTCGCCGGCGTCTACGACAAGACCATCGACCGCGAATCCGCCTACGAAACGCTGAAGGCGCGCGCGGAACAATCGGCCCAGGCGGCCGCACAGGCCAAGACCGCGGCGCAACCCGCAACGGGAGGCGGGCTCGGCGGGGTACTGGGTGAGATCCTGACCGGAAACGGTCGCCGCCAAGGTGCGGCCGAAGCGCTCGCCAAATCGGCCGCACGCGCCATCGGCAGCCAGGTCGGCCGCAGCCTCATACGCGGCGTGCTCGGCAGCCTGTTCGGCAGCAAGCGCTGACCGGTTTTAATCAGGCAAAGAGACGGGCCAGTTCGGCGCCCGGATCGGCCGCACGCATGAAGGCTTCGCCCACCAGAAACCCGTTGACCTGACGGCTGCGCATCCGCGCGACATCAGCCGGCGCGAGGATGCCCGATTCGGTGATGACGATGCGGTCGCTGCCGATCTTCGGCAGCAAACCCAGCGTAGTGTCGAGGCTGACCTCGAAGGTACGCAGGTTGCGGTTGTTGATGCCCTGCAGCGGCGTTTTCAATTGCAGCGCGGCGTCGAGTTCATCGGCATTGTGTGACTCCACCAGCACCGCCATCCCCAGCTCGAACGCCAGCGCTTCCAGCGCCTGCATCGCCGGCAACGCCAGCGCGGCGACGATCAGCAGGATGCAGTCGGCCCCCATCGCCCGCGCCTCGTAGACCTGGTAGGGGTCGACGATGAAATCCTTGCGCAGCACCGGCAGCTGGCACGCGGCGCGCGCGGCCATCAGATACTCTGGGCTTCCCTGGAAATAGTCGCGGTCGGTCAGCACCGACAGACACGCGGCTCCCCCTTTCTCGTAACTGGCCGCAATCTCGGCGGGATGGAAATCGGGCCGGATCACGCCCTTGGACGGACTGGCTTTCTTGATTTCGGCGATCACTGCCGGCTGTCCGGCGACGAGCTTCGCGCGCAGGGCGCCGACGAAATCGCGCGGCGGCGCGGCGGCCTCGGCACGTGCCCGCATCTCGGTAAGCGGCACACCGGCAAGTCCGGCGGCAATTTCGGTACGCTTGGTGGCGAGGATCTTTTCGAGGATGTCGGACATTGCGTCTAGATCCCCGTGGCGCGATTGGAGAACGCCACCAACTGCCGCAGTTTTTCGCGCGCGGCGCCGCTGCGGATGACCTCGCGCGCCACTTCGATGCCTTCGCCCAGCGTGGCGGCACGGTCGGCCACATAGATGGCGGCACCGGCATTGAGCAGCACGATGTCGCACGCCGGCCCCGGCAGCCCGTCGAGCACGGACAGCAGCATATCCTTTGCCTGTGTCGCGTCCCACACTTTCAGCACCTCGCTGCTACTGGTCTCCAGCCCGAACTCGCCCGGGCGGATCGTGTATTCGCTGACTTCTCCGTCCTTCAGTTCGCCGATCAAGGTCTCGCCACTCAGGGTGATCTCGTCCATGCCGTCGGAACCGTGCACGACCATGACATGGCGACTGCCCAAGCGCTGCAGCACGCGCACCAGGATACCGACCAGGTCGGGATGGAACACGCCCAGCAACTGATGCGGCGCGCCGGCCGGGTTGGTGAGCGGGCCGAGGATGTTGAACAGCGTGCGCACACCCAGTTCGCGCCGCACCGGCGCGGCGTGCTTCATGGCGCCATGGAAATTCGGCGCGAACATGAAGCCGATACCGATCGCATCGATGCTCTCGGCCACCAACTCGGGCGTGAGATTAAGGTTGACACCCAGCGCCTCGAGCACGTCTGCACTGCCGCTGGTGGACGACACCGAGCGACCACCATGCTTGGCGACGCGCGCCCCGGCCGCGGCGGCGACGAAGGCGGCGGTGGTGGAAATGTTGAAGGTGTGCGCAGCGTCGCCCCCGGTGCCACAGGTGTCGACCAGATGCGCGCTGTTCTGCGCCGGCACCTGGGCAGCGAATTCGCGCATCACCTGCGCCGCGGCGGCGATCTCGCCGACGGTTTCCTTCTTCACCCTGAGGCCCATGATGATGCCGGCGATCTGCACTGGGGTGAGTTCGCCGCGCATGATCTGGCGCATCAGCGACAGCATCTCGTCGTGGAAGATTTCGCGCTGCTCGACCAGCCGGGCGAGTGCCTGCTGCGGCGTGATCATCGCGTGCCTTTCAGGAAGTTGGCCAGCATGGTGTGACCGTGTTCGGTGAGGATGGACTCGGGATGGAACTGCACCCCCTCGACCGCCAGCGTCTTGTGGAGCACGCCCATGATCTCGCCGTCATCGGTCCAGGCGGTGATATCCAGGCAATCCGGCAGCGACTCGCGCTCGATCACCAGCGAATGGTAACGGGTGGCGCGGAAGGGATTGGGCAAGCCCTTGAACACGCCCACATCCAGGTGGTGGATCATCGAGGTCTTGCCGTGCATCAGTTCCTTGGCGCGCACGATCCGGCCACCGAAGGCCTGGCCGATGCTCTGGTGGCCGAGGCAGACGCCGAGGATGGGCACCTTGCCGGCGAACTCCTTGATCAGCGGCACCGATACGCCCGCCTCGTTGGGCGTGCAGGGGCCGGGCGAGACGACGATATGGTCGGGTTTCAGCGCCGCGATGCCGGCGAGGTCGATTTCGTCGTTGCGAATCACCTTGACGTCTTCGCCCAGTTCGCCGAAATACTGCACGAGGTTGTAGGTGAAGCTGTCGTAGTTGTCGATCATCAGCAGCATGTCGCGGCCATCCTATTGATTTGCATAGCCCCTGCTGCTTCGTCTGGAGAGGGATACCCGGCCGATCGTCCGGTTATTCTGTCGCTGCCGGGGAAGGGCATCATTGAAAGGATGCATTATCCCCTGCCGGCGTATACCGCGACAAGTTCAGGACGGGTGTCCTGACTTGCCGGGCGCCCTGATTTCCTCGTGGCCATCCCCCATGCCATCCCATCGCTGGCCGCCATGAAAAAGGCCAACCGGTGCGGTTGGCCTTTTTCATGGCGCCATTTCATCACACTGGAAGCGTGCAACGCACACGCCCAGACTGGCATCGGCGACCGCTAGTTGGGCGAGACACCCTGCAGGTAGGTCGTCACCGCCACCAAATCCGCGGACGTCAGGCCATGGACGAGGGGCTTCATCATCGCGCCCGCGGGACGCTGGTTGGTCTCCGACAGGATATGCAGCTGCTTCATCATGTAGTTGGCATGCTGACCCGCCAGGCGCGGGAAGGTGTCCTTGCCCATGCCCATCGCACCATGGCAGCCCGCGCAGGCGGCCACCCCCTTGTCAGGGATGCCGTTCTCGAAAATCGCCTTTCCGGCCGCAACCGTTGCGGGATCGCCCGCGACATTGGGTGCATCTTTCTGCTGCGAGAAATAGCGGGCCAGTCCCTCGATCTGCTCGTCGGTCAATTTCCGGGTAATGCCCCACATATATTCCGAACCCGCAGGATCGATACGATTGTGCCCACGGAAGAATTTGAGCTGGGCGATCAAATACGCCTCCTGTTGCCCGGCCAATTTGGGAAAAGCGGGCGAAGTCGAGTTGCCGTCCACACCGTGGCAACTCGAGCAGACCTGCAACGCAAGCGTCCGGCCCGACACATTCGGGTTGCCGATATCGCGCGAGCGTTCCAGATTGACGCATCCGCTTCCCAGGCTCGCGATAGCCAGCGCCAACATCGTGTACACGGCTGTCTTCATATTGGAATCCCTTCAGGTCAGTAAAGTGCGTTGCCAGATCTGCTTGACGTCAGTAGGCGCCCCAGACATAAACGAACAGCGTGTCGTTGTCGCTGGCGCTGCGGCCAAAGCCGTCGTAGTTGCTGCTGTTGCCACTGAATTTCGTGTAATGCCAGTATTGCGCGCCGATGCGCAGGTACTGGACGGGCGTCCAGAACACCTCGGGAATCCAGGCGGTCGTATCCGGGCTCCCGCTTAAATTACCCGTGATGTCTGCCGGCCCGCCAAAAAATCCGGCATCGGTCGAGCCGGTGGTCTGCTGGTAGGCCAGACTGGCGCCATACGTGGCGTTGTAAACGTACGCCCCCTTGATCTTGAGTTCCTTCAGGGTATCGCTCGCATTGTCGTAGCCCAGTGCCAGCGGGTCGCCCCACTTCACGTTTTCGTGGATGTAGCTGATGTGGGCCGTGACCGTGTGCGGGTCAAGGATGTATTGATATTGCGCATCCAGCCCGTAATCCCGGTACCGGTCGGTCGGCTGGTTGACGTCGTTGTTCTCGTGGATCTCTGCGACCAGGCCCGAGGTGCCGATCATCAGGTCATGCGGCCCGAACGCCTTGGTGTAGGCAAGTCGCCAGTAGGGCGCGCCATCCTTGATCCTCGCGATGCCGGAGTTGTCCCCCGGATGCAGGAATCCGAACGGGCCGTTGGCCGTCTTGTAGAGCGCGAGTTCGCCATAGAGGCTCCTGTTCCAGTAGGCATAGACACCGGCACCGACCGAGTCTTGCCCAAGTCCGCCGTCGAGCAGGGGCGATGCGGGTGCACCGAGCGCGAACGTCGGCCCGACATAGGGATAGCTCCAGGCCGGCGCACTGTTCCACACATCCTGCATGCTCGGGTTGTTGTTGGCGAAAGCGCCGACAATGAGGTCGCTGCCCGGCGAGATGAAACGGTCGGCATAGCGAAACTCCGTGTTGTCCGGACTCAGGTGGCCTACCCAGTCGCCGTTGTCCTGCTGGTGGTCATAGTTCGCGTAGGTCGCCTGCGCAAACAAGCCGAGGTTGTCGGTAATCTTGCCCGCCAGGAAAACGCTGCCGACATCGAATATCGCCGTGCCCTGCTTGTGAAAGTCCACGGTGTCCTTCACCCCGGTGGAGTCCTTGGGGTTGCGGACCCGGGTGTAGTCGAGGACCGCCATCACCGAAAGGGGCATGGAACGGGCGCCCATCGTATAACCGGTGAGCTTGAACAGCCGCCCGTATGGGGTCAGTTCCGGAAACTGGCCGCCGGCATGACAGGCCAGACAGTTTTGCCCTGTCTGCCGGGCAAAAGCCGGAAGCGCATAACTGGGGAAGGACCACATTCCCAACAAGACAAGGGCAAGCAAGGTCGGGAGAACGTCCTGTATCTTCAAAACATGGCGCCAAACTGATTTGGTAATCAAGTGCGTTCTCCCCAAAAAAATCGACATGACATTGAAAACAGCTTGCTTATTCCAGCAATGAGGCGGCGCCTATTCTGTTGCAAAAAACATCACCGTTGCGATATGCAAAAATAAAAAACAAAATGTGTTGCATTAAGGAACAGTTTAATTAATAGGACATGGTTGTCTGTTGTTCAAGGACCTTCCCTAAAATTAAACAGCCCTCCCGTCGCCACGCGCGCCATGCATGGCGCACACCCATAAAAAAAGCGCCCGAAGGCGCTTTGACGTCAGGCGTCGAGAGGATTATTTGAGCTTCTTGATCCCCATCAGGCCCAGCACATACTTTTCATACAGCGGTTCGGTCGAGCCTTTTTTCATTTTGCGCATAAAGTATTTCTCGAACGCCACCTTGGCCAGATGCACCCACTTGCCTTCCTTGAACCAGTTGACGTTGCGCGGCGGAATCTGCGGCAGCGCGACGAAGGCCGCGCCGGTGTCGCCGAAATCGGCCAGGCAGATGGCGTTCCAGGAGGCTTTCTCGGTGGGCTCGCGGCCATCGAGCACCGCACGGATGTTGTGTGCCGTGGCCGTGACCATGGACTCGATCATGTAGCCGGTCTTGGGCGTGCCGGTCGGCACCGGCGTGGGCTCGACCGGCGGAATGGCGACGCACACGCCGACCGAATAGATGTTCGGGAACTTGGGATTGCGCTGGTAGGGGTCGATGACGATGAAACCGCGCGGGTTGGTGAGTCCCTCGATGCCGAACACGGCGTCGATGCCCTTGAACGCCGGCAGCATCATGGAATAGGCGAACGGCAATTCATGCTCCTTGATCACCTCGCCTTTTTCGTTGTGCTCGGAGACGAACATCTTGCCGGCTTCGACCTTGGTGACCTTGGCATTGCAGATCCACTTGATGTGGCGGTCGCGCATCACGGACTCCATCATGCCCTTGGAGTCGCCGACGCCGCCCAGGCCCAGGTGGCCGATGTAGGGCTCGGCGGTGACGTAAGTCATCGGCACCTTGTCGCGGATCTTGCGCTTGCGCAGATCGGTGTCCATGATCATCGCGAACTCGTACGCCGGACCGTAGCACGAGGCGCCCTGCACCGCACCGACCACCACGGGCCCCGGAGCCTGCACGAAATCGTCCCACACCTTGCCTGCCGCCACGGCGTGCTCGACCTGGCAGATCGACTGGGTGTGGCCTTCCGGCCCCAGTCCGGGCACTTCATCGAAAGCCAGCTTGGGGCCGGTCGCGATGACGAGGAAGTCGTAGTCGACGATCTGGCCGTCGGTGAGCTCGAGCTGATTTTTCTCGGGGTGTACGCGCGCCGCGCCGATCCCGATGAAATCGATGTTCTTCTTGTTCAGGTAGGGCGCGGCGGGAATCGTGACGTCGTCGCGCTTGCGCCAGTTCACCGCCACCCAGGGGTTGGACGGCGTGAACTGGAAATACGGGAGATTCGAAATCACCGTGATCTTGTCTTCCGTACGCGCCGATTCGCGCATTTCATAGGCCATGGTCATGCCCCCCACGCCTGCGCCCAGAATAACGATGTGTGCCATGCAGTCCTCCTTGTTTGATGTTGGCCAATGTTGCGGCCAACACCATTGCAACAGGCATGCCACCCAGAAAAAGTGTCCTGCATGCGGGTTGCCAAGGAGAAATGGATTTGACATGGCCATTGTGTCATGCCATTTTCCACTCTCGTCATGACGAGAGTGTCAGATATGGACATCGAACTTCAAAGCCTGATCGACACGCACGAACAGCCGTTCGTGGTGATCGACCGCAGCTACCGCATCGTCGCCGCCAACCAGCGTTATTGCGATGCCTATGGGATGACGCCCGCCGCGATCGTCGGCCAGCAGTGCCACGCAGTCTCCCACCACTCGCAGCGACCCTGCCACGAAAACGGCGAGCATTGCCCGCATCAGGCACTGTTCACGCAAGGCGAGACGGTCGAAGTCCTGCACACCCATTACCACGCCGACAACCAGCCCGAACGCACCCGCATCCGGGGACACCGCCTGCGCGGCGCGGATGGCGAACTCTATCTGGGCGAGCAGCTGTTCCCGCTGGAGGCCGAGGCAGGCAGCGAATGCGACGCCATGCAGATGATCGGACAGTCGCCCGCCTTTCTCTCCTGTGTCGACAACCTGGCACGCGTGGCCGAAAGCGAGGCCTCGATCCTGCTATACGGCGAGAGCGGCGTCGGCAAGGAACTCGCCGCACGCTTCATCCATGCGCGCTCCAACCGCGCAGGCGCGGCATTCATCGTCATCAATTGCGCGGCCGTGCCGGAAAGCCTGTTCGAGAGTGAACTCTTCGGCCACGAGCGCGGCGCGTTTTCCGGCAGCAGCGGCCTGAAGAAAGGCCTGTTCGAACTCGCCGACAGCGGCACCCTCTTCCTCGACGAAGTGGGCGAGATCCCGCTGGCCATGCAGGCCAAGCTGCTGCGCGTACTGGAAACCGGCGAATTCCGCCGCGTCGGCGGCACGCAGACGCTGACTGCCGACGTGCGCGTGGTATCGGCCACCAACCGCAGGCTGCTCGACGAAGTCGATGCCAAGCGCTTCCGGCTCGACCTGTATTACCGCCTGGCCGGTATCGACGTCACCTTGCCGCCACTGCGCGAACGCGCCGCCGACCTGCCCGACCTGGCCAATTTCCTGCTGAAACGGCTGACCGGAGGACAAAGCCCCTGCCGTCTCGCGCCGGACGCCGTCGCAGCATTGCAGGCCTACGACTTCCCTGGCAACGTGCGCGAGCTGCGCAACCTCCTGCAGCATGCCGTGCTCAGCTGCCGCGACGGCACCATCCGCGCAGCCGACCTGCGGCTGCCGCCGCGCGTCGCGCACGTACGCCCCGACGCCGCCAGCGCCTCGCTGCGCGACATGGAACGCGCGCACCTGCAATCCCTGCTCGACGCGCACCAGGGCCATCGTGCGCGCGTCGCCGCTGCACTCGGCGTCACCGAGCGCACGCTATACCGTAAGCTCAAGCAGCACGGCCTGGGGAAGAGCTGAACCCGTTACCGGCTTTCTTCAAGAAACGGTGCAAAAGCAGCGATCGGAGCAACGTTGGAATTGGCGATCTGGCGCGACGAGGTGTATAGAAGGTGGATGACGACTGTAGCGAGGAAAGCCACCAAGCCTCCACCCTGCATGGCTGCTACTCGGCCGTAGCGGCCGGTGGCGTAATACGCCACCGAGGTCTGCTATGCACTGTACACCGGCCATTGGCTAGAAATGACGCTGAATGGCCGCTTTCAAGTTCGGTGAATGCGTACTCCCGACCCTGAGCGGCCGGTCGGCGAGGAAGTTATGGACGGCCGGGGTTCGGCCAAGGCAGTCATCCGGAGCGCCTCACCGGAAATAGGGTAGCTCCTATTTAGATAACGGGCTACTTCATATACGAGCGCATTACCCGAAGGACCTGCTCAAGGTCCTCCTCACGTTGCTTGGCATCTATAACACCTGGGCCTAGGTGGTCGCGCATGTGACCTTCCAGGACCTCGACCATTAATCCATTGATGGCGCCACGAATTGCAGTGATCTGTTGCAATACGGCATTGCATTCGACTTCCTGATCGAGTGCCCTTTCCAAAGCCTCAGTCTGACCCTTGATGCGTCGAACTCTAGTCATTAGGGCTTTCTTGCCCTTAACCGTGTGTGCCATTTTATCTCCAACAAGATCTTTTTCTGTATACTGGGGTGGAGTATACGTGTTTAACAACATCCCCATGCAAAGAAGCGCCTACACGCTTCCTGGACACAAGCAACTCAGGAAACCATGCATACCCATAATCTCTCTCAATGGTCGCACCACCACGTATTTGATGCAGGCAGTCACGCCGCCGAGCGGGGCACGCGCGCAGTGATGTGGATTACCGCTGTGATGATGGTCATCGAAATCATTTCGGGCTGGTGGTACAACTCCATGGCACTGTTGGCTGACGGCTGGCACATGAGTTCTCATGCCGTGGCCATTGGCCTGAGTGCCTTTGCCTATGGCGCGGCTCGTCGCTATGCCAAAGACCCGCGCTTTGCCTTTGGCACCTGGAAGATAGAGGTGCTGGGGGGATTCGCCAGCGCGATCTTTCTGCTCGGCGTTGCCGTCATGATGGTTGTGGGCTCAGTAGAACGAATCTTTTCTCCCCAACCTATCCACTACCAGGAAGCCATCATCATTGCGGCGATCGGCCTTATCGTTAACATCGTCTGCGCTGTGATCCTGGGTCAAGCACACGATCATGACCACGGCCACCACCACGCGCATGATGATGGCCACGGCCATCATCATGACCTCAACTTGAAGTCCGCCTACGTTCACGTGGTTGCTGATGCAGCAACATCCGTCCTCGCCGTTCTTGCCCTGGCAGGAGGATGGCTATACGGATGGTCTTGGCTCGACCCCTTGATGGGTATTGTGGGTGCGGCTTTGGTGGCTATATGGGCCAAGAACCTCATCGCAGAAACGGGCAAAGTGCTACTTGATCGTGAAATGGATCACCCGGTCGTTGACGAAATCCGTGAAGTAATCGAAACAGGACCGGAGGGTGGTGATACGAAGATTGCTGACCTACACGTCTGGCGTATAGGCAAGGGCAAATACTCTTGTGCCCTCAGTGTTGTCACTCACGATGCAAACTTGACGGCAGTCCACGTACGAGAATTACTCTCCCAGCACGAGGAGATAGTTCATTCAACAATCGAAATCCATCATTGCTTGGTCTAGTCGAATGACCGCATGCCAAAGCGACTTCAGACTCGGTCAATTAGCCGGCTAAACTGACGACAGATGGCCAGTTAATGGCCACTCATATAACAACCTGTTAAAATGCGCCAGTCATTGGGGAGTAGCCGCTCTTCAGTTGGAAGAGGCTTACGTCAACACACTTGACCCGCAGGTCATGGTGTAAGCAGTTCCGAACCTGGCAAGACCTTTGACCACAACGCCTCTGTATTGGCCGGGGATGTGTTGTGGTCATTCGTCTGTTGTCCGGCCGTGGAACTGTTATGGAATCCCTCCTCGTCTCGGCCGGAGTCGTCGCCCTCGCTGAAATTGGCGACAAGACCCAGCTTCTCGCGTTCATTCTCGCCGCGCGCTTCAAGAAACCCGTCCCGATCATCCTTGGCATTCTGGCTGCGACCATAGTAAATCATGGCCTTGCTGGTGCTGTGGGTGCTTGGATCACCACCAGTATCACCCCTGAAATCTTGCGCTGGGTACTCGGCCTATCATTCATCGGCATGGCGATCTGGACAGTGATCCCGGATGAAATCGAGGAAGAGGAAACCAGGATTGCCAAGCGCTTCGGTGTTTTTGGCGCAACGCTGATTACCTTCTTTCTGGCCGAGATGGGAGACAAGACCCAGATTGCCACCGTGGCCATGGCGGCACACTACGCCGCACCGTTGATGGTTGTGATTGGCACTACGCTTGGCATGCTCATAGCCGATGTTCCTGCTGTGTTTGTCGGCGACAAATTGGCTAATAAGATTCCCATGAAGTTGGTCCACACGATCGCTGCCGGCGTTTTTGCGGTGTTGGGCGTGGCAACCCTGCTCGGTGCTGGCGCAACGCTAGGCGTCTAACGGGAAGAGAGGCAAGCGTCAGATGGTGATTGAATGCCCTCTTCGCACGCAAATGGAGGATGGTTTCAGGTTTGAATCGCCCAGGTTCTCGTGGGCAGATTTGAGATTCTGCTACCTGGCGCAAAGCAGCCGCATGGGCTTTAGTGAGCAGGCGGCGGCTTAGGCCGAGAACCGGTCGTACTGCAAGTCGACACCTATAACCGAAACAAGCCAATAAGACTTTGTCACGTGCCTGTTGTGCCAAACTATCGCCCAACGCCCCACAAGACATCCCCATGACCGATCCTCGCTCCCGCTGCACCTGGTGCGGCACCGATCCGCTCTACTGCGCCTACCATGACGAGGAATGGGGCGTGCCGCTGCACGACGAGCGCGCGCTGTTCGAATTCCTGATTCTGGAAGGCGCGCAGGCGGGGCTGTCGTGGCTCACCATCCTGAAGAAGCGCGAGGGCTACCGGCGCGCGTTCGACCATTTCGACGCCGAGCGCATCGCGCGCTACGGCGAAGCGGACGTGGCACGGCTGATGGCCGACGTGGGCATCGTGCGCAACCGGCAGAAGATCGAATCGACGATTACCAACGCGCGTGCGACGCTGGCGCTGCGCGAAACGCTGGGCGGGCTGGACGCCTACTTCTGGAATTTCGTGGACGGCCGCCCCATCGACAACGCGAGGAAAAACATCGGTCAGGTGCCGGCCAGCACGCCGCTGTCGGATGCGATCAGCAAGGACCTGAAAAAACGCGGCTTCAAATTCGTCGGCTCGACCATCGTGTACGCGTACATGCAGGCCACAGGCATGGTCAACGACCATACGGTGGATTGCTTCCGCCATCGCGAGGTGGCCGGTCCGGCTCAGCGAAAGTAGCCGCTGGGCGACGCGCCGAACTGGCGCTTGAACATGGTGGCGAAGGCGCTCGGGCTGTTGTAGCCCAGGTTGAGCGCGACGTCGACGACCTTCATGCCCGCGGCCAGTTGCTCCAGTGCGGTGATCAGGCGCGCCTGCTGGCGCCATTGGCCGAAGGTCATGCCGGTCTGGCGGGCGAAGCGGCGCTGGATGGTCCTGGCGTCGACGCCCAGGCGGCCTGCCCAGTCGCCCAGCGTGGAGGCATCGTCGGGCGCGTCGGTCAGGACGCGGCAGATGGCCAGCAAGTCCGGATCGCTGGGCTGCGGCAGATGCAGTGGCAGACTGGGCAGCACCGCCACCTCATCGAGCAGCAACTGCATCAGGCGGCCGTCGCGCGCAGCCGGATCGTAGGGCTGCGCCACCTCGATGGCCGCCAGGATCAGTTCGCGCAGCAGCGGCGAGATGCCGACCACCTGGCAGTCAGCCGGCAGATTCGGGCTGGCGTCGGGGCGGATGTAGACGGTACGGATTTTCACATCGCCGACCATGCGGATGCCGTGCGGCTCGCGGGCCGGCACCCAGAGGCCGCGCGTGGGCGGCACCACCCATTGGTCGCCCCGGGCGGCAACCACCATGACGCCCTGGACGGCATGGATGAGCTGGGCGGTGGGGTGGCTGTGGCTGGGCACCACGTGGCCGGTGGGATAGTCGATGGCCTTGCCGGTCACGGGCATGTAGCCCTGGTCCAGATTCAGGCCGCCGTGCGGGGAAATGTCCATTTCAAAAAGGTCGATGCCTTAATTCAGCGAGACGGACAAGCATCTTAGCCCTAAATTGGTGCCTCGTATTCTTTCGAGCCCGCCGCCATGACGACCGCGCATTCCGCCGCCGACCGCACCACCTTCAAGGTACTGGGCGCGATCAGCTTCTCGCATTTTCTCAACGACACCATGCAGTCGCTGCTGATCGCGAGCTACCCGCTGTTCAAGAGCAGTCTCCATCTCAGCTTCGCGCAGATCGGCCTGATCACGCTGGCCTTCCAGTTCACCGCCTCGCTGCTGCAGCCGCTGGTGGGCGCGTATACCGACCGTCATCCGAAGCCGTTCTCGCTGTCGCTGGGCATGGGCTTCACCCTGGCCGGATTGCTGTTGCTGTCGCAGGCGACCACGTTCCCGCTGCTGCTGGCCGCCGCCGCGCTGGTCGGCAGCGGCTCGTCGATCTTCCACCCGGAAGCGTCGCGGGTCGCGCGCATGGCCTCGGGCGGGCGGCACGGCCTGGCGCAGTCGATCTTCCAGGTCGGCGGCAACGCGGGCGCGGCGTTCGGCCCGCTGCTTGCAGCCTGGGTCGTGCTGCCGCACGGCCAGAAAAGCCTGGCCGTGTTCTCGCTGTTCGCGTTGCTGGCCATGATCGTGCTGGCGGGGGTCGGCATCTGGTACCGCGACCAGCACCGCAAGCCGAAAAAGGCCGCATCCGCCGGCGGTCACGACCTGCCGCGCGGCCGCGTGCTGCGCACCCTGGCGGTGCTGATGGCACTGATGTTCTCCAAGTTCTTCTACCTGGCCAGCATCAGCAGCTATCTCATTTTCTATCTGATGCAGCACTACGACATCGGCGCGCAGGAAGCGCAGTACCACCTGTTCTACTTCCTGTTCGCGGTGGCGGCGGGCACGCTGCTGGGCGGGCCGATCGGCGACCGCATCGGCCGCAAGCGCGTGATCTGGCTGTCCATCCTGGGCGTGGCGCCGTTCACGCTGGCCCTGCCCTACGTGGGTCTGGCCGCGTCGGCGGGACTGACGCTGATCATCGGCTTCATGCTGGCCTCGGCCTTTCCGGCCATGGTGGTCTACGCGCAGGAACTGATGCCGGGCAAGGTCGGCACCGTGTCCGGGCTCTTCTTCGGATTGGCCTTCGGCCTGGCCGGCATCGGCGCCGCCGTGCTGGGCGGGCTGGCCGACCACTGGGGCATCGAAACGGTCTACGTACTGTGTTCGTTCCTGCCGCTGATCGGCCTGCTGGCGGTGTTCCTGCCGGATCTGCGCAGTCAGGCCGGTGCCGTGCGGGCGACTCGCATGCCGTCGGCCACGATTCCAGTCAAATGACGCCCACCGGGTCTTCGTTCATCCCGGAAAAAACCCGGTACGACTGACGGCCCTGGCCGACGCTAGGCAGCGCGCGCCATCTCGCCAAGTTTGCGCACGGTGTTCCAGTTGCGGCTGGTCATCGGTACGCCCAGCAGACGTTCCAGGGCAGCAGCGAGCTTGGACCGGCCGATGCCGTCCGGCGCATGCAGGTAGAGCACATCGCCCGCCAGCTGAAAACGTTCGCTCTCGGCTCGGAGTTTTTCCAGGCCGTCGAGATCGGGCCGGGGCGGAACGCTAGCGAGGAAATTCACGTACAGGGTGGTAGGCACGGCCTCCGCTTCGGGATAGGGATTGCCGTTGATCACCGCTTCCAGCATCGGCATCTCGAGCAGCCGCACCCAGGGTTCGAAGCCGTGGCTTTTGCCGATGGCGACGGCGATCTTTTTCGACAGCAGCGCGGGATCGACCGCCTTGCCCTGGAACACCACGTTGCCGCTCTGAATGTAGGTCGCGACACCTTGCAGGCCGAGCCCTTCCAGCACTGCCGCCAGTTCTTTCATCGGCAGTGTGTTGTTTCCGCCCACGTTGATGCCACGAAAGAGAGCGATATACGTTTTCATCGCGTCGCCACGGCACGTGCCCGGCCAGGCCGTTGCGCTACTCGACCGCTTCGCCGCCGAAGCGCGCCTGGGCCAGTTCGGCCGCACGCACGACGGCACGGGCCTTGTTGAGGGTTTCCATCCATTCGCTGGCGGGCACCGAGTCGGCGACGATGCCGGCGCCGGCCTGCGCGTACAGCATGCCGTCCTTGACCACTGCGGTGCGGATGGCGATGGCCAGGTCCATGTCGCCGTTGAAGCCGAGGTAGCCCACCGCCCCGGCGTAGATGCCGCGCTTGCTCGGTTCGAGTTCGTCGATGATTTCCATCGCCCGCACCTTGGGCGCGCCGGAGACGGTTCCTGCCGGGAAGCTGGCGCGCAGCACGTCGAGCGCGGTCAGGCCGGGCTTCAGCCTGCCCTCGACGTTGGAGACGATGTGCATGACGTGCGAGTAGCGCTCGATCTGCATGTTCTCGGTCACCTTGACGCTGCCGGTGACGGCGACGCGCCCGGTATCGTTGCGACCGAGGTCGAGCAGCTGCAGATGCTCGGCGCATTCCTTGGGGTCGGCCAGCAGTTCTTCGGACAGGCGCTGGTCGTCCTCGCGCGTCAGGCCGCGCGGCCGGGTGCCGGCGATGGGGCGCAACGTCACGAGGTCGCTCTCGAGCCGCACCAGGATTTCCGGCGACGAACCGACGACGTGGAACCCGCCGAGATCGTAGAAGAACATGTAGGGCGAGGGATTCAGGCTGCGTAACGCGCGGTACAACGAAAGCGGCGACGCGGCGAACGGACGCGCCATGCGCTGCGAGAGCACCACCTGCATGACGTCGCCCGCGGCGATGTAGTCCTTGGCCTTCTGCACCGCGGCCTTGAATTCGGCCTCGCCGAATTCCGAACTCGGCTCTGCCGTATCCGTAGCAGGTTCGGCCGGTAGCGTCACCGGTGCGCTCAGTTTGTCGGTCAGCTCGGCCAGGCGCAGATGCCCCTGCGCATACGCATCCGGCTGCATCGGGTCGGCATGCGTGACGAGATAGAGTTTGCCGGCGAGGTTGTCGAACACCGCCAGTTCCTCGGTCAGCATCAGGAGAATGTCCGGCGTGTGCAGCACATCGTCCTTGCGTGTCTCAGCTAGGCGTTTCTCGATGTAGCGGATGGTGTCGTAGCCGAAATAGCCGGCCAGTCCGCCGGTAAAGCGCGGCAGTCCCGCCACCGGCGCGGCCTTGAAGCGCGCCTGGAACTCGGCCACGAAAGCCAGCGGATCGGGCAGGTTGTATTCCTCGGTCACCTTGCCGTCGGTTTCCACCGTCAGCAGATGGGCACGCACGCGGATCACGGTGCGCGCCGGCAGGCCGATGAAGGAATAGCGCCCGAAGCGCTCGCCGCCCACCACCGATTCGAGCAGGTAGGTGTAGGGCGCGTTGGCCAGCTTGAGATACACCGACAGCGGCGTTTCCAGGTCGCCGGGCAGTTCGCGCACCAGCGGAATGCGGTTGTAGCCCTGGCGGACGAGGTCGAAAAAGTCTTGTTCAGTCATTTGTCAGTGAGGCGTAAAGGGTAAGGGGTGAGGAATGGAGTACAACACGACGCCGCCATCGCGCACTCGCGCCGGCACTGCACCTCACGCCTATCGCCTCACGCCTCACCGATTCAACCCTTGACCACCATTTTGGCTGCCTCGGCCAGACTCGGCACCACGGCATCCAGGTCGAGTTCGGTCACCGGACGGCCGCGGTTGTAGCCGTAGGGTACGCAGAACACTGCGCTGCCGGCAGCACGCGCGGCCTGGGTGTCGTTGAGCGAGTCGCCGATCAGCAGCAGATCGGTCGGTTTGATCTTGAACACCTCGCAGGCATGCAGCAAGGGCAGCGGGTCAGGCTTGCGCTTCGGCAGCGAGTCGCCGGACAGGATCAGTTCGAAATAATCGAACAGGCCGGTGTCCTTCAGCAGCGGATGGGTGAACGCTTCGGCCTTGTTGGTGATACAGGCCACGCGCAGCCCCATCGCCTTGAGCGCCTGCAGGCCTTCGACCACACCGGGGAAGGGGCGCGTGTGCAGGGACACGTGGGCGCTGTAATGCTTGTTGTACGAAGCGATGGCTTTCTCGAACAACGCCGTATCCGGCTCGGCGTCCATGTCGCCGGTCAGCACGCGCTTGACCAGCCGCGACACGCCGTTGCCGATGTAGGTGACGATCGTGTCCTGCGACGGGCACGGCAGGCCGAGTTCGGCCATCATCAGTTCGGCTGCGTAGGCCAGATCGGGCGCGGTATCGAGAAGGGTGCCGTCGAGATCGATGACGACGGCTTTGATGGGAAGAGGGAAGCTTTTCATATTTGCATGAGGGGTGAGGCGTAAGGAACGATTGGCTGCGGGCTTTTACGCCTCACGCCTGACTCCTCACGCCTTACTTCTTAATCAGACCTTGGCCAGTTCCGCGCGCATCGCGGCGATGATGCTGTTGTAGCGCTGCGGGTCACTGTCCTTGGCGGCGCCGAACACGGCCGAGCCGGCGACGAAGGTATCGACGCCCGCGCGTGCGACTTCGGCGATGTTGGCGGGACCGACGCCGCCGTCGATCTCGATGTTCACCTTGAGGCCGCGGTCGTCGATCATCTTGCGCACGGCGCGCGCCTTGTCGAGCACGTAGGGGATGAACTTCTGGCCGCCGAAGCCGGGGTTGACCGACATCAGCAGCACCATGTCGAGCTTGTCCAGGGTGTATTCCAGCACGTCGAGCGGGGTGGCCGGGTTGAACACCAGGCCGGCCTTGCAGCCGTTTTCCTTGATCAGGCCGATGGTACGGTCGATGTGCTCGGAGGCTTCCGGGTGGAAGGTGATGTAGGTGGCGCCGGCCTTGGCGAAATCGGGAATGATGCGGTCGACCGGCTTCACCATCAGATGGACGTCGATCGGGGCGGTGACGCCATGCTTGCGCAGGGCCTCGCACACCAGCGGCCCGATGGTGAGATTGGGGACATAGTGGTTGTCCATCACGTCGAAATGGACGATGTCGGCGCCGGAGGCAAGTACGTTGTCGACCTCCTCGCCCAGCTTGGCAAAATTGGCGGACAGAATGGACGGGGCGATGCGATACGTCATGGGAAGGGCTCCTGGGATTTCTGCGGATTTTCGGGAAACCCGGCCATTTTACCAGCCCGTCACGTCATTGCGTTACACTCGGTACATTCCATTCCGTCGAGCAATCCCGTGGCAGAAGGCAAGAAATACCAGATCAGCATCAACGTCAACACAACCTATCTGGCCGACCAGAGCGACCCGTCGGCGGATCGCTATGTGTTCGCCTATACCATCACCATCGCCAACAGCGGGACGGTAGCGGCGCAACTGATCTCGCGCCACTGGATCATCACCGACGCGGAAAACGTCACCCAGGAAGTGAAGGGACTTGGCGTGGTGGGCGAACAACCGCTGCTGCGACCGGGCGAGAGTTTCGAGTACACCAGCGGCACCGCGATGGCGACGCCGGTCGGCACGATGCGCGGCACCTATCAGATGGTGGCGGAAGACGGCAACAAGTTCGAAGCGGAAATCCCCCCGTTCACCCTGTCGATGCCACGGGTATTGCATTAGAGTGAGCGGTGAGCGGGGAGCGGCAAGCGGTCTACCCGCTTACCACTCACCATTCACTTCTTCATCGTCCACCACACGATGAATGCCAGCAATCCCGCCGCAATGGCAGCTTCCAGTATCAACCAGCCCAGTCCTTGGGTTTCCATTAAGCGCGATGCTCCCTTGATATACTCGACAGGTGTTTTCGATGTGAGCCATCTTCACCCGTGATGCCGTTACGCGCAAGCCCGTGGCTGTTCGTTTTGTTGCTGTCAGCCTGTGCGGTATCCCCTCCCACGGCGCCGCCGGTGCCCAGCCCCATTCCCCGTCCGGCACCGGAGCCGGCGCCGGTGCCGCCTGCAGCGCCCATCCCCACGCCGGCCGTCACCTATCCCACACTCAAGCCGGTGAACTGGTCGTCGGTCGGTCTGGGAAAGGACGAGCAGATCAGCGAAGCCTGGGTCGCCTTCCTGCGCAGTTGCGCCACGCTCGTCAAACAAAGCGGCTGGCAGGCGGTATGCAGCGAAGCGATGTCCATGCCTCCGCCCGATGACAAGGCTGCGCGCGCCTTTTTCGAGCAGCGGTTCCAGCCTTACCAGGCCACGCAGGAAGACGGCAGCACCGACGGCATGATCACCGGCTACTACGAGCCTCTGCTGAAAGGCGACCGCGTGCGCACCGAACGTGCGCGTTATCCGCTCTATGCCGCGCCGGACGATCTCATCACGGTCGATCTGGCGAGCATCTATCCCGAACTGAAAAGCCTGCGCCTGCGCGGCCGCCTGGTCGGCAACAAGATCGTGCCCTACCTCACCCGAAAGGAAATCGAGCAATCTTCTGCCAACGGCAGCGGCGACGGCTTCAAGGGCAAGCCCATCGCCTGGGCCGAGGATCCGGTCGACCTGTTCTTCCTGCAGATCCAGGGATCGGGCCGCATCGAGCTTCCCGATGGTTCACACATGCGGGTCGGCTATGCGGACCAGAACGGCTATCCCTATCTGTCGATCGGCAAACTGCTGGTCGAACGCGGCGAACTCAAGCTCGAACAGGCTTCGATGCAAGGCATCAAGGACTGGGGCGCGAAACATCCGGACAAGCTGCCCGAACTGCTTGCCAGCAACCCGAGCTTCGTCTTTTTCCGCGAACTGCCCGACGGCCTGCCCGGGCCGCTCGGTTCGCTCGGCGTTCCCTTGACCGGCGGCCGCTCGATCGCCGTCGACCCGAAGTTCATTCCGCTCGGCGCGCCGGTCTTCCTGGCCACCACCCGGCCCAATTCGACACAGCCGATGAACCGGCTGGTGATGGCACAGGACAGCGGCGGCGCGATCAAGGGCGGCGTGCGTGCCGATTTCTTCTGGGGCTTCGGCGACGAAGCCGGCGAACTCGCCGGCCGCATGAAACAGCGCGGCCGCATGTGGGTGCTGCTGCCCAAGGCCTTATCCGGCATCGTCCCGCGGTAGCGCCGAACCCCCTGAAGCACTCCGCCGAGCGACTTTAGTGCAACAAATCCGACAACTCATCGGCATGCGTCTCTTCAATCGCCAAGATGCCTTCCAGCATGGTGCGCGTCGTCGGATCATGCTGGGCAAAATACCGCACCATCTCCCGATAGCTCTCGATCGCAATTCTTTCAGCCACGAGATTCTCGCGGATCATCGCTTCAAGCGTATCGCAAGTCTTGTATTCGGCATGCGATAGCGTCGCAAGCCTGTCTGGGTTGAATTCCGGCGTACCGCCCAGTTGCACGATTCGCTTGGCGATCAGGTCGGCATGGGCCAATTCCTCGTTTGAGTGCACCAGGAATTCCTGTGCAATCGGCTCGGAATTGATCCCCTTCGCAACGAAGGAATGCTGGCGGTACCGCAGGGTGCAAACGAGCTCGGTGGCCAGCGCATCATTCAGTATTTTGACCGCGGCCTTCGCGTTCATGCCGTAGTCGTCGGTCACGGCGCCTTCCTCGATATGCTTGCGGGCTCGGGCCCTGAGTGTTTTTACATCCGACAGGAAACCTGCCGGATCGGACGTTTCGCCGGAGCGGTTCTGCCGGCCCGTCTGAGTGGATGCACTGCGCATGGATGAACTCCTGTGGGAAAGCGATAAGAGCCGTCGACCCTTACATCTTGTTTTGAACGTCCTTCGCCGTATCCTGGACTTTTTCGCCGCCCCGTTCCATATCCTTGCCGGCGCCCGCCACGGTATTGCAGCCTGCCAGGACGACAAATACCGAAGACATTAAGAATGCAAAAAGTGTTTTCATGATGTTCTCCCGAAGTCAAGAAATAGGCTGTAGCCCTTGCAATCCGTGCCAGTCTGTCTTTTCACCGGATTGTGAAAACATCATATGCCCCGGCGACGGGGCGATTCTGTCGGATGGAACGGATTGACCTGTCGGATGATTCCTGCAATAAACAAACGCTCATCCAGACCGCGAGCGAAGCCCAATCATGTCGAATACGCCTCTCCCCGCACAATTGAATGAAAGGCCGCGATCCGACGATGGATTGCGGCGCAGCACCCACCTCTATCTCGCAGTCGGCATGGCGCTTCTGATCGGCCTGTTGGTGGCGAGCTACATGCAAGCCTCGGCAGGCCTCGACGCCCTGAAAGAGTTCGGCTTGATGAATCAGCGAGCCGACCATCTGGACCGTTTGAGCCAGCTTCTGGTCGAGGCGCAATCCTCGGTTCGCGGCTATGCGCTCACGCGCGAACCGGCCTATTTCAACGCCTACAAGAGCGTCCGTCCAAAAATCCACGACACGTTGGAAATCATCAAGCGGGACGAGCAGGGCGGTGCGCAGGCAGGCACCGTCGAACAACTCGTCAAACGGGCGGAAAACCTGGCGGCTCGCATGGAACTCACCGCCCGTCATGTGGAAGGCGGGATAGCGCTGGACACCAACTGGTTTGCCCAGGATTCGCTGGCGATGGATGCCTACCGGCAACAACAAGCCACGATGAAAGTCGCATTGCTCACGAGAAATCTGCAGAACGTCAAACAATCCACCAACGGCTTCGAAAATGCCCGCCTCAGCGCGATAGTCCTTGCCGGCGCTTCGCTCCTGTTGCTGATGCTGGTCGTCTCGCAGCAGCAGAAGAAACAGGATCTACGGGAAAAAATCCATCGCATGTTGGCACAGGAAAACGAGCGGCTTGAATACGAAGTGCGTAGCCGTACCGAAGAACTGACCAATCTTGCCACCTACCTGACCACGGTACGGGAGACGGAAAAACTGGATCTGGCGCGCGAGATGCACGACGAGCTCGGCGCGCTGCTGACTGCAGCCAAGCTCGACGCAGACTGGATCGAGCGCAAACTTCCCTCCGACGCGCAGGCGCTGGTTGCACAACGTCTGGTGCGTCTCCGCCAGAGCCTGTCCAGCGGGATCACGCTCAAGCGCCGCATCACCAACAATCTGCGGCCCGCCCTGCTATACGACCTTGGACTCATCGAGGCGCTGAAGGCGCTTATCGAGGAATTTCGGCAGGGCGAGGAGAAGATCGACGTCGTCGTGGCATTGCCGGAGTCCGAGCCCGAACTCTCCGAGGACGTCTCGCTGAGCCTGTTCCGCATCGTCCAGGAGGCGTTCACCAATATCCGAAAATATGCCCAGGCCCGCCATGTCAGGGTGTCGCTGCACGTGACAGCGGAAACCATCGAACTGGAAGTCGAGGACGACGGCGTCGGGTTCGACCCCGCTTCGCCCAAGCTCGCCCGGCATGGACTGGCTGGCATCAAGCACCGCGTTTTCACGCATGGAGGGCAACTCGACATCCGCTCCGCTCCGGATGCAGGCGTCACGATCCGGGTGACACTTCCAGCCTGAGGCGCAGGCGCCGGTCCGGTTCAGGGCAAGGATTGCTTCCGTGCTGCGGCTTCGTTGACGTAATCGATCAACTGGTTGATCTGCATGGACTTGTCGAAGAAGGCATCCATCCCGAAACGGTCGCAGCGCTGGCGCATGGTGGCGTGCGCGTAGTTGGTCAGCACCACCTTGTCCGGAGATCCGTACAAGCCGGAATCCGTCTGCAGCGCATCCAGCACGCCGATACCGCTGCCCTGTTTGAGTTCGATATCGATAATCACCAGATCGACCGGCGTCTCGGCCAGGCGGCCCAGTGCCTCGGTTTCACCCTCCGCGCAACCGCAGAATTCGACTCCGTCGAGTTCACCCAGTATGCCGCCGAGCAGCTCCTGCAATAAAAGCGAATCCTCGATCAGAAAAACTTTCAACATGGAAGTATCGGAAAGCATGTGATGGGCACTCACCCGATAAGACGCCGCGTTATTGCGTAATGAGTCCGTGTCGTATTGCATAGGTTGCCAGTTCCGCGTTGCTGGTGACATTGAGCTTCTCGGTCAGCCGCGAACGATAGGTACTGATGGTCTTGACGCTGAGATGCAGCTGTTCGGCAATCTCGGACACGGATTCGCCGCGCACCAGCCGCAAAAAAACCTGAAGCTCGCGATCCGAGAGAATTTCATGCGGTTCACCGCTGCGCCCGCCGCTCATTTCATCTGCAAGCAATTCCGCAGTGCGCGGCGACACATAGCGGCGCCCAAGCGATACCGTACGAATCGCCTTCAACAATTCGGCCTGTTCGCAGTCCTTGCACAAATAACCGTTGGCGCCATTCTTGATCATGGCCAACGCATAGCTTTCCTCCGGGAAGCCGCTCAGAATCAGCACCTTGAGGTCGGGGTGGCGCTGTCGTACGGTACGCAACACATCCACCCCGCTCTTGCCTGGCAATGAAATATCAAGCAGCAGCACGTCGCATGGCGTGGTGCGCAAGTGAGCAAGCGCATCGTCGCCGTTCGCCGCCTCGAAACTGATGCTGATCGCGGAATCTTCATTCAGCAGTTCGCGAAATCCGGTTCGAACAATTTGGTGATCGTCCACGATGGCGACCTGGATCATGCCATGCTCCCGTTCTGCAGGACTTCCGCCGATCTGGGCCCAGCCATGTCAACGACCCCGCATGAGATTGACCACGAAGGTGGCGAGCGCCATCACCAGAAACACGATAAACAGAATCTTGGCGATGCCGGCCGCACCGGCCGCCAGCCCTGAAAATCCGAACACGGCGGCGATGATGGCGATAATAAAAAATACCAGTGCGTAATACAACATGAGCGTTCTCCTGAATTTTCTGCACGGGAAATGGAAGGGGCGTAACAGGACAAGATTCCCTGTAGTGGTTACTTACCAGCTTAAGGCGGGCGCCAGCCCGCACCATCGGCCCCCACTGAAAGGCCTGTCAGATAACGCTGACACACCGGCGTAACCGACAGGCATGCTTACTTGATTGCCCGTGCCGCGAACACCCCCAGTAGCAGAAACACGACGAAAAGAACGACCGCGATATAGAACAGGATCTTGGCCGCAGCGGCAGCACCCGCGGCAATGCCAGTGAACCCGAACAGGCCGGCAATCAGCGACACGATGAAAAATAACAGCGCCCATTTAAGCATGATGATCTCTCCTCACAGGGTATTGCGGTAAAAGCGCAGGCACAGCACCAGCGCACGACAAGCGCCTTCCGCAGGGAACGGGGAAAGCGCAAGAACAGTGATTCCGCACCGATCCGCCATATCCCCGCTCCACGGGGGCGGAGAGGGAGCGTGATCGCGACAGAGTGAAGCTCGGCAGCATCGACATGCGTTTTCCAGATGATGTCGTTACGGCAATGGCTTCATCCTGAATCGGGGAATAGAAAGCGTCTGTCGGAGAACACCACGACGCATCCCGGCAAACGGTTCCTCCCCCTGTAAGCCTCGTCCGACCCCATCCAGCCTCAGGCATTCCGTCGGATGTCGCCTACACACGATCAAAGCATTGACGGACAAGGGGTCGCGGCATACACCCATTCGAATCGCTCCGGTCCAGGCTTACGATCACTCCAGGCCTGCAATCAGATGCTGGCTCGCCTTTTTCTTTTCACGTTTATTAATTAAAGGAACGCTTCCATGGAACCGACAACTCTCAATCCCAAGACCCCGAATTCGCAGAACGACACCGGCAGCAATGCAGCCAAAGAGCACGTTAACCGCTCGCTGGAGGAGGCAAAGGCGGGTGCAGCCGAAGCTGCCGCCCAAGGCAAGGAAATTTTCCGCAACAGCGCTGCGCAAGTCCGCGAAGCCCTCAGCCACACGACCGACCAGGCCGCCCAATATGTGCAGGCCCAGCCCTTGAAGTCCCTGTTGATGGCGGCCGCGGCGGGCGCAGCGATCGCCATGCTCGCAGGGACGGTCGGCAAACGTCACGGGCATTCGTGATGGGCCTGCGCCATGGGAAGGGGCGCTGAAGGATGTGGCCGCCTCTGCTCAGGATATTGCTGGACGAGCCAGCCCTCCTGGCCGAGCATGCAGCCGCCTATTCCGCGCTCATTCGGCAGGAGGCGATGCACTTGCAGGCGCGCCTGCTCCGGCGCCTGGGTTATTTGTTATTGCTGGGTGCGGGCGTCCTGCTCGCTGTAATGTTTGCAGGCATCGCCCTGATGCTGCATGCGGCTGACGAAGGCTGGTACTGGCTGCTGTGGACAGTGCCCCTCATACCCCTGGCCGTTGCCGCGTTCGGAGCCTGGCGCCTGAAGAGCGACACGCCGGGATACCCGGCGTTTAGGCGCGTGCGCGCCCAAGTCGCGGACGACATGCAATTGGCTGGCTGGAAGAAACCGCAATGACGACGCCTGTACCCGGAATCCAAACGGATCATCCCACCGACCCCGAGGATCGGCTGGCGCTCAACCGCGCCATCCTGCGACAACGGCTCGCCCGCCTGCGGGATCATCACGCACCCGGCGCACTGGGAGTGCTCGACCAACTAGCCCGGAGCGCTCTCCCGGTTGCACGCCGGGTTGTGGCAGACAACCCGTATGCCAGTCTCGGCGGGGGCATGCTGGCAGGCATGATACTGATGTACTGGAAACCCTGGCGCAGTTTGAGCGGATCGGTGCTGGTCGGCCTGCTTGCGCGGCAGGTGCTTGCCCTCGTGCCATCGCCCGGCGCTCACGCTCTCGACTGGTTGATGGCAGCAGCTCGCGCCGGGCGTAAACCGATCCATCCCGCTCGCGCGAGCGGATCCGGAAAATGAAACATGCGGAGATTGACTTCACCCGCTGTCGGCCATTCCCGAACCCTGCTCTTTCCGGGCCTGTTCCAATGGCTGGCCCTGCTCGCCATCGCCTCGCTTGCAGCCTGTGCCACGCTGCACCCGACGCTGCCTGAGACGATGCACCCGATACCCGAGTCGGGGCCCGTGGCGTTTGAAAACGCCCACGGCCAGGTTTCGGCGCAAACAAGCAGGCAGATCATCGATACCCTGAAAGCCGCCTCAGGCGATGACGCCATCCTGAAAAGGCATCTTGCTGTCGAGGAGGCGCTGAACCAGGACAGTCCGCTGGTGCTGGGCAACAAGCTCAGCCTGCTGCAGGACGGACCTGCCACCTATGCCGCCATGTTTGCGGCCATCCGCGCCGCCAGGCACGTCATCAACCTGGAAACCTATATCTTCGACGACGGCAGGATCGGCACCGAATTTGCCGACCTGCTGCTGGCCAAACAGGCGTCGGGTGTTCAGGTCAACGTGATCTACGACAGCGTCGGCTGCCTGGACACCCCTGCGGAATTCTTCGATCGTCTGCGCGAGGGCGGCATCCGGATTCTCGAGTTCAACCCGATCAACCCGGCGAACGCCCACAAGCGGAAATGGCGGCTCAACAACCGCGACCACCGCAAGCTGCTCGTGGTGGATGGCCGGGTCGCCTTTCTGGGCGGGATCAATATCAGCGAATCGTATTCGAGCGGCTCGTTCTCCCGATCGCCCAAGAAGAAGCATGGCAAATCCCAGGTCGGGTGGCGCGACACGCAACTGCAGATCGAAGGTCCGGTCGTCGCCGAGCTCCAGAAAGATTTCATGGACACCTGGGCACGGCAAAAAGGCCCGCCGCTGCCCGAGAAACACTATTTCCCGAAACTCGTCACCGAGGGCGATGAAATCGTACGGGCCATCGCCAGCGAATCGGACGAACCTGCCAGTCCGATCTATCTCACTCTGCTGTCCGCCATCGACCACGCAGAGCGTTTCGTCCATCTGACCAATGCCTATTTCGTGCCGGATCCCCATCTGGTTCGCGCCTTGATCGGCGCGGCACGCCGCGGAGTGGACGTGCAACTCATCCTGCCCGGAAAAAGCGATTCCTGGCTGGTCTTCCAGGCCGGACGGTCGCATTACACCGAACTGCTGCGCGCCGGCGTCCGGATCTACGAGCGCCGCGATACCGTCCTGCATGCCAAGACGGCGTCGATCGACGGTGTATGGGCGACGATCGGTTCGACCAATCTCGACTGGCGAAGCTATTTGCACAACGACGAAATCAATGCCGTGATTCTGGGCACCCATTTCTCACGGCAGATGGAAGCCATGTTCGACCGGGATCGGGCGGCTTCCACCCTGATCGAACCTGCCCGCTGGCAACGCCGTTCTCCCCTGCAGCATATGGAGGAATGGGTCGCTCGGCGGTTCGAATACTGGCTGTAGCCCGCTTCCGCCAGTCCATTTCCGCCACCCTAGAAAGGAGCTTGTGATGAGTACATTGATCGTCGGCCGTTTCCAGCAGCTATCGAGCGCAGATTCCGCGGTACGCGACTTGGGGCGGGTCGGATTCCGCAAGCCCGAGATGTGTCTGGTGTACGTCAATCCGCACGGCCAGCACGCCATCCACCCGGTGGGCGGCGATCTGGACGAATCGCCGGGTACGCACGAGGCCGGTTCCGGCGCGATGACGGGGGCCGCCGGCGGGCTGGGGGCCGGTACGCTGGTCGGCGTGGCGACGCTCCCCACGCTCGGACCCGTTGGGCCCTTGCTCGGGGCCGCAGTCGGCGCCTATGCCGGCGCCCTGGTGGGCGCGCTGAAAAGCATGGACGAAAACGAGACGCAGGAGCCGGACAGTCCGCCGCCCCGCGAACCTGGCATGCTGCTGGCGGTTGCGGCCGATGCCCCAGCCCGGCGGGACAGCGCGATCGAGATCCTGAGCGAATATGCAGACGAGGTAGAAGAAATCGAGGGCACCTTGCGCGACGGCGACTGGGTGGATTTCGACCCGCTCCAACCGGGCAAAACCATCGGGTAAGGCCCGCAACGCTCACGCAACCGTATTCCGGCATCGCACGGATGCGCTGCTGTCAGACATGTCCTACCGCGTGCCTGACGCTAGACTGACTGCAGGCCACTCGGGGTTCCTCTATTCTGTCTACTCGGCCAACCAATGGGAGCCCCTCCATGCCACTGTCGTTCATCGTTGCCTGGATACCGGGATCAAGGATTCGCGTTCTGCCTCGCCTTGCCCGCCCTCCCGCCCGCATCACGTCCCTGCTCGCAGGCGTCGCGTCGATTACGTGGGTCGTGACAGGCGCGTCGCTGGCGCACGCCGATGGTCTTGCCGGCGCCACGCTCGCGCAGAAAGGTAACGGCGGCACCCCCGCCTGCATGACCTGCCATGGTGCCCAGGGAGAAGGCCAGGCAGCGGCCGGGTTTCCGCGGCTCGCAGGACAGAGCCAGGCCTATCTGCTGAAGCAGCTCCAGGCGTTTGCCGGCGGCGAGCGTAAAAATCCTGTCATGGCGCCGATCGCCCGTTCGCTCAGCGCCGCGCAGATGCGCGATGCCGCCGACTACTATGCCGGCCTCCCCGGCTGGAAGCAGGCGGGCGCGCCGCACACCCCATCGGCTCAATACGCGCAGGGGCTGAAAATCGCCACGGAAGGCGACTGGACCAAGGAAATGCCCGCCTGTTTCGCCTGCCACGGTATCGCGGGCGAAGGCGTTCCACCGCATTTCCCCGCCCTCGCCGGCCAGCCCATGGCCTACACCCAGACCCAGCTGAACGCCTGGAGAGCGGCCCAGCGAACCAATGATCCGCTGGGCCTGATGCAGGCCGTCGCCGAGAAAATGAGCGACGCGGAAATCGCCGCCGTCAGCCGGTATCTCGAGAACCCGTCGCGCCCAGGGAAGGAGAAATGATGTCATTCAGAACCTGGTACGAAAGCCAGAAGCAGACGCGAAAATTCCATCCCGGCTGGATCGTGATGGCCGTCAGCGGAGTGCTCGTGGTGGCTGGCATCATCACGATCCCGGCTACCCTCGTTGCCGAGACCGCTCCGCCGCCTGCGGCGGCCGCGCCACCAGCAGGTACCTCGGACCATGGCAAGGTGCCCGGCACGGACATGCCCAAAGTGATCGAGCAAACGCCCGACCCTGCCAGACTGCGCAACGCCAAGACCATCCAGGTCGATTTTTCGCCTCCGCCCGACGAGACCATGCCCACCGGCGAATTCGGCCAAGCCGTTCGTTTGGGCAAGGCCATCTTCACCGACACCCAGACCTATGCGCGCCAATATGTCGACAACAAGCTCAATTGCGTGAACTGTCATCTGGGCGCCGGCCGAAAGGCGGATTCGGCGCCCTTGTGGGCCGCGTATGGCATGTTTCCGGCCTATCGCGACAAGAACAAGCACGTCAACACCTATGAAGAGCGTCTCGCCGGATGCTTCCGCTTCAGCATGAACGGAAAAGCGCCGGCCCCCGACAGCAAGGAAATGGTGGCACTGGTCAGCTACAGCTACTGGCTGGCCAAGGGCGCGCCGCTCGGGGTCGAACTCAAGGGACGCGGCTATCCCCAGCTTCCAAAACCGCAGCAGAAGCCGGATGCGGCACGCGGGAAGCAGGTGTTCGAGGCCAACTGTGCCCTCTGTCATGGCGCCGACGGACAGGGAACGGAAATGAGCGGCCGCACCGTATTCCCGCCGCTGTGGGGGAAGAATTCATTCAACGGCGGCGCCGGTATGTCCAAGGTCAAGAATGCCGCCGCATTCGTCCACGCGAACATGCCGCTGGGAAAAGGCAACTCGCTGAGCGAGCAGGAAGCCTGGGATGTGGCCCAATACCTGGATAGCAAGCCGCGCCCGCCTGACCCGAGAAAAGGCAAATCCTTCTAGAGCATAAGGGATCGTCTGCCCAGCTTTGCCTAAACAGCGCGCCTAAACGTATACATCCGCCTGCCACTTCAGACCTGTTGCGGCGTGACCGATCGGGATTCGGCAAGCCCCCCGGATACCGCCCTACGCTGGGAATAAATCATGAATCCCCCGGGGCTTAAAGCCCGTCACTCGCGCTCCCGCGTGTTTCTTTTTCACCGTACCGTTTCTTATTCGGGATTGTCTGACACGAAGTTGGGGGGAAGGCGATTGTGTACAGGCGGAGCACCTCGTTTAATGCAAAGTACCTTGTCGGACAACCGTCTGGAGGTTCGTTTGTTCATCTCTTTTCCGGAGGAAAATATGGCTACCACCAAGCAGAAAGACGCGTGCGATTTCCTTGACGCCGACCACAAGGCCGTCAAGAAGATGTTTACGGAATACGAGGAACTGGCCGAAGCGCGTGGCAGTTCCAGGGAAAAGAAACGTCAGCTGGCGGAAAAAATCTGCCGGGAACTGACCGTGCACACCCAGCTGGAGGACGAAATTTTCTACCCCGCTGTGCGCAAGGCGATCAAGGAAGATCTCATGATGGACGAAGCCGGCGTCGAGCACGCCAGCGCCAAGGAACTGATTGCCCAGATTCAGGCAATGACACCGGGCGACACGCTCTATGACGCCAAAGTGACGGTACTGGGCGAGTACATCGACCACCACGTCAAGGAAGAGCGCAATGAAATGTTTCCGAAAGCACGTGCGTCGAAAGTCGACCTGGTGAAAATGCGTGACGCCCTGCAAGCCCGCAAGGAAGAATTGATGGCGGATGCGGAGGCGCTGGCGGGCTGAGGCCGGTCGGGCCTGCTCAGCGAAAACCGGATCATCGCGAAAGCCATCCGGGGGCGGCCTGAAAGGCGCCTCATCCGGCGCGTCGCTGAGCCGATTTTCGCCATGGCTTTCCTTACGGGCGCTGCTTCAACGACTGACGCGAACCACACATCCTGCCGCTCGCTGGCGGATCCGATGCAGGCGATACAACTGGTGGGTGATCTCCGCCCCGTAAAGCATGATCAGCGACACGTAATAGACCCACAGCAGGATCACCGCCAGCGAACCGGCCGCCCCGAACGTGCTCATGATCGCTCCACGCCCCAGGTACAGTCCGATTCCCCATTTTCCCACCTCGAACAGCGCCGCGGATATCGCGGCGCCCGTCAGCAGAATGCGGCGCGGCAACCGAACCGGTATGAGCAGGCGGTAGAGCAACAGTACCAGGGCGGTCATGGCGGCCAGCGACACCATGACCTGGAACACGCCGGCAAGCTTTAGCCAGGTGCCGAAGCCCCGCGTCAGGTAACTACCCAATGCAATGGTCGCGGTACTCGCCAGCAGCGAGACGATAAGTAGAAAGCCGACGCCGATAATGATGGCCAGTCCGCGCAGGCGATCCATCAGCAGTACCGCCATCACGTGACGGTACTGTCGTTTCGCGTCGAAGATCCGTTCGAAGGCGGCGCTCATTTCAACGAACAGCCCCGTGGCGCCCATCAGCATGCCGGCGAGACCCAGCAGGACAGCGATACCTCCCTGGCCGGACAGATAGCTCGCTTCCAGCAATCTCTGCACCAGACTGGCGCCGGCGTGGCCCAGTAAGCCATCCATCTGGGCGACGATCCGTCCCGCAACAGCGTCACGGCCAAAAAACAGGCCTGAGATCGACACGGCGATGACGAGGATCGGCGACAGCGCGAAGACGGCGTAATAGGCCAGGGCTGCGCCATGTGTCGTCAGATGGTGAGCCACCCAACTACGGCCGGCGCGGATGGGAACCAGTAGATAACGGATCCGCCACCGACGACTCCGAGTGTTTTTTCCGGCCATGCGTAGACGTCCATTTTCCATGCCTTGATTTTAGTGAAGCGCTATGTGAGTTTTCATCCCGCGAACGTACATGCAGCTGCAGCCAGGCTTTATCAGGATGCGCCCACAAGTACATGAGAAGCCTCCTACAATGGGCTCGGCGGCGGCTGGTGATGAGGGCGCAGGTTTTTCCCTAACATACCGGCACGGTGTGCGAATCCGCGCAAAAGGACGGTCATGAGACACAGCCCCGGGCGTAAGCCAGCCAAGCCACATTGCAACAAGGAAGCCGTTGGCCCCGCGAACGGTGTGCGCCTGCTGCGGAAAGCCGAATGAGCGCGCTCAACAACGGCAGCCGGTTCTCGCGGTTCGCCCAGACGGCAGCCCGCATCATGGGGGGGCCCCGTGCTTTCATGCTTGCCCTTTGCGTTGTCGTTGTCTGGGGCCTGAGCGGGCCTCTCTTCGACTTCAACGACACTTGGCAACTTGTCATCAATACCGGCACCACCATCATCACGTTCCTGATGGTGTTCCTCATCCAGAACACGCAAAATCGTGATGCCGAAGCGATGCAGATCAAGCTCGACGAGCTGATTCGCGCGGCACACGAAGCACAAAATTCTCTGCTTGATCTGGAAGAGCTCGAGCCGGAGGATCTGGAACGCATTCGGGCCCGTTACACGGACCTGGCGAAGCAGGCCCGGCATGAATTGCGCAGCAAGCCCTATCCCGATTCCCACCCCGAGGAGACGTAGGCCGTCTCTGCTCAGTTAGACGCACGCTTGATGACGCTGATTCGTCCATCACCTTCCAGATAGCATTGACTGACATCAGGCAGCTCCCGTTCGCGGATACCGTGCTCACGCAGCTTCGCCATCAGTTCTTCTTCCCGAATCAGTTCGCGTTTCATGTTTTGCCTGAGCAGACGGCCGTTCTTGATCAAGAGCAGCGGAGCAGGACGAAGCAAGCGCTCGACGGAGGCAAACCGGTAACCGAGCCAGTCCAGAAAGAAATCCCAGAACGCGATCGTCGCCACCAGTACCAGTCCCTCGGTGATCGACTTGTACTCGCTGGCCATGGCGTTTTGTGAAGCATCGGCGACAAGCACCACGACCAGAAGATCGGAAATCCCCATTCCCCCCGTTTCGCGCCGCGAAATCCGCAGCATGAAAAAGAGAAAAAGATAAATCACTGTGCCGCGAAGGATGATCTCCAGGAGCGGAACCGTGGGAACGAAAACCGAACGCCAGTCCATGCCTTTGTTTCCCCACATTCTCCATGACCGTGGCTGACACGAACGTGGGGCCGTGTGGACTGCCTTTACAGGCTGCGCACGACCCGATAGCTGCGTCCGCGGAGTTCGCTCACGGCCCGGTCGATCTGGGCTTGCGTCACGGGATGGATGACGACGGCCCAGCGGCCCTTACGAATGGCCCGCCGCACGGACGTGATCACGAGGATATGATCGGGGCGCGCCGTCAATAAGCCGCCCACCAGAAGCCCCAACACCCCACCGAAGAAAACAAAGACCGCGAAGCTCATGCCGGCCGTACTCACGACGGCGGCATTGCCGGCCACGATGAAACCCAGATAAAGCAGGATGCCGGCTGCCACGCCCGCGGCGCCCGACACCAGGTGCGCTCTCACGAGCGTACGCCAGATGCCCGCCTGTTCGGGTTCCAGCTTGCTGGAAAATGCCGGGCTGTTGAGGGTAGTTCCATCGGGCGGCCCCACCAGGTTCACCTGGGCATCGTCGAGACCCGCCGTGTGTTTCACCTGCTGTGCGGCATCCTCCGCTCCGCTCCGGTTCATGAAGAGGCCAGCCACCTTGGTCAGCGATCGTTCGCCGAATATCACACGCTTGATTTTCATATCGCTCCTTTCCCGGATACCGATCCGACGGTGCGGCGAAACCTGCGAGGCTGCACTCGCCGATACAGAAATCCGCTGCCCCTATTTGGGGCGAGGGTTGCGCCCGACCGGCCGGTGCGACGCCCATTGCCCTGCACGCAATGCGGTCACCGCATGCACGACCGCGCGGCCGACGTTGCCGGCTTCTTCCTGCACGGCTGCGTCCCGGTCCAGCGTGTCATGGCTGTCGGCATAGGGTTCGTAATAGCCGATATAGCGATCGAGGCGCGCCTGGGGACCGGCATCGATCAGCCCCATCCAGTCGAGCCAGTCAGACAGCGCGCGGCGCGAGCTTTCAATCCCGGCCACGTCGCCATGCACCAGCAGTCCATAAACCCGTCCCGCCAGATGCTTGGGATAGTCCCATCCGGCCATTTCCAGGTCCTTGGCCAGGGCCGGATCCTTGCCGGCCGTGCGTGTGGGATCGGGATTTCCCCCGTCCGCGCACACCAGTCGGTCGATCATCAATTTGAGCGGGCTTGGACTCTGGTACCAGTAAACCGGGGTGACGATGACGACGGCATGGGCAGCCGTCCAGCGCTCGTAGATCTCGGCCATCCAGTCGTTCGTCTGGTTCAGTCCGTGGTTCGGATAGCAGGAACAGGGCCAGTGGCACAAGGGCATGGCGGTCGACACGCAGCCTTTGCACGGGTGGATGTGGCGGCCATATTCGGACGCCAGGAGGCTGAGGTCGAGCACGTCGGTCTCCACCCCGTCCTGCATGACGGTTTCCCGAATGCGGCTGAGCAGGCGAAACGTCTTCGACATCTCGCCGGGACAGGTCCCGTCGTTCCGGGCCGCACCGCAAACCAGCAGGACGCGTGTGGGCGTCTCCGGGCAACTCCATTTCTCCTGTGCCTGCAGCACGCGGCGCCGGGTAGCCAGCCATTCGCTCGACAGTTCGAAATCGGGGTTCTCGAAATCCGCACCGGCACGCTCGGTGCGGGGCGATTTCCTGCCGGTGACATACGCCTGCCAGGCGATTTCCTCGAGGCGTTCGAGTGCGTCGGCAACTGTCTCGTACAAGGGATCGGCATAGGCCATACGGAATCGCTGGCCGAAGGTCTGACGATCCAGCATCGCTGGCGCCTGGCCTGTGCGGATCGTGATCATGGGGCGTCATGGTGCGGCAGCGCAACGGGAGGACGCCGGCATCGAGTCGATCCCGTCTGCCTGCCGTTGCTAGCGAAACCGCCGATGGACGATCAATGGAACCAGTCGTCCTTGGCCTGGTTTTGCCATTCCTTGACCTGCTTCTCGGCGTCATCGCGGGTCACGCCATAGCGTTCCTGGATCTTTCCGGTCAGCTGCTCGCGGCGTCCCTCGATGGCATCGAAATCGTCGTCGGTGAGCTTGCCCCACTGTTCCTTGAACTTGCCTTTCACCTGCTTCCAGTTGCCTTCGATAATGTCCCAATTCATGGTTCTCTCCTTTTCAACACGCACTACACAATCACGCGCCAGGGGATCTGGCGCGCACCCACTGCTTACGGTTTGACGACGATGTCGTTCTTGACCGCCTTCACATTCGGCACCTTGCGCGCAATCGATTCGGCCGTATCCCGTTCCGTCGCATTCTTGGCAAAGCCGGAGAGCTGGACGGTCCCGTTCAGCGTTTCAACCTTGATCGCCATGGCGCTGACCACGGGGCTTTCCGCAAACCTGGCCTTGACTTGGGTCGTGATCGTCGAATCGTCCACATACTGTCCGACGGTCGACTGCTCACGCGTCACCGCGCACCCACCCATCGTCAGGGTGCTGACGGCGAGCATGGCTGCAAATAATTTGCTGGCATTCATGATGGTTTCCTTTTTGCTGGTTAATGGATGCAGGGCCGATCGGGTCGACCGCCTTTTTGGCCGACCCTCGGTCAATCAACCGTCTTCCTGCCTTGCATCGCGTGTTTTCAAACGCGGCGCCGCCTGATCTTCCATCCGATCAAACCCAGTCCGGCCAGCATCATGGCGCTGACCTGCGCCTCGGGAACGGGCGTCACCGCGGCCGTGGTCGCCGTCAAGCCGCCATATTTCTTGTCCACGTAGGCCAGCGACGACGACCCGCTCGTCGATGCAACGAGGAGATTCTGGAACGATACATTCACCGTCCGGGTACCGGTCCATCCGGACAGATCTGTGGATGCGGTAGCGGTCCACGGGTGCGTGTTGCCCCCCGTCTGATCCAAGGCCGCATCGGGCGCAATGCTGGTCATCGTGTCCTTCGCAGGGTCGAGCACGTCGTAGACCCGTACCTGGCCTGCGACGTCAGCCGTACTGCCGCCGCCAAGCAGCATGTAATCGCCCCGTTCGGCAAGATCGATGCTGGAGAACGAATAACCGTTGTGGGCCGTCATCTGGATGTTGGCGGTGTTGGCGGCAAGCGTATAGCCCGCACCGTTGGTCGACGAAGCCTGGAAATCCACCGGCGTGAAAGACAGGGTGTCGCCGCTCAGAACGGGTTGGCCAAAGAGCCCCATCAGCGTATCGTCGAACGTGAAATCAACGCTATCGCCACTGAGGGTGACCGACGCGGCGAAAGCCACTCCGGAGAATGCCTGGGCCAGCAAAAAGCCCCCTGCCGCCATATGATTCACTCGCTTCATGTGTTGCTCCTCCCGGTTGCCATGGAATCGAAATAGGAAGACCACTTCCCTCTTGCGCTTTCAAGTTCAAGAAAAATCCGGATGGCCGTGTATGCCCTCCGCCGTGGTGTAGCTATCTGTCCGCTCAGGGAAATCCTCGCCACGGCCGTGGAGACCCGTACTGGATGGCAGGATCCTTTCGCCAAGACCGACCCGGAGATGCGGTTGACGACAGCAGATAGCTACACGTCCACTCTAGGCAGAGTCCGTGGCTACAGGTATAAGAAGGAAACGCTTCCGCATGTAGGAATGAAGGAAGCGCGTGTCGGATGACCTGGATCGCTTGTGGATCACGGTGCAGGAAAGAAGGTATGCCGAGCGGACGAGCGCCTTAGCTCGCCATGAATTCGCCGACGGATTTGAATTCCTCGACGCGATCGCACACCGACTTGATGACCATCATGATCGGCATGCCGAGCAGAAGCCCCCATGCGCCCCACAACCATCCCCAGAACAACACACCGACGAAGACCACCACCGCATTCATGCGGCTGGCCCGGCCGGTGAGCCAGGGTGTCAGCAAATTGCCTTCCAGGCCGTGGATGGTGAGCGAGATCGCAGCGATGGCCAGCGCCATGCCCAGGCTCTCGAATTGCAGAAACCCCACCAGCGCCGTCCCGCCGATGATGACGATCGCGCCCAGGTAGGGAACGAGGTTGAGAATGGCCGCTGCAATACCCCACACGGCGGCATGCTCCAGGCCGATCCAGAGAAAGGCGAGCCAGCTCGTGATCCCGACAAGAACACTGGTGAAGACCTGGACCAGCAGGTAACGCTGAATTTGGGCGCTGATCTCGTCCAGCATCTGGACGGTGATCTTCTTCCTGCTGAGGGTCGGGCCCGAGAGCTTGACGAGCTTGCGCCGGAACGTATCGCCCGACAGCATCAGGAAGTAGGCCAGGAACAACACCATCACGGCGAGGCTCAGGAATGACAGCACGCCGCGGGTGCCATTCCATAGATAGTCCCGAATATTGAACTTGGGCTGCTCGATCTGGACGCGGGTCACGCCGCGCGGCGCCGGCGACACCGCCACAGCCGTCTCGCTCGCGGCGTGTTCGATCTGATCCGCCGCTTTTTGTACATTTTCAATCGCCCCCTTGGAGCCGCGCCATTCCCGATTCAGGGTATGGCGAAATTTCTGCGCCGCCTCGGGCAGGGTTTCGATCATGCTCGCCGTTTCATCCTGCAGCGAATACGCTATGAAACCGCTGCCGCCCATGATCATCAGCAGCAACACCGCGGCCCCGACCGCGCGCGGCACATGCCATGCCTGCAACCGGTTGACCAGGGGGGAAAGCGCATAGCTGAGGATGATGCCCAGGACCAGCGGAATGAAGAAATCCTGGGCCCAGTCGAGAATGAACACACTCGCGAATACGGTCAGCAGGATGAGCGGAAGGCTGTGGATGTCGGCTGAAATCCGGGCGGGCCCCGGCGTTTCGACGGAACTGTTTTCTCCCGAACCTCGTGCAACATCGACGGGTGTTTCATGCGCATTGTCCATCATGCCTCCGACAGGAATCGATGAATGAATTTATACGGCGTTACGGCGGATACGGGGACACTTAGCGACCGGCCGTCCGTACTTCCCCGATCAGGCGTCGGCACTCGCTGTCGGCGTTGCGTCCGGCATCGATCAGAGGGAGGAGCGCCAGCGCGGGGTTGACCGCTCCCAGCGCAAGCGCTCCGAGGCCGCGCATGGCCAGCTTGCCCTTGTCCAGGCTGGCCTGCGGATGGGCAAAGCTGCCTTGCACGTGGATGGGCGTACGCAATGCGACCAGACTGGGTTTTCGGCTTTTCGGCACCACGGTCAGGTCGAGGCGTTCCTGTCCGAGATCGATCCGACCGCTTCCGTCGATGCGGCTGACGTCCGTATCGAGGACCAGGATGTCGGGCTGCATGACGCCCTGTTTCACCGCGAAATCGGCGATTCCGCACCGGATCCGGACGGGCTCGTCGCCGGTGACTTTCAGTTTCAGCATTTCCAGCAGATGAAGGCTCATCGTTTCCATCAGGAGCTTGCTGACTTCACCGCCGTCAATCACCAACGACGCCTGTCCGTTCGCGCTGCCGAGCATCGATGCGACGGTATCGCCCTGTCCTTTCAGATCGATGTTTCCATTGAACTCGCCGATGCTCGCCATCGAACGATCGAGGGTAGGAAACAATTGGGCCAACTGGAGTGCGCGCGCCTGGAGTTTCGCCGCAGCCTGTATGGGCGATGCACGTCCATCCAGCGTCACGACGCCCGCCAGCGTTCCGCCTGCCACGTCAAACCGCAAGGGGTCCAGCCTCAGGCGCCCGTCCTGCAACCGCAAACGCGTCGACAATCGATGGAGCGGCAAGGCTGCGGGACGATCGATCGAGCCGGCATCGAGGGTCACATCCGCGTCCATACGGTTCCAACGCTCGGTGCGAAATGCCTTGTCCGGCAGGATACCGGTTGGCACAGACTTGGCCACCGCAGGCTTCTCGCCTGCGTGACCCGCTCCGACGAGGGGTCCCAGATTGGAAATGTCGAGGCGCGTCGAATCGAGACGGGCAACCAGCAGGGGGCGCCGGCCTCCCGTATCGATGCTGAGACTGCCGGCGATGTCGCTCCTGCCCATCTCGCCGGTGAATTTTTCGTAACGCCACTGGCGGGGACCATGCACCAGGCGACCGCGCGTCCGATAAGGCGGCGTATCCGGGAATACCACGCCGACCAAGGGATAGAGTTGCGCAAGACTGGCACCCCTGAGCACGATCTGGAGATCGACCGCGGACAGTTTGAGCAGGTTGGTGATGCGGCCGTCTGCGCTGACCGCAGTCTGGCCGATCTTCCCGGACACATTCAGATGGTACGGCCGCGTTTCGTCACGCAACGCCAGTATGGTGTCACCGGCGCCCTGGGCGACAAGAGGCTCGCCCTTGTAGCGCCCCTGCACGGTGAACCTCAATGGCGCGGATGTCTTGTCCGACCCATGCGATGTCGTGATCCGCGCGCTCAGGCGCGTACCCTGCGCAGGATCGTCATACTCGACGCGCCCGTCGCCGACCGCAAGATGCCGAATGGCGACGCGCGCCTGGCTGTCACGCTGACGGCGATCGAGCAGCCAATTCCTGCGCCCGTCCCGGCTCTTTTCGAAAGCGAGCGCGGCCTGATCGAGCTGCACCTGCGGAAACACGATCTGGCCGCGAAAGAGTGGAAGAATGGCGATATCGACCGTCGCATGGCGCACGTCGATCATGTTCGGCCGACTGGCCCAGGATGGATTGGAAAACGTCACATCGGACGCGTGGACCCGCACGTACGGCCATCGCAATCCGATGTCGAGATCGCCTCCGATTCGCAAGGTGCGGTGGGTCTTGGCATGAACCGCATGGGCAATCGGCTCGCGCAGCGCGTTCCAGTTTGTCACATTCGCCACCACCACGAGCAGGATTGCCAGGGTCACGAGCGGCAGGGCGACCGCCATCTTCGTGCGCGGCGTCATCGGACAAGCGGATCGGCTCCATTGAGCGGCGCACCTGGCAATGGGTGCGTATCCGTTCAGAACGCCGTTCCGAATCCCTTGTCTTGTTCCAGCCTAAGAGTCGGCAACCCTGCGAGCTCATGAATCGGCATGAGGACACCGCGCGTGTCCGGTACGGCATCGAACAGCTGGTACAGATATTTGCCACCTCCCTTGAATTCGTATGCTTCTTCAAGAAAACGCATGTGTTCGTGCGCGGCGAGACAGTCGCGCGATCTGCAATCCTGTTTGTAGTGTTCGATCAGGGAATTAATCACGTCCAAGTGTTCGTCGGTAACGTCGAACTGGCGGGTGGCGGCATTTTTCCGGACGGTTTTCTCGACCTCATCCCGCGTGAGGTGTCTGACGGCATCGTAGATCGGGATTTCTCCGTCGTGGGTGATGCTTTCGCTGTTGTTCATGGGATTCCTTCCTTGTGTAATGGGTTCGCGTTTCAGGCCAGATTGTCGGCGGCGAACTTCCAGTTGATGAGTTTGTCGACGACCCCGGCCACATGGTCCTTGCGCCGGTTCTGGTAGTCGAGGTAATACGCGTGCTCCCATACGTCGATGGCGAGCAGAGGCTTCATGCCGGACATCAGCGGCGTGTCCGCATCCTCGGTCTTCATCACGCTGATTTTCTTACCGTCCAGCACCAGCCAAGCCCACCCGGTTCCGAACTGGGTCACGGCGGCATGCACGAGTTCCCGCCGGCACGCCTCGACCGAACCGAAGGACGCGTCGATCCTCTGCTTGAGGATGGGCGGCGGATCGCCCCCTCCTTTTTCACAGAGGCTGTCCCAGTAGAACGCGTGGTTCCATGCCTGGGCCGCATTATTGAAAATCTCCGTTTTCCCGCCCGCGCCGGCAGCCCGAATCATGGCCTTGATCGGCATGGCCTGAAACTCGGTGTCGTCGATCGCCTTGTTGAGGGCATCGATATAGGTTTGATGATGCTTGCCATGGTGGAACCGGAGCGTATTTTCGGAAATGACCGGGCTCAACGCATCCATGGCATAAGGCAAGGCTGGAAGTTCGTAGGGGAAACTCATGTTCTCGAGCATGGCCGTACTGATGCCGCCGGCTGTCACCGAGGCCACGGAAGAAAAGTCGTGTTGCGGTAGATTCATACAAGGGCTCCGTTCAAGGATTGAGTTAAATGGGCCGTTCCGGCGTTATGCCTGGATAAGCACGGCGCGCGACCAGACGCGCCCGTATTTGGCGGCGTCGATATAGGAAGCCACGCCTTCGCGCGCATCCATCTTCACGACGCCGTCGTCGATCGCGACCTCTGCCCGATCCAGAAGCGGCATCGCATCGGGTGTGTACCCGATGATTTTCAGATGCGCATAGGCATCGAGGATGAAATTCATCACTGCCGCCTTCTGCTTCATGGCATCGACGGCCGTCCCTGAAATCGCCAGCACGACCGTGTCGAACAGGACCGAGGGAGCGGCTGCCACGGCATGGTGCGGGGTGAGCGTCTCGCCGGTGCTGGATGGGATTGGACCCACATGCAGGCCGATCACTTCCAGCACCGCACCTTCGGTCTCGGCCGCGGTCAGCAGGGCATCCAGAATGGTGGGGTCGTAGCCCTCGCTGACCAGAACGCCGATCTTCCGGCCCTCCAGCGTGGGCTTGGCCTTCGCCAACAGGCTGAGCGTCGGGGAAAGACTCAGATCGATGGGGGTTGCAGCCGGAGCAATCGTGTCGGCCTGGCCTTCCATGCCCAGCGCACGCGCCACCCTGTCGCACAGTTCCGGATCGACATGGCGGAGATGGCCGAGTATCCGGCACCGTACTGCGACGGTTTCCACCTTACCGAGTTCGAAGGTGAAGGCGCAGACGATATGGTCCTGTTCCGGCGCTGTCATCGACCGATAGAACAGGCGCGCCTGGCTGTAATGGTCCTTGAAGGTCTCCGGACGCACACGCAGCTTGTCGCCGCTTTGCGTGGCAGGATGCGTGTCGAATCCGGCCGCCGGATTTTCTTTCGGCGATTCGGGCGCCAGGCTGTTCGGCTCGTAGTTCACCCGTCCGTGGGGAACATCCGTCTGCATGACGGCATCGCGCTGGAAATTGTGCATCGGACAGCGCGGCCGATTGATCGGCAGCTGATGGAAATTGGGACCGCCAAGCCGCGACAGCTGGGTGTCGAGATAGGAAAACAGCCGGCCCTGCAGCAGGGGGTCGTCGCTGAAATCGATACCCGGAACAATATGCCCCGGATGGAAGGCGACCTGCTCGGTCTCGGCGAAAAAATTGTCGGGGTTGCGGTTCAGAACCATCTTTCCGATCGGCTGCAGCGGAATGCTTTCTTCCGGTATCAGCTTGGTCGGATCCAGCACGTCGAAGGGCAAGGACTCGGCGGTGGCCTCGTCGAATGCCTGTACGGACAGCTCCCATTCCGGGAAATCGCCACGCTCGATCGCCTCGTACAGGTCACGCCGGTGAAAATCCGGGTCCGCGCCGCAAATTTTCACGGCTTCGTCCCACAGGACGGAAGCCGAACCGATGCGGGGACGCCAGTGGAACTTGACGAAAGTCGACTTCCCCTTCGCGTTGACAAAGCGAAAGGTATGGATCCCGAACCCCTCCATCATGCGCAGCGAACGCGGGATCGCCCGATCGGACATGGCCCATAGAATCATGTGCATGCTCTCGGGCATGAGCGAAACGAAGTCCCAGAAGGTGTCGTGGGCAGTCGCGGCCTGGGGATAGCCCCGGTCCGGTTCCATTTTGGCGGCGTGAATCAGATCGGGAAATTTCATCGCATCCTGGATGAAGAACACCGGGATGTTGTTGCCCACCAGATCGAAATTGCCTTCCTGCGTGTAGAACTTGACGGCAAACCCACGCACGTCGCGCGGCAGGTCGACCGACCCCGCCCCGCCGGCAACTGTGGAGAAACGGGCAAACACAGGGGTCTGCACATCCGGGTCGCACAGAAATGCCGCGCAGGTGAGATCGCCGAGATCGCGATAGGCCTGGAAATAGCCGTGCGCGCCCGAGCCGCGCGCATGCACGATCCGCTCGGGGATGCGCTCATGGTCGAAGTGCGTGATCTTCTCGCGAAGGACAAAATCCTCGAGCAGCGTAGGCCCACGTTCGCCGGCAGTAAGCGAATTCTGATCGTCCGCAATTGCCACGCCCTGGTTGGTCGTGAGCGTATGATCGCGCTGGTCGGTCATCTGATGCAGTTCACCCCCGTTGCCCGCGTGCTCAAAGGAACGGCTGGAGATGCTACTTTTCGCAGGTGTTTGGGACGTATGCTTCGGCTTGGCCATGGACTCTCTCCTCTAGGCAATCTGGATTCGTCCGCACGAGACAGCGGGCGGGGATCGGGAAGCCGTTTGGCAGGGGTACGGCGCCCAACCCATTGGCGTGCACCGCCGGAACGGTGCATCGGGAGTCCACCTGCTACTGCATGTATTTCATTTTCGCCTCGCTGACGCAGGCATCCTTGGCGCTGCCCGACAGGCTGTCGCAACGCTCCTTGGCAGCCTTGTAATCGGCTTTCATCTTGTCTTCGTTGGCCTCGGCCTGACTCTTGGTCGCTTTCTCATTCGCCTTGGCCTGGGCCTTCGCGCCGACGTAGGCGGCCTTCGCATCCTTCATGCAGACGTCCTTCGCATTGCCGGACATTTTTTTGCAATTGTCCTTGGCCACGTCGTAATTCCTTTCGGCCTGATCCTTGGCGGCATCGTGACGGGCCTCGGCTCGATCCTCCATGACATCCTTCATGTCGGCGGCATACAGCGGGGCCATGATGGAGAGCCCCAGGGCAATGAACATCGCGTTACGTAATTTCATTTCAGACTCCTTCATTGGATCGGTTGGTGAACAGGCCGGGCCATTCGGTGGCAGACAGCCTGTCGGCTGGCTCGGCATAAGCAGCACTCTAGGGTTCACGCTGAATGCTCACCATCCGCATTCGCCGAGAAAATTGTCAGTTTTCGTTCTCGACGATGTAGGCCGATACTGACGCCCTTGCCCACGCCCTGCAGAGGTGGGCACAGGCAGGGCAAGGCCGTGGCGCATGCGATATACGGCGCCACGACCTGCGTACGCTGGCTAACTAGTTTTATCGTTAATACGAACCGGAACCACTGGTGGAACCACTGGTGGAACCACTGGTGGAACCACTGGTGGAACCACTGGTGGAACCACTCGGGGAACCACTGGAGGAACCACTCGGCGAACCGGTGGGAGAACCGTATGGCGAACCACCAGGCGTACTCATTTGCGAGCCAGGCTGTCCGGATGAACCACCGGCGGGGCCTTCCATGGGCGCACCGCCCGGCATGTCGGTCGCACGGCCGTCCTGATGGCGTTTCATGCCTGAGGCATTGCCAGACGACCCGGGATGTGAGCTCGTCGCATTCTTCATGCACGTCGACTTGGCCTTGCCGGTCATGTCCTTGCATTTTTCCTCCGCTGCCTTTTTCATGCAGTTGGACTTGGACGCACCGGTCTTTTTGTTGCAGTTATCCAGGGCATCCTGGTAGTTTTTTTGTGCCCCGTCGGTCATGCCGGGGGAGGTGCTGGACGGACTCTGTGAGTGGCCGCTCGAATCGGCGGCGTACAAAGGGGCGGCCCCAGAAACGGCAAAACCGAGCGCCAGGAAAATTGCGGGACTGAGCTTCATGGAAATCTCCTTCAATAATAAATGGGCTTGAACATGACCCAATCGAACGTGCACACCCCGGGCACAAACTTGCGCCGTCGGCGTCACGCACGATTCGGTATGTCAACGTTAGGCGCTGCGCGGGGAAGGCGGTATCCGACACGGCCGAGAAAACTGTAAGCGCCCTTGCGCGACGAAGTAGGTCCGCACTGACCGGGACTGAATGCCTTTTTCCAACGGGTGGAGGCGTTGTAAGCGAGGGCAGCGTCACGCCGCCCCTTCAACCAGCTTCAGGTCGCTGTCTTGCGGGCGGCGGCATGGCGGGTGCGTGTTTCTGCAGCCTTCTTCGCCGATGCGCTGCGTTCCGCCGCGCTGCGCCCGGCCGTGGCGGCGCCGCCCTTTTTGCCGCCCGTTCTGGCCGGCGACGGATCGACCTCCTTGCCTCGCCCCGAACCGCTTTTCTTGCCCCCTCCCGTCATTTTGTTGACGGTGGCCCAGGCACGCGCTTCGGCTTCGTCCTGCGGGACACCGCGTTCGCGATAGCTGTCTTCGATGTGCTCAGCTTGGCGTTTCTGCTTGTCGGTGTACTTCGATTTGCTTCCTCTTGGCATGAGGTTTCCTTCCTCAGCGTGATCACGCTTTAACGTCCCCCTCTCCGGGTGACCGGAAGGGACGATGGCCCGCGCGTACGTCAACGAACCGGCTCGGCGGTGGGCGGACACGCACCGGATCCTTGGGCTCGTGCCGGCTCGCCCTGCGCATATCGGGTGCATCCGCTGCGGCCCGATACGCGCAACGTATAAGGCTGGAGTGTTGCGTCGATACATAGGCCATGGGTTGCATTCTCCACATGGGCGCTCGGTTCGATCTGCCACCATTTGCAGGACATGCAGACGCCCCAGTGTGTTGAACTGTTCACGGGAACTCCTTGAATAAGCCGAAAATCCTGCGGGCAATCCCGCCGGGTGGATAGTAAAGACGCCGTCCCGCTCCATACAGGCGAGGACGGAAGCCCATTACTCCCAATAGGGGCGGACGCCATAATGCGCATGGACATTCGTACCCCAATCGCGATCGGAAAAATTCGGCCAGTCGTCCTTGTCGAACCCGGGCGCGTTTTTCAGCGTTTCCTTGCTCTGATCGAAGATGAAGCGATGGTTTCCCGGGTCGAGTTCCATCGCGGAAAGGGGAACGGCAAACAACTTGCTGCCCAAACCGAGGAAACCGCCGAATTCCAGAACCGCATACGCGACGCGACCGTTCTCGACATCGATCATCAGATCCTTGATGTCGCCCAGATCTTCGCCTTGGCGGTTGACGACCTTGTCGCCCGAAATGGTGCTGGATGAGAGGATGGGGCTTGATGCAAACATATTCATGGGTATCTCCTGATTCGATTGGTTGAATTGGCGTGACAGGTGGGCGGACTCAGCGTCCGGGCACTTTTTCCGGAATGGGGTTGCGGCCATCGGGATGCTTGCCCGGCGCTTCTTTTGTCGGCTTGGGACGGCCGGGCTCCTCGCCTCGCTCACCTTTCGGGTCGCCCTTGGCATGCGATCGTCCTTCGCGCTCGGCCCGCTGCATGTCCTCCTGCTCCTGTGCATTGCGCGGGGCGGCAGCTCTCGCCGCCTGCTCGACCTTGCCGGACTCGGCAAAGGCACGCGTTTCTTCGTCGTATTTCTTGGCGGAGTCGTAATTGCCCTCGCCCTGAATTCCGGATTTGCTCGTATTGGGTTTCATGACATTTCTCCTGTTCGAAATACATGCCCGGCGGATGCCCGGCATGACAGACCCTGGCTCGCGCACCTGAAGCGGAAGGGAGTGGATCCGAGCCTGTAGGGGCAGTGTGGATGAGCGGCGGGGAGGCTACAGTCGGAAGCGGTTGCAGGCCCGCGTAGGAATCAGCCGAAAAAGTAACGGCAGCAATTCACAGATCGGGACGGGCCGGCTCCCGATCCAGCCTGGGCAACAGTCCGGAGAGCAGGACAAGCGTTTCCGGGCCACGTACAGCCTCGAGACCGCCCAAGCTATCGTCATAGCTCAAGGCATAGTCGAGACTGCTCCGGCCAAACAGATTCTCTGCCGACGATTCCGCCTGATGCAGCACCCGGAAGCCGGTATGCCGTTCATCCCGGCGAATGCGATCGGCCAGGTCGCATACCACTGCGTACTCGCCCTCGAGCGTTTGGCAAAATCGCCAGCCATCGAATACAAGCAGGCTGTTGATGTGGAAAGCCAGATTGCGCTGGCGCGCCACCCGTACGATTTCGGCCACGCAAGCAGGCGAGGCTGCCTCGGCCAGGCGACTCAGATAGATCAACTGATAGGCATTCGGCATGCGATGGGTTTCCGGTAGCGGAAGTGCAACATAATCGATGGCCGGGGTGGCAACAATGTGAAAAGACATACTTGTCGTTACGCGAAATCCCTTACGATTCCTGCGGCCTGTTTACCGGTATCGATTGATGAATCAGCTCACCCCTTGCAGTGCCTGTCCTTTGCGCAAAACCGGCGCCTTTTCCGCCAATAGCGAAGCGGAGATCGAGTTTATCCAGGCGATCAAGCAACGCCAGATACCGGTACAGGCCGGCCAAGGAATCGTGCGCGAAGGCGATGCCAGCAGCACGCTCTATACGCTGCTGTCGGGCTGGGCCTTCCGTTATCGCACGTTGAGCGACGGTCGGCGCCAGATTTTCAATTTTCTTCTGCCGGGCGACTTCATCGGCCTGCAGCATCAGCTGGGGCAGGCCTCGCCGCACGGCGTCGAGGCCTTGACCGACGTCTCCCTGTGCGCCTTTCCGAATGAGCGCCTCTGGGACATTTACCGCAGCCACCCTGGACTGGGATTCGACATCACCTGGCTGTGCGCGCACGAGGAATTGATCGTCGACGAGAACCTGCTGTCGGTAGGCCGGCGGTCGGCGGCGGAACGCATCGCCATGCTGTTGATCCACCTGTACAAACGGGCGGAGAGCGTCGGCCTGGGCGGCCCCGACGGCGTGCCCTTTCCCTTGATCCAGCAACACATCGCCGATGCGCTCGGCCTGTCGCTGGTGCACACCAACAAAACCCTGAAACGTCTGCAGGCCATGGGACTCTATACCCTTGGTAACGGCTGGCTCAAACTGACCAATCCGGCCGCCATGGCTCGCCTGGCTGATTACTACGCCCTGCCGCTACGTGCACGTCCCTTGATCTGACCCGCGGCCGATGGGCTTGACCTTGCCATGATGGCAAGGTTTATGGTGCACTCAACCGTATCCACAGGAGTTTGCACATGACCAACCCACTATCTGTCGGCATCCAGGGCATGACCTGCGCAAGTTGCGCCGCGCGGGTGGAAAAAGTGCTCAAGCAACTGCCGGGCGTGACCGAGGCCACCGTCAATCTGGCGACCGAGATCGCGACGGTTGTGGGCGACACCGATATGGCGTCGGTGCAGCGTGCCATCGAAAAGGCCGGCTTCAGCGTGCCGACCGAATCGCTGAAACTCGACATCATCGGCATGACCTGCGCAAGCTGTTCGGCACGGGTGGAAAAAGCCTTGAACAAAGTACCCGGCGTGCTCGATGCCAGCGTCAACCTGGCCACCGAACAGGCGACGGCAACACTGGCGCAGGGCACGTCGACGGCCGCGCTGATTGCCGCGGTAGCGCGCGCCGGTTATGAGGCGCGACTGCCACAAACCACTGCCACCCCCCCACCCGCCCCGGCGCACACGCTGCCCGACTGGTGGCCGGTTGCGCTGGCGATCGGGCTGTCGCTGCCGCTGATCGCCCCCATGTTTGCCAGCCTGTTGGGCGCGCACTGGATGCTGCCGGGCTGGCTGCAGCTGGCGCTCGCCACGCCGGTGCAGTTCTGGCTGGGCGCGCGCTTTTATCGCGCCGGCTGGAAAGCCCTGCGCGCCGGTAGCGGCAACATGGACCTGCTGGTGGCGGTCGGCACCAGCGCGGCGTACGGCCTGAGCCTGTACCTGCTGCTGACGCATGCCGGCGCGATGCACCTGTATTTCGAAGCCTCGGCAGTGGTGATCAGCCTGGTGCTGCTCGGCAAATGGCTGGAGGCGCGCGCCAAGCGCCAGACCACCGAAGCCATCCGCGCCTTGCAGGCCCTGCGGCCGACGACCGCGCGCGTACGCCTCGACGGCGTCGACCACGACATGCCGATCGACGCGATCCGCGTCGGCGACATGGTGGTGATCCGCCCCGGCGAGCGAGTGCCGGTGGACGGCGAGATAACCGAAGGCGAGAGCCAGGTCGACGAATCCCTGCTCACCGGCGAATCGCTGCCGGTCGACAAGCAGCCGGGCGACACGGTGACCGGCGGCGCGATCAACGCGCAGGGCGTGCTGGTGGCACGCACCACGGCGGTGGGAACGGAAACCACGCTGGCGCGCATCATCCGCCTGGTGGAGAACGCACAGGCCGCCAAGGCGCCGATCCAGCGACTGGTGGACAAGGTCAGCGCGGTGTTCGTCCCGGTGGTGATGGGCATTGCGCTGGTCACGTTCATCGCCTGGTGGGCGCTGGGCGGCAACGCCGAGCAGGCCATCCTCAATGCGGTGGCGGTGCTGGTGATTGCCTGTCCGTGCGCGCTGGGCCTTGCCACCCCCACCGCGATCATGGCGGGAACCGGCGTCGCCGCCCGCCATGGCATCCTGATCAAGGACGCCGAAGCGCTGGAACTGGCGCACAAGATCGGCACGGTGGTGTTCGACAAGACCGGCACGCTCACCGACGGTACGCCGCACGTGGCAGCCTATCTGGCGGCCGACGATAGCGATCAGAACAGGGTGCTCGCCATCGCTGCCGGACTGCAGGCCGGCAGCGAGCATCCGCTGGCGCGCGCGGTGCTGGAGGAAAGCGCGGCCCGCTCTGTCCCGCCGCAGCCTGCACGTGCGCAGCAGGCACTGCCCGGCCGCGGCATCGCCGGTGAGGTGGCGGGCGAAACCTGGTGGCTGGGCAATCGTCGCCTGATGAACGAGAACGGCGTCGACACCGCTGCACTCGACGCCAGGGCCGCCGAACACGAAGCCGCAGGCCGCAGCGTGTCGTGGCTGGCGCGTGCCCGCGATCATCATGCGCTCGGCTTGCTGGCTTTCGGCGACGCGGTCAAACCCAGCGCAGCCGCAGGCGTGGCGCGTCTCAGGGAACAGGTCATCACGACCGTCATGCTCACCGGCGACAATCGCGGCGCTGCCGAGGCGGTGGCCCGCGAACTGGGCCTCGACACCGTGCTGGCCGAGGTATTGCCGGCCGACAAGGCGGCGCATGTGAGCCAGCTCAAGACTGCGGGCAACACCGTGGCGATGGTGGGCGACGGCATCAACGACGCGCCTGCCCTTGCGGCGGCCGACGTCGGCATCGCCATGTCCTCCGGCAGCGACGTCGCCATGCATACGGCCGGCATCACGCTGATGCGCGGCGACCCGGCGCTGGTGGCCGACGCCATCGACATTTCCAAACGCACCTACGCCAAGATCCGGCAGAACCTGTTCTGGGCCTTCGTCTACAACGTGGTCGGCATTCCGCTCGCGGCATTCGGTTTCCTGAACCCGGTGATCGCCGGTGCGGCCATGGCCTTCTCCAGCGTCAGCGTGGTGACGAACGCGCTGACGCTCAAGCGCTGGCGACCCCGCACATGAACATCGGCGAAATCGCCCGCGCCAGCGGCGTGTCGGCCAAGATGATCCGTCATTACGAACATATCGGCCTCATCCGCGAAAGCAGCCGCACGTTCTCGGGCTACCGGCAATATCACGAACGCGATGTGCACCTGCTGCGCTTCATCCGCCGCGCCCGCGACCTCGGATTCTCGCTCGACCAGATCCGGCAGTTACTGTCGCTGTGGGACGACCCCGAACGCGCCAGCGCCGACGTCAAACATCTGGCCGAGGCCCATATCGCCGACCTCGACGCTCGCATCGCCGCACTGAGCGAGATGCGCGCCACCCTGGTCGCACTGGCACAGGCCTGCCACGGCGATCACCGTCCCGACTGTCCCATCCTGCAAGGACTTGCCGCGCCGCCCGATTCCTGAGGCGCGCGGCCTGTCGCCCCGCTAGCGAGGCTGGCCCGCCCAGTCGTACACCACCTCGATCACCACCAGTGCGCGTACCGGGCGGCCATTCTTCTGTGCCGGCGCAAAACGCGCATCGCGAAACGCCTTGATCGCAGAGTCCTCGAATACGCCGGGCGGCGTCGCGCTCACGACCTCGATGTCGCTGACGCGCCCATCGGCTTCCAGCTTCAATTGCAGACGCAGCGTGCCGGACACGCGCTGACGGTCGGCCTCGGCCGGATAGTCCGGCCGGATGACACGCAGCGCGTGCGGCTGCACATCGAGATCGCGCGCGTTGTAATAGGTGAGGTCGACCGAACTGGTAAGCGCGGCAGCCGGCACCGGGGCCGCCTCCGGCGAAAGGGCCGGTGCCGTCTTTGCCGCTGCAGGCACGGTCGGCGCCATCGGCAACGGCGCGTCATGCGCCGGCGTGGCGGCGGGCGGCGGGACAACAGGCGGCGGCGCCACGGGCAAGGCCTCCGGCGCAGGGCTCGGGGCCGGCTGCGCAACGGGCGCGACCGCCGGCGACAGTACGACCGGCGATGGCGGCGGCACATTGGCCGCGGGCGCCGGCGGCGCCACCAGGCGTACCTCGATCACCGGCGCCTCCACACTGACGCCCGCAGGCGGCACCACCTGCACCAGTGCGATCACGGCCGCATGCAGCCCCAGCGAAATCCACAGGGCCGCAAGCGGCCGCCGCAGCCGCGGCGGGATCGACGGCTCGTCGAAGGACGCGCTCACGGCGAACCGTCCCCTTCAAGGGACCGACGCCCAGCCACTGCCGGGTATTCATGCCCCGGATGGCATTGCCATCCGGGGTACGTTTTGACTGCACGTGAAATCGAAGGCACGGGCCTAGAATGAGGGCCAGAAAAACGACAGGAGAAGACCATGAGAAGACTCGTCATCGCGGGCGCCATCTTAGCATCGGCGCTGGCGGCCCCGGCCCTCGCCCTGGCCGTCGATCTGAGCAAAACCACCATCCAGTCCGCCGACGGCACCGAGGTGCCTGTGGAAATCGCCACGCCTGCCGGCAAGGGCCCGTTCCCGCCCGTGCTGTTCATCCACGCCAAGCGCGGCTACGAGGGCGACGAGCGCGCCCACGTGCGCGAACTTGCCGAACAAGGCTTTCTCGTCGTCGCCCCCGACTGGCAGAGCGGCCGCTTCATCGAACGCTGGCCGTCGGCACACAACCCCGACACCGAAATGGACGTGGAAGCCGGGCTCGACTATCTGAAATCGTTGCCCAATGCCTGCAAGCAGCCGGTCGGCATCGTCGGCCTGTCGCGCGGCCCCTATTACGCGATCCGTCTGGCCGCCAGGCGCGGCCCCGATATCGCCGCCATCGTCAGCTACTACGGCCACATGCAGAATCCCAACGCGCCCGAGCCGGATCAGCTGTTTCGCGTCGCGCCCGAGATCATGCAGATCACGACGCCGGTCCTGTATCTCATCGGCGACGCCGACTACGAACTACGCCGCATGAACGGCGGGCGGGCATTCTATGCGTTGTGGGAGCGCGGCGTACCGGTGGAATGGCAGGAATATCCGATGGCGCGGCGCGCGTTCGACTTCCGCCCCGACCAGACGCCCGAGGAGAAAATCGCCACGCGCCATGCCCGGGCGCGGGCACAAGCCTGGCTGATGAAATGGATGAAGCTGACGCCGGCGATGCGCTGCGCGTAAGCCGGAATCGGCGGGGCGAAATGTCCGGCCCTGCTTTCCAGAAGGGAAACGAGATGGCGATTCCCGCGTGCCGGGAATCCCGACTGGAGCCACGATGATTCCACACAAGTTTCTTTGTTTGCTGCTTATCGGGTTTGCCTGGCAGGCGGCGCAGGCCGCACCCCTGTATAAATGGCGGGACAGCGCGGGGCGTATCACCTATTCCTCTCTGCCGCCGCCGCCCGGTTTCAAGGCGGAACAATTGAAGGACGCGTCGCAACCCGACGCGGAAGCCATCCGCCAGGCCGAGGTGCGGGCGAAAAAAGCCCAGGAACTGGCCCGCGAAATGGAAGCCACCCGTCGCGCGCAGGAGGCCGAAGATGCCCGGCGTCGGGCCCTGCAGCCTCCGGCCCCCATTGTGATCGAGAAGCCGGTTTACGTACCCCAGCCGATCTATTACCCGCCTGTCCGGCATCCGCCGCGGCGGCACCCGCCCGCCCGGCCCCGCGACAGGCCATCCCACGACCGTTCACGCTGACGTGTATGCGATGACTGGACATTCGGGTAGCGAAATGTCCGGCCACCTCGCATGCGCCCCGTTTTGATTCGGTTAGCCCGCTTCATGCACCACAAGCGCACATCCCGGCCAGCTTGCCCAGCCCCTCGATTGTCAATAAGTATTTGATTATTAACCAAACTGCGAGCTGGCACGCCCCCTGCTAAATCCTGATTGAGTATCCAAACCGCAAGGCCAGGTTGCTCAGGCAGTCTCCTCCGACTTAGCGGCCTCTCAGGAGGCCGCGTTTTTTTGGAGACAACCCAGAACATGAAACAAGCATGCGCGTACTGATTGTTGAGAACCAGCCGGAACGGCTGGCCATGCTGGTGCCCGCACTGGAGGCGGCAGGCTGCGTGGTGACGGCCACGCTGAATTCGGCGCGCAGCCTCGACGTGCAGATCCAGGCGCTGCGGCCGGACGTGGTGATCATCGCGCAGGACTCACCCGACCGCGATACGCTCGAGCACATCTGCGTGGTGAACCAGGACTGCCCGCGTCCGATCGTGATGTTCACCGGCGACGGCAGTCCGGATTCGATCCGCGCGGCGACGCAGGCGGGGGTGACCTCATATGTGGTCGACGGCCTCGACCCGGCGCGCATCCGGCCGATCCTCGACGTCGCTGTCTCGCGCTTCGAGGCCTTCCAGGCGCTGCACGACCAGTTGGAACAGACGCGGCTCGAACTGTCGGAACGCAAGCTGATCGACCAGGCCAAGGCGCTGCTGATCAAGCAGACCGGCGCGTCGGAACCCGAGGTGTATCGCGAGATGCGCCGTGCGGCGATGGATCGCGGCCTGAAGCTGGCGGACATTGCGCGGCAGATTCTGCAAAATCCGCTGGCATGAGGCGTGCCGCCCCGATTGGTGCACGGCACTGAAAACATGCACCGCACGGGTGCGCGAATGGACGGCCTGCAAGGGCCCATGATCCGCCGGGTTTCCTGAAAACCCATGCAATACAAGGCATTGTGGAAGCTGGCACAGCGGTTGCTAAACCTGGACTGAACAGTCGCAACGTTGTGGCTTTCAGCGTGACCGTCAAATCATTCATCACTGGACAAAGGCGTCCGCCCTGAAGGCGACGCCTTTTTTATTTATGCCCTCTGGGCATTTGGAGAACACACCGTGAGCGACACCCCGAACAAACCCATTGTGCAAGACCATAGCAAGCGTGATTTCATGAAAAAGACCACCGGACTTTCCGTCGCCGCCGCCCTCATGGCCATGGTGCCGCCCGGCGTGCGCCAGGGTGCCTGGGCCGCCGGCTCCGACGCGCCGGAGAAACCCAACCTCAACATCGGCTTCATCCCGCTCACCGACTGCGCGTCGGTCGTGATGGCGTCGGTGAAGGGATTCGACAAGAAATACGGCCTCACCATCACGCCCTCGAAAGAAGCCTCGTGGGCGGCGGTGCGCGACAAGCTGGTGAACGGCGAACTCGACGCGGCGCACGTGCTGTACGGCCTGATCTACGGCGTGGAGATGGGGATCGGCGGGCCGAAGAAGGACATGGCGGTGCTCGCCACGATCAACAACAACGGCCAGGCGATCACGCTGTCGAACCAGCTGAAGGCCAAGGGCGTGACCGACGGCGCCTCGCTCGCCCGCCTCGTCGCCGCCGAGCCGAAGGAATACACCTTCGCGCAGACCTTCCCCACCGGCACCCACGCGATGTGGCTGTATTACTGGCTGGCGGCGTATGGCATCAACCCCTTCACCCAGGCCAAGGTCATCACCGTGCCGCCGCCGCAGATGGTCGCCAACATGCGGGTCGACAACATGGACGGCTTCTGCGTGGGCGAGCCGTGGGGTGCGCGCGCGATTCACGACAACATCGGCTTCACCGCGGTGACGACGCAGGACATCTGGAAGGATCACCCGGAGAAGGTGCTCGGCACCACCGCCGAGTTCGTGCAGAAATATCCGAACACGGCGCGCGCGATGGTGGCGGCCATTCTCGATGCATCGAAGTACATCGACACCATGTCGAACCGCTCGGAAGTCGCGAAGATCATCTCGGCCAAGTCCTACGTCAACACCGACTTCGACTCGATCGAAGACCGCATGCTCGGCCAGTACGACAACGGCATCGGCAGGAAGTGGCAGGACCCCAACTACATGAAGTTCTACAACGGCGGCGCGGTCGGCTTCCCCTACCTGTCCGACGGCATGTGGTTCCTCACCCAGCACAAGCGCTGGGGACTGCTGAAAGAGCATCCGGATTACCTGGCCGTGGCGAAGAAGGTCAACCGCATCGACATCTACAAGCAGGCCGCCGCGATGACGAAGACGCCGCTGCCGAAGTCCGACATGCGCAGCAGCAAGCTGATCGACGGCGTGGTGTGGGATGGCAAGAACCCCAAGGCCTACGCGGATAGCTTCAAGATCAAGGCCTGATTGAAGAAAGGAATGGCCATGACCCCGGAAAAAATTGCACTGGTACGCAGCAGCAGGCAGCAGGTGCTGCCGATCAAGGACACGGCAGCCCAGCTGTTCGAGGTGTGGGCGGAAGCCGCCGCCACGCTGGCATCAGCCATGAAGTAGGCCGCCGCCGCCGCGTAAACATCCAGGAGTGCGATATGAGTGCAGTCAATGCAACAACCGAAAATCTGAACGACATCCTGTCGGGCGAGGACATCGCCCCACCGCCCCCGGTGCCGGCGGCGGCCCTCCCCACCCGCCGCGTTCCCTATTTCGAAACCGAATCGGGCAAGCGCCTCGTCGAGAACACGCTGACCCTGTTCAGGAACGCCATCCCGCCCCTGCTCGGCATGCTGCTGTTCATCGGCCTGTGGGGACTGACCGCCCATAGCGTCAAGAACATCCCCGGCCCCGTGGAAACCTGGCATTCGGCGGTGGAACTGTTTTCCGATCCGTTCTACGACAACGGCCCCAACGACCAGGGCATCGGCTGGAATATCCTCAATTCGCTCTACCGCGTCGGCATGGGCTTCGGCGCCGCCGCGCTGGTGGGGATTCCACTCGGCTTCATGGTCGGCCGCTTCGACTTCCTCAACCGCATGCTGTCACCCATCATCAGCATCCTGCGCCCGGTATCACCGCTGGCCTGGCTGCCGATCGGCCTGCTGGTGCTGCAGAAGGCCGAGCCGGCGTCGATCTGGGTGATCTTCATCTCCAGCATCTGGCCGATGGTTCTGAACACCGCCGCCGGCGTGCAGCGCATCCCGCAGGACTACATGAACGTCGCGCGCGTGCTGAACCTGTCGGAGCTCAAGGTGTTCACCAAGATCCTGTTCCCGGCGGTGCTGCCCTATGTGCTCACCGGCGTGCGGCTGTCGATCGGCGTGGCCTGGCTGGTGATCGTCGCCGCCGAGATGCTCACCGGCGGCGTCGGCATCGGCTTCTGGGTATGGGACGAGTGGAACAACCTCAACGTCGCCCACATCATCATCGCCATCTTCATCGTCGGCATCGTCGGCCTGCTGCTCGAACAGGGGCTGATGCTGCTGGCAAAGCGGTTTTCCTACGAGTAAGGCGTAAGGAGTGAGGCGTGAGGCGAACCCGCACGCACGCCCTTCTTCACGCCTGACGCCTCGCCCCTCACGGAGAAAGACATGCAATCCTACGTCCAGATCGAAAACGCCGGCATGGTGTTCAGTACCAAGAAAGGCAAGTTCACCGCGCTCACCGACATCAACCTCAACATCGATGAGGGCGAGTTCATTGCGCTGATCGGCCATTCCGGCTGCGGCAAGTCCACGCTGCTGAACCTGGTGGCGGGGCTGCTCGACGCCACCGACGGCGTGCTGCTGCTCGCCAACAAGGAAATCAGGGGCCCGGGGCCGGAGCGTTCGGTAGTGTTCCAGAACCACTCGCTGCTGCCTTGGCTCACCGCGTTCGAGAACGTCTACCTCGCGGTGGAAAAGGTGTTCGGCGCCAGCGAATCGAAGGCTCAGCTGAAGGCACGTACCACGGCCGCGCTCGAGCTCGTCGGCCTGACTCACGCCGCCAACAAGCTGCCGGGCGAGATTTCCGGCGGCATGAAGCAGCGCGTCGGTATTGCCCGCGCGCTGGCGATGGAGCCGAAAGTGCTACTGATGGACGAACCCTTCGGGGCGCTCGACGCGCTGACCCGCGCCCACCTGCAGGACGAACTGATGAAAATCGTCGCGGCAACGCAGAGCACGGTCATCATGGTCACCCACGACGTCGACGAGGCGGTGCTGCTGTCCGACCGCATCGTGATGATGACCAACGGCCCGGCCGCGACCATCGGCGAAATCCTCAGCGTGGACCTGCCGCGCCCGCGCGACCGCCTCGCGCTGGCGCACGACCCGCACTATCACGCGCTGCGCAGCCAGGTGCTGGAATTCCTCTACAGCCGCCAGATGCGGCCCAAAGAAGCGGCCTGAACGCGCGTCCGGGGCAGCCCGCGGTTGCCCCGCGTGGCCGGTGCGGCTAGACTCTCGGGGTTGCTTTCGAACCGTCCGTTTTGTGAATTTCCAGACCCCTGCCCGCCATGCCGCGCCGACGTGAGCCCCGCCCCGCGCCCGCGCTGGAACTGAAGACCACGCGGCTCGCCGGGATCCAGGTCATCCTCAACAGCGCCGAGCACGCCGCGCTGGATACCCATATTTCCACGCTGTTCGCCGCGACGCCGGATTTCTTCGGCGGCGAGCCGGCGGTATTCGAATGCGGACGCCTACCGGCGGACGCGCCTTCGCCCGACTGGGGCTGGCTGGCGCAGGAACTGAAGAGCCGGGGTCTGAACCCGTTTGCGGTGCAGAACGCGTCGGCCGAACTGGCCGCCAGCGCTAGACAGGCAGGACTGCTGGTGCTGAACGATGTGGCGCCTGCGCCGGCCATCGTCGCCGCCGAAGCGGCCCCCGCGCCGGAACCTGAACCGGTCGCCGAACCGGCATCGGCGGCCGAACCCGCAGCGGAGCCGGCCGCAGCTTCCGCCACCCGCATCATCGACAAGCCGCTGCGCTCCGGCCAGCGTGTCTACGCGGCCGGCGGCGACATCGTCGTGCTGGCCGCGGTCAACCCCGGCGCGGAAGTGATCGCCGACGGCAGCATCCACGTCTATGCGCCGCTCAAGGGAAAAGCACTCGCGGGCGCGCGCGGCGACACCTCGGCGCGGATTTTCACCACGTATCTCGAAGCCGAACTGGTGTCGATCGCCGGCGTGTACCGCACCTTCGAAACCGCGCCGGACGCCGCCGTGGCGAAGAAGCCGGCGCAGATCCGCCTGGCCGACACCAGCCAGATCGTCATTGAACCTCTCTAACCTCACGTAAAAAAAGGAAGCTCCGTGACCACCATCATCACTGTCACCTCCGGCAAGGGCGGCGTCGGCAAGACCACCACCAGCGCCTCGATCGCCAGCGGCCTCGCGCTGCGCGGCTTCAAGACGGCCGTGATCGACTTCGACGTGGGCCTCAGGAACCTCGACCTCATCATGGGTTGCGAGCGCCGCGTGGTGTACGACTTCGTCAACGTCATCCAGGGCGACGCCAACCTGCACCAGGCATTGATCAAGGACAAGCACTGCGACAACCTGTTCGTGCTGCCCGCCTCGCAGACGCGCGACAAGGATGCACTCACCGAGGAAGGCGTGGAGAAGGTGCTGAAGGAACTGGAACACCAGGGCTTCGACTACATCGTCTGCGATTCGCCCGCCGGCATCGAACACGGCGCGGTCATGGCGCTGACCTTCGCCGACGAGGCGATCGTCGTCACCAACCCCGAGGTCTCATCGGTGCGCGACTCCGACCGCATCCTCGGCATCATCCAGTCGAAGAGCCGCCGCGCCATCGAAGGCCGCGAGCCGGTGAAGGAGCACCTGCTGGTCACGCGCTATTCGCCGAAGCGCGCGCACGAAGGCGAGATGCTGACCTACACCGACATCCAGGAACTGCTGCGGATTCCGCTGCTGGGCGTCATTCCCGAATCCGAGGCCGTGCTGCAGGCCTCCAACCAGGGCATCCCCGCGATCCACCAGAAAGGCACGCCGGTGGCCGACGCCTACCAGGATGCGATCGCCCGCTTCCTCGGCGAAGAACACCCGCTGCGCTTCGTCGAGTACGAGAAGCCGGGCCTGATCAAGCGTCTGTTCGGAGGCAAGTGACATGTCCTGGCTCTCCCTCATTTTCGGCGAAAAGAAAGCCACTGCCTCGGTCGCCAAAGAGCGCCTGCAACTCATCATCGCGCACGAACGCGCCTGCGCGTCCGGCCCGGATTTCCTGCCTGAGCTGCAAAAGGATCTGGTTGCGGTGATTTCCAAATACTTCCCGGTCAACCCCGACGACATCAAGGTTGGGCTCGAGAAGCAGGGCAACTACGAAGTACTCGAAGTCAACATCGTGCTGCCCGAGGGGCGTTGATCCCCCTGGGATCGAGGGAGGGGGCACTGGACTTCACGCAGTGGCGCTGACCGCTTCAGTGAAATCCAGCCACACCCGGCCCGCTTCGACTCTCACTGCGAATTCGCGCGCGCAGCCATGATCCGGCGCCACCGCACAACCGGAATCCAGCTCGATGTTCCAGTTGTGCATCGGACAGGCGACCTTCCTGCCATGCACGATCCCCTGCGACAGCGGACCACCCTTGTGCGGGCAACGGTCCTCCAGCGCGAAGATCTCATCGTCGGCGGTACGGAACACGGCAATATCCAGACTGCCGTGGCGCACCACGCGTGCGCCGAGTTTGGGGATGTCGTCCACATCCAGGATGTCAGTCCAGTTATTCATCGTGTGCTTCCTTCATGCGGCGACGGTTTCGAATTCATGCTTGAGCTTGCCTTCCCTGGCACGCTCGACCCAGGGATCGCGCTCGACCGACAGCGCGAACAGCAGACGCTCGTATAGCGCGCGCCGGTTGTCGGCATCGTCGAGAATTTTCTTTTTCACATAGTCGAGGCCGACGCGCTCGACGTAGTGGACGGTGCGGTCGAGGTAGCGCGCCTCCTCGCGGTACAGCTGCAGGAAGGCGCCGGAATACTCGATCACCTCGTCGGGCGTCTTCACCTTGACCAGGAACTGTGCGACCTCGGTCTTGATGCCGCCGTTGCCGGCGACGTAGATCTCCCAGCCGGAATCGACGCCGATGATGCCGACGTCCTTGATCGCGACCTCGGCACAGTTGCGCGGGCAGCCCGACACCGCGAGCTTGACCTTGTGCGGCGCCCACATCTTGAAGAACACCTTCTCGAGGTCGATGCCCATCTGCGTCGAATCCTGCGTGCCGAAACGGCACCACTCGGAGCCGACGCAGGTCTTCACCGTGCGCAGGGCCTTGCCGTAGGCGTGGCCGGACGGCATGTCGAGATCGGCCCACACCTTCGGCAGGTCCTCCTTCTTCACGCCCAAGAGATCGATGCGCTGGCCGCCGGTGACCTTGACCGAAGGGATGGCATATTTCTCGGCGACCTCGGCGATGCGGCGCAGCTCGGCCGGCGTGGTCTGCCCGCCCCACATGCGCGGGATCACCGAATAAGTGCCGTCGCGCTGGATGTTGGCGTGGGCGCGCTCGTTGATGAAGCGCGACTGCGGATCGTCTTCCGCCTCGCCCGGCCAAGTCGAGATCAGGTAGTAGTTGAGCGCCGGGCGGCAGCTGGCGCAGCCATTCGGCGTGCGCCATTCCATGAACTGCATCACCTGCGGAATCGTCAGCAGCTTGTTCTCACGGATCGCCTCGCGCACCGCCTCGTGGGTGTGGTCGGTGCAGCCGCACATCGACTTCGTCTTCGGCGCGGCCGAATAGTCGCCGCCGGCGGTCACCGCAAGGATCTGCTCGACGAGGCCGGTGCATGAGCCGCACGACGACGAGGCCTTGGTGTGCTTCCTCACGTCCTCCAGCGTGAACAGCCCCTTCTCGCGGATCGCCTTGACGATGTCGCCTTTACAAATTCCATTGCAGCCGCACACCTCCATGTCGTCGGTCATCGTCGCAGCCTTGTTGATGCCCTGATGGCCGAGGTTGCCGCAGTGGTCCTGGCCGAACATCAGGTGGTCGCGCAGCTCGGACACGTTCTTGCCGTCCCGCAGCAGCGAGAAATACCAGGCGCCGTCGACGGTGTCGCCATACATCACGCCGCCGACCAGCTTGTTGTCCTTGAGGACCAGTTTTTTATACACGCCGCCGAGGGGATCGGAATACAGGATGGACTCGGTGCCCTCGCCGCCGATGAAATCGCCGGCCGAGAAGAGATCGATGCCGGTGACTTTGAGTTTGGTCGACGTGACCGAACCCTGGTAGCGGCCGATGCCGTAATGCGCGAGATGGTTGGCGCACACCTTGGCCTGCTCGAACAGCGGTGCGACCAGTCCGTAGGCGACGCCACGGTGGGCGGCGCATTCCCCGATGGAATAGATGCGCGGATCGAAGGTCTGCATGGTGTCGTTGACGACGATGCCGCGGTTGCAGTGCAGGCCGGCGGATTCGGCAAGCTCGGTGTTGGGACGGATGCCGACGGCCATCACCACCAGATCGGCGGGGGCGGAATCGCCATCCTTGAACTTGATCGCCGCCACCCGCCCGGACTCGCCCTGCACCAGTTCCGCCGTCTGCTTTTGCAGCAGGAACTTCATGCCTTTTTCTTCCAGGCTCTTCTGCAGCAGGCGTGCGGCGGGTTCGTCGAGCTGGCGTTCCATCAGCCAAGGGCCGATATGCACCACGGCCACATCCATGCCGCGCTTCATCAGGCCGTTGGCGGCTTCCAGCCCCAGCAGGCCGCCGCCGATGACGACCGCGTGCTTGTACTGGCTGGACGCACGGATCATCGCGTCGACGTCGGCGATGTCGCGGAAGCTGATCACGCCGGGCAGGTCGGCGCCGGGTACCGGCAGGATGAAGGGATTGGAACCGGTGGCGAGCAGCAAGCGGTCGTAGTCGGCGCGGGTGCCGTCCTCGGCTTCGACAAATCGGGCGGAGCGGTCGATCTTCACCACCTTGCGGCCCATGTGGAGATGGATGCCGTTTTCCGCATACCAGTCGGTGGGATTGAGGATGATGTCGTCGACCGTCTGCTCGCCTGCCAGCACCGGCGACAGCAGGATGCGGTTGTAGTTGGGATGCGGTTCGGCGCCGAACACCGTAATGTCGTAGAGGTCGGGCGCCAGCTTCAGCAGCTCTTCGAGGGTGCGCACCCCCGCCATGCCATTGCCGACCATGACCAGTTTCATTTTGGGACCGCGTCCCATGGGCGTACTCATATCCATATCACCACTCCAAACGGAAGACCAAAAGTGATGACCGAGATACGCCGTTGCATTCGGTCTGCTTGCTACGATACCTAGCAATCGCTATGCCATGGTGAGGGCACCCACTGGACACCTTGTTTTTTCAGGGTTTCAGCGGCGTGTCTCGAAAACCCGCCGCTGCGATGCGCACCATCGTGGTGCCTGATCGCCTGCCATGCACCGAAGCTAGGCCGCTACCCGGCCGAAGCCGTTGATGGCGGTGATGGCGCGCGCCTGGTTGAGGTCTTCGGTATACCCCGCCGCAAACAGGCAGACCGCCAGCTGATTGCGAATCGGCAGCGGCAACGGCAGATGATCATGCATGACCTGATCCGTCCAGGCGCCGGTTGCCCGCGCATCCAGTTCCGGAAGGTTCGCCAGCAGCGACGATGCGGGCTGGGCCTCGTACACCCGCTCCCCCTGCCCGTCCTGCACCAGCACCATGTCCGGCCGCTGCGACGGGTCGGCAAACGCCTCGCCCTCGCAGCCCTGCAGCAGCAAGGCGTGTCCGCCCAGGGCTTCCAGCACGGCACGCGTCGGCGCAACGTCCCCATCCGAGATCACGGGCGTCACCCGCACCGAACGCTCGCCCAGTATGTCGACCAGTGCCGCCAGACGCGTCACCCAGCCGTCGATACCCAGCCGCGCGCGCAAGGCCAGCAGCGCGGCCAGTCCGGGACTCAGCAAGGCTACCGGCGCGAAGGCGATGCCGTCATCCTGCAGCGCAGCATTGACCTGGGCCACCGTACTGCAGGGCATGATGCCGAGCTCGCGCAGGACGTAAGCCGCGGCCGTCCCGCCACCCCCTTCGAGCACGCCATGGATCAGCACCGGTATGCCGAAACTCCTCAACAGCAGCGCCAGCAACGGCGTGAGATGCGGCTGCGTACGCACGCCGTGATAGGTAGGCAGCACCACGGTGCGGAACGGCCCTGTCGGCGCAACGAAATCCGGCAAGCGTTCGGCCAGTGCGGCATGCATGCCGAGCCAGGCGTCCAGTCCCGGATCGTGCTGGTTGAACGCGACCAGAAATGCGGCCGTCTCCAGTTCCGGCACGCCGCCATCGAGCAGCGCCGCGCCCAGCGCACGCGCATCGACAAAGCCCAGTCCTTCGCCGGCTTCGATCTGGCGGATCAGGGTCGCGTAGCTCATGAAATGACGGAGCCCATTGAAGTGGCGTAACTCATGCCGCCGCCCGATTCCCGGCGAGCAGCCGTTTCAATTCCGGCACGCACGAGCCACACTCGGTGCCGCATTTCAGCGTGGCCTGCAGCGCGGCCAGATCGGCCCCTGCCGCGATCGCAGCGACGATGTCCGGCTCCGCCACGTTCAGGCAGTTGCACACGATGCGACCGCGGCCGGCCCCGCCGGCCGGCGGGCGCGCCACCGGCGCCAGCATCCAGTTGCGCAGCGAAGCGGCATCCACGCCTTCCACGATGACATCCCGCAGCCAATCGAAGGCGGCCGTCTCACCGGTGAGACGTGCGGCGACGACCTTGCCCGACTCGACGCGCACACGTTTGGAAATGCCGCGCGGACTGTCCTGGTAATGCATCACCGCGAGCGGATCGTCCAGCCCAAGCGCGGTATCGAGCGCCGCCAGCAGTCCATCCGGCAGCGGCTGCGTATGCGCCAGGTGCAAGGTCAGCACGTCGCGCTCGCGCCCTGCCAGCCCGGCGGCCGCGTAATCGCAGGCACGCAGCAGCGGCTGCACGGCATCGAGCAGCTTCGCGCCGTCGCCCACCGCCAGCGCGGCCATGCGCCAGGGCAGCTCGGCCTTCGCCACCTGCACCGCGGCATGCTTAAGTTCCGGCTGCTTCGACATCGCATCGAAAGTCGGCAGGGTCAGCGCATTGATCCCCAGTCCACCCATGAAGCGTGCACCCCAATGCATCGGTAGGAAACATTGCCCGGGACGCAGGCTCTCGCTGGCTTCGACCGCCACCACCACGTCGCCGCGACGGCTTTTCACGCGCACCAGGTCGCCTGGGTTCAACCGGCGCAGTTCCATGTCGCGCGTTGCCATCGACAGCAGCGGCGTGTCGGCATGAGCGAACAGACGCGCGACGCGGCCGGTGCGGCTCATCGCGTGCCACTGGTCGCGCAGGCGGCCGGTATTGAGGTGCAAGGGATAGCGCGCGTCGATCGCCTCGGCCACCGGGCGATACGGCACGGCATGAAAATGTGCACGTCCGCTGGCGGTGGGATAGACGCCGTCGGCGTACAGGCGCGGCTGGCCGACCGACGCGCCCTCGGGAAACGGCCATTGCTGCGGCGCCTGATCCAGCAATGCATAGGACAGGCCCGTGATGTCGAGATCGCGCCCGCGCGTGGTCTCGCGATGTTCGTTGAACACGGCTTCGGCGCTGTCGTAGGGAAACAGCCGCGCGCCCTCGCCCGGCATCAGCCGGTGTGCAAATTCAGTTGCGATGACCCAGTCGGCACGGGCCTCGCCCGGCGGCGGCACCGCCGCGTGCACGCGCGAAATGCAGCGTTCGGAATTGGTCATGGTGCCGTCCTGCTCGCCCCAGCTGGCGGCCGGCAACAGCACGTCGGCGAACGCCACGGTCTCGGTATCGGCAAACGCCTCCTGCACCACCACGCATTCGGCCGCCTGCAGGGCATCATGGACCAGACGCTGATCAGGCAGCGATTGCGCGGGATTGGTGCAGGCGATCCAGATCGCCTTGATTTCGCCGCGGCGCACGGCCTCGAACATTTCCACCGCGGTCTTGCCCGGCGTCGCCGGCACCGCGTCCACCCCCCACAGGCGCGCGACCTCGGCACGGTGTTCGGGGTCGGCAAGATCGCGATGTGCGGACAGCAGATTGGCCAGCCCGCCGACCTCGCGCCCGCCCATCGCGTTGGGCTGGCCGGTGAGCGACAGCGGCGCGGCGCCCGGCTTGCCGATCTGGCCCGTGGCCAGGTGCAGATTGATCAGCGCGGCATTCTTGTCGACACCGCAGCTCGACTGATTCAGGCCCTGGCAATACAGCGACAGCGTCGGCCCGGCGGCGAACCAGCGCGCCGCCTGCACGATGTCGGCCGCCGCCACGCCGCAGATCGGCGCCATTTTTTCCGGCGTGTAGTCGCGCACCTGGTCGCGCAATGCCTCCCAGCCTTCGGTGTGCGCGGCGATGGCCTCGCGGTCGAGCAGGTCTTCCCACAGCATCACGTTCAGCATGGCGTGATACAGCGCGACGTCGGTACCGGGCAGGATCGCGAGATGCAGGTCGGCCTCGGCCGCGGTGTCGGTGCGGCGCGGATCGACCACGACCAGCTTCAGGTCCGGGTTGGCCTTGCGCGCCGCCTCGATGCGGCGGAACAGGATCGGATGCGCATAGGCCGTGTTCGATCCGGCGATGAAAATCGTGCCGGCGTGATCGATGTCGTCGTAGCAGCCCGGCGGCGAATCGGCACCCAGCGTGACCTTGTAGCCCGCCACCGCGGACGACATGCACAGGCGCGAATTGGTGTCGACGTTGTTGGTGCCGATCAGCCCCTTGGCGAGCTTGTTGAAGACGTAATACGCCTCGGTGGTGAGCTGTCCGGAAATATAGAACGCCACCGCGTCGGGGCCGTGTTCCTGGATGACCGCACGGAATTTCTCGGCGACATGGTCGAGCGCCGTGTCCCAGCCCACGCGCTGGCGCGGCGCGGTCCTGTCGACCCGCAGTTCGGGATACAGCGCACGCCCGCTCGCAGCCGCCGACAGGGCGAGCGTCGCGCCCTTGGTGCAGAGTTTTCCCCGGTTCGCCGGATGCGCGGGATCGCCGCGCACGCCGGTGATCTTCCCCGCGTCGGCTTCGATCAACACCCCGCAACCGGTGCCGCAATAACAGCAGACAGATGAAACGACAGACATGATGACTCCTTGCCCTGTCCGTCAGCAGGGTCTGTGCCAAGGCGATACTGCGTAATGAATTCAAGGATTTGATGAAATTCCGTAGGGCGCGATATGGGGGGTACGCTCAACTGCAGTGCATGGATGGGGGGATACGCTGCAAATTGGTGCAACGGGTGGCAGTCCGAACGCAGACGATCAAGCAAATAACTGAGGCCAGTCGCCATCGGCCGAGGTGGACGCGCAAGTCCAGGCGAAGAATGCGACTGAACCTGGGAGGACGTCGCCGTTTGGCATATAGAACAAACGGAGTTATTGGCTATAAAGAGACTCGGCAATTCGCATATGCCGCCCAAGAAAACAGAATGGCATTCGTTCCCGAAAACAATGAAACAAGGAGGCCGGAGTGAACAGTAAAGATTTGATCGTGAATTGACCCATCCTTCTCTTTATTTCATTCGAATCACGCAAGTCCATGAAGTTAGTCAGATTTCATTCATGGTGCCCGATGCCACGGTTGGCCGGCGGTCGGACTCCGCGAGGTTTCGTCGCGCGGGCGGTGCAGATGGAGGGCGTCGCATCGCGGCATCCTCCTGCTACGCAGGAGCGCGGCGATCGTTCAAACACGGCGGCAAGCGTGCCGAGGCCATTCTTGCACGGCCCCGGCGGGCATCGCCCAACGAGGAGTTCTGCGATGTCTACCACAATCGATTCGATGCGCGCCCTGGCGCGCGCGTTTGCCGGCGCGGCAGGCCTCATGCTTGCGGGCGCTGTCTGGGCACAGTCACCCCCGCTCGGGCCGCCGCTCATCACCGTGGACAAGACCGATCTGAGCGCGGGCGTGCTGACCGGCATGGTGAACCTGCAAGTCAAGCAGGTGGTGGACGAAAACAATGCCAGCCTCGCGGCGCACGGTAAGGACGCTCGCGTGTCCGCCGGGCCGGTGCAGTTCAATTCTCCCTACATCATTGCCACACAGCACACCAACCAGCCCAACGAATGGATGGTCACCTTGCCGGTCATGATCAACATCCACGTGCATGTGCCGCACTGGTTCGATCGCGACGTTTTCGTTCCGCTCAATCTGAACGTTACTTGCAACGGCTGGCAGACGGGCGTAGGCAATCTCAAGGTGGATCCGCAGTTCGGGCCGCCCAGTTTCGAGGGCGGCAGCTGGGTCGAAGACGCGCCTGGTCTGGCCCTGATCAAGGACGCCGTGAATGCGCAAGTGCGCAGCAGCTTCAACCTGCCGGCCGCCATGTCGCAGCTCCTCAGCCCCTGCGTCAGCCTGGGCGTGGCGCAGGGCACCGGTCCCAACGATAAGTTTGCGGCGATCCTCTTCGACCTGCCGCCGACAACCGGCGGCGGCCCTACCCGGGGGCATCTGGGCGACGTCACCGGGGCGCTCAAACCTCACATCACCGTGACCTATATCAGCCTCAAGCGACTGGTGGCGCATGCCCTGCCCGGCGGCACCGTCCTCTATCAACCCACGGAAAACATCGTGCTGGACACCTATGCCGATTTCACGCAGCGCGTGAGCTCTGCACTCACGCTCAAAGAAAACGACGTCGTGACCCTCAATATGCCGCCCGCCGTGATTCAACCGCCCTTGTTCGACAAGCTGGTGGTCATCGCCAATGTCAATCAGGAAGGCGCGAGCAGTATCCAGGACAGCGCCTTCGACGTCTTCCCCCAGACGGCGAACTATGGCCCCGGTCGCCACACGCTTCAAATCACCAAGACCTATAGCCAGCCGCCCGGCCCCGGCCACACCAAGCCGCTCATCGTGCACGTTCCGGCCTACGAGCTGACCTATGACGTGAGCTATCAGGGCGTGCCCGTGATCAGGGTTCAATGAGGCAGGCGTCATCGCAATAGCGCTCAGGATCGCTAGGACTGTCTCATGTTCGGCCAATGGCGCCGCCGGCCTCTTAACCTGCTGCGTCCGCTGTATCCGCAAAACCGGCCGTTGACGGGCCTCTCGTTCCTGAACGACTGCTTTACCCGGTTCAGACGTCAGAGCCCGACCCGAAGCAGCCACACAACGTGTCGAGTGATGCCACCACGAGGCCCGGGGGCGGTTCAGCCCTAAATCGCGCTGTCATGCTTTGGCGTTGGTGTTTCAAGGGTGCTTATTCAGCGAAGTCCCCCATGCCTCCCTGCACGGTGGAGGCACCGAACCGCCCTAGCCCCATTTCCACCAGCCCTTCGGGACGGCGCACCAGAAACAGGGCTTCCAGCCCCATGCGCTGCGCCAGGCCCAAGCCTTCTCCAGGGCCGGCCACCAGCAGTGCGGTGGCCCAGGCGTCCGCGTGCATGCAGGTGCGCGCCAGCACGGTGACCGATGCGACGGCATTGTTCACGGGTGCAGCGCGGCGCGCGTCCATGGTGTGTGCGAGGCGCGCATCACCCACCTGTAGATAGCGCCGGTAGTCGCCTGATGTAGCCACGGCCAGGTCCTGCAGTTCGATGACTCCGTGAACCGCGCGAAGCCCAGTCTCGGGCTGCTCCAGCGCCACGGCCCAGGGCGCGCCGCTGGCCTGGGCGCCCACTGCGCGCAGCTCACCATCAAGCGCCACCAGTGCATGCTGCACCCCGTGCTGCTGCAGTACGGCGGCCATGCGGTCTACCGCGTAGCCCTTGGCAATGCCGCACAGGTCGAGCTGCAGGGGGGCGCGCTTGCGGGCGCGGCCTGCGGGCCGGTCGAGTTCCAGGCACGCGTGCGTAGGGCGCGGCGCGAGCTGGCGTGCGGTGCGGATCGCCTCAGCGTCGGGCGCATCGCGCACCGCGCCAAAGCCCCAGGCATCGACCAGCGCGCCGACGCCCGGATCAAACGCGCCGGCACTGAGACGGTGAATATCGAGCGCGCAGGCCAGCACCTCCAGTATTTCGGCGGGCAGTTCGACCCAGGCGTCCACGGGCGCACGGTTCAGGCGCATGAGGTCGCTATCAGGCTTCCAGGGAGACATCTGCTCGTCCACCTGCTGCACTGCGGTTGCGAGGTCCCGGTGCAGGGCCGCCAAGTCCAGGCTGGCGTCGGCGTCCACACTGGCGGACCAGCGCGTGCCCATGGTCGGGCCGTGCAGGGTGGTTCTTTTGCAGAGCGCAGGTTCAGAAGACATCTTCGGCATAGCGTTCCTTCGCTTTGAGCTGCGATATGCTCAACCGCAGCGGCGCCAGCACGGCGTCCAACGTCTTGGCCACGTCGCGCGCCATGGCGCGGCTGCCGCAGACACGCACGATGGCGCCCTGGGCCACCAAGTCGCGCAGGCGCTCGGCGTCGCGGCGCAGGGCATCCTGCACATAGCCACCCCCTTCCGGTATGCGCGAGAACACCGTCTCCACACTGGCCAGGCGTCCTTCGCCGAGCCAGTGCCGGATCTCGGGGCCGAAGTAAAAATCCCGCTCAGGATCGCGCCCACCAAAGTACAGGTGCATGGGGGTGTGCCGGTCGTTGCGGCGGATGAAGCCTGCCAAGGGCGCCACCCCCGTGCCCGCCCCGATCAGCAGCACGGGCCGCCGCGTGCGCGGCAGCGCAAAGCCGGGATTGGATCGGATGTACGCGGCGATGTGGTCGCCCGGCTTCAGGCCCAGCAGGTGCGTCGAGCACAGGCCGCCGGGCATCTGGCGCACGCAGATTTCCAGAAACCCGTCTTCCCAGCCCGACGCCAGCGAGTAGTAGCGTGGCACGGCGGAGCCCGGCGGCACGATGCCCACGAGGTCGCCTGCTGCAAAGTGCGCCAGATCGTGCCCGTGCAGGTGCTTCCCACCGCTCTGCGCGGGCCACGCAAAGCGCAGGATCGCCGTGGGCTGGTCGACGAGCCCCGGGTAGTCCTGGCGCGTCACGAGCGTGAGTGCCGTGGTGGGCGGCATGCGCGGCACATGCTCCAGCACCAGGGATTCGCCGAGCACCTGCGCCAGACCCTGTCCCCAGCGCGCGAACTGCTGGCTCGATTGCTGGTGGATGCACTCCAGCGGCAGCAGCGCGGGCCAACCCTGTGCACGCAGCGTTTTCTCCAGCGCCTCGGCAAAGGCGCAGAAGGCCGGGTATTGCCGGTCGCCAAAGCCCAGCACCGTCACCGGCACGGCGCTGGCGCCGAGCTTTGCCATGCGCTCCAAGGCATGGCTGGCGTGAGTCGGAGCTTGGCCCTCGCCATAGGTTGCGGCGAGCACAAACACCTGCCGCGTGGCGGCTGTGGTCTGGAAAAGCTCCAGTGCGCCGGTGTACACGCGGTGACCGTTGTGGCTCAGCGCATCGTGCAACGTCTGGGCAAAGCCCCACGTGCTGCCACCTTCGCTGGCAACGAAGATGAGCACGTCGGCCTGTGCCAGCGGGCTGTTGTCCGTGATGTGCGGCGCCTGGCGGCGTGCCTGCCACCAGATGAAGACGCCCGACAGCCAGAACAACAGCACGCTGGCGCCCACGAGCGCGAGCACCACGGCCCAGGGCCAAGCCCCTTCACCCGTGTGCAGCACCAGCGCCCAGTCGTAGACGCGCTGCGCCAGGGTGACGTCCTGCCAGGCCAGCGTCTTTCCTGAGTAGCGGTCGATCCAGCCTTCGCCTTGGCCGGTGGCCACCTTCCAGGTGTCTTCAGGATCGGCAGCGTCGGGGAAATTCAGCTTACGCAAATCCCCCACGGAGAGGTTTTGCAGCATGGCAAGCTGCCCCACGGGCAGGGCCGTCTGGCCGGTGGCCACGGAGACCACGTCGGGCTCGGCCCCGGCGTCCAGCGCCACCAGTCCCAGGGTCGAGGCGCTCATGGTCAGCGCCGTGAGCGACGTCAGGCACAGCACCGCCAGCACCACCCGGCCCGTGACCACGTGGATGCGCTGCGCCAACGAGCCACGCACCCGTGCCGCCAGCCGCCGCCAGCCGCCCATGCGGCGCAGCAGCAGTACGAGGGCCGAGACGCACAGCCCCCCCATGGCCAGCGCAATGCCCGCCGCCCCCCAACGCCCGGCGTCGCCCAGGAGCAGCGAGCGGTGCAGGTTCTTCACCCAGCGCGGCAGCGCCGAAGGCTGCCAAGCGCCCAGCACCCGACCATCGGCCGGGTCCACGTAGTGCGCCTGCGCCTGGTCGCCGACAAAGCCGAACACCACGATGGCGCCCGAGGGCAGGTGTCGAATTTCCTCCGCACCCGGGACGGTGCGTGTCACGCGCTCCACCAGCGTGGCCACGGACAGGTCGTCCGGCGCGGCGGGTGCCTGCCACGCCTGCTGCACCGGATCGAACGCCAGGATGGCGCCGGTAATGCCCAGTACCACGGCCAGGGTGCCTATCGTCAGGCCCAGCCAGCGGTGGATTGACTTCCAGTCCATGCGCGCGTCCTTTACCGCAGTTGGAAGGTCAGCGTCTGGATGTACTGCTTGCCAGCCTGCGGTTTGCCGATGTTGCCGGTGGACAGCGGCACGCGCACGTCCGACGGGCTGTCGCGCATGTCTTCCACGGCCGCGTCGAGGCGGATTTCGTAGCCTGCGTCAATCAGTGCCTCGGCCAGGTCGGCCGTGACCTTGAGCGTGCGCCCCGCGCCCACACTGGCGCCGGTCACGCCATTCAAACGCTTGGCGTCACCGGCGGACAGCCGATTCCAGTTCGACAGGTGTTTGTAGTACTTGGCCTTGCCGCCGGCCACCCACAGCGTGCGCACATAGGCGCCCTTGGCGTCGGTCAGGTACGCGGCCAGGTAGGCGCCGTCGCCGCCGTAGTTCTTGAGCTGGGCGGTCAGCGTGAGCTGGCGGCTGTGCGCCAGGGCGGGAACGGCCAGCGCGCAGGCGGCGGCCAACGTGGTCAAGAGAGGTTTGGACATGAGGGTTCTCCAATGGTGGTGGTTACTCGGTCTGGCCGCGCGGTGCGGTGCCAGGGGTGAATGGGGGCGATGGCGCGGTGGCGCCGTCTGGTTGCGGCGCGGCGTGCTCACGGTCGCGCTCCCGGGAACGCTGGCGGTTCCCTTGCTTCATCGTCAATACCTTCAGGGTTTCCGGATCGATTTTGGCCTTGAAGATGCGGCCCTGGGCGTCCGTTCCGCGAATTTCGTAGCAGCCGTCGTCGATTTTCAGCCGCTGGATCTGCCAGCCCTGTCGGGCTGCCATCTGCCGCACGGCCTCGCGCGATTGCCAGCGATCCACCGGCGCATCGCAATCGTCATCGGCCAATGCGGGCAGGGCGGCCAGGCCAAGTGACAAGACCAGCAAGCCACGGCGCAGCGAGGATTGCATGACAAACGATTTGCGATGCGGGTGTTTCATGGAAAACTCCTTTTCACTACGTCAGCGCTTATATCGGCTTACGGCACCACGTCGAACTCACACAATAGGCCAGGAGCGGCCGGTCGGGTCCGCCCTGCCTCCCTTAGCGGTCAACGTTTGACATGGGAGGGTCAGGCGGCGTCGGTTGCCTTATGGTTGCTACGACGCTCAGCACCCCGGCAATATTGCATGGCTTCATGATTCTTCCTTTCGATCGAGCCCAGTCGACGCTGACTGTCCCTGCACTCTGAACTTCAAAACTTAAGACAGCCTGAACGCACGTCTGGGGTCCCATGGGCCGATGTCGTTCTTCCAGAAGCCGTAGGTCAAGCGGTAATCCCCATTTTTAGCAGTCGCCAGAAGTGGGGTTAAGTGGCACTGATTGTCAGATGGCCGGTTATTACATCAACGGACGGTCGATGAGCACGCCATGACCCGCCGCTTCGGGTCGAAAGTACGCGTTCGCTGCATTGGAAATGCCGCCGTTAAGTGTGTGCGTCTGACCTGTGACTGCTCAAGGCCTGCGGATGAAGGTTGATCAGAACCGGCTACCCGAAATGGCCGAGAACCGGACGTCATGCCCAACCGGACCGAATTGCTGCTCAGGATTGATACGGTCAATTTTCCCGCGTAACCAAAGTGGAAAACGCATCCAGGCCGTTGCCTGAAATCCCCGATTACTTCTGACTACTGGGCAGGGTTGATACCTGGAAGCGGTTGCCGCCGTTCCGTTTGGCTTCATACATCGCCTCGTCGGCATGGCGGATCAGTTGCGTGTAATCGTTGGAGTGTTCGGGATACAGCGCGATGCCGATGCTCGGCGGGGCGTGTACCGTATGCCCGGCCAGGTCGAAAGGCCGGTCGAGGGCCACCCGGATCTTCTCGGCGACCACTTCGGCGCACTCCGGAGGGGAAACGCCATTGAGCAGCACCAGGAATTCGTCGCCACCGACGCGGCCGATGGTGTCCGATTCGCGCACGCACTGTCGGAGGCGATGGGCGACTTCCTGCAGGAGGAGGTCGCCGACTTGATGTCCAAATACGTCGTTTACCTGCTTGAATTTGTCGAGGTCGAGATAGAGCAGGGCGAGCGGGGTCCGAAGCCGCTCTGCACAGCGCAGCGCGGTCTGCAGGCGATCGTGGAACAGTTCGCGGTTGGGTAGGCCGGTCAGCGGGTCGTGGCGTGCGATGTGCTGCAGCCAGGCTTCCATCTGCTTGCGTTCGATCACGGGCGCAACCTGGTTGGCGACAAACTGCAGCAGTTCGACATCCTCCAAGGTATAGCGGGCCTCGGCGTGATAGTTCTTCACCACGAGGGCCCCGATGACGCCCTTTTTCGCATTGAGTGGAACGCCCAGCCAGTTCAATGAATGTCCCTTGGCATCGGGCGTCAGCAGCAGGATTTGTCCGCCCCGGATGATCTCTTCGATCAGGGCGGTTGTAGCCGGTTCCATGTGCGACGAGTCGTGCTCATCGACCAGATACGGAAAGCTCAACGCAGCCTTGTCTTCATCGTAAAGCGACACGAAGAAATTGGCGGCGGGCAGCAAGCCACCGATGATCTGGTGTATTTGCTGAAACAGGGTGACGAGATCCTCAGCCCAGTGCGCAGCCTCGGAAATGTCATACAGGGCCGCCTGCATGGAGTCGGCGCGCTTGCGTTGAGTCACGTCGCGCGCCACGGCGACCCGCACCTGATCCGTCTCGGACCATCGGGCCGACCACATGACATGGACGATCTGGCCGTCCTTGCGCACATAGCGGTTCTCGAAATGGGGCTGGGGGTGGCCGGCGACAATCTCGGCCGCGGCCTGCAGCGTCCGCGGCCGGTCTTCATGGAATACAAAATCGATCATCGGCTTGCCGATCATCTCTTCGGGGGTGTAGCCGAAAATACGCTCGCACGCGGCGCTGACAAACACAAAGTGTCCCTGCATATCCACGACGCAGATGGCGTCGAGCAGCAGGTCCATGACGTTGTTGAGGGAAACGGGGCTATTCGGCTTCATGCAATCGCATCATGGGATGGGCAGCCGATCCGGATCGGTCATAAGGGCTTCATTGTTGCTGCATAGGATTTCTCGCTGCATATCCTGTCGAGTCACGGATCGCTCCCTGGAGCAGCCTTCAGGCTGTCCCTATTCTAGCCTGTGTGGCCGTGAACGCAGACACGCTGCCAGCGGCCGGGTAACGCGAATGACAAAAGTCACTCCACAATAGAAGATAGCCGTATTTGTATTGTCCCCGACTATTCGTTTCAACCCATTCATTTAGTCCGGAATAACCATGCCTTGTTCACACGATACGGTCGCCCAGGCCCGCGCCATTCTGGCCGGGGCACAGGAAAAAATCGACAGGCTCCGCAGCATGCAGCCGTATCTGATCGACCTGTCCCTGCGGGAGAACCCCGTTGGCGCACGCATAGGCCAGACGCTCGCAGACAAGCTGGCCATTCTCCCCAGGCTGCGCGAGTTCGGCTTCCGCAACATCCTGCTGGGTACGCTGGATTACGCCATGCCGGATGAACCGGAGGTCGACGACGATTTCATGATGCACCTGCGCGACCACCAGCTCGATATGAACGGCTGCTTCGCGTTCACCGACATCGGCATCGCGGCGGCCGACGGTACGTTCACGCCCTCGCCTTCGCAGCGCAAGCTGCAGGCCTATGGCGTACCCAATACCCTGCACGAAATCTATCTGAGCAAGGCAGGCATGGCCGGGCAGTATGACCTGGAGACACTGCGCCGCAGCCTGCCGGCCAGCATCGCGTGGCTCAACGCCAACATCCGCGGCGACGACGGCGGCCAGCCACGCATCCTGATCAATATCGTGGACGGCTGCGATGCCTTCGCGGAAGACCCCGATACGGCCTGTTCGATCCTGAGCCTGCTGGCCGAGCAGGCCATCGAAGGCATCAGCATTGAGGATGACCGCGGCACCTACCTGCCCTTCCAGGTGGGCGCGTTCGTCGCGGTGGCCCGCAGCTTCCTGCCACCGCCGCTGAAACTGCTGGTGCATATGCATGCCGGCGGCGGCTTCGAGAATGCGTCCGTGATCGAAGCGCTGCTCAACGGCGCGGATGGCGCCTGGGGCGGGCTGCCCAAGCGGGCGGCGATCATCGGCCATGCCTCGTTGGGCGAATTGATCGCCAATCTGGTGCGCGTGGGCAATCCGCACATGCAGGCCAGCTACCGCCTGGACCAGCTGCTGCAGTTGGCCACACGGCTTCAGGTGCTGGACGAGGAGGAGCCGGTCCCCGACGACCTTCCGATACTGGGCAACAACGCCTACCGCCTGCCGCTGAGTTTCTTCCGCCAGCAGGCGGGGCGCTTCATGGACCTGCCGCCGGAAGCCATCGGCGGCGCCTATCGGTATCGCATCTGCCCGGTCGTCAGCGATGCGGCGGTGATCGCCGGGCGCCTGGCGGAGGTCACGGGCCAGGCGGCGGAAAGCTTCCCGGAAGCCGTGCTGAACCGCATGATCCGGCTGATGCGCCGCGACCTGCGCGCCGGGAAACGGATCGCCTACGACGAGCCGGCGCAGCTGTTGCAGCTTTTTGCTCGCGCTTCGCAACGCTGAGGTGTATGGTCACCTCCCGGACGCACGGAATCCCTCGCCACGATGCGTCGTTGTATGCTGAACGGCGCGAACATATTTCCCTGCAGATCGGGTGTTTCCACAATGACTGATAGTTCAAAAGACACGGAAATCGACAGCGCGGTCTACAAGACCCTGCTGGAATCGACCCGGGCCATCCCCTGGAAGATCGACTGGCACACCATGCGTTTCGCCTACATCGGGCCGCAGATCGAGAGCCTGCTCGGCTGGTCGCCGGCAAGCTGGGCGACCGTGGAAGACTGGGCGACTCGGATCCATCCCGAAGACCGGGAGCGGGTGGTGAATTTCTGCGTCGCGCAGTCCAAGGCCGGAACCGACCACGAAGCCGACTACCGCGCCCTGACGCAGGACGGCGATCACGTCTGGATCCGCGACGTGGTGCACGTGGTCCGCAACGATGCCGGCGAGGTCGATGCCCTGGTCGGATTCATGTTCGACATCAGCGAGCGGAAAAAAACCGAGGAACAACTGGTCGTCCTGCAGAAGGAACTGGAGGCGCTGTCCTTCAAGGACGGCCTGACCGGCGTCGCCAACCGGCGCATGTTCGACAGCATCCTGGAAGAGGAATGGGCCCTTGCGCGGCGCAACAACCAGCCGCTGTCGGTCATCATGCTCGATATCGATTACTTCAAGCAGTACAACGACTGCTATGGCCACATCGAAGGGGATGCCTGCCTGAAACGGGTCGCCCAGACCCTGAGTTCGGCCGCGACCCGCGCGCGCGATCTCTTCGCCCGCTTCGGCGGGGAGGAATTTGTGCTGGTGCTGCCCGGAACCGACGAAGGGTCGGCGGCAAAGATCGCCGAGCGCTGCCGCAGCCTGATCTTCAAGGAACAGATCCCGCACGCGCAATCCCCGGTCAGCCAGATCCTCACCGTCAGCCTCGGGGTCGGCACGATCATTCCCTCGCACCAGGACGATCCGCTCGCGTTCGTCGAAACGGTGGACAAGCGACTTTACCAGGCGAAGCAACACGGCCGGAACTGCATCGTCAAAGGCAGTTGATCGCGCTTTTTCAACGCGCATCGAGGCTTGAGCGCCCCGCCGACAGCCCGTCCCCTCTCTTCCAAAGTCTGGACGCAATAAGGGGATGCATGGGTCTTGATTTGGCGGAATATGTATCTAGATTGGAAATGTAGCCGCAGTTGCGGCCGAGTTCGTTATCAGACAATCCGTTTGAAAGGAGACCATCATGGCCAATCTCTCACGTTACGATCCGTTGAATCTCGCCCGCATCGATCCCTTTGGCGACATCGACGACCTGCTCAAGGGCTTTTTCGTGCGGCCTGCGCTCTTCGAAGGCCAGCCGCAGATGCAGATCAAGATGGATGTGAAGGAAAACGACAATGCCTATACCGTGCATGCCGACATTCCGGGCGTGAAGAAGGACGACATCCACGTCAGCATCGAAGGCAACCAGGTTTCGATCAGCGCCGAAACCAAGATGGAGAAAGAAGAAAAAGAAGGCGAGAAAGTGCTGCGTTCGGAACGTTACAGCGGCAAGGTGTCGCGTAGCTTCACCCTGGCCCATGACGTCGACGAAGCCAAGGCCCAGGCCAAATACAACGATGGCGTACTGGAACTGACCCTGCCGAAGAAAGCAGTCAGTTCGGCCAGGAAGCTGGCAGTCCAGTAAAGCCCCGCCACGGAAGCCCGGCGCGGCGCCCTTCTTGAGGCGCCGCTTTTTTTTTGCCTCCCGCCCCTTTCCTACCCCGCAACCGGATCATTCATGGAAATCCTGCTTCTGACCGTCCTGATCGTATTGAATGGCGTATTCGCCATGTCGGAAATCGCATTGGTGACGTCGCGCCGGGCCCGACTCGCGCGGCTGGCCGACGAAGGCAACCGGGCGGCGTCCGTCGCCATCCAGTTGCACGACGACCCGACGCGTTTTCTGTCGACGGTCCAGGTCGGCATCACCTTGATCGGCATTCTCAATGGCATCATTGGCCAGGCTGCGCTGGCTGGCCCGTTGTCGGCCTGGCTGCAGACGCTGGGCATGGGAAACGAAGCGAGCGGGATCGTGGCCACTGCGCTGGTCGTGATCCTCATCACCTATGTCACGATCGTGATCGGCGAGCTGGTGCCCAAGCGCATCGGCCAGATCGATCCCGAGCGCATGGCCTGCCGCCTCGCCCGACCCATGCAATTTCTGGCGCAACTGGCTCGACCGTTCGTTCGCCTGCTGTCGGCCTCCACCGATGCGCTGCTGCGCCTGTTCGCCCGACGATCGTTCGCGCGCGAGGACATCATCGAGGAGGAAATCCATGCCTTGCTGCAGGAGGGGTCGGATACCGGCGAAATCGAACGGCAGGAGCATGAGATGGTGCGCAATGTGTTCCGTCTCGACGACCGCCCGATCGAGTCGCTGATGACACCACGCGCCGACATCATCTACCTCGACACCACGCTTCCGCTGGCAGACAACCTTCGCCGCATGGCCGAATCGGAGCACACCCGTTTCCCGGTCTGCCGTGACGGGCTCGACGAGGTGCTGGGCATCCTCAGCGCCAAGCAATTGCTTGACGCGATGCTGGCCGGTTCGTCACCCGGCCTGGAGGGTCCGCTGCAGCCCGCCGTATTCGTGCCGGAACGTCTCAGCGGCCTGGACCTGCTGGAACAGTTCCGCGCATCCGACACCCACCTGATGCTGGTCATCGACGAATATGGCGAGATCAACGGCCTGGTCACGCTGCAGGATGTGCTGGAGGTGGTGACCGGCGAATTCAAGCCGCGCAGCGCGGACGAAGCGTGGGCGGTGCAGCGCGGGGACGGCTCCTGGCTGCTCGACGGTCTCATCCCCATTCCGGAACTCAAGGACCGGCTGGGACTGAGAAGCGTGCCGGAAGAGGAACGCGGCCGCTACCACACGCTGAGCGGAATGGTGATGTGGCTGTCCGGGCGGCTGCCGCAGACGGGCGACGTGCTGACCTGGGAGAACTGGCGGCTGGAAGTGGTCGATCTCGACGGCAAGCGTATCGACAAAGTGCTCGCCACGCCGATTGCATCCATCGAATCCCCGTCGCCCGACACGCCTGGCGGGCCAACCTGATCCCGGCTACTGGGCGGGCACCACGACCGGCCTGTCACGGTAGGGATAATTCTTCAGACGCGTGTCCGTGCGCACGTGAGGCTGGGCGAGGGTCTTGGTCGGGTCGATCCAGTCTTGCCACTTGAAGTTCTCGATGACCTTGGCCTGGTAGCTTTCTTCAAGCGGATGCTCGAGGATGTCGTTGATATGCGCCCATTGCTGATAGCGCATGAGGTCGACCTGGTAAGGCGTCGGGCTGCCGCCGGCTTTTTTCACCACGGCCTTCAACACTTCCACGTCCTTCATCGTCACTTTGGGCTGCCAGGTCACCTTGCCGGGCAGCATGACCGGCTCGCCAGGGATGTTGTTGATGCCCTCCTTCCACGTCGCGAGCACCGCCACCTTGGTGTCTTCGCGGTACAGGACGATGGCATGGCTGTAGCGCTTGTCCCTGAAGAACCCCAGGTTGCCGTATTGCAACCGCGCCCCGGTGAGGAAGGCCACGGCATCCGACCAGCAAGGCGACTCGCCGCTGATGCCCCAGAGCACGCTGCGATCGATGATGCCGTCCGGGAAGAGGATCTTGAACGCCACCCAGGCGGCGTTGGCCGCGGTCGTCGTTCCTTCGCAGTCGTGGCCGTGGAAGCGAACCAGATCCTTGAGCGTGACCGGATAGGTATACGGGTAGTAACGGCCCTGTGTGCCTTGCGTGGCCAACATCTCGAAAACAGGTGCATAGGGTTTGGCAACCATCGACGCATACCAGGTCGGATTGCGGTCGGGGGCTTCGACGCCGGTCTCGACGAAGATCGTTTCGCCTTCCTTGTAGGTGGGCTCCGCAGCTTCGACCCCGGCCGCGCAAAGAAACGTGCTCAAGGCCCACATGGCCGGCTGGAAAAATATGCGCATGACTTTATCTCCCTGGTTATGGACTGCGATTTCGATCGCCGTTTGCGTCATGGGTCCGATCAGCCCCTTCCGCCCTGCACCACGAGCAATTCATCCCACGGCGCCACTGACGGGCACGCCTTGTTCAAGCAGCCTTGTCCAAGATGTTCGGGAGGGCAGAAAATTAGCCACGCGCACAGTCAGGTTACGCATAGGCAATCCCGCAAGCAGCATCCGCACCCCATGGCCTGTCTGCCAGCGCGCGCCTTGATAGGCGCCGCTTCCGTTTTTTACCCTTCTCCCTGTATAGCAGACTGGACCGGTTGAGCCAGCCAATGGCAAAGCGGCGGGACAGTACATGGTCCAAGCTGGCGTCGGCGAACGGCAGTCGCACGCATCGCCTGCCACCCAACTCAATACCGGGCGGCTGCGAGCGGGCGCGGCTGCACGACGAAGCCGGCAAACAGGGCGATAAGGACTTTGTTCATGGCAGCTTTCTTGCGGGCAGGCTCAAGCGTCGGCAGGATTGAGGCGAGGATGGGTTTCCTCGCATGCCAGCAGGACGATGAGGCCCGAGACGAACATGGCGGCGGCGGTGAACCAGAAGCCTGATTCGATGCCGCCGAACAGCGCGGCCACCGCACCCAGCAGCAGCGCGCCGATGCCGTAGCCGAGGTCGCGCCAGAAGCGGTAGATGCCGATGGCCGAGCCGCGCCAGTTGGGATGCGCGATGTCGGAGACGGCGGCAGACAGCGTCGGGTACAGCAGCGCCATGCCGAAGCCCATGACTGCGGCAGCGAACGACCACCACAGCTTGCCCTCGCCCAGCATCACCAGGGCGACGCCGGCGCCGCACAGCCACATGCCCCAGACGATGGGCTGCTTGCGGCCCACACGGTCGGACAGGTGGCCGGTGAAGAACTGCGACATGCCCCAGACGAAGCCGTAGATGCCGACCACCCAGCCGATGCCGGGCAGCGACAGGCCCCGCTGATGCAGGTAGACCGGAAAGAACACCCACACCAGCGCGTCGACGAATTTCTCGACCAGCCCGGCCTGGCTGATCGACGCCATGCGTGCATCGCGCCAGGACATCAGGGTGAATACGTCCCAGGTGCCGGGCTGGTCCGCGATGTTGGCGGGATAGCGCGGCTTCGGGCCGGTCATCTGCCCGGCGGCGTGCTTCTTGCCCTCAGCCTGCGCCCACGGCAGCGTGTCCTTCACCCACAGTAACGTCAACAGGCCAGCCAGCAGGATCACGCTGAGGCCAAACAGCATCAGCCCCTCGCGCGGCCCAAAGGCGGTGGCCATGTAGCCGGTGACGATGCCCGCGACTGCCACGCCGAAGTAGCCGGAGAATTCGTTGAGACCGATGGTGAGCCCGCGCTGGCTGGCGCTGGTGAGATCGAGTTTGGAGGTCTGCGTCATCGACCAGGTGAGGCCCTGATTCACGCCCAGCAGCACCGTCGCTGCCACGATCCAGTTCCAGTTCGGCGCATACAGGATCATGAAAGGCATCGGCACCGCGACGAGCCAGCCGATGAACAGCACTTTCTTGCGGCCCATGCGCTCGGACAGGCGTCCGGCGACGAAGTTGAGCGTGCCCTTGACGAAGCCGAAAGCGGTGACGAAGGCCATCAGCATCATGAACGAGCCCTTGGCCACGCCGAACTCGGTTTCGGCCAGCGCCGGCACCACGGTGCGGAACATGCCGATGGTGAGGCCGACGAGAAACACCTGCACCAACTGGTGCGAGAACTGCGCAAAGTTGTGGCGGATGCCGTAGCGATACTCCGCCACGTCCTGGGTCAACAGCATGATCAGTTACCCAGGTTGAAGGCGACCATACGATCCATTTCCGCAGGGCGCGGTGGAATGGCTTCGGTCAATGCGGTAACGAACGCATCCCGGCTCATCGCAAGCATGGGGTTCCAGCGTTTCTCGAAGCCGATCGTCGACATCGGCTTACCCGACATGCCGGCGCCGCAGGCGCTGCCCGAGGTATGGCCGGGATAGAGCTCGACCTCGGCTGGCAGCGTCATCAGGCGCTGGTGCAGGGTGTCGTAAATCTGCCCTGCCATCTCGATTTCCTTGCCGGCAAGATCGGGCCGTCCGGCACTGCCGACAAACAGCGTGTCGCCGGTCAGGACGAACCATGGCGTCTCGGCGCGGCGCTTGTCGGTGACCAGGAGGCAGATCGAATCCGGCGTATGGCCTGGGGTATGCAGCACGTCGATGAAGACGTTGCCCACGTCGATGCGCTGCTTGTCCTTCAACGGCTCGAACGGGTATTTCACGCGCCCGGCGTTCGCCTCGTGCAGACAGTAGACGGCGCCAGTCTTCTCGGCGAGCGCACGGCCGCCGGAAAAGTGGTCAGCATGCACATGGGTATCGATCACGTGGGTGATCTTCACATCCTGTTTCGCTGCTTCCTCGAGGAACCACAGCTCGTCGCCCAGAACGGGATCGACGACGACGCCGACATGGCATGAGCCGCAGCCGAAAAAGTAGGACAGGGTAGCGTCCTTGGCCAGCAATTGACGGAAAAACATGGAAGTCTCCTGGAGTATTGTGTAAGCGAAAGGCGGTTTACGACTCGGCCAGCGGCAATCCGGCCGCCTGCCATTCGGGGATGCCGTCGGCGATCTTCTGCGCGCGATAGCCGTGCGCCTTCAACAAGGACACCGCCTCCGCGGACATCATGCAGAACGGTCCGCGGCAGTAGGCGACGATGTCGCGGTCGGCAGGCAGTTCGGCCAGGCGCTGCTTGAGTTCGGACAGCGGCAGCGAGCGTGCGAACGGCAGGTGACCGCTGGCATATTCGGCCGAGGGACGCACGTCGATCACCACCACGTCACCGCGCCGCGCTTTTTCCATCAGCGAACGCCGCGTTTCGGCATCGAGCTTTTCCGGGGCGGCAAAAATTCGCTCCATTTCCACCTTGAGTTCGACCAGATGCTCTTCCGCCACCGTACGCAGGTTGACCCACAGCGCGCTGACGTCCTCGCCCGACAGCCGATACGCGATGAAGCGGCCGTCGCGCTGCGCCTCGACCAGCCGCGCAGCCTTCAGTACCTTTAGATGTGCGCTTGCCAGCTTGATGTCGATGCCGGCCTCGGCGGCCAGGACGTCGACGGTTTTCTCGCCTTGCGCCAGCAACTCCAGCAGCTCCAGCCGCTTGGGACTGGAGACCGCCTTGCCGATGTGGGCGACCTGCTCGTAGAGCAGATCCTTAGTTTGTCGTGAAGTCATGAAACGAACATTCTCACGATTATTAGAATATTGCAAGCTGTACCGCTCAGGCGTGAAAAACAAGTCAGGACACGCCCGCCCATCCCAAATTGATTTATCGCAATAAGAATTGCATCTATGGTGTGATATACACGGCCCGCCCGGCCGCAAACCACATAGAAACAGCGTCCGGAACGATGTTCACAAAACTAAAGAATGGAATTTGATGTATTCAGGTAGTCGATTGCATGATGGCCCCTTGGGCGGAGGAGTCGCCCAATGAAACCAAATTGCACCAATCCCGAATGGGTTGGCCGCGCGAAATGCGCCATGTGCGACGTACGCAATTTCGTCCTGTTCTCGGGCCTGTCCATGAACGAGTTGGATACGATCCTCCAGCCCATCGACAATCTGCATGTGCCCCAGCATGCCGTGCTGTACGAGCAGGGAGCGACAGCGCCCAGCGTCTTTACCTTGCGTCACGGACTCATCAAGCTCAAGGTCGATCTGCCCAACGGCGGACAGCGCATCGTGCGGCTGTTGCGGCCGGGCGACGTAGCCGGCATGGAAACCCTGGTGGGCGAGCGTTATCACCACACCGCCATCGCCCTGCATGACGCCGATGTCTGCCGCATCCCGCGCGAGGTCGTCATGCAGCTCGACAAGACCAACCCGAGCGTGCACCAGGCCCTGCAGCAGCGCTGGCAGCGCTCGGTCGACCAAGCCGACCATTTCATCGTGGCACTCTCCACCGGCCCGGCGGAAGCCCGCATGGCGCGCCTCCTGATCACCCTCGGCTGCGACGGCACACTCTCCGAGACGCTGTTGCCCAGCCGCGAGGACATGGGCGCCCTGCTCGGCATCACGACCGAAACCGCCAGCCGCATCATGGCCGAGTTCAGACGACGCGGTCTGATCCATATCGAAAAAGGCGGCTGCATCGACTACGACTACAACGGATTGACGCAACTGGCGCAGAGCTGAATGGCCTGTTGCCTAATTGATACATTTGTCGCATTGACAATTCTCAATTCGATCGGGCTACACAAATTAATCTCTTAGAATTGGACCCGATTTTGCCCGATCCGTTGAAACCCCAATAACGAAAGGGGAGGCGCCAGCAGGCAGTCTGCCCGGAGAATACGAATGAAATATGCTTTGAAGCCGCTAGCCGCATGCATGGCCACCCTGTTTGGCGCCGCATCGTTCAACGTGTGGGGTGCACCGCCGGCCACGCCCCCGGTCCAAACCCAGAACCAGAACCCTAGCGGCGCCCAGTTCGGCGCGCCCGCCGCCACGGTCCCGGCCGTGCTGGCGACCCGCCCGATGACGTCGGTCTTCCCGACTCAGCCGAACGAGTTTCCCGGCATACCCTGGGGCTCTTTCCTGGTGTTCCCCGAAGTGTCGCTGGCCGCCACCTACGACGACAATATCTACGCCGAGCGCCCCTACACTGCCCCGCGCACCTATGTGACCGATGACGTGGTCTACACGCTGTCGCCGTCGATCGCGCTCAAATCCAAATGGCAGCAACACGCGCTGAACTTCGATGCGGGCGGCGACTTGGACCGTTACCGCAACCACGACTCGGAAAACGTCAACGACTACTGGCTCGGTTTCGACGGCCGCTATGACCTCAGTCCGACGACCAACGTGTTTGGCGGCGCCCGCCATTCGCGCGATCACGAAGACCGTTCCACTCCGGGCAGCAATATCGGCCAGATCAAGCCCACCCTGTATGACCACGACGAAGCCCATCTCGGCGTGGCCCACGCGTTCGGTGCCTTCCGTCTGCGTCTTGGCGGCACCTACGACCGTTACGACTACAAGAATGGTGCGCTCATCTCCGGCCTGCCGACCAACAACGATTATCGGGACCACAACCTGAATTCGCTGGGCGTACGCCTAGGCTATGTATTGTCTCCCCGCTACGAAATCTTTGGCCAGGTCGCGACCGACAACCGCCGTTACGACAACCTGATCCCCGGCCAGACCTTCAATCGCGACTCGGACGGTTACCGTGCCGCGGCCGGAGTGAAATACACCTTGCAGCCCCAGCGCCTGACGGGCGAAGCCTTCGCCGGCGTAATGGGCCAGAATTTCGACTACAGCGGGTTCTCCGACATCACCAAGCCGTATTTCGGCTTGCTGACCGTCTGGAAGCCGACCTCGCTGACAACCGCGACCCTCTTCATCGACCGCTCGCTCGAAGAAACCACCGTATTCAGCGGCCCCAGCTATGCCTCCAGCTCGACCGACACGACCTACGGCTTCGAGGTCGAACGCCACTTGACCAGCAAGCTGTCGGTCAACGGCCGCGCCGCCTACACGCATAGCGACTTCAACGACTTCGCCCGTGTCGACAAGATCGTCGACGCGGGCGCGGGCCTGCGCTACTACGTGATGCCCAACGTCTATCTGGGTGCCGACCTGCGCATCATCGACCGGGCTTCCAGCGACATCGCCGCGCAATACAGTCGCAACCAGATGCTGGTCAGCGTCGGCTACACCCCGGCGCGCAACCGCGACTATTCCATCATCCCCGAACGCGAGGCCGGCGCCCCCGAAGCGCCGCGTGCGCAAGGCGTATATTCCGGCTTCTACCTGGGCGCCCAGCTCGGTCATGGCGGGTTGACCACGGCAACCTGGGGTCCGCGTGGCGGCGGGGGCAGCGACACCGCCGGCATGGGGGGCTTTGGTGCCAGCTACGCGCTGTTCGGCGGCTGGGGCACCGAGCTCGCCGACAACTGGTATCTCGGCGTCGAACTCGACGGCGGCGACAGCAACGCCAACTGGAAACACCGCAAGATCAAGAATGACGCCCCCACCATATTCGTCGACAAGGACAGCAACTATGGCCTGAGCCTGCGCGCCGGCTATCTGCTCGACGGCGGCATGCTGTACGGCAAGTTCGGCAAGGTGCGGACCGATTTCCATACCTACTACACCGAGAACCAGTTCAGCATGGGTGCCTACGACCGGGATCAAACCCTGACCGGCAACCGTGTCGGGCTGGGGCTGGAAATCCCGGCTTCGCGCAACCTGTTCGTGCGCACCGATTACAGCGTCACCCGCTATGGCAGCTATGACGTGCCCTATCAGTCTTCCGGCGGCGGCGCGACCACGACGGAAACCTTCAAGACCGGCGACGCCGTCTTCAGTCTCGGCCTCGGCTGGCGTTTCGGCGGTCAACGTCCCCTCGTCGCCACACGCCCGGCCACCGAACTGCGCGGTCTCTATATGGGCGCCAACCTCGGCCACGGCACCCTGGGTACGCGGCTGACCGGCACACAGTACGATAGCGGTGTCGGACCCTATGACTTCACCGGCGACTTCGCCCGCTCCGGCTTCACCGGCGGCTTCTTCGCCGGCTACGGCTACACCTTCAACCAGATCTATGTCGGTCTGGAACTGGAGGCGGAGGCAGCCAATTTCGGCTGGGAACACGAACGGGATACCGCAGGCGCGGGCGGCCGTGACTTTGCCTCGGAGAAGCGCGGCGGCTATGGCGGCAGCCTGCGGGTCGGTTATGTCCTGCCCAACGGCAGCCTGCTCTACGGCCGCATCGGCCAGGTGCAGACCCGCTTCAATACGTTCTACAGCCGGGGTGCCGGTACGCCCGTCAACCAGAGCGACAACCTCGACGGTACACGCGTCGGCCTCGGCGCCGAGATTCCGGCCTCGCGCAACACCTTCGTTCGCATGGACTACAGCTATACCCGCTACAACGACGCGTTGACAGTCAGCCCTCCGCAATCGACGGCGGACATCATGCGCTTCGACAACACGGAAACCCTGGCCCGTCTGGGCCTCGGCTATCGCTTCTAACTTACTGAATCCTAGGAAAATTTAATGAACGGCCATTGCGAAAAATCAATGGCCGTTTTAAAGGGACCTGCTAGTCTGCAATTGTAGTGAATGCAATTTTGGTCCGGTCGCAAAACCGGGCGCAAAAGATCGAAGTCATCAAATATGGAGAGATACATGGCATACCCCACATACAATTTCAAAAAACTGATTCTGGCAGGCGGCACCATGTTTGCCATGCTGGCTGTACCGCTGGCCGTCAATTCGGTCACCGGTGTGGATCTGGGTGTGATTTCGGCCGCCCATGCTGCAGATGATGGCGGTTCCTCCAAGAAGGGCGGCGGCCACAAAGGCAAGGCCGGCAGCCAGAAGGGCGCTCAGGGTAAGGGTGGCGAGGCGAGCAAGAAGATTTTCCGCATTCCGGCCGCAGAAGAAGACAGCGACCGTCCGGTGTGGGCGGGCGTGAAGGGCGGCAAGTCCGGTGGCGGCGGCAAGCCGGTCGGTGCGGGCACCAAGAAGGGCGATCTGTTCGGCGACATGGTTGTCGTGCTGCGCGACGCCAACGGCGTGCCCATCCTGACCTCCGACGGCCTGGTGCAGGTCATCGCCTACGTCTACGATGCGTCCGGCAACCTGGTTCCGCTGAAGGATGCCTCTGGCAATCCGGTGGTGATTCCCTATGTGGACGGCGAACTGGCCACCACCATCAACGGTGTGCCGGTCTATTCGGCCGAGGTCGATCTGGGCCGGCTGAGCGTGGCGCGCGCGCCGGACAAGGTGCTGCAGCATTCGCTGGATGAAGCGCTTGCCAAACTCACGACCTCTGGCGCGGTGATTGCGCTGGACGCCGCCGGTCGCCTGACGGTAAACGGTACGGCCATCGATTCGCCGCTGGAAAACCTGGCGCTGTATGACACCTACATGAAGACCGGTACGTTACCGGGCGTGACATTGCCGGCCAACTTCAATCCGGCTGCGCTGTTGGCCGCCGCGGCGGACAAGACTGGCAACATCAGCGTGGATACCGTGGTCTATATGGACTCCATCCTGGGGATCAACAGCGGCACCACGTACTATGACTTCTCCTCCGTCAACTACGATCGCTACACCACCTGGAAGAATGCGACTGCAACCGTGCTGGTGCTGCAGCCGGATGGCGTGACGTACAAAGCGGAAACGGTGAATCTGTACGACGCGGTGTTCAACAGCACCAACTGGACCGATCCGACGCCAGTCGGTGGCGCGGACGACTTCGCGACCGCTGCGGACGATTATCTGAAGGTGATCGAGTTCGTTCACGACAACGGCGTTCGTTGATCGCTTGACCGGGCGGTTCGCCGCTCGGTGTTTGCACACGCAACAGGAGTTTTGATTCATGAATGCTTACAGCAGATGGGCAACGATGGCGTTGCTGGCTGCAGCCCTGACAACGGGCAGCGTAGCGACGTATGCAGCCGACAGCCACAGCGACGGCCATTCCGATAGCGGTCATTCGGAGGGCAAGAAGGGGCCGAAGTACATGGGCGGTGGCAACAAGGGGGGCAGCCACAGCAGCAGTGCCCACAAGGGCGGCAGTTCGCACCATGACAGTTCGGAAGGCGGCAGCAAGTCGACGGAAAGCAAGATTTTCCACGGCAACTCCGGCGGCCACGACGAGGCCAGCACCGAAGCCGGCCATGAGAGCAGCGGCACCGAGCATACGCATTGATCGTTGATTCGTTGCAGGACAAAGGGCACACGGTTCGTGTGCCCTTTTTTTGTCCCGCCCCCCTGACACACACTGCCACACACTGATGCCGGCAGGACACACGCCCGACACCTCTTCTGCCTAAGATGCTTTCCATCGGCCGGCGCGAACAGCTCGATACGCGATCGCTGCATGCCGAGTGACGTTTCACTTTCAATTCTTTAAGGAATCAGATTATGAAAAGCATGCTTCAAGCTGCAGTACTCACCTCCCTGCTCGCCTCGTTTTCGGCCTTTGCCCACCATCCTGCCGAAGACATCGTCGACGAAGAAACGTGGGCGATGATCGATGAAAATGTGGCCGACACGCCGCATGCCGATCTGGATTTTTCCAGCATGGGTCTCTAATCCCCGGGCGGCACTTGAAGCGGCCCATCTTCGACAACCACGCCGGTCTCCTGATGCCATGTGTCAGGGGGCCGGTTTTTATTGCACCGGGTCTGCGCAGCCGTCAGCCGCGGTAGATGCAACCCGCGTCGTGGGCTTCCATGACCGAGACGGCGCTCAAGCCGGGCAGCGCCGGCCTGAGTTGCCGCCATAGCCACACGGCCAGATTTTCGCTGGTCGGGTTGTCCAGGCCGTCGATGTCGTTGAGGCAGCGATGGTCAAGCGCGGCATGGATGGGGCGCCAGGCCGCCTCGATGTCGGCGAAGTCGAGCACCCAGCCCAGCACGGGATCGATGTCGCCGCTGACGGTCAGTTCGATCTTGAACGAATGGCCGTGCAGGCGCGAGCAGGGATGGGATTCCGGCAAGGCGGGCAGTCGGCGCGCGCATTGCAGGTGGAAGATGCGGAAGATGTCCATATGGCATTTTCTCGCATGTCGCCCGCGCTGGCTATGCGGCGGCTATCGAACACCGGTCGCCCCGGCTACACTATGCGCCGTCCTGTCTTGCTGTGGAGCGATCATGTCGGTGTCTCGCCTGTCGGTTGCCGCGCTTGCCGCATTCGCGCTGTTGTCGCTCGGTGCATGCTCCCGCGACAATGGACTCACCTTGTCCGCGCCCGATGCCTATGCCCAGGTCCAGGCCGGCACGCTCACGCTGATCGACGTGCGCACCTCCGACGAATGGCGGCAAACCGGCGTGGCCCAAGGCGCACTGCGAATCAACATGGCGAACACCCAGGGAGAGGCCGGATTCGTACGACAGGTGGACGCGGCACTGGGCGGCGACAGGAATGCATCGATCGGCCTGATCGGCCTCGCCGGCAGCCGCGCCACCCATGCTCAGGAAGTACTCCGAGCGTCGGGTTTCACCCATGTCTATACCATCAAGGAAGGCATGTTGGGGAGCAGCGCCGGACCAGGCTGGATCGCACGCAAGCTACCGGTTGAGCCCTGTCCGCGCTGCTGACGTGCCACCTCATCCCCGGCAGCCTGCCCCTGCCTGCACGGGTGGACAGGGCACCGTGCCGTATGAACAGAATACGCAGCAGTCACCCGGTAGCGGCATCAGTACTGTGTGACACCCTTCGCACTCGTAATACCACTGGCAGGCGTCGGTAGGCATGGTCTCGGTCTTGACATGGCCGCAGACTGGGCAGGCCAGCGCGGACTCCAGGGTGTATTTCCCGTCCATTGAGGCTTTGCCGATTGCTTCGATGGCCGTAGCATAAGTTCCGTACCTACGTACGGAGTCAAGATGCAAGGACTGACTATTTCAAAGCTGGCACAGGAGGCCGGGGTCAACGTCGAGACGATCCGCTTCTATCAACGCCGCGGCCTGCTTGCGGAACCGGACAAGCCACTGCGCGGCATCCGTCGCTACGGCCAGGCGGACGTGGCGCGCCTGCTGTTCATCAAGGCGGCGCAGCGCATCGGGTTCACGCTGGACGAGGTTGCGCAGCTATTGCAATTGGATGACGGTACCCAGTGTTCGGATGCCCGCGCCATCGCCGAGCGCAAGCTCGCTGATGTGCGCAAGCGTCTGGCCGACCTGCAGCGCATCGAGGGCGTGTTGACGCAACTCGTCGGCCGCTGCGCCCGCAGGCGGGGCAAAGTCCGCTGCCCGTTGATCGACGCGTTGCAACCGCCGCTTGCTCATGACGGCGCGTAGCGCCCGCGCCAGACTCAGGCAGCCAGTTCCTTCACCAGCGTATTGCGGCGACCGGTTTCGCTGCCGGTGAGCGCGAAGCCCTGCAGACGGCCGTTGTCGTCCACATGCAACGCGCAAATGCCGGTGTCACCGCATTCCACTTTCCAGCCGCCCGACGCGCCGAGCCTGGGCGGCAACACGGCCACCGGGTGCGCCGGCGTTTTGACCATCACCGGCATGGCCGGATACACCACCGGTGTCGGCGTACCGGTGAGCGTGGCCGCGAGCGCGCGCGCCTGGACCATCAGCGGCTGCACATAGGGCAGGTTCTGGCCTTCCACTTCGGCACAGTCGCCCAGCGCATACACATTCGGTGCACCCGTTTCCAGCAGGCGGCTGGTCTGGATCCCGCGCCCGACCGGAATGCCCGCCGCCTGCGCCAGTTGGGTGCGCGGTCGCAGGCCGATCGCGGAAAGCACGACATCCGCGGCGAGCGTGTCGCCGTTGTCCAGCGTCACCCGATACCCTGCGGCGGCCGGCTCCACGCTGCTTCCCGTTCGTCCGAAATGCCACGTCACGCCCAGCGCAGCAAGGCTATCGGCCAGGCGCCGGCCGGCCTCGACCGGCAACAACCGCTCCAGCGGCCACGCGCCCAGATGGACCACATCGACCGTGAAGCCGGCGTGTACCAGATCGTTGGCGAACTCGCATCCGATCAGTCCGCCGCCGAGCACCGTGACGCGCTTTTTGCCTTCGAGGGCATCGCGAAAGACCGCGTAATCGGCCAGATCATTCACCGCCAGCACCGCAGCCGCGCCGCTGCCGGAGAGGCCGTGCGAGATCGGACCGGCTCCCAGCGCGAGCACCAGCTTGCCGTAGTCGAGCGCGCCACTTCCCGTGTGCACGCGTTGCTTCTGTGTATCGATCGCAGTCACACGGGTATGTGTGAGCACCGTTGCCTGCTGGTCGGCCGCCATTTTCTCCGCAGTGGTGCCCGCCAGTGCAGCCGCAGACCTGCCCGCCGCCAGGGCGTTCGACAGATTGGGCTTGGAATAGAAGGCGCCGTCATCCGCCGTAACGAGTGTGACAGGCGTGCTCGTGTCGCGCTTGCGGATTTCCTTCAGCAAGGTGTAGCCGGCAAGACCCGAGCCGACAATGACGATGGGGGGCATAAAAAGCTCCTGGAGAATGGAGGCCGCATTGGCGCGGCCTCGTATACGTTAATGGCGATCAGGCAGCCGTGATTTCAACCATCTCGAAATCCGCCTTGGCCACGCCGCAGTCGGGGCATTCCCAGCCTTCCGGCACGTCCTCCCAACGGGTGCCGGGGGCGATGCCATGCTCCGGGTCGCCTTTGGATTCGTCATAGATGTAACCGCAAACGATACATTGCCAAGCTTTCATGATATTTCCTTTCAATCGATCAAATCGTCTTCAACAATTCTTCAGGCGGCAATCGCGTCTTTTTGCGCCTGGTAGTGTTTCGCGTGCTTCTCTTCCACCTTGGCCAGCGCGGCAAAACGCTTGGCGGCCTTGTCCAGCACCGTCTTGAACCTCTCGGCGTGCTCCTTCGATTCGGCGATCTGCTCGTCGATCTCGGCCACCGCAGCTGTGTTGCCCTCGATCATCGCCTCGTGGCGGAACTTGGGGTACATCTCGGTGTACTCGTGGGTTTCGCCGTCGATCGCATACTGCAGGCACTTGGCCGGCGTCATCGTTTCGTCGGAAAACAGCAGTTCGGCATGGCCGAAGGCGTGCAGCATTTCCTGCGCGGCGGTATCTTCGAACACCTTGGCGGTCGCTTCGTCGCCCACCTTGCGGCACTGGCGTGCGAACCACAGGTACTTGATGTGGGCCATGGACTCGCCGGCAAAGGCCGCTTCGAGGTTCTGGATGGTCGGGGACGTCGTGTTCTGCATGATTCGCTCCTGTTCGGTTGATTTACGATGTCAATCAAGACAGGAGCAATGTTAGAGATTACAAATCAATCGATCCAACGGAAACCTTGGATGACAACGATTGATGATATCGATCGACCTGTCTGAACCGCTCAGGCGAAACGGGCGCGCCAGCGCCGCAGGGCTGCTTCCATCCGCGCCATGCTGACGTAGAAGGTGGGGGTGATATAGAGCGTCAGGAACTGCGAGAAGAACAGGCCGCCGACCACGGCGATGCCGAGCGGGCGACGCGCCTCGCCGCCCGTGCCGAAGCCGATGGCAATCGGCAGGGTGGCGAAGATGGCGGCGAAGGTCGTCATCATGATCGGCCGCAGACGCACCAGGCAAGCTTCGACGATGGCATCCTCGGCGCTCATACCTGCGCGCTGCCGGGCCAGGGCGAAGTCGATCATCATGATGCCGTTCTTCTTCACCAGTCCGACCAGCAGGATGATGCCGACGAAACTGAAGATATTGAGTTCGTCGTTGGTCAGCAGCAGCACCAGCAACGCGCCGAATCCCGCCAGCGGCAGCGCGGTGAGGATGGTCAGCGGATGGCCGAGATGCTCGTACAGTACTGCCAGTACCATGTAGATGATCACGACGGTGAACAGCAGCAGCAAGGGCAGCTGGACCGTCGACTCCTGGAACTTCTGCGCGGCGCCGGTGAATTCCAGCGCCACCTCGGGCGGCACGACTTCGCTGGCGGCATCGTATGCCGCGGCCAGCGCGGCATCGAGCGAGGCACCCGGCGCGAGATTGAAGGACAGCGTGACGGCCGGCTGCTGGCCGTAATGGTAGACCGCGATCGGGCCCACGCCCGGATCGACCCGTGCCACGGCATCCAGCCGCGTGATCCCGCCTGCCGCCGTTCTCAGGGGCAGCTGGCCGATGACCGCCGGATCCAGCTGCGCTTCGGGCAGCGCCTTGACGCTCACCACGTACTGGTCGCTCGTGCCGTAGATCTCGCTGATGCGGCGCCCGCCCAGTGCGTCGTACAGCGTTTGCTGGACCTGCTGGGAGGTGATGCCGAGCCGGGCGGCTTCCAGCGGATCGAGCGTGACGCGCAATTCGGGATTGCGCAGTTCGAGATTGCTGTCGACGTCCTCGATCTGGGGCAGCGCTTCAAGCCGCTTCTCGACCTCGGCCGACGTCGTTTTCAGCGCTTCGAAATCGCCCGAAATGAGGGTCAACTGGTAATCGCTGCTGGAGGCCAGCGCGCCCACGTTGATCGATGCCGGATTCTGCAGGGTGACGTTGACGCCGCTGACCTTGCGCGTGATCGCGCGCAGTTCGTCGATCACCTCGTCTGCGCTCTTGCGTGTCCCGCGCGGCGTCAGGCGTATCACCAGGCGCCCGATGTTGCCGCCGGTCACCCCGCCGCCGCCCTGGCCGGCGCTCGACATCAGGCCTTCGACCGCCGGGTGCTTCTGCACGAGGGCGGCGAGTGCCTCCTGGCGCTTGCTCAGCTCGTCGAACGGAATGCCTTCCGGATACTGCACGCTGGCGAAGATCATCCCGGAGTCGACGCGAGGAATGAATCCCTGCTTGACGTGGCCGGCCAGCCACAGCATTGCGGCGAGCACGACCACCGAGAACAACAGCATGCTCCCCCGGTGACGCATCGACGCGCGCAGGGTGTCGCCGTAAAAATCGCGGAAGCGATTGAAACCCGAATCGAACAGGCGCGACAGGCGATTGTCGAGCGGTTCGTTGACCAGCCCGCGCGCGCACAGCATCGGCGTGAGCGTCAGCGCCACCACGCCGGAGAGCAGCACGGCGATGCCGATGCTCACCGCGAATTCCTGGAATAGCCGCCCGATCATGCCGCCCATGAAGAGAATGGGCAGAAAGACGGCGGCGAGCGAGATGGTCATCGACAGCACGGTGAAGCCGATCTCCTGCGCCCCGTCGAGCGCGGCCTGCATGCGCGACTTGCCCATTTCCAGGTGGCGCGCGATGTTCTCGATGACCACGACCGCGTCGTCGACCACGAAACCGATCGCCAGCGTGATCGCCATCAGGCTCAGGTTGTTGAGGCTGTAGCCCAGCAGATGCATGAAGGCGAAGGTGCCCAGCAGCGAACTGGGCAGCACCAGCGCGGCGATCAGCGTGGCGCGGACATTGTGCAGGAAGGCGAAGATGACGAGGATCACCAGTCCCAATGCGAGCAGCAGCGTGAAATTCACCTCGTGCAGCGAATCCTTGACGAAACGCGAGCGATCGAAATGCACCTGCAGGCGAACGCCGTCGGGCAGTTCCGCCTCGATCTGCGGCAGCATCGCGCGAATGCGGTCGGCGACCGCGACCGTGTTCGCCCCCGGCTGGCGCTGCACTGCCAGCACGATGGCGCGAGTGCCGTTGTACCAGGTCTTGCGCTTGTCGTCCTCGACGCCATCCTCGGCCCGGCCGAGGTCTTTCACCCGCAGCGCGGTACCGTCGTGATAGGCGACGATGATGTCGCCGAAGTCCGCGGCATTGGCCAGCGCCACCGGCGCCTTCACCGTATAGGCGCGACTGGCGCCGTCGAGCGTGCCGGACGGCAGGTTGGCGTTGGCATTCTGTACCGCCTGGATCACGTCGGCAAAAGTCAGTCCGCGCTGCTGCAGCTTGGCGGGGTCGAGATAGAGGCGCAGCGCATATTTCTGCGAGCCGAACACCAGCACCTGCGCCACGCCGGACAGGCTGGACAGCTTTTGCGCCACGCGCGAATCGGCGATGGCGTCGAGTTCGGTCAAAGGCAGGCGTTCGGCCGACAGGGCCAGATACATGATGGGCGAATCAGCCGGGTTGATCTTCCTCAGCTGGGGCGGGTCCATACCCTGCGGCAGGTTGCGTGCCGCCTGCGCGATCGCGGTCTGCACGTCCTGCGCGGCCGCATCGATGTCGCGCCCGAGTTCGAACTGCAGCGTGATGCTGGTCGAGCCCTGGCCCGATTGCGAGCTCATCGACTCGATCCCCGCCACGGTCGCCAATTGCCGTTCCAGCGGCGTCGCCACGGTGTTGGCCATGGTCTCGGGATTGGCGCCGGGCAGCGACGCGGTGATGCGCAGCGTCGGGAAATCCACCTGCGGCAGGTCGTTCACCGGCAGCTGCTTGTAGGCAAGCGCCCCGAACAGCGCCATCGCCAGCACCAGCATCAGCGTGGCGACCGGGCGCTCGATGAAGAGCCGCGACAGATTCATCGATGCGTGCCTTCGAGCTTGACCTTGCTGCCCGCCTTGAGGCGTTGCGGAATCTCGATCAACACCGGCTCGCCCGCATGCAGTTCGCCTTCGACCACTTCCTCACCGTCGAGACTGCGCGTCACGTTCACGGTCTGCACGACGGCCTTGCCACCGCGCACCACATACACATACGAGCCGACCTGCGCATGCTGCAGTGCGGCCTCCGGCACCACCTTGGCGTTCGGTTCAACACCCAGCAACAGGCGCACGCGTACGCCCTGCCCTGACAGCAGCGCGGTCGGCGCCCCGGCCAGCCGCACCTTGATCGGGACCGCGCCCGTGGTGGCATCGATCTGCGAATCGACGAACACGAGCTCGCCCTTCGCCCGGACAGTACGATCCGTATCCCGGAACACCTCGGCCGTCACCTTGCCATGCGCACGTGCGGCTGCAAGCTCGGGCCAGTCCTGCTGCGACACGCTGGCCCGCACGTCGAGCGTGCCCGGCGCCAGGATCGTCGTGAGCGGCGTCCCGCCCGCCTGCACCAGCGTGCCGGGGCGTACGGCAATGCGCCCGACGCGCCCGTCGATCGGCGCGCGAATCTGTCCGTACGCCACGTCCAGCTGCGCCGCCTCCAGTTCGGCGCGCGCGGTGCCTGCGCGCGCACGCGCGGATTCCAGTGCCAGTTGCGCGTCGGCGAACTCCTGGCGGCTGATATAGCCCGATTTCATCAATGGACTGAGACGATCGAGTTTCTGGACGGCATCGGCCGTTTCGGCGCGGGCGCCGGCCAGCGTCGCCTGGCTTTGCGCGATGCGTGCCTGCGCGGGACGGCTATCCAGGCTGAACAGGACTTGCCCCGCTCGCACGGCGTCGCCTTCTTGCACATGCTGGCGCAGCACCGTGCCGCCGGTCTGGGCGACGATGGCAACCTGCTGCGCCGCTTCCAGCGTGCCGGGCAGGTCGATCACCCGCGGAAAGTCGCGCACCGCCACCGGAACCGTCCTGACGCTGAGCGCGCGATCGCCGCCGCCCTTCTTGTCGCCGGATGCGGAATACTGGATGCGATAGGCCACACCGGCCATCAATCCGAGTACGACGACGACCAACAGGATGCGCATTTTCATGGCAGGCTCGCAGGTGAGGTGGCGGGCAAGCGGCCCAAGGCATGATTCAAACGGGAAAAGGCCGCCAGCCAGTCGCTATCGGCCTGTGCCTGCGCCTGGCGCGCGCGCGCCAGGTCAGCCTGGGCGGTCAGCCATTCGAGCAGGCTGCCGACGCCGGTCTTGTAGCGCGCTTCGGCCGCCTGTGCCGATTCGCTGGCACTGTCGAACTGCGCCCCCACGCCTTCGCGCTGGGCTTGAGCCTGGCGGACATCGTAATAGGCATCGGCCACCGCCAGCGCAACCTGGCTGCGCTGCGCCTCGGCATCGGCCTGCAGGCGCTCGGCATCGCGCGCGGCAGCGCGCGCCTGCGCGGCCAGCCGCCCGCCGTCGAACAGCGGCATCGTCACATTCACGCCGACGCTGTAGGTCGTCGACGGCGAGCGATCGCTGTCCAGAAACAGCGTGCGCCCGGTGTTGGCTGCCAGCGACAGACTCGGCCAGCGGGCCGCGCGTGCACGCTCGGCCTCGAAGTGCGCGCTGGTCGCGGCAGCCTGCAGTGCTTGCAGATCGGGACGATTACGCTGGGCCTCCTGCAGCAGATCGGCCAGCAGGGTCGTGGCAGTCAGGGGATCCGGCGGCACGGCCTGCCAATCCAGTTCCAGCGTTTGCGTCTGGGCGATGCCCGCAGCCTGTTTCAACGCGGCTTCTGCCTTGGCCCGATCCCGTTCCGCCGCCTGGCGTGCCAGCTCGGCCTCGACCAGCGCAGCCCGCGCACGCAGCTGGTCGGCCCGCGACGCCAGCCCGCCCCGCAACTTGGCGTCGACTGCGTCGAGGCTGGCGCGCAGGGCGGTTTCCTGCTGGATCTGGGCGGTGACCTGCGCACGCGCGGCCAGCAAGGCAAAATAAGCAGCCTCCACTTCGGCAACGGTATCCTGCAGGGTGCGGTTGCCGGTCAGCAGACTAGCCATGAGCTGATAGCGCTGGGCATCGATGCTGGCGGCGCGCGCGCCGAAGTCGACCAGCACATAGGCCAGGCTGAGGCTGGGGCCATAGCGATTGAGCGTGGGGACGGTCGCGCCCGAACTGGACAACGCCCGGCTCTGGGTGAAATTCAATTGCCCCGTGAGCGTAGGCCAGTTGGCTGCGGTGGCGGCATCCAGCCGCGCCGCCTCGGCCTGGATGCCGAGCCAGGCCGCACGCGTCTCCGCCCGTTCGCGCAGCGCATGGTCGGTCAGGGCGGCCAGGCTGGCAAAACGCACGACACCCGTCGGCGTCACAGCCGGAACGGGCAAGCCATCCGGCTGCTGCCAGAAGGTTCCGGGGCGCTTGGGCAGATCGAACGCTGCCGCACCTGCCCATGCCGGGCACAGCGCGAGCGGCACGCATAACAGGAAGCGAGGCAGGATGGTGTTCAAAGTGAGGGGATTCTAAACGACTCCACCAAACGACAGGGGGCGCATAAGCGAGTTCCACCCTGCGCCCGGTAGAAAATCCGGATTCCACCTGCAGCATGATGCGAATGCAATACGCATGACATATCGCCTCGTTAGGATGCCCTGCGTACTGATTCGATCGGCTCTCGGCATGCAGCGCCTCATCAGCCTGCTTCCGTAGTCGATCCGTACCAGTCATCAGTACAAACTCCATTTACGATCAAGGGAACTCCATATGACACTCAAGAAACTCTCGCTCGCCATCGGCCTGGTTCTGGCCGGTTCATCGGCCTTCGCCGGCAGCGCATCCTTCGACCGCTTCGTGCCCATGACCGGCGACGTCGGCGCCGGCACGCTGCCCGAGTCGGCCCCCTACAAGCTGGCCTCGCCGCATTTCAGCCAGATGACCATCGTGGCCCGCGACCCCGCCCAGGCCCACCGCTTCGATAGCGGCAACTACGACATGCACACCGTGAACGAGAACGGCCCCGAAGCCGGCCGTTTCCTGTTCACCGTGTTCGAAACCGGCCAGGCCGGCATCCAGCGCACCGATCTGCGCACCATGCAGACCGAGACCATCTGGCACAGCCCCTCCGCCGCGCCCGCACTGGACAGCCACGTGTCCTTTGATGCCTCCCGCTGGACCCCGTGGGGCACGTTCCTGACCGCCGAAGAATCGTGGAGCGATCCGGCCGGCCCGACCAGCAAGTACGGCCGCCTGTTCGAAGTGGTCAATCCGCTGGCCGCACCCGCCGACATCGTGATCAAGCACCGCGACATCCTGCCGCGCGTCTCCCACGAAGGCCTGGCGTTCGACCAGAAGAACAACCTGTACTTCATCGACGAGCGCGACAATAGCCACATCTTCAAGTTCACCTCGGCCAACCCGCAGGCCGACAACGGCGACGACTTCTTCGCCGCCGGCCAGACCTTCGTGCTGCGCGTGGGCGACGGCACGGTCAAGGAAGCCACCGGCGCCGCCACCTGGGTTCCGCTGACCGACAACAACGGGGTTGCCCTGCCGGGCGCCGTGGTCGTCACCGACCCCAACGGCCTGACCGCGATCGACGGCCGCGCCACCCCGAACCTGCCGGCGTTCCTGGGCACCAACTTCGACCGTCCCGAAGACCTGGAAATCAAGACGCTGAAAAACGGCAAGCAGCAGCTGTATGTGGCAACCACCACCAACCACAAGGTGTTCTCGATCGACCTGCGCAGCAACACGGTCAAGCTGTTCGCCAGCCGCGACACGCTGGACATGGCCACCAAGCAGCCGGCCGGCAGCGCCTTCACCAACCCGGACAACCTGGCGATCGACGCCGACGGCAACATCTACATCGTCGAAGACCAGCCGGGCGGCATCGAGGACATCTGGTTTGCCAAGGACGAGAACGACGATGGTGTCGCCGAAGCCATCGGCAAGTGGGCCAGCCTGTCGACCAAGGGCGCGGAAAGCACCGGCCTGTACTTCGACAAGTTCAAGCCGAATGTCGCTTACGTCAACGTGCAGCATCCCGACAGCGGCGTCGATCGCACCATCATGATCAGCACGCCCTGCCCGCAGGCGAAGTATGACCACGACGACGACCATCATGGTCGCGACCGCGATCACGACCGGGATTGAATGAGCCGGCGCTGAGCCGACCTTCGACTCGCCGTCAGTAGTTTGACGGGATCAGGCGCCCTGCCGGTGCAAGCCGGCAGGGCTTTCTTTTGCGCAGACAAACCACTGCACTGGTTATTGGATTGCGGACTGCACCGATTCCCGCATGGTGCGGGCCGCCGCCACCATGTTGGCGAGCGCCGTTTCGGTTTCCGCCCAGCCGCGCGTTTTCAGTCCGCAGTCGGGATTGACCCAGAGCTTGTCGGGCGCGATCACCTGGGCCGCCTTGTCCAGCAGGCGCGTCATGTCCGCCACATCGGGAATACGCGGGCTGTGAATGTCATACACGCCGGGGCCGATTTCGTTCGGGTAGCTGAACTCGCCGAAACCGCGCAGCAGCTCCATGTCCGAGCGGCTGGTCTCGATGGTGATGACGTCGGCATCCATGGCCGCAATCGCGGGCAGGATGTCGTTGAACTCCGAATAGCACATGTGGGTGTGGATTTGCGTCGCATCGCTCACCCCCGACGCGCTGATGCGGAACGCCCGGCTCGCCCACTCGAGATACGCGGCCCAATCGGCTTTCCTCAATGGCAGGCCTTCGCGGTAGGCCGGTTCGTCGATCTGGATGATGCCGATGCCGGCCGTTTCAAGGTCGGCCACTTCATCGCGGATCGCCAACGCGATCTGCAGGGCAGTGGTTGCGCGCGGCTGGTCGTCGCGCACGAACGACCATTGCAGCATCGTCACCGGGCCGGTCAGCATGCCCTTCACCGGCTTCACGGTCAGCGACTGCGCATGGCGCGCCCAGGCCACCGTCATCGGCCGTGGACGCGACACGTCGCCATAAATGATCGGCGGCTTGACGCAGCGGCTGCCGTAGGACTGCACCCAGCCGTTCTGCGAGAAAGCAAAGCCGGCCAGCTGCTCGCCGAAATATTCGACCATGTCGTTGCGTTCGGCTTCGCCGTGCACCAGGACGTCGAGTCCCAGCGCTTCCTGTTTCTCGATGGCGTGGCCGATCTCGTCCTGCATGGCAGCGATGTAATCGGCCTCGCCGAGCGCACCCGCCTTGAAGCGGGCACGCGCATGACGGATCTCCGGCGTCTGGGGGAACGAGCCGATGGTCGTGGTAGGAAAATCCGGCAGCTTGAAACGCGCACGCTGCACGGGCTGGCGAACCGCGAATGGACTGTTGCGCACGTCGTGGACGGAAGTCAGGGCGGCCAGCCGTGCCGCGACCGCCGCGTCGTGCACGCGGGATGACGCCCGGCGGGAGGCCAGCGCCTGGGCATGGGCGGACAGTTCCGCAGCCGCCGCCTGACGTCCCTGGTTGAACGCGGTTTTGAGCGTGGACAGGGCCGCGATCTTGTCGTCGGCGAACGCCAGCCAGTTACCCAGCTCCGCATCCATTGCAGTTTCGCCCCCCAGGCTCGCCGGCACATGCAACAGCGAACACGAAGGCGCCAGCCACAGCCGGTCGGCCAGGCGCGCATGCAGGCCCTCGAAGCGATCGAACACGGCGTTCAGGTCGGTCTTCCAGATATTACGGCCATCGATCACGCCGACCGACAGCACCTTGGTGGCAGGCAGCCAGTCGATCACCTGGGCAAGCTCGTCGTCGCCGCGCACGCAGTCCACATGCACGCCGGCCACCGGCAACTTCAGCGCCACCAGCAGGTTCTCGCGCAACGGCCCGAAATAGCTGGCGAGCAGGAGCTTGACGCCCGCGCCGTTGAGGGCGTGGTAGGCGCGTTCGAATGCCGACCGCCACTCGGCGGACAGGTCGAGCGCGAGGACAGGCTCGTCGATCTGCACCCATTCGACCCCTTGCGCCTTCAGGCGCGCCAGAACCTGCGCATAGACCGGCAACAGCCGGTCGAGCAGGTCGAGGCGATTGAAGTCCGCCGCCTTTTCCTTGCCCAGCCACAGGAAGGTCAACGGGCCGATCAGCACCGGCTTGGCGGCGAACCCGGCCGTCTGCGCCTCGGTCACCTCGTCGAATAGCCATCCGGGATCGAGCGCGAAATGCGTGTCCGGTTTGAACTCGGGGACCAGATAGTGATAGTTGGTATCGAACCATTTGGTCATCTCCATCGCATGGCACGCGGCATTGCCGCGCGCCAGCTGGAAATATTCCGATAGCGCGATCCGCTCGCCAAAGCCGAAGCGTGCCGGCGCGCATCCGAGCAGCGCGACATGGTTCAGCATCTGGTCGTAGAACGCAAAGTCGCCCACCGTCACGAAATCCAGCCCGGCCGCATGCTGCCGCCGCCAGTTGGCCTGGCGGATGCCGCTGGCCACGGCCTTCAGTGCGGCTTCGTCGATTTCGCCGCGCCAGCAGGCTTCCTGCGCAAATTTCAGTTCGCGATTCGGACCGATCCGCGGAACGCCCAATACGTGTGCCCGTGCCATGTGCATGCTCCCAAGAAATGATGGACGCCATGATGCCGACGCGAATACCATGAAACAAACGAATATTTTTCATTATTTATATGAACGTTACTCATATCGAGCTACGCCACCTGCGGCTGCTGCAGGCCGTGACGGAAGCAGGCGGGCTGACTGCCGCGGCCGAACGCCTGCACCTAACGCAGTCGGCGGTGTCGCATCAGCTGAAGGCGCTGGAAGACGCGCTGGGGCTGCCGCTGATCGAACGCGCCACGCGTCCGCTTGGCCTCACCGCCGCCGGGCGCCGGCTGTTGACGCTGGCGCATGCCGCACTGCCGCAGGTGGAGGCGGCGCTGCGCGACCTGGCCAAGCTGAAAGACGGCGACGCCGGCGAATTGCGCATCGCCGTGGAATGCCACACTTGCTACGACTGGCTGATGCCCGCCATGGATAGCTACCGCGACGTCTGGCCCGGGGTGGAACTCGACCTGCTGGGCGGTTTCCAGGCCGACCCGGTGGGCCTGCTGCTGGACGGGCGCGCCGATCTCGTCATCACGTCGGAAACCGTGCCGCGCGCGGGCGTCGCGTATGCGCCGCTGTTCGGCTTCGAGATGCTGGCGCTGCTGCCGCCGGACCATCCGCTCGCCACGAAGAAATGGCTGCTGCCGGCCGACTTTGCCGGCCACACCCTCATCACTTATCCGGTGCCGGAAGACCGCCTCGACCTGATTCGCCGCGTGCTCGCACCGGCCGGAATCAAACCGGTGCGGCGCGAAGCGCAATTGACGGTGGCCATCCTGCAACTCGTCGCCAGCCGTCGCGGACTCGCCGCGCTGCCGGCATGGGCGGTCGCGCCCTATCTCGAACGCGGCTACATCGCCGCACGTCGCATCGGCAAACACGGTCTTTGGGCCGAACTGCATGTCGCGGTGCGCGAGACCGATGCGGCGCGCGCCTACGTCGCCGACTTCATCGAAACCGTGAAACGCGACAGCTTTGCCCGCCTGCCGGGCATCCGCCCGGCTATCATCGCACCATGACGCCCCGCCTCACCTTCCGCCTCATCCTCGGCGACGACATCGCGCTCGGACCCGGCAAAGTCCAGTTGCTCGAAGCCATCCGCGAAACCGGTTCCATCGCCGCGGCCGGCCGTGCCATGGGGATGAGCTACAAACGCGCCTGGCATCTGGTCGACACCATGAACCGCTGTTTCGCTCATCCGCTCGTCGAAGCCAGCAAGGGCGGCGCGCACGGAGGCGGGGCGCAGCTCACGCCTCAGGCCGATGAAGTGATCGCCCTGTACCGCCATCTGGAAACCCGCGCCCGCAAGGCCACCGAGGCGGACATGGCCAAACTCGCCCGGCATCTGCGGACGGGCGGCTAAGCCTGCGGCGCGCCGATGCTGACGCTCGACAAGCTCAACATCTATCGACGCTTCGATGGCGACCTGGACGGCTGGGCTCGAACCGCGAACGGCCACGACGCCTCGGACATCACGGACGCCGACTGGCTTCTGATCGAAGACCTGCGGCAGGGGCTCGCCCTGATTGCCGCAGGGCAGGCGTCGCAGACGTTCGCGGCCTCGCTCGAATCGCGCCTCCGCGACGCGACCGCAGACGAAACCACGCGACAGGCGCTGCGCGCGTTGCGCTAACGCGCCCGGAGATGCATCGCTTGTTCTATTCCCATTCGATATGACATACTGGATATATCGAAATGTGCAGCTTACCCAGGGGACCTTCATGACACGCATATTCAAGCAACTGGCATCCATCCTTGTGCTGTCCGCATCCGCCAGCCTGCCCGCTGCGGCAGACACGGCGCATATCGCCGTTGCCGCCAACTTCGCCGCGCCAATGAAGGTGCTGGCCGTGCGGTTCGAACAGGCGACCGGCCACACGCTCACCTTGTCGTCCGGTTCGACCGGCAAGTTCTACGCACAAATCAAGAACGGTGCCCCGTTCGACGTGTTGCTGGCCGCCGACGACGACACGCCGGCCCGGTTGCTGCGCGAAGGCGATGCCGTCGCCACCCGCAACTACGCCATCGGCAAGCTCGCCCTGTGGAGCGCCAACGCCAACCTGATCGACGGCACCGATGCCGTGCTGAAGCAGAACCGTTTCGGCAGGCTTGCCGTCGCCAACCCGAAGCTGGCGCCTTATGGCGCCGCCGCAAAGGAAGCCCTGGGCAAACTCGGACTCTTCGATGTGGTCGCAGGCAAACTCGTGGTGGGTGAGAACATCGGCCAAACCTATCAGTTTGCCGCCAGCGGCAATGCCGACCTCGGCTTCGTGGCCCTGTCCCAGATCATGCAAGACGGCAAGCTGACCCAAGGCTCGATGTGGCTCGTTCCCAGCCAGCTGTATTCGCCGATCCGTCAGGATGCCGCCCTGCTGAAGCACGGCGCCGACAATGCGGCTGCGCGTGCGCTGCTTGATTTCCTGGGAACGCCGGGTGCGCAGGCTATCATCCGCCGCTATGGCTACGACCTGTAATCCATGTCCCTGACCGAGGCCGATACGTCGGCCATCCTGCTGACGCTGAAGCTGGCCGCGATCACGACGGCGCTGCTGATGCTGATCGCCACGCCGCTGGCCTGGTGGCTGACCCATACCCACGCGCGCCTGCGCGCGGGCGTCACCGCACTGGTATCGCTGCCGCTGGTATTGCCGCCGACCGTGCTGGGGTTTTATCTGCTGGTACTGCTGGGGCCGAAAGGCGCAGTCGGACACGGGATGCAGCAACTCGGTTTATCGACCCTACCGTTCACGTTTGCCGGGCTGGTGGTCGGATCGGTGGTGTTCTCGCTGCCCTTCGCAGTACAGCCGCTCGCCAATGCGTTTGCCGCCATCGGCACGCGTCCGCTCGAAGTGGCCGCCACCTTGCGCGCCTCGCCATGGGACCGCTTTGCCAGCGTGGCCATTCCGCTCGCCCGGCCCGGCTTCATCACCGCCGCCGTGCTCGCATTCGCCCACACCGTGGGCGAGTTCGGCGTGGTGCTGATGCTGGGCGGCAATATTCCGGACCAGACGCGGGTCCTGTCGGTAGCGATCTACGACCATGTCGAAGCGCTCGAGTACGCCGACGCGCACCTGCTGTCGGCCGGACTGGTCGCGTTTTCCTTCCTCGTGCTGCTGATGCTGGGCCGCTACAGCGGGCATTGGCAGCGGACCCCGACATGAGCCGGATCGAGGGGCGGTTCCGCGCCACGCTCGGCGAATTTTCGCTCGATGCGGATTTCAGCGTACCGTCGCACGGCGTCACCGCCCTGTTCGGCCAGTCCGGTTCGGGCAAGACGACGCTGCTACGGCTGATCGCAGGGCTCGCGCGTGCACCCGGACGGCTCGTCGTCGACGGCGATGTCTGGCAGGACGACTCGGTCTTCGTTCCCACCCATCGCCGCGCGCTCGGCTATGTCTTCCAGGAGGCCAGCCTGTTTCCGCACCTGTCGGTACGCGCCAACCTGGAATATGGCTGGAAGCGCGTGCCGTCCGGAGAACGCACCATCCAGTGGGATGAAGTGGTCGACTGGCTGGAACTGGCGCCGCTGATCGCGTTGCAGCCGCATCAGCTATCGGGCGGCCAGCGCCAGCGCGTGGCGATCGGCCGCGCACTGCTGTCGTGTCCGCGGTTGCTGCTGATGGACGAACCGATGGCCGCGCTCGACACAGGCGCACGCGCCGACATCCTGCCCTACCTGGAACGGCTGCACCATGCACTCGAACTACCCCTGCTCTACGTCAGCCACGCACTCGACGAAGTGACGCGCCTGGCCGATCACCTGCTGCTGATCGAGGCCGGCCGTCTCGTCTACCAAGGCCCCCTGACAGAGGGCCTGACCCGGCTCGACCTACCGCTGGCACACCGCGACATCGCCGCCACCATCGTCGATGCCACCGTGATCGCACACGACCGGACGCTCCAGCTCACCCACGTCGCCCGCGGCCCCGTCGTGTTGGAATTGCCTGGCCTGCACGGTTCGCCCGGCGCATCGCTCCGGGTACGCGTCGCCGCACGCGACGTCAGCCTGACGCTGGCCATGCCGCAGCAGACCAGCATCCTGAACCTGCTGCCTGCCCGGGTCATCGAGCTGGCCGACGATGCGCCGGGACAGGTCCTGGTGCGGCTGGCGCTGGACGACACGGTGCTGCTCGCGCGCATCACCCGGAAATCGGCACTGCTGCTGGGACTCCGGCCTGGCACGCCGGTGGTGGCCCAGGTGAAAAGCGTGGCCGTGGCCTGAGGAAGGCAGCGTCCTTACAGTTCGGAAAACAGGTACGCCAGCAGCGCGAAACCGAGCACCACGACCGACAGATTCATCGCGATCCCACCCCAGGTGCAATAGCGCTCGGGAATCTCGATCGGCTTCAGGGTGCGCAGCACACGCTTGAACTGCACGATAGAAAAACCGATCACGAACAACGCCAAACAGATGAAGGCAATGCCGATCCAGAACGACAGGTCCCGTCCCACATTGCCGGTCTGACGCAACACATGCAGAAACAGGCCGAAGCGTTCGAGCACGAAGCCGAAGGCCATCAGGGTCAGGCCGGTGCGGTTCCACGCCATCAGCGTGCGTTCGGCGGCGAAAAAGACGCGCGGGTCGTTGAGATCGGACATGCTCAGACAGGCTCCACTTCAGTTGGCAAAGTCGCTTTCAGCGTCGCAGCGAGGCGTTCGAATGTCTCGGGAAACGGCGCACGTTTGCGCCACACCAGGCCGATGGTTCGGCCAGGCGCGGGCTTCTTGAACGGACGTATTTCGACCGCCTTTTTATTGGCACGCGGCGCGGCGTCCACCGACAGCGCCGGCATCAGCGTCAACCCCAATCCCATGGCCACCATCTGGCGCAGGGTTTCCAGGCTGGTCGCACGCACTTCCTCGCGCCCGCGCGAGCCGGTGCCGCAGACGTCGAGTGCCTGGTCGCGCAGGCAATGACCCTCGTCGAGCAACAGCAGCTTCTCGTTCATGATGTCCGACACCTTGAGGACATTCTGCTTGGCGAGCGCGTGACCGGCAGGCAGCGCGGCGAAAAACGGTTCGTAGAACAGCGGCTCGACACGCAGGCTGTCGTCGGTCACTGGCAGGGCCAGCAGACCCGCATCCAGCCTGCCGTCAACCAGATGCTCCAGAATCTGCGGCGTCATCTCCTCACGCAGCAGGAGACGCAGACCCGGATGCTTCCTGTGGACCAGGGTCAGCGCGTGCGGCAGGTAATACGGTCCCAGGGTGGGAATGACACCCAGATGAAGCGTGCGCGACATCGGATCCTGCGCGTGCTTGGCAAGTTCGCGGATACGTTCGGATTCTTCGACGATATTGCGCGCAGCCGCAAGGATTTCCCGGCCGATGGGGGTAGGCGTGACGCGCTTCAGACTGCGGTCGAACAGCGTCACGCCCAGGAAATCCTCCAGCTTCTTGATCTGCGTCGACAGCGTCGACTGCGTGATGAAGCAGGCCTCGGCGGCGCGGCCGAAGTGGCCGTGATCGGCAAGGGCTACCAGGTATTTCAGCTCTTGAAGGGTCATGGAGGTTGCGCGCTTCCTCGGCTATCGCGAAAGCCGTATTAGACAACGGAAGCGAACGCGCATGAAACCGGCAGATCCCATTGTGCCTTGTCCGCGAAAACGCCGATCCCCGATGTGCCATCCAGCAGCGACCGTTCAGCGCATTCTCTCGCGCAAGGTTTCCTCTTCGATCAAGCTGCGGTTAGGCCCGAGCAGGTCGCGCAGCGACAAGGTCCCGATGAGATGCATGCTGCCCAGATCCTTGACCACAGGCAGGCATCCCATTTCGAGCTGGGCCATGCGCCCTGCGGCTGTGCGCGCGGTCGCCCCGGGCAGCAACACATGTTCGGGCTGCAACGGAATGAACACATCCACGCAGCGGGCCGATGAGCATGCATGTTTGCGCAGCGTCGGATAATCGAGCATTCCCAGTACACGTCCTTCGCCGATCACGGGATAAGTCCGATGCGGGTCATGTTCGTCGCCATAGTGCGCCAAGGCATCCGCCACCTTCATGGCACCGTCGATCGCGATGACGTCTGAGTTCATCAGATCGCTCACGTGCTGGCGTTCCAGCGGATCGACACCATATTCGCGGAAGATGTGCAGGCCTCGGCGCGCGATCTTCTCGGTCATGATGGAGCGCTTCAGCGTCAGCGTGGTCAGGCCATAGGCCACGGCAGTCGTCAGCATCAAGGGCAGCAATGCCTCGCTGTCGTGCGTCAGGCCGAAAGCAAAGACAATCGCGGTGAGCGGCGCGCCAAGCGTGCTGCCCAGCACACCCGCCATGCACACGAGCGCCCACAGGCTGGGAGACCCGCCCGGCAGATAAGGCGCCAACAAGGTGCCCAGGCCGGCCCCCAGCATCAGCAACGGCGCGAGTACGCCTCCCGACGTCCCCGAACCGAGTGCGACGACCCAGATGATCGCCTTCACCGTCAACAGCGCGATCGCGGCAGCGACAAGTAGATGGCCATTGAGCAGGTCGCCGATGACATCGTAGCCCATGCCCAATGCACGCGGTTCGAGGTAGCCCCCGATGCCCACAAGCACGCCACCGATAGCTGGCCACCACATCCAGTGCAGTGGCAGCTTGTGGAAACCGTCTTCGACCCTGTAGAGCGCCAACGTCAGCAACGCAGCCAATACGCCACACATCAGTCCTGCGGCAACGCATGATGCAAACGCAATCGTGGAAACCGGGTCGGTATGCAAGGGGAAAAGCGGCCCCGGCCCGAATACGAGGTTACGCAGAAAGCCGGCCACGGCACAGGCAAGCGCCACCGGCAACAAGCTGCGCGGGCGCAACTCGAACAGCAACAACTCGACGGCCAGAAGCAGCGCCGCGACAGGCGTGGCGAAGATTGCCGTCATGCCGGCACATGCGCCTGCGACCAGCAAGGTTTTGCGCTCGGCGGCGGTCAGGTGCAGGTACTGCGCCAGCAGCGAGCCCAGCGAACCGCCTGTCATGATGATGGGGCCTTCGGCGCCGAACGGGCCACCGCTGCCGATGGCAATGCCTGACGAGAGGGGTTTGAGCACCGCCACTCTCGCCGACATCCGGCTCTTGCCGAACAGGATGGTCTCCATGGCTTCGGGTATGCCATGCCCCCGGATCTTTTCACTGCCGTAACGCGCCATGAACCCCACCAGCAGACCGCCTATCGCCGGCACCAGGATGACGCCCATTCCCAGCGTATGCCGGGCCGGCGAGACGTCGGCCCACGATAGGCGCTGGTAAAAAAACAGATTGGTAAAGAAGTGGATCAGTGCGAGCAGTGCAGCGGCCGCAAACGTACTGGCAACGCCTATCAACAAGGCAACGCCGGACACCATCACGAGCCGGCGATCGACCGAATAATCCCGCTTGGCATGTATCACATCTTTTTCCTGGACTTCATTGACCTCTGTCCTGAAGACGTCGATTGATTCGCGTGGATGCGGCTCCTCGTCAGCAAGCCACCGCAGGTATGCCGACCCGGGACGGGCCGGCAATTCCCAGACCGAATATATCACAACACGATATATCTTCCGGTCACCATGGGCGGTCGCACGGCCGGCCGTCCATCGAACATGGATGGGAGCTCAATTAGGCATGGCCGGCGAAGTGCGGGCCCAATCCAGCCTCCCCGGAACCCGTGGCCTGAGCCCTTTCGGACCGATGGCCACAGCCCGCCAAGACATTCGTTTTTATCAATGAAACAATTTCAAACTATTCATGGGACAAATTCTCATTCGTGGTCTTAAATGCACTTACTCCGTTGTGGGGTCGTATCGTCGATAGGAGAGAGTCATGTCTGAGAGTAAATGTCCGTTCCACCACAAGGCCGGGAGCGGCACGTCGAACCGGGACTGGTGGCCGAATCAGCTGCGCCTCGAAATCCTGCACCAGCATTCCCCCCGATCCAATCCCATGGGCGAGGAATTCAACTACGCCGAGGCATTCAAGAGCCTCGACCTGGCGGCAGTGAAGAAGGATCTCCATGCCCTGATGACCGACTCGCAGGACTGGTGGCCGGCGGACTACGGGCACTACGGGCCTTTCTTCATCCGTATGGCCTGGCATAGCGCCGGCACCTACCGCACCGGTGATGGCCGTGGCGGTGCGGGGCATGGCAACCAGCGTTTTGCGCCCCTCAACAGCTGGCCCGACAACGTCAATCTCGACAAGGCGCGCAGGTTGCTCTGGCCGATCAAGCAGAAGTACGGCAGGAAAATTTCCTGGGCCGACCTCATCATCCTCGCTGGCAACGTCGCCATGGAATCGATGGGGTTCAAGACCTTCGGTTTCGCCGGCGGGCGCGAGGACATCTGGGCACCGGAGATCGACGTCTACTGGGGCAATGAAGAGAAGTGGCTGGACGACAAACAGCGTTATTCCGGCGAACGGGATCTGGAGAATCCCCTTGCGGCCGTGCAGATGGGCCTGATCTACGTCAACCCGGAAGGCCCGGGTGGCAACCCGGACCCGGTTGCCTCGGGCCGCGACGTGCGTGAGACCTTCGCACGCATGGCGATGAACGACGAAGAAACGGTCGCCCTCACCTGCGGGGGTCACACCTTCGGCAAATGCCACGGTGCCGGCGATGCGGCGCTGGTCGGGCCCGAACCCGAGGCCGCCGGACTCGCCGAACAGGGACTGGGGTGGAAGAGTGCTTACCGCAGCGGCAAGGGGGGCGACCAGATCGGTAGCGGCCTGGAAGGCTCATGGACACCGACTCCGACCCAATGGGACATGAGCTATCTCGACATGTTGTTCGGCAACGAATGGGAACTGACCAAGAGCCCGGCCGGCGCGCATCAATGGACACCGAAACAGTCGACCGACAGCAATATGGCGCCGGCCGCCGCCGATGCGTCAAAGAAAGTGCCGATCATCATGACCGCAGCCGACATGGCGATGCGGATGGACCCGATCTACGAGCCGATCGCACGACGCTTCCACCAGGACCCGGAAGCCTTCGCCGACGCCTTCGCGCGCGCCTGGTTCAAGCTGACGCATCGTGACATGGGTCCGCGTTCGCGCTATCTCGGCCCCGAGGTGCCCGACGAAGAACTGCTCTGGCAAGACCCCATCCCAGCTGTCGATCATCCCCTGATCGATGACCAAGCAGCCACCACGCTCAAGATCCAGGTGCTGGCGTCCGGGCTGTCTGTCCCTGAACTGGTCTCGACTGCCTGGGCGTCGGCGTCGACGTTCCGCGGTTCGGACAAGCGCGGCGGCGCGAATGGCGCGCGCATTCGCCTCGCGCCGCAGAAGGACTGGGAAGCCAACCAGCCGGCACAGCTGGCCAAGGTGCTTGGAAAGCTCGAAGGGATACAGCGTGCATTCCAGAGCGGTGGCAAAAAAGTCTCGATGGCGGATCTGATCGTGTTGGCAGGTTGCGCCGGCATCGAACAGGCCGCCAAGAATGCGGGGCACACGGTGACGGTACCGTTCACGCCGGGCCGCACGGACGCCACGCAGGAACAGACCGATATCGAAGCCTTCGCCGTGCTCGAGCCGATCGCGGATGGCTTCCGCAACTACCAGAAGGCCCGGTACACCGTCTCGGCCGAGGAACTGCTGCTCGACAAGGCGCAATTGCTGACGCTCTCGGCGCCCGAGATGACGGTGCTGGTGGGTGGCATGCGCGTCATGAATGCCAACGTCGGACAATCCCCGCATGGCGTCTTCACCACACGGCCAGGGACGCTCACCAACGACTTCTTCGTCAACCTGCTCGACATGGGCACGGAGTGGAAGGCTGTTTCGGAGGCCGAGGACACGTTCGAAGGGCGCGATCGCAAGACCGGCGAAAAGAAATGGACCGGCACCCGCGTCGATCTGGTGTTCGGCTCGAATTCCCAACTGCGGGCATTGGCCGAGGCCTATGGAAGTTCGGACGCGCAGGAGAAGTTCGTCCGCGACTTTGTGGCGGCCTGGACCAAGGTGATGAATCTGGATCGCTTCGATCTTGGCTGATGCACTGGAAGAACGCGGCTGCCTGGTACAACTCGGCCAGGCCCGCAGCAAGCAGGGTGCCCGCGCCGTGCAGTGCCGCGACGGACATCGGGACGCTGCACTGGGACAATTTTTCAATCCATTTTCAAGGAGGCGATCATGGCAAAAGCCAAAGCTGCATCGACAACCCAACACCCCTTTCTCACCGACATCAAGACCTTGCGCGCCCGCGCACGCAAGCACATCGAGAACGGCGCCGTCACCAATGGCTACCGGGCCGACCGCGCCACGGTCGTCAAGCTGCTGAACGAGGCACTGGCTACCGAACTGGTGTGCATCCTTCGCTACAAGCGGCATTTCTTCATGGCCAGCGGCATCAACGCCGACGCGGTGGCACAGGAATTCCTGCAGCATGCCACCGAAGAACAGGGCCATGCCGACCTGATCGCCGCACGCATCGTGCAATTGAAAGGCGAGCCCAACTTCAATCCGGACGGACTGGCGATGCGCTCGCATGCCGAATACGTCGAGGGCGACTCGCTCGTCGACATGATCAAGGAAGACCTGGTGGCCGAGCGTATCGCGATCGAGAGCTACGGCGAGATGATCCGCTACCTGGGCGACAAGGACGTCACCACGCGCCGCATGCTGGAAGACATCCTGGCGATGGAGGAGGAACACGCCGACGATCTGTCGAGCCTGCTGGAAGATCTCGGCCGCTAATCAGGCCCTGCGCGCTATCTCGCCGCTTCGGCGACCGGCTCAGGCGTCAGCCCTGCCGCTTCGGCAGCATGCTGATGATGTCCCAGCGCCAGCGCGTATATTTTCTGCAGATCCTCTTCGCTGACGTCGATGAAGGTATCGATCTGGCTCAATGCGTAAACCAGGTCGCTGTGCGGGATCATGCATTTTTCGTCTGCACCGGCAGCGTCCGCCGTAGGCTCGGATACCACCGCCATGCGCCACCACGCCTGCGGATAACGCCGCCAGGAAAACGGGAAATTGTAGGCCGCCGCCGCGAGCAGAATGATCACGGTATTGATCATGATGGGCATCACGACGAATCCGTAACCCAGCGCATGAACCGACCCGCCTCCCACGACGGCTGTGATGGCGGTGGCCCCACCGGGCGGATGGAGGCAGCGCAAGGGGTACATCAAGGCAATGGCCAATCCGACAGCCATCGACGCGGCCAGCATCGGGTCGTGGCCCAGCCACTGCTGGCTGGCGACGCCGGCCAGTGCCGACACAATATGGCCGCCGAATACCGACCAGGGCTGCGACATCCCGCCGTGGGGGGCGGCGAACAGCAGGACAGCGGAGGATCCCATCGAGCTTGCGACCAGAACGGCAACGTGATCGCCCACCAGAAGACTGCTGACCCACCATACCAACAGAATACCGAACAGTCCGCCAACACCCGATATCCAATGCTCGCGCTCCGAAACCGTATAACCGATCTTCAGGGCGTTCCAGCCCAGTACGAGGCCGGCCCATTTCCGGGCGACTCGCTGCGTGAACGTGTAGTCCGCTTTCATCGTTCGGGGTCTCCTGCTCACACGTCGAGCATCAGTTTCAGCGGCTTGCGCATGCCTGCGATACGGCATGCCTGCTGGCCATAGCCATGCGTAAACAGGTCGTACAGGGCCTGCTTGGCGGCACGCTTGTCCCGTCCGCCTTCGGCCAGGTGCTGGATCACCCGGCGCGCTTCCGGCACGCTTTCGGTATCGCCGTACCAGGCACGGATGAAATCGATCACCTGCCAATGAGCGGGCGTCAGCACCAGGCCGTCCTCGGCCGCCAGCAATTGGGCAACAGCCCGGCTCCAGTTGGCGGGATCGAGCAAATAACCCTCGTTGTCGCGCTCGGGTATCAGACTGGCCAGTTCGGCTCGGCGGTTCATGGCAGGCTCCTTGTTCTTGAGACGAGCCCAGTTTAGAGAACTCTTATATATCCATCCAACGATAAATTTTGGTGTTTAATATCGGCAAAACCGATACTTGAAATATGGACACCGAACTCGCTCGTACTTTCCTGGCTGTGGCCGCCACCGGCAACTTCGTCGCCGCAGCAAGCCGTCTCCACATCACGCAGTCAACCGTCAGCGCGCGCATTCATACGCTGGAAACCACGCTGGGTGCACGTCTCTTCCATCGCGGACGCAATGGCGCCGAACTGACGCCTTCGGGAAAACGCTTCCTGCGCCACGCCAAGCATCTGGTCCGCACGCTGGAGCAAGCGCTGCACGACGTCGGCCTGCCGCAGGGGTTTCGCGACGTGCTGACCCTGTCCGGGCGCATCGCGCTGTGGGAAGGCTTCCTGCCGCACTGGGTGGACTGGATGCGCAAGGCCGCGCCGGACGTCTCATTGCGCCTGGAAATCGGATTCGAATCCGACATCATGCAAAGCCTGATCGAGGGCACGGTGGACATCGGCGTGATGTATACGCCAACCTCGCGCCCCGGTCTGGTGGTGGAACCGCTGTTCGACGAAACCCTGCTGCTGGTGACCAACGACCTTGCGCGCGGCTGGCCGGACGAAGGCTACATCCACATCGACTGGGGCCCAGAATTTCATGCCCAATTCAGCGACCACTATCCCGATGCGCCTCCGCCCACGCTGGTCGCCAACATCGGCTGGCTGGGCGTGCAGCAGCTCCTGACCTATGGCGGCAGCGGGTATTTTCCGCAGCGCCTGGTGCGCCACTATATTGAAGACGGCCTGCTGTGGCCTGTGCCGGACAGCCCGCAGTTCAAGCTGCCCGCCTATATGGTGTTCCCGCGCGACAGCGAGAGCGACAGCGCCACCTTGAAGCGGGCGCTCGATGGCCTGCGGGAACTGGCTCAGGCGGAACAGTCGTGATACGGACAGGGTAGGCCGCATGAACCTGCGCCTTGTGCGCGGCTTGGGCCTGCTGGCCACCATACTTTTTCTGACAGGCTGCTTCACCGACGCCGCGACCCGGCTGGCCTATGACATCGAGTCCGGCGTGAACCGCATGAACCGGCAGAACGAAGCGCGCCACAGCATCCGGCACACGCCCGCGGAATCCAGCGAATGCGCAGGCCCTTACACCGTGCAGTTCGACAAGGTCGGGGCCTTGATCGTGTGGTGCAAGGATACGGCCGGAAACATCGTCGCAAGCGGCAGCACGTCGTATCACGCGCGCTTCATCGATACGCCGGCAACCTACATTCTGGACAAGCCGGCCGGTTCAATCCTGACGATCGATCTGGAACGCCGCACAGGCCGTGTGGTCGTGGCCGACGTGCACTAACCCCGTCGTCAGGGCTGAGACTCAGCTGCCCGGCTTCCGCGCCACCAGGTCGATCAAGGCCGACATGCCGTGATGGTGGCTGCCCTCGCTGATGACGGACTCATGCTCGGCCAGATGCAGGATGTTCCAGTCGCCGAACCAGTCGCGCAGCAAATCGGCGGTATACATGTTGGCCGCGCTGGGCGGGCCGCCGGTGCCGAACTCGATCTGCTTCGGCGTGTAGCCCTGCAGAATCAGCAGCCCGCCCGGCTTCAGGCAGCGGCGGATGCCTGCGATGACATGATCGCGCTCGGGTGGCGGCGCGAACTGGATGAAGATGGCGGCTACCAGATCGTAGGCCGCTTCCGGCCAATTCCAGCCGAGAATGTCGACTTGCTCGAAGTCCAGCGCGACGCCGCGGACGGCCGCCAGTTTGCGAGCCTTTTCAAGCGCCACCGGCGACACGTCGACCGCATGCACCCTGGCGCCCTGCTCGGCCAGCCATACGCCGTTGCGGCCTTCGCCGTCCGCGATGGACAAGGCCCGCATCCCGGGCTGGATGTGCGCAATCTGGCTTTCGAGGAATCGGTTGGGTGCGGTGCCGAAGATGTAGTCGTCGGTGGCGTACCGCGCGTCCCAGAAACTCGAACTCATCCCGCCATCCTCACTTGGCGTTGGCGGTGAGCAGTTTTTCGAGCTGCGCAGCCGGCACCATGCCGGGTACGCGCTGGCCGTTGGCAAAGAACAGGGTCGGCGTGCCGGACACCTTCAGTTTGTTGCCCAGCGCGATGGTCTCCTCCACCGGGTTGCTGCACTTGCCGTCATTCTTGGGCACCGCACCGTTCGTGATGTAGTTTTCCCACGCCTTGTTGCGGTCGGGCGCGCACCAGATCTGCTTCGAGGTCTGGGTGGCCTGGGGATGCAGGCCTTCGATCGGATAAAGGAAGGTATACACCGTGATGTTGTCAACCTTGGCGAGCTCGGCTTCGAACTTGCGGCAATAGGGGCAATCGACGTCGGAAAACAGGACCAGCTTGCGTGCGCCGTTCCCTTTGACTGTTTTCAGCGCATTGCCGAACGGAAAGCTGTCCCATTTCACGGCCTGCAACTGGTTCAAACGCGCCTGGGTCAGATTGGCACGGTTCTTCAGGTCGATCACGTCGCCGGCGAACACGTATTGCGCCTTGGCATCCACATAAACCAGCTGACCGTCGAGATAGACCTCGAACAGCCCGCTGTAGGGCGTCTTCTGAACCGAGCTGATGGTGGCGCCCGGGAACTGCTGCAGCAGCGCCTTGCGGATGACCGTTTCGTTGGCCTGCGCGGTCGCGGCGAACAGCAGGGTTGCGGCCAGCGCCAGGGGGGTGAATTTCATTCGAGACTCCAAAAAAAACATCATGAAAACCTTAGGACATCGCCTCGCGAACCAGGACCACCTTCATCGGCGGCAGGTGATCCACGATCCGCATCCCGGCATTGCGCAGCCAGCCGGCCCGCGTGTCGGCAAACAGATGATGCATACCATGGGTGAGCGCCTGCATCCGCCGCACCGGTTCGGCACGCTCGCGGGCATAGCGTTGTAACACACGGACATCACCGCAATAAGAACGGGCAGGACGCCGGGCCAGCACGTCGACCAGGATTTCGGCATCGCCAAAGCCCAGATTGACGCCCTGCCCCGCCAACGGGTGCACGCCATGGGCTGCGTCGCCGATCAGCGCCACGCCGGGCGCAACGACGGCGTCCACCCGGATCAGCCGCAGCGGGAATGCCGCAGCGGGCGTGAGCAGACGCAGTTCGCCCAGCCGATCGCGTCCCGCCGCACGCACCTTATCGGCCAGGGCCACCCCATCCAGGGCAAGCAGTTCGTCCGCATGCGCTGTCCGGGTTGACCAGACCATCGACATACGGTTCCCCCCCAGCGGCAGCCAGGCCAGGATATCGCTGTCGAAAAACCACTGGAACGCAGTACCGCGATGCGGACGCTCGCATTCGAAATTGGCGACCACCCCGCTCTGGCCATAGGGTGTCAATGTCGACGTCAGGCCGGCCCATTCGCGGATACGCGAGGCGGCGCCGTCGGCGCCGACCACGAGGTCGGCCTCCAGCGTCGTGCCGTCGGCCAGCGTCAGCCGGGTGGATGCACCATCCCTGTCGAGGGATTCGATCGCCGCAGGGCAGTGCAGCGCCACGTTGCCGTCTGCCTCGATCGCCTGCCACAAGGCATGCTGCAGCCGTCCGCTTTCGAGTATGGTCGCCAGATGCGACACGCCCGACTCGTAAGCATCGAGACGGATCGTGCCGCGGGCGTCGCCCGTCACATCCATGCGATACACCGGCTGGATACGATCGGCGTCCAGCCGCTGCCAGGCGCCGATGCGTTCGAGAAAGCGCTGCGGTGCCGGACTGATGGCATAGATGCGCGTATCCCAGGTATCGGTCGGAGTCAGGGACGGCTGGCGCTCGACCAGCGCAACCCGCACGCCCTGTCGCCCAAGCGCCAGGGCGGCCGCCGTGCCCACCAGCCCGGCACCGACGATGACGACCTGATAGCGTTCGCCGCTCATCCGCGCGCACCGAACATCATGCGCCGCGCGACGAAGATTTTCAGCGGCGGCAAGGCCTCCAGCGCCAGCAGGCCCAAGCCGCGCGCATGGCGCAGCGGCGCGACGTCGTTGGAGAACACCCGCACCAGGAAATCGGTAAAACCGAGGCCGCCCATCACGTCGGTCCGGCGTCCACGGGCATAGGCCGCCAGCATAGCCGTGCCGCCTGTCTCCGCCTCGGCCGTGTCGCCGCACAGGTTTGCCAGTTCCCAGGCGTCGCGCAGGCCGATGTTGAACCCCTGGCCGGCAACCGGATGCAGCGTCTGCGCGGCATTGCCGATGCGCACCACGCGCCCGGTCGCTTCGCTGCCGGTATACGCCAGCCTGAGCGGAAAGGTCTTGCGCGGGCTGGCCTGGAGGAACAGCCCCTGGCGGCCACCGAAGTGGCGCTGCAAGGTGGCGAGAAACTCCGCGTCCGGCAGGGCGGCGATGCGCTGGGCCTCGTCGCTGCGCGCAGTCCACACCAATGCGTACCGATCGTCCTTCGGCAGCAGGGCCGCCGGTCCTTCGGGGGTAAAACGCTCGAAAGCCTGGTTGACGTGCGGCAATTCGGTCTCGACGTCGCACACCACAGCCATCTGATCGTAGTCGCGTTCGAACCTGGGCGGAGGTGCCTGGTCGCCGCGCCCACCGTCGGCCACCACCACCAGCGGCGCAGTCAACATACGTCCATCTGCGGCATGCAGGGTCGCGGCCTCGGTGCCGGACTCGATACGGTCCACCGCCACGCCATACTCGACCGCGATACCCGCATCGCCCAGCATCTGCTTCAAGACAGCGGTGAGTTCGGCGTAGGGCAGCACGTAGCCCAATGCCGGCACGCAGAGTTCTTCCGCCGCAAGCCGCGCCACGCCGAGCGCACCGCGCTGGGAGATATGGATACGGGTGATCGGCGTGACGCCGCCGAGTTTCTCCCATACGCCCAGGCGCTCGAGGATCAGTCGCGAGCCATGCGAGAGCGCCAGGGTGCGGGCATCGGCGCGCGCGTCGGCCGGCTGCGCCTCGAGCACACGTGCGGCGATTCCCTGCTGCCGCAGCGCCAATGCGCACACGGCACCGACGGGGCCGGCGCCGACGACCAGGACACGGCTCACGGGTTCATCCATGCCTCGATCTCCGCGACCGTTTTCGGCGGTGTGGTCAGCACCTCGCAGCCCGACCCGGTCACCACCACGTCGTCCTCGATGCGGATGCCGATATTCCAGAATGCCTCGGGCACGTCGTCCGCCGGACGGATATAGAGGCCGGGCTCGACCGTCAGCGTCATGCCGGGCACCAGCGGTCGCCATTCGCCCTGCAGCTTGTATTCGCCGGCATCGTGCACGTCCATACCCAGCCAATGACCGGTGCGATGCATGTAGAAACGGCTGTAGCCGCCCGATTCGATCAGGCCGTCGACCTCGCCCTGCAGCAGGCCGAGGTCGACCATGCCTTGCGTCAGCACGCGCACCGCCGCCTCGTGCGGGCTGTTCCAGTGATTGCCGGGGCGCACCGTATCGATCGCCGCCGCCTGCGCAGCCAGAACCAGCTCGTAGGCATCTTTCTGCGCCGCCGAAAAGCGGCCGTTCACCGGAAAGGTGCGGGTGATGTCGGCCGCATAGCTGCCGAACTCGGCGGCGGCGTCGATCAGTAGTAGGTCGCCGTCGCGCAGTGGCTTGTTGTTGAAGACGTAATGCAGCACGCATGCGTTGGCGCCGCTGGCGACGATGGACGTGTAGGCCGGCGCTTCGGCGCCGCCGCGACGGAAGGCCGAGAGCAGTTCCGCCTCGATCTCGTATTCATGGCCGCCCGGCCGGGTCGCGCGCATGGCAGCACGATGCGCGCCGGTGGAGATCTCGGCGGCACGGCGCATCAGGGCCAGTTCGTGGCCATCCTTGACGAGACGCATCTCGTCCAGCCAGATGCGTGCGTCGACCATGCGGTTGGGCGCATGCACGCCACTGCGCGCCTTGCTGCGCACCGTATTGAGCCAGCCCATCACCTGCGTGTCCCAGGCCATGTCGCGGCCGATGAGGTAGGCCAGCGTCGGCTGATTCTCCAGCAGTCTGGGCAGTTCCGCATCCAGCGTGTCATACGCAAAGGTGTCGTCGAAGGCGAAGACCTCGCGGGCCGCCGCGGGCCCATAACGGAAACCGTCCCAGATTTCACGCTCCTCGTTCTTCTCGCGACAGAACAGGATGTGGCGCGGTGCGGCGCCTCCGACCAGCACCACCACCGCCTCCGGTTCGTTGAAGCCGGTCAGCCAGTAGAAATAGCTGTCGTGCCGGTAGGGATAGTGGGTGTCGCGGTTACGTGCCACCTCCGGCGCGGTCGCGATGACCATCACCCCTTCACCCAGCTGTTCAAGGACTCGCTCGCGGCGGGCACGATAAATGGCGGAATCAGGCTGCATGGTGTTGTCTCAACTCCTCGTCCAGGGCCGTCAGGCGGGCCGGCGTACCGACATCGATCCACCGCCCGGAATAATGCTCGCCGCTCGCCCGTCCGGCATCGATCGCCAGCCGCAGCAGCGGTGCCAGTGGCGCTTTCTCGCCCGCCACCGTGTGGGCGAACAGCGCACGATGGTAGACGCCAATGCCTGAAAAGGTGAGGCGTAAGGGGTGAGGGGTGAAGGGCGAATCGGCATCATGCAACCTGCTGCCGTCGAGCACGAAGTCACCTCTGGGATGATGCGGCGGATTGTCGACCAGCACCAGGTGGGCCTGGTCGTGGCCGGCGGCGAGCCGCACCAGCGGTTCGACAAGCCGGCTGAAATCAAATTCGCAGTAAATGTCGCCATTGACCACGGGGAATACCTCGCTCTCGATCAAGGGAAGCGCGGTGGCGATTCCGCCCGCGGTTTCCAGCGCGCTGACTTCGCGCGAATACTCGATCGACACGCCGAACGCGGCGCCGTTCCCCAGCGCATCCTCGATCTGCTGACCGAGGTGGGCGTGGTTGATGACGATGTGGGTGAACCCTGCCGCGCGCAGACGCTCGATGTGCCACACCAGCAGCGGCTTGCCGCCAACCGGCAGCAGCGGCTTGGGCGTATGGTCGGTGAGCGGACGCATGCGCTCGCCGCGGCCGGCGGCGAGGATCATGGCAGTTCGCATATTCTTGGCACTCACTACTGCGGTCCCATCGAAATCAAGATCCGCCATGTTTCACACATTGCCCTTGGCCCCTGCAATTCTGGAGTTGATAGCCTCCAGTACCTCCTGAGACTTTGCGTTCCTCAGCGTGGCAAGGTTAATCACAATTGGTGCATCCCCACTCACTCTATGCATTCGAAGAAACAGCTTAGATATAAAGCCGTATGTGTTTAGAAGCTCTTTCTCATTAATCACCTCCAAATGAATTCTGGCTGCACCAGCTGATGTCAGCAACGTCACACGCGCCTCTTTGACGTTTTTCAAATCCATTTCATTAAACGGCCAATCTCCGTAGAAGATTCGATCCGAAGTCACCACAAGTTTGGGCTCTAATCGTGCCAAGTCCCTTAACATAGGCCAGCCCATTGTCAGCAGGAGCAAAACGAACGGCCCGAAAATAAAAACCAACTCGGGCGAGCCATAAATCATTCTCCCAAGCAGGTACACGGCGGAAGCAACCAGGCAAACCCAAAAGGCCACGTAAGGCTTTGAAACAAAATAAGAGAGCGTTGGTGCATCGTGGCCTGCATGCATAGGGTATGCGCAATCTACTAGATACACTGAAGCCCAAATAGTAATCGCAAACGCTCCATCACCACCGCCCTGGTTTTGACTTTCCTCCCCTCACAAACCCGCCGAAGATCAAGTGCGTCGGGTGGATCAGCGGCAAAGGTGTTTGAGCCCTAAAGGACTCCGGTCCACTACGCGCTAAAGCGCGAGTGGAATCGTATGCCCCGCTCACAAAAATCAAACCCAGCAAAAGCGGGACGAGTTCTTTGCGCCCACCCGGCGCTTGGCCCTGCATAGCCAATCGACTAAGCCGCTAAAGCGGCGAGTCGCTGGTTAATCTTCGGGGTTTCGGGGATGTCGGGGCCGCCTTTCTTTGGTTACTTTCGATGAACATGCCTTGGCATGTTCATCCATCAAAACAGCGCGAGACAAGCGAGGGAACCGAGCAACTTGCTGCCGGGCAACCCCCTGCCAACGGTCAGCAGTCCTGCGTAATCCTTCACTACACCCGACAGCCCTTCGACAGACTCAGGGCGAACGGTGCAGAGGATCGCGGGGCGCGCTTGGTCCACAACTGGATTGCTTCGTCGCTGCGTTCCTCGCAATGACAGCCCCTAGAATGTATACCCCGTCTGCGGCTGCCGATCCTCGAGCGCCTCCAGCAAAAACAGCAGCGGCTTAAGTTCGTCGTAGCGCTCGCAGGTCTTGCGCAGGTAATGCATCACCCGCGGCATGTCCTTCAGGTAGCCGTCCTTGCCGTCGCGGTGATACAGCCGCGCAAAGATGCCGAGCACCTTGATCTGGCGCTGCGCACCCATCCATTCGAAGTCGCGCCAGAACTCGCCGAAGTCCTCGCGCACCGGCAGGCGGGCGGCACGGGCCTTTTCCCAGTAGCGGATCACCCAGTCGAGCTGCTGCTCTTCGTCCCACTGGATGTAGGCGTCGCGGTAGATCGAGGCGAGATCGTAGGTGATGGGGCCATAGACCGCGTCCTGGAAGTCGAGGATGCCGGGGTTGGGATCGGACACCATCAGATTGCGCGAATGCCAGTCGCGATGCACGTAGACCTGCGGCTGCGCCAGGTTGTTGGCGAGGAGGCGCCCGAACACGGTCTCGAGGATGGCTTTCTGCTCGTCCTTCATGGCGACGCCCAGGTGTTTCGCCACGTACCACTCGGGAAACAGCATCAGTTCGCGGGTCAGCAGCGCGCGATCATAGTCCGGCAGCACACCGGGACGGCTCGCCTGCTGGATGCGAATCAGCGCGTCGTTCGACGCCAGATACAGTTCGCGTGCCACGTCTTGCTTGGAGGCGGCTTCGTCGAGCGCCGACAGATAGGTGGTATTGCCCAGATCAGTCAGCAGCAGAAAGCCCCGGTCGAGGTCTTGTGCCAATACCTGCGGCACATTGACGCCGGCATCGGCAAACAGCCGGGCGACGGCAATGAATGGCCGGCAATCCTCGTGCGCCGGCGGGGCGTCCATCACGATATAATCGCGGCCTTTGGCAGTGACGCGAAAATAGCGGCGAAAGCTGGCGTCCGCCGACGCCGGGGCGATGTCCAGCGACTCGCCTCCCAGTTGTCGGGCGGCCCAGTCCTGTAAAGCTTGCAAACGTTCCACTGCCACACTGCTCCGAATAACGCTGTTTCTGATAACCCTGGCCCGGATTTTACATCGCTTGTCCACCTTGCCCGGCTTTACGCTCGTTGTCCTGTTGCTGACTGCCGGTTCCGCGGCGGCGGACGGGCTCGTTCTGAAGAAGGACGTCGAACTGAAAGGCTCGACGGCGGCGGGCAAGGCGGGGCCGCTCTTCCTCACTGCGGACAAGATCGAATCGACCGCTCCCGATGTCATCGAAGCCAGCGGCAAGGTGGCGGCCCGCCAGGCCGGACAGAATTTCTTCGCCGACTGGCTGCGCTACGACACCACGCAGAATCGGGTGGAAGCCCGCGGTCGGGTTCGCCTGGAACAGCCCGCGCTGTTGGTGGATGGCGATGCGCTCGAACTCGACCTGGACGACTACAGCGGCGAACTCGCCCAGCCGGTCTATCATCTGGTCGCGCAGCATGGCCGGGGTGACGCCAGCCATATCGACTTCGTCGACAAAGAGCACTACAAGCTGCAGGAGGCCACCTACACGACCTGCCCGGTGGACAACGACGACTGGTTTCTCGAGGTGGACGATCTCGACATCGACAAGAGCCGCAACGTGGGAACGGCACGCAATGCCTCGCTCCATTTTCTCGGCGTGCCGATCCTGTATACGCCCTGGATGGATTTCCCGCTCAACGACGTGCGCAAGAGCGGCGTGCTGGCCCCCACCTTCGGCACCACCCAGCGCAGCGGCGTCGACTTCCTGGTGCCCTACTATCTCAACCTCGCACCCAACTATGACGCCACGCTGTATCCGCGCCTGCTGTCCAAGCGCGGCGTGCAACTCGGCGGCGAATTCCGCTATCTGTTGAACGACGTCCATGGCGTGAACCGCCTGGAGTATCTCCCCAACGACAATGTCGCAGGCCGCTCTCGCTGGAGCGCCGCGTTGAACAACATCTACCGCCTGAACGACACGACCGAAGCCGGCATGCTGTTCAACCGCGTGTCCGACAACGATTATTTCCGCGACCTGTCCAATCTGCTGGCCGTCACCTCGCTCACCCAGCTCAACCGCGAATTCTGGGTGACCACCCAGCATACAAACTGGAGTGCGGATATTCGCGCACAAAGCTACCAGACCCTGCAGGACTCCACCTCCGCCACGCCCATCCTCGAACCTTACGCACGGCTGCCGCAGGCGCGCCTGGGCATCTCGAAAACGTTCGAGAACGGGCTGGAATTCAAGATGGACAGCGAAGCCACCCATTTTGCCCACCCCACCATGGTCGAAGGCACGCGGGTACTGGCCTATCCCACGCTGCGCCTGCCGCTCACCAACTCGTTCGGGTTCCTCACGCCGCAGATCGGCTGGCACAGCACCTACTATGCGCTGGACGATCGCGCACCGGTGCAACACATCAGCCGCAGCCTGCCCATCCTCAGCCTCGACAGCGGCGTGACCTTCGAGCGTCCGTTCCACTTTGCCAGCCAGGATTACACGCAGACACTGGAACCGCGCGCCTACTATGTCTACGCGCCCTACCGCGACCAATCGAATATTCCGGTATTCGATACCGCGCTGCTGGATTTCAGCTACGCGCAAATGTTCACCGAGAACCAGTTCATCGGCGGCGACCGCGTCAACGACGCCAACCAGCTGACGGTGGCCGTCACCAGCCGGTTCGTCGAGGCGACCAGCGGGCTGGAACGGCTGCAGGTCACCCTCGGCCAGCGCTATTATTTCAGCACGCAGCAGGTCACCCTGCCCGGCATTGCGCCGCGCACCAGCAATGCCACCGACCTGCTGGCCGCCATCAGCGGACAGGTCACGCGCAACTGGCGCATCGACACGGCATGGCAGTTCGACGCCCAGAACGGCACCACCATCCGCCAGAATCTTGGCGCGTCCTATCGGCCCAGCCCCGGCCGCGTGTTGAACCTGGGTTACCGCTTCATCGATCAGACCACGGAACAGGTCGACCTGTCCGCGCAGTGGCCGCTCGCCCAGCGCTGGTACGGCATGTTCCGCTACAACTATTCCTTCAAGGACAACAAGCTGGTCGAAGGCCTGGCCGGGTTTGAATACAATGGCGGATGCTGGGCGTTGCGCGCGGTGCTGCAACGACTGGCAACCAAGGAAAACCAGTCCACCGATGCGTTGTTCTTCCAGCTGGAGTTGAACGGAATGGGGCGCATCGGCTCTAATCCGCTCGACGTTTTGAAACATAGTGTTCCCGGATACAGGCCTAGCAATGAAATTATTCAAACGCCCTGAATGGCGCCGCCCGCACTGGGTCCTGGCGCTGCTGATTGCCGTGTCGGTCCTGTCGCCGGCCCATGCCGCCGTGCAGGAACTCGATCACATCGTCGCCGTCGTCAACGACGAAGTCATCACGCGCCAGGAACTGGCCCGGCGCTACGACGAGGTCGTGCACAACCTGTCGCGGCAGAACACCCCGCTGCCGCCGCGCGAGGTACTGGAGAAACAGCTGCTCGAGCGCATGGTGACCGAACTTGCGCTGCAGCAGCATGCGCGCGCCACCGGCATTCGGGTCGACCCGACGCAGGTCGAGCATGCCCTGCAGCGCATCGCCGCCCAGAACAAGCTCGACATGGCCGGGTTGCAGGCCGCGCTTGAGAAGGACGGCCAGAGCCTCGACAGCATGCGCAACACCATCCGCAACGAGCTCCTGATTGCCCGCGCGCGCGAACGCGACGTCGACAACCGCATCTCCGTCAGCGACGCCGAAATCGAAGGCTATCTGCAGACGCAGGCTCAGCAAGGCGTGGAAACCGAATACAACTTCGCCCACATTCTGGTCACCGTGCCGGAAAACGCCTCACCCGAGCAGATCCAGGCACGCCACGCGCGTGCCGAAGACATCGTCGCCCAGCTTGCCAAGGGCGCCGATTTCGCCCAGATGTCGGCCAGCTATTCCGACGCCTCCAACGCGCTGCAGGGCGGTGAATTCGGCTGGCGCGCCAGCGGCAAGATTCCGACCCTGTTCGCCGATGCACTGAAATCGATGCAGCCGGGCCAGATCAGCCCGATCCTGCGAAGCAGTAATGGTTTCCACATCCTCAAGCTCATCGACAAACGCGGACTCGATGCCACGCTCACCGTGACGCAGACGCACGCGCGCCACATCCTCATCAAGACCAATGAACTCACCTCGGAAGCCGACGCCCGCAACCGCCTGCTGCAACTCAAGGAACGCATCGAAAACGGCGCGAAATTCGAAGACATGGCGCGTCTGCAATCCGAGGATGCCAGTGCTTCCAAAGGCGGCGACCTTGGCTGGATCAATCCCGGCGACACCGTCCCCGAATTCGAGAAAGCCATGAACGCGCTGAAGCCCGGCCAGATCAGCGACCCCATTCAGACCCCGTTCGGCTGGCACCTGATCCAGGTCCTTGAGCGACGCAATCAGGACGTCACGCAGGAACGTCAGAAACTGCTGGCGCGCCAGGCCATCCGCGAACGCAAGGGCGATGAGGCCTTCCAGGACTGGGTGCGCCAGATCCGCGACGCGGCCTATGTCGAAATCCGCCCGATCGACTGACCGGCCCGGATTACGCGAAGAAGCCGTGGATTTGCCCCACTTCGCCCTGACGGCAGGCGAACCCGCGGGAATCGGGCCCGACCTGTGCATCGCCCTGTCGCAGCATCCCCTGCCATGCCGGCTGTCGGTCCTCGGCGACGTCGACGTGCTGCGCGACCGTGCGGCCCGGCTCGGCATCGCGGTCGACTTCAGCTGCGGCGACACTGCGCCGGCGCACCAGCCCGGCTGGCTGCACGTGCGCCACATTCCCGCCGCCGTCCCCGTTACGGCGGGCACGCTCGACACCCGCAATAGCGCCCATGTGCTGGCCCTGCTCGACGCTGCCCTCGCAGGCTGCCTCGACGGATCATTTCACGCTGTCGTCACGGCGCCGGTGCACAAGGGCATCATCAACGATGCCGGTTTCGCCTTCACGGGCCATACCGAATACCTGGCCGACCGCAGCGGCACACACCGGGTCGTCATGATGCTCGCCGGCGGCGGCCTGCGTGTCGCACTTGCCACCACCCACCTGCCCTTGCGCGCCGTCGCCGACGCCATCACGCCCGACCTGCTCGTCGAGGTGATCCGCATCCTGCATGCCGACCTGCAACGCAGATTCGGCATCGCCCGGCCGCGCATCGCTGTCGCCGGCCTCAATCCCCACGCGGGCGAATCTGGCCACCTGGGGCATGAAGAGATCGACATCATCGAACCCGTGCTCGACCGCCTGCGCAGCGAAGGCCTGGACCTCGTCGGCCCACAGCCCGCCGACACGCTTTTCTCGCGCATTCGCCACGAGCCCTGCGACGCCGTGCTGGCGATGTATCACGACCAGGGCCTGCCGGTGCTCAAATACGCCAGCTTCGGCGCCGGCGTCAACGTGACGCTCGGCCTGCCGTTCATCCGCACCTCGGTCGACCACGGCACCGCGCTCGACCTCGCCGGCAGCGGGCGCGCAGAGGTGGGCAGCCTGCTTGCGGCAATCGACATGGCACTTGAGATGGTGGGCAGCAAGCGGTAAGCCGTGAGCGGACAAAAACCACCACTCGCTACTTACCGCTTACCGCTCACCCAATGCACACCCCGCGCAAACGCTTCGGCCAGAACTTCCTCATCGACGACGGCATCATCCACGCCATCGTCAACGCCATCCATCCGCAGCCAACCGACATCGTCGTCGAAATCGGCCCCGGCCTCGGCGCGCTCACTCAGCCGCTGCTCGAACGCCTGCCGCACCTGTATGCCATCGAACTCGACCGTGACATCGTCGCGCGCCTGCAAAGACGATGGCCGGCCGAACGCCTCACCGTGCACAGTTGCGACGCGCTGAAGTTCGATTTTGCACAGCTTGGTCACGACCTGCGCATCGTCGGCAACCTGCCGTACAACATTTCCACGCCGCTGCTGTTCCACCTGATGGATTTCGCCGCGCACATCCGCGACATGACCTTCATGCTGCAGAAGGAAGTCGTCGAGCGCATGGTTGCCGAACCGTCCACGCCCGATTTCGGACGGCTGTCGATCATGCTGCAGCGCCGCTTCCACCTCGAATGGCTGCTCGATGTCCCGCCCACCGCCTTCGACCCGCCGCCCAAGGTCGACTCCGCCGTGGTCCGGCTGATCCCCAAGGCGCCGGCTGAAATCGTCACGCTCGACGAGGCGCTGTTTTCGCGTGTCGTTGCCACCGCGTTCTCGCAACGCCGAAAAACACTCAGAAACACCCTCGGCAGCCTGGTGAAGCCGGAAGACTTCACTATGCTCGGTATCGATGCGGGGCTGCGCGCTGAAGCGCTGGCCGTGGCCGACTATGAGGCCCTCACCTTGCACCTGTCCAAACGGTCCGATTAAGCCGCCGGTCCATGACGGCATCGAAGCCCGTGAAAGGCTTGCGCGTTTCGGCAGAGACCCATGCCCGGGGACGCCGGAACCAACTTGCGCATCGCGCCCCTAACGACGACGCCACATTGCACCACCTGTTTCAACCTGCCGGAAAGGAATTCCCATGCACAAGCCATACATCGTCTTTCCCCTGCTGTCCGCCTTGCTGCTTTCCGCCTGCGCGACCAACGACCTGGGCGAGCCGCGCGATCTGAACAAGACTCAGACGGGAGCAATCATCGGCACGGTCAGCGGCGCCGCGCTCGGCGCGATCATCAACCACAAGAACCGCGGCAAGGGTGCGTTGATCGGCGCAGTCGGCGGCGGCCTCACGGGCGCAGGCGTCGGCTATTACATGGACCAGCAGGCGAAGGATCTACAGAAGCAGTTGCAGCCGGAAATCCAACGCGGCGACATCAGCGTGGAGAAACGCCCGGGGGACAATGCCCTGCTGGTCAGCATGACGTCCAACACCGGCTTCGATACCAACTCCACCGTCCTGAAACCGGGCTATCTCCCGACGCTGAACAAGATCGCCCATGTGCTGAATCAATATGGCAAGACGACGGTGACCGTTATCGGCCATACCGACAGCGTGGGCACGCACGCATACAACCAGGCCCTGTCCGAACGGCGCGCGCAGTCGGTGCTGGATTACTTCGCCACCCAGAACGTCAATCCGCTGCGCCTGGAGTCCTACGGCAAAGGCGAAACGGAACCGCGCGCGGATAACGCCACAGAAGCCGGCCGCCAGTTGAATCGCCGGGTCGAATTATGGATCCTCCCGGTGGTCGCCAATTGAATCCGCACCCTATCCAGGCGCCCGCTATGATCGACCACCCCACACACTTCAATCAGGCCATGGCCTTGTTCGACGCCGCCAATGCGGAAGACCCCAACCTGGACGAAGGCCAGCCCAAGGAACTGCTCTACGGCCGCCGCATGTCGGAGATGATCGGCCGCTTTGCACCGGACGCATCAGAGGCGGCGCAGCTGGCGGTACGTGCCCAGCACATCCGACGCTGGACGGTGCCGCGCAGCCGCTACCCGATGACCAAGGAGGGCTACCACGCGTGGCGGACAGGGCTTTACACGTTCCACGCCGACACGGCCGGCGAACTGATGCGCCAGGCCGGCTATGACGACGCCATGATCGAGCGCGTCAAGAAAGCGGTGGGCAAACGGGGCATCAAGGTCAACCCCGATACGCAATTGCTGGAGGACATCGCCAACCTGGTGTTCATCGAACACTACATGCTGGCGTTTGCCCAGAGCAAACCCGATTACGACAAGGCGAAATGGCTGGAGATCATCCGCCGCACCTGGGGCAAGATGTCGAAGAACGCGCAGGCCTTCGCGTTGTCCGGCCAGATCCGATTGCCGGAGCCGTTGGTGCCGCTGATCACCAAGGCGATCAGTTAGCCGACGCGGGCTGCGTCCAGCCGGCGGTGCCCTTCTGGATGAACTCGATCGGGTAACCATCCGGATCCTCGATAAAGGCTATGACCGTGGTGCCGTGCGACATCGGGCCGGCCGGGCGCAGCACCTTGCCACCCTTCGCGGCGGCAGCGTCGCATGCGGCGTAGGCATCGTCGACCTCGATGGCGATGTGGCCGTAGCCGCTGCCGACCTCATATTTCTCGACGCCCCAGTTGTAGGTCAGCTCAAGCGCGGCGGCCTTGTCTTCGCTATCGTAGCCGACGAAGGCCAGGGTGAACTTGCCGCCGGGATAATCCTTGCGGCGCAGCAGTTTCATGCCGAGGACGTTGGTGTAGAAATCGATCGAGCGGTCGAGATCGCCCACTCGCAACATGGTATGAAGGATTCGCATGATGGTGACACCTGGCTGGCGTTATACAAGAAACAGGGAGTTGCCCATTGTGCGCAACTCGGCGCGCCTTGCCAATGCATCGGGACACAGCTCGGCAACCACCGCCCAGAAGCGCGGCGAATGGTCGAGATGGACGAGATGAGCCAGCTCATGCGCGGCGACATAGTCGATGAGCGCGAGCGGCGCCTGCACCAGCCGCCAGTTGAGACGGATATGGCCACGCCGGGTGCAACTGCCCCATTGCGTCCGCGCGTCGGACAAGGCAAAACGACTGGGCCCGCGCCCCAACCTGCGTGCGATGCGCGCAAGCCGCCAGGCCAGCAAACGTTCGGCACGGGCAATCAGCCAGTCGCGTACCAGTTCTCCGGCATCCGCATCCAGCGGCGCATAGACCCGCAGGGTGTTGCCGTGCCGGCGTATCTCGTGGAATAGCGAGGCCCGGACATCGAGCTTCAACCGGCGTCCCAGATAGCGCAGTTCGTTCGCAGGCGTCGACTCCGCTTGCCGAACGTGCGCATGCATGCGCGCCCAGGTCCGATGCAGCCAGTCATGCTGTTGCCGAACATAGGTCTCGATCTCGGCACGCGGAGTCCAGCTCGGGGCATGGATGCGTACCTCGTGCGCGGTAACCGTCAAGCCCAGCGTGCGGCGGCGGCGCGAACGTCGCAACAGATAGGGAACGGCGGCGTCGCCGATCTGCAGGACGCCACTATTGGCGTGTGGCAGCAGGGGGCAACCTCGCCATTTCGGTTTCGATCCAGGCTTCGACCATGCGCGTGAGTTCGGCGGCACTCTTGCCCTCCGCCGGAATCGCCGGGCCGATGCGCACCGTCACCGTGCCGGGATGCTTGATGAAGGCATTCTTCGGCCATACTTCGCCGGCATTGTGCGCCACCGGCACGATAGGCGCCCCGGTTTCGGCCGCCAGCCAGCTGCCGCCGATGCCGTACTTGCCTTTTTCGCCGGGGGCGACGCGCGTGCCTTCGGGAAACACCAGCACCCAGAATCCCTGTGCCAGCTTCTCCCTGCCCTGGCTGACGATCTGCTTCAGCGCCTCGCGCCCGGCGCTGCGGTCGATGGCGATGGGCGAGAGCATGCGGAATGCCCAGCCGAAGAACGGCAACTTCAGCAGTTCCTGCTTGATCACCGGCGAGACCGGCGGAAACAGACACAGGAAGGCCACGGTCTCCCAGGCCGACTGATGCTTGGCAAGGATGACGGCAGGTTGCGCGGGCAGGTTCTCACGCCCCTCCACCACATATCGGATCCCCACGACCCAGCTTGCCAGCCAGATCACGGTATGGTTGTAGCCGGTAATCAAGCGGTAACGCGTGTGCGCCGAAAAAGGGAAGCTGAAGAACGCCACCATACTGAAGAAAATCGTCAGCGCAGTCTGCAGGACCGCGAAAATCACCGACCGGATCAGGCTCATGCCGCAGTCTTGAGCAGGTGATCGACTGCCTCGCCCAGGTCGGCGTAGACCGGCGTATTCTCGGGCAGCCCGCCGGCCGCCAGGGTCCGCTCGCCTTTCCCGGTGCGCACCAGCAAGGGGCTTGCCCCCACGCTGGCGGCCGCCAGCAGATCACGCAGCGAATCGCCTATCGCCGGAACGTCCCGCAGGTCACGCCCGTAACGTGCCGCGATCTCGTCGAACAAGCCTGGCTTGGGCTTGCGGCAGCCGCAGTTCATGTCGGCCGCATGCGGGCAGTAGAACACCGCCTCGATACGCCCGCCCGCCTGCGACACCGCCTTGTGCATCTTGGCGTGGATGGCGTTCAGCGTCGCCATCTCGAACAGCCCGCGCGCCAGCCCGGACTGATTGGTCGCCACCACCACGCGCCAACCCTCACGCGTCAGCCGCGCGATCGCTTCCAGACTGCCGGGAATGGGTTTCCATTCGTCCGGAGACTTGATGAACTGGTCGGAGTCGAAGTTGATGACGCCGTCGCGGTCGAGAATGATGAGCTTCATGGACGAAATATTACGCCGCCAGACGCGACAAGTCCGCAACCCGGTTCATGGTCCGGTGCAGTTGGTTCAGTAGGGCCAGACGGTTGGCCTTGAGGGCGGGATCGTCGGCATTGACCATGACGTGGTCGAAGAAGGCGTCGACCGGGGCTTTCAGCGCGGCGAGCTTCTGCAGGGAAGCGGTGTAGTCGCCGGCCTCGAAGGCCGCATCGGCCTGCGGAGCGATGTCGCCGAGCGCGGCGAACAGCGCTTTTTCCGCGTCCTCGACGAAACGTGCAGGATCGACCTTCTCGCCCACCTCGCCCTCGGCTTTCTTGAGGATGTTTCCGACACGCTTGTTGGCCGCAGCGAGAGCCGGGGCCTCAGGCAAACCGGCGAAGGCGCGAACTGCTTCCAGCTGCTTCGGCACCAGATAGATTAGCGTCGGATTTAGGCTCAGCACTGCCTCGACTTCGTTCGCGGTGTAACCCTGCTCCCGCATGATTCCACCGAGGCGATCGAAGATAAAGATTTCTACATCAGTGTGCGCATGGCCGAGTCCTTTGACGAAGGCGGCAAAAGCGATATTGACCAGATCGAACAATCGCAGTGGCAGATTCTTCTCGATCAGCATGCGTATGACGCCCAGCGCATGTCTTCTCAAGGCAAACGGGTCTTTGTCGCCCGTCGGTGTCTCACCGATACCGAAGAGCCCCGCCAGGGTTTCCAACTTATCCGCCAGCGCGACGCACACCCCGACATCACTGCGCGGCAGCTCGTCGCCCGCGAAACGTGGCTTGTAATGGTCCTCGATGGCAAATGCAATCTCGTCAGCCAGACCGTCGTGCTGCGCGTAATAGCGCCCCATGATGCCCTGCAACTCAGGGAATTCTCCGACCATGTCAGTCAGCAGATCGGCCTTCGCCAGCAACGCAGCCTGATCGACCTTCAGTGCCAGAGCCTCGCCGCCAAGTTGCTGGCCGATCCCGCGCGCGATTGCCTGTACGCGCGTGACTCGTTCACCCTGGGTGCCGAGTTTGTTGTGGTAGACGACCTTGGCGAGTCCGAGCACGCGAGAATCGAGCGTCTTCCTGCGATCCTGATCGAAGAAGAACTTGGCATCGGCCAGGCGCGGACGCACCACCCGCTCGTTGCCGCCGATCACCGCCGACGGATCGGTGGGTGAAATATTGGAAACGATCAGGAACTTGTTCGTCAGCTTGCCGGCCGCGTCGAGCAGCGGGAAATACTTCTGGTTCGCCTTCATCGTGAGGATCAGGCATTCCTGCGGCACTTCGAGGAAGGCTTCCTCGAACTTTCCGACCAGCACGTTGGGACGCTCGACCAGTGCGGTGACTTCGTCCAGCAGCGCGTCGTCCTCAACCGGCTTCAGGTCCAGCGGCGCGGCGGCAGCCTGCAACTGGCGGACGATCTCGGCGCGGCGCTCAGCAAAGCTCGCGATCACCGCGCCCTCATCCGTCATCTGTAGGGCATAGCAGTCGGCATGGGTGATCGCCACCGGATCCACGCGCGCTTCGAAACGGTGTCCCTGCGTCATGCGGCCTGCCTCCAGGCCGAGCACCGAGATGGGGACGACCTCCGTGCCATGCAGCGCAATCAGGCCGTGTGCGGGACGCACGAAATTGACCGTTTCCCAGCCCTCGCCTGACGGATTGGGATAGGTCATGACCTTGGGAATGGGCAGTTTTTCCAGTGCGACTTCGAGCGCTCGCTGCAAACCATCCGTCAACGTGGTGCCGGGCGCGATACTGTCGTGGAAGAGTGCTTCGTTCTTGCCATCCGCTGCGCGACGCAACTGCCCGACTGCGGACGCGTCCGCGCCCAGCGAAGCAAGACGTTTCAGCAGCGCGGGCGTGGCCTTGCCGTCTGCATCCAGACCGACGCTGACAGGCATCAGCTTGGTCGACACGGGTTTATCGGCGGCACGTGCCAGCACGCCTGCAATATGCACGCCGAGCCGACGCGGCGAGGCAAAACTGGCGACTGCAGCATTCGCATCGGCCAGCCCCTGCGTTACCAAGCTCTCGGTCAGCGCAGCAGCAAAGGCCTCCCCCAGTTTCTTCAACGCCTTGGGCGGCAATTCTTCGACAAACAGTTCAACAAGCAGATTTGCGGTGGTCATGCTGCGGCCGCCTTCTTTTCAGTCTGTTTTTCGATTTGTGCTTGCACCTCGTCCGCCCATTCCCTGGGCGCCATCGGGAAACCCAACCGCGCACGGCTGTCGAGGTAGCTCCTCGCCACCGCCCGCGCGAGGTTGCGGATACGGCCGATGTAGGCGGCGCGCTCGGTCACCGAGATGGCGCCGCGCGCGTCGAGTAGGTTGAAGGTGTGTGCGGCCTTCAGCACCTGCTCGTAGGCCGGCAACGCGAGCTGCGCCGCCATCAGTTCCTGCGCCGTCTTCTCGTGCGCGCCGAAGGCGATCAGCAGGAAGTCGACGTCGCTGTGCTCGAAGTTGTAGGTCGACTGCTCGACCTCGTTCTGATGGTAGACGTCGCGGTAGCTTAGGCTTTCGGTCCAGACGAGGTCGTACACGCTTTCCACGCCCTGCAGGTACATGGCAAGCCGCTCCAGTCCGTAGGTGATTTCGCCGGTGATCGGCTTGCAGTCGATGCCGCCGACCTGCTGAAAGTAGGTGAATTGCGTCACCTCCATGCCGTTTAGCCACACCTCCCAGCCCAGCCCCCAGGCGCCGAGCGTGGGGTTTTCCCAGTCGTCCTCGACGAAGCGGACGTCATTTTTCTTGAGATCGAAGCCCAGCGCTTCCAGCGAGCCGAGATACAGCTCCAGGATGTCGGCCGGCGCCGGCTTCAAGACCACCTGAAACTGGTAGTAATGCTGCAGGCGGTTGGGGTTGTCGCCGTAGCGGCCGTCCTTGGGCCGGCGGCTCGGCTGCACGTAGGCGGCTTTCCACGGCTCGGGACCAAGCGCGCGCAGGAAGGTCGCGGTGTGCGAGGTGCCGGCGCCGACTTCCATGTCGTAGGGCTGCAGCAACGCGCAGCCGCGCTCGCCCCAGTAGCGTTGCAGGGTGAGGATGATGTCCTGAAAGGTGGGTTTCACGGCGAATAAACGGCTTTTCGGGAAAGTGGCATTTTACCGTGCTTGGCTGGCGTTTCCAGGCGAAACGCTGAAAATCAGGGCTTATTGCATATCAGGCGGATCAGATGCCGGCATACCATTCGTAGCCTTGATCCTCCCAGTAGCCGCCCTTGCCGCCTGCGATGGTGTCCAGACGGTCGACCAGGGCTATCTGCATGACGTATTTGGCCATTTTGTAGCCCAGCTGGCGCTCGACGCGCACGCGGATTGGCGCACCGTTCTTGATCGGCAGCGGATGGTCGTTCAGTTCGTAGGCGAGCAGGGTCTGCGCGTGCCAGGCGTCTTCCATGTCGATGCTCTCGTAGTAGCGCGTTCCCATGTCGTCCATCGGGTCCGCACAATAGAACACCACGTAGCGTGCCGAGGGATGCGGTTTGACCTGTTCCAGCACCCGACTCAGCTGCACGCCCTTCCATTTTCCGATCGCGCTCCAGCCTTCCACGCAATCATGGCGGGTGATCTGGGTCCGGCTGGGCAAGGCCTGCAAATCGTCGAGCGAATAGGCGCGCGGTTGCGCCACCAGGCCGCCGACCTGCAGCCGGTAATCGGCAAACCGGTTGGCTGCCAAGGCCTGGTAAAGAGGGTTGGCCGGGTTGTTCGTGCCATTGCTGCGGAAATCCGGAGACAGGTCGGCCTCGGTGAATTCCTGCGCCATGGCCTTGCGCGGCAGCAACAGGCGTTGTGTGCCAAACGTCAGTTTCTCTGCGCTGTCCAGCATCCGTGTGAACCACGCGCTATGCGACAGCCGATCGCACCCTGACAGCAGCAGCGTACCGCCGGCGGCCAGCGCTCGCAGCAAGAATCGCCGACGGCCGTTCCCCTGACTAGGCATGCTTGTCCTCGTCGGCCGCAATCCGGTAACGGCCGGTCAGCATCGAGCGCAGGTTGTTCCAGAAACCGCTGACGATCACCTCGAACACATGGATGAACACGAATGCCACCAGTGCCCAAGCCACCAGGAAATGGAGCGTGCGTGCCGACTGGCGACCGCCGAATACGTCGATCCAGCCCGGAACCAGCGAATCCAAGCCCGGCGACATGGCCCACCCCATCAGGATCAACAGGGGAAACAGCACGAATATCACGACGAGATACGCGAGTTTTTGCAGGATGTTGTAGCGTCGGGCGGCCTCACCCCGCGCATGCCGCAGCAACAGGTGGTCCTTGATGGAGCGCCCGATCGAACGCCAGTCGGTTCGGGTGGGCGTGAGGTCGCGCACCAGGTGACGGCTGGCCAGCGTATACGCAAGGTAGGCCAGTCCATTGATGACCAGCACCCAGGCAAAAAAGAAATGCCAACGCCGCGCCATCGCCAGCCATTGCCCGCCAGGAAGCGTGATCCACGCGGGGAAACCGCGCGGGACCGGCAGGCCCCCCATCCCGGCCGACACACCCAACACGCCGGTCGTATCGTATTCATGCCCCAGAATGCGCGTGACGCCCTGCGGATTGCCCTGCGCATCCATGCGTGCAAACATGTGCAGAATCGGCGGACGGCCGTTATAGGAAGACTTTCCCCAGTTCAGCGCCGGGTGCGCGTTGAATATCTGCAGCCCGCTCATCAGCAGCACGACAAAGGCGAGCACGTTGACCCAGTGCATGAGGCGAACCGGCCAGGCGTGCCGCCGGTACCAGACGGTCTGAACCCCTGCAGCGGTATCGTGTGGCGGCATGGAGCCCTCAGCCAGGTACGCGGGAACAGTTCAACATAGGCGAGAAGCGCATAAAACCCAAGCCCGGGCCAAGGCGTCCGCCCCGGTCAGGGGTTTTCCGCCTCCAGCGCCTCGATCTGCCCGGACAGTTCGAGCCATTTTTCCTCCTCACGCTCCAGTTCGTCATTGACGTGCTGGAGCTGCCGGCCCGTTTCCGTGATGTCCTCGACCGACAGGGCTCCGGCCAGCCTCGCTTCAAGCGTGGCTTTTTCGGCCTGCAGCGCGGCCATGCTCTTGTCGAGTTTTTCCAATGCCTGTTTCAGCGGTTTGAGTTTCCCCGAAGGCGCAGCGCGTTTCGCAACGACAGGCGGCACCTCGATCTTGGGCGGCTCGGCGGCTCTGCCCGCCTCTTTCAAGCTCTCACGCAGCCGCTTGCCCTCATCCAGTAGATAGCGCTGGTAGTCGTCCAGGTCGCCGTCGAACGGCTCCACGCCACCGCGCGTTACCAGCCAGAATTCGTCGCACACCGCGCGCAGCAACGCGCGGTCGTGGCTGACCAGCATCACGGTGCCTTCGAACTCGTTCAAGGCCATCGCCAGCGCCTCGCGCGTGGCGAGGTCGAGATGGTTGGTCGGTTCGTCCAGCAGCAACAGATTGGGGCGCTGCCACACGATCATGCACAACACCAGCCGGGCCTTTTCGCCGCCGCTCATAGTGCCGACCGCCTGCTTGACCATGTCTCCACTGAAGTTGAAGGTACCGAGGAAATTGCGCAGGTCCTGCTCGCGGCTGCTGAACTGGCCGGCCCCGCCATTCGCAATCGTGTCGCGGGCGAGGCGGATCATGTGCTCCAGCGGGGTATCGGCGGGGCGCAGCACGTCGAGTTCCTGCTGCGCGAAGTAGCCGATGTTGAGGCCCTTGCCCTCGGTGACGGCGCCGGCGACCACCGGCAGGGTGCGCGCGATGGTCTTCACCAGCGTCGACTTGCCCTGGCCGTTGGCACCGAGGATGCCGATGCGCTGTCCGGCGAAGACCGATTTGCTCACATGCTGCACGATCACCGTCGGCGGCGTGCCGGTCGGCGCGTCCGCAGACGGCGGGTAGCCGAAGCTGGCGCCGTCGATCGTCAGCATGGGATTGGGCAGGTTGAGCGGTTCCTTGAATTCGAAGGTGAAATCCGCACTCGCCAACATCGGCGCCAGTTTTTCCATACGATCCAGCGCCTTGACCCGGCTTTGCGCCTGCTTGGCCTTGCTGGCCTTGGCCTTGAAGCGGTTGATGAAGGCCTGCAGGTGGGCGATCTTGTCCTGCTGGCGGGCGAACGCTGCCTGCTGCAGCGCCATCTGCTCGGCGCGCATGTCCTCGAACGTGCTGTAGTTACCGCCGTAACGGGTGAGCTGGCCGTTTTCGATATGGATGGTGACGTTGGTCACGGCATCGAGAAACTCGCGGTCATGGCTGATCACCAGCAGGGTGCCGGGGTATTTCTTGAGCCAGGCTTCCAGCCATACCAAGGCATCGAGATCCAGGTGGTTGGTGGGTTCGTCGAGCAGCAGCAGGTCGGACGGACACATCAGCGCGCGCGCCAATTGCAACCTCATGCGCCAGCCGCCGGAAAAGCTGTTGACCGGTTGATTCAGTTCGCGCACCTGGAAGCCCAGTCCCAGGATCAGCGCCTGCGCGCGCGATTGCGCATCGTGGGCGCCGGCGTCATGCAGCGCCATGTAGGCATGCGCCATGCGCTCGCCGTCGTCGCTCGCCTCGGCGGCAGTCACCTCAATCTGCGCCTCGGCCAACTGGGTGTCGCCGGCGATGACGAAGTCGGTCGCGCTCTCGCTCGTCTCCGGCATGTCCTGCGCCACCTGCGCCATGCGCCACTGCGAAGGCATCGAAAAGTCACCCTTGTCTTCATGCAAGGTGCCGTTCAGCAGCGCAAACAGGCTGGACTTGCCGGCGCCGTTGCGACCGACCAGGCCCACCTTTTCGCCGGGATTGATCGATACAGACGCGTTGTCGAGCAGCACCTTGGCGCTACGCCTAAGGCTGAGATTCTTGAGGATGATCATGCAGACGATGCGGTGCGCCGAAACGCCCCGCCCAAACCGAAAGCCGGATTCTACCTTGCCGCCCCGATTCGCCCGGCCGGCATGTCGACTGTTTAGCGCTTCGACACGGGATGACGGTTTTCCGTCAACTCAGGCCACAGCTTGAACCTGAGCTCCAAACAGGGACCGCGCATCCATTTGTTTTATTTATATTTTTTTCGTCACGGTCACTGCTGTTCAGATGGCACAGGCATTGCAAGTATTCAGGCAAGCAAGCCAACCAAGGAGCACATCATGAAACTGCAATTCGGCAAAAACCAACTGGTCCTCGAACTCAGTTCCTCGCCTTTCGCCTGGTTCCACGGCCAGACCGAACGCATGAGCCTCACCAGCCTGTCGCTGCTGTTCGTGCAGTTCTCCCTGTTTGCCCGTCAGCCTGCCGTCTGATGCAAGTCGGCCGAGCCACCAGCGTGAGCATCAATCTGTCTCGCTCGCCGTTGGGATTCTTTAGCGGCAGCACCTGCCGCATGTCGATGTTCAGCCTGACGCTGCTGTTCGTCGAATTCCGGGTGCTGCGACGCACGACCGCGCAGTGCGCGTGACCGCCTCTAACGGCGGATTTCCAGTATCGCCTCCAGCCCACCTTGCGGGCGATTGCGCAACACCACCTTCAAACCGTTCGTTTCTGCCAGCTGCCGCACGATCGCCAGCCCGAGGCCTGTTCCCCCGGTTGCCTGCGAACGCGACGTTTCCAGCCGATAGAACGGCCTGAACACTTTCTCCAGCTGATCATCCGGAATGCCGGCACCGGCATCGCGCACGACCACGCGCGCCAGACTCCCGGTGCATTCCAGCACCAGTTCGACCGGCGTGCCGCCGTAACGCTGCGCATTCTGGATGAGGTTCGACACGATCTGCCGCACAGCCAGGCGGCTGGCCTCGATCATGCATGGCGCCGCGCCCGGCCACGGCAGGTTCGCATCGACCGCAGCCTCTTCCAGCAGGCCGGCGAGGTCGAAGCGCACCCGATTTTCCGCCTGGGTGGTACGCGCCAGTTCCAGATATCCCGCAATCAGCTTGTTCATGTCGGCCAGATCGGCCACCGCACGGTCGATACGCGCCGGGCTGGGAGCATCGCGCAACATTTCCAGGTTGAGCTGCAGCCGTGTCATGGGAGTACGCAGGTCGTGCGAAATGCCTGCCAGCAGGGTGGTGCGGTTATCCAGCAGTGCACGCACCTCGGCCGCCATGGTGTTGAAGCGACGAGCGAGTTCGGCGAGTTCGGCAGGGCCGGTTTCTGGCAAGGGTTCGGGCAATTCGCCCGCCCCGACCTGCCTGGCTGCGCCTGCCGCGCGCGCCAGCGGCACGGTGATGCGGCGCACCAGGAACAAGGCTGTCAGCAGACTGAGAAACGTGCCCAGGGCAACAACTGCGATGGCCGCCAGCGGCGGCTTGACAGCGTAACGGCGCGGGAAGAAGCCGGCATGCAGATCATGGCCACCCACTGGAATATCCAGCCAGGCCGCTTCGGTTCCGGGTACGCCGCGCAAGACCACATCGTCGCCCACGCGCCGGCTCAGCGCAGCCTCGATCTGGGTACGGAAGGCGAAATGCGGCGCGTCCGCAGTCGCGCCAATATTCACGGTCGTCAGGCGCAGCCCGTGGCGGCGCGCCAGTTCGCGCTCGAACGCTGCGCGCGTCTGTGGTGGAAGCTCTACCCAGGTTTGCGCCGACAGGACGATCAGGCCAGCCAGATCGTCGGCCGAGCGCTCCGCCACCGGTACGATCAGGGTGCGATACACCACCCAGAATGCGGCTGCCTGAAACACGACGAAAGCCAGCGCCAGCGTCAGTGCGGTGCGGGCGAACAAGGAGCGAGGGAAGTGCTTCACCCCTTGCCCTGCGGCACGAACAGGTAGCCCTGGCCGCGCTGGGTGCGGATATAGGCGGGATTGGCCGGGTCATCCTCGATCTTCTTGCGCAGGCGATTCACCCGGACGTCGATGCTGCGGTCGAACGGATCGCGTTCGAATCCCCGCAGCTGGTCCATCAACCAGTCGCGCGACAGCGCACGGTTGGCATGGGTGACGAAGATTTCCAGCAGTTCGTATTCGCCGCTGGTCAGCGGGATCTCGACATCGTCGCGACTGAGCGTACGGGCGTCGAGGTTGACGCTGAACGGGCCGAAATGCGCCAGACGGGCGGTTTCAGCCACGGCCGGTGCTGCCGCGCCATTATGTCGCCGCAGCACCGCGCGGATACGGGCCAGCAGTTCACGCGGATTGAACGGCTTGGGCAGATAGTCGTCGGCGCCGACCTCAAGGCCGATGATGCGGTCGATGTCTTCACCCCGGGCCGACAGCATGATGATGGGCGGAAAGCCCGGCTGCGCACGCAGTCGCCGCGCGACCGACAGGCCATCTTCGCCCGGCATCATCCAGTCGAGCACCAGCAGATCCGGCAGGCGGGCGGCCAGCAGGCGATCGAGCGCGGGCGCATCTTCCGCCGTTTCGACCTGATAGCCCTGGCTTGCCAGATATTCGGCCACCAGTTCGCGGATGCCCGGGTCGTCGTCGGTCACATAAATGATGTCTTTTTCCATGTGGCAAATATATCAGCAGGGACGGCAGGCTATCCGCCGGTTACACACTGTTACAAAATCGCCCCTGCGTGAAACAGTGCGCTTACTTTCCTCAACCAAACTGCGAAGCGTGGAAGCGAAACAAGCAACCACAGAAATGGAGACCACGATGAACACACGACGAAACTGGATTATTGGGCTGGCCGGATTGGGACTGGTGATTGCCGTCCCGGTTCAGGCGGCGCCGAACTTCATGGATGGCGTGATCATCGTGGCCAAGCGCGATCGCGCCGACGAGGCTCGACAGGATGCGCGCGATGACCGCTGGGACGAGCGACGCGACACGCGGCGCGATGCCAGGCGCGACCGCGGCGACGAGCCCCAAGGTTACGGCTACGGCTATGAACGTCGCCAGCAACGCAAATTCGAGGATGAGGGTCGCCCCCGCGACCGTCGCTGACCTCGACGCGCAAGCACTGAATTCACTGTAGCAAGGAGAGTAAGCATGAAAACACGCCTTCTGAACACGACTCTGGTCGCCGCCCTGCTTGTCGCCAGCGGCAGCGCGTACGCCGGCCCCGGCCGTTATGACGCGGATGGTTTCGTCACCCGTGCCCGCGTGCTTTCGAGCACGCCGATCTACGACACGGTCAACGAACCGCGCCGCGAATGCTGGACCGAAACCGTTGGCCACGAAACCCGCAGCTACCGGGAAGGAAATGGCGGCGGCGGCGCGATTCTCGGCGCCATCGCCGGTGGCCTGCTCGGTTCCACCGTCGGCAAGGGCGACGGTCGGGTGGCCGCCGCTGCCGTGGGCGCAGCCACGGGCGCCGTGGTAGGTGACCGCTGGAATGGCGGCGGCACACGCTACGAGGAAACGCGCCCGCGTCAGGTCGAGCGTTGTCGGGTCCAGGATAACTATCGCCAGGTCGTCAGCGGCTACGACGTGCGCTACCGCTTCCAGGGACGCGAATACAGCACCCGCCTGCCGTACGACCCCGGCAAGTGGCTGACGCTGAACGGGAACTTTTCGGTGGCCGATGATCCGCGCGATGCGCGCTGGAACGACGATCGCGGCGACTGGAACGATTGACGCGCATCCGCAGACCCACCCTAATCTGTAAAGGAGAACAACCATGTTACGCACCCTGCTGATTGCAGCCACCCTGCTCACCGCTTCCAGCGCCAGTTTCGCCCATGGCGGCAGCTACGGTTATGGCCGTGTGGTATCGGTCGAGCCGAACGTTGTCATTTCGTTCGGGACCTATCGGCCTGATGGCTTCCGGGTCCTGTACGAATCAGGCGGCAGCCGTTACTGGACCCGAACGTCATACTATCCCGGCCCCACCATCATGCTGCCGCCGCCCTATCGGGTCGAGCGCGTCTATTACCGCGGTGACTACAGGCCTTGGGATGATCGTGGCTGGAACCACCGCCACGGTGGGCGGGATGGCTGGCGCGAGGAGCGCCGGGAACATCGCCGCGAGCATCGCCGTCATGACTACGACTGAGCCGGCTCGGAACGATGGCCTGCGAACGCATCTGATTCGGATGTGTAAAGAACCCGGTTCAGATTTCCACCCGTGAGCCCAGTTCGATCACCCGGTTCGCAGGCAGGTTGAAATATTCCACCGCACTGCCGGCATTGCGCGACACCCACCGAAACAGCTGTTCGCGCCAGTGGGACATCCCGCTTTCAACTCCCTTGCTGGGGACGATGGTTTCGCGGCTCAGGAAATACGAGGTCTGCATGGGCTCGAACGTCAGGCCGAATTGCGGCCCCAGGCCTTCGAGTGCAGCGGGCACGTCGGGGCGGTTTTTGAAACCGAAGGTGAGGATGACGGCATAGGCTTCGTTGCCCAAGGGTTCGACCTGCATGCGGTCTTCGAACGCTACCCACGGTTCGGTCTTGATCCTGACGGTAAGGAACACCAGCCGCTCATGCAGCACCCGGTTGTGGTTGAGGTTGTGCAGCAGCGCATGCGGCACGGTGTGGGCACTGGCATTGAGGAATACTGCGGTTCCCGGGACGCGCGTCGGCGGATGCGCCATGAGACCGGCGAGAAAATCGGTCAGGGGAATATCCGCTGCGCCAACCTGAGCCAACAGACAGCGCCTTCCGCGCACCCAGGTTCGCATGACGATGAACACCAGACTCCCCAGGATCAGCGGAAACCAGCCGCCCTCGGTGATTTTCAGCAAGCTGGATGAAAAGAATGCGGCATCGATCAGCAGGAACATGGCAGTCACCGCAAGACTGCCGAACAGGCCGTACCCCCACCCGTAATGAATGACGAAAAAGGTGAGCAGCGTCGTCACCAGCATGGTGCCGGTTACGGCGAGCCCGTATGCGGCGGCGAGGTGGTCCGACTTGCCGAAGCCGGCGACCACCCCCACGACGAGCACGAACAGCAGCCAGTTGACGACCGGAATGTAGATTTGCCCGAAAGCCTTGGACGACGTCTGCACCACCTGCATGCGCGGCAGGTAGCCCAGCTGGATGGCCTGCCGCGTGAGCGAGAAGGCGCCGGTGAGGGTCGCCTGAGCGGCGATCACTGTCGCAGCGGTAGCCAGCAGCACCATGGGATAGAGTGCCCATGCCGGGTAAAGCAGAAAGAAGGGATTGTGCCCAGCAGCGGGTATCCGCGACAACAGGGCGCCCTGCCCCAGATAATTCAGCACCAGAGCAGGAAACACCAGGCCATACCACGCCAGCCGGATCGGCGCGCGACCGAAATGCCCCATGTCGGCGTAGAGCGCTTCAGCACCGGTAAAGGCCAGCAGCACGGCCCCCAGCACCACGAACGACGCAAAGCCGTGCTGGGTGATGAACCACCAGGCATGTTCCGGATACAGTGCGTTCAGTACCTGTGGATAGTGCGCTATCTGGTATACGCCCCCCACCGCCAGCGCGACAAACCAGAGCATTGCGATCGGACCGAACCAGGCACCCACGCTGGCCGTGCCATGCTGCTGCATGATGAACAAGCCGGTGAGTACGGCGATTGCCAGCGGCATCACATAGGGTTCGAACACATGGGTGCCGACCGACAAGCCTTCGACCGCCGACAGCACCGAAATCGCAGGGGTTAGCACGGCATCGCCGTAGAACAGTGCAGCGCCCGCCATGCCGGCCAGCGCCACCATACGCAATGCACGCGGCCGCTCTGCGACGGCCTGCCGTGCCAGCGCAAGCAAAGCCATGATGCCGCCTTCGCCGTGGTTGTCGGCACGCAGCACCAGCAGCACGTATTTCAGGGACACCACCAGCATCAACGCCCAGAAAATCGCCGACGCGGCACCTAGCACGGTCTCGGGCCCGGCGGGGATGCCATGGGCCGGGCTCAGGGTTTCCTTCAGGGCATAGAGCGGGCTGGTGCCGATGTCGCCATAGACGACACCAAGCGCGGCAAGGGTCAGCGCCGCGCGGCTGTGAGCGTTTGCTTCCATGAAGCGGGATGCCGGGAAGGGGCGAAGCCGGCAGATTATTCGTGGTGCACGACAAACGCAACTTCAGTGGTGAAATTGCCGACACCTCGATGGTTGGTCAACGTCCAGCCTGTGTCCTTCAAATGATGCGTGAGTTCGCGCGTCATCGCCGGATTGCCACAGATCATCACGCGGTCATGTTCCGGATCGGGGGCGGGCAGGCCGAGACGTTGCGACAGCGCCCCCGAACGGAACAGATCGCCGCCGCGCTCGGGGGTGGGAAACGGCTCGCGCGTCACGGTCGGCACGTAATACAGCTGCGGGTTGTCCATTGCCTCGATTTCAGCACGGTAGGCCAGTTCGGCCACGGTGCGCACCGAGTGCACCAGCACCACATTTTCATAGCGTGCATAGAGTTCTGGATCGCGGATCAGGCTCATGAACGGCGCCAGCCCGGTGCCGGTGGCGAGCATGTACAGCACGCGGCCGGGCAATACATGGTTCAGTGTGAGCGAACCGGTAGCCTTGCTGTTGACCCACACGCTGTCACCGGGACGGATATGGACCAACTGGCTGGTCAAGGGGCCATCCGGCACATGGATGCTGAGAAACTCCAGATGGTCGTGGTCGGCAGTGGAAACGATGGAATACGCGCGTGCCACCAGCTTGCCTTCGCGCTTGAGGCCGATGGTGACGAACTCGCCGTTCTCGAATGAAAAATCCTGCGGACGGCTCAGGGTAAAGCTGAATGTTTTGTCCGACCATGGACGCACCGACTGCACCGTTTGCTCGCTGTAAGGCATGCTCCCCTCCGTTTCAGATTTCGATCGATCTTGCCGCACCGTCTCGCGACGTGCAACAGGCCCACTCGGGAATTGGACGCCCATGACGGCGCGCAGTTCCAATCCATATACTGCTGTTCTCACGCCCTATTTGCGTTCAATCCCGGCTCCGTGATCGCGCCACGCCGCCACGGCCTGGATACGCGCCTGGAAGATCGCCTCTCGTATTCCTGTCGGCTTTGCGTTGCGCGCCACCTCGGCGGCATCGATGGTCTGCGCCGCCAGCAGTGCCTGGCGGAGATACCCTGGTGCGGGAAACGGTTTTTCCTCGTAGCCGGGCCGGCCGCGGAAATCGCATTCGCACGCCTGCAGGAAGGCGTCGAAGCGCTCGGGACGGCGGAAGGCATCGACCCGTTCCAACAATTCGACAATTGTTCCGGGACGCAACTCAAGCGCGCGATGGACGTTGCCATGATCGCGCGCCACCGCGACAGCGAGGTCGCGGCAATCAACCGGCACGCGAACACGCTCGCACAACGCCCGCACCAGATCGACGCTTTTGGCTTCGTGACCGTGGTGTGCAGGCCACAACCCGGGAGGCGTCACGCCCTTGCCCAGGTCATGCGTCAAGGCCGCAAAGCGCACCGGCAAGCTCATGCCCTGGCGTGCCGCCCAGTCGACGACGAGCATGACGTGCACGCCGGTATCGATTTCGGGATGGTGCACGGGCGGCTGCGGCACGCCGAACAGGCGATCGATCTCGGGAAACAGCCGTGCCAGCGCGCCGCAGTCGCGCAGCACCTGGAACATGCGCGAGGGCTGCGCCTCCATCAGGCCGCGTGCGATTTCCTGCCACACGCGCTCAGGCACGAGCGCGTCGATTTCGCCGTTGTCGACCATCTGCCGCATCAGCGTGTTGGTGTCCGCCGCCACGGCAAAATCGTTAAAACGTGCGGCAAAGCGTGCGATCCGCAGGATTCGTACCGGATCCTCCGCAAAGGCTTCGCTCACATGGCGGAAAATCCTTGCCGACAGATCACGCTGGCCACCGTAGGGATCGATCAATGCCCCGCCCTCGTCCTCGGCTATCGCATTGATGGTGAGGTCGCGTCGGCGCAGATCCTCTTCCAGCGTAACTTCCGGTGCGGCATAGACGGTAAAACCCTTGTAACCGTGCCCGGATTTGCGCTCGGTGCGCGCGAGCGCATATTCCTCGTGGGTTTGCGGGTGCAGGAAGACCGGAAAATCCTTACCGACCGGCTGGTAGCCCAGCGCAACCATGTCGTCGGGCGTCGTGCCGACGACGACATGATCGCGGTCGGCCACCGGCAGTCCCAGTAGCCGGTCACGCACTGCGCCGCCAACGATGTAGGTTTTCATGGCGACGCAGCAGTTCCTAGCGGTGGGCGTTTTCCCGGTAATCCTCGTACCGCGCGCGCGGCGTATCGGCGCGCAGGTATTCGGGGGCGATGGCTTCGAGCGACGCCGGCTGGAAATCGAACACCGACGGCCAGCCGCCGCGGCATACGTTGTCCGTGCACAGGGCATAGTAGTTGTCGCGTGTCATCAGCTTCTTGCCGGGTTTGAATTCCAGCGCCCAGGCCTGGAAATACGACATCCATTTGCCCAGCGGGATGATGCTGCGCTTCTTGCCGATGACGTCGCCCACGTAGCTCACCAGCTCCTGCAGGGTATACGCGTTTGGACCGCACAGATCGTAGGTCTGGCCGTAGGTGGCGGTGTTATCCAGGCTGTCGGCAAAGGCGTGGGCGACATCCTCGACATGCACCGGCGCAAAGCGGCTGCCGGACGCGGCGAGCGGCAGGACCGGAAAGCTTTTGAGCAACCGGGCGAACATCGACAGGAAGGAATCGCCGCGGCCGAATATCACCGACGGACGGAAGATGGTGACGTTGAGGTCGTAGCCATGAATGAATTTGGGTCCGTTGAGGTACCAGTTCTCATGCTCGTTGTGGCGCATGGCGGCCTCCCGTACCAGCGCCTCGGCAATGCCCTTGGAGCGCTGATAGGCCGAGCGCGAGTTCGGATCGGCACCGAGCGCGCTCATGTGCAGCAGACGATGCACGCCGGATTCGCCACAGGCATGAATGACCTTGCGCGGCAGTTCGACATGGACCTTCTGGAAATCGCCACGACGCGCACTGGGCAGATCGACGCGACCGACCTTGTCTTCGTGCAGGATGCCGACCAGATTGATGACGGCATCCATGCCGCGGAAATGCTGGATGAGTTCCTGCTGGTCGTGCACGTCGGCCTCGATCACCTCCACCGTGGGAAGCAGAATCAGCTCCTTGGCCATTTCGCGGCGATGGGAAAGCACACGGATCTGGAGGCCGCGCGCGGCGAGCTGGCTGACGAGCTGGGTACCGACAAAACCGGAGCCGCCGAGGATGCAGATGCGTTGAATCTTCATATTGATGTTCGTTTAGGTATATAAGACGATTCTGATTTTAGCCCGGAAGTTTCATAAATTTGCACGGTACGCGCGCTGGCTGTATGAAACGTCCAGACTAGCCGTCCGGCTGTTCGACTTCCGACGAGGTATCCGGATCGGTTGTCGGTGCGACCGGCGTTTCGCGCGGGGGGACCAGTCCCAGCCGCTCTTTCAATAGCACCGAGGGCTGCCCGAAACGCACTGCGTAATACATGGCGTTGCTCATCACTTTCTTCACGTAGTCGCGCGTTTCCGCAAACGGGATCGACTCGATGTAGATCGCGGCTTCCATCGGTTGTGCGCTGCGCCAGCGCTGCGCACGTCCTGGGCCTGCATTGTAGGCGGTGGTGGCCAGTACCGGCGAACCGTCCAGCGTGGACAGCACGTGTTTCAGGTAATACGCGCCAAACTGGATGTTTCTGGCCGGATCGCGCATCTCGTCCACCTGGAAGCGCCGGATGCCGAGGCGTTTCGCAATCCAGCGCGCCGTGGCCGGCATGATCTGCATCAGGCCGGCAGCACCGACGCTCGAGCGCGCGACATTGACGAAACGGCTTTCCTGCCGCATGAGGCCATATACCCATGCCTCGTCGATGTCGTTTTCGCGTGCGGCTTGATGCGCCTGCTCGCGGTAGGGCGCCAGAAAACGCAACTCGAAATCGTGCAGTTCGCGGGTGCGCTCGGCCGTGTTGATGGCGCTGTCATACCATTCCATGCGCCGGGCGAGTTCGGCCGCCGCCAATAACTGCGTATCGGAAAACCCCCGGACTGCCCAGTTCCATTCCTGGGTGGCATCGGCGCGCAGGCCGAGCTCGTATAGGGCCACGGCGCGGGCAATTCCTGGCTGGCGGGCGATCTCGGCCACGTCGTTGCCGCCCGTCTTGATGTTGACGGCGGGCGCCGCCTGCATGACTGGCCCGAGTTCTTCCTGAGCAAGCTGGCTGTAGTAATCGTGGTCATGCGACAAGGCCAGAAAAATGGCGTTGGCGGCCACGTGCTGGCCACTTGCCTGCAGCGCGCGCGCGCGCCAGTAGCGCCACACCGGCTGCGCGCGTAGAGCCTCTCCCATGCTGTCGATCGCCTGCTGAACGACTTTCCAGTCGCCCACACGAAGCGCTGCACGTGCCCACCATTCACGCTGGGCATCGTTCACCGCCACGCTCCCGGCCTGCTGGAACCAGTCCAGTGCAAGCAATTCGTGACGGCGCGCGGCCCAGGTGGCGAGCCGTGCCCAGGCCGTACGCAATTCCATCGGGTTGAACTGCGATGCCCATTTGCGCAATGCCTGTTCCGCCTGGGCGGAGTCGCGCCGGGCCAGTTGGTCGAGCACATAGAGCGCAATTTCACGGTCGCTGCGACGGGCCAGATCGAGGGTGCCCGCATTCAACAGACGGGCTGGATCGCGCGTAGCCTGATCCAGCAAGCTGCCAGACGGACGTTGTGCTTCGGCCAGGGCATTGGCTACCACCTTGGCCACATTGAGATTCCCCGCTTCCAGCGCCAGACGGAAACGCCGCCAGATGTCTTCCTCGCCGATCAGTCCCGCCTCGATCAACTGCGTGAACAGGGGGCTACAGGCCGACGGCATGTCGCGGCCGGTAAACCACAAGGAAACCGCCTCGCGCTCGTGACTGCGATTGCCCTGGGCCCATTCCCCGCGATAGGCGTAGCACTGAAGCGCCGCATCGGGTTTGACGAGCCGCGGATATTCGGCCAGGAACGCCGGCCAGGCTTCGCGCGCACCGAGCGATTTCAACCAGTCGGTGCGCAAAACCTCGGCCAGCCGGCTACCCGGGTAGCGCGCAAGGAAATCAGCGATACGGGCATCCTCGGTTCGGCTGTCCAGGGTCAGACGCCAGTACTCGACATAGGGCGCCAATACATGATCGGAGGGTATCTTGCGCGCGGCACGTTCCAGATCCGCCAGCTTACGTGCGGCATATGCCTGTTGCGCCTGCTTCACGGCAGCATCGCCCGGCGCGGCCCAGGCGGTCGTCACGATGAAGGCGCCCAGCAGCAAAAAAACGATTATCCGAAGCATCGTGCGAGGGTAACACGCACGATGCACACCATCCCGGGTACCGAGGCGCATGAGCGTTGCGTCAGGCCAGGAATAGTTTGTAGGCCGGATTGCGGGATTCGTCCCAGTAGCGGTAGCCCAATTCGTCCAGAAACTTCTGGAAACGGGGCTTTTCCTTTTCCGGCACCTGAATGCCGACCAGCACGCGGCCATAGTCGGCGCCATGGTTGCGATAGTGGAACAGGCTGATGTTCCAGCCGCGGCTCATGCTCTGCAGAAATTGCATCAACGCGCCGGGGCGCTCCGGGAATTCGAAGCGGTACAGCACCTCGTTCACCGCTTCGGGCGCCCGCCCGCCGACAAGATGGCGGATATGCAGCTTGGCCATTTCGTTGTCGGTGAGGTCGAGTGCTTCCAGCCCATGACGTTGCAGCAGTTCGACCACGCGCGCGCTTTCGCCCGCCCCCGGCACCGACAGACCGACGAACACCCGCGCGATCTTGGGGTCGGAATAGCGGTAGTTGAACTCGGTGATGTTGCGCGCGCCCAACAGACCGCAAAAAGTCTTGAAGCTGCCCGGCGTCTCGGGAATGGTCACGGCCAGCACGGCCTCGCGCTTTTCGCCCAGTTCGGCGCGCTCGGCGATATAGCGCAAGCGGTCGAAGTTCATGTTGGCTCCGCTGGCCACCGCGACCAGCGTCTTCCCCTTGAGCCTGTCAGCTGCGATCGCGGCCTTCATCCCGGCAATCGACAGCGCACCGGCCGGCTCCAGAATCGAGCGCGTGTCCTCGAACACGTCCTTGATCGCCGCACAGATGGCGTCGTTGTTGACCCGAATGATCTCGTCGACATACAGCTGCGACAGCCGGAAGGTTTCCTTGCCGACCTTCTTCACTGCCACACCGTCGGCGAATATGCCCACGCGCGGCAAGGTGATGCGGTCGCCCTTGCACAACGAGCGTGCCATCGCGTCGGCATCCTCGGGTTCGACGCCGACAATCTTGATCTCCGGACGCAGACGTTTGATATAGGCCGCCATGCCGGCAATCAGCCCGCCGCCACCGACCGGAATATAGACCGAATGAATCGGCTCGGGATGCTGGCGCAGCAGTTCCATCGCCACGGTGCCCTGACCGGCAATCACATCAGGATCGTCGTAAGGATGAACGAAGGTCGCCTTGGATTCCTTGGCGATCTGGGTTGCATGCGCGCAAGCCTCATCGTAGTTGTCGCCGTGCAGGATCACCTGTGCACCACGCGCGGCCACTGCATCGACCTTGATCTTTGGCGTGGTGGCCGGCATCACGATGATGGCCGTTGCACCCAATTTCTGCGCCGCCAGCGCTACACCCTGCGCGTGATTGCCGGCCGACGCCGCCACGACGCCCCGCGCCAGCTGCGCCGCCGTCAGCTTGGCCATCTTGTTGTAGGCGCCGCGGCACTTGAAGGAAAACACCGGCTGCAGATCTTCGCGCTTCAACAGGATCTGGTTGCCGAGACGGCGCGACAGATTGTGGGCCACGTCGAGCGGCGATTCGATCGCCACGTCGTAGACGCGCGAGGTGAGGATGCGTTCGAGGTAATCGTCTGGTTGGCTCATGGCGGCGGCGAATGCGAGGTTTGTAAAAAAAGGGCGATGCCGCTATCTTAGCGGGCTGCATCGAAAACGACGAAAACATCATGACTCAAGACGAAATGAAGCAAGCCGTGGCACGTGCCGCGGTGGATTATGCCAAGGGCGGCATCATCGGGGTAGGCACGGGCTCGACCGCCAACTATTTCATCGACGCGCTGGCTGATGTGAAAGGCCGCATCGACGGCGCCGTCGCCAGTTCGGAGGCAACCGCCAGCCGCCTGAAAAGCCACGGCATCCAGGTGCTCGATCTCAATAACGTGGGCGAGCTTGAAATCTACGTCGACGGTGCCGACGAAATCACCGAGCATTTCGCCATGGTCAAAGGCGGGGGCGGCGCACTGACGCGGGAAAAAATTGTCGCGGCGTGCAGCAAGCAGTTCATCTGCATCGCCGATGAAAGCAAGCTGGTCGGCGTGCTCGGCAAGTTTCCGCTGCCGGTCGAAGTCATCCCGATGGCGCGCTCCTACGTGGCGCGCGAGCTGGTCAAGCTGGGCGGACAGCCGAGATTAAGGGAAGGTTTCACCACCGACAACGGCAACCTCATCCTCGACGTGCACGGCCTGTCCATCGTCGATCCGGTATCGCTCGAAACCGCGATCAATCACATCGTCGGCGTGGTCACCAACGGCCTGTTCGCGCGGCGCGGCGCGGACGTGCTGCTGCTCGGCACGCCCAATGGCGTCAAGACCTACACGAAATAATCCTTACTGCGGCTGTGGGGACTCGTCGTCGGGTTCCTGCTCTTCGGCCGGCACGCGATATTTTTCGGTGGCCCACTGGCCCAGATCGATCAGCTTGCAACGCTCGCTGCAGAACGGCTTCCAGCGGTTTTCCGCCGACCACGTCACGGCCGCCCCGCAGGTCGGGCAACTGACGACCGGGGGTGTGACGGCGGTTTTCACAGCGTGCAGAAGGTCAGGTCGAAATCAATCGACTGGCCGGTACAGGTTCGCAGCGCACCCGATCCCGCATGGACAAAGCGAATGTTGAGCATGTACTTGTTGGCCGAAATTTCGGGCACACAAGGCAGTTCGTCGACCAAAGTGACCCGGATCAGTTGCGGATTGCGCGATTCGAGCATGCGCTGATAGCTGCCATTGTTCGCATGCTGCAGATCGGGCTGGCCGCTGTCGCGCAGCAGGCCGAGTACGATTTCAACGGCGGCGCGAATCGACGAAAACGGCGCCAGCCACTTGTGCAGCTGGTCCACACGCATCTCCGCCGCCTGATGCAACCAGTAATGATAGGAAGGCAGATCGAATTCGCACATGCCGCCCGGGATCGCCGCGCGTTGCTTGATCGCCATCAGCCAATCGTCTTCGCGCAGGTGCTGGCCCACTTTCCCAGGCAATTGGTACATGCCATGGTGGGCTGCCTCGATCGCGGTCAGCACCTGTTCCAGCGTAGCGCCCTGGACATGAGGATTGCCGCGTAGCGCAGTCAGTACGGCTTTCTGCCGGTCCAGTTCCTGCAGCAGGTCGGATTTCAGGTCGGCGCGCGCCGCGACCTCGGCCATCTCGAACAGGGTCAGCAAGGCTGCATGATGCGCGTGCGAATCGGACGATGCGGCGTAGGCATCGAAACGGTCGAACAGATCTTCCAGCCGCAATAGCGTGCGGATGCGTTCGCTCAGGGGATATTCGTAGTGGATCACGCCGCAACGCGTTGGTTTGGTTGGACCGATTGTCGCCTATCCATGTGGAAAATCAAGACAACGGTGTAGTAGAAAACGCCAGGTAACGCCGATGCAGGGCCGCGACCTGGGTGCGCAATGCTTCGGGAGACGCCGCATTGGAGATCACATCGTCTGCAATTGCCAGGCGCGCGGCACGCCCGGCCTGTGTCGCGAGGATGGCTTTCACCTCGTCCAGCGTCAGTCCGCTGCGCGTCATCACCCGCGTGATCTGCTGCTCTTCGGGGCAATCGACAAGCAGCACACGATCCAAGATCTCTTGGTACGCACCCGTTTCCACCAACAAGGGGATCACGATCAGGACATAGGGGGCACTCAGGGCAGCAAGCTGCTGCTCCACCACCGACCGAATACGCGGGTGCAGGATGGCCTCAAGCTGATGCCGGGCATCGGCATCGGAGAATACGCGCCGGCGCAGGGCAGCACGATCCAAGGCACCATCTGTCTGCATCACCTGATCGCCGAATGCTGCCCGGACCGCTTCCAGCGCCATTTCCCCCGGGACGGTCAAGGCGCGCGCGATGACATCCGTATCGATTACCGGCACACCATGTCCGGCAAACAAATCAGCGACGGTCGACTTGCCCGAGCCGATCCCGCCAGTGAGCCCGACCTTGAACATCAGAATTGTGCGAGATAGGCCTGCGTCAAGTCGGCGCCAAAAAACAGCGCCACCAGGCCGCCGCCAGCCAGGTACGGGCCGAAGGGGATCGGCACGCGACGGTCATGCTTGACCAGCACGATCATCGCCACGCCGATCGCCGCACCGACCACCGAGGACAGCAGCAACGTGACGGGCAGCATCTGCCAGCCGAGCCACGCGCCGATGGCCGCAAGCAGCTTGAAGTCGCCGAACCCCATACCCTCCTTGCCGGTTGCCAGTTTGAACAGCCAGTACACCGACCACAGCACTCCGTAACCGGCCATGGCGCCGACCACCGCATCCGGCAGGCTGGCGAAAGCCCCGTTCAGGTTGAACAGCAAGCCCAGCCATACAAGCGGCAGGGTAAGGCTGTCCGGCAGCAGAGTGGTATCGAGATCAATGAAGGCCAGCGCGATCAGCGCCCATACCAGAAGCAGCGCACCCGCTGTCTGCACGCTGGCACCCCATTTCCAGGCGACCGCCGCCGACAGCAAAGCGGTAAGCAGTTCCACCAGCGGGTAGCGCGCACTGATAGGCGTACTGCAGGCCGAGCACCGCCCGCGTAGCCACAGCCACGACAATAGCGGAATATTCTCCAGTGCAGTGATCTGATGCCCGCACTGGGTACAGGCCGAGCGCGGCAACCACAGGTTGTAGCGTGGAGATTCAGACAGGGATTCACCACGCAACTCGGCGCACTGCGCCTGCCATTCGGCTTCCATCATTTTGGGCAGTCGATGGATGACGACATTCAGAAAGCTGCCCACCAGCAGCCCGATTAAAAAAATCAGCCCGGTGAAGAGGGCTGGTGTGACATTAAGAAGTTCTATCACCCTACAACCTGGCCCATCTTGAAGATCGGCAGGTACATGGCGATCACCATGCCACCGATAAGGGTACCCAGCACCACCATGATGATCGGCTCCATCAGGCTCGACAGCGCTTCGACCGCGTCGTCGACCTCGGCTTCGTAAAAATCGGCCACCTTGCCCAGCATGGAATCGAGCGAGCCGGATTCCTCGCCGATGGCTGCCATCTGTAGCACCATGTTGGGGAAACGTCCGGAATTCTGCATCGCCACGGTCAATGCCGTGCCGGTCGCCACTTCGCCGCGGATTTTATGGGTGGCCTCAACGAATACCTGGTTACCCGACGCGCCACCGACCGATTCCAAGGCTTCAACCAGCGGCACGCCCGCCGCAAACATGGTTGCCAGCGTGCGCGTCCAGCGCGCGATGGTGGCCTTCTCGATGACCGGTCCGAAAATCGGCAGCTTGAGTACAAGGCGATCCATGAACATCTGTACCTTGCGCGAACGCCTCCAAGCCTGGAAAAAAGCATACAGTCCACCGCCGATCCCACCAAAAATCGCCCACCACCATTTGACGAAATAATCCGATATCGCCATAACCACCAAGGTCGGCCCCGGCAGATCTGCACCAAAGCTGCTGAACAGTTCCTTGAACGCGGGAATCACGAAAATCATGATGATGGCCGTGATGACAAACGCCACCACGATGATGGATACCGGGTAGAAAAGAGCCGATTTGATCTTGCTCTTGATGGCAAGAATCTTTTCCTTGTAGATCGCGAGACGGTCGAGCACGCCTTCGAGAATACCGGCCGACTCGCCCGCCCCGACCAAGTTGCAGAACAGCGCGTCGAAATACAGGGGGTGGCGTCCGAACGCCTGCGTCAGGCTACTGCCCTTTTCGATGTCCGCCTTGATTTCCATCAGCAGGCGCTGCATCGAAGGATTGGAGTGCCCGCGCGCCACGATTTCGAAGGATTGCAGCAAGGGCACGCCTGCCTTCATCATGGTGGCCAGTTGACGGGTGAACAGCGTGACATCCTTGTCGGTGATTTTCTTGGCGCCGCTGAACAGGGCACTCTGCTTCTTGACCTTGGTGACGGTAATGCCCTGCTTGCGCAACTGGGAATTGACCACGGCCTCGCCGCCGGCCTGCATCTGGCCCTTGATCTTCTTGCCGCGCTTGTCCATCCCTTCCCACAGGAAGGTGGCGTCCTTGACTGCTTTTGCCGCTGTAGCCATAGAGGGAATTCCTTAGAGATTGGTGACGGCCTCGACCTCTTCCAGCGAGGTGAGACCGGATTTCACTTTCAACAGACCGGCCTGACGTAGGTCGAGCACGCCTTCGCGCCGCGCCTGGTCGGCAATGTCGGATTCGTTGCCACCCTTGAGGATGATACGGGTCATCTCATCGGTGATCGGCATGACCTGGTAGATGCCCACCCGCCCCTTGTACCCGGTACCCCCGCAGATATCGCAGCCCACAGGCTTGTAGGGCTTCCAGGTGCCGTCGAGTTGCCCCTCGGTGAAGCCTGCGGCCAGCAAGGTTTCCTGCGGAATATCGGCAGGCTGCTTGCAGCTGCACAGCTTCCGCCCCAGCCGTTGTGCGGTGATCAGGATCACCGAAGAGGCCACGTTGAAAGGCGCCACCCCCATGTTCAGCAGACGGGTAAGCGTCCCGGGGGCATCGTTGGTGTGCAGGGTGGACATCACCATGTGGCCGGTTTGCGCGGCCTTGATAGCGATATCCGCAGTTTCCAGGTCGCGGATTTCGCCGACCATGATGACGTCGGGATCCTGCCGCAGGAAGGATTTCAGTGCCGCCGAGAAGGTCAGTCCGGCCTTGTCGTTGACGTTGACCTGGTTGATCCCCGGCAACTGGATTTCCGCCGGGTCTTCCGCCGTGGAGATATTGACGTCGGGCTTGTTGAGGATATTCAGGCAGGTATAGAGCGACACCGTCTTGCCGGAACCGGTCGGGCCGGTCACCAGCACCATGCCATAGGGGCGTTGCACCGCATTGAGCAAAAGCTCCTTCTGCCACGGCTCATACCCCAGCGCCTCGATCCCCAGCTGCGCGCTGGTGGGATCGAGAATACGCATGACGATCTTTTCGCCGTACAGCGTGGGCAAGGTGCTGACCCGGAAATCGATGGCGCGATTCTTCGACAGCACCATTTTCATGCGGCCATCTTGCGGCACACGCTTTTCGGAAATATCCAGCCGCGACAACACCTTGATGCGCGACGCCACCTTGTCCTTGATCGCCATTGGCGGCTGGGCGATTTCGGACAGAATGCCGTCACGCCGATAACGGATGCGGTAAAACTTCTCGTACGGCTCGAAGTGAATATCGGATGCGCCGATATTGATGGCGTCGAGCATGATCTTCTGCAGATAGCGCACCACGGGCGCATCGTCGATTTCGATGCCGCCAGTGTCCTGCTGGGCAGCGGTACTTTCCTCGTCGGCGAAATCCAGATTGAGGTCTTCGGCATTCAACACAGCCATCGTGTTGTCGTTCGCTTCACCCATCTTCTCGATGAGCTTGCCGAGCTTGTCGTCCTCCACCACCACGGGTTCCACCGCCTGGCCGGTCTGGAATTTCACCTCGTCCAGCGCCTGCAGATGCGTAGGGTCTGACGTCGCCACATACAGCTTGTTGCCCCGCTGATACAAGGCGAGCACCCGCCGTTTCTGCACCAGCTTCGGATCGAGCAGCCCTTGCGGCAGGCTCTCATGATCCATGGCATTCAGGTCCAGATAGGGAAAGCCGAACGAGGCAGCCGCAAACTCGGCAACCTGATCAGACTTGAACCGCCGCCCTTTGATCAATTCGGTCACGAACGAATCGCCCGACTGGCTGGCGCGTTTCCACACTCCCTCGGCGTCGTCCTCGGAGAGCCAGCCATGGTTGACCATGGCACGCGCCAGCCCGGTTAAATTGTTGGTGTTTGTCACAGCAGCCATAGCTCGATTCCAGACAAGTCCAGCGTCAAATTATCGTCCCTTCGCCTGCCCGGAGGGGGCAGACACAGGGAATCACAGGCCTTAACGGCGATTTTTCGACTAAATTGAGGCGTTTCCGGACAAGACATCGTCTGTCACCGGCAGATAGATGCGCGCCATCTTGACTGCGCGGTCCTGCGTCTGCACGATTTCCACCGGCACGTCGCCCAGCTTGAGGCTCACGCCCGCTTCAGGGATGTCCTCGAACTGCTCGAGCAGCAGGCCGTTCAACGTCTTCGGACCGTCCAGCGGGAGCGAAAGGCCCAGCTTGCGATTCAGGTGGCGCAACAGAACACTGCCTTCCACCAGCCAGCTGCCATCCTCTTCGCGCCGCAGATACCCCGCATCCGACGGCGCCTGCGTGGTGAACTCGCCAACCAACTCCTCCAGCAGATCCTCCAGTGTCACCAACCCCTGGAGTTCGCCGTATTCATCGACCACCAGCGCCAGCCGCCGCCGGCTGGACTGGAAATTGCGCAACTGGGTAAACAGCGGCGTGCCTGCCGGAACAAAATAGGGAGTCTCGAGATTGTCTCTCAGCGTGGCCGGATCCAGTTCCTTGCCTGTCAGCGCATGCAATACTCGGCGCACGTGCAATACACCCAGCAGATTGTCGGACGAACCGGCATGCACCACCAGCCGGGTGTGATGGCTGGTGGAAATCTGCTGTCGCATCCGCTCGGGATCGTCCTCGATATCGATCGCCTCGATCTGGCTGCGTGGCGTCATCACATCATCCACGGTGATGTCCTCCAACTCCAGAAGGTTCATCAGGATTCGGTGGTGCTCGCGCGGCAGCCTGCCGGACGATTCCAGCACGATGGTCCGCAGTTCTTCCAGACCGAGGCTGTTGCCCTGCCCCGGCTCGGGCTGCCTGATCCGCAACAACCGCAGGATGCCCTGCACGAACAGATTCACGAACCACACTACGGGGTATGCCAGTTTCAGCAAGGGTGTGAGCAGAAGCGATGCGGGGTAGGCCACCCGTTCGGGGAAAGAGGCGCCCAGCACCTTGGGCGTCACTTCGCTGAATACCAGAATCAGAAAGGTCAGCAGAAGCGTCGCCGTGAACAGCACGATTTCGCCGGCCCCGAACAAGCGTATGGCCAGCACGGCCGACAGCGTACCTGAGGCGGAATTGACCAGATTATTGCCGAGCAGGATGACGCCCAGCAGTTTGTCGGTCTTGTCTAGGAGTGCCTGCGTACGCATCGCCCCCCGCTCGCCTGAATCCGCTGCGTGCCGCAGGCGGTAGCGATTGATGGCCATCATCGCGGTTTCGGACGCGGAAAAAAATGCCGAAGTCAGCAGCAGGACGGCGAGTGTTATAAAAAGCGTGCTGGTGGAAAAACTATCCAATCAGAATTGCCTCAACGCCTGAGTATCACTTCCAGCACAAACTGAGTGCCCAGGTAGGCCAGCAGCAGCAGGGTGAACCCGGTAATCGTCCAGATCAGCGCTGTACGCCCGCGCCAACCACGAAAATGCCTTCCCAGCAGCAGGCCACCGAACACCAGCCAGGACAGGATGGCAAACACGGTCTTGTGCGAAAACTGCAACGGCTTGCCGAAGAGTTCCTCAGAAAAGAACACCCCGCTGAACACCGCCAGGGTCAACAGCGCAAATCCCACGCCGATGGTCTTGAACAGCATGGCTTCCAATGTCAGCAAGGGCGGCGCGCCGCCTTGCAGCAATGCCCCGCGATGCAGCTGCTTTTCCAGCATGGTCATCATCACGGCATGCAGGGCCGCCACCGCCAGCAGGCCATAGGCGAGAAAAGACACCACCAGGTGCGCACGCAAGGCCAGCGCCTGCGAATCCGGTATGGCATGGGTTTCGGTAAAAACCGCCATGACCAGGACCGATATCGCTGCCAGGCCACTGACCCATGACTGCAGGCGCGCCAGCGGCGCGCCCTGGCTGGCCAGCCAGTATGTGAGCGCAGTCAGCCAGAAAATCGTCGACAGGGAGTTGCCGAATCCCAGTCGGATATCGCCCTGGCCCAGCACTGAATTGAAGATCAATGCGCCATGCGCCAGCAGGGCCAACGGCGTCAATACACGCACAGAGGACGCGGACGGTGCGCGCTGCAGGCGCCAGGCGATCCAGCCATACAGCGCGCTCACACACAAAGTAACCAGCAATAGCGGGGACATTCGTTAAAATGGAATTTGGATTCAGCCAGCCCCATTATCCATGCCGCCCATAGCGGCAACAAGGAAGCCATGTTAGAAAATCTCAGCGGACGCCTTGCCGGCGTCGTCAAATCCCTGCGCGGACAGGCCCGCATCACCGAAGCCAACGTGCAGGACACCCTGCGCCAGGTGCGCCTCGCCCTGCTCGAAGCAGACGTCGCGCTGCCGGTGGTCAAGGACTTCATCGAAGCGGTCAAAATCCGCGCGCTGGGTCAGGAAGTGCTCGCCAGCCTGTCGCCAGGCCAAGCGCTGATCGGCATCGTCCACGAAGAACTCACCCGTCTGATGGGCGGAGAAAATGCCGAACTGAACCTGGCCGCCACGCCACCTGCGGTGATTTTGATGGCCGGCCTGCAGGGCTCGGGCAAGACCACCACCAGCGGCAAGCTCGCACTGCTGCTGAAGAACCGCAAGAAGAAGGTCCTGCTTGCCTCGGCCGACGTCTACCGCCCGGCCGCCATCGACCAGCTGCGACAGCTCGGCAAGCAGCTTGATGTCGCTTTCTTCGAGGCAGGCAACGAACACGACCCGCTAAAAATCGTAAAGGCCGCCCAGGATCACGCGCGCAAGCAATTCTACGACGTGCTCATCGTCGACACCGCCGGCCGCCTGGCGATCGACGAAGCGATGATGGCCGAAATCAAGGCGTTGCACGCCGCGGTCAAGCCGGTCGAGACGCTGTTCGTGGTCGACGCAATGCAGGGGCAGGACGCCGTCAACGTCGCCAAGGCTTTCAATGAAGCGCTGCCCCTTACCGGCGTGGTGCTGACCAAGCTTGACGGCGATGCGCGCGGCGGGGCGGCGCTATCGGTGCGCCATATCACGGGCAAACCGCTCAAATTCATCGGTGTCGGCGAAAAACCCACCGGACTGGAAGCCTTCCACCCCGAACGCATGGCGCAGCGCATCCTCGGCATGGGTGACGTGCTTTCGCTGATCGAACAGGCGCAAGGCTCGGTCGATCTGGCCGAAGCCAAGAAACTCGCCGACAAGGTCAAGAAGGGCAAGGACTTCGACCTCGAGGACTTCAAGGCGCAAATCCAGCAGATGCGCAAAATGGGGGGCCTCTCCGCGCTCATGGACAAACTCCCCGGCGCCGGACAGATGGCCATGCCGGCAGGCGCCGACGACAAGGCGATCAACCGGGTCGAAGGCATCATCAACAGCATGACCCCGCTGGAGCGCCGCAAACCCGACATCATCAAGGCATCGCGCAAGCGCCGCATTGCTGCCGGTGCGGGCGTACAAGTGCAGGAAGTCAACAAACTGCTGAACCAGTTCGAACAAGCCCAGAAGATGATGAAGATGATGGGCAAGGGCGGACTGGGCAAGATGATGCGCGGCATGAAGGGCATGCTGCCCGGGATGCGGTAACGTCCCACTGGCAAGCCGGTGAATTTTGGGTATAATTCGCGGTTTTCTCCGTTTACCGGTGGGTTGAATCATGGTCGTTATTCGTCTTTCGCGCGGCGGCGCCAAAAACCGTCCTTTCTACAACGTGGTGGTCGCTGACTCGCGCTGCCGCCGCGACGGTCGCTTCATTGAGCGCGTCGGCTTCTACAACCCGGTCGCTGCTGAAGGCGCCGAAGCCGTGCGCCTGGATCAGGAGCGCATTGGCTATTGGGTGAGCAATGGTGCACAGATGTCCGACACCGTCGCCCGTCTGGTCAAGCAGAACAAGCCCGCCGCCGCCTGAGTTGAATCAGGGCAGCGACTGGGTCGTGATGGGGCGCATCGCCGCCCCGTTCGGCATCAAGGGCTGGGTCAAGGTCCAGCCTTTTAGCGAAGACCCCGGGGCGCTGATGGATTTCGAATCCTGGCGTGTCGGGCGCGGCGAACAGCAGACGCATTACACCGTCGAGACTATCCAGGACCACGGCAAAACCCTGGTCGCCAAGCTGGCCGGCATCGACGACCGCGACGCGGCCTATGCCCTGCGCGGACAGGAAATCTCGGTGGCGAAAAGCGCACTGCCGCCGCCGGAGGAAAACGAGTTTTACTGGTCGGATCTGATCGGCCTCAAAGTCGTCAACCACGAAGGCATCGAACTGGGCGCCGTCGATAGCCTGATGGAAAGTGGCGCGAATGATCTGCTGGTCGTCAAAGGCGCTCGGGAATACCTGATTCCGTTCGTTGCGGCCTTCGTCGGCAAGGTGGATCTACCCGGCGGAACGATCGAGGTGGAGTGGGGCGAAGATTACTGATGCGTTTCGATGCCATCACGCTCTTCCCCGAGATGTTCGATGCCGTACTGGATTACGGCATCACGCGGCGGGCGTTGGACCGCGGGCTGTACCGATTTCGCGCATGGAATCCGCGCGATTTCACCGACGATCCGCATCGCACGGTGGACGACCGCCCTTACGGTGGCGGGCCTGGCATGTTGATGCTGGCCGAACCGCTGGATCGCGCATTGAATGCCGTGCAGCAGGATCTGGCCGACGAGAACTTGACGCCCTGGGTGGTGCATTTTTCCCCCCGCGGCCGCCCGCTGACACACCAGCGGGTGATGGAACTGAAGGAAAAGCCCGCGCTGCTATTGCTGTGCGGGCGTTACGAAGGCATCGACGAGCGGCTGCTGCAGCGCCGCGTAGACGAGGAATGCTCCCTCGGAGACTTTGTGCTCTCGGGCGGCGAGTTGCCCGCACTGGCGTTGATGGATGCCCTCATCCGGCAACTGCCGGGCGCGCTGAACGATGCGGATTCGGCGGTGGAGGATTCCTTCGCCAATGGCCTGCTCGACTGCCCGCATTACACCCGGCCCGAGGTGTGGCAGGGCATGGCGGTGCCGGAGGTGCTGAAAAACGGCAACCACGCTGCAATTGCCCAGTGGCGGCTGCAACAAAGCCTGACGATCACGGCAGTCCATCGCCCAGACCTGCTGGCCAGGCGTGGATTATCAAAGCAGGAACAGGAATTTCTTGCGAGGCACCCATCCGGTGCATTGCAGAACGAAGCGGCACGAGGCGAATAGCCTCTGGCCATGTGAAACGGCGTGATGTCCGCCCAATGGTCGGAAGACCGGGGACGCACCTCTCCCGCCAGATGTAAGGAAGCAACATCATGAATATCATCGAACAACTCGAACAGGAAGAAATCGCCCGTCTGGGTAAAACCCTCCCCGCCTTCGCCCCCGGCGACACCGTCGTCGTCCAAGTGAAAGTGAAGGAAGGCAACCGCGAGCGTCTGCAGGCCTACGAAGGCGTCGTCATCGCCAAACGTAACCGCGGCCTCAACTCCGCTTTTACCGTTCGCAAGATTTCGGCTGGCGAAGGTGTCGAGCGCACCTTCCAGACCTACTCGCCGCTGGTCGCCAGCGTCGAAGTCAAGCGCCGCGGCGACGTCCGCCGCGCCAAGCTGTACTACCTGCGCGAGCGCTCCGGCAAATCCGCGCGTATCAAGGAAAAGTTGCCCGCCCGCAAGGCTACGGCCACAGCTGCGGAATAAGCCCTCTCCGTTGCCCACACAACGCCCGCTTCATGCGGGCGTTGTTGTTTGGCCCCTTGCTGGATGGCCTGTTTCGCCCAACCGCAAACCGCGCTTGACTACCATCGTGTATCGCACTAAATTAGAACGAACGTTCGTTCTAATTACACCATGCCCGCGGCCGACTTTCAGCAGGAAGACACCCGCACACTCGTGCTGGGTGCCGCGTTGCGCCTGTTCACCGAACAAGGGTATTTCAACACGTCAGTACACGACGTCGGCCGCACGGCCGGCGTGAGCATCGGATCGATCTATCATCATTTCGGCGACAAGGAAGGGCTGGCACGCACGTTATACGCGGCACTCACTGCCCGGATGCAACACCTCATCGAGGACGTCGTACGCATGGAAGGCAGCAGCCACGACCAAGCCCGTGAACTGGTGGTGCGTCTATTTGCCTGGGCCGAAGCCGAACCATGGGAAATGGCTTTCCTGCTATATGCCCGGCATCGTGAGTTTTTGCCGGACGAAGCTCCAATCTGCTCCTCCCGGCCGTTTGTCATGATGCGCGAGATGATCAGCCGCGGCATCGCACGCGGCGAAATCCGCCAGATGGATGTCATGGTCGCCTCCGCCAGTCTGTTCGGCGGCCCCATCCGCATGATTACCACACGCCTGGACGGGATATTGCCCCATCCCCTGCCAGGCTATCTGGATGAAGTGTGGGACTGCGCCTGGCGAGCAGTCGCAGCCCCCAGAACCACTTAAAAGGCCCCCTATGCCCCCCCTCTCAGACTGTACAACCGAAGAGTTTTGCGTCGGCTGCGTGTTCTACCCACCCAACCTGCCGGCGCAGGCTTATTCCGAAGCGGACTGGACCATGTTGCAGGCGCGTTCATGCGCATTTGAATATGTCCCGGGTACGCCGGATTGCCAGGTCACTCGCAAGACCAGCTGCAGCCTGGTCGACTTGGCTGCCACCCGTCCATCCCCCTGAAGGCTGGGCACGAAAATCGTGCCGCACCGTGACGCTGTCCTGACAGGCTGCCTCACCCCGCTTAGAATGCGGACATGACCACGCATGACGCCATCCTCCCCGCCCCGATGTGCCGCCTCGGTGCCTGCTTTATCGGCGAGGTGCTGACACGGCTGGATTTTCTGCCCATCGAGGCGCCCCTCTCCGGCCAACGGGATACCCGCGCCCGCCAACTAAGCCGCGAACTCGATGCCTACTGGCGCAATCCCGCTCATGCCTTCACTCTGCCCTACACACTGTCGGGCACGCCATTTCAGTTGCGCGTTTGGCATGCGCTGATGGCGATTCCTCTCGGGCGACCGACAACATACGGCGCCTTGGCCAAGCAACTCGGCACAGCCGCGCGTGCGGTGGGGCAGGCCTGCGGATCCAATCCCTTGCCCATCCTCATTCCCTGTCATCGCGTCGTGGCGGCCAGCGGACTTGGAGGGTTCATGCACGCGTCGAGCGGCACACCGCTCGACGTGAAAACCTGGTTGCTGGCCCATGAGCGACGCCCTGATTGACCGGTTTTGCGATCATCTGTGGCTGGAAGACGGGCTGGCCGACCTCACGCTGGCGGCTTATCGGCGCGACCTGAAAACGTTTGCCGCTTGGTTGGAAAAGGAACGGACACGCAACCTGGATACGGTCGCCCCGGGTGATCTTGAAGCTTACCTGGCGTGGCGCTTCGCCCACCGCAGCCAGCCCAGCAGTGCGGCACGCTACAGTTCGGCGCTGAAACGCTTTTACCGTTATCTGCTGCGTGAAAACCTGATCGCCTGCGATCCCACGCTCAATCTGGACCGCCCCAAACTGCCACGCGCGCTGCCCAAGACATTGACCGAAATAGATGTCGAACGCCTGCTCAACAGCGCCGATTCCGACACGGCCTTGGGCCTGCGCGACCGCGCGATGCTGGAAACGCTCTATGCCACCGGCTTGCGGGTCTCGGAACTCGTGGGACTGAAATTGACCGCGCTCAATCTCAACGACGGCGTGCTGCGTGTCACCGGAAAAGGCAACAAGGACCGGCTGGTGCCGCTGGGCGAAGAATCGGTGCAGTGGCTACGCCGCTATATGGTGGAAGCGCGCCCGCAACTGCTGGAAAAGCGTCTTTCCGACGCCGTATTCGTCACTGCGCGCGGCGAAGGCATGACGCGCCAGGCGTTCTGGCATCTCATCAAACGCCGTGCACTGGCCGCCGGAATCACCCGCCCGCTGTCACCGCACACGCTGCGTCACGCCTTTGCCACCCACTTGCTGAACCATGGCGCCGACCTGCGGGTCGTACAGATGCTGCTGGGGCACAGCGACATTTCCACTACGCAGATCTACACCCATGTCGCACGCGAGCGGTTGAAGCAGTTGCACGCACAACACCACCCGCGCGGCTGAACGTCACACACGTGCACTCGGTTTGGCCAGATAGAACCATTCCTGCCCGGGCCGCGCATCGGGGTTAGGAAACACGATGTAGCCATCACGGTCGGCCACCACCGGCGCCCCATCGCAACGCGTGCCGATGACTTCGCCGGCATGTACGCGATCGAAGCTGGCCCAGTCGCGTACGAATTGATCGTCTGCATGGCCGCGATCGACGACCTGATACAGGCGTAGCGCCTCGGTATCGGTCACGGCTGCCGGCCTGGCTGCAGCCGTCAGTCCCAGATGCGCCAGCGTATTGTGAATGGCGCGATAAGCCACCAGAGGCGCGGCAGGATCGTCGTGCTGCCCACATTCAAGGGTGAGCGCGATGCCGCCCTGCGCCCGCATGTATTCGGTAGTGCCCACGCCGTAATGCACGTCGGCCTCACGTGCCGACACGCCAGCCGCCAATCGGCGCGCGACACCTGCGGCATAGGTATCGAGCCAGCCGTCGACGAAGCGGCGCACACCCAGCCGCAACGCCAGCGCGGTTTCCTCCTGCGAACGTGCAAACGGCTCCAGCAAGCCCTGATTGTCTTCCGGGCCCAACATGGCGAAAGGCTCGCCCGCAGTGTGAAACGAATGCAGATCGAGCAGCGCGTCATGCTGTGCCAGCAACGGGCAAAGCCAGTTGGCAATACGATCCTCAAACTCGACCGGGGTTTCAGTGGGCACAAGATTGCGGTTGAGATTGCGGTCCCCCATGCGTTGATGGCGCGCATAGGCCAACGGGTTGGTGACCGGCACGAAGGTCACGCTTCCAGCCACGATGTTCAGTTGTCCGGACTCGATCTCGGCAATTACACGGCGGATCGCCTGTGTCCCGCAGGTTTCATTACCATGCACCGCACCCAGCACGATGAGGCGCGTTCCCGGCTCCAGACCGCTGAACGACACGGATTGGAAATGCAACGATTCAAGCATATTCATGCATGCAAGGCCTTGAATAAAAGCGACACACTTGATATCAGCAGCAGTACGCCGACCAGGCGCGTCATCAGCGATGGACTCAACCCGACATGCGCGCGCCCACCTAGATAGAGTCCGCCCAGCATGAGCGGCAGCGCGGCAAAATAGGCGGTCCACACCTTGGCACTCATCAGCAGCCCGGCTATCAGGAAACTGACGATGCGGGACATGCCATCCGCAAAGAATAGTGCGGAAAACGTCGCTCGCAGATCGCTTTTGTCGCGGATGCGGTGGGTCAGATAAATCACATAGGGCGGCCCGCCAGTACCGAACAACGCGCCGACCGTCCCCCCCGTCAGCGCGGCCGGCACGGCCCAGCCGCGCGCGATCAGCTTGTCGCCACGGATATTGAATACACTGCGTACCGCAAAAACGAACACGAATCCGGCCAGCGCAATCATCACAGGGCCGGATGGCAAATTGACCAGCAGGCTGGTGCCCAGCGCCACGCCGAGTATGCTAAACGGAATCAGTACACCGATCTCACTCCATTTCACACGCCCGAAATTGAAACTACCCATTACCATCGATGCGGTGAAATCCAGCAGCAGGGCCAGTGGCACCACGAATTTCAGCGGAAAAATCAACGCCAGCAAAGGCACTGAGATCAGCGCCGACCCGAAACCGGTGATGCCACGGATGACATACGCCACCAGCAGGATGACCGCCATGAGGGCGATCTGCTCAACACTCACAGACGCGTGCCGCGCTCAATGGTGATGCCGAGCTCCTTGATGCCCGGCACGATGGCGAACTTGGTTACCGACACCTTTACCCACGGCGCGCCGAATTCGCCGCGGATAATCGCCGCCACATGCTCGGCGACCGACTCGACCAGCGTGATCGGCTGCGGCGCGTTGTGCAGGTAGTCTTTCACCCGCACGGCCACTGCACCATAGTCGATGGTGTCGGCCACATTGTCGGTCCCGCTGGCCTTGCTGTCGGGCAAGCCGATTTCCAGATCGAGTCGAACCGGCTGCGGCACTTTGCGTTCCCACTCGTATATGCCGATAATCAGCTCGAGACGGAAGTCCCGCAAAAATAGAATATCCATTGTCTTGATCATCCATGGCGGCGCTCACCCACAAGCCCGCCTAAAGCCCGCCATTTTACTGACTTGTTTATGACCACGCTGTTGTTTATTGCCGTCGCCTATTTGCTTGGTTCGCTGTCGTTCGCCGTGATCGTCAGCCGCGCCATGCGCCTGCCCGACCCGCGCAGCTTCGGATCGGGCAATCCCGGCGCCACCAACGTACTGCGCACCGGGCGCAAGGCCGCGGCCGCGCTGACGCTCCTTGGCGACGCGCTCAAGGGCTGGGTGGCCGTGGTGCTCGCGCGCATGCTGGCTCCGCAGTTCGATTTGTCCGAAGACATTGCCCTGCTGTGCGCGCTGGCCGTGTTCATCGGCCACCTGTTCCCGGTGTTTTTCCGTTTCAAGGGCGGGAAAGGCGTGGCCACGGCGCTCGGCCTGCTGCTCGGCCTCAACCCCTGGCTCGGCCTGGCATGTCTGGCAACCTGGCTGCTCATGGCCGGGCTATTCCGCATTTCCTCACTGGCGGCCTTGATCACCGCCGTGCTGGCCCCGGTCTATTCAGGTCTGCTGATGGGCTGGGGCAATACGGCCATGACCGTGTTGGTGATCACGCTGCTGCTGGTCTATCGTCACAAGAGCAATCTCATCAAACTGGTAACCGGCCAGGAAGGACGCATCGGCGCCCGCTCTTGACCCCGCCTCACTGAACATGGCCTTCTTCGACAAAAGTATCGAGCACGCAAAGGAAAGTCTCGCCGAGGTATCGCGCGAAGCGATCGACCACGCGGGTGAACGTCTGTCGGATGTCGTCAAGGAGGGCGTGTCGCAGGCTGGCACCGAACTGAAGGACGTCATCTGGCGCGCCAGCCAGGAGATCGACGCCAAGCTCGACAAGATTTCCGACGAACTGCATGAACAGCGCCAGTTCACCAAGGACGACGTACGCGAACTGGTCGACTATGCCGGCGAACGGCTAGGTTCCCTGATGGATGCCCGCATCGTGCACGCCAAGGCGGAGTTTTCATCGCTGGTGCAGGAAAAGGTCGAATACTTCAAGCGCGAAGTCGACAGTTTCTTCATCGAACGACAGCGCGACCTCGCCCGTGAACGGCGGCGGCTGTTCATCAACGTGGCCATCGCGATCCTGGCGTCACTGTCGCTGGGTTTCGTCTCCTGGCTGTATCACGAATACCTGGGCGGCGGGCTGGATGTGTTCTCCATCTTCCGCATCGTGTTCGCTTCGCTGGCCGGCGGCTACGCAGCCTACCTCGCGGTCAAATTGCTGCGCCGCTGGCTGTCGATGTCGGAACACAAGAAGGACACGCTGTTCCTGGTCAGCCGCTACTGGGGCGTGCTGCGTCCGGAAAGCATTTTCAGCACGGTCATCCTGGTGTGCCTGATGGCCGTGCTGGTGGGGTTCTTGCTATTCCCGGATCAGATTGCCCATTTCACAGGCGGTGAAAAATGGCTCAAGGCCTTGCGCGAGGCCTACCCGATGTTCCGCAGATAAGGCTTACATGGCATCGAGCGTCGCCAACTCCCAACGCGGCTTGACCGCAAACGTCAGGTCCGATGTCTTCCTATGCGTCGCCAACCGCTGCGCGCCCGCGTAGGCGATCATCGCGCCGTTGTCTGTGCAGAACTCCAGCCGCGGATAGAACACGCTGATACCGCGTGCCGCCGCCTCGCGCGTCAGCCGTTCGCGCAGATGCGTGTTGGCGCCCACGCCGCCGGCAACCACCAGCCGCGTCACGCCACTGTGGACACAGGCTGCCAGACTCTTGCTCACCAGCACGTCCACCGCCGCCACCTGAAACGCCGCCGCGATGTCGGCTGCCTGATCCAGCCCTTGCTTGCGCACCAGCGTCAGCACCGCGGTTTTCAAGCCGCTGAAACTGAAATCGAAGTCGCCCGAATTGAGCATCGGGCGCGGTAGGGTAAAGCGGCTGGCATCACCCGCGGCCGCCAGCTTCGACAGTGCCGGCCCGCCCGGATAACCCAGGCCCAATAGCTGTGCGGTCTTGTCGAAGGCCTCACCGGCCGCATCGTCGAGGGTTTCGCCCAACAGGGTGTAGCGCCCGACGCCCAACACCAACATCAACTGCGTATGGCCGCCCGACACCAGCAGGGCAACGAAGGGGAACTCTGGCGGCGTATCGGAAATCAACGGCGACAGCATATGGCCTTCCAGATGATGCACGCCGACTGCCGGGATATCCAGCGAAAACGCCAGCGCACGCGCCATCCCCGCTCCCACCAGCAGCGCGCCGGCAAGCCCCGGTCCTTGCGTATAGGCGATGCCGTCGAGCGCTTCCAGTGCGCACCCACTTTCAGCCAAAACCTGGCGTGTCAAGGGAAGAACCCGCCGGATATGGTCTCGCGACGCCAGTTCGGGCACCACGCCACCATAGTCGTTATGCATGGCGATCTGTGAATAGAGCGCGTGCGCCAGTAGGCCGCGCACGCTGTCATATAGCGCAACACCGGTTTCATCGCAGGACGACTCGATGCCAAGTACCAACATAGGGGAAACAGGGGGACTGGAAAAATCCGTTAGGGCTTGCTATTATTCTCGTTTTTCCCGTTTCCCGGAAGCCACTGTCACATGCCTCACGTCAAAGTCAAAGAAAATGAGCCGTTCGACGTCGCCTTGCGTCGTTTCAAGCGTTCCATCGAAAAAGTCGGCTTGTTGACCGAACTGCGCGCCCGCGAGTTCTACGAGAAGCCCACTGCCGAGCGCAAACGCAAGCTCGCCGCCGCGGTCAAGCGCCAGAGCAAGCGCCTGCGCAGCCAGCAACTCCCCCCCAAGATGTATTGATTCCGCGCTGACGCGGAATCTCCCACGCATGTCGCTCAAGGCACGCATCACTGACGACATGAAAACCGCCATGCGCGCCAAAGAGATGGCGCGCCTCGGCACGATCCGTCTCCTGTTGGCTGCCATCAAGCAGAGAGAAGTCGACGAGCGCATCGAACTGGACGACGCTGCAGTCAGCAGCATCGTCGAAAAACTCATCAAGCAGCGCAAGGACTCGATCAGCCAATTCCAGGTTGCTGGTCGTGACGACCTGGTGGCGGCGGAACAGGCCGAGCTCGTCGTGCTGCAGGCCTACCTGCCCGAACAACTCTCCGCTGCCGAAGTCGAAGCCGCCGTTGCCACGGCCATTGCCGAATCCGGCGCGTCCAGCGCCAAGGATATGGGCAAGGTCATGGGGCTGCTGAAACCCCGCCTTGCTGGCCGTGCCGACATGGGGCAGGTCTCCGCGCTGATCAAGGCCCGCCTCGTAAGCTAACCTCATCCAGCGCGACGCGCTCGGGTTTATCATGCGGCCATCATGATTCCGCGCGATTTCATCGACACCCTGCTCGCCCGCGTCGACGTCGTCGATGTCATCGACCGCCGCGTGCCGCTGAAGAAAGCCGGGCAGAATTACCAGGCCTGCTGTCCTTTCCACAGCGAAAAAACCCCCTCCTTCACCGTCAGCCCGACCAAGCAGTTCTACCACTGTTTCGGCTGCGGCGCGCACGGCACCGCGCTCGGTTTCCTGATGGAATACGAGCACATGAGTTTTCCCGATGCGGTGGCGGCGCTGGCCCAGGACGTTGGCCTGCCCGTCCCCGAATCCGGCGAACCCGATCGCCCCAAACCGCCTCCCGCGCTGTGGGACGCGCTCGAACAGGCCGCGCAGTTCTACAAGAAGCAGCTCAAGCAGACGCCGCGCGCGATCGACTATCTGAAAAAACGCGGCTTGACCGGCGCCATCGCCGCCCGCTACGGCATCGGCTACGCCCCCGACGGCTCGCCGCTGAAGCAGGTCTACGCCGACTACGCGGCCGACGCGCTCGCCGCATCGGGCCTCGTCATCGACGGCGACCGCGGTCGCTACGACCGCTTCCGCGACCGCATCATGTTCCCCATCCGCAACATCAAGGGCCAGATCATCGGCTTCGGCGGACGTGTGCTCGACCAGGGCGAACCGAAATACCTCAATTCGCCGGAAACCCCCGTGTTTCACAAGGGCTCCGAGCTATACGGCCTGTTCGAGGCACGCGCCGCAATCAAGGCGGCCGGACGTGCCATCGTCGTCGAAGGCTACATGGACGTGGTGGCACTGGCGCAGCACGGCGTGGAATTTTCCGTGGCGGCGCTGGGCACCGCGACCACGCCGGTCCATGCGCGCACCCTGCTACGCCACACCGATCGCCTGATCTTCGCCTTCGACGGGGACAATGCCGGCCGCAAGGCCGCTTGGCGGGCGCTGGAAAACACGCTGGAAGCGTTGCAGGACGGCAAGGAAGTCAGCTTCCTTTTCCTTCCGGAAGGCGAAGATCCCGACAGCTACATCCGCACCCACGGCCATGACGCGTTCCTGCAACTGCTGGACACCGATACCGTGCCGCTTTCAGCCTTCCTCGTCCGCGAACTGGCACGCGGCCGCAAGCTCGACAGCCAGGAGGGCCGGGCTGCGCTGATCAAGGATGCCAAGCCGCTGCTGGAAAAAATCGCGGCACCCGTGCTGGCCAGCTTGATCCAACGGCAGATTGCGGAACTTGCGCACCTCCAGGCTGACGAACTCAGCCGTCTCGGGCTCAAACCCATCGCAGCGCGCCGACCTCTCCCGCGTCCGCAGCGCCGCCCGGCGCCATCGCGAGTGCGCAGCCTGGCCCGTACCCTGCTGATGAATCCACAGCGGGTGGCCGAGGTCGAACCCTGCTGGCTCGATGTAAACGACCCGCTAAGCGGTCCTACCGGCGAACTGATGGCCTGGCTGCGCGAGGTTGGCCCGCTCAAGCCGCAGACCCTCAGCGAAACGGCCAAAGGCAGCGTGCTGGAGCCCTTGATCGATGAGCTAATGACCGATTTGCTCGACAAAGACGACACCTGGGACTGGAACGCGGAGTTCGATGGCGCCGTCAAACAGTTACGCGACGATTGGCGCAGGCGAAGGCAGCAGGAACTGGCCATGCGCCCGCTCGGCAGTTTGAGCGCCAGCGAGCGCCAGGAATTGACTGAACTGGCACGTTCCTAGCTTGCCAGAAACGGCAAGACAAAGTGCCGGCTTGCGGTATAATTGCCGGTTTTTGAACGATTTTTTCTGTCCGCGTGCGATGCGCGGGGGCGGAACCTGAGCGGAGAATAACCTGTGGCTGTACGTGGAAGAAAACCAGGTGGTAGCGCCAAAAAACCCGAAGCGCTACTCCCCCTGAAGGAGCTGACGCCGGTGGAGGCGGAAGCGCGCCGCACCCAGCTGAAGAACCTCATCATCCTCGGCAAGGAACGGGGGTTCCTGACTTACGCCGAGATCAACGACCACCTGCCCGACGAGGTGTTGGACGCCGACCAGATCGAAGGCGTGATCAGCATGATCAACGACATGGGCATCCAGGTCTACGATGAAGCGCCGGACGCCGAAACCCTGCTGATGCAGGAAGCCGCCCCTGCCGTCGCCGACGAGGATGTCGTTGCGGAAGCCGAGCAGGCGCTGACCACGGTCGATTCTGAATTCGGCCGCACGACTGATCCGGTCCGTATGTACATGCGTGAAATGGGCTCGGTCGATCTGTTGACGCGCGAAGGCGAAATCGAGATCGCCAAGCGCATCGAGGAAGGCCTGCGCCACATGGTGCAGGCGATTTCGTCGTGTCCGCTCACCATCCAGCAAATCCTGGACATGGCGGCGCAGGTCGAAAAAGACGAGATGCGCATTGACGAGCTGATCGATGGCTTCGTCGAAATGGAAACCGAAGCCGCGGCTGAAGAGGAAGACACGTCCGCCGACGAAGAAGATACGGACGAGGACGACGACGAAGAAGCCAGCGCCAAGCTCGCAGCCGCCAATCTGGCGCAGCTCAAAGCCGAAGCGCTTGTGCAGTTTGACTTCATCCGCAAAGCCTACAAAAAAGCACAGACAGCCCATGCCAAGTATGGCCTCGGCAGTCCGCAGCACATGAAAACCCAGTCCGAAGTCACCGAGCTGCTGATGGCGATCCGCTTCTCGGTGCGCCAGGTGGATAACCTGTGCGAGCAGATCCGCAGTGCGGTGGAAGAGGTGCGCTCGCACGAACGCAAGATCATGGAGTTCTGCGTCACCCGTTCGGGCATGCCGCGTCCGCACTTCATCAAGGCTTTCCCCGGCAATGAAACCAACCTGACGTGGCTGGACCGGGAGATCGCTGCGAAGAAAGCCTACTGCTCGACGCTTTCCAAGGTGCAATACGAGGTCAAGGCACACCAGGAAGCCCTGATCGCGATGCAGGATCGTGTCGGTCTGCCGATCAAGAACCTGAAGGACATCAACAAGCAGATGTCGACCGGCGAAGCCAAGGCCCGCCGTGCCAAGCGCGAGATGATCGAGGCCAACCTGCGCCTGGTGATTTCGATCGCCAAGAAATACACCAATCGCGGCCTGCAGTTCCTCGACCTGATCCAGGAAGGCAACATCGGCCTGATGAAAGCCGTGGACAAGTTCGAGTATCGCCGCGGCTACAAATTCTCGACCTATGCCACCTGGTGGATTCGCCAGGCGATCACGCGTTCGATCGCCGACCAGGCGCGCACCATCCGCATCCCGGTGCACATGATCGAGACGATCAACAAGATGAACCGGATCAGCCGCCAGATCCTGCAGGAAACCGGCATCGAGCCCGACCCGGCGACGCTGGCAATCAAGATGGAAATGCCGGAAGACAAGATCCGCAAGATCATGAAGATCGCCAAGGAGCCGATTTCCATGGAAACGCCGATCGGCGACGACGAGGATTCCCACCTCGGCGACTTCATCGAGGACTCCAGCACGCTGTCGCCTGACGACTCCGCGATCTACGCAAACCTGCGCGACGCTACCCGCGAAGTGCTGGACAGCCTGACCTCGCGCGAAGCCAAGGTATTGCGCATGCGCTTCGGCATCGAAATGAACACCGACCACACGCTGGAAGAAGTCGGCAAGCAATTCGACGTCACGCGTGAGCGGATCCGCCAGATCGAAGCCAAGGCCCTGCGCAAGCTGCGCCACCCGACCCGCTCCGAGAAGTTGAAAAGCTTTACCGGCAGCGGCGAAGTGTAAGTCTCCTGCCCCGCCCATCGCGGGGCAGCTACGTTTTCGGGTCTGTAGCTCAGTTGGTTAGAGCAGGGGACTCATAATCCCTTGGTCCACGGTTCAAGTCCGTGCAGACCCACCAATTACCCAACATCAGCGATAATCACCTCCTAATAAAAACTGGGGGGTGTCAGATGCAAGGGGAAGCCAGAAAACCCGGCGAGCGCCGGTTGCAGATTCTGCAAACACTCGCCGCGATGCTGCAGGAACCGCAGCCTGAGAAAATCACCACGGCGGCGTTGGCAGCCCGCATCGGGGTATCCGAAGCCGCGCTATACCGGCACTTTTCCAGCAAGGCGCAAATGTTCGAGGGTCTGATCGAGTTCATCGAACAGACCCTGTTTGGCCTGATTGCGCGCATCACCGCCGACACGCCCTCGCCGTCCGCTCAGATCGAAGCCATCCTCAGCATGCTGTTGAATTTTGCGGCGAAGAATCCAGGGATGACGCGTGTGCTGATCGGCGATGCACTGGTGCATGAAAACGAGCGCCTGCAAAAACGCATCAATCAACTACACGACCGAATCGAAGCCCAGTTGCGGCAATGCCTGCGCTTTTGCGGCGACAAGCAGTCCGAACTGAGCGGGCCGCTAGCCAATCTGCTGCAATGCATGGTGGTAGGACGCTGGCATCAGTTCGCCAAGAGCGGATTCAGCCGCCCGCCCGGCGGCGATATCGAGCTGCTGATGGCGCGTTTGCTCGACGTTCACCCCGCCTGACGCGCGGCCTGCGAGCAAACCGGGCAGGCCGGATCGTACGGCACGTTCATCACGCGAGCCTCGGCCCGCAGGCCGTCCCATAGCAGCAGCCGGCCGATCAGCAACTCTCCCACCTGAGCCAGATATTTCAGGGCTTCCATCGCCTGCATTGCGCCGATGACGCCGACCAGAGGAGAAAACACCCCCGCCTCGGCGCAGCGCATCTCCGGTTCGCCGGCCTGATCCGGAAACAGGCAGTGATAGCAGGGTGTGCGGGCACGGCGGGTATCGAACACCGCCAGTTGCCCCGAAAAACCGATCGCAGCCCCCGACACCAGCGGTTTGCCCAACTGAACGCAGGCCCGGTTGACCGCATGCCGGGTAGCGAAGTTGTCTGACGCATCGACGACCAGATCGACCGCCGCCACCGCTTCATGCAGCGCTTCGCCGCTCAGCGCTTCCCGAATGGATTGCACCTCGATCTCAGGATTGATGGCGCGTACGCTGCGCGCGAGCGAATCGGCCTTGTTCTCGCCGATGGCTGCCGTGGCATGGCCAATCTGCCGCTGCAGATTGGTCAGGTCGACCGTATCGCCGTCCGCCAGCCACAAGCGTCCGACGCCCGACGCCCCCAGATAAAGTGCGACCGGGCAACCCAGCCCGCCGGCACCGATGATCAACACCGATGCGCCTGATATACGTGCCTGCCCGTCCACACCGACATCGGGCAGCAGGATGTGTCTGCTGTAGCGCAGCAGCAGTGTGTCGTTCAACTCCATGGGCTATTTATAGCTCCGCCACTCTTCCGGCGTTTCGTCACGATCGCCATGCAGGTGGCGCTCGTAGACTTTCATGAATGCCTGCTGGGATTTGATGTCCGGCTCGTTGGCTGCGACATTGCGTCGCTGCACGCTCTCGCAGTAATACGCCAGTGCACGCCTGAGCTTGCAGAGGAGGCTGTTGTCGAGATGGAACCCCTGGCTCGCCAGCGCAGTCTCCAGCCCTTCCAGCGTGTACTCGCAGATGTGATACCGCACCTGCAGACGATAGACGTCTGCGCCGATGGCCACGTCCAGCCCCTCCAGACCAGCCAAAAGCGCCAAGGCGCGCTCGGCCTGGCCGGCAGGCAAGGCATGAAAGACGATTTCGCGGTTTTTCTCGAGGTCGCACGGACGCATGGCGCCTCCCGGCAGGCTAGGTCAACTCAGTATACCGCGCCGTTTGTGCTGTGGAACCCCTGCGGGCCACACCGCACAGCCGCTCAACGCCCCTGCAGGATCTGCAGCCCTTTAAGCAAGTTCAGCGCCTGGTTCACCTGGAAATCGTTCTTCGACACGATCTCGCCCGGTTCCAGCGTCGTCGGCTTTTTCTCGACGCCGCCCGGGGCGGCGCGGTCAGCCGGCGCGGCCTTGATGGCTTCGCTCGGTTTGCTGGGCGTCGAATCCCCGCCATTGGGATTGCTCAGGTGGTGCTCGAGATCCGCCTCGCGAATGCCCAGACCTTGATCATCGGACGGCATGGTCGGGTCTTCCACCACGATATCCGGCTCGATGCCCTTGGCCTGGATGGAGCGTCCGCTCGGCGTAAAGTAGCGCGCCGTGGTGAGTTTGATCGCCGTGCCGTTGCCGATCGGCAGGATGGTCTGCACCGATCCCTTGCCGAAGGTTCGGGTTCCCATGATGACGGCACGCTTGTCATCCTGCAGCGCACCCGCCACGATTTCGGAGGCCGAGGCCGAGCCGCCGTTCACGAGCACCACCATCGGCACCTGCTTGACGCCCTCCGGCAAACCTTTCAGATAATCAAGCTGCATCGGGCGCAGGTAATTTTCCGGGCTGGCGGTCAACCGCATCTTCGCATCCTCCGTACGCCCGTCCGTGTACACCACCAGGCTGTCCGGCTTGACGAAAGCCGCCGCCACCGCCACCGCGCCATTCAGCAGACCACCCGGGTCGTTGCGCAGATCCAGGATCAGGCCCTTGAGCGGCGTCTTGTTGTCCTTGTAGAGCTTGTCCAGGGCCTCGGCCAGCAGTTCGCCAGTATGTTCCTGGAATTGCGTCACGCGCACGTAACCGTACCCGTTTTCCAGCAATTTGGATTTGACGCTGCGGATCTTGATGACCGCGCGGGTCAGGGTCAGCACGATGGGTTTGTCGACGCCCTTGCGAACGATGGTGAGCTTGATCGGCGATCCGGGCTTCCCGCGCATGCGTTTCACCGCGTCGTTCAACGTCATGCCTTTCACCGGCGTATCGTCGAGCTTGATGATCAGGTCGCCTGGCTTGACCCCGGCCTTGAAGGCGGGCGTATCCTCGATCGGCGACACGACCTTGACGAAGCCGTCTTCCATCCCGACTTCGATGCCCAGGCCGCCGAATTCGCCTTGGGTACCCACCTGCAGATCCTTGAAGCCTTCAGCATCGAGGTAGGCCGAATGCGGGTCCAACCCGCTCAACATGCCGTTGATCGCCGAAGAGATCAGCTTCTTGTCGTCGACCGGTTCGACATAATCGCTCTTGATACGGGCAAATACATCGGTGAAGGCACGCAACTCCTCGATCGGCAGCGCAGTCTCCGCATCCTTGTCGGCGATCGCCGGCAGATTGAGTGTCAATGCGGCGCCAGCCAGTATGCCAGCCAGACCGACCAGTACGAGTTTTGCCTTTTGTGTCATCTCACTTCACCCAGTCCAGGGGGTTTACAGGACGGCTCTGATGCCGCATTTCAAAATACAGGCCCGTGTCGGGTTGGCCACCGCTGTTGCCAACCGCAGCGATCGCATCGCCGGGCTGAACCCGGTCGCCCACCTGCTTATACAGACTTTCATTATTGCTGTACAGGCTCATATAGCCGTCACCATGGTCAACAATAATGAGGTTTCCGAAGCCGCGCAGCCACTCGGCGAACACCACCTGTCCGGCTGCGATCGCCTTCACCGCCGTACCTTGGGCGGCCCGGATGAACAAGCCTTTCCAGCTCAACCCGCCGCCTTCTCTCGGAGCACCAAAGCGGTTCATCAGTTCCCCGGCAACCGGTAAATGCAACAAACCTTTCAGCCGAGAGAACGGCTGGCTCGACCGAAAAGCCACCGGCGTATCGGTATTGACCGCCACGGGACGGCGCTGCTGGCCGGTTGAGCCGCGCTCTGCCTCCCGCTGCTTCGTCTGCCGGGCGGCGCGCGCGCGTTCAGCCTCTCGCGCAGCCTGCTCCGCCATCACCCGGTTGAGGCGCTCGACCAGCTGGGTCAGGCTGCGTTCATTGCGCTTCAAGGTGGAAATCTCGCGCCGCTGTTGCTGGATTTGCACGGAGAGTTTCTGCAGCACCTGCTCGCGGGCATGCTTGTCGGCCAGCAGCTTTTGCTGCTCGGCTTCGTGCGCGGCCTGCAATTGCGCCAGGTCGTTTGTCTTCTGCGAGGCTTGCCGCTGCAAGGCGGACAGTTGCGCCAAGTCGGCACGCAGCGTGTCGATCATGGCCTGCTGCGCACGCGAGAGGTGGGCCAGATAGCGCAAATCGCGTGCGGTCTGGTTGGGGTCCGCACCATTCAGGATGAGCTTGAGCGCATCGCCCTGCCCGCGCTGGTAAGCGCCCTTGAGCGTCTGCGCCAGATGGGCCTGCTGTGTGCGAATACGCGCCGAGGTTGCGTCGACCTGTTGTGTCAGCGACTGCAGGTCGCTCTGCGTCCGCTGGCGCTCGCCATCCAGCTGCCGTAGCTGACGTACGGCGTTGCTGATCGCCTGTTCGGACTGGCGCAGCTCGTCGGCCGCTTCCTGGCGATGCGTCTGCGTGTCGCGAAAATCCTGCTGCAGGGTTTGCAGGCGCTGTTTGAGGGCGTCGAGTTCAGACTGCTTGCGGTCGGCCTGGTTGGCGCTGGCGCACAGCGGTCCGGACAGCACCAGCAGGACGAAGAGTTGTTTGAAGTTCACCCTGGCGAGCTTACCCGAAGCGGGCGGGCTTACTCAAACTGCACCAGGGCCTCGCCGGTCATTTCGGGCGGTTGCGACACGCCCATCATCTTCAGCAGGGTCGGGCTGACATCCTCGAGCGCGCCGGTTTCCGCCAGCGTGGCATGGCGTCGCCCAACATAGATCAGCGGTACCAGGTTCATGGTATGCGCGGTATGCGGCTGGCCAGTTGCGGCGTCGCGCATCAATTCGGCGTTGCCGTGGTCGGCAGTGATCAGCACTTCCCCGCCCCGCGCCTGTTGCGCGTCCACCACCCGGCCCAGACAGGTGTCGACCGTCTCGATCGCCTTGATCGCCGCCTGCAGGTCGCCGGTGTGGCCCACCATGTCGGGATTGGCAAAATTGCAGACGATGAGATCGTATTGCTGGCTGCCGATCGCGGCGACCAGCTTGTCGGTTACCTCGAAGGCACTCATCTCGGGCTTGAGGTCATAGGTTGCCACGTCGGGGGACGGCACCAGCACGCGATCTTCGCCGGGAAAGGATATCTCTTCGCCGCCGTTGAAGAAAAAGGTGACGTGCGGATATTTCTCCGTTTCGGCGATGCGCAACTGGCGCAAGCCGAGGTTGGCGGCGTATTCGCCCAGGCCATTCTTGATCCGTTCGGGCGGAAAGGCGACCGACACCTGGAAATCGTCGCTGTAGCCGGTCAGCGTGCAGTAGGTCGCCAGCCGGGGCGTGACTTCGCGCTCGAACTCGCTGAAATCGGGCTCGATGAAGGGCCGCGACAACTGGCGCGCGCGGTCGGAACGGAAATTGAGAAAAATGACCGAATCGCCGTCCTCCATCTTCACCGGTTTGCCGTCGGGTGGCAGGATGGCCGTGGCCTTGACGAATTCGTCGGTTTCGCCGCGCGCGTAGGCGGCTTCCAATCCGGCCAGCGCATTCTCCGCCATGAACTCGGCGCGCCCCTGGGTCAGGAGATCGTAGGCGGATTTGACCCGCTGCCAGCGCCGGTCGCGGTCCATCGCGTAATAACGGCCGATCATGGATGCGATGTGGCCGACGCCGGTCTGCCCGATTTTCTCGTTGAGGCGGCGCAAATAGATTTCGGCACTTTTCGGCGGCGTGTCACGACCATCCAGGAATACGTGCAGACAGACCTTGTGCAGTCCTTCACGCGCCGCCAGATCGAGCAGGGCATGAAAATGCGACTCGTGGCTGTGCACACCGCCATCCGACAGCAGGCCCAGCACATGCAGCGTCCTGCCATTGTCGCGTGCCAGATGCACGGCGTTCAGCAGGGCCGGATTGGTGTAGAAATAGCCCGATTCGATGGCGCGGTCGATACGGGTGAACTCCTGATACACCACCCGCCCCGCGCCGATGTTCAGATGCCCCACCTCGGAGTTGCCCATTTGCCCTTTGGGCAGCCCTACTTCGGATTCCGATGCATGGATAAGGGTATGGGGATTATTCTTCCATAGCCGGTCCCAATTGGGCTTGGCGGCCTGGGCAATCGCGTTGTCCGCGCTTTCTTTGCGGCAACCAAAACCGTCGAGGATGATGAGGAGAACCGGCACGGTTTTCATGAAAAAATTTATATAACCTGACTCGTTTTCGTGGAAATATTTTAATATATGCGTGATTGCTAATCTATACGCAATCCAATAAGTAAGATTATAAGTAACGCACGGCCGTATTTTGACGGAGTTAGCCGCGCCGTTACGGGACCCGTAGGACTGAGGAATGAATATGGCAGCTGACTGGGATCAAGTGGACCTCATGGACAAGGATGAGCACATCGAGCAAGCCTCGCGTGCGATGAAAGCCATGTCACATCCTCTGCGCCTGAAAATTCTTTGCGTACTGGGCGACAAGGAAGTCAGTGTCCAGGACATCGTCGACCATGTCGGCACGTCGCAAAGCAATATCTCGCAGCACCTCGCCATCCTGCGCGACAAAGGCGTGCTGCGCACCCGCAAGGATGCCAATCGCGTGTTTTATCGCGTGGGCGACACCCGCACCCTGAAGCTTCTGGGCATGATGCGCGACGTCTTCTGCGGTTTCACCAAGTAAGTCAAGCCGCCGTACCCAGGGCCTGGCCACGCACAGGCGTGCCGGGCCTTGTGTTTCGAATGCCACTCAATCATTTCCAGTTTGAGAATGCGCGCCACGCCCCTGCCAACTCCAGTACAGCGCCGGGATGACGAAAAGCGACAGCAGCGGTGCCGTCAGCATGCCACCCACCAACGGCGCGGCAATCCGCTTCATCGCTTCGGAGCCGGCACCATCGCTGAACATGACGGGCAGCAGGCCCGCCACGATCACCGCCACTGTCATCATCTTGGGCCGCACACGCATGAGCGCGCCCTGGACGACCGCCTGCCGGAGCACGACGCGATCAACCGACTGGCAGCCCAACTGCCGGGATTCCTCGACGGCCTTGTCGATATAGAGCAACATCACGACACCGAACTCCGCCGCCACGCCCGCCAACGCGATGAAGCCGACGCCCACCGCCACCGACAAGTTGTAGCCTAGCCAGTAGACCAGCCAGAATCCGCCCACCAGGGAAAACGGCAGGCAGACGGCGACCAATACCACCTTGCCTGGCTCGCGGAAGTGCAGGTAGAGCAGCAGCAGAACCAGCAGCACGGTGAGCGGAATCAGCCACAGCATTTTTTGCCTGGCATGCTGCAGATTCGCGTACTGGCCGGACCAGGCGATGGCGTAGCCAGGCGGCAGCTTGACCTGGGTGTCGACCACCTGCCGGGCCGCTTCGACGTAGCCGCCCAAGTCCCGGCCTTCGATGTCGAGATAGACGTAGCCGGTCAGGCGTCCGTTTTCGCTCTTGATTTCGGCCGGCCCGTCGGCGATGCGCAGGCGGGCGACTGTCCCGAGCGGCACCTGGATTCCGGACGGGGTGGCAATCCGGCTTTCGGCAAGCGTCTCCATCGAGTCACGCAAAGCGCGCGGATAGCGCAGGTTGATGGAAAACCGTTCGCGCCCGTCCACAACCGTACCGATGTTCTCACCGCCGATGGCGCTTTGGATCAGGCGCTGAATCGCCGCAACGGTTACGCCGTAGCGCGCAGCCTGTGCGCGGTCGATATCGATATCCAGATACCGCCCACCGGTGACGCGTTCGCCGAATACGGCGCGCGTTCCGGGGACGTTCTTCAGCGTGGCTTCGAGCGTTTCCGCCAGCGCGGCGATCCCGGCCAAATCGGGGCCGGTGATCTTGATGCCGACCGCTGTGCGGATGCCGGTGGACAACATGTCGATGCGGGTACGAATCGGATAGCCCCAGGAATTGGTCAGACCGGGCAACTGTACGGCACGGTCAAGCTTCTGGATCAGTTCCTCTACTGTCTCACCCGGCGGCCATTCATTTCTTGGTTTAAGCAAGATGGTGGTTTCCAGCATGGACAGCGGCGCAGGGTCGGTTGCGCTGTCGGCGCGGCCAGCCTTGCCGAACACGCGCGCCACTTCCGGCATCTGGCGGATCAGCCGATCGGTAATCTGCAGAATATTGGCGGCCTCGTCGACGGACACGCCCGGCAGCGTGGTCGGCATATACAGCAGATCACCCTCGTACAGCGGCGGCATGAACTCGCTACCCAGACGGGATACGGGCCATGCCGCGCTGGCCAGCAGCAGGACGGCCAGCAGCAGCACCCGTTTGGGGTGATTCAGCGACGCCAGCAGTGCCGGCCGATAAAGCGCCTGCAGCATGCGGTTGAGCGGATTGCTGCGCTCATGGACGATACGGCCGCGAATGAAATAGCCCATCAGCACCGGCGTCAGCGTGACGGCCAGCGCTGCGCTCGCCGCCATGGCATAAGTCTTGGTGTAGGCAAGCGGCGCGAACAGTTTCCCTTCCTGGCCCGAGAGCGCAAAAACCGGCAGGAAGGACACCGTGATGATGAGCAGCGAGAAGAAGAGCGCGGGGCCGACTTCGACCGAACTGGCGCGCGCAACCGCCCAATAGTCGCTGCCGGGTCCGGCCCGCTCAAGGTGCTTGTGCATGTTCTCGATCATCACGATGGCCGCATCCACCATGGCGCCGATGGCGATGGCGATGCCGCCTAGAGACATGATGTTGGCGCTCACGCCCTGCTGCTTCATCACAATGAACGCCGCGAGGATGCCGACCGGCAGGGTGAGCGCGGCAACCAGGGACGAGCGCAGGTGGAACAGGAACAGCAGACAGACCAGCGCCACCATCAAGGTCTCTTCCACCAGTTTGCTGCGCAGATTGTCGATGGCGCGCGTGATGAGACCGGAGCGGTCATACGTGATCACCAGCTCGACACCGGGCGGCAGGCCCGCCTGCAGTTCCTTGAGACGGGCCTTGACGCGTGTTGCGGTTTCCAGCGCATTATTGCCATAACGCATGACCACGATACCGCCGGTGACGTCGCCTTCGCCGTCGAGGTCGGCTACCCCTCGCCGCGCTTCCGGTCCCGTCTGGACATGTGCCACATCCTGCAGCCGAATGGGGACACCCTCGGCATCCGTGCCCAAAGGGATTGTGCGGAAATCGTCCAGCGTCTTCAGATAGCCATTGGCGCGGATCATGTATTCGGCGCGCGCCATCTCCATGACCGACCCGCCGCCCGAGAGATTGCTGTCGCGCACCGCATGGCTGACCTGTTCCAGCGAAATCCCGTAGGCGGCCAGGCGGTTCGGATCCACCTCGATCTGGAACTGGCGCACCATGCCGCCGACACTGGCCACCTCGGCCACGCCGGGCAGGCCCTGCAACTCGTATTTCAGGTAGAAATCCTGGACTGCCCGCAACTGGTCCGCATCGTAGCGATGGTGGCGATCCACCAGCGCGTATTCGAATATCCAGCCTGTGCCGGATGCATCGGGTCCCAGTGTGGGCGTCACCCCCGCCGGCAGCCGTGACGCCGCCTGGCTCAGATATTCCAGCACGCGGGAACGTGCCCAGTACGGATCGACGCCGTCCTTGAAAATGACGTAGACATAGGACTCGCCGAACATGGAAAAACCGCGCACGGCCGTGGCGCCCGGCACCGACAACAGGCTCGACGTCAGCGGATAGGTCACCGAATCTTCAACGAGCTGTGGCGACTGGCCGGGATACGCCGTCTTGACGATGACCTGGGTATCGGACAGGTCCGGTATCGCATCCAGCGCAATAGTCTGCGCGGAATATACGCCCCAGGCCGCCAGCAGCAGCGTGGCCAGCAGCACCAACAATCGGTTGGCGAGCGACCACTCGATGATTCGCCGGATCATGCTCAGCGGCTGTTCTGCATGCGCTGCATGGAATCATTCAAGGAGGCCGCCGCATCCAGCAGAAACTGCCCGCTCACGGCGACCCGCGCGCCCTCCTGCAATCCGTCGGTGATCTCGACGAGGTCGCCGCTCTCGATGCCTGTTTCCACGGGAACCGGCATGAAATGCCCGCCTTCCCGCGCCAGCATGACCCGGTCGCCCCGGCCGGTACGAATCACGGCCGAACGCGGTACCGCGAGCGCCGTTCGCGGATGCGTGGCAATGACGACATCCACGAATGCGCCCGGCCGAAGCTGGCGATCCGTGTTCTTCACCGTCAGGCGTGCCCGGGCGGTGCGCGTCGCGCCATCCACCGTAGGCAAGGCGAACGCGAGATGCCCGGTCAGCGGCGGTCGCCCGGAATGAGGAAACGTCACGGTCACGTCGTCGCCCTCCCTGACCCATTCGAGCTGGTCGGGGTACAGGACAATGTCGATCCAGACCGTGGCGACATCGGCCACGGTCAACAGCTTGGTCATCGGCGTCACGTAGTCCCCCTCCCGCACGCCGATCTGGGTGACAAAGCCGGATCGGGCGGCATACACCGGTACACGGTCAATCGTGCGGCGGGTGGACTCGATGGCGGCGAGCGTGGCGTCGCTGACATCGGCATAGGCGAACTTATCCCGCGTACGGATGCGTTCGCGTGCCAAGCTGGCGGCCATTTGGGCATTCTGGCCGGAATAATCCGTCATGTTTTCCAGCAGCTGATCCCGCCGCTGCAGCAGCTCGATATATTCGCGCTGGCGCTGCACCAGTTCGGGCGAATAGATCTCATACAGGATCTGCCCTGCGGTGACCCGCTGTCCCGGTGCGCTGACATGCAGTTTGCGAATCCAGCCGTCGATCTTGGGGCTGATGCTGTAAAGGGAAGTCTCGTCGATTCCGACGTTGCCGTAGGTATGCACCGCCCGGCTCATACGGTGCGTCGTCACATCCGCCAACCGCATGCCCATGCGCTGCTGCAACGCCGTGTCGACCTGTATGCCCGCTGTGCGATGATCATGTGCAGCGCCCGTCTCCACCAGATCCATTCCGCATATCGGGCAAGACCCGGGGTGGTCCTGGAGAATATTGGGGTGCATGGGGCAGACCCACATTTTCCGGATGCCCGCCGTTCCATCCAGCGGCTCAAGGCGATCCGAAGCCTGCGCGGACTGCACGATGCTATCCGACCTCACGCCCGGAAGCCGTTCTGCAAAATACGCGACGCCTGCCATGCAGACAGGAACGGCCAGCAGCACACCGTAATACAACGTACGAACAAACGACGAGGTCATGGGAGGATATCCAGCCTGTTACTGACGCGAATCAAAAGACCATCCAGATCGCAGCGGCTAGACGTTCTTCGGCTTGGCCTTGACCAGTTTCATCTTGCACACGGGGCACTTTCCGGGTTCGTGGCGATGAATCTCGGGATGCATGGGGCATGTCCAGTTGTCCTCGGCATTGTGCGGTGCGAGCGAATCCGGCCGGTCGTTGCTGGACATCCTGGTATGTGTTGCAGGCACGCCTCCATCCTGGCTTGCCACTTGAGCGGCGTATCCCGGCGCGACGCCGGCGAGTACGGCAAGGAACGATACATTCGCCAGCACGCGTACGACGGGGTTCGACTGTCGTTTGATATTCATGGGAGGGTCTCCATATGTTGAGTGAGCGTCGAGCACCCATCTCAGCTGGGTGCTCGACGCCCATCACTTTCTTGCAATCAGCGAACGAGGATCTGCTCGCCGTGGCCCATGTTGGGATCGGCATCATTGCTGAACATGATCACTGCGATGGCCCCCGTGAGAGCAGCCTTCAGCGAGTGGGTCACAATCGCATTGGCGCCTTCCTTGGGCGAGATCAGGTCGAATGTCGCTGCGTCGCCCGGTCCCACGACAAAACTTTGCAGGCCATGCTCCACGTTCTTCGGGTTGCCGCTGGGGTAGACCGCATCCCAGATGCCCGCGATCGGATGGAAGGATGAAAACTCGTTGGGACCCGCGTTGACGAAGTAGACGCGCACACGCTCGCCCGGCTTGGCCTGCAACCAACGGGTCGCTGCCGGATCGTGCACCGGGTCATACTTGAAGATGCCGCCGTTGAACATGACGTTGCTCCACTTGTTCTGCATCATGTCTTCCTTGGCGTCCGGGTTCGGATAGAGCTCGGACTGGATCAGCACGTATTCGCGATCCGCCTTCGGCATGGCATGGGCATCCTTCGGATCGACGATGATTGTCCCGAACATGCCGCGTGCGATGTGCTGGATCATCGGATCGGAGCCGCAGTGGTAGAAGAACACGCCTGGATAATTGGCGGTAAAAGTGTAGTGCTTCTCCTCGCCCGGCTTGATGGACCCGAAGTCCTTCACCACATCCAGTCGCGCCGCATGGAAATCCATGGAGTGTGAATTCTTGTTGGTCTTGTCGTTGATCAGCGTGAACTCGACCGTGTCGCCTTCGGTAACCCGAACCACTGGGCCCGGCACCTTGCCGTCGAAGGTCCAGGTTCGGTACATCGTCCCCTTGTTATCGATCGGCAAATCCACTTCCGTTGCGTGCAGCGTGACTTGCACCGTTTTCGCCTCGGCCTGGAATGACAGCATCGACAATGCCGTCACGCCTGCCAGCGCCATCCCCAGCATCTTGTTTTGTTTCATTTTGAAGCTCCTTGTTATTTACCCGAACCACAGTTGCAGACAAAGCGTAGATACGCCACCAACTCCTTGATTTCCTCGTCATTCATGACGTTGCCCCAGGCCGGCATGAGGACCGACTTGTTCACTGCCAGCCCGCCGTCCTTGATGACGTGAAATATTTCCTCGTTGGGAATGTCGCCCATCCCCTTCGCGTCGCTGTGATCCCGTGGCTGGACCGACATATCGCGACTGTTGATTCCTCTGCCATTGCGGTTGATGCCGTGGCACTGAACGCAGTAGGTGTTGTAGTTCCGTAGCGCACGCTGCGTGTACGGCTCATCTGCCGAGGCAGGGCCGCCGGACACGAAACAGGTGGCCACGAGGAGCCCTGCCTGCAGGAATGCGGGCATGCGCGGACCGAAATTCATTTTCATTTCCCCTCCGATGCGCTGAGTTGCAGGATGTAACCCGTCAGTCGTTGCAGATCCGGTTCGGCCAGGTTGAGCGTGGGCATCCAGATGTGCGGATCGACCGCCTGCGGGTTCTTGATGTAGCTGTAGATGTAATCGGGCTGCAGACGCTCGCCTGCGGTGTAGAGCTCAGGCCCCGAGGAACCGCCGGTTCCAGGCTTGGCCTGATGGCAGGCGGCGCAGCCGCGGAGCTTGTTGAAGAACATCGCCCCCATGGACATGCTCACCTTGTCGCCCTTGAACGCGCCCTTGGTCACCAGGTCCGCCGGGCCGGTCAGCGCCATGAGCGCATCGGCCACCGCCTCCGCATCCGCTTTCGACAGCTTTACATGCGGCGTCAGGGTGGATTCATCCACGACGTCCTCCTTGTCGCTGCCCTTGATATGCTTGGTGTAGAACTCACCCGCAGGCCGGATGCGTACCGGGTTCTGCAGCCATTTTTCCAGCCAGGGCCGGTTGAACTTGCTGCCTGCGTAGTACAGGTCCGGCCCCTTCCGCTCCCACAGGCGGTCGAGACTGGCGTTGTCCGGTTTTACAATGGCGTGGCAACTGATGCATTGCGATTTCAGGATGCCAGCCCCGACACTGTCTGCCGCGAATGCCGGAGCTGCGACCAGCCCCATGGCCAATGCGGCCAGAAGAGATAACTTCATCATCGATCCTTTCGCTTATTGAATGGCCTGGCCCTTGAAGGCCGGCGCGTCGTACATGCCGTACGGCTTTTTCAGGGACTCCTCGTAGTAGAAATCTGGCACGAACGCCTTGTCCTTCCAGGCGTAGAACGGGTCGTTGCGGTTGATTTCGTTGTATTCGATGACCGTCATCAGGCCGCCCATCGGCTTGTCGCCGTTCATCGTGTGGGAGTCGACGTGGTCATGCACCATCCAGCGACCCGGGTTGTCGGCGGTCAGGATGAGGTCGTAGCGTTCGCCCGGGCCGACCATGATGGTGTCCGCTTCGTAGGGCATGGGCAGTGGACGGCCATCCTTGAAGGCCACCTGGAAGACGTGGCCGTGTATATGGATGGAGTGGGTCAGCTCGCCCGCACCAATCAGGCGGATCCGCACCACGTCGCCCTTGTTCACTCGTAGCGGTTGCGAATCGGGAAACGCCTTGCCGTTGAGCGTGAAGTAATCCCACACATCCCCGGGGACGCCGCCGTAACCCGGCTTGAAAGCCCATTTCGACGCCCAGTCGGACAACATCAGGATGTAGTCCTTCGTCACCTTCTTCTCGATCGGCTTGGGCGTTTTAGGATCGACGATAAAGGGGCCCCACATGCCGCGCATCGCCGCGTGCTCATTGACGTTGACATGGCAGTGGTACCACATGGTGCCGGACGGCTCGGCAATGAACTTGTAGGTAAAGGTGTCGCCAGGCTTGATCGCAGACTGGGTGGTGTCCGGCACGCCATCCATGCGCCAGGTTCCTTTTTGCAACATGCCGTGCCAGTGAATCGTGTGCGGCAACGTGGTCAGATTGTTGACGTTGACGGTGAGCTCGTCGCCTTCCTTGACATGAATCAAGGGGCCCGGCACCTGACCATTGAAGGCGAATGTGTGGAATTGCTGCTTGTCGACCAGCGTGATCTTGGTGTCCTCGATCGTCATCTCGAACGTGCGCTTGTCGGCATACCCGGGCATGGGATGACCCAAAGCCACCCCCAGACACAACAGGGCCGCGCCGCGGGTGATGCTGATTCGACGGTGAAATCCTTTTTTCATATGGCCTCCCTTTAAGATATATATGAAATATATCTTAATGAATGTCATATGACAAGGACCCGGGCTTCAATTTCCTAATGGTTATAAAGTGCCAATCCGAGGCCGGGCGCACGGCCAGACGCGGCCAGATATAATGACGTGTCAATCGGAGCATCCAGCACAACGCCACATGGCATAACGCAGACCGAAGGAGATGCCATGCGGCTGACCAAATTCACGGACTTTTCCTTGCGTGTGATGATTTATCTGGCTCGTCACCCAAACGGCTTGGCGACCATTGCCGACATTGCGCAGGAGTACGACATCCCCTCCACGCACCTGATGAAGGTGGTGCACCGCCTGGCGCAATGCGGCTACATCGTGACGGTGCGTGGGAAGGGGGGTGGCATGCGGCTCGCCAGATCACCAGACATGATCAACGTAGGCGATCTGGTACGGGACACCGAAGACAACATGGACATCGCGGAATGCTTCAGCGCCGAGCACCAGAATTGCCCGATGCTGCCGGCATGCGCGCTGAAATCCATTCTGATCGAGGCACGCAAAAGCTTCTTGGCCACCCTGGATTTTTATCGCCTGTCAGATATCACGGGGAGCTCCATGCCCCCACTCGTGGCCCCCTTGCACCTCGTGCACGACATTTCATCTCCGGCCGGCGGCCGCAAGAAGAAGCGTAGTGCCTGAGCGAATCGGATCTGCATGCCACGAGGTGAGACGGGCTAAGCTTATATTCCGTACAGCCCCCTCGCTGCCGGGGCGACAGAGGGGAAACCTCACTGAGCGAGCGCGCATGACGAGCCAGAACGAGTCACCACGTCCATCACAAGTTATTGAATTAAATAATATATTAGATTATACTAATGGACGATTTTTCGGGAGATGCGTCAGTGTCTAAGTTTGCCTGCCTGCTGGCCTGTGCCGTACTCGTTTCGCAACCCGCCTGGGCTGCCCTGCCATTTACCACCACCACGGTGAATTACCAGATGACGGATACAGGCTACAGCACCGAAGCCACCGTCGAGGCCGTCAAGCAGTCCACCGTCGCGGCCCAGGTATCGGGACGCGTGGCCGCGGTCAATTTCGATGCGGGAGATTACGTCAAGGCAGGATCGGTGATCGTACGGCTGTCTGCCCAGGAGTTGTCCTCGGCCGCGACGGGCAGCCAGGCACAAGTGGCCCAGGCTACCGCCACGCTGGAGAATGCACGCGCCAATTACGAACGCCAGCAGCAACTGTTCCAGCAGAAATTCATCAGTCAGGCCGCGCTAGATCGCGCCACGGCCGAGTACCGCTCAGCCGAGGCAGCCGCCCGTGCTGCCCGCGCCGGCGCGGGACAAACCGCAGCGGTCAGTGGCTACACCGTGATCACCGCGCCGTTTTCCGGAATTGTGGCCGCCCGCCATGTCGAAGTCGGCGAAACCGTTACGCCCGGCAAACCGCTGATGACCGGCTTCGACCCCAAGGACATGCGGGTCATTGCCAACATCCCGCAATACAAGCTCGCCGAGGTCAAGGCTGCACCGCGCGTCGCAGTCGAGATTCCCTCGCTCAACAAATGGATTGCCGCCACCGGCATCACCGTGCTGCCGTCCGCCGACGTGGCCACCCACACAGTCAAGGTACGCATCGACCTGCCTGCCGACGTGGAAGGCGTCATTCCCGGGATGTTCGCGCGCGCGCATTTCTCCATGGCCAGCGCGCGCAAGCTCACCATCCCGCTCAGCGCCGTCGTCCGGCGTTCTGAAATCACCGCGGTCTATGTCGTCAATCAGGGCAAGGTAAGCCTGCGGCAGGTCCGGCTGGGTACGCCGAACGCACGCGGGCAGGTGGAAGTGCTGGCCGGGCTGAACCCGGGCGACGTCATTGCGCTCGAGCCGGTCAAGGCGGGCATCTACGCCAAAAGCGCCGCCAACCAGCCAGCCAAGTAAACGGACAGACGCATGGGACTCTCCGGACGCATCGCCCGTTTCTTCCTCACGTCCCAGCTCACGCCGCTGATCGCATTGATCGCGGCCCTGCTGGGCCTGATTGCCATTCTGGTCACGCCGCGCGAGGAAGAGCCGCAGATCAACGTGACCATGGCCAACGTGTTCATCCCCTTCCCCGGCGCGTCGGCCAAGGACGTCGAAGCCCTGGTGGCAACGCCCGCCGAACAGGTGCTGTCGCAGATCGCCGGGATCGAGCACATCTACTCGGTCTCCAAGCCCGGCATGGCGATTCTGACCGTGCAGTATCTGGTCGGCCAGGACCGCACCCAGGCACTGGTGCGGCTGTACGACACCATCCAGGCCAATCGTGACTGGGTCTCGCCCGAGCTTGGCGTCGGCGAGCCCATCATCAAACCGCTCGGCATCGACGACGTGCCGATCGTCACCGTCACCCTATGGACGCGCGACCCGAACCGCGGCGCCTACGAACTGGAGCAGGCCGCCCACGCGGCCGAAATCGAACTCAAGCGCATTTCCGGCACCCGCGAAGTCACGACCATCGGCGGCCCCGGCCGCGCCGTGCGGGTAATGATGGATCCCGATCGCATGGCCGCATTCGGCATTACGCCCAAGGACATCCGCGACGCGCTGCAGGTCTCCAACGCAGCCCAACCCTCCGGCACGCTGGTCTCGAACAACCAGGAAATTCTCGTCCAGACCGGAACCTTCCTCACCGGCGCCGACGACGTCCGTCAACTTGTCGTCGGCGTTGCACAGGGCCGCCCGGTCTACATCAGCGATGTGGCGAGCGTGACGGCCGGCCCCGACCAGCCCACCCGCTACGTCTGGCATGGCCCTGGCGCCGGCGGAAAAAACAAGGCCGACAATGGCCAGACCTACCCGGCGGTCACGCTGGCGATTTCCAAGAAGCCCGGCGAGAACGCAGTCGACGTGGCCAGAAAGGTCATCGCACGCGTCAACAGCCTGCAAAACAGCGTCTTGCCAGAAGGTGTCGAGGTCAGCGTCACCCGCAACTACGGCGCCACCGCCGACGACAAGGCCAAGAAGCTGATCCAGAAGCTGATTTTCGCGACGGCCTCGGTCGTCTTGCTGGTGCTGTTCGCCATCGGCAAGCGCGAAGCATTGATCGTCGGTGCCGCAGTGCTGCTGACGCTCGCGGCCACGCTGTTCGCCTCATGGGCCTGGGGATTCACGCTCAACCGGGTGTCGCTGTTCGCACTCATATTCTCGATCGGCATCCTGGTCGATGACGCCATCGTGGTGGTGGAAAACATTCACCGTCGCATGAATCTGGACCACGACGGCCTCGAAGCGATCATTCCGCGCGCAGTCGACGAAGTGGGCGGGCCGACCATCCTCGCCACCCTCACCGTGATCGCAGCCTTGCTACCCATGGCTTTCGTCAGCGGTCTGATGGGCCCGTACATGAGCCCGATTCCGATCAACGCCTCGATCGGCATGGTGATCTCTCTCGCCATCGCCTTCATCGTCACGCCCTGGCTGGCGCTGAAACTGATCAAGCAAGAAGCGCACGGCGCACACGCGGCAAGCGACAACAAGTTGCTCGCCCTGTTCCGCGCCCGCCTCACGCCTTTCCTGCGCGGCAGCGAGGGCAAGGGTGCGCGTCGCAAGCTGTGGCTGGGGATCGGCGTCGCCATTCTGCTGTCGGTCGCCTTGCCGATGGTCAAGCTCGTCATCCTGAAAATGCTGCCGTTCGACAACAAGTCCGAATTCCAGATCATCGTCGACATGCCGGTTGGCACGCCCCTGGAAAAGACTGCCCAGGTGCTGAGCGAAATGGGCACTGCGGTTGCGCAAGTCCCTGAAGTCACCGACTATCAGGCCTATGCCGGCACCGCTGCACCGATCAATTTCAACGGCCTGGTGCGGCAATATTACCTGCGCTCAGGCCCCGAGGTTGGGGATTTGCAGGTCAACCTGCTCGACAAACACGACCGCGACCGCAAGAGCCACGAAATTGCACAGGCGATCCGTCCGGTGGTCGAAGCGATCGCCAGGAAGCACGGTGCCGACGTCAAAGTGGTCGAGGTGCCGCCCGGGCCGCCGGTCATGTCACCGATCGTGGCCGAAATATACGGCCCCGATTACGACGCGCAGATCCAGGTCGCCAAGCAGGTACGTGGCGTCTTCGAAAAAACCAAGGGCATCGTCGCCATCGACGACACGGTCGAAGACGATGCCCAGCGCTTCGTGCTGCGCGTGCTGCAAAACAAGGCCGCGGTTGCCGGCGTGGCACAGAAGGACATCGTCGCAGCGATGAAGATGGGGCTGTCGGGCGAGAATGTCACGCCCATCCACGGCAGCGGCGCCAAGTACGAAATTCCGGTACGCATCACCCTGCCGCCTGAACGTCAGAGCGGGCTCGACGATTTACTGAAACTGACGGTGCGCGGCAACGACGGCAACCTGGTGCCCCTGTCGGAGCTGATCGAAGTGATGCCGAGCGCACGCGAAAAAACCATCTACCACAAGGACCTGTTGCCCGTGGTCTTCGTGGTCGGCGACACCGGCGGCAAGCTGGATTCGCCGCTGTATGGCCTATTCGAAATGCGCGGCGCACTGAAAGACAAACCGCTGGCGCAGGGCGGCACGCTGTCGGAGTACTTCATACACCAGCCCGCCGATCCCTACACCGGATTCAGCCTGAAATGGGACGGCGAGTGGCAGGTCACCTATGAGACCTTCCGCGACATGGGACTCGCCTATGCGGTCGGGCTGATACTGATCTATATCCTGGTCGTCGCGCAGTTCAAGAGCTACCTGACCCCGCTCGTCATCATGGCGCCGATCCCGCTCACGATCATCGGCGTGATGCCGGGCCATGCCCTGCTCGGCGCGCAGTTCACCGCCACGTCGATGATCGGGATGATTGCTCTGGCCGGCATCATCGTGCGCAACTCGATCCTGCTGGTCGATTTCATCAACGAGCAGGCGGCCGCGGGCATGGATTTCCAGGAAGCAGTGATCCAGGCCGGGGCCACCCGGGCCAAGCCCATCGTGCTGACCGGGCTGGCCGCCATGCTGGGCGCTTTCTTCATACTCGACGATCCGATTTTCTCCGGACTGGCGGTATCCTTGATTTTCGGCATTTTCGTCTCCACCTTGCTGACGCTGGTGGTGATTCCCGTGCTGTATTACGCTGCCAACTACCGTAAACATTCTTCACCGAAAGCAGGAGTTTCATCATGACCGTTGAACGTATGGTCCGTATCATCGCTGGATTTTTCATCATGCTGTCGCTGGCGTTGGCCCACTTTTCCGGCAGCGTCGACATGACCCACCTGTCGTGGCTGTGGTTCACCGCCTTCGTCGGCTTCAACCTGTTCCAGTCCGGCATCACCCGTTTCTGCCCGATGGACATCATGCTGAAGAAGGCGGGCGTCAAACCGGGCTGCGGGCTGTAAGGAGGGGGCATGGACATTCAATTCCTGCAGCAGAACTGGATGCTGGTGGCCGTGGCCGGCGTATCCGGCGCCATGCTGGTGTGGTCCTTCATCGGCGGCAAGCTCTCCGGCATCGAGGAAGCCGACACGCTGAAAGCCACCCGCCTTTTCAACGACGACGCGCTGATCCTCGACGTGCGCGAGGACAAGGAATTTGCCACCGGCCACATTCCCAGGGCCAAGCACATTCCGCTCGGCCAGCTGTCCGGCCGTCTCCAGGAACTCGAGAAATTCAAGGCCAAACCCATCCTCGTCACCTGCCGTAGCGGCCAGCGCTCGGCGCGCGCCTGCAACCTGCTGAAAAAGGCCGGTTTCGAGACCGTGTACAACCAGGCGGGCGGCATCCTGGCGTGGGAACGCGCCAACCTGCCTGTCGCCAAGTAATCCCCGAACAAGGAGGCCCCATGGCCAAAGTCGTCATGTATTGCACCGCCGTCTGTCCATACTGCGTCGCCGCAGAGCGGCTGCTGAAGAGCCGCGGCGTCACCGAAATCGAAAAGATCCGCATCGATCTCGACCCGACCAAGCAGGAGGAAATGATGACGCGCACCGGCGGCCGTCGTACCGTCCCGCAGGTCTTCATCGGCGACACCCACGTCGGCGGCTTCGATGACACGTCCGCACTCGACGCCGCGGGCGAACTGGTGCCGCTGCTGAACCGCGCCTGATTGCGCCACCTGCCGGAACACGCTTGAATTTCCGGCATCGCGCCCCACCTTGAAGCGAAGATCATTCGCTTCAAGGAATCCCGATGGAACTTGCCTGCCCCCACTGCCTCGCCATCAACCGCGTGCCGGACGATCGGCTGTCCAATGGGCCCAAATGCGGCCAATGCGGCACGCCCTTGCTGCCGAGTAAACCCGTGGATCTCACCGCCGACACGTTCGACCGCTTCATCGCCAAGGCCGGACTGCCGGTGCTGGTCGATTTCTGGGCCGGCTGGTGCGGCCCCTGCAAGATGATGGCGCCGGTGTTCCAGCAGGTGGCCGCCGAGATGGGCACGCGTGTGCGCTTCGCCAAGGTCGATACCGAAGCCCATCCGCAGGTGTCGATGCGCCACCACATCAAAGGCATCCCCAGCCTGATCCTGTTCCGGAATGGCGTCGAGGCCGCGCGCATCTCGGGTGCGATGGAAGCCCATGCGCTGAAACGCTGGCTGGCGTCGCAAGGCGTCCAATAAGGTTGCGAAGCAGGTCCCGTCATCGCGCGGCAGATTCATGGAGGCGACTTAAAGCCCGTGTAAAATAGGCCCATCCCCGGAGCGCAGGCTCCGGTTTTCTTATTCAGGGAGACATCATGGCCGACGCGCAACAACCCGTATTCAACATCGAAAAGCTCTACGTCAAGGATCTGTCGGTGGAAGTGCCCAACGCACCTGCCATCTACCTGGAGCGCGAAGCCCCGCAGATCGACGTCAACATGTCGACCGAAAGCCGCGCACTCGGCGAAGACCTGTACCACGCCAGCATCACCGTCACCGTCACCGCCAAGACCGGCGACAAGACCATGTTCCTGGTCGAATGCACCCAGGCCGGCATCTTCCGCATCGAACACGTGCCGCAGGACCAGTTGCCCATGGTCCTGGGCATCGGCTGCCCCAACATCGTCTTCCCCTATCTGCGCGAGACCGTGTCCGACGTGGTGATCCGCGCCGGCTTCCCGCCGCTGCTGCTCAATCCGGTCAACTTCGAAGCCCTGTTCCTGCAGCAACAGCAGGCGCAGCAGCAGGCCGCGCCGGCGCAAACCCATTGAAGCGGACGTGCTGACCGTGCGACGGTTTCGCGCCGGCCTGTTGCTCGCAGGCAGCCTGCTGTTTGCACTGGCGGATCCGGCCAGCGCACTGGAATACCGCAGCACCGGACATGCCGCCGTGCTGTACGACGCCCCCTCGACCGCAGCCGGCAAGCTGGCTGTTGCGGGGAGCGGCCTGCCGCTCGAAGTCGTCGTCGACACCGCGGCCTGGGTCAAGGTACGCGACTACACCGGCCGTCTGGCATGGATCGAGAAATCGGCCCTCGACGGTCCCCGGAGCGTGATCGTCAAGACTGAAACCGGCACCGTCCGGCAACAGCCGCGGGCCGATGCCGCCCCTGTGTTTCGTGCCGCACGCGGCGTGCTGCTCGACGTCACCGGCAAACCCGACGCCACCGGCTGGCTGCCGGTCAAACATGCCGACGGCCTGACCGGCTGGATATTGATGCAAGAGGTCTGGGGGCAATGAAGCTGTCGGTACTGGGTGCCGGCGCATGGGGCACCGCGCTGGCAGCCAGCTGGGCCCCCCACCATATCGTCACCCTGTGGGGACGCAATGCGGCCGAACTCGACGCCATGCGTACGACCCGCGTCAATGCACGCTATCTGGCTGACTGCCGATTACCGGACGCGCTGCACTTCAATCCCGATCTCGGCTCCGCCGTCGAGGCGGCTGACCTCATCGTCCTTGCCGTTCCCAGCGGCGGCCTGCGCCCGACCCTGGCCGCCCTGGCCACCCGTACCAGTCTGCCGCCGCTGATCTGGGTCAGCAAAGGCTTCGAGCCCGGCAGCCGGAAATTGCCTCATCAACTCGTCGCCGAGCTGCTCCCCACGCACGCTCAAACCGGCGTGCTGTCGGGCCCCAGCTTTGCCCAGGAAGTTGCGCAGGGCTATCCCACCGCACTTACGCTGGCCTGCCACGACACCGCCCTGGCACAACATCTGGCGGAGAGCCTGTCGGGCCAGCGCCTGCGCATCTATGCGCATGACGATGTCATCGGCGTCGAACTCGGCGGCGCGCTGAAAAATGTCATGGCGATTGCCGCCGGCATCTGCGATGGCCTGCAGCTTGGCCACAACGCCCGCGCCGCACTGATCACCCGCGGCCTCGCCGAAATGACCCGCCTCGGCGTCAAGCTCGGCGGCCACTTCGAAACCTTCATGGGCTTGTCGGGCCTCGGCGATCTGATTCTCACCACAACCGGCGATCTGTCGCGCAACCGCCAAGTCGGCCTGCGGCTTGCCCGCGGCCTCCCGCTCGATGCCATCCTCCGCGAACTTGGCCATGTGGCCGAAGGCGTCACCACCGCACGCGAAGTCGCCGCACTGGCCGACGAACTCGGCGTAGACATGCCGGTCGCCCATACTGTCTACCAGGTATTGTTCGATGGTATGCCTGCCGCTCATGCGGTCGACACCCTGCTGAACCGGGAAATCAAGACCGAGTTTTAAAGCGCCGGCCTCACGCCCTTCGAAAGTCACCTCGCCTATATCGCAGGCAGAATCGACCCGACGCCCACCTTAAAACGGCGCTTGTCGTAGTGCAGGCGCCCGGCTACAGTCCATTTAACAATGTCCGTTACACGTCGGACAGGCTGCCTCACAATACAACGAACAAAGGATTCGCCCCCTAGGCCTCCATCAGCATGAGCAGCTCCGTCAAACCGCTATCCAAGAACGACCCCAGACCTCTGCGCGGCCTGTTCTATGCCTTGATCGGGTTCTTCGTGCTGGCTTATTTCATCGCCGTTACCCGGCATTGGTTCGATGCGAAACGGGATATCGAGGCGCAATTGCGTTATTTCAACAGCATCCTGGTGCAGAACACGCGCACCACGTTGAAAAACTATGAACTGGTCCTGCGCGGCCTGGGTAGCGAACTCATCGCCCAGGGCGCTTTGCAATCACCCTCTCGCGGGCGCGAACTCATCGAGCGCATGAAATCGATCGACCCGGGCATGGCCGGGTTGGGGCTGGCCAGGCCCGATGGACAACTCGTACTGGTCAGTGGCGTCCCGGATGGCAAACCCTTGCCCAACCTGCTGAACCAACCCGAAACCCGCGACAGTTTCATCGCCTGTATCCGTTCCGGCCATATCCAGCTCGGCCGGCCGTACTACATGAAAGCCTTGAATCTCTGGGTAAACCCGGTGCGGGTGCCCATTCTCGATTCGCAGGGCCGGCTGGTGGCAGTCATGACGGCCGGGTATTCGATCGAGGGCGGTACCACCTTGTGGGCGCACACGACCCTGCCGCCCGAGATCCAGATGGGGCTGCTGCGCGACGACCATTACCTGCAATATTTCTATCCGCTGCCCACGGGCGAACCACGCGCCACGATCCAACGTACATATGGCCAGCCGGTCTCGCCGGAAACCCTTCGCCAGCTTGCCGCAGCCAAGCGCGAACGCGGCGCGATGAGTATCAATCTTCCACGTAATCAGGGACGCCATTATCTCGTCTACGAACGCATAGACGAGTATGGCCTGCTGGCCGGCTCGCTGATTCCCTGGCATGCCATCGTATACAACTGGCTGCAGCGGCTGCTGTTGGCCAGCCTGCTACTCATCGTCTTCCTGCTGGGCGGCACATGGATCTATCGGCGCTCACTGGCACGCCAGATCGAGTCCGACGCAGCCGTCGCACATCTTTCCGCCTGGCAACAGGCCGTCTTGGACAGTGCCGATTACAGCATCATCTCCACCGATACCGCCGGCATCATTGTCAGCTTCAATGCGGCAGCCCAGCGCATGCTCGGGTATGCCGCGGACGAGGTGATCGGCAAGCAGACGCCGGCCCTCTTCCATGACACAGACGAAATACGTCAGCATGCGGCAGCGCTCACCCAGGAACTGGGCGAACCGATCCAGCCCGGGTTTGATGCCTTTGTCGCCAAGGCCAGGCGCGGCCAATCCGAGGAGCGCGAGTGGACCTATCTGCGCAGGGATGGAAGCCGTATTCCGGTGCGGCTGTCGGTCACCCCCTTGCATGGCCCGGATGGAAAAATCGAAGGTTTCCTGGGAGTCGCAGCGGATCTGTCTGCGCAAAAACAGACCCAGGCCAGTCTGCGCGACAGCCAGGCGCGCTATCGCACTCTGTTCGAACGTGCGGGCGACAGCATCTTCCTGATGAAGGGGGAATACTTCGTGGATTGCAATCCGGCCACGCTGGAGATGTTCGGCTGCACTCGCGAGCAGATCGTCGGCACCACGCCTTATCGGTATTCCCCCGAGTTCCAGTCGGATGGCCGCCTGTCCAAGACCAAGGCGCAGGAGAAAATCACGGCGGCCTTCGACGGTGAAACCCAGTTCTTCGAATGGCGCCACCAACGTTACGATGGCACGCCCTTCGATGCGGAAGTGACCCTGAACATCGTCACGATCGGGGACGAACCGCACATCCTGGCGACCGTGCGCGACATCAGCGAACGCAAGAAAGCCGAGGCCGAATTGATGCTGTCGCGCCAGGCGCTGATCGAACGCAACGAACATCTGCGTCTCATCAACCAGTTATCCAATCGCCTGCACGCCTCCCTGAAACTGGATGCGATCCTCCAGGAAACCATGGAGGCCCTGCTCGGCCTGAGCCATGCGCCGAGTATCGCGATCTATCTGCTGTCTGCGGATGCCGCCCGGTTGGACCTGGTGGCCCATCGCGGTTTCGAGGAGCGGATATTGCGGCTGATCGTCAATCTGCCCGTAGCGGGAAGCCACAGTGGCCAGGCGGTGACTCAAAAGCGCTTGCTGGCCAGCAACGATCTTTCCCACGACGACCGTGTTCCGACTGATCTGAAGAATGTTTTGATAGCGGCGAATCTGAACTCGGCACTCATCATTCCCATGATTTATCACGAGCAGGCACTGGGCTGCATCAATCTGGCATACCGTGAGCAGCGGACCTTCAGCGATGTGGAACTGGAAACCTTGAACGCCTTCAGCAATACCGTCGCCTTGGCCATCGCCAATTCGCGCCATGTCGTCAGCCTGGGTTTCCAGGCCAAACACGACAGTCTCACCGCTTTGCCCAATCGCTCGGTCCTGCATGAGGAATTCGCAGCCCGGATCGAGCAGGCTCCCGACGGGCTGACCGCACTCCTGCTGCTGGATCTGGACCACTTCAAGGAAATCAATGACACCCTGGGCCACCACGTTGGCGATCACCTGCTGACGCATATCGGCCCGCGGCTGCAAGACGCTCTGTCTGGCACGCATGCCCTGGTTTGTCGCCTGGGTGGAGATGAATTCGCCGTGCTGCTCACGGGACTGCATGACAAAACCGATGCCGTCACGCTGGCTAAACATGTGACGACGGTGCTGCGCAGGCCTTTTATGGTGGATGGCATGGCCTTGCAGGTTGGCGTCAGCGTGGGCGTGGCGTACCACCCGGAACACGGCGAGAGTAGCCATGCGCTGTTGCGGGCGGCGGATGTGGCCATGTATCAGGCGAAGACGCTGACGGCCGGTGTCGTGGTCTACGACCGCAGTTTCGACAATTACAGCCCGGACCGTCTCGCCCTCGCCAGCGAACTGGTGCAGGCGGTCCAAGGCGGGGAATTGGTGCTTCACTACCAACCCAAGCTGGACATTGCGAGCGGACAGGTCACCGGTTTCGAGGCGCTGGTGCGCTGGCAGAACCCCCGTCGCGGTCTGCTGTATCCCGGCGCCTTCATCCATCTGGTGGAAATGAACGACGTCATCCACCCCTTTACGACCGCCATCATGGACCTGGCGCTGGCGGACAAACGGCGCCTGCACGACCTGGGGTATACGCAACCCGTGGCCATCAATCTTTCCGTACGCAACCTGATGGATGCCCACTACGTGACCCGGCTTGCGGATGCCATCACCCGGCATGGCATCCCAGAACAGGAAGTCGAGCTGGAACTGACCGAGACCGCCCTGATGCACGACCCGGACAGTTCGGTCGCGTTGCTGCAGGAAATCGCGGCCATGGGCGTGAACATCGCCGTCGACGATTTCGGCACAGGCTATTCCTCCCTGGCCTATCTGAGGCGCCTCCCGCTCAGCGCCCTGAAGATCGACCGTTCATTCGTCATGGGCATGAACGGCAACACCCAGGACGCGATCATCGTGCGGTCCACTGTCGCCCTGGCCCACAGCCTGGGACTGCGCGTCATCGCGGAAGGCGTGGAGGATGCGGAAGCCCTGGCCCTGCTGGCCAGCATGGGATGCGAGCAAGCCCAGGGCTACCACCTGAGCCGGCCTCTTCCTTTGAACGAACTGATCGCCTGGCTGCAGGCTCGCAGCGGGCAGGGCGCCACGATTATTGACCAAACCGCCTGCATCTGATCGGCAGGCGGCCTTGGCTAGCGCGCGGCCGCCCGCTTTTCCGGTATGGCCCTGGAGGCGTCCGGCATCCGGGTCGTTCGGGCCGACATGTGCAAAACCGGCCGCGTGGCACGCTCGGGTCGGACTGACGTTCCACCACGCTGCAGGCGGAACATGCTCACAGCCTGGGCAAGTTTGTCCGCCCGCTCATGCAGGCTCTCTGCCGCCGCTGCGGCCTGCTCCACCAGCGCAGCATTCTGCTGGGTCATTTCGTCCATCTGCCCGACTGCCTGATTGACCTGCTCGATGCCGGCGCTCTGCTGCTGGCTTGCCGTGGCAATCCCGCTCATGAGTTCGGCCACCAGTTCCACCGAAGTGACGATGTCCTCCATGGCCCCGCCCGCTTCGCCCACCAGTTTGCTGCCCAGATCGACCTTTTCCACCGAATCGCCAATGAGCGACTTGATCTCGCGGGCGGCGCCGGCGGAACGCTGCGCCAGGCTCCTGACTTCGCCCGCGACCACGGCGAAACCGCGCCCCTGTTCCCCGGCGCGCGCCGCCTCCACGGCGGCGTTCAGCGCCAGGATATTGGTCTGGAAGGCGATACCGTCGATCACGCCGATGATATCGGCAATTTTCTTCGAACTGGCACTGATCGAGGCCATGGTGTCGACCACCTGTCCAACCATCGCCCCGCCCTTGGCAGCAATCTCGGCAGTCGAGCCGACCAGCTGGTTGGCATGGCGCGCATGTTCGGCATTCTGCTTCACCGTGCTGGTGAGCTCTTCCATGGAACTGGCGGTTTCCTCAAGGCTCGATGCCTGCGATTCGGTACGCCCAGACAGGTCTGCGTTGCCGGAAGCGATCTCGCTGGCCGCAATCCTGATGCTCTCGACGTTCAAGCCGATATCGGACACCGCGCCGACCATGTTGGCCTTCATCTGGGTCAGCGCACGCATCAGCTGGCCGGTCTCGTCCCAGGCTGACACCTCGAACTGAAGCGACAGATCGCCGCCTGCGATCGCGTGTGCGACGCCCAACGCACGGTCCAGCGGACGCAGGATCGTGCGCGAGATGAAATAACCGAACGACAGCGTCAGGAGCGCACCGATTCCGCCTGCCGTCACCATCAATGCAGGTAACGCACTCTGCACGCCGGCCGCCTTGGCCAGGTCGCGGGTTTCCCACCCGCCGAACAAGCCGACCCCCAGCATCAAGGCCGCGCCGATCCCGGTGCTCAACGCAATGCGCTGATTGACCGGAATACGCCGGAAAGACATCAACCGGCCAAGCAGCCCTGTACGGACGACCATGCCATGCCGGATCGCCATATGATCCGCCCGGCCCTCCTTGAATTGGCGATAAAGGTGCTCGGCTTCAGCTATCTGTGCCCGCGACAGCTTGGTTCGAACCGACAGATAACCGTTCGTCGCGCCGTTTTCATGCACCGGCGTCACGTTGGCGAACACCCAGTAGAAATCCCCATTCTTGCGTCGGTTCTTCACCACGCCGCTCCAGGGCAAGCCGGCTTTCACGGTAGCCCAGAGATCCGAAAACGCTTCTTCCGGCATGTCCGTGTGGCGGACAAGATTATGGGGTTTCCCGAGCAATTCGGCTTCGCTAAAGCCGCTTGCCTCGATGAAGGCGAGGTTTGCGTAGATGATTCGCCCCTTCAAATCGGTCCTGGAGACCAGCGACACGCCGTCGCTCAATTCATATTCACGATTCGTAATGGGCAAATTGACGCGCATACCTTCCTCAACTATCTGTTATTTCTCGATACGTTATCCGGCGGACCATTCAAGATAAATGACATATATAGATAACGTTATCTTTAATATCGTCTTCCCCCACGTAAACTTTAGCGCCGCGACCTATCTGGAATTCATGCGCAGGCAGGCAAGACCCGAACCATGGGACGCCCGGGGAGTCAATCGAGACAGGTGATGTCCAAGGTGTGCGAGAGGATGCAGCCTTACGTGCTGCGGGCTTAGGCGCCGCCCGTAAAGCCGTTTTGGCGCCAGGCCTCGAACACGACCACGCTGACGGCATTGGACAGGTTCATGCTGCGCGAACCGGGCAGCATCGGCAGGCGCAGGCGATGGCCCGCGTCGAACTGTCCCAGGATATCCGGAGGCAGGCCGCGCGACTCCGGGCCGAACAGCAGCACGTCGTCCGGCCGAAAGGCGATATCGGCATAGCGTGCGCTGCCCTTGGTGGTGAGCGCAAACCAGCGCCGGCCGGGCAAGGCCGCCTGCACCGCTTCCCACCCGGCATGCACGGTCACGCAGGCCATGTCGTGGTAATCCAGCCCGGCCCGCGCCACCTGCTTGTCGGACAGATCGAAGCCCAGCGGCTCGACCAGGTGCAGGCGGCAACCGGTGTTGGCCGCAAGGCGGATGAGGTTGCCGGTGTTGGGCGGAATCTCGGGCTGAAACAAAACGATGTCAAACATCCGGCTTGGCCTAAAATAAAACCTTCTTCGAAAGCCCTATTCTATGGTTCCTTACCTCACCACTGCACTCACCGGCCCGCTGCTGGAGTTGGAAAAACGCCTGCTCGATGCCCAGCCGACCATCGAGCACTGGTTTCGCCAGCAATGGAAGGAACAGTCGGCGCCGTTCTATACCTCGGTTGACATCCGCAACGCGGGCTTCAAGCTGGCACCGGTCGACACCAATCTGTTTCCGGGCGGCTTCAACAACCTCAACCCGTCGTTCATGTCGCTGTCCATCCACGCGGCAATGGGCGCGGTGGAAAAGATCTGTCCCGACGCCCAGCGCCTGCTGCTGATCCCGGAGAACCACACGCGCAATACCTTCTACCTGCAGAACGTCGCGGTGCTCGCGCACATCCTGCGCCAGACCGGTCTGATCGTGCGCATCGGCACCCTGATTCCCGAGATCACCCAGCCGACCACGCTGGAACTGCCAGCCGGCGGGCGTCTCACGCTGGAGCCGCTCGTCCGCAAGGGCGACCGCGTCGGGCTGGAGGGCTTCGACCCCTGCGCAGTGCTGCTCAACAACGACCTTTCGGCGGGCGTGCCCGATATCCTCAAGGGCATCGAGCAGACCATCATGCCGCCGCTGCACGCCGGCTGGGCGACCCGCCGCAAGTCGAGCCATTTCGCGGCCTACCAGCACGTCGCCAGCGAATTCTCCCGGCTGGTCGGCATCGACCCCTGGCTGATCGACCCCTATTTCAACCACTGCGGCAAGATCGACTTCCAGGCGCGCCAGGGCGAAGAATGCCTGGCCGAGAAAGTGGGCGAGATGCTGGACAAGATCCAGCTCAAATACGACGAGTACCGCATCGACCAGCCGCCCTTCGTCATCGTCAAGGCCGACGCCGGCACCTATGGCATGGGGATCATGACGGTGAAATCGCCGGACGACGTGCGCGAACTCAACCGCAAGCAGCGCAACAAGATGGCGGTCGGCAAGGAAGGGCTCGCCTTCAGCGAGGTATTGATCCAGGAAGGGGTCTATACCTTCGAAAGCATCAACGGCGCGGTCGCCGAACCGGTGGTCTACATGCTCGACCATTTCGTCGTCGGCGGCTTCTACCGCGTGCACACCGGGCGCGGGTCGGACGAGAACCTCAACAGCCCCGGCATGCATTTCGTGCCCCTGGCGTTCGACGACACCTGCCTGACGCCCGACCGCAGCGCCAACCCCGACGCCGCGCCCAACCGCTTCTATGCCTATGGGGTGATTGCGCGGCTGGCGATGCTGGCCGCCAGCATCGAGCTCGACGAAGCGCTCAACGAGGCCGAGAACACCGAAAACGCGGTTGCCGCTGCATGAAACTGCTGTTCATCGTCGATCCCCTGGCCGGCCTCAAGCCCTACAAGGACAGTTCGGTGGCCATGATGCGCGCCGCCGTGGCGCGCGGCCATGCCGTGTTCGCCGCCGAGGCCAGCCAATTGCACATCGCAAGCGGCATCGCCTGTACGGCCTGCGTCGCGCTTGAAATACGCGCCGACGACGACTGGTACCGCGTCACGCAAAGCGATGTTCGCGCCCTGAAGGATTTCGACACTGTGGTGATGCGCACCGACCCGCCGGTGGACACCGATTATCTGCTGGCCACCCATCTGCTGGGCATCGCCGAAGCCAATGGCGCGCACGTATTGAACCGGCCGGCCGCCCTGCGCGATTTCAACGAGAAACTGGCGATCCTCAATTTTCCTCAATTCGTCGCCCCCACCCTGGTTGCCGCCGATGCCGCAAATATCGGGCGTTTCCTCGCCGAGCACCAGGACATCATCGTCAAGCCCCTCACCGAAATGGGCGGCAGTGGCATCTTCCGCCTGACGCAATCCGACCTCAATCGCAACGCCATCCTCGAAACGCTGACGCAGCGCGGCCGCCGCGCCATCATGGCGCAACGCTACCTGCCGGAAATCAAGGACGGCGACAAACGCATCCTCCTGATCGACGGCGAGGTGGTGCCCTGGGCGCTGGCGCGCATTCCCCTGGCGGGCGAAACGCGCGGCAACCTCGCCGCCGGCGGCACGGCCCGTGCGCAACCCCTGTCCATGCGCGACCGCGAGATCGCCGAAACCATCGCGCCGTGGGCGAAACACCACGGCATCTTCCTCGCCGGGCTCGACGTGATCGGCGACTGCCTCACCGAAATCAACGTCACCAGTCCGACCGGTTTCCAGGAAATCGCCGCGCAGACCGGGCACGACGTTGCCGCACAATTCATCGCCGCGGTCGAGCACACCCGGCTCGCCGAACAGTCGCCGGGATGACCGCCGACATCCTGATTCAGCAGGCCCATACGAAGGATGCCCCCGCGATTGCCGTCCTGGTCGGCGAATTGCTCGCGGAAATCATGAACGCGATCGACACCCGCGCTTTCAACTTCAATCTCCAGGAAACGACCGCAAGACTGGAGGCATACCTGGCCAACGGGACCTATGTCGTCTTTGTGGCCCGGCCTGCCCACAGCGATCCGGTCGGCTTCGTGGCGCTCTGCGAATGCCACGCGCTGTATGCCGAAGGCGCTTTCGGCACGATCCCGGAACTGTACGTTCGCCCGGCATACCGCACCCGCAGTCTGGGAATGCGGCTGGTTTCCGAAGCCAGGGCATACGGCACGGCGCGAGGATGGAAACGGCTGGAAGTCACCACCCCGCCGCTCCCGCAATTCGATAGAACCCTGGCGTTTTATGAGCGTGAGGGGTTTTCCGTTGCCGGTGGCCGCAAGCTGAGAATGCTGTTGTGAACCCTGCCACGTCGAACGCCAGCGCCATGAATGGAGACATCGCACGGCTCATTCTGTGGCTGCTGCTCATGCCCCTCGCCCTGGCCGCCTGCAGTTCGCCGCCACTGGTTCAGCAGCAATCCTACGTATTCGGCACCTTGGTCGAAGTCAGTGTCTACGACGCACCGGAAACGCAGGCCCAACAGGCGATCGCCGCCGTACTGGCGCGTTTCGATGCACTGCATCACCAATTGCATGCCTGGCAACCGAGCGAACTGTCGCGGCTCAACGCCGGACTGGCCAAAGGGGCGCGCATTCCCGTCTCCCCCGAGCTCGCCGCCATGCTGCGTGACGCCCAAACGATTTCGGCCCGGTCGAACGACCTGTTCAACCCAACCATCGGCAACCTGATTGCATTGTGGGGATTCCATGCCGACACGCCGCAGGGGAACGTACCGGATGCCGCCGCCATTGCACGCTGGGTGAAGGCAGCACCGCGCATGGAAGACCTGCATATCGAACACAACCAGGTCTGGAGCGACAATCCGGCCATCCAGCTGGATCTCGGCGGCTACGCCAAAGGCTACGCACTGGATGAGGCCGTTCGCATCCTGACATCCCACGGCATCAAAAACGCACTGGTGAACATCGGCGGCAATGTCATCGCGCTGGGACAGCATGGCGACCGTCCATGGCGCGTCGGCATCCAGCACCCGCGCAAGCCCGGCACGCTGGCCACGCTGGATCTGCACGACGGCGACGCAATCGGCACCTCGGGCGATTACCAGCGCTATTTCGAGGCCGGTGGGCATCGCTACTGCCACCTGATCGATCCGCGCACCGGCTGGCCGGCATCCGGCATGCAATCGGTCACGATCCTGGTGTCGGGCGATCATGCCGGGACACGTTCGGACGCGCTGTCCAAACCGCTCTTCATCGACGGCGCCGCCCGGCTGGCCGACAACGCGTCCCGGCTGGGTATCGCCCACTATCTGGCGGTGGACGCCGCCGGGCAAATCCATGTCTCGCCAGCAATGAAAGCCCGGCTTCGCTAGAATGTCGTTTTTGGCCTGACATCCACCCCATGATAGGCATTCTCATCGTCGCCCATGGCTCGCTCGCCGACAGCCTGGTCGAATGTGCCACCCACGTGCTGGGGCAGCGTCCGCGCGGCCTCGCCACGCTGGATTTCATCGGCCATGCCGATCCGGACGAGCGGCAGAAGGCGTTGCAGTCCCGCCTGGCCGAACTGGACGAGGGCGACGGCATCCTGGTGCTGACCGACGTGTACGGCGCCACGCCCAGCAATACGCTGTGCCGCCTGCTCGAACCCGCCCATATCGAAGGCGTTTCCGGTGTCAACCTGCCGATGCTTCTGAAGGCGCTGAACTACCGCGACACCCTGGCATTGCCGCAGCTCATCGAGCGCATCGTCGAAGGCGGCCGCAACAGCATCAACCATATTTCCGAGACCATGTGCCATGCAGCAACGGGACGTTGAAATCGTCAACAAGCTGGGGCTGCACGCGCGCCCATCGGCCCGGCTGACCCAGCTGGCCTCCAGCTTCAAGAGCAGTGTATTCATGTCGCGCAACGGCCGTCGGGTCAATGCCAAGAGCATCATGGGCGTGATGATGCTGGCCGCCGCCAAGGGCAGCACCATCACCCTGGAAACCGACGGCGACGACGAGGCGGAAGCCATCGATGCGCTGGCGGGCCTGATTTCCAGCGGCTTCGGAGAAGAACTGTGAGCTTCTCGCTGCACGGCATCGGCGTCTCCGGCGGCATCGCCATCGGCTATGCCCACCTCACCTCCAATGCGCGCATCGAAGTGCCGCAGTACATGCTCGACCGCAAATACATCAAGGACGAGCTGGCGCGCTTCGACGAGGCCATCCTCGCCACCCGTGCCGAACTGGAAGTCCTGCGCAGCCACATTCCGCCCAATGCGCCGGCCGAGCTGTCCGCGTTTCTCGACATGCACCTGATGTTCCTCGGCGACTCGATGATCGCCGAGGCGCCCAAGCACCTGATCCGCGAAACCCAGTGCAACGCCGAATGGGCGCTGGCGCAGCAGATGGAAGCGCTGGTGGCACGCTTCGAGGAAATCGACGACGCCTATCTGCGCAGCCGCCAGGAAGACGTGGTGCAGGTGGTTCAACGCGTGCTGAAGGCATTGATGGGCCACCCCAGCCACCTGCCGCTGGACGTCGACTTCGACAGCGAACGCATCCTGGTCGCGCACGAGCTGTCGCCGGCCGACATGGTCATCTTCAAGAACGTGCATTTCGCCGCCTTCATCACCGATCTCGGCGGCACCACGTCGCATACGGCGATCCTGGCGCGCAGCATGGGCATGCCGTCGGTGATGGCGCTGCACAATGGGCGCGGCCTGATCCGCGACCACGACCTGCTGATCGTCGATGGCCGCGACGGCGTGGTGATCGTCAATCCGGACGAGTCGGTGCTGGCCGAATACCGGCTGCGGCAGAATCAATGGCGCATCGATACCGACAAGCTCAAGCGGCTGAAGACCAGCAAATCGGCCACCCTGGACGGCACGCCGGTCGAACTGATGGCCAACATCGAGTTGCTCTCCGACATCGACGCGGTGAAGGCCGCGGGTGCGCACGGCATCGGCCTGTTCCGCAGCGAATTCCTCTTCCTCAACCGCAGCGACCTGCCGAGCGAGGAAGAACAATACGAATCCTACAAGGCGGTGGCCGAAGCGCTGGACGGCAAGCCGGTCACCATCCGCACGCTCGACCTGGGCGCCGACAAGCAGGCGCCGTGGGGCCACACCGTGGCCGACAACCCGGCACTGGGCCTGCGTGCGATCCGCCTGTGCCTGGCCGAACCCGGCCTGTTCCATGCCCAGTTGCGCGCGATCCTGCGGGCATCGGTCCATGGCCAGGTACGCATCCTCATTCCCATGCTGGCAAGTTTCATGGAGTTGCGGCAGACCCTGCAACGCATCGACGAGGCCAAGGCCTCGCTGCGCAAGGACGGGCTGAAATTCGACGAAGGCATCCTGCTCGGGGGCATGATCGAAGTCCCCGCCGCCGCGCTTTCGGCCAACTTCTTCGCCGAGCAGCTCGACTTCCTGTCGATCGGCACCAATGACCTGATCCAGTACACGCTGGCGATCGACCGCGCCGACGACAGCGTCGCGCATCTGTACGATCCGCTGCATCCCGCGGTGCTCAACCTCATCCAGCTGACTATCCGGGCCGGCGACAAGGCCGGCAAACCGGTTTCGGTATGCGGGGAAATGGCGGGGGATCCGCTGCTGACGCGCTTGCTGCTGGGGCTGGGGCTGCGGACGTTTTCGATGCAGCCCGCCAGCCTGCTGCAGGTCAAGCAGCAGGTGCTGAAATCCCACCTGGACGAATTGACTTCGGCCACGCAGCGATTGCTGAAGAACACTGACCCGGACAAGACCTCGGTGCTGCTGGAACGCCTGAACGGCTAGTCGAGTCTGGCGGAACCCTAAGCCGCGAGCTGCTCGGCCATGCGGGCGAGTTCGAGCTTGTCGTGGCGCAGCGTGCTGATCTCCTGCTTGATCTGCGCCATGCGGCTGTGCAGCGTGCCCATGTTTTCCAGGATGCGCTGCAGGCTGGCCAGCCGCGTGTCGAGATACTGCTTGTGCTCGCGGATGCGCGTCATGATGGGATCGAGCGCGATACGCAGCCAGCGCTCCGCCTCCAGCCGCGCGAGCTTGAATGCCTTGCGCGCCTCCTCGGCCAGGCCGGCATAAAAACGCCGGATCATGAAACGTTTTTCCAGCATCAGGTTGGCGGGATCCTTACAGAAAGCGTCCGTCTCGCGGGTCAGCGCGTCCAGCCGGTTGCGATAGGCGCCCAGATCGAGCCGCGGAACCTGCATCTTCGGCAGATTGTGCTTGCGGTGAAACCGCATATAGGCCTGATCGAGCGCATCGAGCATGTTGTCCGCCAGACGGGTCGCCTGCTGGAAGCGGCCGCCCATCTCTTCGCTCAGGTGGCGGATGCCGCTGGTCAGTCCGCGCGTGGTCCAGCTGTTTTCCATGGCGTCGCGGGCCGCTTTCAGGATCGTGTCCAGCGTATCTTCAGACAGGTTCGACAGCAGATGTTCGCCCTGTCCCTGCACCATTTTCCGGGTCGCGCGGAACTGGTCGGCGGTGGCGTCGTAACTGTCCTTTTCCTGTTGCAGGCTGGCACGCGTCTGTTCGATCAGTTCGCGGTTCTTGCCCGACAACTGGGTCAGCTGGATCAGTTCGTCGCTGCTGCGTTTGAGTCGCGCGGCCAGATCGGTCCGGCTCTCGTCGAGCAGCGCCGCCACTTCGCGGCTGACCGCATGGTAGAGCATGTCACGTCGCGCCGGGATCACCTGATGCGCCAGCAGATACTCCAGCGATTCGATACCGGAACGCACGCGCAGCGCCACATCTCCTCGAATCGTGGCCGCCAGCGCTTTCTGCGCCGACACGGTGAACACACGGCTACGCGGCAGCTTCAGTACGCGCGCGGTTTCCTCGGCCTGGCGTTCGATGGTCGCCTGCACTTCGGCATCGCTCTTGAGTTCGTCCCACAGCATGTCGATCTTGTTAAGGACCGCCACGTGGTAGTTGGAATGGCGGTGGACATGTTTCTGCCAGATTTCGAGATCCGAGCGCGTCACCCCGGTATCGGTGGCCAGCAGGTACATCACCGCATGCGCATTGGGGATCACTGACAGGGTGAGCTCGGGTTCGGCGCCCAGCGCGTTGAGTCCCGGGGTGTCCAGGATCGTCAGCCCGGCCTGTAGCAGCGGGTGGGGGTAATTGACCATGGCGTAGCGCCAGGCCGGCACCTCCACGGTACCGTCGGCGCGCAGCAGGTGGCGCTCGCTGGCGTCCTCGCCGTTCCATAGGCCCATTTCGATGGCATCCACCGCCGGCATCGATTTGGTTTCAGTCAGTTTTTTCAGGCTTTCCTGCAACTGGCGCGGATCGGCAGGATCGAGCAAGACCCGGCACCACTCGATCGGCATGTGCTTGAGGCGCGCCAGCGATTCGCCGCGGCGGCGCGTTTCGATCGGCAGCAGGCAGAGGCTCGGCACCTCTTCCGGATTCGAGAACAGTTCAGTCGGGCACATGGTGGTGCGCCCGGCGTCGGACGGCAGCAGGCGCTGGCCGTGGTTGGCAAAGAACAGGGCATTGATGAGCTCGGTCTTGCCGCGCGAAAACTCGGCCACGAAGGCCACCACCAGCTTGTCCTGGCGCAGGCCTGCTGCGGTGTCGGCCAGGCGCAGGGTGCGTTCGGCATCGATGCCGTGCTGGCGGTCGAGCCAGTCGGCGTAGTCGGTGATCGCCGTCGCCAGCCGCAACCGCCGCTCGCTGTACTCGGCGACTTCCTGTTCCAGATGGATACTCATGTTCGACTGCTTGTCTCGATATCACGCCAGGGTGCGTCGGCGCCACACACCACCACGGTCTTCTGCCGCGAAGTTTCGCCCCGAACCAGGCGCACCGCGGATTTCGGCAGCCCCAGTCGCGCGGCCAGCCAGGCCAACAGATGCGCATTCGCTTTGTTATCGACCGGCGGGGCGGCAATCTTTAGTTTCAGGCGGCCGCCATGCTCGCCGACGGCGGCGGTCACCTTCGCGCCTGGCTGCACGTGCAACTCCAGCAGCCAGTCCGCACCATTGCGGTGCGCCCAGACCGGCGGTTTATTCGGGTTCACAACCAACTGTGACGCGAAGATGAGCCGAAGACAGTGCAAATAGCACGGCGAGGTGAAATCGACAAAGTCACGGTTGGTTGTGAATCTGAATCAGAGTGCGCCAAGCAAGGCCCGTTCGATCGCCAATACCGGCACCATCAGGACCAGTTGGCACAGGATGAACAGCACCAGCGGCGTCAGGTCGACCTGGCCGACCATCGGAACGATGCGGCGCAGGGGACGCAGAAACGGTTCAGTCAACTCATAGACCACCGGCATCAGCGGGGTATTCGCATTCACCCAGGACAGCACCGCGCGCACCAGGGTCAGGCCGATGATCATGTACACCGTCAGGCTGACCAGCCGTATCGCCGCCAGACCGAGCATGACCGGCCACACTTTGCCTCCCGCCAGCGCGAATGGAAAGCCATCCAGCCAGTAGCTCGCTATCACCACCACCAGTTCGACCAGCCAGGCGAGCAGCAGGCACGCCCAGTCCAGGCCATACAGGCCCGGCACCACCCGGCGCAGGGGCTTGACCGCAAAATCGGTGACGGCAACGATGAATTGCGAGAAGGGATTACGAAACGGCACCCGGTACAGCTGCATCATGAAACGCAGCAATACGGCAATCACGAACAGGTTGCCCAGCGTCTGGATCAGGAAGGTCAACGCACCTGCAATCATGCGAGTCGCCCCAGTTCATCGCCCAGTTCGGCGCTGCGCAGGCTGGCCGCCTCCACCGCCTGGCCAATGCCGCGCTTCACCGCGGCCGCCTCCAGGGCCGCGAGGCCGCGTTCCGTGGTGCCGCCCTTGGACGTGACCCGCTGGCGCAGGACGGCCGGCTCCTCGCCCGATTCGAGCGCCAGCTTGGCCGCGCCGAAAAAGGTCTGCAGCGCCAGCTGGCGCGCCGTGGCGGCCGGCAGGCCCTGCGCCACGGCGGCAGCCTCCAGCGACTCGATGAAATAGAACACATAGGCGGGGCCGCTGCCCGATACCGCCGTCACGGCATCCAGCCAGGACTCGTCCTCGACCCACACCACGCCGCCCACGGCTCGCAAGACCGCTTCGGCCTGCGAGCGCGCGTCCTGGTCGACGTCCGGCGGCGCATACAGGCCGGTCACCCCTGCCTGGACCAGCGCCGGCGTATTGGGCATGGTGCGGACGATACGGCCATGCCCGCCCAGCCAGCGCGCAAGGTCAGCCACGCGAATCCCGGCGACGATCGAGATCACCAGATGGCCTGCGAGCCGGGACGCCAGGGAGGCCGCCACGTCCGGCAGGGTCTGCGGCTTGACCGCCAGCACGATCAGGCCATGCAGCCGCGCCTGCGACAGGTCCGTATGGGTCACGACGCCGAAGCGCGCGGACAGCTGTGCCCGGGCGTCGGCATTGATTTCCACCACCTCGATGTCGGTGGGCTGGGTGCCGCTGGCGATCAAACCGCCGATGATGGCGGCCGCCATGTTGCCGCCACCAATAAAACTCACTTTATGCATGTTTCACCTCGGGTGTTTCATGAATTCGCGCGATGATCGCGCAGGATTTTGTTTTGTAGGGGAATTTGGGGAAGGAGTGGCGTAGTGATTCATACGCTCGACTGAGCAAAGTTTCCATACGAAACAAAAGACCAGCGAGGGCGCGCGTCAATTTATGAATCATCCGAGGTAATTCCTTTCACCAAAGAGAGCGGTTCCGACCCGAACGATGGTCGCGCCCTCCAGAATCGCCGCTTCCAGATCGCCCGACATGCCCATCGACAGGGTATCGAGCGCATGGTCGCGCATGTTCAGATCGTCAAACAGTTCACGTACCTGCCGGAATGCGGCACGCTGCGTCGCTGTGTCCACGGTCGGCGCGGGGATCGCCATGAGGCCGCGCAAGCGCAGGCCGGGGAGCACCGCCACGGCCGCCGCCAGCGCGGGCAGTTCGGCCGGTGCCACGCCGCCCTTGCTGGCCTCGCCGCTGACATTCACCTCGATGCAGACCTGCAGCGGCGGCAAGCCGGCCGGACGCTGCGCAGACAGGCGCTCGGCAATTTTCAGCCGGTCGACGCTGTGCACCCAACTGAAATTCTCGGCGATCGCCCGCGTCTTGTTGCTCTGGATCGGCCCGATGAAATGCCACACCAGCGGCAGATCGCGCAGGGCCGCCTGCTTTTCCAGTGCTTCCTGCACATAATTCTCGCCGAATTCGCGCTGGCCACAGGCGGCCAGATCGCGCACCGCCGCCGCGCCGAAGGTCTTGCTGACGGCCAGCAGGCCTATCTCCGCCGCACTGCGCCCGGCTTCGGCCGCAGCCTGCGCGAGACGCGCCTGCACAGCCTGCAAGCGAGCACCTGCCAGGCTGCTGCCCGGCAGCGTGCCGGGCTCAAGTTTGCGCGTTTCCAGACCGTTATCCATAGCGTTTATTATCTGACAAAACCCCCATCCAACACTGAACGAGGCACGCGTGGATATTTCCGAACTGCTGGCTTTTGCCGTCAAGAACAAGGCGTCCGACTTACACCTCTCCGCAAGCCTGCCGCCGATGATCCGCGTCAACGGCGACATCCGCCGCATCAACCTGCCGCCGATGGACCACAAGGACGTGCACCGCATGGTGTACGACATCATGAACGACAGCCAGCGCAAGGTGTACGAGGAAACGCTGGAAATCGACTTCTCGTTCGAGATTCCTTCGCTGGCGCGCTTCCGGGTCAACGCCTTCAACCAGCAGTATGGCGCCGGCGCGGTGTTCCGGACGATTCCGTCGAAAGTGCTGACGCTGGAGGAGCTCAACGCCCCGCCCATCTTCAAGGAAATCTCCGACCAGCCGCGCGGCATCGTGCTGGTGACCGGCCCGACCGGCTCGGGCAAGTCGACCACGCTGGCGGCGATGATGGACTACGTCAACGAGAACCAGTACGCGCACATCCTCACCGTCGAGGACCCGATCGAATTCGTGCACCAGAGCAAGAAATGCCTGATCAACCAGCGCGAGGTCGGTCCGCATACGCTATCGTTCAACAACGCCCTGCGCTCGGCGCTGCGGGAAGACCCGGACGTCATCCTGGTCGGCGAATTGCGCGACCTGGAAACCATTCGCCTCGCGCTAACCGCCGCCGAAACCGGCCACCTGGTGTTCGGCACGCTGCATACGTCGTCCGCCGCCAAGACCATCGACCGCGTGGTCGACGTGTTCCCCGCGGCAGAGAAGGAAATGGTGCGTTCGATGCTGTCCGAATCGCTGCGCGCCGTGATCTCGCAGACGCTGCTGAAGACCAAGGACGGCAACGGCCGCGTCGCCGCGCACGAGATCATGATCGGCACACCGGCCATCCGCAACCTGATCCGCGAGAACAAGGTGGCGCAGATGTACTCGTCGATCCAGACCGGCGGCAACCTGGGCATGCAGACGCTCGACCAGTGCCTGCAGGACCTGGTCCGGCGGAACGTGGTCGCCCCGGGCGTGGCGCGTGCCGCCGCGCAGAACAAAGACGCCTTCATGGGCTGAGACCCGGCCCGAATCAAGGATTGACCCAATGAATGCCGAAAAAACCATCCACGACCTGCTGCGCCTGATGCTGGCGAAGAACGCCTCCGACCTTTTCATCACCGCCGGTTTCCCGCCGGCCATCAAGGTCGACGGCAAGATCACGCCGGTGTCGAACCAGAGCCTGACGCCCGCGCATACCAGCGAACTGGCGCGCTCGATCATGAACGAGCGGCAATGGAAGGATTTCGAGGCCACCAACGAATCCAACTTCGCGATCAGCCCGCCCGAGATCGGCCGCTTTCGCGTCAACGTCTTCGTGCAGCAGGGCCGCGTCGGCGTGGTGATGCGGACCATCAACACCAAGATCCCGAAGATGGAGGAGCTGAACCTGCCGCCCATCCTGCGCGACGTCGCCATGATCAAGCGGGGGCTGGTGATCTTCGTCGGCGGTACCGGCACCGGTAAATCGACCTCGCTGGCTGCGATGGTGGGCTACCGCAACGAAAACGCCGCCGACCACATCATCACGGTCGAGGACCCGATCGAATACGTGCACGAGCACAAGAAATCCATCATCACCCAGCGCGAGGTCGGCATCGACACCGACAACTGGTTCTCCGCGCTGAAGAACACCCTGCGCCAGGCGCCCGACGTCATCCTGATCGGCGAAATCCGCGACCGCGACACCATGGAATACGCGATCGCCTTCGCCGAGACCGGCCACCTGTGCCTGTCGACGCTGCACGCCAACAGCGCCAACCAGGCGCTCGACCGCATCATCAACTTCTTCCCCGAGGAAAAGCGCGACCAGCTGCTGATGGATTTGTCGCTGAACCTGAAGTCCTTCATCTCGCAGCGCCTGATCCCGCGCAAGGGCAGCAACGGCCGCGTCGCCGCGGTCGAGATCCTGCTCAACTCGCCGCTGATCGCCGACCTGATCTTCAAAGGCCACGTCCACGAGATCAAGGAAATCATGGCGAAGTCGCGCGAGCTCGGCATGCAGACCTTCGACCAGGCGCTGTTCGACCTCTACGAAGCCGGGATGATTTCCTACGAGGATGCGCTACGCAATGCCGACAGCCTCAACGACCTGCGCCTGCAGATCAAGCTGCACGGCCAGGAAGCCAAGGGCCGCGACATGATGGCGGGGCTGGATCACCTCGATATCGTGTAAGCGGTTGGGAATGGAAAAGAAAACGGGGTGCTTGGCACCCCTTTTTTATTTTCGTTCATTCTCTTTTCTCGCGAATGTTTTCAATGATGCCCCTGGCAAGCAATTCTTTGATGACTGAATCTGGCACCAAGGGCTCGTGAGCTGCAACCTGGTCTGACATCTTTAAGAACCATTCATACTTGGCTGAATGTTGGGGAAATTGATCGCGTAGTTGAACAACGCGCATCCTTGCCGAGGCAAACCAATATGGATTAAATGGGTTCACCACGTTGAGTCCATCGAAGTGCAAGAGTGGCGCTGAGAACGGTCCATCGCGAAACCGCGCTACCCATGCCGCTAGTGGTACTTCAACCTCTGAGGACAAGACGACACCGGGCACCTTTACTGTCGATTCGAGGCGTACCGCTCTAACCAAGGCATCGCTGACGACGAAGAGGTTTCCATTGCTCCGGTCCTCCCAGTATTTTCCATAAGCGATTCCACCTCTGATGAGCCAGTTCTGAGCGAGAGTAGCGAACCACAGGCTTTGCACTGCATAGAGGAGCGGTGGCAATTCATCGCAAACAATGAGAATTGAGTCGGAGTAGACCGAGATATTTGCCTTCTCGGGGAACGGCCAATCAGATATCCGTTTTTGGAACTCCTTGTACAGACGAATTGTGGCTTCGAAGTGGTTCTCTACCGCATGGGAGAAGCCAAGGACATCGCAGAATGCGACATACCTATTGGGTATCGCTCCCTCGGCCAGCGACTGGTCTGATTGCTCCACGACCGTACTTTCCTTGTTCGTAGAAATACAGTCAGACTCCATTGTCGCCAGCCACCCCAACATCCGATTTCTTCACCTTCATCGACCCCGCAATCAGCTTGTACTGCAAAAACCGCGTCTCGATCTGCCCGTTGAACAGCGGGATGCGGCGGCTCGCCTTTAACCCAATCGCCTTCGGCAGCAGGGGATCGCCCGAGATGATCCACGCCTCCCAGCCGGCAAAGTTCTGCTTCAGCCAGTCGCCCAGCAGCGGATACCAGTCGGCGAGGTCCTCGACGTCGCCGATGCGCTCGCCGTAGGGCGGGTTGGTGACGATGGTGCCGACCGGCGTCGGCGGCTTGAGGTCGAGCACATCGGAAACCTTGAGTTCGATGGTATCCGCATAGCCGGCGGCGGCGAGGTTGTTGCGCGCCTTGTCGAGCACCCAGCGGTCCTGGTCGGCGCCGAAGATGGGCAGATGCGTGAGCGGCTTTTCCTTGGCCTTCGCTTCCGCCTTGATGCGCTGCCACAGCGCGGCATCGAAATCCCGGTAGTGTTCGAAGGCGAAATGGCGGCTGCGCCCCGGCGCGCGGTTCAGCGCCATGTCGGCCGCTTCGAGCAGGATGGTGCCGGCGCCGCACATCGGGTCGAGCAGCGGTGTGCCGGGCTCCCAGCCGGACAGCAGCAAGAGGCCGGCGGCGAGGTTTTCCTTGATCGACGCCGCGCTCGCCTCGCGCTTGAAGCCGCGCTTGAACAGCGGCTCGCCGCTGGTGTCGAGGTAGAAGGTCACCGCGTCCGGGGTGAAGAAGGCATATACCGGCACGTCGGGCGCCTCGGTGTCGACGCTGGGACGCTCGCGCGTTTCCTCGCGGAAGCGGTCGCAGATGGCGTCCTTGATCTTCAACGTGATGAAGTTGAGGCTCTTCAAGGGCGCGTTCTGCGCGCCGACCTTGACCGCGATGGTCTTGCTGACGTCGAACCACTCCGGCCATGGCAGGTCGAGTGCAGCGCGGTAGATGTGCTCTTCCTTGCGATAACGGGTATAGCCGACCTTGCGCAGGATGCGGGTGGCGATGCGCGAGGTGAGATTGGCGCGCATTTCGGCGGCGGCGTCGGCCATGAACAGCACGCCGGCGGGCAGCTGGCGCACGACCTGTGCACCGGCGGCGTTCAGTTCGGCGATCAGCAATTCCTCCAGCCCGCGCGGGCAGGTGGCGAAATGGCTGGCGGGCGGCAGGGCCTCACGCTCGGGGCGGACGGGATGCGGCGCAGGTTTACGGCGGGGTTCGGGCTTCAAAAAAACCTTTCAAGAATGCTTAAAACGGTTTCAGCACCACCAGCAATACCACGACCAGCAGCACGATCACGGGGATTTCGTTGAACCAGCGGAACCATATGTGCGACTTGACGTTCTGTCTGGCTTCGAATGCACGCAGCAGGCCCTTGCAGACATGGTGATAACCGACCAGACCGGCGACCAGCGTAAGCTTGGCCCACATCCAGTTCATGCTGAACGGGAAATACGCCAGCCACAGCCCGATACCGGTGGCGAGGGTCAGCCACATGATGGGGGTAACGAACCGATACAATTTGCGCGCCATCAACAGCAGGCGGTCGTAGGCGGCTTCGTGGGTTTCCATCGCGAGGTTGACGAAGATGCGCGGCAGGTAGAACAGGCCGGCGAACCAGCTGACCACCATCACGATATGAAACGATTTCAGCCACAACATGGATAGACGCGCCTTCGTAAAAAAATGGACACCGAGTCCGCTGACCCTGATTTTACTGGGTTTGGTCGCCTGGCTGTGGTTTCGGCCGCCGGCCGAGGTCAGCGATGAAAACCATGCCGTCCCGCCCTGGCAGGTCACCTTGACCGACGGCAGCGCGCTGACCAGCGACGCACTAAAAGGGAAAGTCGTGCTGGTGAACTTCTGGGCGACATGGTGTCCCTACTGCCGCAAGGAAAAGCCGGTGATCGACGCCTTCTGGCAGGATTACCGCAGCCGCGGATTCGACGTCGTGTCGATCAGCGTCGACGACCCGCCGGAGAAAATCGACGCCTGGATGAAGGACAAGGGCTATACGTTCCGGGCCGCGCCGACCAATGCCTCGGTGGCCGCGGCGTTTGGCAACGTCTCGACCGTGCCGACCTCGTTCATCCTCGATGCCGACGGCCATATCCGTCACAAGGTCGCCGGACAGCTGCATTACCCCCGGCTGGAAAAACTCGTCGTGCCCTTGCTTCCCCGGACCAAACAGCCATGAGTGACGCGCGCCTCACCGAACTCGAAACCAAGCTCGCTTTTGCCGAAGACCTGCTCGAGACACTGAACCAGATCGTGGTCCGCCAGCAGGACCAGATCGACTCCTTGCAGCAGCAGCTGCGCCTGCTGAACGAAAGGATGAAGGACAGCCGGCCCGACGAGACGCGCACGCCGCGCGACGAGATCCCGCCGCACTACTAGAATTATTGGGGTTTCCATTGCGCATGACGAAATTCCGTTCGCCCTGAGCTTGTCGAAGGGCATTTCCGAGTGGGCACGGGGCCACTTCGGCAAGCTCAGGACAGGCTTCGACAAGCTCAGCCCGAACGGTGGTGAAAAACATGTCACGTTTTATGGAAATACCCATAGCTAGACCGCGATCTTCACCACCACCTTGCGGATCATGCCCGTACCAACCAGCGGCGCATGCGCGTCCTCGGGGAAAAACAGGCAGAACGCCCCCGGCGGCGTGGCGATCCAGCTGGACGGCGTGTCGTTAAAGAAGCGGATGTCACGCGCTGCGTCGTATTCCGTCTGAGGGTCCAGGCATTCGGCCACCGGTTTCCAGCCCATCTCGTCGACGCCTGCCAGCACCAGCTGGATGTCGATGTAGCGCCGATGGCACTCCAGCTTCGCCTCCGCCCGCGTGCGCCCCTCGCATGCCTCGACGATGGCGAAAATCTGCTCGCCTTGTACGTCGTGCTTGCCGGGGGCGAGCGCCATCAGGTCAGTATCGCGCAGGAAATCGAAGGCACGTTCAAACAGTGGATGGAGCGCGCGATAACGTTCGGCATGGGCAAGCGTGTCGAGAATCATAAGATGAGAAAACCGGAAGTGGATCGGGCGGGCCGTTGCGCATCATGCCTCCTTTCAGGCGTGTGCGCACACTCAACCAGCCGCCTTTTCTTTGGCGCGATACATTGCCTCGTCCGCCTCATGCATCAGGGCATCCAGCGTGGGCGTGGCATCGCTGCATGTCGCCACGCCGATGCTGATGTGCAGCCTGATGGGAACCGCGGCGCCGGGCACCATGACATCAATCGCCGCATGCAGGCGATCCAACAGCGCATCCAGCGGCGGTCCCGCCGGGGTGTCCGGTAGCAGCACCACAAACTCGTCGCCGCCCACCCGCGCCAGCAGGTCGGATTCCCGGCAGCACGTACGCAGCGTGTTGGCGACATAGACCAGCACGGCATCGCCGGCGGCATGCCCGTAGGTGTCGTTGATGGACTTGAAATCGTCGATATCGATATTCAGCAGGGTCAGCTGGCAGCCGCTGCGTCGGGCCAGCGCAAACAGGTCCTGTCCCCGCAGCTTGAACTGGCGGCGGTTGGCCAGGCCGGTGAGATGGTCATGCAGCGCCATGCTGCGAATACGCTGATGGGCCGACAGCGAGTAGGCCATGAGCGCGCCTGCCACGGCTGCGAGCACCCCCAGCAAGGCCTGCACCCACAGCCCATGTTCATCCGCCGGGGCAAGCGGGCACGCCGCCAGTTGCCAGCTCCCGCCCGGGATGACGACCTCCATCAACACCGCATCGGGGTTGTCAAACAGGGTGGCGTCTCCCAGGAAAACCTCGCCTTGCGCGCCCAGGCCATCCTTGCCGCGCAAGGCATAACGCACGTTGTCGCGCGTATCGGACCGGATGCCGGCCCGTTCGAAGATGGGAAGCGGGTTGATCGCCACCGAGGCCAGCCCCCAGTAATGGGGCGAACCGTCAGGCCGGGTAAAGATGACGGGAATGCGGTTGATGATGCCGAGCCCCCCTTGTGCCAGCTCGATCGGTCCTGCCGTCACCGGGCGCTGCTCCCGCATCAGGCGCAGCACCGCGTCGCGCTGGGCGGGCGTTTCCAGGTAGCGGAGGCCCAGCGCCTTTTGATTGCCCGCCAGCGGATAGATGTAGCGAATCACGTTGTCGGGCGCCAGCGCCACGCTGCGGATCGCCGGCTGCAGGCGGATCAGCGAAGCCGCGACCTGCGCCAGATCGGCCTGCGAAAAATCGGGCTTGGCGAGCACGAAGGTCGACAGACCGAGGCTCAGCGACAGCGTGGCGTTCAGTTCCGACTCGAGGCGTGAGCGCACGGTGGCGGCCTCGGCCTGCAGCACCGCGCGTTCGGCCTGATGGCGCCGATCCTGATCCAGCCAGACAAACGTCTGCAGCAGCAGCCAGACCGCGCAGGCCACCAGCACCCCTGCCGCGAACGGCAGGCGGCGCAGACGGTCAGGCGGGCTGGGGCGCTCCACGCGCTGGCTCAGCGGCTGATCGGCTTGTAGCGGATGCGCTTCGGCTTCGCGCCCTCTTCGCCCAGGCGCTTCTTCTTGTCAGCCTCGTACTCCTGGTAGTTGCCGGGGAAGAACGTCACCTGCGAGTCGCCCTCGAAGGCGAGGATGTGGGTGGCGATGCGGTCGAGGAACCAGCGGTCGTGCGAGATCACCAGCACGCAGCCAGCGAATTCCAGCAGCGCGTCTTCGAGCGCACGCAGGGTTTCGACGTCGAGGTCGTTAGACGGTTCGTCGAGCAGCAGCACGTTGCCGCCGGCGATCAGCGTCTTCGCCAGATGCAGGCGCCCGCGTTCGCCGCCGGAGAGGTTGCCAACCAGCTTCTGCTGGTCGCCGCCCTTGAAGTTGAAGCGGCCCAGATACGCACGCGACGGCGTTTCGTAGCGACCGACGGTGAGGATGTCGCGGCCTTCGGCGATCTCGTCGAACACGGTCTTGTCGGCCGCCAGCGCATCGCGGCTCTGGTCGACGTAGGCGAGCTTCACGGTCTGGCCGATCTCGACTTCGCCGCTGTCCGGCTTTTCCTGGCCGGTGATCATCTTGAAGAAAGTCGACTTGCCGGCGCCGTTGGGGCCGATGATGCCGACGATGGCGCCGGGCGGAATCGAAAAACTGAGATTGTCGATCAGCAGGCGGTCGCCGAAGGATTTGGTCACGTTGTGGAAGTCGATGACCTTGTCGCCCAGCCGTTCGCCGACCGGGATGAAGATTTCCTGCGTCTCGTTGCGCTTCTGGTATTCGACCGAGTTGAGCTCCTCGAAACGGGCCAGGCGCGCCTTCGACTTGGCCTGGCGCGCCTTGGGATTCTGCCGCACCCATTCGAGTTCCTGCTTCATCGTCTTGATGCGGCCGGCTTCTTGTTTGGATTCGGTCTCCAGCCGCGCCTCCTTCTGCTCCAGCCAGCTGGTGTAGTTGCCCTTCCACGGGATGCCGTGGCCGCGGTCGAGTTCCAGAATCCACTCGGCGGCGTTGTCGAGGAAGTAGCGGTCGTGCGTCACCGCCACCACGGTGCCGGGATAGCGCACCAGGAACTGCTCCAGCCAGTCGACCGACTCGGCGTCGAGGTGGTTGGTTGGCTCGTCGAGCAACAGCATGTCGGGGTTCGAAAGCAGCAGCTGGCAGAGCGCGACGCGGCGCTTCTCACCGCCGGACAGGTTGCCGATGACGGCGTCCCACGGCGGCAGGCGCAAGGCATCGGCGGCGATTTCCATCTGCGTGTCGAGGTCGGCGCCGGCGGTGGCGAGGATGGCCTCACATTTGGCTTGCTCCTCGGCGAGCTTGTCGAAGTCGGCATCGGGCTCGGCGTACGCCGCGTAGATCTCGTCCAGCCGCGCCTTCGCCGCGACGATCTCGCCCAGTCCCGCCTCGACCGCCTGACGCACCGTATGCGACGGATCGAGCTGCGGCTCCTGCGGCAGGTAGCCGATGCGGATGCCCGGCATCGGGATCGCTTCGCCCTCGATGTCCTTGTCGACGCCCGCCATGATGCGGATCAGCGAGGATTTGCCCGAGCCGTTCAGGCCCAGCAGGCCGATCTTGGCGCCGGGAAAGAAGCTGAGGGAAATGTCCTTGAGGATCTGCCGCTTGGGGGGAACGATCTTGCCAACGCGGTTGAGGGAATACACGTATTGCGCCATGAAATAAACAATCCAGAAAACTTAGTGGGAAAGATCGCCGGGGCAGGTATCGAACTCGCATTCCTTGTCCGGGCTGCGGTGGACGTAACGCCCGTCCGGGCAAAGCTTGACGTCGGTTGGGCAGACGAGAGGGCCATCGGGCATCGGCGGCGGGGGCGGCCCGACCGGCGCCGGTTTCCTGCTCCCTTGGGCGTGGGACTGGGCGGGCAGCGTGTCGCACGCGGCCAGGATCAGCAGCAGGCCGGCCGCGACGAATGTCCTGATCACGTCAGTTCCTTGTCGAGCAGGGCTTTCAGCTTGGCGAAATCGAGGTCGCCCAGTTTCTGTTCCAGGATGTGGCCGTCCTTGTCGATGATGAAGCTGGTGGGCGTGAGCTGCACGTTGCCGAATGCGCGGGCGTGCTCGCCGTTGACGTCGAGCGCCACCGGGAACGGCAGCTGGCGCGTCTTCGCGAAATTGGCGACGTAGTTCGGCGGATCGTAGCTCATCGCCACCGCGACGACTTCGAAGCCGCGCCCCTTGTATTGGTTGTAGGTTTCGATCAGGTCCGGCATTTCCTTGACGCAACCCGGGCAGGACGTCGCCCAGAAGTTGACCAGCACGATCTTGCCACGCAGGTCGTTGAGCGTAATGGGCTTGCCTTCCAGCGTGGTGAAGGTGGATGCAGGCGCTGTAGGCTTGTCGATCAGGGCATAGGCCAGCGCGCCCGCAATGGCGAGCACAGCCACGACGATGAGAAGGGGTTTGGCGAGTTTCATACGAATTCCCGGAAATTAAACGTCTTGGTACGACCGCGCCAGCGCCACATAGTGCTGCGCGGAATAGGCGAAATAGGCAATTTCTTCGTCGCTGAGCCGGCGCACCAGCTTGGCGGGGCGGCCAAGATAGAGATGGCCCGATTCCAGCACCTTGCCTTCCGGCACCAGCGAGCCGGCGCCCAGCAGCACGTGCTTCTGGATCACTGCTCGGTCGAGAATGATCGAACCCATGCCGATCAGACATTCGTCTTCGATGGTACAGGCATGCAGGATCACCGTGTGGCCCACCGTCACGTGCGCGCCGACGACCAACGGCCCGCCTGCCGGGCTGAGCGGTGTCTTGTGCGACACGTGCAGCACGCTGCCGTCCTGGATGTTGCTCGCTTCGCCAATGGCGATCGAATTGACGTCGCCGCGGATCACCGCGCCTGGCCATACCGATACGTCCCGCCCCAGGCTGACTTCGCCGATGACCGTGGCGCGCGGATGCACCCAGGCGCCGGCGGCAAGCATGGGGGCGACGCCGTGATGCGGCGCCAGTCTGTCGGCATAAACATCGTCAGTCATAGGGTTTCAAACCGGGCTTGAAAATCAGGTATCCAGCCCGAAAGTATAATTCCCCTCTCTCTTCCTTGTTGGTTATCGCCATGAATACCCCAAAGGGCAACAATCCTCTGCTCGATTTTTCCGGTCTGCCCCGCTTCGCCGAATTCAAGCCCGAATACGTCACGCCCGCCATCGACCAGCTGCTGGCCGATGCCCGCGCGGCCGTGGCGCGCGCAGAGGCGGCCGACACTCCGGCCGAATGGGACGCCTTCGTCGCGCCGCTCGACGACGCCAACGAGAGACTTGGACGCGCCTGGGGCCAGGTGTCGCACCTGCATTCTGTAATGGACTCGCCCGAGCTGCGCGAGGTCTACAACGCCAACCTGCCGAAAATCACCGTCTATTACGCCGAACTGGGGCAGAACGAGGCGCTGTTCGCCAAATTCAAGGCGCTCAAGGCCAGCCCCGGCTACGCCGCGCTGTCGGCGCCGCGCAAGAAGATCGTCGAGAATGAGCTGCGCGACTTCCGCCTCGGCGGCGCCGAGCTGCCCGCCGACAAGAAGGCCCGCTTCATGCAGGTGCAGGAAGAGCTGGCGCAGCTGTCGGCCAAGTTCGAGGAAAACCTGCTCGACGCCACCAATGACTACCACCTCGTCATCGACGAGGTGTCCGAACTCGCCGGCGTCCCCGAGGACGTGCTGGCGATGATGAAGGCCGCCGCCGAAGCGGACGGCGGCCAGCTTGACCAAAATCCCGGCTGGAAGATCACGCTGCACATGCCGTCCTACCTGCCGGTGATGCAGTACGCCGACAGCCGCGAACTGCGGCAGATCCTGTACCGCGCCTATGTCACCCGTGCCTCTGAATTCGGCAAGTCCGAGCTCGACAACACCGCGCTCATCGCCAGCATTCTCAGGCTGCGGCGCGAGGCCGCGGAACTGCTCGGCTTCGCGAGCTACGCGCAGGTGTCGCTGGCCGCCAAGATGGCCGACACCCCGGCCGACGTGCTGAAGTTCCTCGATGAACTGGCCGCCCGCGCCCGCCCCTATGCGGAAAAGGATTTCGACGAGCTGAAAGCCTTCGCACGCGACGAACTGGGATACGACACGCTCGAAGCCTGGGACACTTCCTATGTCTCGGAAAAACTGAGTGTGGCGCGCTATAGTTTTTCCGACCAGGAGGTGAAGCAGTACTTCCCCGAACCGCGCGTGCTGGCTGGCCTGTTCAAGCTGGTCGAAACGCTCTATGGCCTGCATATCCGCGAAGACAGCGCACCCGTGTGGCACCCGGATGTGAAGTTCTATACGCTCACCGACCATGCCGGCCAGCGCGTCGGCCAGTTCTACCTCGACCTCTACGCGCGCGCTTCCAAGCGCGGCGGCGCCTGGATGGACGACGTCATCACCCGCCGCAAGACAGCGGACGGCATCCAGACGCCGGTGGCCTACCTCAACTGCAATTTTTCCGGGCCAGTCGGCGGCAAACCCGCCCTCTTCACCCACGACGAGGTGATCACGCTGTTCCACGAGACCGGCCACGGCCTGCATCACCTCTTGACGCAGATCGAGGAACTGGGCGTCTCCGGCATCAACGGCGTCGAATGGGACGCGGTCGAACTGCCGAGCCAGTTCATGGAAAATTTCTGCTGGGAATGGGACGTGCTGAAGCACATGACCGCGCACGTCGACAGCGGCGAGCCTTTGCCGCGCGCGTTGTTCGACAAGATGTTGGCGGCAAAGAACTTCCAGTCCGGCCTGCAGACGCTGCGCCAGATCGAGTTCGCCAGCTTCGACATGCACCTGCACGACGACTTCGACCCCAACGGCAGCCGATCCGCGCAGGACCTGATCGACGACATCCGCCGTCAGGTCGCGGTCATCATCCCGCCGGCCTACAACCGTTTCCCCAACAACTTCTCGCATATCTTCGCGGGCGGCTACGCGGCCGGCTATTACAGCTACAAATGGGCGGAGGTGCTGTCCGCCGACGCCTATGCGCTGTTCGAGGACGAGGCCGAGGGCTACGGCGGCGTACTCAATCCCGAGGTCGGCCATCGCTTCTGGAGCGAGATTCTCGCCCAGGGCGGTGCGCGCCCGGCGCTCGAATCGTTCAAGGCCTTCCGCGGCCGTGAACCGACCATCGACGCCCTGCTGCGCCATAACGGCATGGCGTGAACGGGGGGTGAAAGCCGTGCAAGCGGCCTTCGTTTCCCCGGCTGCCCTTGGATTCCCTTCTGGATGTACGGGTAAAGCTCGGCGCCCTGATGTCCGTTAAGTCGGTTGATTACGTCTTAAGGGAGCACGGCATGAAAGCAGGATCCATCTTGATGGCGATGTGGCTGGCGGCGGCAAGTTTGTCGGCGGGCGCCGCCCAGCTGTATCAATGGAAGGACGCGCAGGGCCGCACGGTATATAGCGACCAGCCGCCTCCGCCCAGCATCAAAAACGCCCAGCAAAAGGCCTTCAAGGGCAACGTCATCGAGATCGGCGAATCCTACGACGCCAAGACTGCACGCGAGAAATACCCCGTCACGCTGTATGCCAGCGCCTGCGGCATTCCCTGCGACCAGGCACGCCAACTGCTCACCCAGCGCGGCGTCCCGTTCAGCGGCAAGGATCCACAAGCCAGTCCCGAAGCCCAGGCCGAACTGAAAAAGCTCACCGGCCGCCTGAGCGTGCCGGTGCTCGTCGTCGGCAGCGAGCGAATCGACGGTTTCGAAGCCGGGCAGTGGCAGGCCGCGCTCGATCGCGCGGGCTATCCCAAGGCGCCTTCGGGCGGCAAGCCGGAGACCGCCGCCGCACCGGCACCCGCACCGACGTCACAGCCCGCACCTGCCGCACCCCATCCCTGAGCCTTCTTGCGTCCAGGGCGCCGCCACCCTGGCGGCTACCCTACAGGACGCCGATCCACTATGGGCTAAAGCCCATGAAAGATCGTATGCGCTACACTCGGCGATATGAAAATCGCCGCCTGGAACGTCAACTCCCTCAAGGTCCGCCTGCCCCAACTGCTGGACTTTCTCGCCACCCGCCAGCCCGACGCGGTGTGTCTGCAGGAAACCAAACTCACCGACGATGCCTTCCCCGTCGCCGACCTCGCCGCGGCGGGCTATCGCGTCGTGTTTTCCGGACAAAAGACCTACAACGGCGTCGCCATTCTCAGCCGCACCGAACCGGTCGACATGCAGGCCGGCATCCCCGGGTTCGACGACGAACAAAAGCGCGTGATCGCAGCCACGGTCGACGGCGTCCGCCTGGTGTGCGTGTACTGCCCCAACGGCCAAAGCCTCGATTCCGACAAATACCCCTACAAACTCGCCTGGTTCGATGCGCTGGCCGCCTGGCTGAAGGATGAACTGGTGCGCCACCCCCGGCTCGCCGTGCTCGGCGACTACAATGTCGCCCCGGAAGACCGTGACGTGCACGACCCCGAAGTCTGGAAAGACTGCGTGCTGGTATCGGAACCCGAGCGTGCACGCTTCCGCGCCCTGCTGGAACTGGGTCTCAAGGACAGCTACCGCCTGTTCGAGCAGCCCGAAAAAAGTTTTTCCTGGTGGGATTACCGCATGATGGGATTCCGCCGCAATCACGGCTTGCGCATCGACCACATCCTGCTCTCCGCCCCGCTCGCGTCCGCCTGCACGTCGAGCACCATCGACCGCGACATGCGCAAGCTGGAACGCCCGTCGGATCACGCGCCGGTACTGGCGGAGATCGGCCTGGATGCCTGAATCCCGGTTTTCCCTTTGCGTTCGACCTATAATTCCCACAGCCACGGCGCAGACCGGGGGGCCTGACAAGTATGTTCAACTTTCGACGGAGATTGTGATCATGAAAAAAACGATATTGGCTGTTCTCACGACGGGTTTGCTCAGCCTCCAGGCGTACGCTGCGGACACGGTCAAGATTGCCTTGACCGGCCCCTATACCGGTGGCTCGGCCCCGATGGGTGTGTCCATGCGGGACGGCGCCAAACTGGCGATCGAGGAAATCAACCGCGCCGGCGGCATCCAGGTAGGCGGCCAAAAGATGAAGATCGAAGTGGTCGAGCGGGACGACGAAGGCAAGAACGAGCGCGGCGCCCTGATTGCCCAGGAACTGTCTTCCATGGGCGACCTCGCGGGTGTCATCGGAACGGTGAATACCGGTGTCGTCCTCGCGGGCGACAAGTATTTCCAGGAAAAAGGCATCACCAAGATCATCACGCCGGCGGCAGGCTCCGCCTCCATGACCCAGTGGAGCAAGGCCGGTGTGAAGGACCTGTCCATCTTCCGCTTCTCCGCCGATGACGGCATCCAGGCCGCCATGGTGGTGGAGGAAGCCATCAACCGCAAGCTCACCAAGGTGGCGATCCTCCATGATTCGACCAACTACGGGGTATCCGGACGCGACGACCTGCTCGACCAGATCAAGAAGCAGGGCAACAAGCTGCAGGTAGTGGCCACCGAGAAATTCAACATCGGCGACAAGGACATGACCGCCCAGTTGCTGAAAGCCAAGTTCGGCGGCGCCCAGGGCATCCTGATCTGGGGCATCGGGCCGGAACTGGCAGCCGTGTCCAACGGCATGGCAAAGCTGCGGATGAAGCAGCCCCTGATCGGCGGCTGGACCCTGTCGATGTCCAACTACATCGACAACGCGGGCAAGAACGGCAATGGCACCCTGATGCCGCAGACCTTCATCGAGGACCCGATCACACCCAAGGTCAAGAGCTTCATCGACAGCTACCACAAGGCCTACGGCGTATCCCGCATTCCTTCGCCGATGTCCGCCGCCCAGGGCTATGACGCCGTCTATGTCTTCGCCGCCGCCGTCAAGCAGGCGCAAAGCACCGATACCCACAAGATCAAGGATGCCCTGGAGGATCTTCGCGATCCGGTCAAAGGCGTGATCGCCACCTGGAAGCAGCCTTACGGCAAATGGGATCCGGCCAACGAGCAGACCCACGAGGCATTTCGCCGCGCACAGGTGGTGATGGGGATGGTCCAGGATGGCCGGGTGGTGTTCGCCAACAAGGCCGATCGCCAGCGCCTGATCAAGGAAGCGGGCAAATAAGATAAACAAGGAGGGGAGGGGCATCATTCCCTCCCCGGCTGCCGACAGCCAATACGACACACGCTATGTATACCCTTTTGATCGTCCAGCTGGCCGTGAGCGGCGCGCTGATGGGCATGGTCTACGCGCTGATCGCCTACGGCTTCCAGTTGACCTTCGCCACCAGCAAGAGCATCAACTTCGGCCAGGGCGAACTGGTCATGCTGTCCGCCTTCTTCAGCCTGACCCTCATCGACAGCGGCCTGCCTTACTGGCTGGTGGTCCCGGGAGGCATGCTGTTCGGCGCGGTGCTGGGCCTGTTCGTCGAGCGGACGGCGGTACGCCTGTCGCTGGAGCAGAAGGGCGAGGGCTGGATCCTGCTCACCATCATCCTGGGCCTGCTGGGTTTCTCGGCAGCCGAAAACATCTGGGGCCGGGACGACCGGCCCTTCCCCACCCCGATTTCATCCGATCCCCTGCATTTCTTCGGCATCGACGTCACCCCGCTGGAACTGTCGGTAGCCATCGGCGTGCTGGCGGTCATGGGACTGGTGGAGTTGTTCAAGCGCAAGACCTTGCTGGGCAAGGCGTTCGAAGCGGTGTCGGCGGATCGCGATGCCGCCCAGTTGATGGGGATCTCGGCCACCCGCACGATCCAGCTCTCCTACGGCCTGTCGGGTCTGGTCGCGGCGCTGGCGGGCATTCTGGTGGCGCCGATCACCACGGTGGGACCGACCATGGCCTCGGTGCTGATCCTCAAGGCCTTCTCGGTGGCCGTGGTGGCGGGGCTCGATTCCGGATTCGGGATCGTGCTGGTCGGCCTGTTCCTCGGCGCGCTGGAAAGCCTGACCAGTTTCTATCTCGGCAGCGGCTGGCGTGAGGCGCCCGGTCTGGTTCTGCTCATTCTTGCGCTGGCCGTGCGCCCCAACGGGGTGTTCGGCAAAGCCAGCATCCGGAAGGTGTAAGGGATATGTGGAAACGCCTGCTTCTGATCCGTGGCGCCGAACTGGCCGTCCTGGCGCTGCTTGCCGCGATTCCCCTGATGGTGGACAACAGCTATGTCCTGGGCTTGCTGACGCTGCTCGCCATCTACGGCATCCTGTTGATCGGTCTCGACGTCACGGTGGGCTATCTCGGCCAGGTGAACCTCGCCCAGGCCGCTTTTCTCGGCCTGGGCGCGTATGCGGCCGGCCTCTGCGTGGCCAATTTCGACTTCGGCATGCTGGCGGCGCTGGCGGCGGCGCTCGTCGTGGGGCTCATCTTCGGCACCTTGCTGGCCTTCCCCGCGCTGCGCCTGGAAGGCCCGCAGTTCGCCCTGGCGACCCTGAGCTTCTCGGCACTTAGCGCGACCGTCTTGAATGAGTGGGAAGGCCTGACCTTGGGCGCTCAGGGTCTGCAGGTCAGCCGGCCGCCCTTCCTGGGGATGACGCTCGATGCGTCAGGCTTTTTCTGGCTGTGCCTGCTGCTGCTCGCCCTGGTCTGGATGGCGATGCGCAACCTGCTGTCTTCGCAATGGGGGCGCGCCTTCGAGGCCCTGCGCGACAGTCCCATCGCCACCGATGCCATGGGCGTCGGGACCTACCGCCACAAGGTCGCCGGCTTCGCCCTTGCGTCCGGGCTGGGCGGCCTGGCGGGCGGACTGTATGCCTTCAATTTCCAGTATCTGCAGCCGCAGAGTTTCGGTTGGGATCTGATGGTGATCCTGCTCCTCGGCGTGGTGCTGGGCGGGCGCAAGAGCCTGTGGGGCGCGCTGGTGGGCGCTTCCCTGATCGCCCTGCTACCCAATCTGCTGTCCAACCGGGGGCTGTTCCAGATCTTTTCCGCGATCGGGCTGCTGATCGCCCTGGCGGCAGGCGGACAAGGCCTGCTGAAAAAGACCACCCGCCCGTTCCAGGCCCTTGCGCCTGTTGCGGCCATGGGCATTCTGATGGTGGGCAGCCTGATCGTGGAGAACACCGAGGACTGGCGCAAGGCGATTTTCGCGCTGATGCTGTTTTCCGTAGTGGTGGGTTTGCCGGAGGGCCTGATGGGTTTCGCCGCCCGTTTCCTGACCAGGCTGTTCCACATCGAGCCGCCTCGCCTGCCGGCGCCGGCCTCGCTGGACACCGTCCTGCCCAAACGGACCGCGAACGGCGGCGCACTTCTGGAATTGCGCGGCCTGGAACGGTACTTCGGCGGCGTCAAGGCCGTGGATGGGGTGTCCATGACCGTACAGGCCGGAGAAATCCACGGCCTGATCGGCCCCAACGGTTCCGGCAAGAGCACTGCGGTGAACGTCATTTCCGGTCTCTACGTCCCGACCGGCGGCGACATGCTGCTGCGAGGCAAGCTCCTGCCCGTCGGCAGCCTGTTCAAGGTGGCGCGGACAGGCGTGGCACGCACTTTCCAGAACCTTCAGCTGTTCGGCGAACTCAGCGCCCTGGACAACGTCATGGTCGCGCTCAAGGACGTTTACCGCAGTCCGCTGCCGCTTGTCCTGTTGGGGCTGGCCCGGGCCGAAGAGAAACGCGCCAGTGCCGCCGCTCTGGCCTTGCTGGAGCTGGTGGGACTCGGAGACCAGGCCCGCAGCCTGGCCAAGGATTTGACCTACGGTGACCAGCGCTTCCTGGAAATCGCCCGCGCGCTGGCACGCAAACCTGAACTGCTGATCCTGGACGAGCCGGCGGCAGGGCTCGCCCATCCCGATGTGAACAAGCTGATGGACATCATCAAGCGCATTCATGAACGCGGCATCAGCATCATCCTGATCGAGCATCACATGGACGTGATCAGCGAACTGTGCGGGGTCGTGACGGTACTCGATGGCGGCAAGATCATCGCCGCCGGAACGGCGGAGCAGGTCAAACGCGATCCCAAGGTGATCGAGGCCTATCTGGGTGTAGTGGACGATCCGGCAGGCGCCGCCGCGCCCGCGCAGGCTGGATGAAGGGAAGGACGGAGCTGTGCTGACGGTCGAGAATCTGCATGCAGGATACGGGACGAGCGAAGTGCTCGTCGGCGTATCGCTTGAAGTGAAAGCGGGCACGGTGGTGGCCCTGATCGGGGCGAACGGCGCGGGCAAGACCACCACCATGCGGGCGATATCCGGGATGATCCGGCCGAACCGCGGACGCGTGCTGCTGGACGGCCGGCCGGTCCAGGATCAGGATGCCGCCCACATCGCCCGCCTCGGGTTGGCGCATTCGCCGGAAGGACGGAAGGTGTTCGGCCCCCTGACGGTGGAGGACAACCTGCTGCTGGGTGCCTATGGCCGCCTGCCCCGGTTCTTCGGCTTCCGCGCCCGAGCCGCCGCCGACCTGAAAAACATCTATGCACTGTTTCCGCGCCTCGAGGAACGGCGCTTGCAGACGGCCGGCACCTTGTCGGGCGGAGAACAGCAGATGCTCGCGATCGGCCGCGCCCTGATGTCCAAGCCCAAGGTCATGCTGCTGGACGAGCCCTCCATGGGGCTTGCCCCCATCATCGTGCAGGAGGTGTTCCACACCATCCGCCGTCTCAAGGAAACCGGCATCACCTTGTTGCTGGTGGAACAGTTCGCCAAGAGCGCCCTCGAAGTGGCGGACTACGCCTACGTGATGGACCGCGGTCACATCGCCATCGAAGGAACCCCCGCCCACCTGCGCGAGGACGAGCGCGTGCTCGCCGCCTACCTGGGCTGATTGTCTGGACGCCGCGCCCGATTCCCAGCGCGACCCGGCCTGATGGATATCTGGCAGGGTCTCCTGCTGGTCGGCGCGGGCGTGCTCGGTGGCGCGGCCAACGCCATTGCAGGAGGCGGAACCTTCTTTACCTTCCCGGCCTTGCTTGCGGTGGGCGTTCCTCCCGTAGCGGCCAATGCGTCCAACTCCTTCGCCATCTGGCCGGGCCATGCCCTGGCCTTGCTGAGCTATGGCAAGGAACTCGGGCAGCGGCGCAAGGAATTGCCTCGTCTGATGGCGGCGGCCGTGTGTGGTGGCGCGTTTGGCGGTTGGTTGATGGTTCACAGCACGGACCGCTATTTTATGCAGGCCGTCCCCTGGCTCCTCTTGTCTGCCACCCTCGCCTTCGCCTTCAAGGGGCCAATGCTGGCCTTCAGCCATCAGCTCTTTTCCACATACCACGGAGGAAAGGGCGCACTCGCCGCGTTTCTCACGTTCACACTCGGCGTCTACGGAGGCTATTTCAATGCCGGGCTCGGCATCATGCTGCTTGCCACCCTGACACTGTCCGGCATTGAGGATACGCACGAACTGAACGGCGTGAAGAATCTGCTCGCCACGGGCATCACCACCGTATCCCTGGTTTTGCTGGTGGCCAGTAGCGTGATCGTCTGGATTCCCGCTTTGGTCACCCTGACGGGCGCGATAGTCGGAGGCGTGTTGGGAGGACGCCTGGCACGCCGCATTCCCCGGAGATGGCTGGAGGGCACTGTGATCGGACTGGGCAGCCTGCTCACCGCGGTCTATGGCTTCAAGGTTTACGCCTGAGTCCGACGAGCCAGGCAATCTCAGTACTGCACCACCGCCGGATCGAGACTTCGCCACAGATACCAGGTAGCGACGGTACGCCAGGGCGCGAAGCGCACGCCATGCTCACGCAAGGCCTGGGGCGTGGGACGCGCATCATCCAGATAATGCACCGCGACGGCTTTCTGCAGGCCGATGTCGTCGACCGGCCACACATCCGGGCGGCGCAGGCTGAAGATCAGGAACATCTCCGCCGTCCAGCGGCCGATGCCACGTACGTCGACGAGCTCGGCGATCACCGCCTCATCATCCATTTTTTTCCAGCGCGCTGGCTCGACGCGGCCATCGACGAAATGCCCGGCCAGGTCGCGCAGGTACTCGGCCTTGCGGCGCGACAGGCCGCACGCTGCCAGACCGTCCAATTCGAGCGTGGCGACATGCCCAGGCGTCACATGCCGGGCGAATTCGGCAAAACGCGCCCATACGCTGTCGGCAGCCTTGACCGAAATCTGCTGGCCGACGATGGCGCGCGCGAGCGTCTGGAAAGGGTCGCCGCGGTTGCCCAGCACCGCGTCGGGATAGCGCGCGATCAGGCCTGCCATCACCGGATCGCCTGCGCCGAGTTCGGTGCAGGCCTGGTGCCAGTAGGTCGGTTGCACCCGGGTTTTCACAGCAGGATGATGTCGTACTGCTCCTGCGGATAGGTCGTCTCGACCTGCAGCGACACCGGCTTGCCGATGAAGTCGATGAGTTGGGCGAGGCTGCCGGATTCCTCGTCGAGAAACAGGTCGATCACGCTTTGCGCGGCGACGATGCGGTATTCACGCGCACCGAACTGGCGCGCCTCGCGCAGGATTTCGCGCAGCACGTCGTAGCATACGGTTTGAGCGGTCTTAATTTCACCCCGTCCGGCGCAGGTGGGGCAGGGTTCGCACAGCACATGCGCCAGCGACTCCCGCGTCCGTTTGCGGGTCATCTCGACCAGACCCAGCGTGGAGAATCCGCTGACGGTGGTCCGGGTGGGATCGCGCGCCAGGGTTTTCTTCAGCTCGGTCAGCACCGCGTCCTGATGCTCCGCGTTGTCCATGTCGATGAAGTCGATGATGATGATGCCGCCGAGGTTGCGCAGACGCAGTTGGCGTGCGATGGCTTGCGCGGCCTCGAGATTGGTCTTGAAGATGGTGTCGTCGAAATTGCGCGCGCCGACGAAGCCGCCGGTGTTGACGTCGACCGTGGTCAACGCCTCGGTCTGGTCGATGATGAGATAGCCGCCCGACTTCAGGTCGACGCGCCGCCCCAGTGCCTTGGCAATTTCATCCTCGATGGCATACAGGTCGAACAGCGGCCGGTCGGCACCATAGTGCTGCAGCTTATCGTGTACCGCATGCGTATAGTTTTTCGCGAACTCCGCCATGCGCTGATAGGTTTCGCGCGAGTCGATCAGGATGCGGCTGGTGTCGCGATTGACGAAATCGCGCAGCACGCGCAGCGACAGATCGAGATCCTGGTACAGCAGGCAGGGCACCGCGCAGTTGCCGCGAGACTGGATGCTGCTCCACAGCCGCCGCAGATAGTCGATGTCCGCCTGCATCTCGATGTCTTGCGCAGTTTCGGCCATGGTGCGCACGATGAAGCCACCGGTGGCGTCTTCCGGCATCAATTGATGCAGTTTCTGGCGCAGGTGCTCGCGCTCTTCCTCGCCTTCGATCTTCTGCGAGATGCCGATGTGGGTTTCCTGCGGCAGGTAGACCAGGTAACGGCCGGCGAAGCTGATCTGGGTGGACAGGCGCGCGCCCTTGGTTCCGATCGGGTCCTTGATCACCTGCACCATCAGACTCTGCCCTTCGTGCAGGATCTGCTCGATCGGGCGTTCCGCTTCGCCATTGTGACGTTCTTCCCATATATCGGCCACGTGGAGAAAGGCGGCGCGCTCCAGGCCGATGTCGATGAAGGCCGACTGCATGCCCGGCAGCACGCGCACTACGCGTCCCATATAGATGTTGCTCACCAGGCCGCGACACTGGGCGCGTTCGATATGCAGTTCCTGTACCGCGCCCAGGTGTAGCACGGCGACACGGATTTCCTGCGGCGTGACGTTGACGAGGATTTCTTCGCTCATGGCAAATGCTGGATCCATTGCTAAATCAAAACCGACGCAAACATCCACGGCAACCGCGTGGCACGCCCGGAAAGCGGGCCTCGGTTTTGATTTAGGAAAGGTTTGGTTAAATATCGCTCAGACAGCGAGACCGAAGGTCCTCAATAAAATGGCTGTGTCATATAACGGCAGGCCCATGATGCCGCTGTAGCTGCCGTCGATATGCTCGACGAACGCGCCGGCGCGCCCCTGGATGCCGTACGCGCCCGCCTTGCCGAGGTATTCACCGGTTTCCAGGTAGCGGCCGATGGCCGCCGCATCGAGCTCGGCCAGTCTGACCTGGCTGGAAGACAGGCGCATTTCCATCCGGTCTTCGTGCTGTACCGCCACAGCGGTGTGTACTTGATGCGTACGTCCGGACAAGCGCATCAGCATGGCTTCAGCGCCGGCGCGATCGGCCGGCTTGCCTAGAATGGCGCCGTCAAGCTCGACCACCGTGTCCGCACCCAGCACGGGAAAACGCAACAGACGGCGGGCGTCCACTGCGCGCCAGCCGCAGGCAGCCTTTTCGATTGCCATGCGCTGCGCGAAATCGGACGCCACCTCATTTGCGCGCGGAACCTCGACGACGTCCATGCGACCCGCCACCGCACGCAGCGCCAGCACGTCGAAGGCCACCCCGATCTGTTTCAGAAGCTCGCGCCGCCGCGGCGACTGGGACGCCAGATAGATTCGTTTGTCGACCAGCATGATTCTCGTTATTCCCCCTAGGGCGTGGTAACACTAATTTCGCACCCGCGTTGCCGCGAGCCGCTTGCAGTGAATGACACTGCGGCCCGTCTCGCTTCGCGGAGCAGCGCCGAAGCGTCGCCCCTCGGAACGTGGGCAGCGCAGGCGAACACCGGCTCGCGTCGGACCCGAGCAGCGCTGCAACGGCTCGCTTCGCTGCCCAGCTTCGCAGGGGCCTCGCTACGCGAGCCATCCCGAATCGGTCTCGTCGCGGGCGTGAAATGAGTGTTACCACGCCCTAATCCCGATGATAGGGATGGCCCTTGATGATGCATACGGCACGATACAACTGCTCGGCCAGCAGCACCCGCGCCAGCGCATGCGGCAAGGTCAGTTTCGACAGGCCCAGCAGCTTGCCGGCGCGCGTCTTCACACTGGCGTCAAGACCGTCCGCCCCGCCGATGACAAATGCCGGCGACAGTCCCTCCGCCATCCAGCCTTGCAGCCATGCCGCGAGTTCGCGCGTGGTCGCCTGCGTGCCGCGCTCGTCGAGCACTACCGGCACACAGCCCGCAGGCAACCCGGCCAGGATACGCTCGGCCTCCAGCTGACGCGCACGTGACCCATCCTCTCCTGCCACCCGATGCCCGGGCTTGATCGCATTCAGGAGCAGCGGCATGTCCGGCGGCATACGCCGCGCGTAATCCTCGTAGCCCGCATCGATCCAGCCAGGCATCTTGTGGCCGACGGCGATCACATGGAGTTTCATCGGGCCACGCCAATCCTAGTGGTCGGCTTGGATGTGCCGCGCGCGCGCTGCTTCGCCCGCGCCCCACAGTTCTTCCAGATTGTAATGGGCACGTGCGGCGGGCTGCATGACATGGACGATCACTTCGCCCAGGTCCAGCAGCACCCAGTCGCCCGTGTCCTCGCCTTCCGTGTTGCCCACGTATTCGCCGGCCTCTTTCATCTTGACGCGCACATTGTCGGCAAGCGCGCGTGTTTGACGGTTGGAGGTGCCGCTGGCAATCACCATGCGTTCGAACAGCGAGGTGAGCTTGCTGGTATCGAGCACGGCGACGTCCTGGCCCTTGATGTCTTCAAGGGCGGCGACGATCAGTTTAACTTTCTCTTCAATATTCATGTGCATGCGTAAAGTTGGTATTCGTGAATGTAATCCAGCACGGCGTCGGGAAGCAGGTAACGCGCACTGTCGTGTCGGGCGAGCATGCCGCGGATCGCGGTGGCCGAAATGTCCAGCAGCGGGGTTGCGCGCAGCAGTATCGCACCGGCCGGCTGGGCGGCCGGATTGCGGCTGGCGACCTGACGTTGCGTCACTTCGCTTTTCAAGGGCTCCATTATGGCGCCCGGCTGCAGCAACTGTGCACCGGGCCGGGTCGCCACGGCAATATTCGCCAGTTCGAACAGCCGCCGCCAGTCGTGCCAGCCGGGCAGGCCGAGAAACGCATCCGCCCCCAGCAGCAGCCAGAGCGGCTGCTGCTGGCCCAGCTCGGCACGCAAGGCCATGAGTGTGTCGACCGTGTAGCTTGGCTGTGGGCGCTGCACCTCGCGCGCATCTGCCACAAAGCGCGGATTGCCATCGATCGCGCGACGCACCATTTCCAGCCGATGGCCGGCCGCCGTACGCGGCGCATCGCGGTGCGGCGGCTGCCCGGCAGGGATGAACAGGACGCGCTCAAGGGCCAGGGCATCGGCCATCTCCTCCGCCAGGCGCAGGTGGCCGAAATGGATGGGGTCGAAGGTGCCGCCCATCACGCCGATGGGCGACATGGCCTTATCCGCGGACGTGCCCATCTCCCAATACCACCCACTTCTGGCTGGTCAGGCCTTCCAGGCCGACCGGGCCGCGTGCGTGGATCTTGTCGGTGGAAATGCCGATCTCCGCGCCCAAGCCGTATTCGAAGCCGTCGGCAAAACGGGTGGAGGCGTTGACCACCACGCTGGCCGAATCGACCTCGCGCAGGAAACGCCGCGCCCGGCCATAGTCCTCGGTGACAATGGCATCGGTATGGTGCGAACCGTGGGTGTTGATGTGGGTCATCGCAGCGTCGACATCGTCAACCATTTTCACTGCAATGATGGGGCCGAGATATTCCTCGTCCCAGTCGGTGTCCACCGCAGCCTTCAGCTTGTCCGCCGCGACACCTGCACCCATCAGGATGCCCAGCGCCTCGGGACAGCAGCGCATTTCCACCCCTTTGCCCGTCAGCATTTTCCCGATCTCGGGCAACACCGTCGCGGCGACCCCGCGCGCCACCAGCAACGATTCCGCGGTGTTGCAGGTGCCGTAGCGCTGCGTCTTGGCGTTCTCGACGATCTTCACGGCTTTCGCCAGATCGGCGCGGTCGTCGACGTACACATGGCAGTTACCGTGCAGATGCTTGATCACCGGCACCCGCGCTTCGCCGGTGATGCGCTCGATCAGGCCCTTGCCGCCGCGCGGCACGATGACGTCAACGTAATCCTTCATGGTGATGAGTTCGCCCACCGCGGCGCGGTCGGTGGTCTCGATCACCTGTACCACGGTCGCGGGCAACCCGGCGGCTTCCAGCCCTTCGCGCACGCAGGCGGCGATCGCCTGGTTGGAGTGCAGTGCTTCGGAACCGCCGCGCAGGATCGCCGCGTTGCCGGATTTGAGGCACAGCCCGGCGGCGTCCGCCGTCACGTTGGGGCGCGCTTCGTAGATGATGCCGATGACGCCGAGCGGCACCCGCATCTTGCCAACCTGGATGCCGGAAGGGCGGTACTTGAGGCCGTCGATCTCGCCGATCGGGTCGGGCAGTGCGGCAATCTGTTCCAGGCCATCGGCCATGCCCGCTATGGTTCTGTCGGTCAGCTGCAGGCGATCGAGCAGCGCCGTATCGTAGCCCGAACTGCGTGCATGCTCCATGTCGCGCATATTGGCCTCGAGCAATTTTGCGGCATCGCGCCGGATCGCCATCGCCATGGCCTGCAGGGCACGGTTCTTCTGGTTGGTGTCGGCACGGGCAATCATGCGCGAAGCTTCGCGCGCCTGTTTGCCCACCGTCTGCATATAGCTTTTCACATCCATCATCTTGTCCTGTTCCCTGGCTGGCCGGAATCAGGTCCAGCCAGTGTCATACCCACGCGCAGCAGCGTATCCCAAGGGTCGCCCACGCGTTCCAGTCCCTTCGCCTGGCGGTCGATCAGCGCCAGATCGGCCAGTGCGGTTTCGACCTGCGCCAGGCCCAGGCGTTTCAGCGCCCGCTCGATCTGCGGTGCACGCTGCTTGTCGCGCCCCCAGAGCGTGCGCATCAAACCGGACAGGCTGTCGCCCTGTGCCAGCGCCAATTTTAGCCTGAGGAGCAACTGCACTGCCGATGACACCTGCCACAGGATGGCCGGTACCGCTTCGCCAGCATCCCTGAGATCGATGACCACCTGCGCAAATCGTACGCCGTCACCCGCATACAGCGCATCCTGCAGCGCATCGGCTTCGAGCCGGCTGACATCGACCACCGCATGTTCGACATCGGCCAGCGTCACCGTTCCTGGCGGCAGCAACAGCGCGAGTTTGTCGATTTCCTGCTGGGCGGCCAACAGATTACCCTCGACCTGGTCGGCCAGAAAATCCAGCGCAGCGCGTTCGGCACGCAGGCCCTGCCGGGCCAACCGCCGATCGATCCAGTTAGGCAAGGCGGCGCGATCGACGGGTCGCGCCTCGACGACCACGCCGCTTTTGGCGAGCGCCGCGAACCAGCGGCTTTGCATGGTCTTCCAGTCCAGTCCCGGCAGACTGATGAGCGTAAGCGTATCGGCCGGCAAGCGGCCGGCGTAGGTCTCCAATGCCTTGGCGCCGTCGACGCCGGGCTTGCCGGAGGGAATGCGGATTTCGGTCAGGCGGCGTTCGCCAAACAACGAGAAATTATCGCCGCTGGCAAAAATGCCCTGCCAGTTGGTGCGCCCCTGCGCCGTAAACACGTTGCGTTCGCTGTGTCCCGCTGCGCGGGCCGCCGCACGAATGGCGTCGCCCGCCTCCTGTGCCGCCAGGGGCTCGTCGCCCACCACCACGTAAAGCGCGGCCAGGCCGCGCGCAAGCTGCTCGGGCAGGCGTTCAGCCGGGATGTTCATCGGCTGCTGGACTGGGCTTGATCGCCTGCAGACGGCGCACGATCCGCTGGGCGGCGTTGTCGTCCATATCGCGATACAGCAACTGCTCTTCCGCGCCCTTGGCCAGCACCTTGGTGTCGTCGTAAGTGATATCGCGCGTGAGTTCGAGAACCTCGGGCGCCGCCAGACGTTTCCCCGCCTTGTCGTTGACTGAATACGTCAGCCGCAGACCCAGGCGATATTCGGTAACGCGTCCCGCCCCGGACAAGGAAAGAATGATCTTGGTGCGTTCTTCCTGGCTGATCTTGAGCACCGCCTCGGCTTCGCCCGCACTCGCCGCCAGCCGGGTTTTCTTGTTCGAGGTCAGGCTGTTCCGGATGCGCTGCGCGACCAGGCTGCCGGCCGGCGCGTCGACATACAGGGTGGTAAACGGGATACCGTCATAGCGGCGCAGCTGGAAACCGCACCCGGCCGCGAGGAGCGCCGGCACGGCCGCAAGGAAGAGTCGTCGGTTCATAGCACGATATTAACCAAACGCCCGGGCACCACCACCACTTTTTTCGGCGGCTGGCCTTCCAGGTATTTCTGGGCCGCGTCGCTCGCCAGCGCGGCGGCCTCGATCGCCGTCTTGTCGGCCGCCGCCGCCACGCGGATCTGCCCGCGCAGCTTGCCGTTGACCTGCAGCATCAGTTCGATTTCGTCCTGTACCAGTGCAGATTCGTCGAACGCCGGCCACACCAGCGCAACGCCTGGCTTGAGTTCGGCATAGAGGGATTCAGCGATATGCGGCACGATCGGCGCCAGCAGGGCAACAGCGGCTTCGAGCACTTCCTGGCGCACGCTGCGGGTGACGGCGTCATCGCTCTCCAGCTTCGCCAGCGCATTCATCAATTCCATCACCGCGGCGATCGCCGTGTTGAACTGCTTGCGGCGTTCAATATCGTCGCTGACTTTCTGGATGGTCTGGTGCAGTTGGCGACGCAGGGTTTTGGCTGCGTCGGACAGCTCACCGCCGGCGAATGCCGCGACCACACCACCCTGCACGTGCTCGTAGGCCATCTTCCACAGGCGCTTGAGGAAGCGGTGCGCGCCCTCTACACCCGCATCCGACCATTCCAGGCTCTGTTCCGGCGGCGCCGCGAACATGGTGAACAGGCGCGCGGTGTCGGCGCCATACTGGTCGATCAGCGCCTGCGGGTCGACGCCGTTGTTCTTCGACTTCGACATCTTCTCGGTGCCGCCGACGATCACCGGCTGGCCGTCGGTCTTGAGGATCGCGACACCATCCTTCTCTTCGACGTCGGCCGGGTTGAACCAGGTCTTCTTGCCGTCGGCCGCCTCGCGGTAGTAGGTGTCGGCGACCACCATGCCCTGGGTCAGCAGGTTGGCGAACGGCTCGTCGCTCGCCACCAGGCCCTCGTCGCGCATCAGCTTGTGGAAGAAGCGCGCATACAAGAGGTGCAGGATGGCGTGCTCGATGCCGCCGATGTACTGGTCGACCGGCAGCCATTTGTTTGCCCGTTCATCCAGCATGCCGCCGTCGAAATCGGGGCAGGCATAGCGTGCGTAGTACCACGACGACTCGACGAAGGTATCCATGGTGTCGGTCTCGCGCCGTGCCGCGCCGCCGCACTTCGGGCAGGCGCAGCTGACGAAGTCGGCGCGCTTGTTGAGCGGGTTGCCGGAACCGTCGGGCACCACGTCTTCCGGCAGCACCACTGGCAGCTGCTCGGCCGGCACCGGCACGTCGCCGCAGGCGTCGCAGTGGATGATGGGGATCGGGCAGCCCCAGTAGCGCTGGCGCGAAATGCCCCAGTCGCGCAGGCGGAACTGGGTTTTCTTCTCGCCGAGGTTCAGCGCGGCGAGGTCGGCGGCGATGGCGTCGACCGCCGCCTCGTAACCGAGACCGTCGTATTTACCGGAATTGACGCAGCGGCCGCGCGCCTTGTCGCCATACCATTCCTGCCAAGCGTCGAGCGAGAAGGTTTCGCCTTCGACCCCAACCACCTGCTTGATCAGCAAGCCGTATTTCTGCGCGAAGCCAAAATCGCGCTCGTCGTGCGCCGGCACGGCCATCACCGCGCCCTCGCCGTAGCTCATCAGCACGTAGTTGCCGACCCACACCGGAACTTGCTCGCCGGTGAGCGGATGCGTCACCTTGAGGCCGGTGTCCATGCCCTTCTTTTCCATCGTCGCCATGTCAGCCTCGGCGACGCTGCCCTGCTTGCATTCGGCGATGAAGGCGGCGAGCGCGGGATTGTCCTGCGCGGCGCGGGTGGCGAGTGGATGCTCGGCGGCGACCGCGCAGAAGGTCACGCCCATGATGGTGTCGGCGCGGGTGGTGAACACCCACAACTGCTCATTCTTGCCGTCAAGCATGTAAGGGAAGGCGAAACGCACGCCGACGCTCTTGCCGATCCAATTGGCCTGCATGGTCTTCACCCGTTCGGGCCAGCCCGGCAGGGTATCGAGGCCAGTCAGCAGCTCGTCGGCGTACTGGGTGATGCGGAAGAAGTACATCGGAATGTCGCGCTTCTCGACCAGCGCGCCGCTGCGCCAGCCGCGTCCCTCGATCACCTGCTCGTTGGCCAGCACAGTCTGGTCGACCGGGTCCCAGTTGACGGTGGCCATCTTCTTGTAGATCACGCCCTTCTCGAACAGGCGGGTGAACAGCCACTGCTCCCAGCGGTAGTAGTCGGGCTTGCAGGTGGCGAGCTCGCGCGACCAGTCGATGGCGAAGCCCAGCGCCTGCAGCTGGGTGCGCATGTGGTCGATGTTGGCGTAGGTCCAGGCGGCGGGCGGCACGTTGTTGGCGATGGCGGCGTTTTCCGCCGGTAGCCCGAAGGCATCCCAGCCCATCGGCTGCATGACGTTGAAGCCGCGCATGGCGTGGTAGCGCGCCAGCACGTCGCCGATGGTGTAGTTGCGCACGTGGCCCATGTGCAGCTTGCCCGACGGATAGGGAAACATCGACAGGCAATAGTATTTGGGGCGATCGGACGCGTCGCGGGCGCGGTAGACCTGGCTGGCCGCCCATTGCACTTGCGCGGCGCGCTCGATTTCCGAGGGAAGGTATTTTTCTTGCATCAAAACCGCTCAAAATAGTGAAAATGCTGGTGGGCGATTATACCTATCGCCTTCATGCGGCCGCCGCATGGCAGGATGACTCTATTTTCGGTGCACCCGGGAGAAACCGCATGCCCTGTCGAACGCTTCGCCTGATTCTGCTGTGGCTGCTGGCCGGGTGGCAATTCGCCTGGGCGGATCCGCCGCCGGCAGAAGCCCCGGCCGCTTCAACCGATGTCCTGCAGCAGCTCAAGTCTGCGCCCAGCCGGGGACTGCTTTACGAAATCAGCCGGGACGGGAAGACCGCCTATCTTTTCGGCACGATACACGTCGGCAGGCCGGATTTCTTTCCGCTCGATCTTGTCGTCACGCAGGCCCTGGCACAATCCAGCGAACTGGTGGTTGAACTCGACGCCACCCAGGGCGACAAGATGCAGGCTGCCGTGCAGCGTCATGCCGTCCTGCCCGATTCCCAACGTCTCGATTCCCTGCTGTCCCCCTCCCTCCGGAAACGGCTGCAAACCCAGCTCGACACCCTGGGGATCCCTCGCGACTCGCTTCAGGCATACAAACCCTGGATGGCCGCGTTATCGCTCATGATGGGCGCCATGCAGGCAGCGGGCTTCGAGCCGGCCTATGCTACCGATCTGTACCTGATCGCACTGGCGAAGGGGCTCAACAAGCCGATCGATGAACTGGAAAGCATCGACTATCAGCTCGAGCTTTTCGACAGCACCACGCGCCAGGAACAACTCGCCTTTCTCGATGAAACGCTCCGGATGCTGGAGCAAGGCCGGCTACGCGGCGACACCCAGGCACTCGTCGATGCCTGGCTCGATAGCGATGCGCAGGCCCTGCAGCAGCAATCGCTGGCATCGATGCGCGAAAATCCGCGTTCGGCGCACTGGATGCAGCAAAAACTGTTTACCGAACGCAACCGTCACATGGCGGCGAGCATCGACCGCATGCTCGCCGCAGGCCGCCAGCCCTTTGTCGCCATCGGCGCCCTGCACCTGACCGGCGCGGACGGCGTGCCTGCGTTGCTGGCAATGCGCGGTTACCGCATCAAGAACCTTTACCCCTGAGGAGGTCCCATGAAAAACCTGCTTTTGCCCACGTTGATCGCTCTCGCCTTCCCGGCTGCCGCCGCCCAGCCCGACGTCCTGCCGGTCAAGCAGATCAGTCTCGAACTCGCGCGCGACATCGCCATGGGCGCTGTCGAAGCCTGCCGGGGGCAGGGATATAACGTATCCGCCGTCGTGCTCGACCGCGCCGGCAACGTTCAGGCCGCACTGCGCGACACACTGGCGGCGCGCCACACCCTCGAAATCGCCGAACGCAAGGCCGGCATGAGCATCATGTCCGGCATCGATTCCGGCGAATTCCGCGCCGCTCGCGGCGACATACGCCCCGAACTCAACCATATAGACGGCCTCATCGTGATGGAAGGCGGCCTGCCGATCCGGGCTGCCGGCAGCCTGATCGGCGCGGTCGGGGTGTCGGGCGCACCCGGCGGCGACAGGGACGCCGCCTGCGCCGCCGCCGCCCTGCAGAAAGTCGAGGAACGCCTGGAATTCGCCTCGTAGCGCATTGCGGCGGGACGCCCACGCTGGCTGCGCGTTTGTTGCCACCCACGACTCCTTAACGCGCCCGCGAGCGCATGCGCCGCCGCTACTACCACGGCCTACGCCTTGCGGTTAAAATGGCGCGTTTCGCTTTCATTCTCATACCTCTTCAGGGAGTCCCAGCATGTCCAAGAAGCATCCCGTCATTGCGGTCACGGGTTCATCCGGCGCCGGCACCACCACCGTCAAGCGCGCGTTCGAGCACATCTTCTTCCGCGAAAAGATCAATGCCGCCGTCATCGAAGGCGACAGCTTCCACAGCCTGTCGCGCGTTGAATTCAAGGAAGCGGTGAAGAAGGCCGAAGCCGAAGGCAACATGTCGTTCAGCCACTTCGGCCCGGAATCCAACCACTTCGACAAGCTGGCCGAACTGTTCAAGACCTACGGCGAGACCGGCGGCGGCAAGAAGCGCTACTACATCCACAGCGACGAAGAGGCCGCCGAGCACAACAAGCGGCTGAACAGCAGCCTCAACCCCGGTGAGTTCACCCCGTGGGAAGACGTGCCCGCCGGCTCCGACGTGCTGTTCTACGAAGGCCTGCATGGCCTGGTGAAAACCGACGACGTCGACGTCTCCAAGCACGTCGACCTCGGCATCGGCGTGGTGCCCATCGTCAACCTCGAGTGGATCCAGAAGATCCACCGCGACAGCGCCGAGCGTGGCTATTCCGCCGACGTCATCGTCGACACCATCCTGCGCCGCATGCCGGACTACGTGAACTACATCACGCCGCAGTTCTCGCGCACCGACATCAACTTCCAGCGTGTCTCCACCGTCGACACCTCCAACCCCTTCATCACACGCGACATCCCGACGCCGGACGAGAGCTTCATCGTGATCCGCTTCCGCGAACCGAAGGGCGTCGATTTCCCCTACCTGCTGAACATGATCCCGAACTCCTTCATGTCGCGCCGCAACACCATCGTGGTGCCGGGCGCAAAAATGGGCTTCGCCATGGAACTGATCCTGGCGCCGCTGATCCAGGACATGATCGCGAACAAGAACAAGTAAACTCAGTGGGGCCGGTTGCGGCCGGTCTCGCCCCAAATGAAAACGGAGCCGCCTGGCTCCGTTTTCATTTGGGGCGACGTCGAGAGGCTTAGCCCCGCCAGGCGGTGGGATACGCTATGCGCGCAAACGCTTCGAACCGGCCTGCCTCAAGCGGTTTGCTGAAGTAATACCCCTGCACCTCGCGGCATCCCTGTTCACGCAGAAAAGCCAACTGACCGTCCGTCTCGACGCCTTCTGCGATGGTGAGCAATCCCAGGCTGTCTGCCAGACGGATGATGGCGCTGACGATGGCACGATCTTCCGGGTCCTCGGCGATCCCCCTGACGAAGGACTGGTCGATCTTGAGGCGATGGACCTTGAAACGCTTCAGATAGCTCAGGGAGGAATACCCGGTTCCGAAGTCGTCGATCGACATGCGAATACCGCGTTCATACAGGTTGTCCATGATCGCGATGGCTGCCGGCGCGTCATCCATCGCCACGCTTTCGGTCAGTTCCAGTTCCAGGTACTGCGGCGGCAGCCCGATCTCTTCAAGGATCTGGCTGACCCGTTCAGGCAGATGGGGATGGCGGAACTGCACGGCCGACAGATTGACCGCCATGGCCATGGGCGCCAGCCCCCCATCCACCCAGGCTTTCATCTGCTGCACGGCACTGCGCATGGCCCATTCGCCGATCGGCAGAATCTGTCCGCTTTCTTCCGCAATCGGGATGAACTCGGCTGGCGCGATCGTGCCGATCTCGGGATGCTCCCAGCGCAGCAGCGCCTCCACGCCGATGAGCCCTCCGTCATGCAATGAAAGCTGGGGCTGGTAGTGCAGGCTCAGCTGGTTGCGTTCCAGTGCTCGGCGCAAGGCGTTTTCCATCTGCAGATTGCGTGCCGAGCGCGCCTGCATTTCCGCCGTGAAAAAACGGTAGGTATTGCGCCCGTCGTGCTTGGCGCGATACATGGCGGCATCGGCACATTTGGAGAGCGCCTCGAAGTCCTCGCCATCGCTGGGATACATGGCAATGCCAATGGACAGCGTCACGCCCAGTTCAAACCCCTCGATCTGGTAAGGCTGTGCCACGGCTTCCAGCAATTTTTCGGCCACATGTGCCGCGCCGCCGCTATCGGTGGCGGGGAGAATCAGGATGAATTCGTCGCCACCCTGGCGTGAAACCGTGTCCACGTCGCGTATGGCGTCTTTCAGGCGGCCGGCGACGGTGATCAGCAATTCGTCGCCAATGCGGTGGCCCAACGTGTCGTTGACATTCTTGAAGTGGTCGAGATCGGCGAACAGGATGGCAACCTGCGTGCCATTACGCTGGGCTGCACTGAGTTCATGGCTGATGCGGTCGCCAAGCAGTGCGCGGTTCGGTAGCCCGGTAAGGGGGTCGAAATGCGCAAGACGCTGGATGTGCGCCTGTGCCGCCTTGCGCTGGGTGATATCGCTTGCAATACCGATGTAGTGGCTTACTTCGCCCTTCTCGTCGCGCACCTGGATGATCGACAGCAGCTCCGGGTACAGGCTGCCGTCCTTGCGGCGATTCCAGACCTCGCCCTGCCAGCGGCCGTGTGCGGCGATGTCGGCCCACATCGCCGCGTAGAACGCCTTGTCGTGACGTCCCGAGGACAGCATGCGCGGATTTCGCCCCAGCACGTCGGCCTCGCTATAGCCGCTGATCGCAGTGAATGCCTGGTTGACCATCACGAGGTTGTGCTGGGCGTCGGTGATCATGATGCCCTCGCCGCTTTGCTCGTATACCTTGGCCGCGAGACTGACTTGCGCCTCGGCCTGCTTGCGTTTGCTGATGTCGACGAACGTCGCGATCGCACCTACCGTCACACCATCGACGACGATGGGATTGGACCAGTATTCGACCGGAATCGGCGTTCCATCCTTGCGCCAGAACACCTCGTCGGACACATTGACCGCCTGGTTGGACAGGTAGGCGCGATGCATCTTGCATTCGCTTTCCGGATAAGCGCGCCCATCATGATAGGAATGATGAATCAGGTCGTGGGTGGACTTGCCCAGCACTTCCCGCTCATCCTGGTAGCCCAGTATGTGCAGGAAAGCGCGGTTGGCAAACGTACACTTTCCCTCGAAATCCACACCGTAGGCGGCTTCCGCCATCGAATCGAGCAGCAGTTGAAGGCGCTCCCGCGAGTCGCGCAACGCCTGTTCCGCCCGCTTGCGCTCGGTAATATCCTCCCCGGAAGAAAGCACGCTCTTCACTCTGCCCGCTGCGTCCCGCAGGACCGCGTTATGCCAGGCCACGATGCGCTCCTCTCCGCCCTGGGCCAGGATCGCATTCTCCGTGTATTCGACCGGTATGACATTCCCTTCCAGCATCTGGGCGAACCTGGCCCTGACCTCGTTTCGTATGCGTTCAGGCAGGAAATGCTCGAACCAGTCCTTGCCGAGAATGTCCGTTTCCGGCACGCCCAGCATTTCACAGCCCTTGCGATTGACGAGCTCGACGCACCCCGCGATGTTCAGCGCAACCAGCATCACGCCGGCGACATTCAGGTATTGCTGGGTGCGCTCCTGCGAATCGCGCAGGGCCCGTTCCGCCTCGACCCGGGCGGTGATGTCTCGGGCGATACCCAGCACGCCGACCAGCCGCCCCGCCGTATCGAACATGGGCGTCTTGACCGTCTCGAACAATCCGCCACCACCGTCGGCGAAGTTCAGCCATTCCTCGTTGACGCTCGGCTTTCCAGCCTCCATGGCCGTGCGATCGTGCGCGCGAAAAAAATCCGCCTGTTCCTTGTCGACGAAATCGTAGTCGGTCTTGCCGACGATATCGGCTTCGCTGGCGCCGACGAAGCGCGCGAACATTGGATTGCAATCCAGAAAAACCCCTTCCGTATCCTTCAGCCAGACCAGGTCGGGGATGGCATCGAGCGTGGCCCGCAGCTTGCGCTGCGTCATCAGGATTTCGGCGGTGCGCTGCTCGACACGCGCCTCGAGCAGTTGTTTGTGCGCTTTCAACACAAACAGAAGCCAGGCCAGGTAGCCCAGCATCAGACTGAACACCAGCGCCAGCACGGTCATGCCCGAGAACCTGAACGGCTGCGCCCATCCCGCGGCCGGTGCCACGCTCAGCATCCAGGTGGCATTGGGTACCTGTACAGCCTGCACGACAGGATTGACGAGCGACATGCTCGAGGAACGAAGGATGACCTGCTTTTTCCCGCTGCCCGGCTGGACGCGCCACAGTTCATAGGCCAGGCCCTCTCCATCGAGATGGCTCAGATGGGCCTGATCGAGCGCCTCCGGCAGGCGCATCACGACCATGGTGAATCCCCAGAATGACGGATGTCCCGTCCTGTCTTCAAGGAACACCGGCAAACGCCCAACGATCCCCGTTCCGCCGATCGCCAGTTCAAGCGGCCCGGCGAGGGTCAGTTTGCCGCTGTCGCGGGCGCGCAAGGCGTCATCGCGAAGCGCCGGATCATTCAGCAGATCCAGGCCGATGCCGGCCCGGTTGCCGGGCGCCATGTCCCGGACAATTCCGTCAGGTGCCAGTGCCAGCGCGGATACGCCGGGATATAACGGCAGGATCGTCGCAGCCAGGGACGCGAAATCGGGGACGCGCCCCTGTCCCTGGCGCACCAGGGCCGCCAGGGTCTGGCTGGCAGACAGCGCATGTTCGATGGCGTATTCGATCGAATGCACATGATCGGCAGCAAGACGAGCCACGCGCGCACGTTCGGATTCCCGGGAATTCTGTTCAAACTGCCAGGCGAGCGCCCCCGACACGATGGCGGAGAGGAGAAAAACAATCACGCCCACAAGCAGGGGGCGGTTGAGATGGTGCGTGCCTGGAACCGCCATTGCGCTCGACCCCATCGTCATGAACAAGGATCCTCGGTAATCGTGTTGTAACGCGATCCAACTGCCACATCATAGTCGGTCTTTCCGCACAGGCGACGGCAAACCGGGGCCGCGCATTCAGATCATCGCGAACCCGACCAGGGCGACCTCGTCTCCGTCCTTGACGGGCGACGATTTTTCAACGAACTGCTTGTTGATCGTGACGTTCAGCTTGGGATTGCCAAGCAGCATTTTTTTCCATATTTCTCCGCGCTGGGACAACACGAACAACAGGCGCTCGACGTCGGTCACGTCGGGCGGCAGGGCGATCTCATCTGACACCATGCCAAGCGTGTCCACGAGATCGCCAAAAAACAAAATTTTCACCATCTGTAGACCTTTATAATCTGCGATTGACTGTCTGATTTTACCCCCGTATGTCCGCCTCCCCTGAAGGGCACAAGCATCTGCTGGAAAGCCTCAATCCCGAACAGCGCGCTGCGGTGACACTGCCGCACGAATCTGCGCTGATTCTGGCAGGCGCCGGCTCGGGCAAGACGCGGGTGTTGACCACACGCATCGTGTGGCTGATCCAGACCGGCCAGGTGTCGCCGCACGGCATCCTCGCGGTGACCTTCACCAACAAGGCGGCGAAGGAAATGCTCACCCGCATCTCGGCCATGCTGCCGATCAACACACGCGGGATGTGGGTCGGCACCTTCCACGGGCTGGCCAACCGGCTGCTGCGCACGCACTGGCGCGAGGCGGGGCTGCCGCAGTCGTTCCAGATCCTGGACAGTTCGGACCAGCTGTCGGCGATCAAGCGGTTGATGAAGACGATGAACGTCGACACCGAGAAATACGAGCCGAAAAAAGTGCAGTGGTTCATCAACAGCCACAAAGAAGCCGGCCGGCGGGCGCGCGACGCCGAGGCCTTCGACGAATACTCGATGCGCATGGCCGAACTGTTCGAGGCCTACGACGCGCAATGCCAGCGCGAGGGCGTGGCGGATTTTCCCGAGCTGCTGCTGCGTTCCTATGAGCTCCTGTACCGCAACGAGCCGCTGCGCCAGCATTACCGCGACCGTTTCAAGCACATCCTGATCGACGAATTCCAGGACACCAACACGCTGCAGTACCGCTGGCTGAAGCTGTTCGCCGGCCCGCACACCGCCTTGTTCGCGGTCGGTGACGACGACCAGTCGATCTACGCCTTTCGCGGCGCCAACACCGCCAACATGGCCGAGTTCGAGCGTGAGTTCGCGCACGGCAACGTCATCAAGCTGGAGCAGAACTACCGCAGCCACGGCCACATCCTCACCGCCGCCAACACACTGATCTCGCAGAACGCCCACCGCCTCGGCAAGAACCTGTGGACGGCGGAAGGCGAAGGCGAGCCGATCCGCATCTTCGAGGCGTACTCCGATCAGGACGAGGCGAGCTTCGTCGTCGACGAGGTGAAGGCGCTCAACCGCGAGGGCGTAGCGCTAAGCGACGTGGCGCTACTGTATCGTTCCAACGCGCAGTCACGGGTACTGGAACACGCGCTGTTCTCCGCCCACGTGCCGTATCGCGTGTACGGCGGCCTGCGCTTTTTCGAACGCCAGGAAATCAAGCACGCGCTGGCCTACCTGCGTCTCCTGACCAACCCGGAAGACGACGGCGCCTTCCTGCGCGTGGTCAACTTTCCCGCACGCGGCATCGGCGCGCGCACGCTGGAACAGCTCGCCGACCACGCCGCGCGTTCGGGCAGCAGCCTGTGGCAGGCTGCGTGCACCAGCAGCGGCAAGGTCGCCGGCTTCGCCAAGCTGATCGAGGAAATCAAGCAGGCCACTGCCGATCTGCCGCTGGCCGAGGTGATCGACCATGTCATCGAGGCCAGCGGCCTGGCGGATTACTACCGTGCCGACAAGGACGGCGCCGATCGCCTGGAAAACCTCAACGAACTGATCAACGCCGCTGCATTGTTTTCGGAAGAAGGCGGGCTTTCGGATGTGCCCGAAGCAACACCGGACGGTTCTGTTCCAACCGAGGCGCCGTCCGAACTGGATCGTTTTCTCGCCCACGCCGCGCTGGAAGCCGGAGAACACCAGGCCGGCGCCGGGCACGACGCGCTGCAGCTGATGACGGTCCATGCCGCCAAGGGACTGGAATTCCACGCGGTGTTCATCACCGGGCTGGAGGAAAGCCTGTTTCCGCACGAGCAGAGCGCCCATGAAGAGAACGGCCTGGAAGAGGAACGGCGGCTGATGTACGTGGCGATCACCCGCGCGCGGCGGCGCCTGTACCTGTCGCACGCGCAGTCGCGCATGCTGCATGGGCAGATCCGCTACAGCCTGCCGTCGCGTTTTCTCGACGAACTGCCGGAACAGGTCCTGCTCAACCTCAATCGCCGCGATTCCGCCTATCCGTCAGGCGTCCAGCAGACCACCGGTCGCTATGGCACGCCAGCCCCGGGCAACGACACCGGCTACAAGGTGGGGCAAAGCGTCGCCCACGCCAAATTCGGTACCGGCATCATCATCGATTTCGAAGGGCGCGGCGCGGACGCACGGGTACAGGTGAAATTTCGCGACGCCGGGACGAAGTGGCTCGCGTTGGCCTACGCCAAACTGTCGCCTGCCTGAACCGGTGCGGTATCGTCTGCCCATACCGCGAAAATCGCCTGGTACGAGGCATACAGCGAACCGAACAGCACCGGCATCGCAACCAGCAGGCCGAGCAGCAGCGGCACCAGCGCGGCGATGAACAACAGCAGGCCGAGCGCGATACTGTTGGTCAGCATCGCCAGCCAGTTGCGGGCAACGGCCTTGAGGCTCACGCCCAGCGCGGTGGCCGGGCGGGCGCCACCGAACAGGATCAGCGCGGGAGCGAACCAGGTGGCCATGATCAGCGGGACAAACAGCGCCATGCCGACCAGCACGGCAGGCAGCGCCTGATTCATCATGGCCTGCATCTCGGCCGGCGAGGCCTTGCCGCCTTTGGCGGTGTCCATCACGGTCTGCGGGTCGAAGCCCATGGCAAGCATGATCTGGCCGATCACCAGCGCACCCAGCAGCTGCACTGCACCAACCGTCATCAGCGGAATCACCGGTCCGCGCACCCCCGCCAGGAAATGCGGCAACTCGAGTTCCTTGCTCCGATCGAGTGCGCGATACGCCGCCATGAAGCCTGCCACCATCAAGGGCGAGGCCAGATCCGACAGCGAACCGCCCACCAGCGGGATGAGGCCGAGCCCCATGATCGCGCCGAACATCAAGCCGAACGCGGCCGACAACAACAGGGGATTTTTTCGGTACAGGCGGAAGCCCGCGACCACCCACTGGAAACCCTGGCTGGCCGCGACCTTGCGCGGGACGTCTTGATCGGAAGCAGTATTCATGCGGCCGATTTTAACCGACGCCGCATGCAAAGATTCAGAACGCCGTGATCACCATTCCTTGATCACCCACATCGGCGGCCGCATCCCGGAATCGAGGCTGTCCTGGCGGGCAAACTGGCCGTCGCCCTTTTCATCGATGAGGTAATACGGCTTGCCGACCTTGGGAATGACTTTCAGCATATAAAGCTTGCCGTGGGCGCGATATTCGATCACGCGCCCACCCTGGCTGCTCGGCTTGATGGTCACGGGTGGCGCATCGCCGGGGCCCGGTGGGCCGTCGGGGACGGGCGTGAGCCCGGGCGGCCGGTCGGACGGGCCGGCGGCGACAGCCAGGCCGCTCAACAGCAGGGTCAACAACAAAACGGAATAACGCATGGCAGGCTCCGGAATCAAGGCAAACAGAATGGATTTAAAACGAACGGGCACATCAATTACAGATTGAACTGGATATCGCGCTCGGCCAACGACGGGATGAAGCCGCGTTTTTCATAGTGGCCGAAAATGGCGTCGACCACCTGTTCGGGGTCGTCGATGACATGCATCAGGTCGACATCCTCCGGGGAAATCATGCCTTCTTCCACCAGCCGGCCTTTCACCCAGTCGACCAGCCCCGCCCAGAACTTCGAACCCACCAGGATGATGGGAATGCGCGCGATCTTGCCGGTCTGCACCAGCGTGAGCGCCTCGCTCAGTTCGTCCAGCGTGCCATAACCACCCGGCATGACGACATAGGCGGCGGCGAACTTGACGAACATGACCTTGCGCGCGAAAAAATGCTGAAAGGTCTGGCTGATGTCCTGGTAGGTGTTCGCACTCTGTTCGTGCGGCAGCTGGATATTGAGGCCGACGCTGGGCGACTTGCCGAAGTAGGCTCCCTTGTTGGCGGCTTCCATGATGCCGGGGCCGCCACCAGAAATGACCGAGAAGCCGGCGTCGGACAGTTTGCGCGCGATGACTTCGGTCAACATGTAATACGCGTGGTCGGGCGGCGTGCGGGCGCTGCCGAAAATCGACACGGCCGGGCGGATGAACGCCAGCCGTTCGGTCGCCTCGACGAACTCTGCCATAATTCCCAGCATCCGCCATGACTCGCGTGCCGAGTAGTCGATCTCGGCGGTGCGCCCCGGGTCAGCGGCGGCGGGCAATTTTTCCAAGTGCATTTTCGAGCGCCTCGTGAACGATTCTAATGTAAGCCAGCCAAGAAAAATCCTGCTGTTGGTGGACGGCTCGTCCTACCTGTATCGCGCGTTCCACGCGCTGCCCGACCTGCGCAACTCGGCAGGCGAGCCGACCAATGCGATCAAGGGCGTGCTCTCCATGCTGCACAAGCTGCGGAAGGACCATGCGGCCGATTATATCGCCTGCGTGTTCGACGCGAAGGGCAAGACCTTCCGCGACGAGCTGTATCCGGCCTACAAGGAGCATCGCCCGCCCATGCCGGACGACCTGCGCAGCCAGATCGAACCGCTGCACGAAGCGATCCGCGCCGAAGGCTGGCCGCTTGTCGTCATCGACGGCGTCGAGGCCGACGACGTGATCGGCACACTGGTGCATCACGCCGAGCGGAAGGGGATCCACAGCATCGTTTCCACCGGCGACAAGGACATGGCCCAGCTGGTCGACGACCATGTGACGCTGGTCAACACCATGAGCGCCGAGACGCTCGACGAGGCCGGTGTCGCCGCCAAGTTCGGCGTGCCGCCCGAACGCATCATCGATTACCTCACGCTGGTCGGCGATGCGGTCGACAACGTGCCCGGCGTCGCCAAATGCGGCCCCAAGACCGCGGTGAAATGGCTGACCGAATACGGCACGCTCGACAACCTGATGGCGCACGCCGACGAGATCAAGGGCGTGGTCGGCGACAACCTGCGCGCTGCCCGCGACTGGCTGCCGCAGGCACGCGTGCTGATCACGATCAAGACCGACGTCGACCTGCCTTTCGATTTCGACGATCTCGTCCTGAAACCGCGCGATACCGGCGTGCTGCGGCCGCTGTTCGAGCGCTACGAGTTCCGGACCTGGTTGCGCGAACTCGACGCCGCTGCGACGGCGAACCCCGATATCCCCGAACAGGACAGCAGCGGCAACCACCGCGCCCACTACGAAACCCTCCTCACGGAAACTCAGCTCGACACCTGGATCGCCAAGCTGAGTTCGGCACCGACGTTTGCGCTCGACACCGAAACCACCAGCCTCGATGCCATGCAGGCCGAACTGGTCGGCATCTCGTTCGCCACGGCACATGGCGAGGCGGCCTACCTGCCGCTGGCACACCACTACGCCGGCGCGCCCGCGCAACTGGATCGCGACGCCGCCCTGGCCAGGCTGAAACCCTTGCTGGAAAACCGTGAACCGAAAATCATCGGCCAGCATCTCAAGTACGACCGTCACGTGTTTGCCAACGTCGGCATCGTGCTCGGCGGCGTGATCGACGACACGCTGCTGCAGTCCTATGTGATCGAAGCCCATCAGTCGCACGAGCTCGGCAACCTGGCGTCACGTCACCTCGGGCTGGAAACGATCAGCTATGACGACGTCACCGGCAAGGGTGCGGCACGCATCGGTTTCGAACAGGTGGCCATCGAACGTGCCAGCGAATACGCCGCAGAGGATGCCGACGTCACGCTGCGCGTGCGCGATGCATTGGCGCCACAGATCGAGGCGTCCGACAAGCTGGGATTCGTCTACCGTCACATCGAGTTGCCGGTGGCGGAAATCCTGTTCCGCATGGAGCGCACCGGCGTGCTGATCGACCGCACCCTGCTCGCCGCCCAGAGCGGCGAACTTGGCCGCAAGATGCTGGAGCTGGAGCAGCGTGCCTACCAGGAGGCCGGCCAGCCGTTCAACCTCGGTTCGCCCAAGCAGATCGGTGACATCCTGTTCACGCAAAAAGGCCTGCCGGTCGTCAAGAAAACGCCCAGCGGCGCGCCCTCCACCGACGAGGAAACCCTGGAGCAGCTCGCGCTCGACCACCCCATCGCACGCGCGATCCTCGACTATCGGGGCATGGCCAAGCTGAAGTCGACCTACACCGACAAACTGCCGCAGATGATCGATGCACGCACCGGACGCGTGCATACTAGCTATTCGCAGGCCACTGCGGTGACCGGCCGGCTGGCGAGTTCCGACCCTAACCTGCAGAACATTCCCGCGCGCACCGCCGAGGGCCGCCGCATCCGCGAGGCCTTCATCGCGCCGCCCGGACACGTGCTGGTGTCCGCCGACTATTCGCAGATCGAGTTGCGCATCATGGCGCACCTGTCCGACGACGCCGGCTTGCTGACCGCCTTCGCCGAGGACCGCGACATCCACACCGCCACCGCCGCCGAAGTCTTCGGCGTACCGCTCGACGACGTCAGCGCCGACCAGCGGCGAATGGCCAAGGTCATCAACTTCGGGCTCATCTATGGCATGTCGGCATTCGGTCTGGCCAGCCAACTCAACCTCGAGCGTGCCGCCGCCCAGACCTACATCGACCGCTACTTCGCGCGCTACCCCGGGGTGGCCGACTACATGCAGCGCACGCGCGAGACCGCGCGCAGCCAGGGCTACGTCGAGACCGTGTTCGGACGTCGGCTGTACCTGCCGGAGATCAACGCGAAGAACCCGGCGCGCCGCCAGGGCGCCGAACGCGCCGCCATCAACGCACCGATGCAGGGCACTGCCGCCGACCTCATCAAGCTGGCGATGATCGCGGTACAGAATCACCTCGACAGACAGGGCATGCAAACCAAGCTGATCATGCAAGTGCATGATGAACTGATTCTCGAAGTGCCGGAGGCGGAACGCAACGCGATCTGCGAAGTGCTCCCAGCGCTCATGTGCGGCGTTGCCCAACTCAAGGTCGTGCTCGATGCCAAGCTGGGCGTCGGTCCCAACTGGGAACGCGCCCATTGACGCGTATGCCTTTCGCGGATGGCTCGATCCTTGTGGCCTCCGGGCGCATTAACCTGTCGATGCCACTCGGATACCATTGAGCGCCATGGGTAAATGCAGCCCTCTCCTTTTTGTCTCCCGCGGGCGCGCCGGTGCGACAGTCCGCAGCGCGCTCGTGGCCCTGTTCATGCTGTTCGGCACGCCGTCGTCGAGCGCCGATCAGGGCGTCTACCGCCTGGGGGTGCTGCCCCTGCAGAGCCCGAACAAGCTGGCCGTCATGTTCCTGCCTTTGGCGGAAGCCCTGAGCGAGCGCCTGGGACGACCGGTGCAATTCGTCACCGCTCCCAGTTTTTCCGCCTTCATGACCCGGGTCTCGGAAAAAAACTACGACATTCTCTATCTGAATCCCCTGCTGTGTTCGCGCGCCTTGGCGCATGGCTACCATGTGGTTGCCAAGGTAGGCGGGGAGCCCTTCACCGGCATTCTCGTCGTGCGCCGGGACAGCCCGCTCAAGGAGCTGGACCCGGCCCAGTTGCCGCCCCGACTCCGTATCGGCTTTCCCGACCCCGGCGCCTACGCGGCCACGGTCATGACCCGACGCTATCTGTCTCGACTGGGAATCGACGTGGATCGAAGGTTCCAGGTCAAATACTTCGGCTCCCAGGATTCCGCCCTGATGGCGCTGTACTCGGGCCTGGTGGATATGGCCGGCACCTGGAAGCCTTCCCTGCGTTCCATGCCCAAGGACGTGCGCAACGATTTGCGGGTGATCGCTGAAACGCCCCCGGAACCACAGATGCCCATCGCGGTGCGCAACGACATGCCGCCGGCCGATACCGAAGCCATCGTGGCGGTGCTGACCGAACTGGGTCAAACGCCTCGCGGTCAGGCCATCCTGGGCGGCATGGCGCTGCCCCAGGGATTCGTGGCCGCCAACGACCGGGAATATGAAAAGGTCGGCGAAGAATGAGTGTCGTGGCGCCCCCCGGTCTTGCCGCGCCGCTCACGGGCAGCGCGCCATTGCGCACGGCCTTGTTCCAGACGCTCCGCTTTCGCCTGATCCTGTCGGTGGCGCTGGTGCACGTGGTCCTGATGGGCATCTTCGCCGCCGCCGCGGTCCATGAGCAGTCTGACCGCATCGAGCTTGAACTCCTGAACCGGAGCCGCGTCCTGATCTCCATGACCGCCGTGGCCTCCACCAATACCGTGCTGACTGAAGACCTGGGCGCCCTGGCGGAAATCATCCAGAAGGTGGAACGCCAGCCCGATGTGGCGTATTGCGAAATCGCCGATTCGCGCGGCTATATCCTCGGCACCACGTTGCCGGACCGGTTGGGCAAACGCCTCCCGCCGCGGATCGACCAGTCCGACAGTTTTCCCCTGGCGCCCGGCGACCACACGCTCGACCTGCGGGAAGCCATCCAGATCGAAGGCCAGACGGTCGGCACCGTAACGCTCGGCTTGTCCACGGCCCGCATGGATTCGGCCATGCGCAAGACCTGGCTGGACGGATCCCTGTTCATCCTGCTGGCGTTGGTCGTGGGCAGCTTCGCCGCTTGGCTCCTGTCCCTGGCCACCACCCGGAAGCTGCATGACATGGTCGAGGCCACCGCCCGGATCGGCAAGGGCGACCTGGATGTCCAACTGCCCATCACGTCGCGCGACGAGGTGGGCATGCTCGCCATTGCCTTCAACAACATGGTGACCTCCCTCAAGCAGGCATCGGAGGAAGCGCTGCGGGAACACCGGCAGCGCACCCAGGCGGAGCGCCTCGCCTGCGTGGGGGAGATGTCCGCCAGCATCGCCCACGAAATCCGCAATCCCCTGTCGGCCGTAATCAATTCGGTCAACCTGCTGAGCGGCGACACGCTACAGGGCGAAGACCGGTCGCAGGTGATCGGCATTCTGAACAACGAGTCCCATCGCCTGAACCGCATCCTCAGCGACTTTCTCGATTTCGCCAAGATCCGCGAATCCCAGCCGGCGCAAGGCAATCTGGCGGCGTTGATCGAGGAGATTGCGAGCATGCTGCGCCAGGACCTGCCGCCCGGAAAAAACATCCGGGTAGCCGTGACATGCCCACCCGACGCCTGCCTGGCCGTGTTCGACCACGACCAGATTCGCCAGGTTGTATGGAACCTGGCCTTGAATGCCGTCCAGGCGATGGGGGACGATGGTCTGCTGTCCTTCCGGACCGCCCGGCGGGGCGGCAAGATCGTTGTGACCGTGGCCGACACCGGCTGCGGCATCCAACCGGATTTCATCAAGGACATGACCAAGCCCTTCGTCACCGGGCGCCGGGACGGTACCGGCCTGGGCCTGGCCATCGTCCAGCGCATCCTGGTCCAGCACCGTTCCCAGCTTTCCGTTTCCAGCGAACTGGGCGTTGGCAGCGAGATCAGTTTTGAATTGGACAGCGGCGGATAACCATGGCGACCATCCTCATCGTCGACGACGAATTCTCCATACGCAAAACCCTGGGGCTGCTGCTCAAAGGCGACGGCCACGTCGCCCTTGAAGCCGCCAATCTCGCAGAGGCTCGGGTCCAGCTGGACCGCCATATCGTCGACCTGGTCATCACCGACATGCGGATCGGGCCGGAAGACGGCCTGTCCCTGCTGGCGTATCTCAAGGAGATCGCCTATCCGGCGGAAAGCATCATGATGACCGCCTACGCCTCCATCGAATCCGCGGTGGAGGCCATGCGCCTGGGCGCCTACGACTACCTGACCAAGCCGATCAACCCGGACGAGCTGCGGCTGCGCATCCGCAAGGTGCTGGAACGCAGTTCGCTGCGCGAGGAAGTCACGCGGCTGCGGGGCGAGTTGCTGGGCCGCGACCGGCTCGGCCACATCGTTGCCCGCAGTGCGCGCATGGCCAGCATCCTGGAGATCGTGGAACGCATCCGGGACCGGGAGCTGCCGGTGCTCATCACCGGGGAAACCGGCACCGGCAAGGAAGTCCTGGCGGGCGCCCTCCACAGCATCAGCAACCGCAGCAAAGGCCCCTTCGTAGCCATCAACTGCTGCACCCTGCCCGAGGACCTGCTGGACTCGGAGCTGTTCGGCCATATCAAGGGCTCGTTCACCAGCGCCACCAGCAACCGCAAGGGCCTGTTCCAGCAGGCTCACGGCGGTACCCTGTTCCTGGACGAGATCGGCGACATCAGCCCGCGCCTGCAGGCCAAACTGTTGCGCGTCCTCCAGGAAGGCGAGGTGCGGCCGGTGGGCGGCGAAACCTCGGTCAAGGTGGATGTGCGCATCATCGCCGCCACCAACCGGGATCTCGAACACATGGCGGCGGAGAATACCTTCCGCAGCGATCTGCTGTTCCGCCTCGACGTACTGCGCATCGACATTCCGCCACTGCGGGAACGCCAGGAGGACATCCTGCCGCTGGCGGAACATTTCCTGGATATGGAGCGGCAGCGTCTCAAGCATGCCGAGCTGGGCCTGAGCCCGGCGGCGAAGCAAAAGCTGCTTGCCTATGACTGGCCGGGCAACGTGCGGGAATTGAAGAACGTCATCGAACGAAGCTTCGCCCTGTACTCGGGACCCGTGCTGGGCGCCGACGAGGTTGCCATCACCATGCACGCGTCGAAGCCCGCTGCCGACAAGCGGAAGACTCTGGCCGAGATCGAGGCGGACTACATCCGGGAGACCCTGGATGCCTGCCAGGGCAACCAGGTGGCCGCCGCTCGCCGTCTGGACATCAGCCGCTCGACCTTGCGCCGCAAATTGCAGGACATGGGCGTGCTGGCCGTGGCCGATTCCGATCCAGCCCTGTAGCGTAATGATTCACGGCAATGGCCGGCGCGGTTGCCGGTTTTTTGCCAAGCCCTTGAAACGGCATCGATAAAGCAGCCTGGCACAGCCGTTGCTCAACGTAGTGGCAAACACCTTCGCACGGTGCTTCCAAAAACCACTACGGAGCAACAGGATGGAGCTATTCAAGAAGACCCTCAGTCCGGTGGCCGCCATGGCCATCATCGCAGTACTGAACATTTTCCTCTTCCAGATCGTGGGCGCCTGGACCGTGGGCGGTGGCGAAACCATGATGACCGGACTCATCGCCCAGATGGTCATGGGTGACTCCCTCTCCCGCATCCCGTTCTGGCATGTCGCCTTTCCGCCCGACCCGGGCTACTGGAAGATCTACATCAGCCTGGGCATGTTGTTCGGTGCGGTGGTCGGCGCCGTCCTCAGCAAGGAATTCAACTGGCACATGCCGCACCGCCTGTCCGAGTGGGTGATGATCACCATCGGCGGGCTACTCATGGGCATCGGCATCCGCCTGGCCTTCGTCTGCAACGTGAGCACCTTCTATGGCCTCACCCCGGAAATGAATCTGGGCGGCTATCTGGCCATCAGCGGGATCCTGGCCGGGGCCTGGGTGGGCACCTGGATCTACAAGAAAAGCCTGGAGGGATGACACGATGAACAACGTCATTGCCCAATGCCTCACTGCATTCGTCTTCGGCTCCGTCGTCGGGCTGCTGGTGCAGCGTTCCCGTTACTGCAACGTGGCGGCCCTGCGGGACGCCATGCTGTTCAAGACCTATCGCAATACCAAAGCGCTGCTGGTCGCCATGATGATCCTCACCATGGGATTCACCGCCTTCATCACCGTGGGCGCGGGCAAACCTCTGCACTTCGACGTCGGCCTGAACACCTTCGTCGGATTGTTCCTGTTCGGAATCGGCATGGTGCTGGCCGGCGCATGCACGGTCTCCACCTGGGTCAAGGCCGGAGAAGGCAACGTCGGGGCCATCTGGGCCCTGCTGTTCACCTTCATCGGCATGTTCCTGTTCTCCCTGCTGTGGTCCTTCACCTACTGGCCGCCGGCGCCAAGCACCATGACCGGGAATTTCAATCTGGCAGGTCTCCAGCTCGGCTTCGCCAACGCCGCGACCCTGCAGGAAAAGACCAAGATCCCGGCGGTCGTCTTCGGCGCCATTCAAACGCTGGTTCTGTACGGTCTCTACCGGGCGATCCTGCGCCGGGAGCGCGCCGGTGCCGGCGCCCAAGCCCACAGCGAATCCGCCGCCTGCAACGCCTGGGCCGACAACGATAAGGCCGTGCCGCAAGGCGCCGCCCGGGTGACGGCCGAACAATCCACCTAAGCACATTCAGATCAGGAGACACCCACGATGGGACTTTTCAGCAAGAAGAACGATTCGACCGCCCACGCCGCCCCGACGGCAACCGTCACGCTGCCGGATGGAACGTCGGTCACCGTCGCGCAGCAAATCAACTGCCTCGGGGATTCCTGTCCGCGTCCGCAGCTCATGACAAAGAAGGCCCTGACAGGCGCGGCGTCAGGCGACGTGGTCGAGGTCATGATCGACAACCCGACCTCCATGGAGGCCATCCCACCCATGATGAAGGACCTGGCCAGCACGCACCTCGCCACGGTCCGTGCCGATCGCTACTGGCGCGTGCTTGTCCGCAAGAACTGAAGGAGCGCGCCATGTCATTCGGAAAGATACAGATGGCGCTATTCGCCGCCGTCGCGGCAGCCGTCACGGTAGGCAGCTTTGCCTACATCTTCATCGCCCGTCCCGCCTATCTGCATGCCACGCGGGACGGCGTGCCCTATCTCACGCCCCCCGTCATCAACCCGGTCGACGGCACGCCCCTGGATGTGGGCATGCTGGTACGCCATTTCACTGGAAAGGACGGCAGCCATGACGCTGGATCTTGAAACCATCGCGCAGATCGTCATGTTTTTCGTGGCTTTCTATCTCATCTACTTGTGCCTGACCCAGGACGTGTTCTGAGGAGATACCCGTGAAAAAAGACATCCTGGTGTTCTGGACCGCCGCCCTGGGAACCACCCTGGGGCTGTGCGCAATCCTGTTCCCCTACGCCGCGGTGCCCGCCGCAACCCTGTCCAAGGCGCAGACGCCCCAGCCCATGGAAAACATGGCGGACCTCGATCTCGGCAAGGACTACGGCACCGTCTCGGTCACCGATCTCGTGGGCTACTACCTCGAGAATCCCCCTGCCCCCAAATCCGCGGCAGCCCAGGCTGAAGCGCCCCATCGTTTCGGGGGCTGTTGAAGGCGCGGCGCATGAAACGCTTCGACAGGTTGCTGCTGGCCGCCACGCTGGGCATCGTCGCCCAAGGATCGGCGCATGGCGAAAATTTCGCCTACACCGCCGACGCCCGCGAACTGATCGGTCACGCCACGGTCGTGGATGCGCGTTCGCTGGCGGCATGCCTGCACCGTAGCGTGGCGAACGCCAGGTGCCTGCCTGCATCGGATTTCCTCGGGCCGCATGGCCGTCTGGCCGCCTTCACCGATATCTACTGGCTGCTGGGCACGGCCGGGATCGCCGCCAAGGATGCAGTGCTGGTGGTCGGCGACAACCCCTGGGAACGCGATTTCGTCGCCGGCATGCTGTATCTGTCCGGGCAGGCCGCGGTCACGGTGCTGAACCGGCCGATCTCGGATGGTGCCGGCCTTCCCGTCTCCCGTCTGGGGCCGGGGACGGCCCGCGGCATGCTCCGCCAGCCCATCTACGAAGGAACGGTCAGGGCCGACGCCATGGTATTGCGTAGCGAGCTGGCAGCTGAACTGCAGCGTGGTCATTCCCCGACCTTGGTGGACGGCAGGCCCGAATCGGCGTACTGGGGCGAAACCATCCGCGCATCCAGGGGCGGGCATCTGCCTGGCGCGCAATCCCTGCCCATGGCGGAACTCCGGACGGAAGTCGGACGGGGCCAAACGCAACTGCCGCCCGGGCCATTCGTGGTGTACGGGCACGACCCTTTCGAGTCCGTCGCCTATTTCACCCTGGCCCGGGCCGGCGCACGCGCCCAGGCCAAAGTCCTGCCGGGCGGCTGGGTCGAATGGGCCAACCATCCGGCGCTGCCGATGGACGCGGAGACCTATCCGGATAGCGTGGCGGCACCGACCGCAGCGCCCCCGACGCCTGCTGCCCAGCCTGCGCAACCTGCAGGAGCGGCTGTGGCGGCGGTTGCGGGACTGTTGATCCTGATTACAAGCGCTTGGTATCTACGGAGAAAAAACAAAGCATGAAATTGCTGATCGTGGTTTCCACCGACCAGGGGGGGCCGCTGCTGGCGCCCCTGGCCTCGGCGTGCCTGAGAAACAACATCCAGTGGGGATGCTTCTTCACCAATGACGGCGTGAAGCTCCTGGGCGACCCGACCCTGGCGACTTTGGTTGGCCAGGCCGACCAACAGGTGGCGTGCGAGCACTCCTGGTTCCGCTTCATGGGACAGCAGGCATGCCCGGTGGAACTGGGCAGCCAAACCAATCACAGCGCCATGGTCGGCGTTGCGGACAACATCCTGACCTTGTGAGGCGAGCCATGGCAGACACCATCAAATCCATATTGCTGCTGGCCCGCCGGGACCACGCCGAGGCCATGCGGGTGGCCGCGGGCCTGACCATCTTTGGTCACCAGGTGCGGCTCGTATTCATGGATCGGCCGGTAGCCGACACGCCGGAAAACGCCGAGCAGGCCGAGCTTCTGGAACTGGCCGAGATCGCTCCGGAGACCACGGTACAGGCGGAGGACCTGCCTCAACTGGACCGGTCCCGGCTGGCCGAGGCGCTCATGTCGACTGATGTGGTGATGAGCTTCTGATGGAGGAACGCTAATGGAATTCGTCGTGCTTGAAACAGGGATTTTTCCGGACCGGTCCACCTTGGCCGAGGCCCTGGCGGCCTTGCCTGCGTGCCACACGGTCCGGCGGCCCGTCATGCCCTCATCTCAAGACGACGAGGAGGGGTGGGACCGGCTACTGCAAGCCTTGCTGGCAGCAGACCGGATCGTTGTTGTTTAAATCAATATCACGGAGGTAGAACAGATGAAAAACGTAAGCGTATTGACAGCTCTGACCGCAGCCTGGATTCTGGGCAGCGGGGTGGCCTGGGCCGACGCCACGCCCTTGGTCAACACCCAGTGGATCAAAGCGAATGCCTGCCAGCCGGGCGTCGTCATCCTGGACATCCGCAACCAGCTGGACGGCCACAGCAAGATCGACTACCTGCGGGGTCACATTCCCTGCGCCGTGTACAGCGACTACATGAAAGACGGCTGGCGCACCAAGGTCAACAACATCCCGGGCATGCTGCCGCCCGCGAAGGACCTGGAGAAGCTCATCGGCAGCCTGGGGATCAGCAACAACGACCACGTGGTGATCTACTCCGCCGGCCTCAACGGTCTCGACATGGGCAGCGCCACCCGCGTCTACTGGACGTTCAAGGTGCTGGGGCATGACAACGTCTCCATCCTCGACGGAGGATACTCAGCCTATGCGGACGAGAAGGGCAACAAGATCGAGACCGGCGCGAACACACCCAAGCCAGCAAGCTTCACCGCCCAGCTGCGCAAGGACATGATCCCGGGCGAAGCGGACGTGGCCCAGGCCCTGAAGGAAGGCGTGGTCATGGTGGACAACCGGCCGAACGACCAGTTTCTGGGGGTCAACCGGAGCGTACCGGCCGTGAAACGCAATGGCACCCTGCCCGGTGCCAAGAACTTGCCGGAAAGCTGGCTCACCGACAACAACACAGGCAGCTTCCGTTCGCCGGCCGAGCTGAAAGCCCTGTACAAGGAAGCCGGCGTGCCGGTCACGGGCAAGGAAATCAACTTCTGCAACACCGGGCATTGGGCTTCCCTCGGCTGGTTCGTCTCCAGCGAACTGCTCGGCAACAAGTCGGCCAAAGTCTACGATGGCTCGATGAGCCAATGGTCGGCCAATGCCAGCCTGCCGATGATGCAGAAGGTCAAGGCCGAATAAAGGCCGCATGCGCCGTAGCCTGGCAGTCCTCGCACTCCTGACGGCTGGCGCGCCTGCGCTGGCCGCCGGGGAGTACGACCGGGCGCTGCGGGTCGACGTGGCCGTGCTCCAGGGCGATGCCCGGCTGCTGGCCGACCCGGCCACCTCCGCGATCCGCCGCACCGGACTGCAGGCCCGGATCACCAGCATCCTGGGTACCTTGGACATGACCGTCCGCGAGCGGAACAACCATAGCCCCTCGGCGCAGATCCCGCTTCCTGCCGTGGCCGCCCTGCGGGCCGGTTTCCGCCAGGGCAGATCGGAACGGTTCCTGCGCAGTGCGACGTCACTCGCAACGACGCTGCCCCTGGACACCACGTATTTCATTCCGCTCATCCAGACACCCCTGCGGGCCAGGACCGGGGAAAATCTTTACCGGACGCTGTGCATCGGTTGTCATCAATACAGCGATCCGCATGCCGCCAACCCTGCCCCGAACCTGTTCGACATGGCGCGCTCGACCCCCTCCACGGAATTCGTCGCGCGCATGCTGGGCGGGGTTCACGGGGTCCCCCGTACCACCCTGAAGAACCCGTTTTCCGACGAGGAAATCGCCAGCCTGATGGTCTATTTCGCCGCTGGCCATCCATAACGCCTTCCACCGACGCTCCTCCGCCCGGACGAAAAAACGGGCGCCAGTGCGCCCGTTCCGCTTGCCTCCTGTCCGTTTACTGTAGTGGAACCAGTTCCACACGGCGGTTCTTCGCACGGCCCGCAGCGGTCTTGTTGTCGGCCACCGGCTGGGCTTCGCCATATCCCCGGGCAGTCAGGCGTTCGGCTGCGATCCCGTGCGTGATGAGATAGGCGCGGACGGTCTCGGCCCGGCGCTGCGACAGCGCGAGGTTGTACGCAATGGAACTGGCCGCATCGGTGTAGCCCGCCACTTCCACCTTGACCTCGCCCCACTCCTTCAGCGTGGCGGCGGCATTGTCCAGAATAGCGAGCGATTCGGGACGCAGGCTGGCGCTGTCGTTGTCGAAGTTCACGCCATCCAGCATCAGCCTCCGAGGCGCCGCGGGGACGACGGCAGGTGCCGGCTGCGGCTCGGCTGCAGGCGCCGGCGGTGGCGGTGGCGGTGGCGGTGGCGGTGGCGGCTTGACGGCCGGGGGCAGACAGCCATCGGCGGTACCCGGTGCGGGCACCGCCGGGCACGCGTCCCGATGATCCGGAATCCCGTCGCCGTCGGAATCCAGCGGACAGCCCCCGGCATCGACCTTCACGCCGGCCGGCGTATCGGGACAGCGGTCGAGGCCGTCGAACACGCCGTCGTTGTCGGCGTCCAGCGGGCACCCGTGCACGTCGACCTGGGCGCCGCGCGGGGTATGCGGGCACACGTCCTGGCGGTTGGCCACGCCGTCGCCGTCGGAATCGGGCGGCGCGCCCAGGCCCCAGGAATAGCCCAGCAGCGCCTGGACGTTGGTCAGCCCCGCATTCGGCAGGCTGCCGTTACCGAATGACTGATCGGCACGCAGCTCCCAGCGGAACGCATCGTTCGTCCCCACGGCCCACTCCTGGCCGATACCCAACGACGCCATGGGGCGGGTGAAGTCGACGTTGCCGCCGGTGTTGACGTTCATCAGGCCCAGGCCGCCCGACAGGAACCAGTTGTAGCGCGGCTGCCGGGAAAACAGCCATTCGAACCCGCCCCGCAGCGTGAGGGCATCGGCATCGCCCACGCCGGCGCGATTGCCGTCATAGGCGCCGTACACCAGATCGCCGAAGAGATTGAAGTCATCATCGAGCTGCTGGCCGTAACGCAGGCCGAACAGCGGCCTGACGCCATCCTTGCCGCCAACCAGATCCTTGTCTGCCCGGCCACCGCCCAGCAGCAGCCCCAATTCGTGCTCGGGCATGTCCGCGGCATGGGCCACGCCGCCCAATACCGCCATGCCGGCCAACAGCCAGACTGCGTAGGATTGTTTCATGGTGATCCCGTATGCAAATAAGCCGAACCCGCAGCCGCCCTCCGTGCTCGGGCGAATCGGGTCTTTCAGACGGACAGCGCGCCCGGCAATCCGGTTGCCGATTGATGGCTCGGTTACCGGATCGGACTCACGCAAGGACGATAAAACCTATTTTTTGAGGCTGTCCCGGATCTCGCGCAGCAGCACGATATCTTCCGGCGGTGCAGCGGGTGCGGCGGGCGCAGGCGGGGTGGCCTTCTTCAGCCGGTTGATCTGCTTGACGAGGATGAAGACGATGAAGGCGAGGATGATGAAATTCAGCAGGATGGTCAGGAAACTGCCGTAGGCGAATACCGGCACCCCGGCTTTCTTCACTTCCACCAACGTCATCGCCACGCCTTCCGGCACGGTCTTCAACGGCAGGAACAAGTTGGAAAAATCGAAGCCGCCGAATATCGCGCCCACGATCGGCATGATCAGATCGTTGACGATCGAGTCGACGATCTTGCCGAATGCGGCGCCGATGATGACGCCCACCGCCAGGTCCATGGCATTGCCCTTGACCGCGAACTCCTTGAATTCAGTCATGAAACTCATGCTTATCCTCCTGATTGTTGATCCTGTATAGCCGCGTTGATGGTAGCCGCTCTCGCCTCGATGCACCACAACAAAAGCGGAAATTTTCACGCTTGGTCGAGACCCGCGAGGAGGGTAAAATGCCACTCCTTATGCGTATCGGTCGCCACCATCTCAAGAACCGCCTGATCGTCGCCCCCATGGCCGGGGTGACCGACCGGCCTTTCCGCCAGCTCTGCAAGAAGCTTGGCGCGGGCATGGCCGTGTCCGAGATGGTGACGTCGAACTCGCTGCTGTACGGTTCGGCCAAGACTGCGCGACGCGCCAACCACGAAGGCGAAGTCGATCCGATCAGCGTGCAGATCGCCGGCGCCGATCCGCGGATGATGGCGGAAGCCGCACGCCACAATGTCGACCGCGGCGCACAGATCATCGACATCAACATGGGTTGCCCGGCCAAGAAGGTGTGCAACGTGATGGCGGGCTCGGCGCTGCTGCAGGACGAATCTCTGGTCGGCCGCATCCTCGATGCCGTGGTCGCCGCCGTCCCCGAGGTTCCGGTCACGCTGAAGATCCGTACCGGCTGGGATCGCGAACACCGCAATGCGCTCAATATCCTGAAGATCGCCGAGAACGCAGGCGTGCAGGCGCTGGCGATGCACGGTCGCACGCGCGCCTGCGGCTATACGGGCGAGGCCGAGTACGACACCATCCGCGCGGTCAAGGCGGAAGCCCGCATCCCCGTCATCGCCAACGGCGACATCACCACACCGGAGAAAGCGGAGTATGTCCTCGAATACACCGGCGCCGACGCCGTGATGATCGGCCGCGCCGCGCAGGGACGCCCGTGGATCTTCCGCGAGATCGAATATTTCCTGGCCACGGGCGCACGCCTGCCGCAACCCGAGGTGGCGGAAATCCACGCCGTGCTGCTCGAACACATCCACGACCTGTATGCCTTCTACGGCGACGTCACCGGGGTACGCGTGGCGCGCAAGCACATCTCCTGGTACACAAAAGGACTAGTCGGCAGCAGTGCCTTTCGGCATACGATGAACCAGCTCGACTCGGTGGCCGAACAGCTCGCCGTCGTGAACGAATACTTTGCCCAGGCAGCACGCGCAGACGACCGTCTGCGCTATGAAACCGGTCACGACAACAATAACGCGGAAGACATGCCGGCGGCCTCAAGGCTCGCGGCATAAAGGGGAACTTCAACATGATAGAAGAAAACGAAATCGCCGCGTGCATGCGGCGGTCGCTGAACCGCTATTTCAAGGACCTCGATGGCGAAACGCCGAGCGAGATCTACACCATGGTGGTGAGCGCGGTTGAAAAGCCCCTGCTGGCCTACATCCTCGATCGTGCCGAAGGCAACCAGACCCGCGCCGCCGACATGCTCGGCATCAACCGCAACACCCTGCGCAAGAAAATGCGCGAACACGGCCTCTCCGACTGACATCCTGACCATCGCCAAATGAAAATACAGCGAGCCCTGCTCTCCGTCTCCGACAAAACCGGCCTCGTCGACTTCGCCCGCGCGCTCGCCGGCGCCGGCGTCGAACTGCTCTCCACCGGCGGCACCGCCAAAGCGCTGCGCGACGCCGGCCTCGCGGTGATCGATGTCAGCGAATACACCGGCTTCCCCGAGATGCTCGATGGCCGCGTCAAGACGCTGCACCCGAAGGTCCACGGCGGCATCCTTGCACGACGCGATCTGCCCGAGCACGTCGCCACCATGACCGCACACGGCATGGGTTACATCGACCTGGTGTGCGTCAACCTCTATCCCTTCGTCGCCACGGTGTCGAAGCCGCACACGCTCGACGACGCCATCGAGAACATCGACATCGGCGGCCCGGCGATGGTGCGCTCGTCGGCCAAGAACTACCGCCATGTCGCCATCGTCACCGACCCGGCCGACTACCCAGCGCTGGTCGCGGAAATGCAGGCCAACGGCGGCGCCCTGACCGATGCCACCCGCTTCACGCTGGCGAAGAAAGCCTTCAGCCACACGGCCGAATACGATGGCGCGATCAGCAACTATCTGACCGCGCTCAACGACAGCAACGAGCGCGAGACTTTCGGCGAAAAACTGAACCTGCAATTCACCCGTGCGCAGACCTGCCGCTACGGGGAGAATCCGCACCAGGCCGGCGCCTTCTACGTCGAGGCTCACGCCCCGGCCGGCACCATCGCCACGGCGCGCCAGATTCAGGGCAAGGAACTGTCGTACAACAACATTGCCGACACCGACGCCGCGCTCGAATGCGTGAAGCTGTTCGACGCCGCCCCGGCGTGCGTCATCGTCAAGCACGCCAACCCCTGCGGCGTGGCCTACGGTGCGAACCTGCTGGACGCCTACAACCGCGCCTACCAGACCGATCCCGAATCGGCCTTCGGCGGCATCATCGCCTTCAACGGCCGGCTCGACGGCGAAACCGCGCAGGCCATCGTCGAGCGCCAGTTCGTCGAAGTCATCGTCGCCCCCGAAGTCAGCCCGGAAGCGTCCGCCGCCGTCGCCGCGAAGAAGAACGTACGCCTGCTCGAATGCGGGAAATGGAACGGTGCCGTCGCTCAGCTCGACATGAAGCGCGTGGCCGGCGGCCTGCTGGTGCAGGATGCCGACGTGCTGCTGCATGGCGAACTGAAAGTCGTCACCCAGCGCGCGCCCACCGACAAGGAAATGGACGATCTGCTGTTCGCCTGGCGCGTCGCCAAGTTCGTCAAGTCCAATGCGATCGTGTACGCGAAGGACCGCATGACCGTTGGCGTCGGCGCCGGCCAGATGAGCCGCGTCAACTCCGCCCGCATCGCCGCGATCAAGGCCGAGCACGCCGGCCTCGCGGTGCCCGGCTCGGTGATGGCGTCCGACGCCTTCTTTCCCTTCCGCGACGGCCTCGACCAGGCCGGTGCTGCCGGCATCAAGGCCGTGATCCAGCCCGGCGGCTCGATGCGCGACGACGAAGTCATCGCCGCCGCGAACGAACATGGCATCGCCATGGTGTTCACCGGGACGCGACATTTCAGACATTGACGTGGCGGTGAGGCGTGAGGAGTGAGGCGTGACGTGAAAACCGCAAACGCCAACTCCGCGCCAACCCGCTCCTAACCCCTAACGCCTCACCCCTCACGCACTCATGAAAATCCTAGTCATCGGCTCTGGCGGACGCGAACACGCACTGGCGTGGAAACTCGCGCAATCTCCACGTGTCTCGCAAGTGTTCGTCGCGCCCGGTAATGGCGGCACCGCAACCGAAGACGGACTCGTCAACGTGCCATTGACGGAAATCCCCTCGCTGGTCGAGTTTGTCCGCCGCGACGAGGACATCGCCTTCACCGTGGTAGGCCCCGAAGCGCCGCTGGCGGCAGGCGTGGTCGATGCCTTCCGCGCCGCCGGACTGAAGATATTCGGCCCCACGCAGGCCGCCGCCCAGCTCGAAAGCTCCAAGGATTTTGCCAAGCAGTTCATGGCGCGCCACGGCATTCCCACCGCGGCCTTCGGCACCTTCACCGACGCTGCCGCGGCACACGTCTACATCGACCAACACGGCGCGCCCATCGTGGTGAAGGCCGACGGACTGGCCGCCGGCAAGGGCGTGGTCGTCGCGACGACAGCCGAGGAGGCGCACGCCGCTGTCGACGCCATGCTCGCCGGCAACAGCATGGGCGAGGCCGGCCACCGCGTGGTGATCGAGGAATGCCTGCTCGGCGAGGAAGCCAGCTTCATCGTCATGGTCGACGGCGAGCACGTGCTGGCGCTGGCCTCCAGCCAGGACCACAAACGCCTGCAGGACGGCGACCAGGGCCCCAACACCGGCGGCATGGGCGCGTATTCGCCGGCGCCGGTGGTCACCCCCGAACTGCACGCACGCATCATGCGCGAGGTGATCCACCCCACTGTCGAAGGCATGGCCGCCGACGGCATCCGGTTCACCGGCTTCCTCTATGCCGGCATCATGGTCGGCGCCGACGGCGCGCCCAAGGTGCTCGAATTCAACTGCCGCATGGGCGACCCCGAAACCCAGCCGATCATGATGCGATTGAAGTCCGATCTGGTCGCCCTGCTGGAAGCCGCCGTCAACGGCAAGCTCGACCAGATCGAAGCCGAATGGGACCGCCGTACCGCGCTCGCCGTGGTGCTTGCCGCCGAAGGCTACCCCGATGCGCCGAAGAAGGGTGCCGTCATCGGCGTCTTGCCCGCCGCTGCCGACGACCTGCATATCTTCCATGCCGGCACCGTCGCGCAGGACGATCGTACCGTGGTGAGCGGCGGCCGCGTACTGGCCGTGACCGTACTCGGCGACAGCGTGCGCATGGCGCAGAAACGCGTCTACGAAGCGATTGCCAGCATTCATTTCGACGGCATGCAATACCGGCGCGACATCGGCTGGCGCGCGCTTGACCGGAAAAAGTGAGACGGCAAGCGGTGTGCAGTGAACGGTGAGACCGACACGCTACGCGCACATGTGCGGCGCGGCGGCCTGATCGCCTACCCGACCGAATCCTGCTACGGCCTCGGCTGCGATCCGCGCAATCCGCAGGCCCTGAAACGCCTGCTCCGCCTGAAGGGGCGCGACGCCGCCAAGGGCATGCTGCTGATCGCCGACCGGTTCAAGCCCCTGCGGCCTTTCATCCAGCCCCTGAACGCAGCCGACCGGGCACGGATGCTGCGCGTCTGGCCGGGCCCCGTCACCTGGGTCGTCCCCGCCTCCGCGCATTGCCCGCCCGAGCTGACCGGCGGCCGCGCCACGGTCGCGATCCGCGTGACCGCCCATCCCGCCGCCGCGCGCCTGTGCCGCAGCCTCGGCATGGCGCTGGTTTCCACCAGTGCCAACAAAAGTGGCCGCAAACCCGCCAAAACCGCTGCGGAATGCCGCAGAATATTCGGCACGCGGGTACGCGTGGTCGCCGGCCGCATCGGCCGCCGCCGCCGTCCCTCCACCCTGATCGACCTTGCCACCGGAACGATACTTCGCCCCTGATGTCTGCCACTGCCCCCGATACCGCTGCCGTCAAAACCTATCTGCTCGACCTGCAGGCGCGCATCGTCGCCGCACTGGAAGCCGCCGACGGCCTGCCCTTCCGCACCGATGCCTGGGAACGCCCCGAAGGCGGCGGCGGCATCTCGCGGCTGATCGAGGAAGGCCGGGTATTCGAGCGCGGCGGGGTGAATTTCTCGCATGTGCTCGGCAGCCAGCTGCCGCCCTCTGCCAGCGCGCATCGCCCGGAACTCGCCGGCCGCCGCTGGGAGGCGATGGGCGTGTCGCTGGTGCTGCATCCGCGCAATCCCTATGCGCCGACGGTGCACATGAACGTGCGCTGCTTCGTCGCATTGAAGGACGGCGAGGCGCCGGTGTGGTGGTTCGGCGGCGGCATGGACCTCACGCCCTACTATGGCTTCGCGGAGGACGCGCGGCACTTCCATGTCACGTGCAAGCAGGCGCTCGACCCCTTCGGTGCCGACCTGCACCCGCGCTTCAAGGACTGGTGCGACCGCTACTTCTTCCTCAAGCATCGCAACGAACCGCGCGGCATCGGTGGCGTGTTCTACGACGACTTTTCCGAAGGCGGCTTCGACCATGCCTTCGCAATGACGAGGAGCGTGGGCGACGCCTTTCTCACCGCCTATCTGCCCATCGTCGAACGTCGCAAGGACATCGCATACGGCGAACGCGAACGCGACTTCCAGGCCTACCGACGCGGCCGCTACGTCGAGTTCAACCTGGTGTACGACCGCGGCACGCTGTTCGGCCTGCAGTCGGGCGGCCGCACCGAATCCATCCTGATGTCGCTGCCGCCGATCGTAAAATGGCGCTACGACTGGCACCCCGAGCCTGGCACACCGGAAGCTGCGCTGTACACCGAGTTCCTGACCGCGCGCGACTGGCATGCATAAAATCCCGCGCCGCATCCTGATCGGCCTCGGCGTCCTGTTGCTGCTCGTTGTCCTGGCCGGGCTCATCGCCTACGAATTGTTGTCGTCGGCGCTGGAAGCAAAATACATCGCGCAGGCGGCGCAAAAAATGACCTGGCAAATCCGCCCCGGACCGTCCGACCGCATCCGTTACCCGGGCCAGGGCCCCTACGACGTGCGGCTCGGCTATAGCAAGCTGCCGCATTACCTGACGCAACTGGACAAGGCCGGCTGGAAGATCGACCAGCAGGCCCGGATCAGCATACAGATGGCGCGCGCCAGCGACCTCGGCCTGTTCCTGCCCTATCACGAAAAAGACCAGGCCGGCCTCAGCCTGCTCGACAGCGACGGCAAGCCCTTGTATCAGGCGCTGCATCCGACCCGGGTGTACCACCGCTTCGAGGATATTCCCAAGGTCCTGGTCGATTCTCTGCTCTACATCGAAAACCGCGAACTGCTGACCGAGCAGTTTCCCACCCGTAATCCGGCCGTGGAATGGGATCGCCTCGCCCAGGCATTGATGGAAAAAGGCATCAGCCTCATCGACACCCACCGCAACGTGCCCGGCGGCAGCACGCTGCCGACGCAGATCGAGAAGTACCGCCACTCTTCCGAGGGGCTGACCAGCGACATGAGCGAGAAGCTGCGCCAGATGGCCACGGCCAGCCTGCGTGCCTATCTCGACGGGCCCAATACGCTGCCGATGCGCAAAAAGACGGTGATGGCCTACCTGAACACCGTACCGCTCGCGGCCGCGCCGCGCTTCGGCGAGGTCAACGGCATCGCCGACGGGCTGTGGGCCTGGTATGGACTGGATTTCGGCGAGATCAACGCGATCCTGGAGAAAAAGACGCACGTCGGCGAAACCGCCTATGCAAGCGCGCTGAAGCATGTGCTGTCGCTGATCATCGCCGAGCGCCGCCCATCCTATTATCTGGCCGCCAACCGCAAGGCGCTCGACGCCCTGACCGACGACCATCTCGACCTGCTGGCCAACGCCCAGGTCATTTCGCGCGAACTCGCCGACCGCGCCAAACGGGTCAAACTGCGCAGCACGCATGAGCGCGTCGATCCGCCGGCGCCCCGCTTCGTCGACCAGAAAGCCACCAACGCCCAACGCATCCGTGTCGCGCAGATGCTGGGCGAGCCCCGTCTGTACGACCTCGACCGGCTGGATCTGCAGGTCGACACCACCATCAACCAGCCGGCGCAGAAGATCGTCAGCCGCTACCTGCAAAATCTGGCCCATCCGGAAGCCGCCGCCGCTTCGGGACTGATCGGATTCCGCTTGCTGAAGCCCGACAACGCATTCGACCAGGTGATCTACAGCTTCACGCTGTATGAGAAAACGCCATCGGGCAATGTGCTGCGCGTCCAGGCCGACAACCTCAACCAGCCGTTCGACATCAACAGCCAGGCCCGGCTGGATCTTGGCTCCACCGCCAAGCTGCGTACCCTGGTCACCTACCTGCAGATCATTTCGCAAACGTACGACACCTACCGCACACTCGACGCCGCAACGCTCAAGCAGAAAGCCCAACCGCAGCGCGACGTGCTGGCGCAGTGGGTGGCCGCCACGCTGCTGAGCCAGCCGGACATCAAGCGGGACGCCCTGCTCGAGGCGGCGATGGGTCGCCAGTATTCGGCGGCGCGGGAAATGTTCTTCACCGGCGGCGGCCTGCACGATTTCGTCAACTTCGACGCCAAGGACAACAGCCGCGTGATGGACGTGTGGGAGGCCACGAAGAACTCGGTCAACCTCGTCTACATCCGCATCATGCGCGACATCGTGCGGCATTACGCCAGCGCGTCGCCGGGCGCCGCCGCACGCATCCTCGACGACGCCAGCAACCCGATGCGCCAGACCTACCTGATGCGTTTCGTCGACCAGGAAGGGCGCCTGTTCATCCGCCGCTTCTACCAAAACCACAAGAGCCAGACGCCTGTGCAAATGGCGGAAGATGTCTATGCGCGCGTCCGTGCAAACCCGCGCCGCTTTACCTCGGCCTACCGTTATCTCGAACCGCAGGCCGGATTCGACGCCTATGTCACCGCCTTGCATGCCAACGTGCCGGCCAGTGCCAGCCTGAGCCCGAAGACACTCAAATCGCTCTACGAGACCCACGCGCCCGATGCCTACAACCTGGCCGACCGCGGCTACGTGACGCAGATCCATCCGCTGGAACTGTGGGTAGTGAAAGCCCTGCGCAGCGCGCCCGGGACCGACCTCAAGACGCTCGACGACCAGGGCGCCGACGCCCGCCGCGAGGTCTACAACTGGCTGTTCAAGACCAGCCGCAAGAACGCGCAGGACATCCGCATCCAGTCGCTGCTCGAGGTCGAGGCCTTCGACGGCTTGCTGCGCGACTGGAAACGGCTGGGCTATCCGTTCGACAACATCACGCCCTCGTACGCCACCGCCATCGGCGCCTCGGGCGACCGGCCGGCCGCGTTGGCCGAACTGATGGGCATCCTGGTCAACGACGGCGTGCGTGCACCGACGGTGAGCCTCACCGGCATGCACTTCGCGGCCCATACGCCCTACGACACCCGCCTGTCCCGCAAGCCGGCTCCGGGCGAGCGCCTGCTGCCGGTCGAAGTGGCGCAAACCGTTCGGCGCGCACTGGCCAAGGTCGTCGAGGGCGGGACCGCCGGGCGGCTGGCCGGCGCCCTCAAGGACCCGGCCGGCCAGCCCATCACCATGGGCGGCAAGACCGGCACAGGCGACCACCGTTTCGAGACCTATGGCAAGGGCGGCCAGCTCATCGATTCGCGCGTCGTCAGCCGCTCCGCCACCTTCGTGTTCTATATGGGCGATCGCTACTTCGGTACACTAACCGCAGTGGTGGAAGGCGAGCAGGCCGGGCGGTTCGGTTTCACCAGTTCGCTCACCGCACAAATGCTGAAAACCCTGCTGCCGCAACTGCAGCCCCACCTGTATCCGGAGCCGCCCACCCCGCCGTCTGCGTCCGCGAAACCCACACCCGAACCGGCTGCGGCTCCGGCTCCCGTTCCTGCGCCGACTCCCGTTCGTCCGCGCGCACCGGTGAAGGAGACACCAGACGGCTCCACCAGCCAGGCCGACCCGACGGTCAAGCAGCCGGTCAACCAGGGCGGCTTCCCCGAGGATCTCGAACCCAACGTCGTGCTGCCGGTTCCGGTCACGCCACCCGCGCGCCCGGCACCTGCCGTTCCCTCACCCTGACACGGGGAATGCAGGCCAGTCCGGGGCACACCGATGAAAATGCACGGTCTGACCTGGCCGGGCGGTGCCTGGTCGGCCTTAGCAGGCTAATGATGCCCGCTTTGATATAGTCCGCAATCGGCATAAAAAACGTTCTTCAGAGTGACCTTTCAGTTTGGGTAATGGCGCGATGCTCCGTTTCCACGCTGTCCCAATGAAAAGATCGACAGACAATAAAGGGCTTAGGGCTGGTGGCAAGCAATAACGGTAAAGACAAATCTCTCGAGTCCTGGATCTGGGACGCCGCGTGTTCCATCCGTGGCGCCAAGGACGCGCCGAAATACAAGGACTACATCCTCCCCCTCATCTTCACCAAGCGCCTGTGCGACGTCTTCGACGACGAGCTGAACCGCATCGCCGCCGAGGTGGGCTCGCGCAAGAAGGCCTTCCAGCTCGCCAAGGCCGACCACAAGCTGGTGCGGTTCTACCTTCCTCTGGTGCCGGACGATCCCGAACAGCCTGTCTGGTCCGTCATCCGCAAGCTCTCCGACAAGATCGGCGAAGGCGTCACCACCCACATGCGGGCCATCGCCCGGGAAAACCCGCTGCTGCAGGGCATCATCGACCGCGTCGACTTCAACGCCACCACCCACGGCCAGCGCGATCTTGACGACGACCGCCTCTCCAACCTCATCGAGGCCATCAGCACCAAGCGCCTCGGGCTCGACGACGTCGAGGCCGACATCATCGGCAAGAGTTACGAATACCTCATCCGCAAGTTCGCCGAGGGCGGCGGCCAGAGCGCCGGCGAGTTCTACACCCCGCCCGAGGTCGGCACCATCATGTCCCGCGTCCTCCAGCCCGAGCCCGGCATGGAAATCTACGACCCCACCTGCGGCTCCGGCGGCCTGCTGATCAAGTGCGAGATTGCGATGGAAGAGGCGGCAAAAGGCAAAAAGCGCACCGTCGCCCCCCTCAAGCTCTACGGCCAGGAATACATCGCCGAGACCTGGGCCATGGCCAACATGAACATGATCATCCACGACATGGAGGGCCAGATCGAGATCGGCGACACCTTCAAGAACCCCAAATTCCGCAACAGGCAGGGCAAGCTCCGCACCTTCGACCGTGTCGTCGCCAATCCCATGTGGAACCAGGACTGGTTCACCGAGGCCGACTACGACAACGACGAGCTCGACCGCTTCCCCGCCGGGGCCGGCTTCCCCGGAAAATCCTCCGCCGACTGGGGCTGGGTGCAGCACATGCACGCCAGCCTCAACGACCAAGGCCGCGCCGCCGTCGTCCTCGACACCGGTGCCGCCTCCCGCGGCTCGGGCAACGCCGGCACCAACAAGGAAAAGACCGTCCGCCAGTGGTTCGTCGACCACGACCTCATCGAGAGCGTCCTCTACCTGCCGGAAAATCTGTTCTACAACACCACCGCCCCGGGCATCGTGCTGTTCCTGAACAAGGCCAAGCCCAAGGCGCGCAAGGGCAAGGTCTTCCTCGTCAACGCATCCCAGGTCTTCGAAAAGGGCGACCCCAAGAACTTCATCCCGGACGCAGGCATCCAGCGCATCGCCGACAGCCTCATCGGGTGGCAGGAAGAAGAAAAACTCAGCCGCATCGTCGACCACGCCGAGCTGAAAAAGAACGACTACAACATCTCCCCCAGTCGCTACATCCACACCAGCGACGCCGAAACCTACCGGCCCATCGCGGAGATCGTCGAGGAACTGAAGGTCATCGAAGCCGAGGCGCGGGAAACGGACAAGGCCTTGAAGAAGATTCTGGAGAAGATCGGGGTATGAGCGGCTCCGAGAATAACTGGCAATCGCGACCGCTCGGTGAGTTGGCAACCACTACGAGCGGCGGAACGCCAAGTCGCAAGCGGAAGGACTACTACGGTGGCTCTATCCCGTGGGTAAAATCTGGTGAACTGAACGACGACTACATTTTCGAAACCGAAGAACACATCACCGAAGCGGGGCTTAAGAATTCGTCAGCAAAGATCTTCTCGTCGGGCACTGTATTGATCGCGCTGTATGGCGCGACAGTTGGCAAAACTTCGATTCTCCGTACGGACGCATCAACGAACCAGGCCGTTTGCGGAATCACACCGGGGCCAGACCTTGATGCCGGCTATCTCCGCTATCACCTGATTTCGCTTCGCCGGGAATTGCTGAGTCACCGCTATGGCGGGGCGCAGCCCAATATCAGTCAGCAGATCGTCCGGAATCAGAAAATCGCCTACCCGCCACTCCCCGAGCAGAAGAAGATCGCGGACATCCTTTCGACGGTGCAGCGGGCGATCGAAGCGCAGGAGCGGATCATTCAGACCACCACCGAGCTGAAAAAGGCCCTCATGCACAAGCTCTTCACCGAAGGCCTCCGCAACGAACCCCAAAAACAAACCGAAATCGGCCCCGTCCCCGAAAGCTGGGAGGTGGTGAAGCTGGAGACTAAAGCTGATTCGTTCCAATACGGCACTTCTGTGAAATGCGGCTACGACCTAGATGGCAAAGCAGTTTTGAGAATTCCAAATGTTGTGGGTGGCCATGTCGACCCTGCGGATTTGAAGTTCGGAAAGCCGAAGAAGAACGAACTTGGGAAACTTGCCCTAGAACGTGGCGACCTCCTCTTTGTCCGAACTAACGGAGTGAAGGAGAACGCCGGGCGTTGTTCAAAGTTCAATGGCGAATTGGCCGACTGCTATTTCGCATCCTATCTAATCCGAGTCCGCTTGGATCCGACTGTTCTCAATCCCGATTTTCTTAACGAGTATTCGAGAACCGAAGTCGGAACATCATTTCTCAGCGGGAAAGCAATCCGAACCGCTGACGGCAAATTCAACATCAATTCGGGAACGCTGAAGACGATGCTCGTTCCCGTTCCAGCAATCGAGGAACAAGAGGAGATTGCGCGAACACTAGCGCTCCTTGACGACAAGACCAACAACGCCCTTTCGAAGAAGACGAGTCTCCAAGACCTCTTCCGCACCCTCCTACACGAACTAATGACCGCGAAAACCCGCGTTCACGAACTCGATATTTCTGAATAGCCTGCAACTTTGCCGCCTGGAAATCGAATACTTCCAAGGGGTCACCAGGCTCGACTTGCTGGTTGGCGACACGACTGTTCTTGTCGGCGAAAGTGACAGGCACGCAGCATATCTCGCAATATATTGCGACTAATAACGGCACATTTGAGTAAATCGTTATTTATTGCGACTTGACTCATGTGGTTTATTAATCTACATATCGCAATAACTGACGATATATGGCAATTTAACCGACATATTCGCAATATATAACGACTATGAGAATCACTGGCTTACTCACAGATGATGCCGTGCTGGCCGAATTGGGCGCACGGATTGCCGGTCGTCGGGTTGAATTGCAGTTGACCCAAGCGGCCGTGGCCGAACAGGCGGGTATCGCCAAGCGCACCCTCGAACGCATGGAGGCGGGGCAAACGTCCCAGCTGGCCACGCTGGTTCGTGTGCTGCGGGTGCTGGACGCCGCATCAGGGCTGGATAACCTGATTCCGGAGTCCGGGCCCAGACCGATGGATTTGTTGAAGCAAAAGGGCAAGGTCCGGCAACGGGCTTCGGGTAAACGCGCCGCAAAGGCGGCCGGCAAACCATGGCACTGGGATGAGAAACCATGAGCACGCTTGCCGAAGTCAGGCTGTGGGGCAAAACCATCGGCGCGGTCTCCCTGCAGGATGGGGAGGATGTTGCCAGCTTTGAATACGATGCGGCATTCGCGCAGAGTGGCATTCAGGTCGCGCCGATCGTGATGCCTCTTTCGCGGCGCGTGTACCGCTTCCCCGAGCTTTCCCGCCCGACTTTTCTCGGGCTGCCCGGCCTGCTGGCCGACTCGCTGCCCGACAGATTCGGCAACGCGCTGATCGATGCCTGGCTGGCATCGCAGGGGCGGCAACCGGGTTCCTTCAACGCGGTCGAGCGGCTTTGCTATACCGGTGAACGCGGCATGGGGGCGCTGGAATTTGCTCCCGTCATCGGCCCCAGGGCAAAGCAGACAACACACATCGAGGTCAGCCAGCTGATTGAGCTTGCATCGGAGGTTCTGACTCACCGGAATACCCTGCAGGCGACTTTTGCGGCTGAAGGCAAAGAAGAGGCGCTGAGGGATATTCTGCGCGTGGGCACATCTGCCGGTGGCGCGCGGGCGAAGGCGGTCATCGCATGGAACCCGAAAACCAATGAAGTGCGGTCGGGCCAGGTCAAGGCCGGCAAGGGATTTGAACACTGGCTGCTGAAATTCGACGGCGTCAGCGGCAACAAGGACAAGGAGCTGGAAGACCCGAAAGGCTACGGGTTGATCGAGTATGCGTACTACCTGATGGCGCTCGACTGCGGAATCGAACTCAGCGAATGCCGGCTGTTCAGGGAGAATGGCCGGTCGCATTTCATGACGCGCCGCTTTGATCGCCTTGCTGGCGGCGAAAAACTTCACATGCAGTCACTCTGCGCGCTGGCGCACTACGATTTCAACATGGCAGGCGCTTACAGCTACGAGCAGGCGTTGCTGGTGATGCGGCAACTGCAATTGCCCATGCAGGCGATCGAGCAGCTGTTCCGGCGCATGGCATTCAACATCGTGGCCCGCAATCAGGACGACCACGTGAAGAATATTGCCTTCCTGATGAATCGATCCGGTGAGTGGTCGCTGTCGCCGGCTTTTGACATGACCTACAGCTTTAATCCATCGGGCGCGTGGACGGCGAGCCATCAGATGTCGATGAATGGAAAACGCGACAACTTCACGCTGGAGGACTTCAACGCCTGCGCAAAAACGGCATCGATGAAACGCGGGCGCGCCGCGAAAATCGTTGCCGAGGTGCAGGCGACGGTATCGAAATGGTCATCGTTTGCGGAACAGGCGGGCGTGCCTGATGACGTGCGCGAAAGAATTCAGCGCACGTTGAATCTGAAACCCTATTCATGAAGCCCTGTTTATGAAAGCAGGTGAGCACAAAACCGTCCAGGCCCGCACCCTCGGCTACGCCGAAGCCATTGGCTGGACAGTTGTGTCCCGTGATGAAGCAGAGCGGCGGCGCGGCTTTGATCCGGAAGTCCCGCCCGCGGACCGCGCCAAAAACCGCTCGCTGTTCTTCGACGATCTGCTCGACGCCAAGCTGCGGGAATTCAATCCGCGCTACGCCGAGGCCGAGGGCGCCTTGCTCGGGCAGTTCCGCCATTTCCATACCGACATCTACGGCAACCGGGAATTCGTCGAGCACCTGCGCAACCGGGGCAAGTTCTTCGACCACGAGGAGAAGCGCGAGCGCGACCTGATCCTGATCGATTACGACGACCCGGCGCGCAACGTCTTCGAGGTCACCGAGGAGTGGGCCTTTCACAACGGCCACTCCGGCACGCGGGAGGACGTGGTTTTTCTGATCAACGGCATCCCGGTGCTGGTGATCGAGTGCAAGAACGCCAACAAGGACGAGGCGATTGCGCTGGGAGTGGACCAGATCCGCCGTTACCACCGCGAGACGCCCGAACTGTTCGTCTCGCAGCAGTTGTTTACCGCCACCGATGCCATCGGCTTTTGCTACGGGGTGAGCTGGAACACGGTGCGGCGGAACATCTTCAACTGGAACGATGAGGAAGTCGGCAAGCTGGAGGCCAAGGTGAAGAGCTTCTGCGCCATCCCGCAGGTGCTCGCCTTTCTGAAGGACTACATCGTCTTTGCCGAGAAGGACGAGGAACTCAACAAATACATCCTGCGCCAGCACCAGACCGGCGCGGTCGATGCGGCGGTCAGCCGCGCCCTCGATCCCGGGCGCACGCGCGGCCTGGTCTGGCATACCCAGGGCAGCGGCAAAACTTTCACCATGATCAAGGCGGCGGAGCGGCTATTCCGCGCGCCCGGGGCGGACAAGCCGACCGTGCTGCTGATGATCGACCGCAACGAGCTGGAAGACCAGATGCTGAAGAACCTGGCCGCGCTCGGCCTCGGCAATCTGGAGCATGCCAGCAGCATCGCCCGGCTCAACCAGCTGCTGCGCGACGACTACCGCGGCATCATCGTGACGATGATCCACAAGTTCCGCGACATGCCGGCGAACCTGAACACGCGGTCGAACATCTACGTGCTCATCGACGAAGCCCACCGCACCACCGGCGGCGACCTCGGCAATTTCCTGATGGCCGGCCTGCCGAACGCGACCTTCATCGGCTTTACCGGCACCCCGGTGGACAAGACCGTCCACGGCAAGGGCACCTTCAAGACCTTCGGCTGCGAGGATGACCAGGGCTACCTGCACAAGTATTCCATCGCCGACAGCATCGAGGATGGGACGACGCTGCCGCTCTACTACCAGCTTGCCCCCAACGAAATGCTCGTCCCGCACGAAACGCTGGACAAGGAGTTCCTTTCGCTGGCCGAAGCCGAGGGCGTGGCCGACATCGAGGAACTGAACAGGATTCTCGAGCGGGCGGTGAACCTGAAGAACTTTCTCAAAGGCAAAGATCGGATTCAGCACGTGGCGCAGTTCGTCGCGGCGCACTACCGCGAGAACGTCGAGCCGCTGGGCTACAAGGCCTTTCTCGTAGGCGTGGACCGCGAAGCCTGCGCCCATTACAAGCACGCGCTTGATAAGTATCTGCCGCCCGAATATTCCGCAGTGGTCTACACCGGCAGCAACAACGACTCGAAGCTGCTGAAGGAATTTCACCTTGATCCGAAGAAGGAGCGGCAGATCCGCAAGAGCTTCGGCAAGCTCGACCAGCAGCCGAAGCTCCTGATCGTGACCGAGAAGCTGCTCACCGGCTTCGACGCACCCGTTCTCTACGCCATGTATCTCGACAAGCCGATGCGCGACCACACGCTGCTGCAGGCCATCGCCCGGGTGAACCGCCCCTATGAGAAGGGGGGCGAGAACGAGGCGCAGGAGATGGTGAAGCCCCACGGCTTCGTGCTCGATTTCGTCGGCATTTTCGACAAGCTCGAAAAGGCGCTGGCCTTCGACAGCGACGAGATCAACGCCATCGTCAAGGACTTGAAGCTGCTGAAGGTGCTTTTCAAGAACAAGATGGAGTCGACGGCTCCGAAGTATCTCGGTTTAATCGAGTGCAACTTCAACGACAAGGATGTCGACACCCTCATCGAGCACTTCCGCGATCCGGAGCGGCGGAAGGCGTTCTTCAAGGAGTACAAAGAGATCGAGATGCTCTACGAGATTATCTCGCCCGACGCCTTCCTGCGCTCGTTCATTGGCGACTATGGAACCTTATCGGCGATCTATCAGGTTGTCCGGAAGGCCTACACCAGATCCGTGATGGTTGACCGCGAGTTTCAGGCCAAGACCAACCATCTGGTGCAGCAGCAGGTCGGCAGTTATGGCGTGGGCGGCCTGGGCGAAATTCTCGCGATCGACGGCAATACCATTGAGCTGATCAAGAACAAGCGCGGCGGGGATGGCACCAAAGTCATCAACCTGATTAAAAGCATTGAAAAGCTGGCACAGGAAAACAGCGATGACCCTTACCTCATCGCCATGGCGGAACGTGCGAGGGCGGTGCAGGAGAGCTTCGAGGAGCGCCAAACCAGCACTGCCGAGGCCCTGGCCGAATTGCTACGTGAAGTGGAAGGCAACGAAACGCGGAAGAAGGAACAGGCCGAAAAGTCTTTCGATGGCCTGACTTATTTTGTCTACCGCAGCCTGCTGGACGCGAAGATTCAGAATGCAGAGGCGGTCAGCCGGAAGATTCGCCACGCCTTCACCGAGTTTCCTAACTGGAAACGCAGCGAAAACGCCCTCCGCGAACTCCGCAAGAAAGTGACCTTCGCCATCTTCGCGGAAACGGAGGACCTGGACCGGGTCACGGCGATGGTGGATGAGTTGTTTACGCTGCTGGGAAAGGCCGACCGGATCTAGCGCAATGAAGCCAACTGATCACAAAGGCGAGTTCAAGCAGCGTGTCCGCCACTGGGCCGACAAGCTGGACGTAAAGATTGTCTGGTTGGGTGTGCGGCCGATGAGGAACAAATGGGCATCGTGTTCTACCGCAGGCCATCTGAATTTCAGCGACGAACTGCCTGCCCTGAAATCCGAGTTGTGGGATTACGTGATCGTCCACGAGCTGCTCCATTTCTCTGTTCCCAACCACGGAAAACTCTGGAAAAGCCTTATGCGCGCGCATCTGGGTGAATATGAAGCACACGAAGGCGAGTTGAAGCGGATCGCGGGCAACAAGGCGCCGCAGCGTGCGCGCTGACGCACGCTCCTGAACTGATCCTTGAATGTCCGCTGCGGAGCAATCCGAAGGACGGCTATGCATATGAGGCGGAAATTAACTGGAAAATCCTGACGATCTGCAATGGCCGATGACCTGCTCACCATGGCCAGCTTGCCGACCATCACATCCTCGACCGGAATAGCCGGCGGCCCAAGCGCCGCCGATGCTAACCATGCGTCTGAAAACGGATATTTTCCATTGTTGGGAATGCGAAACATCCCGCATCCAGAGGTTCGCCCCCTTAATGATTTGCAACGGCGTCGCACAATCAACGCGGCGCGGCTTCAGGTTCTATTTGTAGGGAAGTTTAAGTCCCGGACGCCTCCAGCGTTTCTCGAGGGCGCCGGAAGCGGCCGCCTTGAGCAGCTTCTGAAAGCTCGGGCACTCGGCATGGCTGGGCGCGGGGCAGGCTGCCGCGTGCCGAAGTCCCCGGCTCACGGCTCTCAGCCGCTTGACCAATGCATCGATCTCGTCGGCCTTGTCTGCCAGCATCTGTCTGTCGATGCTCGGCTGCCCGTTGGGCAGAAGCATCGAGCGAATTTCATCCAGAGAAAGTCCGGCGGCCTGCCCCAGAGAAATCAATGCCAATTGATCCAGCACGCCGGGGGCGAATCTGCGTCGAATCCCTTGCCGACCGACCGACGCAATGAGTCCTTGTTTCTCGTAATAGCGCAGCGTTGAAGCAGGCACCCCAGTGTGTTTGGCAACTTCGGCGATGTCCATCCAAAAACCCCTTGACTTGAAGTTGACTTCAACTCGTACAGTGCGCTCAACACGTCCGTCAGTCAACAGAAAAGGGGATTCACATGACACACCTGCAAGACATCACCAACATTGCGCTCATCGGAATCGGCGCTACCGCAGTCATGGACATCTGGCTAATGGTCCTCAAGCGAATAGGCGTCCAGACGCTCAATTTCGCGTTTATCGGGAGATGGGTTGGGCACTTGTCCCGTGGCAGGTTTGCCCACCCATCCATCGGAAAGGCACAGCCCATTCCTGGTGAGTTGATGCTGGGCTGGTTTACCCACTATGCAACAGGTGTCGCCTTCGCAGGCCTGCTCGCGGCGATCTATGGCACCGGCTGGACACGTGACCCATCCTGGGTTCCAGCCGTTTTGGTAGGCATGAGCACCGTCGTGGTGCCGCTCTTTGTGATGCAACCGGCCATGGGCTCAGGCTTTGCCGCATCCAAAACGCCGACGCCGTTCAAGAACTGCCTCCGAAGCGTGGTCAATCACACCGTCTTTGGTCTGGGCCTCTATTTATCCGCTGCCCTGATTGCATGGATAGCGCGATGAGCGCCGCGTCTTCCTGAACAGAAACTCACCATTGTCTGGAGTAAGAAACATGAAAAAGCTTGCCATCATCTACCACAGCGCCCAAGGGCACACGGCGCACATTGCCAACCGTATCTTTGAAGGCGCCCATAGCGTCCCAGATACAGACGTCCATATTCTGAAGGCAGAAGACCTGACCAAGGCGCCCGACGAACTGCTCAAGTACGACGGCTACATTCTTGGCTCACCGACTTACCTGGGAGGCGTCTCGGGTCCTTTCAAAACCTTCATGGATGCCACCGGGCGCCTGTGGCGCACCCAGCAACTCAAGGGCAAGCTGGCTGCCGGGTTCACGGTGTCGTCGCTGCCGTCCGGCGACAAGCAGTCAACCCTGATGTCGATGTTCGTTTTCTGCATGCAGCACGGGATGCTCTGGATGGGCAACCCGATCCTTCCCGAGCAACACACCGGCACCCCCTATGATGAAGCCGCCAATCGACTCGGTTCCTGGTCAGGCCTGATGGCTCAGGCAGGCCACTCCGCACCGGCCGATTCCTTTCCGGCAGGCGACATCAAGACGGCCAGGATGTTTGGCCGGAATTTTTCCGAGGTAATGCATCGAGTCTCAGATACCCGCCTCGCCTTCAGGGAAGAGGGGAAGGTGTTTGCATGATTCCCAGGAAATACGGGCCGCAGCTATTCAGCCTGTTTCTCTCCGGACTGATGTCCATGCTGGTCTCGGGAATTGCAACGTTTCGCGCTATCGGTCCGACATCGTATTTTGTCGGCATGTGGGCCAGTTCGTGGCTTGCAGCGTGGCTCTTTGCGTTTCCAACCGTGCTACTGGTCACGCCGGTTGCGCGTAAGGCCGTTCAACTTCTCACGACGAAGGATTGATGGATGTTCTTGCCGCATAGGCGCGGCAAGAGGCCCTGATCGGGCCGCCTGTGCCAGGGAACGGAATTTTGGATCCCGTCGCGCCAGGCCTTGCGCCTGGCTCCTTGGACGCGTCTAGCCGTGCCGGTGCTGTTCGCGCATGCTGTGGCTCAGGTGCTTGCCGATCACTGACAGGAGACGCAAGCCTTCCTGCGTTCCGGGGTCGCGGACCACCCGCATCAGGCATCCCAGGCCGCCCGTTGCCGGTGGATTGGCCGGGATTTCCTGGCTCGCTTCATGGATCGCGTCGGACAGGGCGATCAACAGATATTGCGTGTCCTGGCGATCAAGGACCTTGAGCAGATGCATCAGGCCTTCGTTGCGCGTCAGACGGTCGAGCAAGGTCAGGCCCTCGCTCATCGCCCATGACAGCCGCGTGACGATCTCGTCCGACATGGCGTCCCGGGCCGCGGTGACGAGCTGCGCGACTTCGACGAGCCGCTGCAGATCTTCGGTGTCCATTGCGGGAATAGACGTTTCAGTTTGTGTTGTCATGGTTTGGCTTTCTCAGAGCAGTCCGCGTACGCTTGTCCAGTACATCTGGTTGTAAGACATCTTGAACCAGTGCATGGGTTTCGACGGCGGCTTCAGATCGGGTGGGTTCTGATAGTTGAACATCGCGTAGGTCGCGCTGTCGTGGCCTGTTTCAATGAAACAGTAGACCTTGCCGTCGTAGTCGCGGACCGGCGTGCCGATCTTGATCATCGAGGCGATGTTTTCGGCAACCACCTCTGCCTGGAAATGCGCTGCTGAGCCGGTCTTGCTGACGGGCAGGTTGGTCGTGTCGCCCAGCACGAAGACGTTGTCGTGGCCATTCATGGTGAGTTTGAAACGATCGGTTGGAATCCATCCACCCTCGCCCAGGTTGTTCTTCTCGACCACCTCCATGCCGCGATGCGGCGGGATGGCGATGAGCAGGTCGTACTGGGTCTCGGTGCCCTCCTCGCTGCGCACCACCTTGTTCTCCACGTCCACTTCGCCGACGTTGAACAGCGTCTCGTACTCGATGCCCATGCGGTCGAATTCAGGTTTGGCCCAGATGGCGACTTCCTTGATGGTGTGAATGCGGCCGATCGGATAGTGGTACTTGATCTTGATCTTGTCGCGGATGCCGCGCGCCTTGAAATAATCGTGCAGTCCGAAGATGAGTTCGACCGGCGCGATCGGGCATTTGTGCGGCACGCCGACGACGACGGCAACCGTGCCCTCCTGGATCTCGCGCAGGCGCTTGAACAGCTTGACCGCCGTGGCCTCGGTGTAGAACGTCTCCGCGCCTTCCACCAGGCCGGGAATCTGCTCGGGAACGATGCGCGAGCCGGTGGCCATCACGAGGATGTCGTATTCGTAAACCTTGCCGCTCTTGGTGACGACCTTGTTCTGGTCGAGCTGGAATTTTTCAACCGGGTCCACGTGGAAATCGATGGTTCCTTCGAGCAGGCTCGCCTGGTCGCGATACAGTTGGTCCGGGGTCATTTGCCCGAACGCAACATACAGCAGGCCGGGCTGGTACATATGCTTGTCGGATGCCGAAAGCATCGTAATCCGGACTCTGCGGGAACGAATCTCAGCAGACAGCCGCCGTGCCAGGTTGTTGGCCACAATGGTACCGCCTGTGCCACCACCGACGACTAAGATTCTCATTGCATTCTCCTATCCAAAATTAATTACCAGGATGTCCTGGTACCTGGGCGCGACAACGTGCCCAGCCCGTAGCGCATTACTTGGCCTTGCGGATCTTGATGTGCCAGACCCCGTCGATCTTTTCGTTGCTGAGGATCTCGTGGCCGACCTTGTTGACCCACTCCGGCACGTCGGCGCCGGAACCTTCGTCGGTCGACAACAGTTCGAGGGTATCTCCCACGCTGCTCTGCTTCATGTGGGTGATGAGCTCCATCAGCGGCCCGGGGCAGAAGGTATCGCGTGCGTCGACAATCTTGGTATCACTCATTGCAGTTCTCCAGAAAACATGTGGTTCAATTCGCCGTCCGCTCAGAACGTCAGCATCTGTCCGCCTTCGGCATCGCTCAGAAAGCGCGTCAGCCCGGTGGCGGGCCCGATTTCGGCGTCGAAGTCATCATGCGTGACTTTCATGATGTCCATTGCCATCGAGCACGGCAGCAACTTGGCATCGCCCAATTCGACTGCCTGCTGGAACAGCACCTTGAAGGACGGCACGCCTTTTTCCTTTGCCATCAGCGCGCCAAGTTCACCTTCAACGGGCGCATCCTCCGTGTGACCCTTCACGAAATACGGAATGGCATTCATGGACAGGAAGATCGAAACCTCGTCTCCCGTTGCTGCGGCAACCGACGCGATCATTGCGGCCATCTGTAGTTTTTCGCGCGTACCCGTGACGCAGATGATGTTGATTTTTGACATTTGCTTCTACCTTACTTTGTGGAAATTCATGTTCGGATCGATGTCTGCGACTGTTGATCCGATTAACCGCGATGCCAGCTGAAACGCTTGATGAGCAGCACGCAGATGCTGTCCAGCACGAAGCCGACGACGCCGATCACCAGCACCAGCCCCATGAGGTGCGCGTATTCCAGACCTTCGCGCGCATCTTCGATGGCATAACCGAAACCGGAGGTCACCCCGAGGAACTCCGCCGGGATGATCACGATCCATGCGACGCCCAGTGCCAGACGGATACCGGTCAGGATGTCGAAGGTGATCGCCGGCATGATGATCCGCGTCACCATTTGCCAGGGCTTGGCACCGAGGTTGCGCGCCACCTTGAACCAGGCGGGGTCGACCTTGGCGAGGCCGGAGGCAGTGGCGAACGCAACCGGCCAGACGGACGCGATCGCAATCAGGAAGATGATCGCCTGCTCCCAACCTGCGAATACGACAACCGCGATCGGCTCCCAGGACAGCGGGCTGATCATGCGCAGGAACTGGAACGGCACGTTGGTCAGCCGCTGGAACCACCGGATGCGGCCCATGAGGATGCCGAGCGGGATGCCGATGGCGATCGCCAGGCCCAGTCCCGCGCCCAGCCGGTAGCCGGTGCTCGACAACGCCTTGGGAATGATCCCGTTTTCCCACATCTCGGGCAGCGACTTGAGGGCCGGGAGTGGCCCGAAATCGACAAACTGCGACATCGCGGGGTTGAGCGTGACGATGTAGATGCCGACGCCCCAGAGCGCAAAGAGGACTCCCAGACCCACGAAAAAGTGCAGCGACTGGTCTGCCGTGCTCTTGATCGCCCGGGACAGGCAGTTTCCACTGACGCCGGCACTGACCACGCCGCCGCCCACTGTTGCGGTTTGGCTACTCATCGTTCATCCCCCCCGCCCATGCAACCGGCGCGGAAAACGCCTGGCCGTGGGGCACTCTTTCGATCAAATACGTGTCATTCATATCGAGTAACTTCTTATCAACGTTCATATGTATGTCCAGATGGCGCTACCCATCAGCCCCCCCGATGCCAGCTGTAGCGTTTGATGAGCGCCACCAGGATGCTGTCGAGGAAATAACCGACGATACCGATCGTGACCACCATCGCAGTGAGGTGGTTGTACGAAAGCGTCTCGCGTGCATCCTCGATGGCATAGCCCAGGCCGGACGTCACGCCGAGATATTCGGCCGGGACGAGCACGATCCACGCAACCCCCAGCGCGAGGCGGATGCCGGACAACACGTCGAACGTGATCGCCGGCATGATCACCTTGGTCAGGATGTGCATGGGTGTGGCGCCAAGATTGCGCGCCACCTTGAACCAGTTCGGGTCAACCTTGGCCAGTCCGGCTGCAGTTGCAAACATCACCGGCCAGACCGCCGCGATCGCGATCAGGAAGATGATCGACCCGTTCCAGGTCGCGAACACCAGCACCGCAAGCGGCATCCAGGAGAGCGGACTGATCATCCGCACGAACTGGAACGGCGAGTTGGTGAAGTCGCGGAACCACTTGATGCGTCCCATGAGGATGCCGATCGGCACACCGATGACGATGGCCATCAGCAGGCCGGAGCCCAAGCGGAAGCCGCTGGCAGCCAGCGCATTCTGGATCTTGCCCGCCCCCCACAACTCGGGGAACGCCTCGAGCGTAGGAAGCAATCCGAACTTGACGAAGGTCTTCGTCGTCGGGTTATTGGCGATAAAGTACCCTCCGATCAACCAGAGGATGGCCAGGATCGCGATACCGCCCGCAGCCCAGCCAAGACTCTGCACCGCCCGATGCTTCATCAGGCGGCAAAAGCCGCCCTCCCCGGCGGATGTGACTGCATAATTCATAGTTCAATCACCTCGGTACGCACAAAGGGATCGCCTTTTTGCGGCACGCTCGGATCCGCCTTCCATGTCGGGTTGGCATTGAGCGCCTTCTTGACATAGGTGTAGTTGACGAGATCCTTGGCCACGAAATCGGCGGTGAGGTTGTTCAGGAAACCCAGGTCGCCGCCGACCAGTGTTTTCTTGAGCTCTTCGGTAACGTACTTGGTGGCACTCGGGTACGGCCAGCCCTGGAAATTGATGCGGCTCTGGCCCCACTCCGGATGCTTGATGGCGGGTGGCGTCGCATAATCGGCCGGGCTGTAGAACAGCATCGCGCGCTCGACGACCTCGGAGGGGAACGGCAGGTATTTCTTGCCATCCTTGGACAGCATCTGCGCCATCGCCTTCTTGTTGTTGGACAGATAGATCTGCGCCTCGACGATGGCGTTATGGACGCCCTGCGCCCAGGCCGCGCGGGCGGGATCCATGGCATCGTCTTCGTGCATGATGACTACGCAGCAAGGATGGCCTTTCCAGACGTCGCCGGTGAAGCGCAGCATCTGGCCACCCGCCTTGAGCTCCCCGAGCGCATTGAACGGTTCGGCGACGCAATAGCCGTCGATCTGTCTCGCTGCCAGGGCCGGCGGCATGTCGGGCGGGTTCAGCACGAGGAAGTTGCACTCGTTGGGTGCGAGCTTCGCGTTTTGCGGCCGGACCACGGGCGTAATGCCGGCTTCCCGCAGGATTTTCTGCGAGATGATGTTGTGGATCGAGTACCAGTACGGCACGGCGAACTGCTTGCCGCCGAAGTCCTTGGGCGAGGAAATGCCACTGCTCTTGTGGACGATGATGCCGGAGCCGTTGGTGTGGTTCCAGGCCGTGATCTTCACCGGGAACTTGTTGTTGTAACGCATCCAGATCGGCACCGGAATGAGCATGTGCGTGAGGTTGAAACGCTGGGACGAGAAGGCCTCGACCAGCGGCGACCAGCCGCGAATCAGTGTCGGCGGCTCCGACTCGATACCCTGCTTCTTGAAGAAGCCCATTTCGTGCGCGACCAGGAGCGCGGCCGCATCGGTAATCGGGATGTAGCCGATCTTGACCACGGGGTCGAACGGCTTGGAGAATTTCTTCTTGTCGGCAGCGAAGGCCGACGAGGACAGCATGCCGCCCATCCCGGCCATGCCGCCCAGTGCGGAGAGACCGGCCATCTTGAGCATGTCGCGCCGGCTGACGCCCGTGCCGAGGACGGAGCTGAACAGCGGGTCATAGGCTAGGTCGAGATTCGGATCTTCCATGCCGTCGCCGATGTCCGGATTGTCGGGCATCATCATCTGCATGCGTGGGTCGATCGGACGGGCCTTGCCACATGTACCGCATGAACATCCATCAACGTGCACCAGCGGACGCGGCTGGCTATGCTCTTCGTATAGATATTTCTTCATTCTCGGTCTCCTAAGGTGAGGGTCGGTATCCCGACCGGTGTTTGCTCATCCTGCCTCTTCACTTTGAGCAATTCGGGTAAGTCGCAGATCATGCAGCCAGCGTGGCCGACTCCGGTTTCTTGTAGTTCGCCGCTTCCTGGAACGTCGCCATCAGGCGAGTACGCAAAGCCTGAACCGCCGCGTCGTGGCGATCGCGCGGATCGGGAAGGTCGATATCCAGTTCGTGAACGATGTTTCCGGGCGAGCCTGCCATGATCACGGCACGGTCGCCCATGATCACGGCCTCGTCGATATCGTGCGTCACGAAGACGATGTTGAAGCCCTTGCGCTTGGCGATGTTGCGCACATCCTTTTGCAGGGATGAACGCGTGAACGCGTCAAGCGCGGAGAACGGTTCGTCCAGCAGCAGGAGTTCCGGCTCCATCACCAGCGAGCGGGCCAATGCCACACGCTGTTGCTGGCCACCCGAGAGATCTTGCACATTGGCCATGGCGAAATCCTGCAGCTCGACCAGCTTGATCGCCTCCGTCACGCGCTCTTCGGTTTCTTCCTTGGACCAGCGCCCGAAGCTCAAGCCGACGCCGACGTTCTGGGAAACCGTCATCCAGGGAAACAGGTGCGGCGCCTGGAACATCATGACCCAGCGGGGCGACGGTGCAGTAATCGCCGTCCCATTGAGCAGGACCTTGCCTTCGGTAGGTTTCAGAATGCCGGCCAGAATATGGAGCAGCGTGGATTTGCCACAACCCGAACGGCCGATAATTGCCAGCGCCTCACCGGGCGGCGACACCAGATCAACCCGATTGAAGGTCACCCCGGTCCGCGAACTGTAACGGTGGGTCAGGCCCTGGATCTTGATTTCTGTTCCACGTATTGCCATCTACATATTCCTCTGTCTATTTTCATCGCCCGGTCACAAGGACTCACGGCAGAATTCTGTTAGGTTCCCCGGGCTACTCGCCTACGGCCAGCCCAGCGTCTCGCCGGGCTGGCGCCGATCAAGCACTGTTGAAGCGCTGCCCTACTACTTCCATCCGACTGGCCAGCTCAGCCTCATCCAGCAAGCCACGCGCGATCATGGAATGCGCCAGCGCAAGAAGCTGCCGCTCAGGAAACGGCACATCCTCGTAAAGCGTTGCAGACAACTCATCCTCCTCCGCGCGTCGCTCGAGTGAGGGCAAGGCGCAGGAGCCGGGCTCGACCTGGTCGTAGGGCTTGACACAGGAGTCACCCGCGAGAAGGTCGCACGTGGCTTCCAGCGTGATTTTCCAGGGCGGATCCGGGTTGGTTACCCCGTATTGCGCAGCCAAGTCTTCCCACACCCTGCCATGAGCCTGAATGCTCCGAAGCAAGGGGATAGGCGTTGCATCAATCAGCATCTCGCCGTTTTCAGCGTTTGCGTCATTGCTCGAAGCACTCATGGCCCTCTCCTTAAAATTACATTTGCATCAATGGTCGTGATGGACTGGATGGATCGCCTTGCGCACTGGGAGCTTGACGTTTGTCGTAATTCCAGGCTTGGGCACAGCCACGCCGATCAGACAATCGCGCGTCACGATCTCGGTCAGCTGATCCTCGGTCCAGCCTTCCGTGCCCTCGGGCCGCACCGGCATCACGATGTAACGGGTCTTCTGGTTGGAGTCGGCAACCCGGATCGTCACTTCCGAAGGCAACTGCAAGCCAAACTCAGTAAGCACCTGGCGCGGCCAACGAACCAGACGACGACGATAGTTAGGGGTCCGATACCATTCGGGCGACTGACCGAGAATCGGGCGGGGATAGCACGAACACAGTGAACACACCACGACATGCTTGACCGTCGGGGTGTCCACGAGGACACGCAAGTTACAGTAGTCGCTCGGCGTGCCGAACTGGGTGGGCGGGCTGGTCACCCAGTTGACACCCACGGCCTTACTGGCCTCGACGCCATCGGCTTCGCACAGCTTCTTGTATTCAGGATCCAACCAAGCCTTGGCAACCAGACGCGCCGCCGGGGTTGGGCCGAGCGTGTGGACATATTCCACCCAAGTCCGGTGATCCTCGGCAGTAAACAGTCCTTTTTCAATTGCGAGTTCGCGGACTGCCATTTCGAGAATTTCGAAATGACTGACTTCATCGACCATCGGTGCCGGCTTATGGCCGTGGTCGTGGTCATGGTCATGATGATCTGACATTTGTATTTCCTCTTAAAATTGTCTGCGAGCCAGATTACGCCCGCTCAAGATAACGCTCTGGAAACTCGGTCTCCAATGTGTCGTTTGCATACGTATCGCTATACTCGGGCCAAAGGTCCTTCTGCATGAAAACCACGCTGTAGAACCACTCGGGATGATCCTCGTTGCCGAAGGCTTCATCTTCCGCAGCCGGGCTCTCATAGACCAGCTTGGTCACGGTACCGACCGCACCGCGCGTATAGAGCATCGTGCGCGTGTAGAAAATGTCCGGTAGATCCCGGATCCGCACGCGCTCGCCTTCCTTGAATTTGGCCTCACCGGCCTTGCCGCGAAAGCACTGGGGATCGCCAATGCCGGAGGCAATTTTGGCGTGATGCTCTCTGTCGTAATGGGGTTTAGACATGGCGATTTTTTACCTCCTCAATTTTGTTGACCAGTTCGGTGAGCGTACAGAACTGCTTGTCGACCAGGATCCGCGCACACGTCAGCAACCATCGACCGTAGTAAGGCAGACCCAGGTACTGCGTCTGACCAACGTCCGCATTCTGTTTACGACGCCGCTCTTCCGCCGTCCACGCTCCGCGCCAAGCAAGACATTCGGCAGTCGCAAAGGTATTCAACTCCCACTGTTCCTCTTGCTTTTCTTCCCACGCCATAGGCACATCCGGCTCGCCGCCGACGTCGTGCACAATACGGGTGTAAGCCTTCCAGAGGTCAGGGGTGATTAGATCGGGGGCAGGCGCGTGCGTCTGGCGGTGCAGAGCCGGCTGCATGTAACCGACAGTCTCGATATGCCGGAGAACCACTTCTCTGTGAGACGATGACATTGTGTTGACTCCTTTGTGGATTACGAACAAGTCGGCTTGCCGTAATGCGATTTACAATTGCCTTACTTCCATGCCAACTCAGCTTCTACGAATTTCCAGCACCAAAAATCTGGAGTACTTCGGGTCTACACCTTCTGTTTGCGTTGCGGTGGATTCCATCGCAGATCTTTGATGGCCCAACTATGCGTCATCTAACTATTGGTTTCCAAGTCTTAATTCCGATGATCCCCATAGGGTTTTGCTATAGGCCCAAGACCCGCTTGCAGACTGGATTCCAGCATTTCCGAACACATCGAAACCCGTTTGTCACAGTGCCGTTCAAAGACCCCTCTCCAAACAATATCCAATAGGTATCTTTCACATCTCCATCCGGATCGTTCCACGCTGACTTACAAGGGGATCAGATACGGTGCGCCATGTAGGTGTAGTAATTGCACGCGGCAAAGAATGTTCCGTTCTCCATCGCCTGACGCTGCTCGTTGTGCCAGACCTCCATCGCGCGTTCCGGCAGCAATCCTGCCTGTTTGACATAGGGCACATAGGTCTCGGCAAACGACTTGAAATAGCTTGCCTGACCGATTTCGACCACGGCATCGCCCCAGGCGTCTGCCAGCTTCAAGCCGAGCTCGGGCAGGAGTCTCGGCAGATCGCGCATGATCCGCGGATTGTTGAACGTGGCATTCGCCAGGGCTTCGTCGACAAGGCGGCCGAAGTCGTGGTCAGGGTAAGCATAGGTCAGGGAGGCGTAATCGCCATCGAAAACAACCACGGTTCCGCCGGGGCGGACAACACGCGCCATCTCGCCCAAAACCGCGAGCGGTGCAGTCACATGGCTGATCAGCGTGTGCGCGATGACGACATCGAATGTCGCATCGGGGAACGCGAGGCGGTGCGCATCGCCGACCCGGAAAACGATCTGCCCATCGACATGTTCGCTTCGTGCGAAACCGTTTGCGGCATCGATGAAATGGCCGCATTGATCGACCCCCAGCGCCTTGCCGGCAAAATCGCCTCGGCGCGCGATCGACCGCAGCACGGCACCCGTGCCGCAGCCCACCTCCAGGACCTGGGCGGACGGGGGCAAGGCAAGTCGAGCCACATAGTTGTCGAGCAGGCGTGCAAAGACACCATCGCGTGCCCTGCTTTCAAGTCGGGCGACGAGACGTTCGAGTGCGGCCTCATCAAGTTCATTGACGAAACGGTGGGGGTCACGCGCAGCCATGCTTCACCTCATCTTTAAAACGAAGCCCGATCGTCCAGCACAACCGAATCCGAAAAGCAGGTGTCCTCCCGACAACCGGAGTGGCGGATCGATGCTGAAGCCCAGGTCGCCGCACAGCACCATGGCCTGCGGCATATTCATAAAAAAAAGCCGCCTCGCGAGGAGGCGGCAACCCTAGGACATCCGGCACAGGAGGAGTAGATACCGGATTGAGGAGCCCTAACACTTATGTTCAATGAATGCTTGTTCCCATGATCAGTTCAGGCAGCTTCACGGCAAACGGGACCTCACTCCCGTAACGCCCTCTCGGAGGCGTAGCCATGACGCGCTCACCAGGATTTATAGGGCAGGAACTTGCCGCTGATCGTGACCAGTACGCGATCGCCTTTCGGGTCTTCCTGTCTATCGATGTTCATGGTGAAGTCGATGGCGCTCATGATGCCGTCGCCGAATTTCTCATTGATCATCTCCTTGATCGTCTCGCCATACACGTTCAGCATCTCGTACCAGCGGTAAATCAGCGGGTCCGTCGGAATGGGGCGATCCCATGTCTTGGTCGGGAAGCGCTGCAACGCGGCCGAAACCTCACCGCCAAGACCAAGCGTCTCGGCCACCGCATCGGCCTGCGGTTTTTCCAAGTGGTTCATGCCCAGGCATGCCGAGCAGACAAACTCATCGGACAAGCCCGCCGACTTGGCGATGTCGCCCCACGTCAAGCCTTTCCCGGACTTGGCCTGGAGGATCGCTTCTTTCATTTCTGTTTTATTCATCCGTACTGCTCCTTGCGTTGACCTGGCGTACGGGCCGCCCGGCAACTGTGTCTCTGGTCAAATGGGTGCGGGTAATGCGTAAACGATCCGTGCGGGGAGGACATCAACTGCCCGGAAGCCCTCCCCGTTGCGTTGTTCAGCTTCCCACGCGGGCCGCCGCTACCCGATAGAAACGCTGTTGGAACACCGTGCTGTCCTGAAGCTGATGCAAACTCTTCACGGCAGCGAGAATGGCCAGGTCCAGCAGCGGCTCGATGAGGACAATCGACATGTAGGCAACACCGAACGTCCCGATTTGCGCCAGATTCGCGGCACCCACGCCCTGACCATAGATCGCCCAGAAGGCAACCCAGGCCACCACGCCACCTTGGTAGGCGGTCGACAGCGCCAGGCACTGGCTGTATTTCACATCCTTGTAAGCCGTTTTCTCAGGAATATAGCGATGCGCAATGGCGCTGAGCGCGAACAGGGGCACCAGCAGCGTCGTCATGTTCATGCCGTATTGCGGCAGATCCCACGGCGCAAAGAAGAGGCCCTGCGTCAACAGTCCGAGCGCCAGGCCTATGGCCGCCGGCGCCGCGCCGAACATGAGGAAGAGCGTCGAGCCCAGGATCAGGTGGACCTCGGAAACACCGATCGGATAGTGCGGAAACACCTCGAAGAAGCTGAATACGAGGGCTGCCGCGATCAGGCTGCGAATTCCCAGGGGGATGATCCCGTCCTGTTTGATCGAATTCAATGCCAGCTTCGCCGTATAGCCAAACACCCCGATCGCCGTAGCGTAACTCAGTGTCATTTTGGCGCCTTCAACAATACCTGGTTCAATATGCATGGTGTTTCCTCCTTTGTGCACTCTCTAACGAATCTTGTTACCTAGCTCCCGCCAGGTAACGACCAGTAACCCAGACAGAATGACCGCCAGCCGCCCCACTTCCACGCGCGCCAGCCTGTGCCGCACACTCATGTGGTAGAACCCTGCATGCCGATCAACGTCAAACTACGACACGTGCTCGATGGTCCATAAACATTCTCGAATATGCCGATTCACTACCGGTCACCCCCTGTCCAGGCAGGTTCAGTCATAATGAAAAGCGTATGTCGATCTGCTGCTCTGTCTTCAGAAACATCGATACAAATCGTATGTTCACAACAATGGACTAACTGGCTATAGTTTTCCAAGTCTTTATTCCGATTAGTGCTATAAGGTTTGGCTATGCAACGCAATCTCATCTTCCCTCGCTCCATTCGCTACCTGATCGCGGTGGCGGATATGCAAAGCTTCACGCGCGCCGCGGAACTGCTGTTCGTTTCGCAGCCCACGCTGTCGCAGCAGATCAAACATCTGGAAGATTTGCTCGACGTGCAGTTGCTGGACCGGTCCGGACGGACGGTGCAACTGACCGCCGCCGGGGAGGTTTATCTGCACTATGCCCGCCGCGCCTTGCGGGAACTGGACGAAGGAAAACGGGCCATCCATGAGCTGCAGGACCTGAGCCGCGGTTCGCTGCGCCTGGGAATGACGCCCATCACCGACCACCTGGTCAGCCCCCTGCTGGAATCCTTCAATACCCGCTACCCCGGAATCACCGTCAGTACGCGCGAACTGCCCCAGGACGCCGTCGAGGCCGACGTGGCAGAGGGTAATATCGATATTGGTATCGCTTTCTCCAACGTGCTTTCGACCGTCGCCCGCTCGAACGAGATCGACACCCATGTCCTGTTCACTGAAACGCTGAACCTGGCCGTAGGCAAGGCGCACCCTCGCGCCGGCCAGACCGAGTCGTTGAGTCCCCAGGTACTGGAAAACGAGTCGCTGGTATTGCTCAACACCGATTTTGCGCTGCGACGCCACATCGACCTGTATTGCCTGGAACATGGCATCACACCGCGTATCGCGATGGAAACCAATTCGCTCAGCGTCATTGTCGAAGTCGCCCGCCTCGGCCGGCTTGCCACCATCCTTCCCCACAGCATCATCTGTTCGCAGCAGGGACTCCATCCGGTGATGCTGCAACCCGACATGCCGCACCACACGATTACCCTGATCTGCCGCAAGTCGGGTTACAAGAGCCCGGCCTGTACGGCATTTGGCGTGCTGGCAACACTCTGGTGCCATAACCGTCCCGGTGCCAACAAAAGCGCGCTCGCGGAGTTCGGTGCCGATTTCGATTCCCTGCTCGAAGAATCCACTTCGAACGAGTAGCCGTTTCAGGCGCGCCAGCGGGGAAATTGCGTTTCCGGACGACGTGCCGGCACAGCATAATCCGTTCCTATTAGCACAATCGGAATAAGGTCTTGGACAAGCATTTTTGCCTGGCTCATAGTCTTATCCGAAGGCGACTGACGAATGAGTTCGATCGATCACGCGACCGCCTGCCGTGATCACGAAGACGCAGCGCTGATCCCGCGCACTGAAAACTCACCCCGTCAAACGCCGTCGCCCGAACCTCGGATCCAGGCTTCGATCCATCGGGTAAAACACGTGTTTCTATATGGAGAGCGAGCATGAAAATCGAGCTGGCCGAACCCTACCGCGATACCGAACTGGGACGCGAAGCGGAATCGCTCCTGCTTTCCTGCGTGCAATGCGGCCAATGTACCTTTACCTGCCCGACCTTCCGGCTGCTGGATGACGAATGGGACGGGCCGCGGGGGCGCATTTATCTCATCAAGCAGTTCATGGAGGGCAAGGAACCCACCCCAGACACGCTTGAGCTGCCGGCCTATACCCTCAGTACCCTTGAAGGCCGCACGCTCAGCGCCAATCTGCAACTTCATCTCGATCGCTGCCTTGGCTGCCGGTCCTGCGAAACCAGTTGCCCGCAGGGTGTCCGCTACGGACGTCTTCTCGATATCGGACGGGAGCTGGTCGAAAAGGAGTCCCCTCGACCGCTCAAGGAGAAACTGGCACGCCGTGCGTTGCGTGCCGTGGTGCCCTACCGTTACCGCTTCACGGCCTTGCTACGCACAGGACAGGCCCTGCGACGCTTCCTGCCGGAAGACCTGCGTGCGCGGATTCCGCAGCGGCGCCAGGCTGGCGTCTGGCCCGACCGGCCGCATGGCCGGCGCATGCTGATCTGGCAGGGATGCGTGCAGCCCGGCCTCGCGCCCGACATCAATGCCGCCTCCGCCCGCGTGCTGGATCGCTTCGGAATCCGGCTGATTCCGGCCAGCGATGGCTGTTGCGGCGCCCTGAGCCATCACATGGCCGAAACGGATGAAGCGCGTGCCTTCATGCGCAAGAACATCGACGCCTTGTGGCCGCACATCGAGGCTGGCGCCGAAGCCCTCGTCCTCACTGCCAGTGGGTGCGGCATGCACTTTCGCGAATACGGCCAGCTGCTGCACGACGATCCCCAATACCGCGACAAGGCGGCACGCATCTCGGAACTGACCCGGGACATCGCGGAAATCGTCGCCGAGGAATGGAATGACGACCCGCTTCATGCCCTGCCCGCCCCTCCGAAGCCGCGGCGCATCGTCTTCCAGTCATCCTGCAGCCTGCAGCATGGCGAAAAACTGAACGGCGTGGTCGAAAAACTGCTGAAGCGCGCCGGGTTCAAGCTCCTTCCCGTTCGCTATCCTTTCATGTGCTGTGGTTCGGCAGGCGCCTACTCTCTCCTGCAGTCTACGCTCTCGGAATCGTTGCGCGAGCGCAAGCTGGAAACCCTGCTGGTCAGTCGCCCGGAAGCCATCGCAACGGCCAATATCGGCTGCCTGACCCATCTGGCCCTGGCGTCGCCGGTGCCGGTCAGCCATTGGATCGAATTGCTGGACAAAACATTCCAGGAAGCAGATTCCCAACTACGCGGCCATCCTGAGCCGCACATGAACGCGGCGTCCGCCAACGCCGATTCTTGACACAAGGAACGGCCCGTCTCCGAAGCGGGCTCACCAAAATCATTCGATAAAAACGATCTCGGCAGCAAAAACAAGGGAATGAAGACAACAACAAGAATCGTGAGCATCTTCGTATTGCTCATGTGTGGCCAATGGCCCGTGACAGCGCTGGGCGCGCACCCGCTCCTTACGGAGGATACCGGCACCCAGGGCGCCGGCCATGTTCAGCTGGAATTGACGCACGATCTCAGCCACACGAAGGACGACTCCACCAACACGCGCGATCAGCGCATCAATACTGTTCTATCCATTGGCCTCACGGACACCCTCGACGTGATCGCCTCCCTGCCGCATGAGCGCCAGACCGACCGGCTGGCTGCCACGGACGCCACCGTCCAGGGGTTTGCGGACATGGAGATTGCTGCCAAGTGGCGCTTCTACGACGAAGGTGCGCTGAGCTTCGCCCTGCGTCCCGGGCTGGGCTTGCCGACCGGAAACGACGACAAGGGGTTGAGTGCGGGGCACGTCACGCCCAGCCTGTTCGCCGTGATGACCTATGCAGGCGAGCCCTGGACCTTTCACGTGCATCTCGGCTATACGCGCAACATCCACGACGGAACGGACGAACGGAACCATATTTACCACGCCTCGGTTGCCGCGGAATACGCGCTCGGCGAATCGCTGCGCCTGGTAGGCGACGCCAGCGTGGAAAGCTGTGCCGAACGGTCGGGTCATCCCAACGTGGGGTCGATGGTGCTGGGGCTGGTCTATTCCGTCACCCCGAATCTGGATATTGACCTCGGATACCGCAAAGGTCTGACCCACCCTGCCGCAGATTCGGCATGGCTGACCGGCTTGGCCATCCGCTTTTAACGGTACGCCGCACGCAGGAAAAGCTTTTATACTGCCTGGTTGATTGTTGCTGGGCAGCACGGCCATGACGCACCCTTTCCACATCGTTGACGTTTTTGCAGAACGACCCTACGCCGGTAACCAACTGGCGGTGGTCACCCACGCCGACGACCTCTCCGACGAAACGATGCAGCAGATCGCGACCGAGATGAATTTCTCGGAAACGACCTTCGTCTACACCGCCCCGGAGCGCGATGGCGGCCACCGGGTCAGGATCTTCACGCCTGCGCGGGAAATCGCCTTTGCCGGGCACCCGATCCTCGGGACAGCCTGGGTCATCCGGGAACAGATTGCGCCCGGCACGTCCGCGCCGGTACGGCTGAATCTTGCGGTCGGCCAGGTCCCCGTCACGTTCGAACTCACTGCCGACGAACCCGAAACTGCATGGTTTCAGGCACCCCCGGTGACGCCTGGGGCGACATGCGACCGCAAACCCATGGCGACGGCGCTGGGCATATCGCCCGACGATATCGACACAGCGTCCCCCATTCAGCAGATGACTGCCGGCATTTCAGCCATGATCGTGCCCCTGCGCAGCCTCGATGCGCTACGCCGCTGCAAACTGGATCTCGACGCCTTCACGCCATTGGCCAGGCAAGGCTTCCCTTCTCTCGTGTACCTGTTCTGCCGCGAGACGCATCACGCCTGCAACGACCTGTGCGTCAGGTTCTTTTTCGAGGCCCACGGCGTACGCGAGGATCCGGCGACGGGCAACGGAGCCGCCTTCCTCGGCGCCTATCTTCTGGAACATCCGATTCTCCCCGGACCCAGCCTGTCGCTGCGCATTGAACAGGGATACGAAATGAACCGGCCTTCCCTGGTGAAGTTGCGTGCCGGCACGTCCGATGGAGCTCCTGAAATAAGTGTGGGCGGACGCGTGATTCCCGTCATCAAGGGGGAGCTGCTTTGACGCGGAAACCCCTTTGAACCAGCCGGTTTTTTCGCGACCGACTCGCCCCGGCGGCTTGGGATCGCGCATAAATCGGATATGCTGAAAAGCTACGTCTTCTGATCGCACCATGAAAGACAACATCCATCCCCTGATCCAGCACACGCCGCCCGATTCGGGCAACGTCAGCATCCCGGCGCTGCGCGTGCTGTCGGAAATCACCACCAGCCTGTCCACGGATTCCAACGTCGAACAGCTGCTGGGACGCTTCCTGTCGACCATGATCCGGCTGGCGGGTGCCCAGGCGGGCGCCGTGCGCGTCATCACCGACGATCGCACGCACCTGCGGCTGATCGGCTCGGTGGGGCTGCCGCCCGAACTGGTCGAGCACGAAAACATCGTCAGCGTCGATTGCGGCGTATGCGGCAAGGCCGCGCGCGAGGTGACCGTGAGCAGCTGGAACAACGTCGCCTTCTGCAAGCGTCAAGCCAACGACGCCTATTTCAGCGACAGCTGCAACACCGTGGTTGCAGTGCCGCTGATGCACAAGAACCAGGTCATGGGTGTCTACAACCTGTTCCTCGAAGAAGGCAAGACCGTCCCCGAGGATGTGCGCCTCTTGTTCCGCTCGATCAGCGAACACCTCGGCATCGCATTGGAAAACGCACGGCTGACGCGTGAAAACATGCGCATCTCGCTGATGAACGAACGCCAGATGCTGGCCAACCAGATCCACGATTCGCTGGCGCAGACGCTGGCCTACGCCAAGATGCGCCTCACCGTATTGAGCGACGCGATGCGCCACGAGGATTACCCCAAGGCCAATCGTTACCTCGGCGACGTCGAGGAAGCGGTCGACCTCGCCTACGCCGACCTGCGCGACCTCATCACGCAGTACCGCGACCGCATCAACCCGCGCGGCCTGGTGCCGGCGATCCAGGAAATGGCCAAGAGCTTCCGCAAGAAAGCCAACGCCGACGTCGACTTCCTCAATCTGGTGCAGGATGTCTCGCTGTCGCCCGACGAGGAAATCCAGGTCTTCCACATCATCCAGGAATCGCTCTACAACATCGCCAAGCACGCCCGCGCGCGCCACGTCGTCATCACCTTCGATCTGGAAAACGGCCAGTACATCGTCAACGTTGCCGACGACGGCGTCGGCGTGCAGAAGAAGAACGACGAATCGTCCACCCTGGGCAAGAGCTTCGGCCTGACCATCATGCGCGAGCGCGCGGCCAAGCTGAACGGCAAGCTCAGCGTGGAGTCCCGCCCGGCCGGCGGCACTGTCATCCGCCTGGTCTTTCCGCAACGCGCCGCATCCCATCAGCACAGTGAGCACGTCGCATGAGCCTCACCCGCATCATCCTCGTCGACGACCATACCCTGTTCCGCAAGGGACTGGCCGAACTGCTCGAGCAGAGCGGCAGTATCGAAGTCACGGCCTTCACCGGCAATCCGGACGATGTCTCCCGGCTGCTGCGGGCGCATCGCCCTGACGTCCTCATTCTCGACCTCAACATGCCCGGCACCGATGGCATCACGCTGATGCAACAACTGCGTGCTGAGGATTTCGACCTGCCCATCCTCATCCTCACCCTGTCGGAAGCCGAGGATGACCTCGCACGGGCGCTCCGTGCCGGCGCCAACGGCTATCTGCTGAAAAGCATGGAACCCGACGAAGTGGTCGACGCCATCCTGCGCGCCCAGCGCGGCGAGACTGTCGTTGCGCCCGCCATGACCGCCAAGCTGGTCAAGCTGTACGACCAGAAAGGCCAGGATGCCGGTTCACTACTTGACGCGCTGACCCCGCGCGAACGCGAAATCCTGTCCCACCTGTCGCGCGGCGAAAGCAACAAGGCCATCGCGCGCACCCTCGACATCAGCCACGACACCGTCAAGCTGCATGTCCGCCACATCCTCGCCAAGCTGAACCTGTCATCCCGAGTGGAAGCGGCAGTATTCGCCGTCGAGCACCGGGTCGCCCCCGGCGGGAGAAACGACGGACGCTAGCTGACCGGGATACCGACCATCCGGCCGGGGAATATTGCGGAGGCCCACTTAGATACTAGGCTTACGGTGTCGCTTGCGCCACTGCTGCAGCAAGTTCCTCCGCTTCCGGCTGTGCCAGCACCAGGCTGATCAAGGTCTGCCCGGCCTGCGGCTTGATGGTCCCTTCAACCGTGAAGACCTGAAGCGCACCCTCTTCGGTGATCAGGAACAGCGGCTGCACCTGGCCATACTGGGCTTTCAATTCCTCGAAGCCGAATTCCTCGCTCAACCGGGTTTTCTTGACCACGGCCTCATCGGTGAACCATCGGGTCAAGGCTGCGTGCGTCATGTCCTTGCCAAACAGGAAACGGCCCCTGAGATGACGTGAGTGGGCCGCAAGCTGTTTTTCATCCTCGGGCATCAGCTGGTAGGCCTGCGCACGCCCGAACAAGGGAGCGAAGTGCAGCGCCGCCAGCGAATTGACATCGTCGTTGCTGGTCATGGCCATGAGTTTCCCGATCCCGCTGATCTCGACACGGTCCAGCACGGTGTCGGAAAAGATGCTGGCATAAAAGGCCGGGATGCCGGCCATGCGTGCCGCCGACACGTTGTGCTGGCTGTTGTCCACCAGCATGACCGGATAGCCTTCATCCAGGAGAACCTTGGCCATCTCGCGAACCCAGAAACGTCCTCCCAGAAAGAGGACGCCTTGCGGCTCGGCCTTGGCCAGACCGAGCCGTCGCGCGACCAGTGGCGCAGTCAGGCCATACAGGGCTACGGTTCCGATGATGACGAAGAAGGTCTGCGGAACCAGCACATCCGCATTCGCCAGCCCCACCTCTTCCATGCGCAGTGCGAACACCGACGCCACGGCAGCGGCGACGATGCCGCGTGGCGCCATCCACGACATGAACAGCTTCTCGCGAAAACTGAGCTTGCTCCCCAGCGTGGAGGCAAAGACGGCTGCGGGGCGCGCAATGAACACCAGGACCAGGAAGAACATGAAACTGGCGATCCCGATCTGGTCGAGGTCCGACGGCTTGAGATGGGCGGCCAACAGAATGAATACGCCCGCAATCAGCAGTACCCGCAGGTTCTCCTTGAATTCGACGATGTGATTAATTGGGACGGCTTTCTGGTTGGCCATGGCAAATCCCATGATCGTCACGGCCAGCAGACCCGACTCGGACTGCAGCAGGTTGGCGCCGGTAAAGACGGCGACGACGAACATGACGGCCACCGGATTTTGCAGGGAATCGGGAATCAGGTCGCGCTTCAGGCACAGCCCCAGGGTCAATGCCCCCAGCAGGCCGACCAGGGTCCCGAAGGCGATGGTTTTCAGTACGCCGGTTGCCACGATCATTCCATGTTCGGCCCCCGAGTAGGCCGTGACCTGAAATACCAGCACTGCGAGCATGGCGCCGATCGGATCGATGACGATCCCTTCCCATTTCAGGATGGCGCCGCTCTGGCCTGTCGGCCGAATGAATCGCAGCATCGGCCCGATGACCGTGGGACCGGTGACCACCAGCACCGCACCCAACAGGATCGCCAGCGGCCAGTCGAGCCCGAGTATCCAGTGCGCCGCCAGCGTGCCGATGACCCAGGTGATACCCGCTCCCAGCGTGACCAGCCAGGCCACCACACCGCCGATGGCGCGAAACTCCTTCACCGACAGGCTGAGACCGCCTTCGAACAGAATCACCGCGACTGCGAGCGAGACCACTGGATACAGCAGCGATCCCAGCAGCTCGCCGGGATGGATCCAACCCAATATCGGCCCGGCCACGATACCGAATACCAGCAGCAACAGGATCGAGGGGATGCGCACACGCCAGCCCAGCCACTGGGCGGCAATGCCCAGGATGACGACGGCACTGAGGCTGACCAGGGCGTGTTCAACCATGCATTACGCCCCATTCTCTCGACATGGCGTTCGGCATCGGTTCAGGACCAGACACCCGGCCGCGGAGTAAAGCTGTCCAGCACACGCAGGTAGCTCGCGCGTGCGACGAGCGAGGGATCGGGCAGATTTTTCTGGCTCATGCTGCCCTTCAGCTGGGCGATGGAGGCATATTCCTTTTCCTCCATCCAATTCTGCATCGCCGCGAGAATCCCGGTCAGTTTGTCGGGACCGTGCTGCAGCAGGCAGGAAGCCAGGTGCACGACGTCGGCACCGGCCAATAAAAGTTTCAACGCTTCGCTTTCGCTATGGACGCCGCCGGTAGCGGCGAGCGTCAGGCGGGTACGGCCATACAAGATGGCGATCCAGCGGATACGCAACAGGGCCTCTTCGGCCGACGAGAGATGCAACTGGTCGGTCATGCGCATCTCGTCGAGATCGATGTCCGGCTGGTAGAAGCGATTGAACACGGCGACGCCATTCGCGCCGGCTGCTTCGAGTCGGCGCACGAAATGCGGCAGCGACGAAAAAAAAGGCGACAGCTTCATGACGATGGGCAGGCTCACCACGCGACGCAGCCGGGTCAACAGGTCGACGTAGCGCGCCTCGACGGCTTCGCCGGCGGCGTGCATGTCGGCGGCGACATGATAGACGTTGAGCTCGAGTGCATCGGCGCCGGCCTGTTCCAGCGCCCGCCCGAGTTCCACCCAGCCCGACGGCGACACGCCATTGAGGCTCGCCACCACGGGAATCTCCAGGCGCCGCTTGAGCTGGTGCAGGTGCGTCAGGTAGCGCTCGAGTCCGCCCTGGACTTCACCCAGGTCGGGCAGGAAGCCATCCTCCGCTTCGCTGCACCCAAGTCCTCTATGCAGCAGAAAGCGATCCATCATCGCGTCCTCCGCCCGCAGTTCCTCCTCGAACAGCGAATACATCACCAGTGCGGCCGCGCCGGCATCCTCAAGCCGCAAAGCGGTGTCGAGGTCACGCGACAGCGGCGAGGCCGAAGGCACCAGCGGATTCTTGAGCGTGAGACCGAGATAGTCAGTGGAAAGATCGATCATGTCAGGCTCCGGATTTGGATTCGTCGGCATGGCCCTGTGCCATGTCCTGATAGGCCTTGTAGCGCCGGTCGGCTTCCTGCTGAGCCTGCTCCAGGAAGTGCAGCGCCGCTTCGGGATGGCTGCGCTGCAACATGGCGAAGCGGGTCTCCGATTCCATGAAGGCCTTGACCGGCTGGCTGGGTGCCGCGGAGTCAAGTTTGAAGGGATTGGCACCGGCCTCCGCCAGCCGCGGGTCGAAGCGGACGAGTGGCCAGTGCCCGCTCTTCACTGCGAGCTCCTGCTGGCGCTGGTTATACAGCATGTCGTAGCCGTGTGCGATGCACGGGCTGTAGGCGACGATGAGCGACGGGCCGGCATACGACTCGGCTTCGTGGAACACGCGCAGGGTCTGGACGTCCTTGGCGCCGTAAGCCGCCGTCGCCACGTACACGTGACCGTAATCGCTGGCGATTTTGGCAAGGTCCTTCTTCGCGGTGGCCTTGCCGCCAGCGGAGAACTTGGCGACCGCGCCGATCGGCGTCGCCTTCGATGTCTGGCCGCCGGTGTTGGAATAGACCTCGGTGTCGAGCACCAGAATGTTGACGTCGTAGGGCAGCGCCAGCACATGGTCGAGGCCGCCGTAGCCGATGTCGTAGGCCCAACCGTCGCCGCCGATGATCCACACCGAGCGGCGGATCAGCCATTCGGCGACGCTTGCAAGTTTCCTGGCGCACGGGTGCCGCGAAGACGCCAGTTTTTCGAGCAGCCGTGCCACACGTTGGCGCTGCGCGACGATCTCCGCCTCCTCGCGCTGGTCGGCTGTGACGAGTGCGTCGGCAAGATCGCCGCCGATCTCCGTGGCCATTTCCCGGACCAGTTGCTGCGCATAGCCCATCAACTGGTCGGCTGCCAGCCGCATGCCGAGGCCGAATTCGGCATTGTCCTCGAACAGCGAATTGCTCCACGCCGGACCGCGCCCGGCGCCGTTCACCGTGTAGGGTGTGCTCGGCAGGTTGCCGCCGTATATCGACGAGCAACCGGTGGCGTTGGCGACCAGCATGCGGTCGCCGAACAGCTGGGTGGCGAGCCGGATGTAGGGCGTCTCGCCGCAGCCCGCGCAGGCGCCAGAAAACTCGAACAGCGGATCGAGCAGCATGGCGCCCGGGATGGTGTTGTGCTTCACCCCAGCGCGATCGAACTCGGGCAAACGCAGGAAGAAGGCGAAGTTGTCGCGTTCCTGCTCGCGCAGCGGGCCAACCGGTGCCATGTTCACTGCTCGGCGGGAGACGTTGGACTTGTCGTGGATCGGGCAGGCCTCGACGCAATCGCCGCAACCGGTGCAGTCTTCCGCTGCCACCTGGTAACTGATGTGGGTCCCGGCAGGAAATTCCTTGCTCTTCGCCGGCACGTGCTTGAAAGTCGGCGGCGCCTCCTTGACCGCCTCGGCCGCGAACGCGCGCGCGCGGATTGCCGAATGCGGGCAGACGAATACGCACTTGCCGCACTGGGTGCAGAGGTCGGCCTCCCACACCGGGATCTCCAGCGCGATGTTGCGCTTCTCGTATTGCGCGGTGCCGAGCGGGTAGCTGCCATCTGCTGGCAGGCGGGACACCGGCAGCGCATCGCCGTGGCCGTGGTAGATCGGCAGCGTCAAATCGCGCACGAAATCCGGATAGGCAACGGGCATCTCGGCTTCAGCAATCGGTCCGGGCGCCACGTTCGAGGCTCGCTGGGCGGGAATCGCAACCTGGTGCAGCCTGGACAAGGTCATGTCGATGGCACGGTAATTCAACTCGACCAGCCGGCGGCTCTTCTTGCCGTAGGTCTTGTCGACCGCCTGCTTGATCGCGGCGATCGCCTCGCCCTTCGGCAGGATGCCGGAGATGGCGAAGAAACAGGTCTGCATGATGGTGTTGATGCGCCGTCCCATGCCAGCCTCCGCAGCGACGGCGTAGGCGTCGATCGTCCATAACTGCAGGCGTTTCTCCCGTATCTGCGTGCACAATGCCTGCGGCAGCGTATCCCACACCTGGTCCGGCGACGCGGGCGTGTTGAGCAGGAAAACCCCGTCGGGCGCGGCGTGTTCGAGCAATTCATAGCGGTCGACGAACATCGGCTGGTGGCAGGCGACGAATCCGGCCATGCCTGGTTCGACCAGATAGGTGGAGCGGATGGGTGCCGGACCGAAACGCAGGTGCGACACCGTGACGGCACCGGATTTTTTCGAATCGTAGACGAAATAGCCCTGGGCCTGCAGGTCGGTGGCTTCACCGAGGATCTTGATCGAATTCTTGTTGGCCGACACCGTACCGTCGGCGCCGAGCCCCCAGAACACGGCGTGTTGCAACTGCCGCGACGCATCGGTGCGGAAGGCGGTGTCCCATGGCAGCGACAGGTGAGTGAGATCGTCGTGGATGCCGACGGTGAACTGGCGTTTCGGTGTGGCGGCGGCCAGTTCGTCAAACACCGCCTTGACCATGGCTGGCGTGAATTCCTTGCTGGCAAGCCCATAGCGGCCACCGATCACGCGCGGCATGCTGCGCTGGCCATCTGCCGAGGCCTGCGCCAGCGCGCCGAGCACATCCTTGTAGAGCGGTTCGCCATCGGCGCCGGGTTCCTTGCAGCGATCGAGAACGGCAATGGATGTGACGGTTGGCGGCAATGCCTCAAGCAGCGCCGCCGGTGAAAACGGCCGGTACAGTCGCACCTTCAGCACACCCACCTTTTCGCCACGCGCGACAAGGTGCTCGACTGTCTCGTGTACGGTCTCGGCACCGGAGCCCATCAGCACGATCACCCGTTCGGCATCCGTCGCTCCGACATAGTCGAACAGCGTGTACCGGCGTCCGGAGAGTTCGCCAAAACGATCCATCGCGTCCTGCACGATGCCGGGGAAGGCATCGTAGTAGGGATTGGCACGTTCGCGCGACTGGAAGAACACGTCGGGATTCTGCGAGGTGCCGCGCAGCACCGGATGCTCCGGCGACAGCGCGCGTGCCCGATGCGCCGCCACCAGATCGTCATCGATCATCGCACGCACGGTTTCCGCATCGACCGCAGCGATCTTTGCCACCTCGTGCGAAGTCCGGAAGCCGTCGAAGAAATGGATGACGGGAATGCGTCCCGCCAAGGTCGCCGCCTGCGCGATCACCGCGAAATCCTGCGCCTCCTGCGGGGAATTGGCGGCAAGCATGGCGCAGCCGGTGGCACGGCAGGCCATGACGTCGGACTGGTCGCCGAAGATCGACAACGCATGCGTCGCCAGCGTGCGCGCCGCGACGTGCAGGACGAAAGGCGTCAGTTCGCCAGCGATCTTGTAGAGGTTGGGAATCATCAGTAGAAGGCCCTGGCTGGCCGTGAAGCTGGTCGCCAGCGCGCCGGACGTGAGCGCGCCATGCAACGCGCCAGCGGCCCCCCCCTCCGACTGCATCTCGATGATTTTCGGCACCGTCTCCCACAGGTTGGGCCTGCCCTGCGAGGCCCATTCGTCCGCCCATTCGCCCATGCTGGATGCCGGTGTGATGGGATAGATCGCGATCACCTCGTTGCCGAGGTAGGCCATGCGGGCAACGGCTTCGTTGCCGTCGATGGTAAGCGTCGTGGTCATAAGGGGCTCTTACAGGATAACTCCATCCTTTATTCTAGACGCGACTCGCGAATGGACCAGCCACCACGACGACGATAAACGCGTCGGGAAATGAATTTGCATCCAGTACACTAAACCACTCGTGTCCGCTAAAGCTCCACCCGCTCACCTGCCATGCCACACAGCGTCGAACTCATTACCACCATTGCTGCCGCGCTCGGCCTGGCGCTGATATTCGGTTTCATTGCCGTTCGCTTGCGGCTGCCCGCACTGGTCGGCTATCTGCTGGCCGGCATCGTGATCGGCCCCTTCACTCCAGGTTTCGTGGCGGATACCGCGCTCGCGGGCCAACTCGCGGAAATCGGGGTCATGCTGCTGATGTTTGGCGTGGGCCTGCATTTCTCGCTCGATGACCTGCTGTCGGTGAAGAAGATCGCCCTGCCCGGCGCCGTAGTCCAGATTGCCGTGGCGACTGCGATGGGCGTGGCGTTGGCCAGCTGGTGGGGCTGGAACCTGATGGCCGGCATCGTGTTCGGCCTGTCGTTGTCGGTCGCGAGTACGGTAGTGTTGCTGAAAGCGCTGGAAAGCCTGGGAGCGCTGGCCACGCCGAACGGCCGCATCGCAGTGGGCTGGCTGATCGTGGAAGACCTGGTGATGGTGATGGTGCTCGTATTGCTGCCGCCCCTGGCCCAGGTGTTCGGCAACACTCCCGGGACGGCAAGCGGTCATTCGCTGCTGGCCACGTTGGCGATCACGCTCGGGGAGGTCGCGCTGTTCATCGGGCTGATGCTGGTAGGCGGCCGACGCTTTTTTCCCTGGCTGCTGTGGCAGGTTGCCCGCACCGGCTCGCGCGAACTGTTCACGCTGTGCGTGGTGGCCGCTGCGCTCGGCATCGCCTATGGCTCGTCCGTGCTGTTTGGCGTCTCCTTTGCGCTGGGTGCGTTTTTCGCGGGCATGGTGCTACGCGAATCGGCGTTGAGCTACCGTGCCGCCGAGGAGACCCTGCCGCTGCGCGATGCCTTTGCCGTGCTGTTTTTCGTCTCGGTCGGCATGTTGTTCGATCCGAGCGTGTTGTTGGCGCAGCCGCTGCAGGTACTCGCCGTGGTTGCCATCATCGTGTTCGGCAAGTCGTTGGCGGCGTTCCTGCTGGTGCTGGCGTTCCGCTATCCGCTCAATACCGCGCTGACCGTCTCGGCGAGCCTCGCGCAGATCGGCGAATTCTCCTTCATCCTGGCCGGCCTGGGCGTGATGCTCGGTGTGCTGCCTGCCGAGGGGCAAAGCCTCATTCTGGCCGGCGCGCTGATCTCGATTGCACTCAATCCCCTGGTGTTCACGGTCATCGAGCCTGCACAGACGTGGATCCGCGCACGTTCGAAACTGGCACGCAAACTGGAACAACGCGACGACCCGCTGGCCGAACTGCCCTCTGACGTCACGCCGCACACGCTCACCGGCCACATCGTACTGGGGGGATACGGCCGCGTTGGCCGTCGTATCGCGGAAGCACTTGATGCCCAGGGACAGCCCTATGTGGTTGCCGAGCAGCAGCGCGAGGAAGTGGAAAGACTGCGTACCCGCGGCATTCACGCCGTTGTCGGGGATGCCTCCGAACCGGCCGTCCTGATCCAGGCACACATCGCACGCGCACTGATGCTGGTCATCGCCATTCCCGACGCCTTCCAGGCGCGCAAGATGATCGAGATCGCCCGTACGCTCAACCCTCGCATCCATATCCTGGTGCGTAGCCATTGTGAAGACGAGGCTGCGCTGCTACGGCGCGAACAAAGCGTGGATGTCCTGGTGGGAGAACGTGAGCTGGCGAACAGCATGGTGCGCCACGTAAGCGAATGCGTGAAGGAACAGGCCGAGGCGCACGTCTAAGTGCGCCGCCTTTCGGCACGACACGCCGGGCGCTGCAGCCGCCCGGCCCTGAAACCGCGTTCCGGTCGAACGATTCAGCGCAAGTGGTCCACCGCCTCGAGCGGGGTGAGATGGGCCTGCTCGCTGTGCAGCTCGGGCTGATACCAGCCGAGCTTTTCGCGCAGCTTGACCACATTACCGACGATGATGAGCGTCGGCGCCTTGAGCCCGGCCTGCTCAGCCAGCTTGGGCAGCGTGGTGAGATCGCCGGTGATGACGCGTTGCGTCGGCAGCGTGCCATGCTGGATGATGGCCGCCGGCGTGTCAGCGGTCAGGCCGTGCTTGATCAGCGCCTCGCACAACAGCGGCAGACCTTTCAGCCCCATGTAGATGACGATGGTCTGGTCTTTGCGCGCGATGCCCTCCCAGTTCATGTTGAAGGTGTTTTCCTTCAGATGGCCGGTGACAAAGGCCACCGACTGCGCATAGTCGCGGTGGGTAAGCGGAATCCCGGCGTAGGATGCCACGCCGGCGGCGGCGGTGATGCCAGGCACCACCTGGAACGGCACGCCGTGCTCGACCAGGGTTTCGATCTCCTCGCCGCCACGGCCGAAGATGAAGGGATCGCCACCCTTCAGCCGCAGCGTGCGCTTGCCTTCCTTGGCCAGTCGCACCAGCATCAGGTTGATCTCCTCCTGCGGCACGGCGTGGTCGTCGCGCTCCTTGCCGACGTAGATACGCTCGGCGTCGCGGCGGCACATGTCGAGGATGGGCGGCGAGACCAGGCGATCGTAGACGATCACGTCGGCCTGCTGCATCAGGCGCAGGGCGCGGAAGGTGAGCAGGTCGGGATTGCCCGGGCCAGCACCGACCAGATAGACCTCACCGCGGCTGATCGTATGCTCGGCACCGTCCTGGATCATGGCCTGAAGCTGCGCCTCGGCCTCGACATCACGACCGGAAAACACCATTTCGGCAACCGGCGAGAGGAACACTTTCTCCCAGAACGCGCGTCGCTGTTCCGGCTTGATCGCCGCACGCACACGATCCTTGTAGCGCGAAGCCAGTGCGCTCAGGCGGCCGTAGGCAGCCGGGACCAGGGTTTCCAGCCGCGCTCGCAGCATACGCGCGAGCACCGGCGATTCGCCGCCGCTCGAGACCGCCACCATGATCGGCGAACGGTCGATGATCGACGGCAGGATGAAGCTGCACAATGCCGGCTTATCGGCCACGTTCACCGGAATATGCCGTGCCCGCGCCGCGTCCGCGACAAGCTTGGCTGCGGCCGCATCCTCCTCGACCACAATCACCGCATCCTTGCCATCGAGCAGGTCGGGCGTAAAGACATCCGCCACGCGGTTCAGGCAATCGGCATGCGGCAGGCGCCCAAAGCCTTCGTGCAAGGCGGGCGCAGCGACATCGACGCGCGCGCCTGCACGCAGCAGCAGTTCGGCCTTGCGTGCGGCTGTCTCGGAACCGCCCACCACCAGGCAATGGCGGTCGCGCAGGTCAAGGAAAATCGGCAGGTAATTCATGGCTTACTCGGCGGAGGTGGCGTCAGCGTCCGGCTCTGAATCGGACTCGGGTCCGTCTTCTGCCGAATAGGGCGGGATAAAGATGAAGCGCATGTCGCCCGGATTCATTTCGACAAAATCGAGCGTTACGCCCTGCAGATACGGCGTGCTGGACGCGGCAATCAGGATTTCGATTCCATTGACGACGAGATGTTCGTCGGCCTCGCGTTCGGTATCGAAGCCCATGCCGTAGTTCACGCTGCCGTCGTCCTCCTGATAGGCAGCCACCCGCAGGATCATCTCGAATACATCCGGATTGTTGTTGGCGGCGCGAATCTGCGCGGCAGCAGCGTCGGTGATCTTGATCATGGGTTCATCCCTCGGTAATTAAGTGGCAGCGCGCGCCTTATGCGCACGCACCTGGTTCAGAAAAGGCGCGATCCAGCCCCGTTCCCCGCTGCCACGGCGATGTACGTAAGCAGCGAGAAGATTGTATTGCTGGTAGCCGTCATGTACGCCATCGATGCCATGGCCACGTTTGACCTGATATGCATAGATGGAGTCGGCCGGGAGATTTTCCAAGCTGGAATAGTGAAATTCATGTGCGGGGATCGGGGCGGTTTCCTGCCAGCGATCGTCGCCGGTGGGCTGCAGCCGCGCGTAGCCTCGCCCCACGGGACGATCATGCATCACCGTGTCGCCTGGCACCACCCCCACCATCTCGCAATGCTTTCCCTGCCAGTCGAGCCGTCTCGACAGATACATCAGGCCCCCGCATTCAGCATAGGTGGGCAGCCCGGCTTCGATGGCACGTCGAATGCGGCTGCGCAAGGAAACATTGGCCTCCAGTTCGGCCATGAACACTTCAGGGAAGCCGCCCCCGATGATGAGTCCGTCCACATCAGGCAGCGTGTCCGCATGCAGCGTATCCAGTTCGATCAGTTCGACATTGGATGCACGGAGAGTGTCGAGATCCTCACTGTAGTAGAAACCGAAGGCCGGGTCGTGGGCGATTGCCACCCGTACCTGCACCCCCGCTGCCGGGGCTGGATGCTCGTCCGGCGCCTCACGTGCGGGCGCGCTGTCGGCGATGGCCCGCAGCCGATCGAGGTCGACCTGGGCGGCGACCCGCTCGCCTACGTGCTGGATGCGCGCCCGTGCAGCCTGCTGCTCGTTGGCCGGCACCAGACCCAGATGACGCTCGGCGATCTGCATGCTGGCGTCGTGCTGGACGGCGCCGATCACTTCGACATCCGTGTAATGCTCGATCACCGCGCGCAGCTTGGATTCATGCCGGCTGCCACCGAGATTGTTGAGGATGACGCCGGCGATGCGGATGTCCGGATCGAATGCCTGATACCCCAGGATCAACGGCGCCACCCCGCGCGTCATACCGCGCGCGTCGATCACCAACACCACCGGCGCACCCAGCAATTTGGCGAGCGCGGCATTGCTGTTGCTGCCGTCGAGGTCGAGGCCGTCATACAGCCCTTTGTTTCCCTCGATCAGGCTGATGTGGGCGCCAGCTGCGGCACGGGCGAACTGCCGCTCGATTTCGCTGCGCTGCATCATGTGAAAATCGAGGTTGTAGCAGGGGCGCTGTGCCGCCATGCCCAGCCACAGGGGATCGATGTAATCCGGGCCTTTCTTGAACGGCTGAACCTCATGGCCACGCGCATGCAGGGCAGCGCACAAGCCCAGCGTCAGCGTGGTCTTGCCCGACGATTTGTGCGCGGCAGAAATGAAGACGCGGGGCATTGGAGCCCCGCGCTTGTCAGAATCGTTTGATGTGGCTTGCTGGTTCATTCCGGACGATCCCTGCCAGACTGGCGTCCGGCAGGTTATGCATCAATGTTCCAGTTTGGCAATCGTGGCATCGTCCAGATTGGCCGGCAGCAAACGCAGTACCTTGACGGCAAAGGTGGTGACCAGCAGCGCGATGGCGACGCCACCCAGCCCCAGGAAGAGTTCAGCCATGGTCGGCGAATACTCGTGGATCACCCCGTCATAGAAGCTGCTCTTCATCGTCATCCCCGGGAACATGTCCAGCGGATAGGCTTGGGCCCCGATGATGGTGACGTACATCTGCGCAATACCGCCCAGGATGACCAGCGCACTGGCGATCATGATCCAGCTGCGCTGCCTGCCCAGACCGCTCAGCAGAATGACCAGCGGAACGACACAGCCGATTACGATCTGCCCCACCCAGAACAAGGTGGTGATGATGCCGCCGTCGCGCAGGATGAAGCTTTCGACACTGCCCAGCTTGGCGAAGTACAGGTTGGTCAGGTGATATACCACGACGAAGTAGAGCACTGCGGCGACGAATACCGCGAGGAGGCTCTTCAATCGCATCATCACGGCATCGCCAAGCGGCCGTCCGGTCCAGGCGTAGGCCGCGACCAGCACCATCAGGTAGATGGCCAGGCCGTAGGCAAACGACATGATGATGAACATCGGCGCCAGCATCGAGGTCCCATACAGCTCGCGTGCAACCAGGAAACCGAACAGTGAACCCGTACCGGTGGTCAGGGTCAGCCGCCAGATGAATGCCGCCGTGCCGGCCGCCTTGGAGTAGGCCTTGACGTTACGATCCAGCATGGTCCACAGGTAGATGCCCACCAGCGCGAAGAAGCCGGAGTAAAGGAACACGTTCCAGGTGAACATCGACTTGAAGTTGAAGTGCGTCATCGCCACGATCAGACGATCAGAGCGACCGAGGTCGAGCACCAGCACCAGCAGACCGCCCAGCATCAGTGCCAGCGCCAGGATGGCCGACAGCGGTGCCAACGGCTTGTACATCGGCTTGTTGAACACCGACGCGATCGACGCGACGTTCAGTGCGCCCGAGGCAGCCACGATCAGAAACACCGCAAATACGTGCGGCAGGCCCCAGACGATCTGGTTGTCCATGCCGGTCACGACGTGACCATGATGGTGCATGTACAAATAGGACAAAAAGCCGAACAGTACGAAGAGGCCGATGCCTCCGAACAGCAGCCAGTACTTCATGCTGCTGCCTTCTACTTCGCGGAAAGTGATGCTTGCCATGTTGTTTTAGATTCCGTGATAGCGAACGCCGACATTGAGATTCAGATCGGCCCGCACCTGCTTGGTCGGCAGTTCGCGCAGGCGCTTGGAGATCTCGCTTTCGGGGTCGTTCATGTCGCCGAACACCAGGGCGTTGTGACCCGAGGCCGTACACGCTTCGACACATGCCGTCGTACCGTCGCCGCGATCGACTTTCTGTACACAGAACGTACAGGCTTCGACGCAGCCGATACCACGCGGCACATCCGGCTTCTGGGTATCGTTCAGCGGCTCGTGCACCAGCGAGCGCGCCTTGTAAGGGCACGCCATCATGCAGTAGCGGCAGCCGATGCAAGTATGGCGGTTGACCAGCACGATGCCGTCAGCACGCTTGAACGAGGCGCCGGTCGGGCACACGTCCACGCATGGCGGTTCTTCGCAATGCTGGCACATCATGGGCAGGTTGGTTTCTGCCTGGGTCAGCGGATCCTGCAATTCCAGCTTGCGGATCCATTGCGGCGCCTGCTTAGGATGCTTGCTTTCAGCCACCGGGGTCCAGCCGTTTTCTGTACTGCAGGCGGACACACACTCGTCGCAGCCGCTTGCGCATTTGGTCGCGTCGACCAGCATGCCCCAACGCACCGCGCTGCTGGCAGCCTGCTCTTCAGGACGACCATGCGCCACGTCGATCAACATCACGCCAGGGGCCAGGGTCACGCCTGCCGCCGTCATCGTGGCGACGCTGATAAAACGACGACGCTCGGGTGAACCGGGCGTATTGTCGGACATCGATTTCATATCGTTCATTGGGCAATCCCAGCCATCTCTTCCGCGCTGATCTTGCTATTGGCCTGGGCCGCAAGCTTATGCGCGTAATGCGCCGTCTCAGCGTTCAACGGGTGCATCGCCATCGAGCCCTGCGGCTTGGTGGAGTGGCAATCGAAACAATCGATTTTCACAGCCGCATAGCTGTGGCAGCTCACGCAAAAGTCGTCCTTGGACGCAGCAACGCTGCCAGTTTTTTCACTGGCATGGCAATTGATGCATTCCTTGAGACTGTATTTCTTGGTACGGATACCTTCAAGCACAGTCTCATCGCGATGATGCAGCAACACTTTCATGTGGTTGCGCCGCATGAAGTCATTGGGTTCGACGCACTGCTCGCCCTTGACAGCCTTCGTAATCACGGGCTTGGGTGCGCCACTGGCCTTGGGCTGGTCATCCGACCCGGCCCAGGCCAGGGCCGCAGTCGTCAACACGACTGCCCCCAAAGCCAGGAGGCGTTTGATCTTGCCTGCCACGCTCAGTCACCCATACCCATGACGATGTAGCCGGTCGGGCAAACGTCGGCGCAGATATGGCAGCCGATGCACTTACCGTAGTCGGTATCGACGTAACGACCGACGGTGGGGTTGTCCTTCTTCTTGACCTTGAACACAGCGGTCTGCGGGCAGTACACGACGCAGTTGTCGCATTCGAAGCATTGGCCGCAGGACATGCAGCGCTTCGCCTCGTCGACGACAGCCTTGTCCGACAGGGCATGCAGACGCTCTTCGAAGTTGCCCAGCGCGCCTTCCTTGTCGAGCACGGTCACCTCGCGGATGTTGCGCGCAACATTGGGGAAATGCCCGAGGAACAGTTCGTTGTGCGGAATGATGTGGCGCGCCGAACGGTCTTCGAAGTTGTGCAGGATGTCCTTGCGCTCCGACGTACCCCAGATCTGGCCCTTGACTTCGCTGTACTCGTGGCCGGATTCGAGCCACTTGCGGATTTCGTCGAAGTGGTGGACGTCAACCTTCGGACGCTTGTCGAGTTCCTTGCCGGCCAGATAGGCATCGATGCCATCGACGGCGATGGATGCATGACCGATTGCGGTGGTCAGCAGGTGCGGACGGATCACGTCGCCACCGACGAAGATCTTCTCGCTGCCGGGGAAGCGATAGTTCTTGTCGGCCTTGATCAAGCCATTGTTGTTGTTGAATTTTTCGAGGCCGGTGAAATCGACGCCCTGGCCGATCGCGGAAACGATCAGGTCACCCGGCAGGTCGCGCTCAGTGCCTTCGACGATCTTGGTTTCCTTGCCTTCCATCACGAAGTCGGCCACGCGCAGGGCGGTGGCACGGCCATTCGCGTCGACGACCACGGCAACCGGGGTCACGCCCCCGATGATCTCGATGCCTTCCTGTTGGGCATGCTCGACTTCGTGCTTGTTGGCGGCCATCTTGTCGATGGTGGCGCGGGACACCAGCACCACCTCGGCGCCTTCGCGTGCAGAGATCGAGGCGACATCAGATGCCATGTGGCCGGCAATCACAGCTTCCGGGCGTTCGTCGTGCGTACCCGACTTGGTGACATTGCCCAGACGACGGGCGACGGTGGCGACGTCGATCGAGGTATCGCCGCCGCCGATGACCACCACACGGTTGCCAACGTGCTGCAGACGGCCTTCGTTGAAGGCGCGCAGGAAAGCAACAGCGGTCACGCAGTTGGGAGCCTCAGCACCGGGAACCGGCAGCGGACGGCCAGCCTGGGCGCCCATCGCCATGAAGATGGCGTCGTAATCCTTTTCCAGCTGTTCGAAGCTGACGTCGGAACCGATACGGGTTTTCAGGCGGGTTTCTACGCCCAGCGCGATGATGCGATTGATTTCCGCATCGAGCATTTCACGCGGGGTCCGGAAGCCGGGAATGCCGTAACGCATCATGCCGCCGAGCTCTTCGTGCTCGTCGAAAATGGTCACGCCGTGACCGCGCAGACGCAGCTGGTAGGCGGCGGCCAGGCCGGCAGGGCCCGCACCGATCACGGCAACCTTCTTGCCGGTTTCGGCTGCGGTCGACGTGTAGGTCATGTTGTTTTCGATGCCCCAGTCGCCGACGAAGTGCTCGACCGAGTTGATGCCGACGTGGTCTTCGACCTGATTGCGGTTACAGCCGGACTCACACGGTGCGGGGCAGACACGGCCCATCACGCCGGGGAAAGGGTTGGCTTCGGTGATGCGGCGGAAGGCATATTCCTGCCAGGTCACACCTGCGGGCGGTTTTTCGATGCCACGCACGATGTTGAGGTAGCCGCGAATGTCTTCACCGGCCGGGCAGGAGCCCTGGCAAGGCGGCGTGGAGAGCATGTATTCCGGGCACTTGTGCGTCCAGCTCGACTGGAAAATCCTGTCCTGTGCGGAACGGAAGTCAGCGTCTGACTCGCCATCCTTATAACGACGCCATGTAACGCCTTCGGTTTTTGCTTTGTTCGTCGTGACAGCCATGTTGGTTCTCCTAACGCCTACGTAACTAAAGATAGATAAATCGCAATCAGTTCTGTGACCCAACTCAGTCCAGCTTGATCGCCTTGCTAACCAATTGATGCACCCCGCCCACCATGCTCATGTCGAAGCCATATTTGGGCAAAACCTTGGTGAACTGCGCCTTGCAGATGGCGCAGATGGTGGCCATGAAGTTGACCTGGTATTCCTTGACCACATTGTTGAGTGCAGTAGCACGCGGCAACGCACCCTTGACGCGCACTTCCATCAGGTCGTCCGTCAGCACGCCGCCGCCGCCGCCGCAGCAGAACGTGGCTTCATAGATGGTGTCGTCCGCCATGTTGTGGAAGTTGTTCACCACCGACTTGATCAGTTCGCGCGGAATGGTGAACTGCCCGCCGGGTTCAGTACCCATGCGCGACGCACGGGCCACGTTGCACGAATCGTGATAAGTCACGATCAGATCATCATTCATTGACGGATCGACCTTGATTTTGCCGGACTTGATCAGATCGTTGGTCAGTTCGCAAATATGTTGCGGCTGCGGATAAGTCGGATCGAGCTGCTTTTGCAGTTCGATCGAGAAAGGATCGTTGCCGCCATAGCCGATACCGGTCAGCGTATTCCAGAAACTGTAGGCGACGCGCCAGGCATGGCCACACTCGCCGACGACGATGCGCTTGACGCCAAGCTCCAGCGCGGCATCCCTGATCCGCATGGCAACCTTGCGCATCGTTTCGTAGTTGCCGTTGAACAGGCCGAAGTTACCCGCTTCTGCCGCATGCGTGGACAGGGTCCAGTTGATGCCCGCCGCGTGGAATACCTTGGCATAGCCGATCAGCGATTCAACATGCGGCTCGGAGAAGAAGTCGGCAGACGGCGTGATCAGCAGCACTTCAGCGCCTTTCACGTCGATCGGCATCTTGACCGGCACGCCGGTGTCGGCTTCGATGTCCTCTTCCAGTCCTTCCAGGGTGTCGATCAGCGCGGGGCCAGGCAGGCCCAGGTTGTTGCCGATCTTCTGCACCTTGCCGAGAATCTCATTGGAATACTTCTGACCCATGCCGACGTGGTTAAGAATCTCGCGGCCGGCCATCGTGATCTCAGCCGTGTCGATGCCGTATGGGCAGTACACCGAGCAGCGGCGGCATTCCGAACACTGATGGTAGTAGCTGTACCAATCGTCGAGGATTTCCTTGGTGAGGTCTTTGGCGCCCACCAGCTTGGGAAACAGCTTGCCCGCTGTAGTGAAGTAACGGCGGTAGACCTGACGCATCAGATCCTGGCGCGCCACCGGCATGTTCTTGGGATCCGAGGTACCCAGGTAATAGTGGCACTTGTCGGTGCACGCACCGCAGTGCACACACGCATCGAGGAAAACCTTCAGCGAGCGATACTTGCCGAGCAGGTCGCCCATCTTGTCGATTGCGCGCTCTTTCCAGTCCTCGCCCAGTTCATGCGGATATCCCATGAAGTCCTGAACCGACTTGGGCGCAGGGAAGGACTTGACATGCGACATGACGCCTTCGTGAAGCCTGGGAACCTCGATGTCGTCCTTGATTTCTGGGATGTCAAATTCAGCAGCAGCCACGTGTGAGTCCTCTGTCCGTACTTAGGCGTTCGTCAATCGTCGTCGACGAATCAGTTGTTCTGATCCAGGCGTGCAGCCCATGCCGCTACATGGCGATGTTCACGCGGGTTGTCGACCTGGTTGCGGGTGGGGCTGAAGAACAGGCCCGGCGCATGCAACAGTTTGCTGACCGGGAAGATCACCATCAGCGAAGCCACCAGGGCCAGATGCACCATCAGGATCGGGTCCTGCGGAAGCGGCTGGATATCCAGATACATCAAGCCCATGAAGAACTCTTTCAGCGAAATGATGTCGGTATGGGCGACGAAGGTCATCAGCATGCCGGACACGCCGATCCCGATCAGCAGGAGCAGCATCAGATAATCGGACGGTGTAGAAATGTAGCGCACCCGGTCGACAACGAAGCGGCGCGCCAACAGCCCCGCCAGGCCAGCGACCATCATGATGCTGGCGTATTTGCCGAAGGGCTGCACGATGTCGACCCAGAACCAGACAGGCTGGGTGAAATAGCGAAGGTGGCGCGCCAGAACCAGAAGCAGACCGAAATGGAACAGCCAGCCGAAGACCCAGATCCACTTGTTCGATTTGAACAGCGACTCGAATACCACCACCTCTTTCGCCATCCGGTACACCACGCCGGTTCGCGTAGTCGGCGCAGGGGTCGTCGGGATGACCAGCGGTGCGGGTGTGCGGCTGTAATCAAAAATCTTGTAGACCAGACCCACCACCAGCAGGAAGGTGGCGATGTAGAACATCCCGGCGTAAATCATCGTCACAGTAGACAAACTCACTCTCCTATCGGACCCCGTCCCGCCACGCGATGAAATGCCTGGCGGAATTGCATTCCTTACCAACGTTTTGTTTGCGAATCAAACGCAAGGCGAGCCAACCCCGCCCCATTTGATTGGGAAACATAACGATCGGAGTCGCCCCGAAAATCCGAGGCGACCCGACGACTTACAACTTAGATACAGCCGGTCGGCTTGGGCAGACCCGCGATCTTACAAGCCTGCTTGGCGGGGCCGTAGGGGAACAACTCGTACAGGTACTTGTTGTTGCCTTTTTCCGGGCCGAGCTTCTTGCCAATAGCCTTGGTCAGAACGCGAACAGCGGGAGCGATCTGGTATTCGGCGTAGTACTCACGCAGGAAGTTGACGACTTCCCAGTGGCTGTCGGTCAGATCGACCTTCTCTTCGACGGCCATGTACTTGGCGATGTCTTCGTTCCACTGCGACAGGTCGACCAGATAGCCTTCCTCGTCGACTTCGACTTCCTTACCGGCGATATTCACCATGGGCATAGCAATACTCCTTCTATTAAAAGTTACAGCCAAGACTGACAGTTGCTGTGCTCTGCGACCAGATCCACAAAACCGCCGTAATCCACGACATTGACTCCGTCCAGCACACGCCCGGCCATGCCGCGCGCCGCCAGATCAGGACCGAGTGCGTAAATCTTGAGGTCAGCTGCTGCTGCCTGGATTTTCGCCGCTGCCGCGTTACCGTTCGTCGCCGCGTACACCGCGTCTTCGATCAGCAATACAGCAGAACCTTTGGTGGCCATGCGCAGGCAGCTTTCCAGCGAACTGCGCTCAGTGGCCGATTTATTCACAATATGCAGCATGTCCGGTCCCCTTAGAAGCTGATCACGACGTCTTGCTCGGCCATGAGATTCGCCATCTCATCGACGGAGAGCACCGTCACATCCACAATCAGGTCGTCTTCGGTCAGACCGCGCGCATCCAGCGACACCTGGTCGACATAGAGCTTCTCAATGTCGTAGCCTTCCAGTGCACGATAGGTCTTGGAAAAATCCTTGACCTCGATACCCTTGGTGTCGACGCCCTTCATCAACTGGTACACACCGTCGTCGGTGAAGACCATGCTCACATCCTGATCGAAGGCAGCGGTAATCAGCACCACTTCCAGACCTTCCAACGCGTACACGGTACCGTGTGGCGCCTTGCGGTTCAGGAACATGAATTTCTTGACGACACCCGAGCCGTCATCCATATCGTCCATATCGCTCATCTCGTTAACCCTTAATCACCGAACGTCACGAGACGATCGTACTGAATACCCATTTCCACCAACTGACCCAGACCGGAAATACGGAAACCCGGGGCCAGCAGCTCATCCTTGATGCCACGACGCAGCGCAGCGGCCACGCACACAACGAGGTCGATGCCATGCTCTTCGGCCAGCTTGGACCAGCGCATGGTGACGTTGCGGTCATCCTGCGGCGGCTCAGCCATGCGCGTCGAGTTGTTCACGCCATCATGGTAGAAAAAAATACGCGGAACTTTGTGCCCCTTCTCGATCGCCGTACGGGCGAAGAGATAAGCGGAGTCACTGGCCTCATGGTTGTAAGGCCCTTCGTTTACAAGAATGCCGAATTGCATGGCTAGCTCAAACTCCGAAAAATCCAGTCATTGTTATCAAGCATCCGCCACAGCCAGGGCGGTGGCGGAGCTGACAGCTTCCCAAACAGCTTAGAAGCGGATGTGCGCAGAAGCGTTCAGGTTGGCACGACCACCACGCCAGTTATCAATGTGATACTTGGTGAAGGGCAGACCGGTCTTCTCGAAAAATGCGGGCCAGCCGATGCGGTCGATCCAGTCAATCATGCGCTCCCAAGGCTTGCCGTCAGCCTTGTAGGTGGCGAGGATCTTCTTGACCACCTCGCTCACTTCCGGCCAACGCGGCGCATTGTTCGGCAGGCCGGACGCGACCAGCTTGTGGAAGGTCGGCTTGGAACGGGCGTTCGAGTTCTTGCCGCCCACCCAGATCGCGATCTTGGAGTGCTCGGGGTCGTTGATCTGCATCGGCGGGCACGGAGGGAAGCAGGCGCCGCAGCAGATGCACTTCTTCTCGTCGACTTCCAGCGAGGGCTTGCCGTTCACTAGGGCGGGACGGATCGCCGCCACCGGGCAGCGGGCAACAACGGACGGACGCTCACACACGTTGGCAACCAGATCGTGGTTGATCTTCGGCGGCTTGGTGTGCTGAACGATGATGGCGATGTCGGCCTGGCCACCGCAGTTGATCTCGCAGCAGGAGGTCGACATCTTGACGCGGTTGGGCATCTCGCACTTAACGAAGTCGTCATACAACTCGTCCATCAGCGCCTTGACCACGCCGGAAGCGTCGGTGCCGGGGATGTCGCAGTGCAACCAGCCCTGGGTGTGCGCGATCATGGACACGGAGTTGGCGGTACCACCGATGGGATAGCCCTTGTCGTTCAGCGCCTTGATCAGCGGCTCGACCTTGGAACCATCAGCCACCATGTATTCGATATTGGAACGCGCGGTGAAACGCACGAAACCATCGCCATATTGGTCAGCAATGTCAGCCAATTCACGGATGGTGTAGTGGTCCATCTGGCGCTGGGTACCCGCCTTGACGGTCCAGATTTCGTCGCCGGACTCAGCGCGGTGATACAGGACACCCGGCTTCGGATGGCTGTGGAAAGACCACTTGCCATAGTTCTTGACCATCACGGGATGCATGTAGGGCATCGGATCCGGGGCGCCGGATTCGATAGGCGGACGTAGTTCTGCCATGTTTTATCTCCAACTGATTTAATGCACGGGCCCCAGCTCTCACCAGAGCCCGCGGTAAGCGAAAACTTAAGCGGCGGACTGCTTGTACTCGTTCCACTTCTCCACCTGCTCGTCCCAGTCGTCGGAACGGAAGTAGGGGTTGGAACGCGGTGCACTGATCATGTTGGGATCAACCGGGATATCCAGACCTTCGAGGAAGTTGGTCAGGCCGATACGCTCGATCATTTCACCGGTACGCTCGTGCTCCAGTGCGTTCTCAGCAAAGAAGTCGAGGATATTGCGAGCCAGTTCGTTCAGCTTCTCGAAGTCCTCGTCGGATTCGAGCTTCATGAACGGAATCACCACGGTACCCATGGTGGCGCCGATCTTCAGCACGCCCTTGCCGCCCACCAGGATGGTCACGCCCTTGTCGCTACCGGGCAGCAGACCGCCGGGAATGACGTTCAGGCAGTGCATGCAGCGCACGCAGTTCTTGTTGTCGATGCACATGGTCTGGCCGTTGCCCAGGTTGGCCGCGGAAACATGCTCGCTGGCCTGGAACTTGCCGGTTTCAACCAGGGTGATGGCCTTGGTCGGGCACTTGCTGATCACGTCGTTGACGAGATCGTTCATGCCGTGGGCTTTCATGTAGTCCTGAACCTGGGCTTCGTTCACGCGGATGTTGTCGCGCCAGGTGCCGATGGTCGCCATGTCGGAACGCTGGATGGCATTCACGCAGTCGTTCGGGCAGCCGGAGAACTTGAACTTGAACTTGTAGGGCAGGGACGGACGGTGCATGTCGTCCAGGTTGTTGTTGATGACGGTGCGCAGAGCCTTGGCTTCGTCGTAGCAGGACATTTCGCAGCGGGCGGCGCCGACGCAGGACATCGAGGTGCGCAGCGCGGGACCGGCGCCGCCGAGGTCGAAGCCCATTTCATTGAATTCATCGAAGGCCTTCTGGACGTTTTCGGTCTTGATGCCTTGGAACATGATGTCGCCGGACTGGCCATGGAAGGCGATCAGGCCCGAGCCGCCGGTCGCGGACCAGACGTCACACATCTTGCGCAGCAGGTCGGAAGTGTAGTGCATGCCTGCGGGCGGCTGCACGCGCAGGGTATGGAATTCAGCTGCCTCAGGGAACAGCGGCTGGTGGTTTTCGTCCTTCAGCTCGGTGAAGCGGGGGATCACACCACCACCATAGCCGAACACGCCAACCGTACCACCCTTCCAGTAACCGAACTTGGTCTTGTACGACGTCTCCAGCTGACCCATCAGGTCAACCATCATGTCGTTGTCCTTAGCCAGACGCTTCAGACCGGTCACGAAGCTCGGCCACGGGCCTTTCTCGAGCTCGTCCAGATTGGGCGTATCAATCATCTTCTTTGCCATAGTTTTCTCTCCTAGAACATTTCGAAATGCCCGCTCAGCCGATAGCTCAACGGTATCCCATCATCGTATTGAGTTGATGGCCGCATCACCATCATTCTCATGGGTAAAACGATTACTCCATCGCGGTAGGTTTTAACCTACCCAAAAGGAGTAGATCGATTTCCCCAACGCGGTAATGCCCCATCTAGGCAAAGGGTGAGACATTACGTGGCCGCCACAGGAATCAATAAGAGTATTAAAATATTGTTGCAAACGCAAGCCCCTGTAACAAGCAGGGTTGAAATGGTACGCAACAACCTTATTAAAGCAAGGTTTGTTTGTGTTGCTGTACAACGCATTCATATCGAATTGAAGCAACCCGGATCGAGATTCCATGCCAGAGATCACACCATTAGACAAGATGCGACTCCCCTTCGGCGGCCAGGAGATCGAGTTCCAGCACCTGACCCACGAGTCGGGAGGCGTGCCGTTTCTACGCATCCGCATACGCGAGAACAAGCGCTTCACTATTTTCGACGTCGACCCGGTCAGCGCGCAGAAATGGGCCGACCTGATGCAGGCTTGGGCCAAGGACCATGCGGGAGACGCGCCGTGAACTGGGCAGGCTGGCCTGAAAACAAGCCCGAAGAGTACACGCCGCACATGATCGACCTACAATTCGATCTGGCCGGCACCACCATTCCGGCCGACAATGCACAATTGATGTCGGAGGCACTGCTGCGCCTGCTCCCCTGGCTGGGTGAGGATGGTGGCACTGGCATCCAGCATCTCAAAGGTGCAGAAACCAACAGTGGCGATGCCACGCTCAACATCAATCGGCGTACCAAGATGCTCGTGCGCGTGCCCAAGACACGTGTGGACGAGATGCAGCGCCTGGTCGGGCAGACACTGGACCTGGCCGGTCACCGCCTGCAGATCGGCAGCTTCAAGACCCGTGAATTCAGTGCCTTCGCCAACATCTACGCACACTTCGTTGACACGGGCCGGGCGAGTGAAGAACAATTCGTGCAGGACGTGATGCGCGAACTGGATGGCCATTTCCAGCTGCGCTGCGGATTCATCTGCGGCAAACAGCAAACCCTGCAAACCGCATCCGGCCCAATCTACGGCTACAGTCTGATGCTGCATGACGTGCCGCCACACAAATCCCTGCAACTGCAGGACGAAGGCATGGGACGCAACCGTTTGTTAGGATGCGGGATTTTCATCCCGCACAAATCCATTGCGCCGGTGATGCCGGCGAACCATTGAACCCACTGCCGGTTGTTCCGGCGATTCTTTAGTGACCAACCCGAAAGGAGAAAACATGTCTTATGTTGTAAATGGCGAAGAGCTCGAAACCGGTGAAGAAGACTTCCTGCTGGAAGCCAACTTCAGCGACGACGTCCCCCCCGTCATCGCCGCGGCTGAAAAAATCACGCTGACCGACGATCACTGGACCGTCATCAACTATATGCGCGACAAATACAAGGAAGATGGTCATACCCCGAACTTCCGCAACATGTTGTCCGAGATGGAAGACCTGCATCCCGGTACCGACTGGAAGAAAAAGCTGTATGAGCTCTTCCCCAACCAGCCCGCACGTCAGTCCGCCCGCGTTGCCGGCCTGACCAAGCCTTACGGCAAAGGCGGCTACTGATAGCCGTCTAGAGACCCCGTTGGGCGGGCAGCGGTTTCCTCGCTGCCCGCTCCGACCTGAAGTTCACCTATCACGGCTCCAACGATGTTTTCCAACACCCTCGTTACCACTGAAGATCTGGCTGCCCACCTGGACGACCCCAACTGGGTCATACTGGACTGCCGCTTCACCCTCACCGACACTGAGGCAGGTCGTCAGGCGTATGAGAAAGCACATATCCCGGGCGCTCGCTATGTGCATTTGGATGAGGATCTCTCTGCTCCCATCGGCGAAACCACCGGACGGCACCCGCTGCCCGATCCGCGCGCACTGACCGAAAAGCTGTGCGCATGGGGCGTGGGCGTCAACAAACAGGTCGTGGTATACGACGACAGTTATGGCGCCATGGCAGGGCGGCTATGGTGGATGTTGCGCTGGCTCGGGCACCCCGGTGTGGCCCTGCTGGACGGCGGCTACCCGAAATGGCTGCGTGAAAAGCGCCCAGTCAATGCCGACATCCCGGCACCACACCGGGGTGCCTGCGCCTGCCTGCCCGAACCGACCCAGATCGTCGCGGCGGACGAGGTCTTGCGCGCGTCACAGTCCGGCGAGCAACTCATCCTCGATGCGCGTCCGGACCGCCGCTTCTCCGGCGAATTCGAACCGCTCGACCCGGTGGCCGGGCACGTACCTGGTGCGATCAACTGGCAATTCGACGAGAACCTCGACGTGGACGGGACCTTCCTGCCGCCCGAAGCGCTGCGCGAAAACTATCAGGCCCTGCTCAAGGGCAGGCCTGCCTGGCAGGTGATCCACATGTGCGGTTCCGGCGTCACCGCCTGCCACAACATTCTGGCGATGGAAGTCGCCGGTCTTCCCGGTTCACGGCTTTACCCCGGTTCGTGGAGCGAGTGGATCACCGATCCCGCCCGCCCCGTCGCCACAGGAGAATAATCATGGCCATGCCTATCCGCGTCAAAACTGTCTGGTTCAAGAAAGACGGCGAACGCAGCGCCGAAGAAATCGCTACCGCTGTCGCCACGACCACCTGGCGCGTCGCCGACAAGGCCGTGGACAACCTCGGCCGCGAAAACTACGACATCATCACCCCGGCGCGCGGCTTCAAGCTGATCGCCGAATTCCTCGCCTTCCTGGTGCATTACTGCGACCGCATGGCCTATGCAACGCTGACACCCGAACGCCGCATCGCGGTACTGCAAGCGGTCGCCAACCGGCTCGGTGAAGTGATGGAGCAGAACGTGCGCGAAGTGGTAGGCAAAAACGACCCGCGCAACTACAAACAGGAATTCATCGATTTCCTCAACCGCCGCTTCGCCGACTATGCGGAATTCGAGTTCTCTGACGAAGAAAAGGCCAGCTTCCCGGCGTTACGTTTCCTCGGTTTGCAGATCCGTGACGAGATGGGCGACAACGACAAGACCTGGATCATGGACCAGATCATGGACATCGAGATGCCCGAGATGATGGGCACGGTGAGGAAGAGCTTCAAGGGCCTCTTGTCCGACGCGCCGGTCAAGCGCGGCTTCGGTTCGCCCGACATGCTGCCTCCGGAATAAGGCGCGGCATGGCGAATTCGCCTTTCGATCTGGGCAACGAGAGCGGCTACCGCGCCTGGCGCGATGCCCGGCTTGCCGCCTATCCGCGCCGCATCGACGAACTGGTTGTGTCGCTGGACGATCCACGCCATCTCACTGCCGACGAAGCCGACACGCTCGAGGCGTGCTGCGCGCGCGCCAACATGGCCATCTACAGCGCATCGCACCTGCCTGCCGCCGACAAGTCGATCCCGCATCGATTGGCACAACAACTCGGCCTTTCCCGCCTCGAGGGCAACTATCTGGCCGATGAAGACGGGCTTTCCAGCATCACCCCGGACAGCGACGAAGGCGGTAGCGTACGCGGCGATTTCATTCCCTATACCCACAAGCCGATCAACTGGCATACCGACGGCTACTACAACGCACTCGACCGCCGCATTCTCGGCATGACGCTGCATTGCGCGCAGGATGCCGAATCCGGCGGCGAGAACGCCCTGCTCGACCACGAGATTGCCTATATCCAGTTGCGCGATGCCAGCCCCGATTATGTTGCCGCACTGATGCAGCCCGATGCGATGACCATTCCTGCTCGCATGGACGAGGACAACGTCGCTCGCCCGGAACAGAGGGGTCCGGTGTTCGCGGTCGATCCCGACGCGGGTTTTCTGTATATGCGCTACACCGCACGCACCCGTTCGATCATGTGGAAGGACGACGCGGTCACGCAGGCCGCCGTCAAAACCCTGGCCGATATTCTCGCCAGTTCGGAATACATCCTCACGGCGCGCCTGAGTCCTGGCATGGGCCTCATCTGCAACAACGTGCTGCACACCCGCAGCGCGTTCTCCGACTCACCCGGCCACCGTCGTCTGCTCTATCGCGGGCGCTATTACGACCGCCTGAACTTTCCCGCGCGCCCGCAGTAGCGGGAGCGGTTAAAATAGCGGTCTTCGTTTTTCGGCCATCTGCCGTATGCAGCTTCTCACCCTCGGGGTCAACCATCACACTGCACCCCTCGCGATCCGCGAGCAGGTGGCGTTCGGCCCCGAAAAACTGGTGCAGGCGCTGCATGAACTGACGCAAAGCCAGCGCGCATCCGAAGTCGCCATCCTGTCGACCTGCAACCGCACCGAACTGTATGTCAACACGCCTTCCCCCGAGGCCGTGGCGCAATGGCTGGCCGACTTCCACCATATCGAGCGGCGTGAACTCGCGCCCTACCTGTATACGCTGCCGCGCGAGCAGGCGGCCCAGCATGCCTTCCGTGTCGCCGCCGGACTCGATTCGATGGTGCTGGGCGAGACCCAGATCCTCGGCCAGATGAAGCAGGCAGTACAGGCTGCAGAGGAGGCCGGCACGCTCGGTCTGCTGCTGCACAAGCTGTTCCAGCGCACGTTCTCGGTCGCCAAGGAAGTGCGCACCAGCACCGAGATCGGCGCCAATTCGGTGTCGATGGCCGCCGCCGCCGTGCGGCTTGCCGAACGCATCTTCCCCAGCATCCGGGACCAGGCCTGCCTGTTCATCGGCGCTGGCGAGATGATCGAGCTGTGCATCACTCATTTTGCCGCGCAACACCCGCGCCGCATGACCGTCGCCAACCGCACGACCGAACGTGCCCGTCCGCTGGCCGAACGCTTCAATGCCGAGGTGATCCCGCTGACCGCGTTGCCCGACGAGTTGCCCGCCTACGACATCATCATCACCTCCACCGCAAGCCCGCTGCCCATCCTCGGCAAGGGCATGCTGGAGCGTGCAATCAAGCAGCGCCGCCATCGCCCGATCTTCATCGTCGACCTCGCAGTGCCACGCGACGTCGAAGCCGAGGTCGCCGACATGGACGACGTCTTCCTCTACAGCGTTGACGACCTCGGCCAGGTGGTGCGCGAAGGCATGGACAATCGCGTGGCGCAGGTCGCACAGGCCGAGGCCATCATCGAAACCAGCGTGGAAAACTTCGTGCACTGGATGGAGGGCCGCGAACTGGTACCGCTGATCCGTTCGCTGCGCGACAATGCCGAGCGCCATCGCCGCCACGAAATCGAGAAAGCCGAGAAGGCGCTGGCGCGCGGCGGCGACCCGCGCGCCGTGCTCGAGGCGATGAGCCACGCACTGTCCAACAAGTTGCTGCACGCCCCCACTCACGCGCTCAATCACGCCAACAGTGCCGAACGCGACCAGTTGGTCCGTCTCATCAGCCAACTCTACGGGCTGCACCACGAATGAAAGCCTCGCTGGCCGACAAGCTCGCTCGCGCCGACGAGCGGCTCGAGGAACTCGACGCCTTGCTGTCGCAGCCGGAAATCGCCGGCGACATGGAAAGCTATCGCAAGCTCACCCGCGAGCATGCCGATCTCAGCCCGGTAGTGGCGCTTTACCGTCAGTACAAGCGGGTCGAAGCCGACCGGACAACCGCAAGCGAGATGCTTGCCGACCCGGACATGCGCGAACTCGCCGAAGCGGAACTCGCAGATTGCGCAACGAAAATCGGGCAACTTGAAACCGAACTGCAGACTGCGCTACTGCCGAAAGATCCCAATGACGAGCGCAACATCTTCCTGGAAATCCGCGCCGGCACGGGCGGCGACGAGTCGGCGCTGTTCGCCGGCAACCTGTTGCGCATGTACACGCGCTATGCCGAGCGCCAGAGCTGGAAGGTTGAGATCGTGTCGGAAAATCCCGGCGAAGTCGGGGGCTACAAGGAGGTGATCCTCCGCATCGTTGGGCAAGGCGCCTACTCGCGCCTGAAGTTCGAATCCGGCGGCCATCGCGTGCAACGTGTACCGGAAACCGAATCGCAGGGCCGCATCCACACCTCGGCCTGCACCGTCGCCGTGATGCCGGAAGCCGACGAGATTGGCGAAGTCGACATCAACCCGGCCGACCTGCGCATCGACACATTTCGGGCTTCCGGAGCGGGCGGCCAGCACATCAACAAAACCGACTCGGCGGTCCGCATTACCCATCTGCCAACCGGGCTGGTGGTCGAATGCCAGGACGACCGCTCCCAGCACCGCAACCGCGCGCAGGCGATGAGCGTACTGGCGGCGCGCCTGAAGGATCGCGAAATCCAGGCGCAGCACGCCAGCGAAGCCAGCACCCGCAAGAACCTGATCGGCAGCGGCGACCGCTCCGATCGCATCCGGACCTACAACTTCCCTCAGGGCCGCATCACCGATCACCGCATCAACCTCACGCTATACAAGATCGACGCGATGATGGACGGCGACCTCACCGAGTTGCTCGATGCGCTCGCGGCCGAACATCAGGCCGAATTGCTGGCGACGCTTGCCGGCGAGGGCTGAAACATGGCCCGCGAGGCTGCGACCGTCGCCCGTCTGCTCGACGACGCCACAACACGCATTGGCGCGACGCTCGGACTGGACACGCGCGAAGCGCGACTGGAAGCGCGCGTACTCGCCGCGTTTGCCTGGGACGTGGCGCCCGCCTGGCTGATCGCGCACGACACCGACCTGCCGGCCCAAGAGCAAATCACGCAATTTCGCACGCTACTCGCGCGCAGGCTGGCAGGCGAACCGATCGCCTATCTCACCGGCATGCGCGAGTTTTACGGCCGCAGCTTTCGCGTGTCGCCCGACGTCCTGATTCCGCGACCCGATACCGAATTGCTGGTGGAGCGGGCTCTGACGCACATGCCCGGCGACCAGGCAGTAGAGGTCCTCGATCTCGGTACCGGCAGTGGCTGCGTCGCCATCACCCTGGCGCTGGAGCGGCCGCTTGCACGCGTGACCGCCGTGGACCGCTCCGATGCCGCGCTCGCCGCCGCGAAAAATAACAGCAGCATCCTCAACGCACCTGTCGAATTTCTGACCAGCGACTGGTTTTCTGCACTGGCCGGACGCCGCTTCGACCTCATAGTCGGCAACCCGCCCTATATCGCCGCCGCCGATCCCCATCTGGCGCGCGGGGATGTGCGATTCGAGCCGCTTTCCGCACTCGCAGCAGGTCCGGACGGTCTGGACGACCTGCGCCGCCTGATCGCGGCAGCACCCGGGCATCTCAAGCCCGGCGGCGCGCTGCTGGTAGAACACGGGTACGATCAGGCGAATGCCGTCCGGGCCTTGCTCCAGGCCGCGGGATTCTCCCAGCCGCAAAGCTGGCCGGACCTGTCTAGCATCTACCGTGTCAGTGGCGGCAATCTGTCGGAATAATTTACACTCGCCCTGACCCAGGGCACGCTCGACAAGCCGGCAGACAGCATAAGACGGGCAACTCAGGCAGGAATGACGTACATTGGTGCGATTCTTGCTGTATTTTCTGGGGACAAAATCCAGAATGATTATCGAGGCCTGACATGTCCGACCACACACCCGAAACTCAAGACACCTCGCCCGAGGCATTGCCACACAGCGAGATCAATCCCTCGCGCCGTAGACTGGCGGGGGCCGCACTGGGCGTCTCTGCCATTTTCACGCTGGCCAGCCGCCCTGTATTGGCGACCGACCAGTGCATGTCGCCTTCGGGTGCCGTTTCGGGCAATCTGAGCCAGCATGGCACCCCTACGCTGTGTAGCGGCAGGACGCCGGGTTACTGGAAAACGCATTCGGGATCCTGGCCATCGCCTTATCTTCCCGGGAACTGCAACGCCGGGAATAGCTGTAACAAGGTCCAGAACTGGAAAGGCGGCACCCTGTTCCATCCGCTTTTTTCCGGCACCCAGTTCATGGCGGATCTCGATGGCAATCCCGGCACGCCCAAGACCTCGCTTTCCCTCATGCAGGTCCTGATGCTGAGCAATGGTTCCAACCCCTGGGGGCTGACCGACCCTGACAATTTGGGTGCGCATATCGTTGCCGCACTGTTGAACGCCAAAGCTGGTTTGACTCCGGTCCTCTCGGAAACGGATGTGATCGGCATCTGGAACGAATGGGTCAGCAAGGGCTATTTCGAACCCACGGCCAACGTACAGTGGAATTCGGCACAGATCGTGGATTACCTCAAGACCACCATGCCCGTATGATCTGAGTTTTCCTTCAATAGCTTCCCGATTCAAATACGATTGGCACGTTTTCAGATCAAATCCTTTGAACAGGAAGCTGTGGTATTCGATACGGCATCCGGCGACACACACTACCTCGCGCCGTTCAACGTAGCGCTGTTCCAGTTGGTCCAGAGCAATCCCGGCATGACTTTGGACGAGCTGCATGGCGCGCTGGCTTCCCAGTTGTCTCTTGAGTTTGGCCCGGATCTCGCTCATCAAACGGATCAAGCGCTCGCCAGCCTGCGCCGGATCGGCTTGCTCGAAACGCCATGAAGCTGCTTCAACTCTCTCCATCCGATTTGCGGCATCAGCTCGCCGGTAACGGCGTATGGTTGCGCACCGGTCCTTTCTCGCTCCGGATCCGTTCGTGCCTGCCACGCGTCGCCGAGGGACTGACTGAGCTCTACGGCCAATTTGAAGTGCGTAGCGCGCACCAGGCCTTTGCGGATTTCCATGTCGAGCTGAACCCCCCTTCCCGCCTGCGGCGCTGGTTCCGTCCGCAGGTCAATTTTTCCTTTGATGGCGCCCAGCCGTTCAAACCGCTGCCGTTGGACCAGGCCTACCCCATGCTGGAATGGGGTCTGAACTGGTGCGTCTCGATGCACGCGCACCACTACCTGATCATTCATGCCGCCGTCGTGGAGAAAAATGGTCTGGCCGCCATTCTCCCGGCGCCACCCGGCTCGGGAAAAAGCACCCTGACCGCAGGACTGGTGTTGTCGGGCTGGCGCCTGCTTTCCGACGAGCTGACCCTGATCGATCGCAGGACAGGCCTGCTCCATGCGTTGCCGCGTCCCGTCAGCCTGAAAAACCAGTCGATCGACGTCATCCGCCAGTTCAATCCTGAAGCCTTTATCAATCGCGTCTCCCACGACACGTCCAAAGGCTCTGTGGCGCACATGCGCCCCCCCCGCGACAGCGTACTGCGCCAGCATGAACCGGCCCGACCCGGCTGGGTGATTTTTCCCAAATGGGAGGCGGGCGCCGAAACACGGTTGACCCCCCGCTCCCGGGCCGAGACGTTCATGTTTCTGGCACAGAATGCATTCAACTACAGCCATCTGGGCGCGGACGGCTTTCGCGTCGGCACCACGCTGATCGACCATGCGCACTGTTACGATTTCCGCTACAGCGCATTGAGCGAGGCAGTCACCGCTTTCGATCGTCTGGCCGAACGCCGGGCTGTGTGAAATTCATGAAATCCAGGTCCCGCGATTTGCTCAGTTGCACCTTGCGTTCGCCCGATTCCGTCACGCGCTTTTCGATGGGCGAATGGGACCTGCTGGTGCGACAGGCACGGAGTGCCGGCCTGCTGGCGCGTGTTCGGCACGTTCTGGCCCGGCACCAGCTGACTGAAGCCATCCCGGCTGTCGCACGATGGCATTTTGATGCGGCGGCCACGCTGGCCGCGAAGCAGCAACTGGCCGTACGCTGGGAAGTGGACAAGATCCGTACCGCCTTGAAAGGGCTGGCCTTCCCCTTCATTCTCCTGAAAGGCAGCGCCTACGTCATGGCCAATCTGCCCGCGGCAAGCGGACGTCTGTTCAATGACATCGATATCCTGGTCCCGCGGGCACAACTTGGCGCGGTCGAAGCCGCACTCATGCTTGCAGGCTGGCACCCGACCCTGTTGTCGGACTATGACCAGCGCTACTACCGCCGTTGGATGCATGAAATCCCGCCGCTACAACATGCCGTCCGCGCCACGGTGATCGACGTGCATCACGCCATTCTTCCCGATACGGCACGTTATCATCCGGATTCCGCCACGCTGCGCCATCGTGCCGTCGCAGTGGCGGACATGCCGGGCGTCCAGGTGCTGGCGACGGAAGATCGCATCCTGCATTCGGCCACCCACGTATTTCACGATGGCGAATTGCCGCACGGCCTGCGCGATCTGACCGATCTCGACCTGTTGCTGCGCGATGCCGCTGCCAACCCCGATTTCTGGCTGCGACTGACGACGCGCGCCAACGAGCTGCAACTGGGTCGTTCGCTGTTCTATGCGCTGCGTTATCTACGCTATTTCCTCGATACGCCGATTCCCGACAGCGCAATGGCGGCCCTCGAGCGCGACAAGCCGAATCGCCTCACTCTCGCCCTGATGGACCGCATCTTCACACGGGTCCTCGCGCCCGACCATGCGAGTTGTGCCGATCGCTTCACCCCTGCCGGGCTGGCCGCTTTCGTGCGCGCCCACTGGCTGCGCATGCCCGTGCATCTGCTGATCCCGCATCTGCTTCACAAAGCCTTCGTCAGCCCCTATCAGCGAAATGAGAAACCGGCTTGACGCCGGTTTCTCCGAGCGTATAATTCCCGACTATTCCAGTCAAGTATTGCCCAGGAGCTCACATGACCCCTCTCGACCGCATCCGTGACCAAGTCACCAACAATACCGTCGTGCTGTACATGAAAGGCACGCCCCAGTTTCCGCAGTGCGGCTTCTCGTCGCGCGCGGCGCAAGTGCTGCAGGCCTGCGGCGTGAAGGATTTTCTGGCGGTGAACGTGCTGGCCGATCCGGAAATCTTCGAAAACCTGAAGTACTACGCCAACTGGCCGACCTTCCCTCAGCTGTATGTGAAGGGCGAGTTGATCGGTGGCTCCGACATCATGATCGAGATGTACCAGAAGGGTGAAATCCAGAAGCTTCTGGAAGAAGCCCAGGCCGCCTGATCTGCCGCCCCGCATGCAAAAAAAGCCGACTCGAGTCGGCTTTTTTGTCGCTGAATTTCGCTTATCAAGCGGATGGCTATTTCGACTCGTCACCCTCGGATTCCGCATCCATCCCCAGTTCGTGAATTTTCCGGGTCAGCGTATTGCGCCCCCATCCCAGCAGATGTGCGGCCTCGATCCGGCGCCCCCCGGTGTGGCGGAGCGCCACCTCGATCAGCGTCTTTTCGTACGCCTGGGTAAGCTCATCCAGAATCGCCGCCTCACCGCGTGCCAGCCGCGCGCCGGCTTCAGCGGCCAGCCCCTGCAACCAGTCGCCGCCGCTTGACTCGACCGTCCCCTGCATCAGATCGGCCGGCAAATCCCCGACCTCGACCACCTGGCCGGGCGCCATCACGGTCAGATAATGACTGACGTTCTCGAGCTGGCGCACGTTGCCGCTCCAGGGCAGATTAACCAGCGTCTTCATCGCGGCGTCCGACACGCCCTTGGTCTCCATCCCTAGTTCGCGCGCGCTTTTCTGCATGAAATGGCGTACCAGCAGCGGGATGTCTTCACGCCGCTCGCGCAGCGCCGGCAGGCGCAGGCGGATCACGTTGAGGCGGTGGAACAGATCTTCGCGAAACAATCCTTCACGCACCCGTACTTCCAGATCCTGGTGGGTTGCGGCGATCACCCGCACATTGACCTTGATCGGCGTATGACCGCCGACACGATAGAACTGCCCGTCGGCCAGCACGCGCAGCAAACGGGTTTGCAATTCGGCCGGCATGTCTCCGATCTCGTCCAGAAACAGCGTGCCGCCGTCAGCTTGCTCGAAGCGGCCGCGCCGCTGCGCGGCCGCGCCCGTGAAGGCACCGCGCTCGTGACCGAAGAGTTCCGACTCCAGCAAATCCCGCGGGATGGCCGCAGTATTCAGCGCGATGAACGGCGCGCCAGCACGCGGGCTATGGCGATGCAGCGCACGCGCCACCAGTTCCTTGCCGCTGCCCGATTCGCCGGTGATCAACACGGTGGCATGCGAATGCGCCAGTCGTCCGATGGCACGGAACACCTCCTGCATGGCAGGCGCCTGCCCGAGGATTTCCGGCATCGGGACATCGCTGCTGGCGGGCACGTCACGGCTGGCATTTTCCGCCAGTGCACGGCGTACCAGTTCGAGCGCCTGGTCGACGTCGAAAGGCTTGGGCAGGTATTCGAACGCGCCGCCCTGGAAAGCCGCCACCGCGCTGTCGAGATCGGAATACGCCGTCATGATGATGACGGGTACCTTGGGCAGCCGCTCCTTCAGCGCCTGCAGCAATTCCAGGCCGCTCACCCCCGGCATGCGGATGTCGGACAACACAGCGGCGGGCGTGCTGCGTTCCAGTTCACGCAGCGCATCGCTGCCCGAACTGAAGGTCATGCACGCGATATCTTCGCGCAACAGGGCTTTTTCAAGGACCCAGCGGATGGAGCGGTCGTCGTCAATGATCCAGACGCAGCTTGATTTCGACATAGTGTTCAGCCAGGCAAAGGAAGAAAAATGGAAAAGGTGGTACAGCCGGGACGGCTTTCGCAATCGATGGTGCCGTGGTTTTGCGCGACCAACGTCTGTGCAACGGCAAGCCCGAGCCCGCTGCCGCCTTCGCGCCCTGACACCAGCGGGAAAAAGATCTGTTCGCGGATGTCTTCGGGTATGCCCGGGCCGTTATCGATGATCTCGACGCGCATGCCGAGCTGGTAGCGCCGGCTTTCCAGCGTGATCTGCCGCGCCACGCGGGTCCTGAAAATGATCTCACCCTGGCCATGCATCGCTTGCACGGCATTGCGTGCGATATTGAGCGTCGCTTGAATCAGCTGTTCGGCATCGGCCCGGATTTCCGGCAGGCTGATATCGTAGTCGCGGCGGAGCGACATGCTCGGGGTTTCCGCCAGGATCAGGCTGCGGACCCGCTCCAGAACTTCGTGAATATTCACCGCACCAAAACGGGGCATGCGGTGGGGAGTAAGCAGCCGCTCCATCAGCGACTGCAAGCGATCGGATTCCTTGATGATGACCTGGGTGTATTCACGCAGGGATTCGCGCGGCAACTCGTGTTCCAGCAGTTGTGCCGCGCCGCGGATGCCGCCGAGCGGATTCTTGATTTCATGTGCGAGGTTGCGCAGCAGTTCGCGGTTGGCTTCCTGTTGTAGGCGCGCCTGTTCCAGCCGGGCGATACGAAGATGCGGATCGACCGCGCGCATTTCGATCAGCACGGCGTCCTCAGGCTTGTCCAGCGGCGACACGCTGCAGCTGAGCCGGATTGGCGGATGACCGCTCACCACCACGTCGAGTTCATATTCGATGACGGTTTCCTGCTGGGCACATGCCGTCTGGACCGCAGCAAGCAACTCGGGGCTGCGCTCGAACACTGACATGGCGTCATCCCCAAGCAGCAGGACACCGGATATGCCCAGCAAGGTCTCGGCTGCAGGATTGACATACAGGATGCGGTGCCCGGCATCCAGAATCATGGTGCCGGTGGAGAGATAATCCAGTCCTGAATAATCGGTGGGCGAAAACGGCGACATGCTCATGCACTCAGTAGAAGCACTGATTGTGCCAGAGCCTGGTTGTTGAAGCTTCAACCTCTTCAGAACCGCAGACGGCCTATTAGCTGGGGGGCTGCCGGCGGCGTCTTGAATGCGTGTACAGGCGACTTACTTCAGATTGGCCAGCTCGCGCTGGATGGAAGTGACGTTCTGATCGTGTTGCTGCACCGTTGTCCGCAACTTGCTCACGCGATCGAGGTAGGTGGCGTCGGTTGCCCGTTCGCCCGGCTGCAGGCGCTCGCCCAACGTCAGCTGACGGCGCGCTTCATCGGCATTGCGGCGTTCGCTCGACAGTTCATCCTGCAGCACCTGGCGCCGGATATCGTCGCGCCGTTTCTGGGTGCCCGGATCGATACGCGGGAAATCCGCCGGGCTGGGTGTATAGGCGGCCCGTCTCGGCGCTTTATTTCTGGCTGGCAGCTGTGTCGGCGCACCGGGCAGGTCGACACGCTTGGCGCCTTTCTTGTAGACGTCGGTAAATGTCACCTGGCCGTTTTCATCGACGTATTTGTAGATTTCCGCCTGCGCGGGCGCAGCCAGTATCAGGCACAGAAGGAAGGGCAGACGGGCGATGGACATAGGGCTGAGTGTAGCGTACCCGTTTGCTAACGGACACCGGCCGGCCAATCTTGATCCCGGAATAGCTCAGCCTGAAGGCGTGCCATAAAAAAGGGCGGCCGAAGCCGCCCTATTATTTGTACACGTCCCGTGTTTACAGCGAGTAATACATCGCGAACTCAACCGGGTGCGTGGTCATGCGGAACTTGGTGACTTCCTCCATCTTCAGGGCGATGTAGGCGTCGATCATGTCGTTGGTGAACACGCCGCCGCGGGTCAGGAACTCGCGATCCTTGTCGAGCTCGTCCAGCGCCATTTCCAGGCTGTGGCAGACCTTCGGGATCTTCGCATCTTCTTCCGGTGGCAGGTCGTACAGATCCTTGTCCGACGGATCGCCGGGGTGGATCTTGTTCTGGATGCCGTCGAGACCGGCCATCATCAGCGCAGTGAAGCACAGGTAGGGGTTGGCGGTCGGATCCGGGAAGCGGGTCTCGATGCGGCGGGCCTTTTCGCTGGAGGAAATCGGGATGCGGATCGAGGCCGAGCGGTTGCGCGCGGAATACGCCAGCATCACGGGCGCTTCGAAGCCGGGCACCAGACGCTTGTACGAGTTGGTCGACGGGTTGGTGATCGCGTTCAGCGCCTTGGCGTGCTTGATCACGCCGCCAATGTAGTACAGGCACATTTCCGACAGGCCGGCATAGCCATTGCCCGCAAACAGGTTCTTGCCGTCTTTCCACAGCGACATGTGCACATGCATGCCGGAACCATTGTCCCCGACGATGGGCTTGGGCATGAAGGTCGCGGTCTTGCCGTAGGCGTGAGCGACGTTCTGCACGATGTACTTCAACGTCTGGGTCCAGTCGGCACGCTTGGTCAGCGTGCTGAACTGGGTACCGATTTCGCACTGGCCGGCGGTCGCCACTTCGTGGTGGAACACTTCGACCGGAATGCCGGCTTCTTCCAGTGCCAGCACCATGGCGGCACGGATGTCCTGCAGGCTGTCGACCGGGGGAACGGGGAAATAACCACCCTTGATGCCGGGACGGTGGCCGGTGTTGCCGTTCTCGAATTTCTCGGCAGACGACCAGGACGCTTCCTCGGAATTGATCTGCACGCCGCAGCCCGACATGTTGTCGTGCCAGGTGATGGAATCGAAAATGAAGAACTCAGGCTCGGGGCCGAAGTACGCGGTATCGGCGATGCCGGTCGACTTCAGGTAGGCCTCGGCGCGCTTGGCCACCGAACGCGGGTCGCGCTCGTAGCCCTTGCCGTCGGACGGCTCGATCACGTCACAGGTCAGGATCAGCGTGGGCTCGTCGAAGAAGGGATCCATGTAGGCCGAATCGGGATCGGCCTTCAACAGCATGTCGGACGCCTGGATGCCTTTCCAGCCGGCGATCGAGGAACCGTCGAACGGGTGGCCGTCTTCGAACCAGTCTTCAGTCACGATGCGGGCAGGAATCGAAACGTGCTGCTCCTTGCCGCGTGTATCCGTAAAGCGCAGATCGACGAATTTCACTTCGCCGTCCTTAATCATCTTGATCACATTGGCCACGGCCATGCTGAATCTCCTCAAACTGAAATGAATTGAATTACGACGTTGTATGTGGCCCAAATCCGCCACACAAAACGTCACACAGAAAAAGTGTTAGCAGCAACCGTGCCATACCCAAAATCGAGCGCCAGCCATTGTGCCATAAGGCTCAAGCCAGGGGATAGTGCGCAATCATTTTCCCTGTCGCACCAAAATAAGGCGAAAAAGCAAATATGCGCACCAACATGGTGCAAATTGCATCGGGCAGGGGGTTTCATATACTGAATCGACAATAAATAAAAGGACACCGCCATGGGACGCATCACCGAATTGCTCGACACCGCCCATCATCGTAGCCAGGTGAATGTCTGGCCATTTGCCGGCGCACTATTGCCGCACGAAGCGTACGAATTGCTGCAGATCGCCCCTGGAACCCGCCTGATCGATGTACGTTCCCATGCAGAACTCGAACTCAACGGCGTCATTCCCGGGGCGTTGCATGTCGAATGGCAATCCTGGCCCGGCTGGGTCCTCAATCCCCATTTTCTGACTCAACTGGCCCAGGCCACCGATCCGGAATCCCTGCTGTTCTTCATCTGCCGCAGCGGCGAACGTTCGCATCGTGCCGCCGCAGCCTGCGCCGACGCCGGACGCGGCAGTTGCTACAACGTGCTGGAAGGCATCGAAGGCGAACTCAACAAGGCCACCGGCCATCGCAACGAACTCAACGGCTGGAAACACCGAAGCCTGCCCTGGACCCAAGGCTGACACGGCAGTCCATACAAAAACGCCTGGCCGCCGGTTGAGCGGATAAAATACGGCCGCCATGACCGACCGTTACGCCGTATTCGGGCACCCGATTGCCCACTCCAAATCCCCGCAGATCCACACCGCGTTTGCCCGCCAGACCGGCCAGGACATGACGTACGAAGCCATCCTCGCGACGCTCGATGGCTTTGCGGACAGCGTCGCTGCCTTCATCGCGGCAGGCGGGCGCGGCGCCAACGTCACTGTGCCATTCAAGGAAGAAGCCTTCAGACTTGCCAGCCGCCTGAGCCCGCGTGCGCAGCGCGCAGGGGCGGTCAACACGCTGAGCTTCGATGCCGACGGCATCCTCGGCGACAACACCGACGGCGCCGGGCTGGTCGCCGATCTCACTCGCAACCTGCACTGCACGATCGTCGGCAAACGCGTCCTGCTGCTTGGCGCCGGCGGCGCGGCGCGCGGCGTGATCGAACCGCTGCTCGACCAGCAGCCCGCGGCGCTCGTCATTGCCAACCGCACCGTCAGCCGCGCCGAGGAGCTCGCCGAGCTGTTCGGCCGCGGCGTCCGCGCCTGCGGCTTCGACGCAGCCAACACGCCCTTCGACCTCGTCATCAACGCCACCGCCGCCAGCCTCGCCGGCGACCTACCGCCGCTGTCGCCGCGCGTGTTCACCCCGGACACGATGGCCTACGACATGATGTACGGGCGCGACACGCCCTTCCTCGACTTCGCCCGCACGCACGGCGCGCGCACCGCCGATGGCCTCGGCATGCTGGTGGAGCAGGCGGCCGAAGCGTTCCATCTGTGGCGCGGCGTGCGCCCCGACACCGCCCCCATCATCGTGGCCCTGCGCACAGCATGATGAAAAAACTGTTCGGCTGGATCGGCAAGGCCCTTGCCGCCGCGGTCGTGTTGATCCTGCTGTATCAGCTCTGGCTGTTCGCCCATGTGCTGTGGTGGATCGATCACAACCCAAGCATGACCTCCTTCATGGAAGCGGGCCTGGCGCGCCAGCAGGAGAAGAACCCCGACGCCGAACTGCGCCACAAGTGGGTGCCCTATGACCGCATCTCTATCCACCTGAAGCGCGCCATCGTCGCCGCCGAGGACGCCAAATTCCTCACCCACGAAGGCTTCGATGTGGAGGGCATCCAAGTAGCAGTCGAGAAAAACCTGAAGAAAGGCCGCCTCGTCGCCGGCGGTTCCACCATCAGCCAGCAACTCGCCAAGAACCTGTTCCTCTCCGGCGAGCGCAGCTTCATCCGCAAGGGCCAGGAAGCCGTGATCACCCTCATGATCGAAGCCACCTGGAGCAAACGTCGCATCCTCGAGGTCTATCTCAACGTCATCGAATGGGGCAACGGCATCTACGGCGCCGAAGCCGCCGCCCGCCGCTATTACAAGACCTCCGCCGCCAACCTCGGCCGCGACCAGGCCGCCCGCCTGGCCGCCATGGTGCCCAACCCACGCTGGTACGAGAACCACCGCAGCTCGCGCGCGTATCAGCGGCGGGTGGCGGTGATCAGCCGGTATATGGGGAGTGCGCAGGTGCCGCGCTGAGTCGAATTAATTCGAAATTGCTCGAAAAAATCTGAGCGTTTCCTGTTTCTGGAGACACGAACCAGTTGTCTCTATTCGGCCAGGAACGGCCGGTCGGAGTAACTAATAAGAAGGCCCGCGTTGCGCCCCTAAGTGGTCAGCCAACGTCCGAATTCAGGGGCGCGTCCCTTGGTATGAAATGTTAGCTTCGTTCACGCGATTCGTATTACTTCGCCAAGAAGTTGATCCAGCTGGGACCGAAAATCAATCTGAATAAAAGTAGGAAGATCTTCCTTCTGCCTCACATGAGTGTGCAGATAACTGTCAGCAACGTTTCGAAGTGCATTGTGCAAATGGTCCATGTTCTTCTTGAACGATCGCGTCCCTTGATAATTGTTGGAAACTTGGCCAAAGGTTTCACAACCGAAAATCGGAGGAACATGGTCAATAATTGCGCGGACCAAGAACGCCATCGAAAGGTAATTACTATTCGCTGATGCTGAATTCAACTCTTGTAACAACAAGACCAATCGTCGGAAATCATATTTCTCCGGTTTTAGTTCGACTAACGCCGCGATTCGCGCTGGCGCTACGTACCACGGCGATTCTGAATCAGTTGCTTGCTCTGCTTCGTGGATCAATCGATCGGCCGGGCTGAAGGTTATTTCCGTCGGAACGGCACTGTAGTTTGAGTAGTACTCTAATGTGCGCGCTTTGTGTAAACCGAGATGGTGTAGCACGTCTTTAAGCTGAACACCGAGCATAGTGAGGTGGCGTATGTATGCATGGCGAAGTGATCGAATGTTTATTCTTGGAGAAAGACTTGCTTTGGCCCGCGCGTCCGCCCACGCACGTTGAAGTCTCTGCTCGGGGAGCTTCTCACCCTTGTCGGTGCTGAACAAGAAATCCGTTTTCCGCTTTGGTTTGGCCAATAACTGCAAATCATCTATGGCAAAAAGCGGGATCGGTACGTCACGCGCCGTCTTGCTTCGCTGTGGAATCACACGCATTCTGTTCGACGGGAAATCAATATCCCTTACGCGAATCAGCAAAGCTTCCTGAAGCTCAAGGCCCATTCCGTAGATGCATTTCAGTGCCAACCTTAGCTGTGGGTTCGCTACCTCAGTGAGGCCAGAAAATACCTGTGCCTGACTGGGAATTACAGCAATCGGCCGCTTGGGTCGGATGACCGGAATAACTGCAACCAGCTCCTTCTTTCGAATAACCTCACGAAAAATGAAGCGCAATGCCGAGCTTGCCTGCCGTACGGTCTGATCATTGAGGCGCTTGGACTGGAGATGCTGGAAATACGAAGCGATATCTTCCGTATCAAGATCCGCCACTGCCCGTCCATGGAAATACGAACTCAACCGATCAAACCAGCCGACATAGGACTCAACGGTGCGATGACTGTACTTGCGCTGCTGGAGGAGTGAGGTGACAGCTTCTTTGGTCGTCATGACGCTGCAATATCGAATAGTTAATCAAGCGACCTATGGGGTCCGGATATTTATTAAGATAGAGACGGCTGTCATAGTGGCTTATCTTGATGATTTTTTAAATTTTTTCGCAGTGCCCGTTATGAAAAAAGAGGCTCTTGGTAGGCGAATTATGCACCTGATTTAGAGGCTCAAGTATCGACGGGAGGTTTGAGATTGGATGTTGAATAGACCGCTTTCCCTGCCTCAGCGGCCGTACGATGAGCAAGCTCCGAGCGTCTCTCAGGGTCGATTTGAGCCGCCTACCGAACCCAGTTCTTTTCTTCAAAAACGGACGTTCTGATGAAACTGATATCCGTAGAAGGCGCTCAGGCTTCCTTCCGCTGCCGCGCCACAAGCGTCTGCTGGGCTTTGCGCTGTTCGAGATGGCGCAGTGCGTGATAGGTGCCGAAACCGAGCGCGCCCATCGCGAGCGTGAAGGCGCCGTAGGAAATCGGCCACGGGATGCCGGCGGTCATCATCGAGAATTCGGACATGCCGCCAATGCCGGCGATGATGTTGATCGGCACGAACACGACCGAAATCGCGGTCAGCTTGGACACGCGCTTGTTCTGGTTGATGTTGATGAAGCCGACGGTGGCATCCATCAGGAAGTTGATCTTGTTGAAGAGGAAGGACGTGTGGCCGTCGAGCGATTCGATGTCGCGCAGGATCTGGCGCGTGTCCTCGTGCTGGTCGGACGAGAGCAGGCGGCCGCGCATGAGGAAGGAGAGCGCGCGGCGGGTGTCGAGGACGTTGCGGCGGATGCGGCCGTTGAGGTCTTCGCCCTTGGCGATTTCGGACAGGATCTCGGCGGCTTCGTCGTCGCTGACCTGCGGTGACAGCACTTGGCGGCCGACGCGCTCGAATTCGGCGTAGACGTCTTCGAGTGCGTCGGCCGAGTATTCGACATCGGCGCCGTAGAGGTCGAGCAGGACGTCCTTGCCGTCAGAGACATAGCCGGGCTGGGTGCGGGCGCGCAGGCGCTGCAGGCGGAACACCGGCAGCTCCTCGTTGCGGACCGAGAACAGGATGTTGCGGTGGAGGATGAAGGCCACCGGGACGTTACGCGAATCGCCCTGCTTGTCGAGCAGGAAGTTCGAGCTCATGTGCACCGCATCGTTGTCGTCGATATAGAAGCGCGCGCTTTCCTCGATGTCGGTGACTTCTTCCGGGTCGGGCAGGTAAAGCTCGAAGAACTCGCCCACCCAGGCGCGCACGCTAGCCGAGGGGGCGACGAGGTCGACCCACATCGGGTTGACGTTGGCCAGGTCGGCGCGACTGTCGATGCGCACCTGGCTCAGCCGGCCGTTCTTCAGTTCGAAGGCCGAGAGCATGTTGCGCGCACTGCTGTGGGGACGCGCCCCCAGCAGTTCGGCACGCACGTCATCCGACACGATTTCCAGGACCAGTTCGCAGCGGTTTTCCTCGACCTCCCGCCAGGCGGCGAGCCGATCTTCCTCCGACAAGGCCTCGATGACCCGCGCGATCTCGCCGGCCGACAGGCGCCGCAGCAGGTTGTGCAGCTCGACCAGATGCTGCCGGTGCACCAGGCCTTCGACCAGTTCGTGGCGCGGCATGTCCTGCTTCTGCACCAGGGCTTCGACGCGCCGCTGGCGCGCGAGCAGCAGCTGCACCTCACTGAGGTGCTGCTCCAACTGGTTCTGCGCGCGCGGGCGCTGATCGATGGGTTCCGACATGGCGCGTATTCTACGCTCGACGACTCGTTCAAGGCACCGCTTCAGTCCGCGAATGGGCGACAAAATGCCGTCTCGCCGGAGACCCGAACCGGAGGCGCCCATCCCGGCAGAATCGACGCCAGCGAACCATGGCGCGTTACAATCGCGGGGCTTTTCACTATCCGCCCATGACCGAAAACCCCGAAAACCCGCCGCAGCACATGATTCAGGAACGCGTGAAGCACGATCCGGCCATCGGCGCGTCGGGACGGCTCACCGTCATCCCGGACAGCCTGGGCTTCGTCATCCTGCTTGGGCTCGCCACCCTGCTGCTGCTATGACGCCCGCTCCCGACTCCCCTGAAGGGCACAAGAGTCGCGCGCTCTATGGCCGCCTGCTCGGCTATGTCAAGCCGTATTGGCGCATGTTCGCGCTGTCCCTCGTCGCGCTGGTCCTCACCGCCGCCACCGAGCCGGTGCTGCCTGCCTTGTTCAAGCCGCTGCTGGACAAGGGCTTCGTCGCCAAGGACCAGGATTTCATCCGCTGGATTCCGATCCTGCTACTGGCCTTGTTTCTGGTGCGCGGTGTCACCAGCTTCGTCAGCACCTATTGCATGGCCTGGGTCGGCAGCCGCCTGGTGATGGATCTGCGCGCCACCATGTTCGACAAGCTGATGACGCTGCCGACGCGCTACTTCGACCAGAACCCGAGCGGCCAGCTGATCGCGCATCTGGCCTTCAACGTCACCCAGGTCACGCAGTCGGCCACCAGCTCGCTCACCACGTTGGTGCGCGACACGGTGACGGTGCTGGGGCTGCTCGGCTACCTGCTGTGGCTGAACTGGCAGCTCACGCTGATCGTGTTCGCGCTGGTGCCGCTCACGCTGTGGGTGGTGCGCGTCGCCAGCAAACGACTGCGCGGCCTATCGCGCAAGGCGCAGCAGAACATCGGCGACCTCACCCAGGTGGTCGACGAGGCGGTGGGCGGACACCGCGTGGTCAAGCTCTATGGCGGCGAGGCCTACGAGCAGACGCGTTTCCGCGAGGCGGCCAATCTGGCGCGGCTGTTCGAGATGAAGCGTGTCGCCGCCAACGCAGTGTACGAACCCGTCATCCAATTGATCGCGGCGATCGCGCTCGCCATCATCGTCTACATCGCTGCCGACCAGGCGAGCGACAACGCCACGACGGTCGGCGGCTTCGTCGCCTTCTTCATGGCGATGCTGTTGTTGTTCGCGCCACTGAAGCGGCTCACCTCGGTCAACGACCAGCTGCAGCGCGGGCTGGCCGCGGCCGAGACCATCTTCACCATGCTCGACGAGGACGCCGAGCGCGACGGCGGCACGCGCACGCTCGAGCGCATCGAGGGCCGGCTGGCGCTGCGCGACGTGGCGCTGACCTATCCCGGCAAGACCACACCGGCGCTGGCCGGCATCACGCTCGACATCGCCCCCGGCGAGACGGTGGCGCTGGTCGGCGCGTCAGGCTCGGGCAAAACGACACTGGCCAATCTGGTGCCGCGCTTCTACGACCCGGATGCCGGCTCGATCCAGCTCGACGGCATCGACATCCGCGACATCCGCTTGCAGAACCTGCGCAGCCACATTGCCCTGGTGTCGCAGGATGTCGTGCTGTTCAACGATACGCTGGCACACAACATCGCCTACGGCCACAAACGCGACGCCACGGTCGACGAGATCCGCACCGCCTGCGTCGCCGCACATGCCTGGGATTTCATCCAGGCCATGCCCGACGGCCTCGACACGCTGATCGGCGAGAACGGCATGCGACTGTCCGGTGGGCAGCGCCAACGCATCGCCATCGCACGCGCCATCCTCAAAAACGCACCGCTGCTGATCCTGGACGAGGCCACCTCGGCCCTGGACAACGAATCCGAACGCCACGTCCAGGCCGCGCTCGAGACGCTGATGGAGAACCGCACCACGCTGGTCATCGCACATCGCCTGTCCACCATCGAACGCGCCGACCGGATCGTCGTGCTGGAAGGCGGTCGCATCGTCGAAATCGGCAGCCATGCCGACCTGATCGCCCGCCAGGGCCGCTACGCGCAGCTGCACGCGCTGCAGTTTTCCGCATGAGCCAGGACTTGAACTTAAGCGCCGCTCGGCCTGAGCCCTTCGACCAGGCTCAGGACAGGCCCGTCGAAGGCCCCGTGTCCGCTCATGCTTCGACCCTTCGTCAAGCTCAGGATTCAGCACGAACGGACACCGGCTGGGTGAAACCCGCGCGCTCGCTGCTCACCGCGGCCGGACGCGCCATCGGCGACTTCCGCATGATCCGCGACGGCGACCGCATCCTGCTCGGCCTGTCGGGCGGTAAGGATTCGCTGTCGCTGCTGCACACCTTGCATCACCTGCAACAGAAGGCGCCGGTGAAATTCGAACTGCTCGCCTGCACGGTCGACCCGCAGTCTGACCAGTTCGATCCCTCGCCGCTCACGCCCTACATGGCCGCACTTGGCGTGCCCTACTTCCTCGAATCGCAGCCCATCCTGGAAGAGGCACAGAAAACGCTGACCAAGAACAGCGACTCGTACTGCGCCTATTGCTCGCGCATGCGGCGCGGCATCCTCTACCGCGTCGCGCGCGAACAGGGCTGCAACGTCGTCGCGCTGGCGCAGCATCTGGACGACCTCGCCGAGACGCTGATGATGTCCATGTTGTTCGGCGGCAAGCTGAGGACCATGTCGCCGCATTACCTGAACGACGCTGGCGACCTGCGCATCATCCGACCGTTCGCCTACGCACGCGAACGCCAGACCCGCGCCTTCGCCGCCGACGCCGGCCTGCCGGTGATCTTCGAGAACTGCCCGGCCTGCTTCGCCAAGCCGCAGCAGCGCTACGCGATGAAGCAAATGCTGGCCGAACAGGAAAAACACCATCCACGTATCTTCAACAGTTTATTGACCGCGATGCGACCACTGATGGGCGAGCCGCCTGCCTGATTTCCAGGCACCGTCGTTTCCCCGTAAAATCAACCCTTTGTTTTGGTTGACATTTTCCACAAAGAGAACAAGGTTATGACCGCTTCCTTCATCCCACCCAAGCGCATCCTCATGGGCCCGGGGCCCTCCGACGTGCCCCAGCGCATCCTCGATGCCATGGGACGTCCGACCATCGGCCATCTCGACCCCGCGTTCGTCGACCTGATGGAACAGATCAAGTCCATGCTGCGCATGGCGTTCCAGACCGAGAACGCGTTGACCTTCCCGGTCTCGGCGCCAGGCTCGGCGGGGATGGAAATGTGTTTCGTCAACCTGGTGGAGCCCGGCGACAAGGTGATCGTTTGCCGCAACGGCGTGTTCGGCGGCCGTATGCTGGAAAACGTCAAACGCACCGGCGGCGTGCCGGTGATCGTCGACGACGCCTGGGGCGCGCCGGTCGATCCGAACAAGGTGCGCGACGCCTTCAAGGCGAATCCGGATGCAAAGATCCTCGCCTTCGTGCATGCCGAAACCTCGACCGGCGCGCAAAGCGACGCCGAGGCGCTCGGCAAGATCGCGCAGGAATTCGGCGCGCTCACCATCATGGATTGCGTCACCAGCCTGGGCGGCACGCCGCTGTATATGGACAAATGGGGCATCGATGCGGTGTATTCCGGCAGCCAGAAATGCCTGTCCTGCACGCCCGGCCTGTCGCCCGTTTCGTTCTCCGAGCGCGCCATCGCTCGCATCAAGGCGCGCACAACCGTCGTGCAGAGCTGGTTCCTCGACCTCAACCTCGTGCTCGGCTACTGGCAATCCGCCGGCAAGCGCACCTACCATCACACAGCGCCGATCAACCCGATGTACGGCCTGCACGAAGCGCTGGTGATGCTGGAGGAAGAAGGTCTGGAGAACGCCTGGGCACGCCATCGTGCCATGCATGAAAAACTCAAGGCCGGGCTCGAAGGCATGGGCCTCAGGTACGTGGTGGACCCGTCCGCACGCCTGCCGCAGCTCAACTCGATCTACGTGCCCGAAGGCGTCGATGAGGCCGCGATCCGTGCCCGCCTGCTCACGGAGTTCAACCTCGAAATCGGCGCCGGCCTCGGCGACATGGCCGGCAAGATTTGGCGCATCGGCCTGATGGGCTACTCCGCCAAGCAGGAGAACGTCGACTATTGCCTGAAAGCGCTACAGGCGTGTTTGCCGGACCGCCCGGCTTGATCTTGCAGTAGTTCAGGCTTTCTGGACATCAGTCTGTTGGCTGATGCCCAGAAGGCGCGCCGTCATATCAAGCCCATTACCAGCAGTACGATCAGGATGACGACCAGCAGGCCGATGCCTCCGCTGGGACCATAGCCCCACGCGCGGCTGTGCGGCCAGACGGGAACCGCCCCGATCAGGATCAAGATCAGCACGATCAAAAGTATGGTTCCAATGCTCATGACGTACTCCTTATAAAGAACGTGGAAGATAAAGGGCGTGTGATATGTCCGAGTCGAGCGAGTCCACGGCTAGCCGCCTAGACCGCCACCTGGGAAATAGCCCAGCTTCTCCTTGTCTTCCTCGGTGCATGCGTTGTTCAGGCACATGAACCGCGTTCCGTTATCGTCGAGGGTGGTCAGATTCATATCGGGTTCGTCGAATCCCTCCGCCTCGGTAAAAATAAAGTGGTAGTCGTTCGCCACCTCGAGTTCCAGCACGCCATCGTTGCTCTCGCCATAGTCATGCCAGCGTCCCGCTTTTCCGCCCGGAATCTCGGGCGCCGACTTGCCGCTCCTGTCGTCCTTCCAGGCAACGATGACGGGGCGTGCAAGCAGTTCCCCGGCTTTGCCAACTGCCGTGCGGCGCGCCTGCACAAAATCATTCACCTTGTTGTCCGCCAATGCGATTCTCTGCATACCGATCTCCTTTGTGCGTTCGAAGTTGGCCCCGCCCATGACGGGCTTTGGCCAAGCCTTGCCAAGGTCCAGCAAGGTCACTGTGATTGTGGTCGGTCGGTTGCGGCGGGTCGGTAGGATTTTGCCTATGCACTGGCAGGCATCCGCTGAAAACGGGGCCCCCAGCCGACGAGGCGTCTTACGGAGCGGTTAGCTGAAGCTACATGGACTCCCCCTATCACGCAAAGCATCCGGATGTTGATTCGGTATAAGACTGCGGCTCTACATACGGCCTGTTT